>CAVQIP010000034.1:0-213588 GCA_963712565.1 uncultured Alphaproteobacteria bacterium | reverse complement strand
ACTCTGCACGCCTGCTCGCGCCGGCAAATGCCGATTTCCCAGGCTTCGGAGATCTTCTGAAACAGCTTCGCAAGACCCACGATAAGCCGGTTGCAGTCACGATCTATGGCGGAAGCGCCCGTGCGCGATGGGTGACGGAGCTGGAAGGCGCCGATGTGCCGGTATTCAACACCACGCGTGAAGCTGCGCGTGCGTTGTCGCTCCTCGTGCAAGCGACATACTAACCTTGCCCACTCATGAGCTTGAGCGCGGTGCGCGCATAGATCTTCGCGCAATCCACCACGTCCTGCTCATTGGCATAATCGTCGATCCCTGCTGACAACATCGGCTGCGGACCATAGCAGACTGCCGGTACGCCCAGGTCTCGCCAGCGCCGGGCATCGCTGCCGGGAAGGCGAACGACATAACTCGGCTTGCTGCCGCGCACGGCTTCCGCCGCCTTGGCGAGTTCCACCACCAACGGATTTTGCAGCGCCGCCCAACTCGCATCCCAACTCTTGGTGACCGTGACAGTGATGTCAGGATCGGCGGCACATTCGCGCCGGATCCGGTTCTCGATTTCCTTGACGGTAATGCCGGGCGGCAGGCGAATATCGAGCTGCGAATGTGCCTTGGTTGCGAATCTGGCTGCAGACCGTTCCGGCGGCGATGGTCCCGGCATTGAGCGAAACCCGCAGACCGAGATTGCCGTCACCGCCGGTGACCCCGGTCAGCTCCGCCGGAGCCGTGGCATAGAGTTCGTTGATCGCATCAAGACGGGCCAGCAGGGCGGCGAGCTTCATGACGGCGGTGCCGCCGGCGAGCGCCCGCGACGCATGACCGGACGGGCCTTTCACTTCGATATCGACCCAGAGCAGGCCCTTTTCGGCGACAGCGAATTCCATAAAGCCCGGACCTTCGCCGCTGATCATGAAATCGCCGGCGAGATCGGGCCGGCTTTTCAACAGGAACACAGCGCCGCGCTCGCCGAACATCACCTCGTCCGAGACCGCGGTCATCGACAGGCGGCCGCGCCAGGCGTTGCGCCGGCGATGCAGCGCCGCGGTGGCAAGACACATCGCCGCCAGCGCGCCTTTCATATTGCCCATGCCGAGGCCGTAGAGCCGGCCCTCGGCCTTGCTCAGCTTAAAGATCGGAACCGACCAGGCGGATTCGTCGCCCGCCTCCATCGTGTCCATATGCGCGTTGAAGACCACGTGGCGTCCGGACGAATCCCCGTCCACTTGGCCGACCACGTTGGGCGCTTCGTCATCGGCTTTGACGGTTTCCGTCGCCAAGCCATGGCCGGAAAGATAGGCCCGCACGACCGCGGCCACTTCCGTGGTCCGGCCCGGCGGATTGACGCTCGGCGCGGCGACCAGCCGGCCGCACAGATCGACCAGCTCGCCGCGCGCGGCGTCGATGTCGCCGCAGACGGCATCAGTCACAGTCTCGATGTCGCTCATCGCGCCAGCCTACCACCCTAATGCGACGCCATCGCGCCGGCCGTCGGCCCCGCCGCGCAGCAATCCGCGCTCCCAATCGATCCAGACCGCCTGAGCCGTGCCCAGCGGATTCTCCGCGCGGGTGACATTGTGCCCCAGTTTGCGCAGGCCATCGACCGCCGCCGCAGTCACCGTGCCCTCGACAGTGAACTGATCGCCGCGCGCGAAAATACGCGGTTGGTCGATCGATTCCTGGATGCTCATCCCGTAGTCGATGATGTTGGTCATGATCTGGATCTGGCCGAACGGCTGGAAATGGCCGCCGGTGACGCCGAAAGGCATCACCGCCTTGCCGTTCCGCGTCAGCAGCGCCGGGATAATGGTGTTCAGCGGCCGCTTGCGCGGGGCGATCGCGTTCGCGTGGCCGCGCGTAAGTACGAAGCCGCCGGCGCGATTGTGGAACATGACGCCGGAACGCGGGCTGACGATGCCGCAGCCGAAATCGTCGAAAATCGAATTGATCAGCGCAATCGTGTTGCGGTCCTTGTCGACGACCGCGAGAAACGCGGTGTCGCGGTGCTCGGGCAGCGGCACCGGCGTAAGGTCTTCGATCCGGCCGCGAAGCGAAACCCGAGCGCGCATTTTCGCCGCGCGCGCTTCCGCGATCAGCGCTTCGGCCGGCGGCCCGCCCTTGCGCGGATCGCCGACAAAGCAATCGCGGTCGGCGAAGGCCTGCCGGCCCAGTTCCGCCATGACGTGATAGCGCTCGGCCGAATCGTGCCGCCACGCGCCGGGATCGAAGCCTTCCAGCGCCTTCGCCATCATCAGTGGCGCTACGCCCTGGCCGTTGGGCGGGCATTCCCACAAACGATAGCCACGGTAGCCGACACTGATCGGATCGACATATTCCGGCGCGAAACTGGCGAAGTCGTCGAGCGTGTGCAGCCCGCCGAGCGCCTGCAGCGCCTCCACCATGTCGCGCGCAATCCAGCCGCGATAGAAGGCGGTCGGGCCTTCCGCAGCTATGCTGCGCAACGCGGCGGCGAGCTCTGGCTGGCGGTGGATCGTGCCCGGCTGCGGCGCCGCGCCGTCGAACAGGAACGCCTTCGCCGCGGCCGGATTGCGCCTGAGCTTGCCGACCTGCCTGGCCCAATCGCGCGCGACGCGTTCGGTGACGGGGTAGCCCTGATCAGCCGCTTCGATGGCGGGTTGAAGCAAAGCGGCGAATTCCATCGTGCCGTGATCGGCCACGAGCCGTGCCCAAGATGCGACCGCGCCGGGAACCGAAACCGCATGCGCGCTTTCCGTTTCGATCGTGGCGATTCCGTGTGCTTCGTAAAAGTCGATGCTGGCGGCTTGCGGTGCCCAGCCCGATCCGTTAAAGGCGACGACCTCGCCCTCCCCGCCCCGCATCAGCAACGCAAAACAATCGCCGCCGATGCCGGTCTGCGTCGGCTCGATCACACTGAGGAGCGCCATTGCCGCGACCGCGGCATCGACGGCGTTGCCACCCTTGCGCAGCACGTCGAGCGCGACAAGCGTCGCGGAAGGATGCGATGTTGCCGCCATTCCGCGGGTGCCCAAGGCCTCGGACCGGCCCGGTCGTTCGAAATCGCGCATGAACTGTCAGAGCACCGCGAGGCTCGCGTTGCGCAAATCCGTGATCAGCATCGAGGACGGCGCGTGGGTTATACAGATCGGCGGCTTGGCGTTCTTGACGGCGAGCTGCGGCGTCAATCCGCAGGCCCAGAACACCGGGATTTCGCCGGCCGCCACCTCGCCGTCGCCGACATTCTGGTAGCGCTTGGAAAGATCGACCCCGATCGCCGCCGGATCGCCGATATGCACCGGCGCACCGTGCACATTGGGAAAGCGCGAGGTGATCTGGATGGCGCGGATCGCGTCGGCCGGCTTGAAGGCGCGCATGGTCACCAACAGCGGACCGCGGAACGGACCGGCCGGCACGGTGTCGACATTTGTTACGTAGACGCCGGCAACGCTATTGCGTTCGAGGAATTTCAGGCGCAGGCCGGCTTCCAGCATCGCCTCTTCGAACGAGAACGAACAGCCAAGCGCGAAGGTCACGAGATCATCGCGCCAATAGCTGCTGATGTCGCTCACTTCCTCCGCGAATTCGCCATCGCGAAAAATGTGGTAGCGCGGAATATCGGTGCGGATGTCGAGGTCTTCGGCCAGCGTCGGCAGCCGCGGATCGCCCGGATCGGAGCGCGCGATCAGCGGGCAAGGTTTTGGGTTCCTTTGGCAGTAGAGAAGAAAATCCTCGGTCGAGGTGCGCGGTAAGATACAGATATTGGCCTGCACACAACCTGCAGCAATCCCGGCTGTATACCCGGTATAGGCGCCCGAGCGGATGGCCCGTCGCGCCGCGCGCGGATCCGAGCGATCCCATGTCACCATATTTCGAAGTGGTATTGCCGACATGCAACCTTCGACGGACTTAAGCCCAGACGCGAGACTGGATGGCACATCCGCCGACGCGAGCTTGGAATGGGTTTGCAATTTTGTATACTAGAACATACGATTTCGGCGGATGGGTCAAGGTCTGTTCATCCGATGCAATAGAACCGACACAACAGATGGTGGAGGCGATGCAATGAACAAAATCCAGGTTACCGTCCGCACGACTATTTTCGTCGCAGCGATGCTACTCGGCATATCCGCGGCGCAAAGCGTCCTGGCCGCCGACAGTGTCTCACTGATCACCGACTTCGGATTCAACGGCCGCCACGCCTATTTTTTTGTGGCGATCGATAAAGGTTATTACAGGGACGCCGGTCTCGACGTGAAGATCATCGGCGGCAAAGGCTCGGTCGATGCAATCCGCCAGGTCGGGGCCGGCAATGCGATCTTCGGCTTCGCGGATACCGGTTCGCTCATTCTGGCCCGTGCCAATGACAAAATTCCGGTTAAACTTGTGGCTGTCGTCTATGCCAGGCCTCCGCAAGCGATTTTCTGCGTCGCCGAAGCCGGGCTGAAGACGCCGAAGGATCTCGAAGGTAAATCGATCGCCAATCCCGCCGGTGGATCGATCCCCGACATGTTTCCCGCGTTCGCCAAAGCGGCCGGCATCGACGCCAGCAAGGTGAATTGGGTCGTGGCCGCCAGTTCCGCGCTCCCTGGTCTGCTTGCCACCGGCAAGGTACCGTGCGTCGGTCAATTCACCGTCGGCGAGCCGCTGCTGCGCGCGCAAGCTGCGCCAAAAAAGCTGGTACGATTTGCCTATTCCGATCCGGGCCTGAGCTATTACGGAAACGGACTCATCGCAACCGAAGCGACCATCAAATCCAATCCCGATCTCGTTCGCCGCTTCGTCGCGGCCACCGTGAAGGGCATGAAAGCCGCGTTCGCCAACCCCGCCGAAGCGGCCGCAATCATGAACAAGCAGCATCCTGAGGTGGCCGTTGAAGTCGCCAAAGGTGAAACCGAGGCCGTGGCAGAGTTGGCGCAAATCAAAGGAACGCCACTCGCTGAAATCGATCCATCGCGAATCCAGGCCACGCTTGACGTCGTCAATGGCGCCTTCAAGCTTCGCTCGGAAGTTAGCGCCCGCGATGTATTCGAGCCGGGGTACGTGCCGAAATGACGGCTTGATATCGGCAAATTTCAGCGAGGTCATCTGTGAAGGTAGCGCGCGTTGCAGTGCCGGACCTTGTTTCGAATTCCTACTTCCCGGCGATCGCGGCCATCGCACTCGATTTCTTCGCAAAGGAAGGACTCGACGCGCAGCTCAAGCTGATCTTTCCGAACTACAAGGCCTACGAAGCCTTGCGGGACGGAGAAGTCGATTTCGTAGCGGGCCCCGCGCATGTGGTCCTGCTCGCATTCCCGGAGTGGCAGGGCGCCAAGCTGTTGGCGGCCTTGTCGCAAGGCATGTATTGGCTGCTCGTCATGCGCGCCGACATCGATGCAACGCCCGGCGACGTCAATGCCGTGAAGGGGCGAAATATCGGTGCAGCACCGTTGGTGGCGCTGACGTTTAAGCATCTGCTGTCGGAGTCCGGGATAGACCTTGAGCGTGACAAAGTGCAGATCGTCGACGTAAAACGCGCGCATGAACGTGGTGTTTCATTTGGCATCGCCGCCGCTGAGGCACTTGAAGATGGCCAGATAGATGGCTTCTGGGCCAACGCCATGGGAGCGCAGAACGCCATTCGCAGCGGCGTCGGCAAGGTGGTGCTCGACGTGCGCCGCGGGCTTGGGCCAAAGAAGGCATTTCATTACACCATGCCGGCACTGGTCACGAACGACCAGACAATTACACGCGATCCCGAGATGGTGGCGGCGGGCGTGCGTGCGGTCGTCGGTGCTCAGCGGGCACGCGGGCGCTCTCAACGTGACCATCCTCGACGACGGTCCCGGCTTCCTGCCGGAGATCATCGACACGTTGGGCGAGCCCTACGTGACGACGCGGCCGGCGCCCGGCAGGGACCGCGGCGAGGGAAAGGACCTCGGCCTCGGCCTCGGCTTTTTCATCGCCAAGACGCTTCTCGAGCGGTCGGGCGCCAAAATCTCACTCGAAAACCGGACGCCACCGCTGCATGGCGCGGCGGTGCGCATCGTCTGGCCGCGAGGCGCCTTCGACATCCGGCCCACGGCCGAGAGGGGGCTCGACGATCAGCAGATCCGCGCTCCTCAGCTTGCCCATGAAAACCAATGAGCCAATATATTCATTGTTTTTTCCAAGACGCCCTTGGCGGCCTCCCTATTGACACTATACTCACGCGGACCGGGAGGTAATGAGCGTGACCGAGGACTTGTCATTCCGGCAGGATGAGCTGCCCGATGATCGCTCGCTGATTATCGTCGACGATGATCGAGCATTCCTGCAGCGGCTTGCGCGCGCCATGGAAACGCGGGGATTCGAGGTGCGGAGCGCTCACTCGATCGCCGAGGGCGTCGGCCTCATCCGCGAGCGTGCCCCGGCGTTTGCCGTCGTCGACATGCGGCTCGAGGATGGCAACGGCCTCGATGTCATCGCCGAGCTCACCCGCGTGCGCCCCGATTTGCGGGTGATCGTGCTCACGGGCTACGGCAACATTGCAACCGCCGTCTCGGCCGTAAAGCTCGGGGCGGTCGACTATCTCGCCAAGCCAGCCGACGCCGACGATGTGACGGACGCGCTTCTTGCGCCGCACAATGCCAAGGCGCCGCCGCCCGAGAATCCGATGTCGGCCGACCGTGTCCGCTGGGAGCACATCCAGCGCGTCTACGAGCTGTGCAACCGCAACGTGTCGGAAACGGCGCGCCGCTTGAACATGCACCGGCGCACGCTGCAGCGCATCCTGGCCAAGCGCGCGCCCAAATAGCTGCGAGCCTCACTCGACCCTTCCCCGAAGTTCAGAGGAGGAGCGCGGGGTCGAGAGACAGCGAGAACCGTACTGCCGCCGCGCGGGCAAACCGCAATGTCATTGCCTTGCGCCGCGCGCCGGCGAGAGGCGTCTCGGGCGCCGGCCGGATGATCTCCCCGGAGTAGCGGTCGGCGAGAATGAGGCCGGTGTCGGTGGGCAGGACATCGATCGGGAAGTCGGGCCGTACGGAGAAAAACAAGCGGTCGCAGAACTCCCGGTAGTCGGGCCACTTGAGGTCCGAGCGGAAATCCTCGATCGACGACTTGACCTCGACGATCGAGATCTCCCCGCTCGCGGAGAAGTCCCACGATGTCGGCGCGCCGCCCGTTGGCGAGCGGCAACTCAGTTACGCAGGCAAGCCCGTGTGCCGCGAGCAGGCGAATCGTGCCGCGGCAAACCTCGAGCGTGGCGGCGGGGCGGGAAGCGTCTGCGAGCTCGGCGAGATTTGCCGCGTCCTGGGGAACTCTGGTCTGCGTCATTTATCTGCCATCAGGCGATGACACCTCTGGGTGCCGGGGGTTGACTTCTCGGGCCTGTGCGGCAGGCCGGATTCCTCGACCGTACCTAGCCGTTGATGCGCTTCTTTCGCTAGTGTGAGCGTTGGGCGTCATCGTTCAATGCTCAGTCCGCAAGAAAAACGAGGCATCAGGGTCCATGTTCTTCAAGCGCGCCGGCGGCAAGGAGAAGACGGTTTCAACGTCCCCTCCCGCCGCCGCCATTTCCGAGGAGAGGCGGCAGAAGCCCCTCGCGCCGAGCGAGCTGCGCCGTGCTTTCGATGCGAAGAAGCTCGCCTTCAAGACGACCGCGGAGATCAAGCCGGCGGCTGCGCTCATCGGCCAGGAACGTGCTCTCAAGGCCATCGAATTCGGCACGAGCATAAAGGCGGCCGATTTCAACGTCTTTGTCCTCGGTCCGCGCGCGTCGGGCAAGACGACCGCCGTCAAGGCGCAACTCGCCGAAGTCGCCTCCGCGGCCCGCGCCCCCGACGACTGGATCTACGTCAACAATTTCGAGGACGCAAACCGGCCGAAGGCGCTGCGCCTTCCGGCCGGGCGAGCGCGCCGCCTCGCGAAGGCGATGATTGCAGCCTTGGATGAGCTCAGAGGAACGTTGCCCGCAACCTTCGACACCGAGGACTATCAGGCCCGCCGGCGCGCCATCGAGGAGGAGTTTCGCTCGACGCAGGAGCAAGCCTTGGAGACGCTCAATCAGAAGGCCGCCGGCCAGAACATCGCCATACTGCGAACGCCGATGGGCTTCGCCATGGCGCCCATGCACGAGGGCAAGGTGGTGAAGCCCGATGTCTTCAACGCGCTGCCCGAGCGCATGCGCCGGGAGGTGCAGGCGCGTATCGAGGCCCTCCAGAAGGAGCTCGAGGAGACGCTGGCCCAGGTTCCGAAGGCCGACAAGCTGAGGCGCACCCGATTCTCGGAGCTCAACGAGGAGGTCTCGCGCGTCGCCGTCCGCGATGCCCTCGACGAGGTCAAGGCGGCCTTCTCCGACCTCCCCCCGATCGGCACGCACCTCGCGGAGGTCGAGCGCGATTTGATTAGCAATGCCGGGATGTTCGTCGCTGACGGCGGCGAGGACGGCGCGGCGCTGAGGGCGCCGCTCGATGCCACGCGCGACCCGCGCTTTCGCCGCTACATGGTCAACGTCATGGTTGGGAGCGAGGACGGCGAGGGCGGTGCGCCGGTGTACGAGGAGATCAACCCGACATACGGCAACCTCCTGGGCCGGATCGAGCACATCGCCCAGATGGGTGCGCTTCTCACCGATTTCCTGCTCATCAAGCCCGGCGCTCTGCATCGAGCCAATGGGGGGTATCTGCTCGTCGACGCGCGCAAGCTCCTGATTTCGCCCTTCGCCTGGGAGGGGTTGAAGCGCGCACTCAAGGCCGGACGGATCACGGTCGAATCTCCGGCCGAGACGCTCGGTCTCATCTCGACCCAGACGCTCGATCCCGAGCCGATCCCGCTCGAGATCAAGATCGTGCTGCTCGGCGAACGCGAGCTCTACTATCTCCTGAGCCAGCTCGATTCGGAATTCCTGCGCCTATTCAAGGTTCAGGCCGACCTCGACGACACGATCGCCCGCGGAAAGGAGGACGACGCGGGCTATCCCGGGCTCGTCGCCTCTGTTGTCGCGACCCATAACCTGAAGCCGATCGATGCCGAGGGAGTAGCGCGCCTGATCGACGAAGGGGCGCGTCTTGCAGGTGATAAGGAACGCCTCTCGCTCGAGGTCGGCCGCATCGCCGATCTCGTGCGCGAGGCCGACCACTGGGCGACCGAGGCGGGGCGCAAGGTGACAGGGGCCGAGGACGTGGGCCGCGCCATCGAGGAGCAGACGCGCCGCGCAAGCCGCCTGCGCGACCGCGTGCGCGAGACGATCGAGCGCGGCATCGTGCTCGTCGACACCGAGGGAGCCAAAGTCGGCCAGGTGAACGGCCTCTCGGTCATAGACCCCGGCGACCTGGCCTTCGGACGGCCGAGCCGCATCACGGCGCGCGTCCGCCTGGGGCCGGGGCGGGTGACCGACATCGAGCGCGAATCCAAGCTCGGCGGACCGCTCCATTCCAAGGGCGTGATGATCCTGTGGGGCTATCTTGCCGGACGCTTTGCCCAGGACGTGCCCCTCGCGCTCGCAGCCTCGCTCGTCTTCGAGCAGTCCTACGCCGCGGTCGAAGGCGACAGCGCGTCCTCCGCCGAGCTCTACGCCCTACTCTCGGCTCTGGCGGAGACGCCGATCCAGCAGGGACTTGCCGTCACCGGCTCCGTCAATCAATGGGGGGAATTGCAGGCCGTCGGCGGCGTCAACGAGAAGATCGAAGGCTTCTTCGACCTCTGCGAAGCGCGCGGGCTCTCGGGCAAGCAGGGGGTCGTCATTCCCCGCGCCAACGTCCAGCACCTGATGCTGCGGCCGGATGTCGTCGCGGCCGCCAAGGACAACTGGTTTGCCGTCTATGCGGCATCGACGATCGACCAGGGCATCGAGATCCTGACCGGCGTCGCTGCCGGCGAGCGCGGCGCCGACGGCCTTTTCCCCACGGGCACCATCAACCGCCTCGTCGAGGACAAGCTCAGGCTGTTCGCCGACCGCGCCCGGCGCTTCTCCGGCGACAGGGGGGGCGAGCCAGGCTCCGGGAGGGGGCTCTCATGATCGCACATGTCGCCGAGGCCGGCGAGGGTCGTGGCCGGGTCGTGTTGAGGCTCGCCGCGTCGGGGCGCCTGAGCGACATCGCGCTCGAGGCCGCGGTGCGCGTCGCCGAGGCTTTCCAATCGGAGGTCGAGAGCCTCTTCGTCGAGGACCGCCAGCTTCTCGACATGGCCGGATTTCCCGGCGCGCGCGAGATATCGCTTTCGGGGCGCAGCTCTCGCCCGCTCGTGGCCATGGAGATCCTGCGCGAGATGCGCTTCGTCGCCTCCGCGCTCCAGCGCAGGGTCGCCGCCGCGGCCCGTGCCCGCGATATACCGGTGCGCACGCGGGTGCTTCGCGACGAGCCGGTCCGTGCACTGATGCTGGCCTGCGCGGAGTGCGGCCCCTGGAACGTCATCACTCTCGGTGAGCCGTTCACGGCGGCGTCCTGCGGTATGATCAGCAAGTTGTTCGACAGCGTCCCCGATACGACCGGCATCGTGCTCGCCGGTCCCGGAGCGGCGCGCACCACGGGGCCGGTCATCGCAGTCGTCGAGGAGGTCGAGCGCGTGCCGGCGATGCTGCGTACCGCCGAGCGGCTGGCTCAAGTGTCGGCAAGCGAGGCGCGGCTCCTCGTCGTCGAGAGCGACAGCGGACGCCTGCAATGGCTCGAGGGGCAGGTGCGCCTCGCGCTCGGGCGCAACGGTACGGTGCCGCTCGAGCTCGCCGATCTGGCCCTCGACGATGCGCGCACGCTCGCCGAGCGGCTGCGCCGGCTCGGAGCCGGCTTCGTCGTCGCGCGGTTCGGCGGGCGGTTCGCGACTACAGAGCAGGACGTGGCCACGCTATCGGCATGGCTCGAGGGACCGTTATTTCTCGTACGCTGATCCGGCCGGCGACGTTGCAATGGCCTTGTCCCTGCGCCTCGGCCATCCTACTAGAGCACGATCGAACTTAGAGCCGGAAACGCGGGCGGTGGAACTCGCGCAGGCAAATCGGGAGCGCTCGGGGACATGACGGTCGCGGTCTGGGATTTCGCCAGAGAGTTCATGGCGTGGTTCGAGACGGCGTTCGGGCCGATCGGCACCTACTCCGTCCAGGTTCTGAAGATCATCGGCATCGACATCGTGCTCGCGGGCGATAACGCCGTCGTCATCGCGCTCGCCTGCCGCACGCTGCCGGTCGGCCAGCGGATGATGGGCATCCTGCTCGGCGCTGCGGCTGCGATCATCATGCGCGTGCTGTTCACGCTCGTCGTCCAGCAGGTGCTCGGCATCGCGCTCCTGAAGCTGGCCGGAGGGCTCATCCTGCTCTGGATCGCGGTTAAGCTCTTGATCTCGGAGGAGGCCGGCGCCGAGGAGGGGCGCAGCGGCGCCAACCTGTGGGAGGCCGTGCGCATCGTCGCCGTAGCCGACATCGTGATGAGCCTCGACAACGTGCTGGCGATCGCCGCCGCCGCCCATGGCGATCCCTACCTGATCATCTTCGGGCTTATCGTCTCGATCCCGCTCGTGGTTGGGGGCGCGACGCTGATCACAAATCTCCTCACCCAGTACCCGATCCTGGTGTGGGCGGGCGCGGCCCTGCTCGGCTGGGTGGCAGGCGAGCTCATCGCCACCGAGCCGGCGCTCGGCGATGCCGTTGCAGGCGCGGCCGACGCTTTGGCTCTGACGCCCGCCAGCGTGACCTATCTCATTGCGGCTTTGGGCGCCCTCTTCGTGTGCGCGGTCGGCTATATGCTCGAGCGCAATGCCGGGCGGCGCGAGCTGACATGAGCGGTCGCAACGCGGTTTGACCACATGCCCGAGCTGCCCGAGGTTGAAATCGTGCGCCGCGGCCTCGAGCCGGTGCTCGTCGGCAAGCGATTCCGGCGCGTCAGGACCTTCCGGCCCGATTTGAGGTTCCCCCTTCCGCAAAACTTCGTCTCCACGCTCGAAGGGCGGCGCGTCGAGAGCCTCCGGCGGCGCGCGAAATATCTTCTGGCAAAGCTCTCGGGCGGGGACGTGCTCGTCATGCACCTCGGCATGACAGGGACATTCACGGTGCGCCCGAAAGGAGAGACTGAGCCCGTTCCCCTCGGCGAGCCTGAAGGTGGCGGCGCGCTCAGCAAGAAGCACGACCACGTCGTGTTCGAGATGTCGGACGGCGGCCTCGTCACCTACAACGATCCGCGCCGCTTCGGCTTCATGCTGCTCGTTTCCGAGGACGCCCTCGACAGCCACCCCTTGTTCAAGGGGCTCGGCGTCGAGCCGCTCGGAAACGAGATGAATAGCGCTTATCTCGCGCGGAAGGCGGCCGGCCGGCGCACCAGCCTCAAGGCCTTTCTCATGGACCAGCGCATCGTCGCCGGCCTCGGCAACATCTACGCCTGCGAGGCGTTGTTCCGGGCCCGTCTCAAGCCGTCGCGGCCCGCCGCGTCGTTCGCGACGAAGACCAGCCGGCCGACGCCTTTGGCGGAGCGGCTCGCGGCGGCGATCCCGGCGGTGCTCGACGACGCGATCCGGGCCGGAGGCTCGACCTTGCGCGACTACCGGCGCACCGACGGCAGCGCGGGCGGCTTTCAGAACTCCTTCTCCGTCTACGGCCGCGAAGGAGAGCCTTGCGTCCGGGCCGGCTGCCGCGGCATTGTGCGACGCAGCATCGACGGCGGTCGCTCGACGTTCTATTGCCCTCTATGCCAGCGCTGAGGGGTCAACCGCGGCGTAGTCTAATGAGCAGGAGGAGAGCGACGGTAAGAGAGACGAGCGTGAGGCTCCCCCAGGCAATCCCCGCCTGCTCGAGATAGACCTGCTGGGAAACCTCGTCGTAGCAGCGTCCAAGCTCGTTGAAGCAATCTCGCCAGCGCCAGTAGCGATCATAGAAGGCAAGCGCAAAGAGACCGGCAAGGCCAAGAGAGACGAGGCTGAGCATGAGCCGGAGAAGAAACTGCATTTCAATTCCTGCCATGTGGCGCGCC
Source organism: uncultured Alphaproteobacteria bacterium (assembly GCA_963712565.1). GTDB lineage: Bacteria > Pseudomonadota > Alphaproteobacteria > Rhizobiales > Xanthobacteraceae > VAZQ01. Next base: position 200,701 of record CAVQIP010000034.1, on the reverse strand, counting down.
CGCGCCGGCACGCATCATCCCATCCCAACGGCGGAGCAAAATGATGGCCTACGAGACGATCCTGGTCGAGAAGAAGGGCCGCGTCGGCCTCGTCACGCTGAACCGGCCGCAGGCGCTCAATGCCTTGAACGACCAGCTCATCGGCGAGCTCAACCATGCGCTCGACGCGCTCGAGGCCGACGACGATATCGGTGCGATCGTCGTCACCGGGTCCGAGAAGGCATTCGCCGCCGGGGCCGACATCAAGGAGATGCAGGCCAAGAGCTACATCGACGCCTACAAATCCGAGTTCATCGCGAGCTGGGAGCGCATCACGCGCTGCCGCAAGCCGGTCATTGCCGCCGTATCGGGCTTCGCGCTCGGCGGGGGCTGCGAGCTTGCCATGAGCTGCGACATGATCATCGCCGCCGACACGGCGAAGTTCGGCCAGCCCGAGATCAAGCTCGGCATCATGCCGGGCGCGGGCGGGACCCAGCGGCTCGCGCGCGCGGTCGGCAAGTCGAAGGCCATGGAGATGTGCCTCACGGGGCGCATGATGGACGCTGGTGAAGCCGAGCGCTCGGGCCTTGTCGCCCGAATCGTGCCCGCCGCCGACCTCCTGGCCGACGCGCTGAAGACGGCGGAGACGATCGCCTCGATGTCGCTCACGGCGGCGATGATGGCCAAGGACTGCATCAACCGCGCCTTCGAGACCACGCTGGCCGAGGGCGTGCGCTACGAGCGGCGCGTGTTCCACGCCATGTTCGCGACCCACGACCAGAAGGAGGGCATGGCCGCCTTCACGGAGAAGAGGAAACCCAAGTTCGAGCATAGGTGATTGGGCTCGCGGCACGGGCCATCGCGCAGAGCCACTTCGGGGCTAGATCCGGACGTGTGTCGCGCACACTGGAGGTCAGAGATTGACCCAATGCAGAAGTGGCGATCATGCTCGCAGAGCTTGGTGGTGAGGGTACAGCGGACGATTTGACGAGCTGCACCCATGCGTGCGTCTGGCTGTGTGAAGGAAGGGCGCGCCAAAGATCCCCTGATGATTCGCGGGACGGAAAGAATGAATACTACGCTCACCGAGACGAAGGAAACGGTAATTGTTGTCCACGGAACCTTTGCCTCCCCGGTCCCGGATGAAGAGTACAAGTGGTATGAGATGTCAAGAAACGGCGCACCAAGTAACTTTGTTCACAGATTGGATGAGTTGCTAGCCAACAAAGGATCGTCAGCGCGCTGCTGGCTGCATTGCCAAATACGGTTCCAGATTTTTTATTGGTCCGGTGCGAATAATTGGTTGGATCGCGCGCAAGCAGCAGGAGAGCTAGCACGATACATCGACGGGCTTCACGCTGCGGGATGGACTTGTCTAGTGACACTAGGTACGCCCTTCATTGACGCACTTTCTACGTTTGGGCACGAGGATCGGGAATTTGGTTTAGGCGTGGTAGCCTACTCGCCCTTCATATTGGCTGCGATTCTAGCAGTGGGATTGCTCTTGATGCTGTCATCGGCGGACACAGCATTTATAGTCTGGTACTTAATTGCATTTGGTGCCTTTTACTTCTTAGCAAAATCGACAGAACTAGAGCGAAGAGCAAACACGAGCGCTACGCTTGGAGAGCCAGCGCAGAGCTACTCTCTGTTTTGTATGAACAGTATTTACGATGAACCGTGGCAACTGCTGCACCATGTTCGAGATCAGCCGAATCCGTTAATTCCTCAAAGGAACTTTCTTGCGCATGTCGCTGCTGCGTACAGATCCAGGAAGAAACAGCTTCGGCAGCTGGATTCCATCGTTGGCAATACCCGATCGCGCGAGCTAGGTCGTGGAAGTAGTCTGGTCAACTTTGTTCAAGCCGCAGCATTGGCGGGGCCGGTAGTCGGCAGTCTTATAGTCATGAACTTTCCGGATGGCCTTGGGTTTGCCGTTCTAATGATGCTGGTTTTCTGGATTTCGGGCTTTCTAGCTTTGTCTCTTTTGCTGTTGTTGGAAGGGCGGCGCGCACTTTCTGCCGCCCTATTCCCGGCACGAGAGGCGCTGGCGTGTCTGCGAGAAGAGAAACCCGATGTGATCTTGCTCGATCTCATGATGCCGGAGATGGACGGCTTTGCGGTCGTCGCCGCCTTGCAGAAGGAGGCGGGCTGGCGCGACATTCCGGTCATCGTCATCACCGCGCGCGATCTCGATGCAAAAGACCGTGAGCGATTGAACGCTGGCGTGCAATTGGTGCTAGTCAAGGAGACCTTCCGACCGGTCGAGCTGGTCGAGCGCATCCGCCGGCTTTTGCACACCAATCCGGCAGTCGACAGCGAGATGGAAGCGGCATCGTGATCAAAGTGCTCTACGTCGAAGACAATGACGATAACATCTACATGCTCAAGATGCGGCTCGAGTTGCTCGGCGATTTCGAAGTTCTGACGGCGAAGGATGGCGAGAAAGGTTGCGAGATGGCCGTCAGCGACCGGCCGGATATCATCCTGATGGACCTCGAAATGCCCGTCATCGATGGATGGGAAGCCACACGGCGACTGAAGGGCAATCCGCAAACCCGCGACATCCCTATCATCGTTTTGTCAGCACACGCGCTGGCCGACGAGCGCGAAAAGGCGTTGGCAGCGGGATGCGACGAGTTCGACACCACGCCGATCGAATTCGAGCGGCTGGTCGCGACCGTTCGACGGGTTCTGGCCGGTCGCAAATGAGGTCTCAAAAGGCGTGCGACACATTTCTTGCATTCTGGTTCGAGCGGGTGATCAACCTCAAGACCGCGAAGGCGCTCGGGCTGACCATGCCGCCGACGCTGCTCGCCCGCGCCGACGAGGTGATTGAATGATCGCACGGCGCGAGTTCATCACGCTGCTGGGCGGCGCGGCGGCGCGTGGCCGCTCGCGGCGCGCGCGCAGCAGCCGGCGAAGCTGCCGACCATCGGGTTCTTGGGTCCGAGCACGCCTGTCAGCCATGAGCCAATGGGTCGCCGCTTTTGTGCAGCGGCTGCGCGAACTCGGGTGGATCGAGGGCCGCACCGTTGCGATCGAGTATCGCTGGGCGGAGGGCCGCAGCGAGCGCTTCGCCGAGATCGCGGCCGAGTTCGTCCGGCTCAAGGTCGATGTCATTGTCACGTATGCAACCCCACCGGTCATTGCGGCAAAGCAGGCGACAGCGGTCATCCCGATCGTCTCCGCGGTAATGGGGGATCCGGTTGGCACCGGCCTCGTCGCTAGCCTTGCGCAGCCTGGCGGCAACGTCACCGGCCTGTCGATCCTGACAGCCCGATCTTGCTGGCAAGCGACTCGAACTCTTGCGCGAGGTCGTCCCCGGTCTCCGCCGGTTGGCCTCTTGGCCAATGTCAGTAATCCCATCACCGTACTGGAGATGGGCGAGGTTCAGGCGGCGGCCCGCACGCTCGGCCTCGAAGTCGTCACACTCGAAATCCGGCGCCCCGAAGATATCGCGCCCGCGTTCGAGACGCTCAAGGGCCGCGCGCAGGCCCTTTATGTCGCTGGCGACCCGCTCGTATTCACCAACCGGGTTCGCATCAACACCTTGGCGCTCGTCGCGCGACTGCCGGCGATTTACAATCAAAGGGATTACGTCGAAGCGGGAGGTCTGATGTCCTATGGAGTAAACTTGCCGGATCTGTTCCGGCGCACCGCCGACTATGCTGACAAGATTCTGCGCGGCGCGAAGCCGGCCGACCTCCCGGTCGAGCAGCCGACCAAGTTCGATCTCGTCATCAACCTCAAGACCGCCAAGGCGCTCGGTCTCGAAGTTCCCCCGACGCTGCTCGCCCGCGCCGACGAGGTTATCGAATGAGGCGCCGCGAGTTCATCACGCTGCTCGGTGGCGCAGCCGCAGCGTGGCCGCTCGCGGCACGGGCGCAGCAGGGCGGGCGAGTGCGGCGGATCGGCGTGCTGATGAACGGCAGGTCGACCGAGACGGTGCCGCAGGCGCTGCGCCAACCCGGATGGACCGAAGGTCAAAAATCTGCGCATTGATATGCCCAACTCGCGCGCACCTATGCGGCGCAGCTGATCTCGTCATCCTGACCGCGAAGGAGCGACGTTATGTACCGGCATATCCTGATCGCAACCGACGGCTCGGCACTCGCGGAAAAGGCTGTCTCGCATGGAGTGTCGCTGGCGAAATCAGTTGGCGCCAAAGTAACCGCGCTAATCGTCGAGGCTCCGTTCAATGTCTACGATGTGCCCGCATCTAGAGTACGGCGGATGTCCGAAGCCTTTGCACAGTATGCCGAGCACACCAAACAACATGCCGCCAGCGTGCTGAATCATGTCGCGGACGCGGCCAAGGCAGCTGGTGTCCCTTGCGAGACCATGCAGCTCGAACATGACCACCCCTATCAAGCGATCATAACGACCGCAAAGGACAAGGGCTGCGATATCATCGTCATGGCCTCGCACGGGCGGAGCGGGATTTCCGCGTTTCTGCTCGGGAGCGTGACCAATAAGGTACTCACGCATACGAATATTCCCATTCTTGTCTGTCACTGAGTGAGGCCCATCGACGAAGTTCTGATTCGAGTCGCGCTCGATCCGCTCAATGTCCGGATTCTCCCAAAATGACGACCGGGCCTTCCTCCCTCCGCGCCGTACCCGCAGGCGGGACTTGCGAAAGCTCCTCGGGTAGGGACAGCCGAACGAACCCTCAGTTCCTCGTTGCGACCAATGCGGCCGGCCGGCTTCACCGTTCTTGCCGGCCGCAACGAATTAAGCAGGGCTACCCGGTATTACGCTTCAAAAACGCCAACGTCTTCTGGTTGAACTCGCTCACGTTCTCGTAAATGGGAGCATGCGAGCAATCCTCGAACACAACGAACTCGCTCTTGCGGATGCCGTTCTTCATCGCGTCCCAGAAGCGCGTAGACGTGACGATGTCGTGGCGGCCGAATGTGATTTGGGTTGGGACCGTGATCTTTCCAAGCTGGGACTGGGCGTCGTGACCGATGACCGCGTTTGACTGTTGCAGGAACGCATCCAACGACTGCGCTGGCCTTCCTCTCACGAACGCCGCGAGCGACTCGATGTAGTCGGGCTTGGTCGCGTAAAGCTCCGGCGTGAAACACCAGGGAAAAATGCCCTGGATCACCATTTCCGTCACGCTGCCCAAGCCCTTGGCGATGGCCTGCCAGCTCTGCACGACGACCTTGAGGAAGGGATTTGTCTTCGTCCATCCACTGTGGAGCGACAGCGATTTCACCTTGTCCGGATACTTGGCCGCAAACCACATCCCCGTCGCCGCACCCAATGAAAGACCGGCGACATGGGCTCGACCGATTCCGGCTGCCTGCATGAGAGCGGCGATGTCGTCGGCAAATAGCTCAGTACTGTAAGTCCCTGCGGGTTTGTCAGTTCCCCCGGCGCCGCGCGGGTCGACTGAAATGCACGTGAATTCCTTCGCATAGTCTGCAACCTGAAAGGCGTAGCAGGCATTGTCTGCTGCCAAATACGGAATCAGGACGAGCGGCTCTCCCGCACCCTGCTGTTCGTAATTCATTGCGATATCATTGACTTTGACTTTCGGCATTTGGCTTTCTCCTTCCTCCTCCAAGGCCGCTGCAACCGATATTCGCCGGAGCGACAGCGTCGGCCTTTTAGATTCTCCCCGCAATATCAATCGTACCATCGTGAGGCCGAACATGAGCCCGCCCTTCCTGTCGGTCTATGGAGCTGGCGGCCGTTGCATCGGCTTTGCGATGAATGCTGGCCCCAAGGATGGCTGCCGGTTGATGCTGCTGGCAACAACGTTGCTGATCCCCTCCCTACCATCGACGCTGCCGCTGAGGTGTTGCGTGAGCTGGCGCTGCACGCCGTTGCTGACGGCGATCTTTAAAAGGCGACGATGAGCTAAACGCGGGCATTGGCCGAATGTCCGCTCTTGGGGCGAAACATGCCGGGATGGCGGTAATGACGTGAATGACCCAAAGCCGTCATGCGGGGCGGAGAATACTGCTTGCAGTTTCGGCTCCCTGACCAGTTCCAAGACCCCACACCGCGGTGACGGGTGTGGTATCGTCCTGGCCTGCGGAGCGATCTGAGCTTCGGCGGAGGGCTTACATGAAAAGACGCGAGTTCATTGCGCTGCTCGGTGCCTCGGCGGCGTGGCCGATCGCTGGGTACGCGCAGCAACCTGGAAAAATCTTCCGGATTGGATTCTTGGGTTTTGGTAGCGCTGCTACTTGGGCGAACCGCATAGAGGCCCTGCAGGGGGGGGTTGCGTGACTTCGGATACGTTGACGGAAAGAACATTGTGATCGAGTTTCGCTGGACGGAAGCGATTGAGCAGCTGCGTGAACTCGCGACCGAGCTGGTCCGCATGAATGTTGACGTAATTGTTGCGCCTTCATCGACAGAGGTCGAGATAGCTCGACAGGTGACCAACGCGATCCCCATAGTCTTCGCTACCCATGCCGACCCGGTCGGTCTCGGGCACGTGGCAAGCCTCTCGCGGCCAGGCGGGAACATTACAGGTCTGTCCGGTTTGGGTGCGGACCTCGCGATCAAGGCGCTGGAGATATTGAAGGAGGCCGTGCCAAATGCCACGCGCTTCGCCGTGTTCTGGAGCCCGTCGGCGCCGTGGTACCGTGCTTTCTTGCAAGCCGCAAAAAGTGCCGGCGACAAGCTCGGTGTTCAACTGCATACGGCACCGGTGCAAACCGTCGAGGATTTGGACGGAGCGTTCGCGATGGCGGTGCAAGAGCGCGTCGACGGTATCTTGGTCCAACCAACGTCGCTCAGTCGCTCTCACCGCGCCCCTCTGGCCAAGTTGGCACTGAAACACCGGTTGCCCAGTATCTTCGGAGGGAGGGAGTATGTTGAGGCGGGCGGTCTCATGAGCTACGCACCGGACTACGTTGACCTGACTCGTCGCGCCGCTACTTACATCGACAAAATCCTCAAGGGCGCCAAACCAGCCGACCTGCCCGTGGAGCTGGCTTCCAAGTACTTGTTGGTCATCAATTTCACCACCGCGAAGGCGCTCGGCCTCGAGGTGCCCTGGTTCCTGCAGCAGCGCGCCGACGAGGTGATTGAATGACCAGCCGCCGCGAGTTCATCACCCCTCGCGGCGGCGCAGCGGCCGCGTGGCCGCTCGCGGCGCGCGCGCAGCAGCCGGCGGCGAACAACCCGCATCTCAATCTCCCGGATTTTCGGGCGCGCAATTCTGAACAAATGGTCAGCGAATTTGGCTAAATCACCGTTGCCACGACCGCCATAAATCCTGCCCGCAATCCCCTACGAAATTGCACGCGGAACCAGCCTCCCCGGATTCCGCATTTCGCTCATCGCGTGGATGCTTGGGACGATGACGGGCAGAACGTCATCGAACACTTTGGCCGGTGTCGAGGACTTCGAGTTGGCGATGGCAACGTACCGCGCCGCGTGCCAACGCTGGCCAAATGCCGCCATTACCTTGCGGCAAGGTGGGCGCGTCATCGAGGACAGCCGGCGACGGCGATTGGTCTAGGCGACGGTCCTTCTGTCCTGATTTGAAAATTTAGGTGTCCTAACTTGGAGGAAAGATATATCCTTCGCCCCGTTATCGGTTGCCACTTACCGTCGCTGATTGGGTGGGGCAACCATGGCATCAAAGGCAGAAGAGTTCCGAAAGAATGCCGACGACTGCCGGCAACAAGCCGAGCGCGCCAAAAATTCATTCGACAAAGAACACTGGCTGGAGATGGCCAAGCACTGGTTGAAGGTGGCTGCGGCCGAGGAGGCCGCAACTAAAACGGTTCGGCATTAGCGGGATAATGTTAGCCGCCTCAGTTGCCGCCAGAATTAACCGGAGAGCGCACGCGCTAGCCCCTCGGCATGTCCACCGGGCGGCCTTTCCATTCCGGCCAAGGGCGCATAATCTCTTTGTGGTGGACGGCTCGCGCTACGATATGACGGCCGAGGAAGTTCTCAGCTATTGCAATTCCAAATCGGAGGGCGCACGCGAAGACCGCCCGGCATCACCGCTGGGCGGTTTCTCTTTCGGCCACTCCATTTGGGCCGAATAGGTTACCGTTTGCGCCGAGCGGTATTTCGCGGCGATGCTAGAAGATTCGATATATTGGATTGCAATCGCGGCCACCATCGCGGGGCTCGTAGTCGTCGCCGTCATCATCGCGCGAGACTAGAGGCAAGAAACAAGACGGCCATGCTCAACGCCGCCCCTACCCCCTGCGTTCCGGCCGGGCATAGTCGAGCGCGCTACTGAGGTTTGTTCATTTGGCATTCATGTGTAAGGGTGCGTAGTACGAGGCGTCGAAGTCAGGGAGTTTGATATGAGTGACAAAATCGCATCCGAAGTGATTTCGCGTCGAAAGGCACTTTCCCTTCTGGGATTGGCCGCGTTGAGTTCCGCAGTGCCCCCCACGGTGCTGACGGTGTCAGATGCTGAGGCCCAGCAGGCTGGCCCGCCAGTCGCCCCGCCAACGGGCACACCGACCGCCGTGCCGGGTGGCGAGCAGACGGGCACGGAGAGGCGTCAGAAGCGGCGCACCGGCCGCACAGAGCGGCGTCAGGAGCGGCGCACAAGCCGCACGGAGCGACGTACGGCACGACGCACAAGCCGCAAGGAGCGGCGTACGACACGACGCACCGGTGGCACTGCTACGCCGCAGTGATCCCGCTGTAGGTCACCAGTCTTACTCCCGGCTGTCACACGGGAGCACTCGCCATGCCCATTCGTCCATTCTTGAACGGCCAGAGCTTCGACCCTGAGACCACCCGTCTCATGGGCATCGCTTTCGAGATGGCTCGTGCGGCTGTTACTCGCCGAGACCTTACTGACGAAATAATCGCCGGGAGAATTATCGAGCTTGCGAAAATCGGCGAGCGCAACGTCGATGTTTTGTGTGACGCCGCACTGAATGTGTCCGCAGCGGGAGTCAGTGCCAATCCTCCTCCGCTTCCCTCCTCACCGCAGCGCATGCCGGATTCTTCTTGAGCCCGAGTCTCTGCGCTTCGACACGATGCTCACCTCGATGTCACGTGCCATCGGAGCGCCGCCCCTTTCTCGGAACGCTCCCGGCGCCAGGAACATCGTCAACTCCCATTCGCCGCTAGGCTCGTCGCAGCGCAGGATGTAGACGCTGCCGTCGTCGGCCTTGACCTTGACGTAACGATGGTCAGCTCCGGGCCACTGGTCCTCGCATTCGACGACGTCGATCCTGCGCCCACCCAGATGAAATCGTTGTGGCATTTCCACTCCGCGATGGTCGGCAACGCTTTCAACCTTTACCCGCATGCGTGCGCCTTCCGTTGGGGGCGGCCAAAAAAAAATTCGTCTTGCAGGTGGCTGGAAATCGTAGACGACTGCGGTCGGCCTGCGTTCACCTCAATGGGCGCCTCAGAGCCCCGCCTAGGCGGGGTTTTTTTCGGCCTGTCCACCCGTCGCACAAAAACACGTAAGGGATGCTGCCGAAAAAATAGAGAGCTAGCTGCTGCCGAAAAAATAGAGAGCTAGCGGCGTAGTTCTTCGCTCGTTCTGTGCGCTTGAACGAGCGGATGCTGCGCTAGCCCTGAGCGGCGCTGAGCCGATTGAAACGCTCTTTTTGCTCGTCGCCAAGCGAGCCATAAAACCTCTCGAGCGCGGGCTGCACGGTTTGCACCGCGCGCAACATCGCATCGAGCCGTTCCTCCATCGCCTGCAGACGGCCGACCGGGGTGAGCGCCCGATAAGTGGGGCAATCCGAGCTCAACAGATTGACCGCTTCGGAGGTGGCATCCTGTAATTCCTTGAGCGCGCTGCGCTGTGCGCCGTCGGGCCGCACCGCGCGTTCGATCCGTTCCAACGGCAGGCTCGCGATGCCCGACGCGCGTTCACCGCAGACCTGCGTCAAGTCGCGTTGCGCCTGCTGCTGATCGGGGTTGTCCAGGCTGAGCGCATTGAAGCGTGCCTTCTGCTCGTCGTTGAGCGATTGATAGAACTTCTCGACCACCGGCCGTACCGTGCGTACCGCCTGCAGCATGGCATCGAGCCGTTGGCGCATGGCCTCGATCCGACCCGTCGGCGTGCTCGGCAGGGCTGTCGGGCACGCCGCCTTGAGAATGTCCAGTGCCCGCGCAGTGGCGTCCTTAAGCTCGTCGAGCACGGCGCGCTGGGCATCGTTCGGCTCGACGGTTTGCGCAATGCGCTCGATCGGCCAGTCGGTCAGGCCGGTGGTCTGCCCGCTGCACAGGTCGGCTTCGACGCTTCGGCCGCCCGCGGAGCCTCGAACATAGGCACCCCGAGCAGGGCCCCCGCGAGTGTAGCCGCCGCCATAGTCGCTCGCAGGTCCGACCGCGGCGTATGTGCCGCCATAGCCGAGCGCGTAAGCGCCGAACATGCCCTCGTAGACGTCGTCGTAGGCATAGGGCCAGAACGTGTCGTACGCATAGGGATAGAACGTGTAATCGATGAAGTCGGAATAGGCGTAAGGCCAGAACAGCGGGCCGACCCAGCCGATGACGATCGGGTGCGTAAAATGGCGCCGCCATTGCGGGTTGAAGAACCGGCCTTGGAACGTCGACTGGGCGAGCGTGCGCGCGCCGGGATCGCGGGCGGCGGCGAGATTGGCGAAGCTCTGGTTACGCAGCACGCCGCCGAAGAAGGCACGTGGGTCGCTAGCTGCTCGGGCGCGGGGGGCAGACGGTGGAGCGGCGCGGCTCGCCTGATTCTGCTGAATCAGACCTTGTTGCGGAGCGAGGTTTTGTTGTGGAGCGGCGTTGCGGCCGCCGCGCGGTGCCGCCGCGAAAGCGCCGCCCGGCCCGGGCTGCCGCGCCTGATTTTCCCGCTGGCTCGGTTGGGCAAGTCTCGCGCCGCCCGCGCCGCCGACATTGCGGCCGCTGACTTGCGGCTGCTGCGTAGGAGCCGCGGAGGTTTGCGGCCTCGCCGGACCATGCCGTGTGGCAGCAGACGGGCTCGCGCCGCCGGATGGACGGGCAAGCTGCTGCGGGGCGGCGCGGGGCGCTTGCGGCGCTTGACGCGGTGCGGCGACTTGCGGCGCGTGGCGTGGTGCAGCGATGCGCGGCGCAGCGCGCGGAGCGGCGGCTTGCGGAGCCGCACGCGGTGCGGCGATGTGTGGCGCAGCTCGCGGTGCAGCCATCTGCGGTGCGGCACGGGGCGCTGATGCCTGCGGAGCAGGCGCCGCGCGAGGAGCAGGCGCCGCATGAGGGGCCGCGTGAGGCGCGGGAGCTGCAGGGGCGGGGCGCGCGGCTGGCGCTCCTCCCGGTTTCCCTCCTTGTTTCTGCGGTTGCGCGGCTGCGGTAGTCGCCAGCGCAGCAGAAACGATAAGACATGCCGCGATGCGAGTGTTCCATCGGAACATGACACCACCTCCTGCGTCGCCTGCATCAATTTCAATTAACGCCGGCTGCGTCGCCTGCATCAATTAACGCCGGAAGAGGTCCGCAGAGCGTCCGCAAGATGCGGCGCATTGTCCCTGCTCTCCCCAGACTTCATGCTGCTCTTGTTTTTCGGCATGCTGCATCTTACCGGCATCATCGCGGCCCTGTTGCTCGGCTATTGGACTGCCAAGACCGTCGCCCATGCGCTTGGCGTTTGAGCCGCTGGGCCACCTCTAGGTCTCCTCTCGCCGCCAACTCTTCGCAACGCTGCCATCGCGGCCTCACGCTCGGGAGATCGAGCAGGTCCTACACGGCACCTAGAGGCGGGCGGCGAGATGCGGGAAACGCGAGCCCGGATGATCCGGCACGTGGGGCACGGCTCGATGTGCGCAAGCCGCTTGCTGATATAGCCGTCCGGGCCATTGCGGCGGCTATACGCGTACGTCGTCGTCGTCTCACGCACGACCGGACCGAGCATACTGCATGGGCCTCCGTTGCCATTGCCATGGCGGACGATTTTCGGTTTCGGCTCCTCGACCATTGCAGTTTGAACATTCTTTCTTCCTCTTACTGCAACGAAATCATGCGCCCATTCGTTCCGGGGCTTCGGAACTTCAATTTTTTGCGGATAGACCGCACAGCTTGTCAGCCTTGCGGGCAGCTTTAGCTCTCGCGCGGCCAGGACTTGGCCGCCGCCATCGCTGCCATCGCGGCCGCGCGCGTCGCCTCGTAACCGTGGGTCGGCGTGTGAGCCTCATGGTGGTGCACAGAGGCCAGTGTCCACATCCAGGGCTTCCCTTCCGGTGCCGCTGCGGCCTTCATCAGTCGGCCGATGACCACGCCATCCGCGAGCACCTGGTAATCGTCATCTCGCGAAGCCATCACGCGTTTGAGGACTAAAGGCATCATCCGCCAACCGCCTCACTGTGGGCGAGGCTGAGAAACTGTAACAAACGCAGCCCTGGAACCAAACCGGCCGTTCGCAGGTTGGAGTATCGGGAGGGAGGCCCCCTCCCATTCTCGGAAGGACACTGCCCCGCCCACCCGGCGGGGCTTTTCTTTATGATCGAGACAAGAAAGCCCCGCCGAAGCGGGGCCTAGTTAATGAGGAGCCACCCCATGAAGGGTAGCGCGTTCACATTACGCGCCCTTGGGGGGAATGAAACCCAAATCTGCTGACGGCGTGGCAGCCGCGCCAACCAATGTCCGGTTTCAGGGGTAAAGCAGCCGTGCCGCAGAAATCTCGAGACGGCGGAGTTTGGACCCAACTCGGACACCGGCCCAAGGGGCAGGCACACTGTGCTGGGCTCCCCCAATTGGGGGATTGGACGTGCTGGCAATGGCCACCCTCGTTCAGAACAATTCAGGTCCGCCCATAAGACTTGCCGGCCACTCTATGGCAGGCTGAGCGTGCGGCGGGCCGACTGCGGAGGGGAAGCCGGGCATGAGACGGCGCGAGTTCATCACGCTGCTCGGCGGTGCGGCAGTGGCATGGCCGCTGGCGGCACGCGCGCAGCAGGCGGCGATGCCGGTGATCGGGTTCCTTGACAGTCACTCGCCTGAGCCGACCGCGGACCGTCTGCGGGGATTTTACCGTGGCCTGAAGGAAAGCGGTTATGTGGAGGGCGAGAACGTCGTAACCGTCTACCGCTGGGCCGAGGGTCAAAATGACCGGCTGCCGGCGCTCGCGACCGAGTTGGTTCGCCGTCCGGTCGCCGTGATCGCCGCGACCGGCGGTACGCCTGCGGCGTTAGCGGCCAAAGCGGCAACCACCACAATCCCTATTGTGTTCGCCGTTCCCGAGGACCCGGTCAGGCTTGGTCTTGTCGCCAGCCTCGCCCGTCCGGGCGGTAATATGACAGGGATCAACTTTTTCAACGTTGAGTTGGCGGCAAAGCGCTTGGAACTGCTGAGAGAGCTGGTGCCCGCAGCCGTCCATTTGGCCGTGCTCGTCAATCCGACCAATGTCGCAAATACGGAGGCCAACTTGAAAGACGTGCAGTTGGCTGCTCGCGCCATCGGGTTGCAAATCGAGGTCCTGCGCGCCGGCACCAGCCGCGAGATCGATGCGGCCTTTGCAACGATTGGACGGGAGCGGCCCGATGCGCTCTTTGTCGGCGGCGATGCCCTCTTCAACAGCCGGCGTTTGCAATTGGCCCTCCTGGCGGCGCGCTATGCGGTTCCGGCGACATATGCGTCGCGCGACTATCCCGCATCTGGTGGGCTGATGAGCTATGGAGCCGACGTGACGGATGCATTTCGTCAGGTCGGCGCCTATGTCGGCCGCATCCTTAAGGGCGCTAAGCCCGCGGAGTTGCCAGTTGTGCAGTCGTCGAAATTTGAGCTGGTCATCAACCACCAGACCGCCCGCATGCTCGGCCTCGACGTGCCGCCCTCGCTGCTCGCCCGCGCCGACGAGGTGATCGAATAAAAACTAAAAGGAGGGGACGCCACGCCATGAAACTTCCCCGCAGAAACTTTCTCCGCCTGGCCGCAGGCGCTGCCGCGCTGCCTGCCGTTGCGCGGCTCGCAGAGGCGCAGACCTACCCCACGCGGCCGGTGCGGATGATCATCGGCTATCCCCCCGGCGGCTCGGCTGACATCACGGCGCGCCTGACCGGCCAATGGCTCTCGGAGCGGCTTGGACAGCCGGTTATCATCGAAAGTCGGCCGGGTGCCGCTACCAATCTTGCCACCGAGGCGGTGGTGCGTGCGACGCCTGACGGTTACACGCTCCTCCTCGTCGCGCCGGCAAATGCCATCAACGCGACGCTTTATGACAAGCTTAATTTCAATTTCCTCCGCGACATCGCGCCGGTCGCCGGCATAATCCGTTTTCCCAACGTCGTGGTGGTGAATCCATCGCTTCCGATCAAGACGATCCCCGAACTGATTGCCTATGCCAAGGCCAATCCTGGCAAGCTCAACATGGCGTCCTCCGGCAACGGATCGACGATCCACATGTCGGGCGAGCTGTTCAAGATGATGACTGGCGTCAACATGGTCCACGTGCCCTACCGCGGGGGAGCGCCTGCGCTCACCGATCTGATGGCCGGGCAGGTGCAGGTGATGTTCGACAACGTCCCGACGTCCGCCGAGCACATCAAGGCCGGCAAGCTCCGCGGGCTGGCGGTGACCAGCACGGCGCGGTCGCAGGTGTTGCCGGACCTGCCCACGGTGGCTGATTTCCTGCCCGGTTACGAGGCTAGCGCATGGTACGGTTTGGGAGTGCCGAAGAACACGCCCGACGAGATCATCGACAAGGTCAACAAGGCAATGAACGCGATTCTCGCCGATCCCAACTCGCAGGCGCGGTTTGCGGCGCTCGGCGCTTCGCTGCTGCCGGGCTCGGCTGCCGACTTCGGCAGGCTCCTCGCCGAGGAAACCGAGAAGTGGGGCAAGGTGGTCAAGTTCGCCGGGGCTAAGCCGGACTAAGTCGGAAAAAAATGCGCTGCGTTAGTCATAACGCCCCGTTCCGCGAAAGTGGGCGCTCCGCCGCGCCGATAGCTTATCGAGTGAGCCACCGCCGATAAAAAGCCCCGCCGAAGCGGGGCCTAGTTGATGAGGAACTACTCCCATGAGTAGGGTAGCGCTCCACGTTATACGCCCTTGGCCAGAATGAAAAGGGCCGCCGGGTGGTCAAATCGAGGGGACGCGGTCGGTCAGTTCCCAAATATGCGAACTTGAGAGGGACAGAGAGAGGCTCCAAACTTTCATACCCAACACCGCATGAATCGCCCAGCGCTTCCACCACGCGAGCCTTGCTGGGGCGATTCGTTGCGCTTCCAGGTTCCAGATTTTTACTCGTTCCGTAAGGCTTAGATGTAGGCCCATTGATGATCCTCCGAGCCAAGCAAGCGGTGGGAAAAACTATTTCGTCCGCTGGGCGCCTAAATAGACGCGGTGCGGAACGGCCCCGGCGGGGCTGAGAGCCGTAGCATCTCCCGCGCTTGGGACGCCGACGGGGTTAATATTGCCGACAAGTGACTTCGGGGTTGTGATGGCCATCACTAAATGGTCGATTGTGAACGCGCGTAATCCCGTGCGGTTGTGCCAGGTCGGCGAGATTGACCCGCTCAAAATATGAGCTTCGAAGCCAAGCTGGGCTCGACCAGCAATGCGGCGGTTGTGCAAGGTTGTGAGCAAAAAGTTTGCGCAGGCTGTGACATGCGTCACAGGCTTATTGCTCAGGGCAGAGTATTTATACCCGCACGGGCACGCTCGTGCCTCACCATGAAGGGGATCAACATGCGTAGCGGCATTGCGCAATTCGCGATCAGAGCGGTCGTTGCCATTGGAATCGCGTTCGTCGGTGCCACTGCATTTGGCATGGTCGTTGCGCACTCGGCATTCGAGCGAGCCCAGGTGAGCGCGCAGGAAACCCTCAGCAAACCGTTCCGATCTGGGCCGAAGACTGAGTTCCGGCTCGGTGAACATCAGCAACTCCGGAAAATCTTTTTGAACCAATAGGCCCGCGCGCATCCCTACGTCGCGGGACCGCATTCGACAGGGAGGGTATTTATGCGGAAGGGCATCTTGCGGGAGTATCAGAATTCGAATTCGTGGCTCAAAGCAAATGCCATCCTCGGGTCATGATCGGAATGCTGGCCATGGCTTTGGCGGCCTCTAATGTGGGCGGACTGATGCGGCGATAGCTGCTAGTCCACGATCTTCGAACATTGCCACGTCCCGATAGAAGTCTCGTCCGGCCTACGTCTTCTTCGCTTAAATTGGCGCGAAACGAAATCCGCCTGGCACGGTACGCCGGACGCGACAACATAGCTGTGGCGTCCGCCTGGACATGGAAAGGCCCCGGAGAACGCTACGCCCGGGGCGTTAGCATCCCCGCGCGAAGCGGCAAGGGTACCGCACGGGAAACGCCAGTCAGTTATCGCGTCCAAGGCACTTTAGTTCCGGGGAAGTCTAGTTGACCGTTCTGGTTCAATCGCTCGGCTTCGAGCGCCAGTCTTGTCCACGTCCGTGCCATGTCGATTAGGATGGCTTGCACTCTCGCATTTGGTGCGCTGTCAGCCATCGCTCGGCATTCAGCCGAACGTTCTCTACACTCAACAGGATAATCATCACCCAAAGATCACCAACCTGTTCACAGTGGGTCCGCGGTTGGGCTATGCCTGGGACCGCTGGATGATCTTTGTGACGGATGGCTGGGCTTCGGCCAATCTCAAGTCAGCGGCTTGCCCGCAGCCACGAGCTACTTTTCGAGGGAATGTTGGCGTGGAAACGCGCTCGCCGTTCCAATCATCGGCCCAACTATCAACCCACACCCGCACGGACGTTCCACCCAAACGGCGGTTGATTAGGTCAGGCCGCGGCGGTTGGATGGGGGCGTGAATGCGAAGGCCGCGCGGTGGCCGAGCGTTGTAATCCTTTATCAAGTTCAGGCACGTCACCAGCCCTGCGGCGTGCGCCAGCATCAAAGTGTTGAGCACCTTGTTGTTGACGACCCATGCCTCCTTGCGCGCGTCCCTATCCTTGCTCTTGGTATCCTCAGCGCGCGTTTCCGGCATGTCATTGGCTTTCTGCGGGTGTCTGCTCGCCTAAAGGTCTGTCGGCGGATCAGGCGAGACGACAAGGTGCTTTTCGATTTCACTTGCCCCTTCCTGCCATTGCCCGTCCCATGCGACCTTAAATCGGCGCGGCCGGCTGTCTGCTTCGATTGATCGAGCCTGTACGGTGACCCAAAAGTCTGCACGCCCACTTGCTTGGGGAGGCGGAAAATGGTTGGGCCATCCCGGACCCATCAACTCGAACTGAAACCAGCCATCCTCCCGCACCCACAATAGGTTTGCGTCTGCATCCCATCCAATTGTTCGTAATTGTCCGAAAGTCTCTTGCCGCACCCAAGTTACTGCAACCGGTTCCCCAAATACCGTAATCGGCCGCCCCGCCGCATCCGGTTTTTCGACACGAGTAATCAGGAGCCGGACCTCATGTGCGGGGAACTGCCGAGGCCGCGTGTTCTTCACGCGTAGGAAATGGTAGCGCGCCTTCAACCCGTTGTTTTGCGTAACCAGGTCACTCAATCCGATTGGTTCAATCGTCAGAGCGGGTCCAAGAATGGAAACCATGATTTGAACAAATCGCCCCAAAGGGCCAAAGCAGCAATAGGCCCACGTGCCAAGGACGCCGGCCGCGGCGATCCAGTCTGATGTTTTCATTTTCTCCCTCCGCGCCTACACACGCGCCGTGCATTAGTTCTGGGGCGGGGAGGGGCCACCGCCGTTGCCGTCCTTGTCGAGAATGGGTGGACAGGTGCTTGCACTCGCGCCTAAGTTTCTCTCCATGCTCACGAACGCGCCTCAGTCAGATCAAGCGGTTATGGTTTATACGACCTATCCCTCGATTGTCGAGGCGGAGCAGGCCGGGCGTGCGCTCGTCGAGCGGCGCCTGTGTGCATGCGTGAACATCCTTCCCGGTATGATCTCGCACTATTGGTGGCAAGGCGCGGTCGAGCGCGGTGAGGAAGTGGTGATGATCATCAAGACCCGCAGCTCGCTCGCCGAGCCCGTCCGTGCGGCGGTAAAAGAGATGCATTCCTATACGACGCCTGCGGTCCTGGTGATCCCGGTCGAGAGCGTCGATCAGGGCTATCTCGATTGGCTCATGGCGGAGACTGCGCCGGCCGTGACCGGATGAAGGGACGAAGAGGTAAAGGGATCTACGTCGTCATCCGCGCAGGGAAATTGCCCATAGCTCGACCTGACAGAGCTCCAGCCATCGGCCGGGCATTCCGGCCTGCCGGGTTCGCCGCGCGACGAGGGAAGTGTCCCATCGCCAAGCAGTCGATGCCGTGCGCGTTTACGTTCTCGGCGGAATTCGGTTGGGCGGTGCCATCCTGCTCCGCCCTTTAGCAAGCGTTAAGGCTCGCAGGCCTACGATGGACAATCGACCTTATTGTCGCGGGGGCCGTCCGCCCGCACAGGCATCTGCGAAGCACAGGGGCTTCGTCGTCCCCGAGGTCCGTGTCCACGCCGGGTTTGTACTGACAGCGGGGTATCGCGTAGCTGGCAGTATGCGTAGCCGGCGCGCGACACGGCAGCCGGCTTGCGGTGCCCCAGGGCCCGCAAGCCGGTCCACTATGCCAACGTCGACACCGATATTCTGTAGCCGCAAAGCAACAGCCCGCGATTTTGCGCTGTCGGTCGGCGGCAATCGTGCTGCCAAATCTTGACGTGCGCGCCCTTGCTCGCGGAATGTATGTCGCGTGCTGGTTCCCCGGGTCGCGCCGGGGAGGCAAGAGGGAACACGGGTCGAATCGACGTTGTCGAGTCGCGGCCGTGGCTGCCCCCGCAACTGTGAGCGGCAAATCTTTCGCCCGCGTCAGCCACTGGGAAACTGGGAAGGCTGGGCGAGAGGTGATGACCCGCAAGCCAGGAGACCTGCCAGCGCAGTCACCCAACCGGTGGGCGGGGAGCACCACACGGAGCGGCTAGTCGCAGCGGTGACGGATGAACCGATGCGAGGGCCGTGCAATGTTTTTCACCAGTCCAAGCTTGAGCAACCTGCGCCCGAACGGCCGCCGGCGTATCGCGCCGGCCGGTGAGTCCGGGCCAAGCGTGCTCTTGCGTCCCTCGCGTCTAGCCCTGTTCACCGGGCGCCCGCGATGCTGCGCGGCGCCGCCGACGAAGGACGCGTGTCATGGGAACGACATCACGACGGCACTTTAAATCCGCGCTGCTTGGATGCATTGCAGCCTTGACTTGCACCGCGGCCGGCGCGCAGGACGCGCCGTTCGAACTGCCCACTATCGGCGTCACCTCGACCCGGCTCGGGGCGCCCGCGCCGCGGACGCCCGCGCGCGAACGCGCGCCAGTGGCTACACGCGCGCCCACGCCTACGCCCGCTCCTACGACCGACGTCAGCACCGGTGACGTCACCATCGAGCTTCCCTCCGGCATCGCCACGGGGACGACCATCACCGGCGCGTCCACGACCATCATCACCTCGACCGATATCGAGCGTTCGCCCGGCCAGACCATCCAGGATGTGCTGGCGCGCCAGCCCGGCATCCAGGTGCGCAGCTTGTTCGGCAACGTGAACGGCGCGCAGACCGTGGTCGATCTGCGCGGCTTCGGCGCCACCGCGCCCAGCAACACGCTCGTGCTCATCAACGGACGACGGATCAACGATCTCGACGTGATCGGCGTCGATCTCAGCACCATCCCGCGCGAGAGCATCGATCACATCGAGATCACCCGCGGCAACAGCGGCGCGGTGCTGTACGGTGCCGGCGCGGTGGGCGGCGTCATCAACATTGTCACCAAGACCGGCGTCGGCTTGCCGCCGTCGGCGCGGGTGGCGGGCACCTTCGGCAGCTTCGCCTACGGCGAAGGCGCGGCATCGGCCAACGGTGCCTGGGGCCCGGCTTCGGCATCCGCCTACGGCAACGTCGTCAGCTCGAGCGGCTTTCGCGAGAACAATCGGCTGCGGCAGGAAAACGGCGTTGGCGACCTCCGCTATAGCGGCGATCAGGGCAGCGCGTATTTCAACCTGTCCGCCGACGACCAGCGTCTCGGTCTGCCCGGCGGCCGCCTGGTGACGCCGACGTTCAGCCTGGTCGAGAGCAACCCGCGCGGCGCGACGACGCCGTTCGACTACGGCGACAAGCAGGGACTCAATGCCACCGCCGGCGTGACGCGGTTCCTGGCGCCGGGCACCGAGGCGATCCTCGATGGCGGGGTGCGGCAGAAGAAGCAGCAGGCCGGATTTTTCAGCAACTTCGGATCGCTGTTCGATACCTTTGTCGACACGACACTGACCACGGCCTCGGTGACGCCGCGGCTGGTCAGCAATCACAACCTCGCCGGCGCGCAGGGCAAGCTGCTCACCGGAGTAGACATCTACGATACCGTCTATGGGTCGGACCGCGCCCAGCATCGCGGCAACCCTCCCATTCACCACTACGATCTGCATCAGTTCACCACCGCCGCCTATGCCATGGAGACCCTGGGGGTGCGGCCCGATACCGATCTGGGCTTCGGCATCCGCGTGGAGCAATTCCATCTCACGGCGCGTGACCAATTCAATCCGGATGCGCCTGGCGGGTTCGTGGCGACGCCGCAGGGCCTGCCGTTCGACACCCACGAGACCCACCAGGCCTGGCATGTCGGCGTCGACCACCGGGTCAATCAGTATTTCGGGCTGTTCGCGCGCATGGCGCAGAGCTTCCGCGTCCCGAACGTGGACGAGCGAGTGGGCGTGGGGCCGTTCGGCACGCCGACCAATTTTGCTCTGCGCACGCAGACCTCGCGCGATTATGAAGCCGGATTTCGGGTTCGCTTCAGCAGCATCGAGCTGCAAACGAGCGCCTACCTCATGAACCTGCAGGACGAGATTTTCTTCAGCCCCGCAACCTTCACCAACATCAACCTCGATCCGACCCGGCGCTACGGCGTCGAGACCATCGCAAGCTGGCAAGCGACGCAGACGCTGCTGTTCAAGGTCGGCTTGGCCTATACGCGGGCGATCTTCGTCGAAGGTCCGTTCACCGGCAATGACGTGCCGCTGGTCGCGCGCTGGACGGAGAACGTCGGCGTGTCCTGGAACATCTACAGCACGTGGCTGGTGTTCGACGCGGTCGCCCGCTTCGTCGGCCCGCGCCGCATGGACAACGACTCGGCGAACCTGCAGCAACTGATTCCGGGATTCACGCTCGTGGATGTCCGCATCGGCGGCACCTACGAGCGGTTCTTCTGGGCGTTCTCGGTGCAGAACCTGTTCAACGTGCACTATTTCGAATACGCCATCAGTGCCCTCGACTTCCTGACGGGTCTGCCCTCGGTCGGGACCTACAGCGCCTATCCGCTGCCGGGACGGACCTTCATGGCGAAGGCGGGCATGAAGTTTTGACGAGACCTCGACGCAGTCGGAGGCTGCGCTGAATTCGGCATGAGCGGCGTCATGGGCCGTCAAGCTTGCGCGGAGCGGGAAGTGCTCTGCGGCCGCCGCTGCTTGAGGTATGCCGCGAACGCGCCGTCGCCGCTGCGGACAGGGTGACAGGCCACTTGAGCGTGTGAACGCCAAACCTCTTACGGAACGTTGTGTGCACGTTGCTGTGCCTGTCGCGCCATTCCGGCTGCGATCGTAGATCAATGTACATCGGCGGCGCACCCCGCTAGGCTCAATGGATTGGTTTTCGGGGCGGGTCACGCCGACAAAGCCTTCGCGGAGCAACACCATGAGCGACGATTTCGAAGACCATTGCTGGAAGGACATCGTCACGCCTGACGTGCTGGAGGTGTATTCCTGCTACCGGCGCAAGGTTTTTGTCGGCCCGGCCCCGGCATTGCTCGCGGTCGATCTTTACGACGTCGTCTATCGCGGCGGACCGCGGCCGCCGGCGGAGCTCGCCAAGACCCATCCCAACAGCTGCGGCGAATATGCCTTTGCCGCGATCGAGCCGACCAAACGGCTGTTTGCCGCGGCGCGCGCCGCCGGCCTTCCGATTTTCTATTCGACCGGAGACGTGCGCGCGGAGAGCCGCCCGAGCCTGGTGACAGCGACCAAGCGCAACAAGCCGCCGGTCGATCCGGCCGATTTCGCCATCCGGCCGGAATTCAAGCCGCAACTGCAGGATGTCATCATCACCAAGCAGCGCGCGAGCGTGTTCTTCGGCACACCGCTGGTGGCGCATCTCACCCAGCTCGGCGTGCAGACGCTGATCATCTGCGGCGAAAGCACCTCCGGCTGCGTGCGCGCGACCGCGGTCGATGCCTATTCCCTCGGCTTTCACGTCGTGCTGGTGGAGGAGTGCTGCTTCGACCGCAGCATCCTGTCTCACAAGGTCAACCTGTTCGACATGCATCACAAATATGTGGACGTGATGCACCTCGAGCAGGTGGTCGCACATCTCGACGGCATGGCGGTCAAGAAGGCGAGCTGAGCCGATGGCAGATCCGATCGGTTACCGAGCGCGTTGCGCATCGGTGCGCATGGCCCGCCGGATCCGGCACGCGATCGGGTGCGGTGGCATGCGATGAAGCCCGCGCCCTACGGCCCGTTTCCCTATTCGCCCATCATCCGACGGCCGCGCCTGACCTGGCCGGACAACGCCTATGTCGCGCTCTGGGTGATCCCGAACATCGAATTCTTCTCGCTCATGGAGAAGGTGCCGGCCGGCTCCGGCGGGCCGGGCACACCGGTTCCCGACATCCCGTCCTGGTCGGCGCGCGACTACGGCAATCGGGTCGGCGTGTTTCGGCTGATGCAGGTGCTCGACCGCCACGGCGTTCGGGGTACCGTCGCGCTCAACAGCGATCTGTGCGCCCACCACCCCGAGATCATCGAAGAGGGTCGGAAGCTCGGCTGGGAGTGGATGGGTCATTGCGAGAGCAATACCCGCCGCCTCAACGAAGCGCCGGCGGGCGAGGAAAAGGCCATCATCCGGCGCACGCTGGCGACGATCGCGCAAGCCACCGGTACGCGCCCGGTCGGCTGGCTCGGCTCGGGCCTGCAGGAGACCTGGAATACGCTGGATCTGCTCGCGGCCGAAGGCGCCGAATATGTCTGCGACTGGACCAATGATGAGCAGCCCTACGTCATGAGCCTCGATGGCGGGCGACGGCTCATCTGCGTGCCGTACAGCCACGAGATCAACGACAAGCCGGTGTTCGAGCGCGCGCACCGCACCGCCGACGAGTTCCGGGAAATGATCTGCCGCCAGTTCGACGTGCTCTATCGCGAGGGCGCGGAATTGGGTCGCGTCATGGCGATCGCGCTGCATCCTTATCTAACGGGCGTGCCGCATCGCATCGATGCCTTCGACGCAGCGCTCGGCTATATCTGCCGGCACGCGCGGGTGTGGAAGGCGACGGGCGCCGAGATCGCGCGCTATTATCGCGCGCAGGTCGACAAGCAATGAAGGAGGAGATCATGAACCGATCGCTGAGAACCGCGTTCGGCGCGCTGCTGGCGGGCGCGGCGATTGCCATGTCGCCGCTGGCCAGGGCGGAGACGGTCACCATCGGCATGGTGGGCGCGGTCTCGTCCACCCACTGGCCGATCTATATCGGGCTCATCAAGGGATATTACGCCGCCGAGGATCTCAAGCCCGACCTGGTGTTCATCCAGTCGAGCGCGGCGCTGTCCCAGCAGCTCACCGCCGGCTCCCTCGATGTCGCCTTGTCGACCGGGCTTGCCGATCCGATCCGCGCCATCGACAAGGGCGCCGCCATCGCTATCGTGCGCATCGAGATGCAGGCGCCACCCTATGCGGTGCTCGCCAAGCCCGCCATCAAGCGCTGGGCCGACCTCAAGGGCAAGACCATCTCGATCGGCGGTCCGAAAGATATCACGCGCATCTATCTCGAGCGCATGGCGGGGCCGAACGGGCTCAAGCCCGGTGATTACGACACCGTGTTCGCGGGCGCGACCTCGGCTCGCTTCTCGGCACTGCAGGGAGGCGCCGTCGATGCCGCGATCCTGCTCCCGCCGTTCAATTTCTACGCGGAGTCGGCGGGATTCACCAATCTCGGCCTCACCATCGACTATGCCAGGGAGCTGCCGTTCGCCGGCGCGGTGGTCGGCCGCGGCTGGGCCAGCTCCCACAAGAGCACGCTTGCGAAGGTGCTTTCGGTCCACAACAAGAGCATGGCTTGGTTCTCCGACCCGCAGAACCGGGCCGAGGCGATCAAGATCATGGTGGACGCCAGCAAGCTCAAGGAGAATGACGTCGCCCGCTCCTACGACTTCCTGCACAAGAATGAGTTCTTCGAGAACACGGGCAGGGTCTCCAGGACCAAGATGGGGGCACTGCTCAAGGCACTCAAAGATCTCGGTGACATCGACGGCTCGACCGATGTCGAACGTTTCGTGTTGCCGGGTGTGACCCAGCTGACGGACTAGATTGTCCATGAGCGGAGTCGAAGGCGTGGCGCGGCAGCAGCCAGCGCAGGCGCGCCGGGGCATTGGCGTCGCGCTGCCGCGCCTCTACCTCGCCGGCATTCTCTCGGTCCTGGGCGGGCTCCTGCTGTGGGAGCTGGTGAGCCGGTATCTCGTCGCCAACGCGCTTTTCCTCGCCGCTCCTTCGCAGATCTTCGCAGCGATCGCGGCGCTCGCGCGGAGCGGCGAGCTGTGGCGGCACATGCAGATCAGCGCGATCGAGTTCGCGCTCGGTTACGTGATCGCAAGCGTGCTCGGTGTGATCGTCGGATTCGCCATGGCCGAAAGCGCCACCATGAAGCGGATATTGCAGCCCTGGATCTCCGGCCTCTACGCTACGCCGACGATTGCGCTGGCTCCACTGTTCATCCTCTGGCTCGGCATCGGCATCTGGTCGAAGGTGCTGGTGGTCATCTTTCTGGTGCTGTTTCCGGTGACCATCAATACCGAGGCGGGACTGCGCACGACCAGCGAGCGGCTGATCGAAATGCTGCGCTCGTTCGGAGCCACGCCACGGCAGATTTTCTTCAAGGTGTCGCTGCCGTCGGCGGTGCCCTTCATCCTGGCCGGGCTCAAGCTCGGCATTGGCCGTGGTCTGATCGGCGTCGTGGTGGCGGAGTTGTTCGGCTCGCGCGCCGGACTGGGCCGGCTGATCGCCCAATCGGCGGACGCCTTCAACATGCCCGAGCTGTTTGCCGGCGTGATCGTGCTCGCGGCCGCCGGGATCACGCTCACCGCGGGCTTCGGCTGGCTCGAGAACCGGCTCGTGCCCTGGACCAAGGATTAGCGTTCGCGACATGGCGCCGAAGCTCGAAATCTCCAATCTCGGAAAGACCTTCGGCGACCTGCACGCGCTGCAGGCGATCAATCTCGCGGTCGGCCGAGGGGAATTCATCGGCGTCGTCGGCCCCTCGGGCTGCGGCAAGACCACGTTCCTGCGCATCGTCGCGGGACTCGAGCCGGCAAGCTCCGGCGAGGTGGCGCTTGACGGCCGCGTGGTGCGTACCCCGGGTGGCGATCGCGGCTTCGTGTTCCAGAGCGACAGTCTCTTGCCCTGGCGCACGGTGTTCGCCAACGCGATCATCGGACGCGAGGTCGCGGGCCGGGTAGGCCCAGCCGAACGGCAGCGAACGATGGAGCTCCTGAAGCTCGTCGGGCTCGAGGAATTCGAGGACTATCATCCGCGCCAGCTCTCGGGGGGCATGCGTCAGCGCGTCAACCTCGCCCGGGCGCTCGCCATCGACCCGGAGATCCTTTTGATGGACGAGCCGTTCTCCTCGCTCGACGCGCAGACCCGCGAGATCATGCAGACCGAGCTGATGCGCATCTGGGAGGAGGGGCGCAAGACCGTCCTGTTCGTCACGCATCAGATCGACGAGGCGGTGTTCCTGTCCGACCGGGTGCTGGTCTTCGCGCGCCGGCCCGGCCGGCTGCGGGAGAGTGTGGCGATCGAGTTTCCGCGTCCGCGCGCGCTCGCCCTCAAACGCACCCCCGAATTCGTGCGCTATGTGGACCACATCTGGCGGCTGATCGAGGACGACGTGCGCATTAGCGTGATCGAGGAGAAGGTGTGACGTTTCGTCATCATGGTCCGGGGCAGGCAACCCGGCCGTGACGGATGATCTTGCGCGCAACCCACGCCCCATGCTTCACCCCGCAGCGACGGCCGACCCCGGACGCCCCGTTTGGCATGAAGCCAGCAAACGTAAAGAAAGAGGTAAGGCGGACATGATCACCCGCATCACGCGCAGGCAATTTTCGACGGCGCTGGCCGCCTCGGCCGCAGCGACCGGAATGTTTCCGATAGTCGCGGGCGCGCAGCAGAATTATCCCAGTCGTCCCGTTCGTTTCGTGCTGCCGTTTGGCGCGGCCGGCGTCGCCGACATCACGGCGCGGCTCGCGGCCGAGAAGCTCGGCGACAAGCTCGGGCAACGGTTCGTGGTGGAAAATCAGCCCGGACCCGG
Source organism: uncultured Alphaproteobacteria bacterium (assembly GCA_963712565.1). Taxonomy (GTDB): domain Bacteria; phylum Pseudomonadota; class Alphaproteobacteria; order Rhizobiales; family Xanthobacteraceae; genus VAZQ01. Next base: position 174,515 of record CAVQIP010000034.1, on the reverse strand, counting down.
CGGCATCGCGGCGGCGCGCGCCGTGCTCTCGCAGCCGGCCGACGGCTATACGATCGGCCTCGTCACCAACGGCACCGCGATCAGCGCCGCCATCTACAAGGCGCTGCCGTTCGATCCGGTCAAGGAGTTCGCGACCATCTCGACCATCGGCTCTTTCGACCTCGTCTTCGCCACCAATGCTGATTCCGAGCTCAAGACCCTGCAGGAGTTCATCACGGCGGCGCGCGCGCAGCCGGGCAAGCTCAACGTCGGCACCATCAATGTCGGCGGCACGCAGAACCTCGCCGCCGAGCTGCTCAAATCATCGGCCGGACTCAACTTCCAGATCATCCCGTACCGCGGCACCCCCGATGTCATCGTGGCCCTGCTCAGGAACGACGTGCAGCTCATGGTCGACTTCTATGCCCCGATGAAGTCGACGCTGCAGGACAAGAAGATCCGCGGCGTTGCCACCTCCGGCCCCCGGCGCTCGCCGTTCCTCGCCGATGTGCCGACGGTCGCGGAGGCGGGCGTTCCCGGCTACGAGGTGACCTCGTGGAACGGGCTGTTTGCCCCGGCCGGCACGCCGGCGGCGGTCATCAACCTATTGAACAAGACCATTCGCGAGGTGGTCGCGACCCCGGAAGTGAAGCAGCGTTACGCCGATCTCGGGATCGAAGCGCAGGCCAGCACGCCCGAGGAACTCATGGCCCGGCTGCAGCGCGACATCGCCAAATGGGCGGCGGTGATCGAGCGCGCCGGCATTCCGAAGCAATAGAGGGGCCTCTTCCCCGGCTCGGGACGGCGGCTTGGCGGAGGACTAGCAGCGCACCGTGCGCGGCGCGGTCAAGCCTGCCCAGTGCGCCGAAACTCCTATTTTCGCGGCGCCGCTCCCATCGCGACGTCAGCGCGAATTGCCATCGACCGGCGTCTTGCTGGTAACACCGTAGTCGGCTGATTTCGTGCCGATTGCCGCCGCCCCGTAGCCTTCGGCCGCAAGTCCGCGCTTGAGCAGCTCGCGCACTGCCGCCGCCCTGCTGGGCATCCGCTCCTTGAAGCGGAAATCGTCGAGCACGACCAACTCCTCGGGATTGAGCATGATCTGAAGGCGCTCGCCACGCAGCCTGGTTGATCCCGCCATGGTCAATTCTCCTTTCCGCAGGCGATTTATAAAAGTTAGTAATATAGGCCTTGTTAGTCAAAGATACATTTAGCATAAATTGTGGAATGTTAGGTGCTGACGCCAGGATTGGACAGGCCGCAAAGAGGGATCAGTTAGCAAATATATGTAACTACCTATAAAGTACACAATAAGTACAACACACTATATTCGAAAATGAATATTGACAAGCTGCAATATAAAAGCGCAAATTACTTCAAACGTGGGCCATATGATGCTTCAGAAACTCAGTCAACATATTGCGGCCTGTTATGAGCGTGCGGGCAACTGCAAGCAGCGTGCCGAGGAGGCAGCCAATTCCGCAATGAAGACGGAACTGCTCGATTTGGAGAGCAGCTGGACGCATCTGGCCCGCAGTTATGAATTCGTCGAAAGCGTCGAGCGTTTTTTGTTGAGCGCGCGCAACGACCCAAACCGGAAAGTCGCCATGACCCAAGCAGCCCCAGCCGAAGCCGCAGCCCCAGCCGAAGCCGAAGCCGAAAGTTACAGCTATCCGAAATGCCGTGGTTGTGGTGGCACGATGCGACTCTTCGGCATCGAGCCGCATCCCACCGTCGAGCAGACCGACCTGCGAACCTACGTGTGCAGCACCTGCGACGAGACGGAAACTGAAATCGTGCCCCTGTCCCCGAACTGAAGTCGCTCGCATAGAGCAGAATGGCTAGCCGATGAATGCGCCTCTTGCGAACAAAGTCTTCGACGCCGAAACAACGGGCCTATTGGGCTCTACGTTTGACGCCGCATGGCAGACGGTGATGGCATCTGGCGGCGAGCTTGCCGATGCGCAGGTGGCTTCGATGCGCGAGTCGCTCGCCAAATGCATGATCGTGCTGGTCCAGCAAGGCGAGCGAAACCCCGATCGACTGATCGAGAATGCGTTGCGCCGTCTGGCAGATCGGAACCGGACCAGCGCGACGGCGCCCGCCGCCTAACGGCGAGGTGCGCCGGCTCATCTCTCTGAACGCCGATCCACGTTTGCCTCCCTGGCGCCACTAGGCAGCGGCGCGGTAGTGTCATGGACGTCTGCCCGGCCGCCAACCGATCGCCATGGAGACTTGCCGTGAAGACCATGCGCACCGCCGCGATCTTGCTCGCCCTTTGCCCGCTGACCGCCATCGATGCGCGCCCAAGCGGCGCCGAAACCTATCGTCCCTGGTGCGTGGTGTATTCCGGCCGCGATGGCGCCTACACCTGCATCTTCGCCTCGTTTGAACAATGCATGATGACGGCGACCCCGGGCACCGGTGGCTCGTGCGTGCAGAATCCGTGGTACTTGCGCTACGGCCCGAACGGTCCCGGCACCACCGGTCAGGGGGGGCGGGCGAGGAGATGATATGGGGTCTTGCCGCACTGCCTGTACTGTGGCGTGCACCTGCGGTCTTTTTGGCCAATTGCTCAGGCTATGAAATTACGAAGCGCTATTCTTTGGTGAGAATCGGTGCCGGGTGAGAGATTTGAACTCCCGACCAACGGTTTACAAAACCGCTGCTCTACCACTGAGCTAACCCGGCGTATCCATGATTTAACAAGGCTCGGCCCTACTGCCGCATTGCTACCATTTGTCCCGAAACAGGTCACCTTCTCTGACGTCGCTTTTACCGAGCGTTCCGCCTCATCGCCATTCGGGCCACCACGACATGTATGCCGTTCCTTGTTCCTCGCCGCAGTTGATCGACGCTGCATGGTTTCCACGGCCGGCGAAAGACGGTGTGCGGGAACAAATTGGCCGAAACCGGAATTGCCGGGGATGACGTTGTTGACCTCGATGTCGTCGGGAGTTTCGACTTGGCGGGCATGACACCTGACGACCTGGCACGGCTGCAACGAGCCGTCGATTTGCTCGAACATCCCAGCCTTGCTGCGCGCCTCACCAACATGGTCGGAAAGCCGATCGAGCTGATCGGGCACGCGCTTCCCGCATCTGCTTCGCGGGTCATCGCGACGGCCACGTCCAAAGCTCTCGAGGCAGCTCTCAACGTGGCGCTGCGCACCCTGCAAGCTAGCCCCGCATGCCGGGTCGCCGCGCTTTCATAAGATCTTGGCCACGGCATCCGGCGCTGCAGGGGGTGCCTTCGGCTTGGCCGCGCTTCCTGTGGAGCTTCCGGTCTCGACCATCATCATGCTGCGGTCGATTGCCGAGATTGCACGCAGCGACGGCGAGGATCTCTCCGACCCGGAAACGGCACTTGCGTGTGTGCAGGTATTTGCATTGGGCGGACGGCCCGAATCGGACGATGCCTCCGAAAGCGGATATTTTGCCGTGCGCGGCATGCTTGCAAAGAGCGTGACGCAAGCCGCTCGCTTCATCGCGGAACGCGGCCTCATCGAGGAGGGCGGCCCGATCCTCGTCCGTCTCATCTCGCAGGTGGCGTCCCGTTTCGGAGTGGTAGTGACGCAAAAGGTCGCCGCCCAGGCCGTTCCGGTGATCGGCGCACTGGGCGGGGCTGCGGTGAACTACGCCTTCATCGAGCATTTCCAGGACGTGGCTCGAGGTCATTTCGCGGTCCGTCGGCTCGAGCGAGCCTACGGCAAAGATCTCGTCCGGACGGAGTATGAGCGTCTCGCGCGGGCACACTGAAGCCAGCTTGGCGTGATGGGGTGGCGGTGGCGGGGTTGCGTTGCGCGCGGGGGAACCGCCTGTGAGCCGATGGCGTTCAAGCCATGGATGGCCCACTCACATCGAGCCAGATCATGAACAGACGAACGGTGCTTTTCGTCATTGCTGCCATCGTCGTGGTCGCGGCCGGCGGGGTCTGGATCCTCATTCGCGGCGATACGGCCAAGCTTCCGGAAACCGCGACCGCTCGCGCTGGCAGCAGCGCGCTAGCTAGCGTTGCGTACATGCCAGGGCGGGAGCCGTAGCCGAAAGCGCGCGGTCTCGACGGTTTCCCCAGCCGTACCTAAATAGAGGGCTCCAGACCCTCCGAACCGACGAGGCACCATGTCCATTCGCCCGGTCAAGCGCATCATCGAGTCGCAACCCGTAATCGAGGGCGCAGGCGTGAAGCTGCGCCGGGCTTTCGGCTTTGGGGACACTGGTGAATTCGACCCCTTTCTGTTGCTCGACGATTTCCGCAACGAACATCCCGACGACTACCGCGCGGGATTCCCATGGCATCCCCACCGCGGCATCGAGACCATCACCTATGTCCTGGCCGGGACGGTGGACCACGGCGACAGTTTGGGAAATCGCGGGACGCTCGGCGCCGGCGACGTGCAGTGGATGACGGCCGGCAGCGGAATCCTGCATCAGGAAATGCCGCAAGGCGACCAAAAGGGACGAATGCACGGTTTCCAATTGTGGGCGAATTTGCCCGCGTCGCTGAAGATGACCGCGCCGCGTTATCAAGATGTTCCGGCGATCGAGATTCCGGAAGTCGTCGATGACGACGGCACTCGCGTTCGGGTCGTTTGCGGCGAGTTCTGGGGCAAGCGCGGTCCGGTGGACGGGGTGGCGGCCGATCCGCGCTATCTCGATGTTTGGGTCCCGCCGGGGCGGCGCAAGACGTTGCCGGTGGAGGCCGGGCGGCAGGGCTTCGCCTACATATTCGAGGGATCGGGAACGTTTCGCGATGCCTCGCAGCCGTTCGGCGTTCTGACTGAGAAGGAGGAGCGGGACGGAGAGACGTTGATCCGCGAGCGTACCGGAAATCGCTCCCTGGTGGTGTTTGACAGCGGCGACGAAGTGACCGTGCAGGCCGGCGATGCAGGAATCAGGTTCCTGCTGGTCTCGGGCAAGCCGATCGAAGAGCCGGTTGCGTGGTACGGGCCGATCGTCATGAACACGCAAGCGGAGCTGCAGCAGGCCGTCACCGAGCTGCGCAACGGAACTTTCATCAGGCAGAGCTGAACGCTGGTCGGCAAGCCTCGGATGCCGGTCGCAGCCGCGCCGGCGGCGGTCCTGCCGAAACAAATTTCCTCGAGGGCGGCGGGAACCGCGGATGGAATTCGGCATTGAGAATGTTGGGACGGGCTCGATGACCCTCAGAGCTCGTTCGTCCCAGAACTTCGGCCCCGCCTCGGCGGGGCTTTTTCTTGGATTCTCAATCTGTACGGTAATCCGCCGGGCGGCCCAGCGGCTCGCGGCCGCTGCCAGCCGTCAGGCGGTGTGTCCGGGGTCGAGCGGGGAGGGAGTTTGCAGCTTGCTGTCTTCCGTCATCTTGGCGGTATCCGCGGCGCCCTTTTGACCGCGCGGTCCAAGATGTTCCCGCGCGATGTCGTCCTCGCTCGGCCGATCCTCTTCACGGTTTTGGCGGATCTTGGCCTTCTCGCGAATGGTCTGAGCCATGCTTTTAACCTCTGTCGACGCCGAGGCCTCGTACCCCCAAGCGCAATCTAATTCATAACCTCGCAACGCGTCCGATGACAGCCCCTTCGGTCGACAACTCCACTCGATTTTCAGCTCCCGCCGTTCTTGTTTGGCGCGATTTCGTCCCTAGATACGCTCCAGTGTCGCGTCCCTCCCAGCCCCCCTGCGATACGCGACATGAAGAAGCCCCGGCAGCGTGAGTTCGCCGGGGCTTCGGATTCGTACCGGTGCGGCGCAAGCCTGCACGCGATCGCGCGCCGTGGCGACGAGGATTTCACCCCGCAGATCGCGTTCCGGCATGAAGTGGGGTCCCGAAGGACCCCGCTCGCCGATGCCTTGCTAAGCTGGCGCTTTGGCGGTCTCCGCCTCCTTCCAGATGCTGATGTGACGCGTTTCCGGCATCAGGAACAGCGCGAGCACGAAGCACACCGCCGGAACCGCGATCGGATAGATCAGCGCGTAGCCGATGCTGCCGGTGGTCGCGAAAGCGTACGAGGTGATGAACGGCACCAATCCGCCACCCCAGCCGTTGCCGATGTGATACGGCACCGACACCGACGTGTAGCGAATCCTGCCGGGGAAGAATTCCGCCAGGAACGCCCCGACCGGCCCATAGACCATCCCCACGTAGCAAACCAGGATGAAGATGATGAAGATCGCGATCGGATAGTTGATGTTGCCAGGCTGCGTGACCGTTCCCAGCCACGAATACAGCGGATAGTAGGTGATCGCCGCGAGCAACATGCCTCCCAAGATCACCGGCTTGCGGCCGATGATGTCGGACAGCCAGCCAAAAAAGATCAAGCTCGGCGTTGCAAGGAGCAGCGCGGCTCCCACGATGTAGGCCGTGGTCAGCGGGTCCACCTTGGAAACCTGCTGCAGGAAGTACAGTGCCCAGAACTGACCGCTGTACCAGACCACTCCCTGCCCGATCAGCACGATGATGGCGATCAGTATGTATTTGATATTCGAGCTGAGGAAGGCCTCCTTCCACGGGTTCCTGGTCATCTCCCCCCTGGCCTTGATCTCCTGGAAGATCGGCGTCTCCTGGAGCTGGAGCCGGATGTAGATGGCGATGGCCACCAGCAGGAAGGAGATCAGGAACGGAATTCGCCACGCCCACGCGTCGAATACTTGGTTGCCGAAATACGTGCGTGTCGCGATGATCACGAACAGCGACACGACGATCCCGAGCGTCGGAGAGGTCTGCAGCCAGCCGGTGTAGTAGCCGCGGCGTTCGTCCGAGACATGCTCGGCGACATAGGTGATGGCGCCGCCATACTCGCCGCCCAGGCACAGGCCTTGGATCATCCGCAGACCGAAGAGGATGAACGCGGCGCTCAGACCGATCTGCTCGTAGGTCGGGATCAACCCGATTGCCCCCGTGCCCAGCCCCATTCCGCTGAGCGTAACAAGGAAGGTGTATTTGCGGCCAATCCGGTCGCCCATCCATCCGAACAGGAATGCGCCCAATGGACGGATCAGGAATCCGGCGGTGAACAGCGCAATCGTGCTCAGCAGCGCTGCAACCGGGTGGCTCTGTTCGAAGAACTTGACCGACAAGACCGCGGCCAAGCTTCCGAAAATATAGAAGTCATACCACTCGATGACATTTCCCACCGCCGCGGCAATGATCACGCGCCGGAAGTCTTTCGGGACTTGCGGACCAGCCATGTCGTTCATCCTCCTAGTTTCAAGGAGGCATCGCTTCGCGGCGCGCGGATGCACTGGATCACCCCGCAGCGAAACGCCCCCTGATCATTTAGACTTGGCAACCGTTCTCGCACCCGAAGTCCGGCCGTACTGCTCGGTGACAAGCCCTCCATGCCGCGCGCACGAGGCTACAGGCCGCCTGGGCCGACGGTAGTTGCAGCACAGGCGACTTGTCTGTGCGCAACTCGTCTTAGACCAAAGGTTAGAGATGGATTTGCAAACGATTGTTTTAACGGTCGGTTTTTATGAAAAATCCGAAGGCGTTTGAAAGCGCGAGAAAGGACCGGGCGACACGATGCCGAAGCCCTGTGGATGGCGCCTTCGGCGCAGCCGCCCCGATGGTGCTAACGGATTAGATTTCCAGGCGGCGCCCCGAATAGCGGCCAGCGGTAGCTCATGCGGCAGGACCCAGATCAGGATCGTCGAGCATCCGTCCAGGCAACGAATCCGGGATGACGCGCCGATCGGTCCTGAAATCGCTCGTGCTCGTGGGTATCACGACGATCGGACTGCTGGGATTGGATCATTTCTTTGCGCTGCGCACGTGACCCTGGTCTATCTGATCCCGGTCGTCTTCGCGGCGACGAAGTTGGGAATTACTGCCGGCCGTCATCGCGGCTATTGCCGGGGGCGGGGCGTCAGCCTTCTTCTTCTATCCGCCGATCTACAGCTTTCTCGTGCAAGACCCGCAACATCTGATTGAGCTTCCGCTCTTCGTCTTCGTCGCGATTGTCACCGGCCATCTCGCGACCAATCTCAGACGACAGGCCGATCTCGCGCGTCGCCGCGAAGCCGATATGCAAGACCTTTACGCATTCTCGCGGCGGCTTGCCGCTGCTCATACCGCGAGCGACATCTACACCGCCATTCGCGAGCACCTCGCCTCGATCATCGGCCGTCGCACGATCCTGTTCGAAACCGCACCGCGAGGCGGTGTCGGTGCCACGTTGTCCGACGAGGAGAGGGTGCCGGAGCCGGTCAAGCGCGAGACTGAGGCGATGGCGCTGGGCCGCAAGGAGAGCCCGCAGCGGAAGCGTCGTCGAAGACGGCGAAGGCCACGTCTGGCTCGTTCGTCCCGTTTCCGGAAAGGCGGGTGATTTTGGCGTATTGGCGATCGATCTTGGGAAGCAGGCGGGCGACGGGGCCGACGCCATCAGGGAACGGGTCGATACCGTTCTGCGCGACGCGACGACAACGCTGGAGCATCTCGATCTTGGGCGAGCCATCAGCGAGGCGCGCGTCCGCGCCGAAACCGAAGCGCTGCGCGATGCCCTGATCGGCTCGGTGTCGCACCAGCTGCGCACGCCGCTGGTCTCGATCCTCGGCGCGGCGACGGTGATCAGCCGGGCGCCGGGCAATCGCGGCGATCCGCGGCTCGCCTCGCTCGCCGATATCTTGCGCGACGAGGTCGATCGGCTCAACAACGACGTGCAGGACCTGCTCGACGCTGCCTTGATCTCCAGCAAGGGCGTTCGCTGGATTCCGAGTGGGTCGAGCTTGCCGACATCGTCAATGCGGCGGTCGACCGGCGGCAACGCCTGCTCGCAGGCCACCGAGCTCGATACTGCAGGTATCCCGAGCGAACTGCCCTTCATCTACGTCGATCCAATCCTGCTCGAACAGGCGCTCGGCCAGATCATCGACAACGCCGTGAAGTATTCGCAGCCCGGCTCGACCGTCACGGTCGCCGCAAGAGCCATGGATGTCTCGGTCGTGCTGTCGGTCAAGGACGAGGGCGTCGGCCTCGTGGGAGACGAGCGCACGCGCCTGTGGGAGCGCTTCTTCCGCGGCGAGCGGCACGCATCGAACGTGTCCAGGATCGGGTCTCGGACTTTGGATCGCCAAAGCCTTCGTCACCGCGAACGGCGGTGAGATCGAAGCTTTCAGCGACGGGCGCCGATCGCGGCACGGCTCGTGTCAATTCGTCTGCCCGCGACGAACGCCCGAGACGCACGAGCCTCGCGGCTGGCGACGATGAGTAACGCCACCATCCTCGTCATCGACGACGAGCTCCACATCCGGCAGTTCTTGCGCGCGGCATTCGAGTTCGAAGGCTATACCGTGCATGAGGCGGCGGATGCGGAGGAGGGGATTCGATCTGCGACGTTGAAACCGCCTGATCTCGTGATCCTCGATCTCGGCCTGCCGGATCGGGACGGCTCCTCAATCCTCGAGCGGCTGCGATCGTGGTCGAATGTTCCGATCATCGTGCTCACGGTGCGCTCGCGCGAACGCGAGAAGGTCCGACTGCTCGAGCTCGGTGCCGACGACTATGTCGTTAAGCCGTTCGGCATCGCCGAGTTGATCGCGCGGGCGCGCGCAGCGTTACGGCCCCGAATCGCCACGCCGGCGAACGATCCCGTCGTCAGAGTCGGTCCGCTCGAAATCAATCTGGTGACCCGCTCGGGCACCGTCGACGGCAAGCGACTCGTCCTCGGTCCGAAGGAATATCTCGTCTTGCAGATCCTCGCACAGCACGCAGGGAGAGTCGTCACGCGTCAACAGCTCATGAAGCATGTTTGGGGTGATTCTCACCTCGACGACACGCACTACCTGCGCATCGTCGTTCGCAACCTCCGCAAAAAGATCGAGGTCGATCCGACCCGGCCGCGCATCCTGCTGACCGATCTCGGCGTGGGATATCGGCTCGCTCGGTAAGGTGCGGCGCGCTTCGCCGGGCGCATGGCGCGCCGGCCCCCCGACTTACAGAAAGTTTATGCGCGCTTTACATGAAGATACTCGCGGCCTTACGGCCCCGCTGCCTAGCTTTCCCGGACCCGACCCAATCCATCACCCGACGGTTTTGCCATGCGGGTCGGCGAAGTTCTCGCGTGGAGGAAGCTGGCGATGTCGCCCCCGATTTTCCGACCGCTATTGGGCAAGGCGTCGGGGCGGAAAGCAAAGGTTCCGCGAGCCTCACGGCAGGTGGAACCCATAGGCCGGCAAGCGCTGATCGACAGACGTGATCGCTGTATGCGCGAAATCGCGCGCTTGTGGTCGGAACCCGGAACGTCGCGCAGCTTTTTCGACAAAGCGCGCCAATTGCTGACTCGGCATTGGTCCGCTTCCTCTTGGCGCGCGCGTGCCGATCTCCTGCGCACCGCGGAGTGGCTCATCGGCGTTGCCAAGAAGAGCGCAGAATCGGCCCGGAGTGGGTGAAGGACCGGGAACCATCGTGTTCGCCGTGCGCGTGACGACGATATGGAACTCCTTCCGATGTCCGGGCCTTGGAACATTCTGCTCGACGTCATCCCGGTATTGGCCATGGCTTTGGTGATTGTAAGCACTCCTCTGTGGGGTGATTGCACGCGCCAGCGAGGGTAGTTGGGGGCTCAAGTGCTGACATTCCTCTTGGGGGTTATGGTGATGGCCGTTACCCTCGTTGTGTTCTGGAAGTGCTTGCCGCGCGACGGCAAGACGCATCGCTTCGTTGGAACTGAATGGGAGCCATATATTGGCGTCGCATTTTGCTCCGCGTTCGCCTTGAGCTTCACCATGATGTTGTCGGGGCTGATGGATTCGTTTGGATAGCGGGACTCGCCGGAATTGGCCTCGAACCCGTCGATCAAAGCCGCGGGTCGGCGCAGCCAGCGATGACCAGTCTCCTGCGGCCGGTTCCGATCAATTACGTCCCGACCAGTGAGAAACCGAGCGCCAGCACCCACATGACGATGGCGATCACGGACGTCCACTTCGCGAAGGTGAGATAGGTCTCGCGCAGCACGGTCGAGCTCGCCCACTGGGCATAGGCCTCGGGTGGGCGGACCTCCTTGGGCAAGTACAGCCACATCTCGGTTTTGCGATAGTTCTTGGTCAAGGCCTCGCGCGCCTTGAAGGCGAGGATGACGGCCATCAAGGTGGTGAGAAATCCGCCGGCCTGGAAGGCGGCGCGCGGCTCGAACGACAAGCCGATCATCACGCAGAAGATGGCCAGCGAGCCGAAGCCGCAGGCGCGCAACACGGTCGCGAAGGCGACCTCTCGCATGTGTTCCATGTCGCCCCCGGTGGAGGGAACGGGTCCAGCGACCACCATCTTGCCGCGAATCCGCCGCCTGCGCCATCACAAGCGAGTGTGTGGACCGAAAGGCCGTACGATACTCAAGCGCCCACAGTTTTGGTCAAATCGTAACGGAGGGGAGTGCCGATCGTGACGGGCGCCGCCCCCGTCGGCGGCAGGCGAGCCAAGGCTCGCGCAACCGCTCGGTGCAACAGGACGGCTCCTATCCGGCGCAGCTTTTTGTGATAAATTAATTGTTTCGGGCAAGCGCCCGCAACGGTTCAGCCGTTCCGGCGGCGCGCAACGCAGCTGCGCTGTATTGCTCACGTTGACGAGCCCCGGCGCGGGCAGTGAACGGAGGAAGCATGGTCCGCAGCGTGCTCATCGTCGACGACGAGCCGAATATCGTGCGGTCGCTGCAGTTCCTCATGACGAAGGCCGGCTACGACGTCCGGGTGGCGCGCGACGGCGAGCAGGCGCTGGACGAAATCGCCAAGAGCCAGCCGGACCTGGTGTTGCTCGACGCGATGATGCCCAAGCGCGACGGCTTCGACGTTTGCCAGACCATCCGGGCAAATCCACGCTGGGCCAGTGTCCGCGTTATCATGCTCACGGCCAAGGGCCGCGACGTCGAGCGCGAGAAGGGGATGGCCATGGGCGCCGACGACTACATCACCAAGCCGTTCTCGACCAAAGAGGTGGTGGCTCAGGTCGAGAAGGTACTGGGTCCTGCCGGAGGGTCCCGCAATGAATGAGCGGGCGCGCAAGGGCATCGCACCCGTGCGCTTGAATGTGCTGGTGCCGCTCGTGCTGGGGATTCTCGCCGGGGCGTGCTTCCTGGTTTCGGCGGTGGTGCTGGGGTCGATCACTCAGGCCAGGGGCCCCATTGAAGAGCACCTGCCGCGCATCGGTTCTCTGATATTGGTGAGCTTTGGCGGCATGCTGGTGCTGTTCTCGGCCGCCTGGGCCGTTCTTTACTTGTGGGTCGTGCGACCCATCCAGGTGTTGACGGGCGAAGCGGAAACGCTGGCCCTGACCCAGCAGAGTCGCGGGCTGTTGATGCCCTCCCGCCACGCCCTCGAACGGCTTCCACGTGCCGTCGAGCAACTGGCGCAAAAGCTCGCGGCGGCGCGGACCGGGACGGTAGAGGCGATCGCGGGCGCCACGCAGCGTACCGAGGAGCAAAAGAGCTGGCTTGAAGCAATCCTGCTCGACCTGACCGAGGGGATTATCGTCTGCAATTCGGAGCACCGCATCCTGCTCTACAACCAGGCCGCGGCGCGCATTCTCAACATGCGCGATGCGCTGGGTCTCGGTCGGTCGCTGTTCGGCCTGCTCACCGGCGAGCCGATCCTGCAGACGCTCGAACTGCTGCAGCAGGGAGGGCAGGCGGCCGGGAAAGCCGGGCGCGACGCGGCTCAGCGCGCGAGCGAGCAGCCGAGCCACCGCTTCGTCTGCGCAACCGTCGACGTCGGAACGCTCCTCGAGACCCGCTTGAGCCTGGTGCGGCAGCCGTCAGGGGTTGTGTCCGGCTACGTTCTGTCATTCGCCGACATCGGTCCGCAGATCGAGAACCTGGCGCTGCGCGACGCCATCCTGCGCGAGACCATGGTGGAATGGCGTCGCCCGCTGGCGAATCTCAGGGCTGCCGCCGAGACTCTGTTCGCCAATCCCGCGCTCAAGGACGAAGACCGCATCGCCTTCGAGGAGATCATCGCCAAGGAAGTGGAGAATCTCAATGACCGCTTCCTCGAGGCCTCGCGCCGCTACGAGCGGCTCACCGCCGGCCCCTGGCCGATGTCCGACATCCATTCGCTCGATCTGTTCAGGGTGCTGCAACGGCACCTTTCCGAAAATGACCGCATCGAGCTGACGCCGGTAGGCATGCCGCTTTGGCTTCAGGCCGACAGTCACTCCCTGATACTCGCGCTAGAGCATCTGATCCGTGCCGTGGCAAACTATACGGGCAAATCCGCCTTCGACATCGAGGCACTGGCCGGGGAAAAGTATGGTTACGTGGAGGTCGCTTGGGAAGGCGCGCCGATCCCTTCCGCGGCCATCGAGTCCTGGCTCGATGAGCCGCTCAAAGGCACGATCGCCAACCGCAAGGCGCGACAGATCCTGGAGGGGCACGGCAGTGACTTGTGGAGCAAGCCCAAGGGCGACGGCGGCGCCTGCCTCAGATTGCCGCTGCGCCTGCCCGAGCGCCCGCAGATCGTAAGCATCGAACCGCCGGTCGCGCCGCGGCCGGAGTATTACGATTTCGACCTGTTCAAGGTTGCCGACACGGCGCTCGCCGATACCCCGCTCAAAGAGTTGCGCTATGTCGTGTTCGACACCGAGACCACCGGGCTCAGGCCGTCGGAGGGCGACGAGCTCATCGCGATCGCCGCGGTGCGCATCGTCAACGGGCGAATCCTCACCGGAGAGACCTTCGAGCGCCTGATCAATCCCGGCCGCTCGATTCCAGCGTCGAGCGTGCGCATTCACGGCATCACCGCGGACATGGCGCGTGACAAGCCGCCGGCGCGCATCGTGCTTCCCCAGTTCAAGAATTTCGTCGGCGATGGCGTCCTCATCGCCTGGAATGCCGCCTTCGACATGCGTTTTCTGGAGCTCAAGCAAGATGAGGCGGGTGTCCGGTTCGACAACCCGGTGCTCGATGCGCTCCTGCTTTCGATCTATGTGAGCGACGAGCCGGTCAACCATTCGCTGATGGCTACGGCCGAGCGGCTGGGCGTGGTCGTCACCGGCCGCCATACCGCGCTCGGCGATGCCATGGCAACGGCGGCAATCTGGGTAAGGCTGTTGGATCTGCTGGAGGCGCGCGGGATACGAACCTTGGGTCAGGCCTTCAAGATTTCGAGCCGTCTGGTCGCCGAGCGCCGGCAACTCGCGCAGTTCTGATCGCCACCGGGACGGACATCCCCCGGCGACGATGGCGGTGCGCAAAACCAGGGAATGAACCCATGTCCCGACCCGGACTCACCCATGAGCGGCTGGTGGCGCTGTTTCTTCTCGGGGTGTTTCTCTTCACACCGCCGTTCCTCGGCATCTTCAATACGCCCGACCGCATTCTCGGCCTTCCCAGCCTTTACCTTTATCTGTTCGCGGCTTGGACGCTGCTCATCGTGCTTGTTACGCTGGCGATCGAAAGTTCGGATGCCGACGACGGACCCGCCAGGACGGCGGAGACTCCTCCGAGCAGCTCGGAGGCGGCGAACGACAGGACGGGAGCCTGAGGACACGACGCATGCTCACCGCGCCGACCATCGTCATCGTCGCGTTCCTCTATCTGTGTCTGCTGTTCGCCATCGCCTATTACGGCGACAAGCGGGCGGATCGCGGACAGAGCATCATCGGCAATCCGTACATCTACGCGCTGTCGATCGCCGTCTATTGCACGTCCTGGACCTTCTACGGCAGCGTCGGGCGCGCCGCCTCCAGCGGCGTCGGATTTCTGCCGATCTATATCGGCCCCACCCTGACTTTCATCCTGGGATGGTACCTGATCCGGAAGATCATTCGCATCAGCAAGGTCAACCGTATCACCTCGATCGCCGACTTCATCGCCTCCCGCTATGGGAAGAGCTCCAATCTCGGCGGCTTGGTGACGATTATCGCGGTGGTCGGGATTCTTCCGTACATCTCGTTGCAGCTCAAGGCGATCTCGATGAGCTTCTCGGTGCTGCTCGGCTATCCGGACATCGTGATGCCGGCGCAGTCGGGTTCCACTCCCGTCCTGCAAGACACGGCGCTCTATGTGGCCCTCATCATGGCGGCCTTCGCCATCCTGTTCGGGACGCGGCACATCGATGCGAGCGAGCACCACGAGGGAATGGTAGCGGCCGTCGCCTTCGAGTCGGTGGTCAAGCTGTTGGCGTTCCTCGGGGTAGGAGTGTTCGTCACCTACGGGGTGTATCAAGGGTTCGGCGACCTGTTCTCGCGCGCCGCGTCCTCGGGCGATCTGGCCAAGCTGTTCACCATCGATGGAGGCACCGGTTACACCAGCTGGATCTCGCTCACCGTGCTCGCGATGGTGGCGATTTTCGTCCTGCCCCGGCAGTTCCAGGTGCTCGTGGTCGAGAACGTCGACGAGCGGCACGTCAAGAAGGCCGTCTGGCTATTCCCGCTCTATCTTCTCCTGATCAACATCTTCGTGCTGCCCATCGCGTTCGGCGGCCTGCTCCACTTCCCGCGTGGAAGCGTGGACGCCGATACGTTCGTGCTGGCCCTGCCGATGGCGGAGCATCAGCAAACGATCGCGCTGCTCGCCTTCATCGGCGGGCTTTCCGCCGCGACCGGCATGATGATCGTCGAGACCGTGGCGCTCAGCACCATGGTGTGCAACGACCTCGTCATGCCGACGCTGCTGCGGGTCGGCCGCCTGCATCTGTCGGAGCGTCGCGATCTGACCGGCGTCCTGCTGGCGATCCGGCGTGGCGCCATCGTGGTCATCGTGCTGCTCGGCTATGCGTATGTACGGCTGATCGGCGAGACCTACGCCCTGGTCACCATCGGGCTCGTCTCCTTCGTGGCGGCTGCGCAGTTCGCGCCGGCGATCATCGGGGGCGTTCTCTGGACCGGAGCAACCAAGGCCGGAGCACTCGCCGGGCTGACCGGCGGCTTTCTCGTCTGGATCTACACGTTGCTGTTGCCGTCCTTCGCCCGCTCCGGTTGGATCGGAGAAAGCTTCGTGAATGAAGGTCCGTTCGGCTTCGCGCTATTGCGTCCTTACGAGTTGTTCGGGCTGTCCGGCCTCGATTCGATTGCGCATGCCCTGTTCTGGACGATGGTCGTCAATATCGGGCTCTACATAGCCGTCTCGCTGGTAACCTCGCAGACCATCATCGAGCGCAGCCAGGCCAACCAGTTCGTGGACATCTTCGGCCGAGCAGCAGCCGGAACGCGGATCTGGCGCGGTCGGGCCACGATCGGAGATTTGCGGCGCCTGCTTGCTCGCTTCCTCGGCGAGCCACTGGCGCAAGCCGCGTTCCATCGCTTCACGCGCGAACGCGACCGCCGCCTCGACGATGCCAGCCCGGCCGATGCCGATATCGTGTCCTATGTCGAGCGTCAGCTCGCCGGCGCCATCGGCGCCTCGTCGGCGCGCATCATGGTCGCCTCGGTGCTGCGCGAGGAGATGCACGACATCGACGAGGTCATGCAGATCCTGGACGAAGCCTCCGAGCTCATCGTCTACAGCCGACGGCTGGAGGAGAAGAGCCGGGAGCTCGAAGCCGCGACCAACGAGCTCAGAGCCGCGAACGAGCGGCTCAAGGAGCTCGACAAGCTCAAGGACGACTTCGTCACGACGGTGAGCCACGAGCTCCGGACACCGCTCACCTCGATCCGCTCCTTCAGCGAAATCGTGCACGACTACCCGAATTTGCCGATCGAGGAGCGCCGCGAGTTCCTCCAGATCATCGTGCAGGAAAGCGAGCGCCTGACCCGGCTCCTCAACGACATCCTCGATCTGGCCAAGATGGAGGCGGGCAAGATCGAATGGCACATGGCCGATATCGCGCCGCGCGGGGTCATCGAGCAGGCCGTGGCCGCCACCAAGGGCCTCGTTCGCAAGCATGGCAAGGTGCAACTCGAGATCGCCCTCGAGGATGATCTGCCGATCGTGCACGTCGACGCTGACAGGTTGATGCAGGTCATCGTCAATCTCATTTCCAATGCCGTGAAGTTCTCCGACAAGGAGACGGGTTGGGTGCGGCTGGAGGCGCGGCGGGAGGACGGTGCCTTGCGTGTCGATGTTCGCGACAACGGGATCGGCGTCGACAAGAAGGATCACAGCAGGATTTTCGAGCGCTTCCAGCAAGCGGGCAACACGCTCACCGAAAAGCCGGCAGGAACCGGGCTGGGCCTCCCCATCTCCCGTGAAATTCTCCGGCATTTCAACGGCGAGATCTGGGTCGAGAGCGAAATCGGCAAGGGCGCGACCTTCTCCTTCCGTATTCCGGTGGCGGGCACGCGCGACGCGGTCGCAGCGCCGACAGACGCGTCCGCGCTCGAGGCGGTCAAGTGACCAGGACCCGATAGCTCCGATTGCTGATTACTGACCTCTGATGCCTGATGCCGCGAGATCCGCCTCCAGGAGGGTTCGCACGTTGACGATGCTCCGCAGACAGGTCACGAGGTGGTCCTTCTCGCGTTTGCTCAGCCGCTCTTCGGGTACGAATTCGTCGATCTCGCGTCCGGCCGCGGCATCTTCGACTTGTTGGCGCAGCAGCAGTTGCGAGATGAATTGAAACGCATCCTTCAGATTGTCGTGATCGTCGGGGTGAAGCACGCCTGCGGCCAGCAACCCGTCGAGCCGCGCCAGCGTCGAAGTCTCCGACAGCCCCGCCCTCAGCGATAGCAGCCGCGCAGCTTCCACCAAAGGCAAGCTGCCGCGCAGCTTCAGATTGATCATCCCCGGCCGGTCCTGCTTGTCGCGCTCGCTTCTGAGCCGCCCGAACCAGCCCAGCGCCGCGCCGTGGTCGGCCTCGATCGTGAACAGGTCCCTGACGAAGGTCGGGCTCTCGGCGATCGCCTCCATGAGGTGACGGCGCAACGCCCGCGAAAGCGCGGCATCGCCCCACACGTGCTGGAAATCGACCAGGATGTCGCTCAGCAGCAGCTGGGTCTCCGTGCGCCTTCGCAGCCAGACGGAGATCTGCTTGCGCCACTCCGAGATCCGCTTGCGCCAGACCGGGTTGGTGGCCATGACGTTTCCATGGCACAGCGGGAATCCAATGGCGTCGAGCATTTGCGTGAGGCGCACGGCAAGCGGAACAAAATACGCGTCGATGCGCGCGTGGGCAGCATCGTCGTAATCGGCGAGGATGAACCCGTTGTCCTGGTCGGGCGCCAGCAGGCATTCGCCGCGGCCGGCGGAGCCCATGACGATGAGCGCGAACGGCACCGGCGGTCCGCCCCAGCCGTCGGCTGCCAAGGCAGTGATCGCGAGCGCGAGCGTGCGTCGATGCAGTTCGTAATTGATCTCGGTGAGCAGTGCCTGTACCCCCGCAACGGGCATGCCGTCGTGCAGAGCGTCCCTGGCAAGGTCGGTCTCGGATTGCTTGATGTGCTTCAAGCCGTCGAGGCTTTCATCATGCACGAACTGATCGATCAGTCGTCCGAGCCAGCCGGAGAGAAAGAAAAGCACGTCGTGCAGCGCGAGCAGCCCCGCGAGTCGCCCGGCTCCGTCGATCACCGGGACATGACTCAGGCGATGCCGGCGCATCGTCGTGATCGCGTGGAGGAGATGGTCGTCGGCGGAAACGGTAACGATCGGTGCCGTCATCACGTCCTCGACCGGCTGATCAGGCATCGCGCGCCAGGCGACGCGCCGCACCACGTCCTGCTCCGTGAGTATACCGGCAGGCCTACCGTGGGAATCCGTCACGACCGCCACGCGGCTGCCGGCCTGCGCCATGCTGTTCACGGCCTCGCCGACGCTCGCGGTACGTGCGACCTCCACGGGCTTCGGCCCCATGTGATCGCGGGCGACGGAGCGAAATAGCTTCGTCTGCGAGTACAACAGATCGGCCCTCCTTGCGGGCGGATGAACTGGCGGCGAGCTTACACCGCTCGCAGCCGCCTCGCAGCGCGATCCTACAATCGCCTTCATTCCCGCCGTGGCTGCGGCTCCCGCAAGGCCTTCGATTGCGCCAGAGCGATGAAAGCCGTATCCTTTCCTCACTCCATCTCGGACGGCACTAGCAGGACAACTCACACGACTTGGAGGTGACTATGAAGAAAGAAATCTTGGAGGATAGAAAGGCTCGCTGGGAAGTATTCGAGTGGATGGGCAGTACGCAGTCCAAGATCATTTGGGCTGTCGTCGTCGTGATAGTGGTGCTTGGTATCATCTATCTGCTTCAATGAACATCGAGCCTCGCGCCGCTCCGGGCGATGAAAGCGCGGAGGAGCAGGACAGTCGCGGGTGGCAAGCTGTTGAAGGCGACGCTCGCTAATTCTGGCGTATGTGTCTGGCGGAGGTTCGCGCGAACCGGTTGGCGCGAACGGTGCGTGGCCCGGCAAAACCTGCCCCGGACTCGATCCGGGGTGGGAACCGGTCCGCCGACGCAGAAGACGGCGCCACTCTACAGCCCGATCTTGAAGAAATTGCCCATCGCGGGAAGGGTGAGCAGGCCGGTGCCCGCCAGCCAGATCCACAATGAAGCTTCGGTCGAATCCTCCTTCGCCCCGACCACGTGCTCGTAGATGGCGGCGGGGATGCCGGCGAGGATGATGGTCGCGGTCGAGACCATCAAGGAGGCGAACATCAGGGTCAGGCCCACGCTGCCGAACAAGAGCGCGGGGGAGAGAATTTGCGCATGAATGAGCGCGAACAGCAGCCAGGTCTGGTTGAACAGGCCGTTGATCATCCCGAAGAACGCGATGGCGACATAGTACAACGTGCGATCCATGGCGCGGCTCAGTTCATGCGCGGGAGGGCGCCGAGCAGTAAGAACAGGTAAAGCAGGCCGACCCGCAGCCAGAACAGCCAGACCACCCCGAACAGCCAGATCACCACCGGTGCGGCAGCCTTCGGCGTCACCGGCGCTATCAGCGCGATGAATGGATCGGTGATGCGGCAGAAGAATCGCCAGATGTAATTGGAGGACTCCGGCCCCACGATCAGGCCCAGCAGCGCCCGGCCGAGCAGCGTGTACATCAGCGCCGCCAGAATGAAATTCGGCAGGTGGAAGTACCAGTGAGTCGAAGGGATCGAGGCGCCCACGGCGGATGTTTCCCGGCGATGGCCAAAGGATGACCGCCGCTTTTTCGATCGGCAAGGGATCGCGACCGATATCCCTGCAAAAGAAGCGGGGCCCCGCAGGGCCCCGCTCGCGGAGAGGACTCGACCGCTGGTCAGGTCTTTTCTTCGAGGACGGTCCGGCCGCGCGGCTTGCGGATCTCGTCGACGTAGGCCTGCATCTCCAGCGACGGCTCCTTGCCGAGCAGGCTGACCACGTAGATCACCAGGAAGCCGAGCGGCATCCCCAGCAGTCCGCAGGCAATGTTGTTGAGGTCGAACCATCCGACCTTGTTGGCCAGCGGGTGGGCGGGGGTCGGCCAGACGTCTGGCGTTTGGGATCAGCCATGACCTTCGCCATATCCGGTACAGCGGCGCTGACCGGTCGCCGCGTTGAGAGCGAGGTCATGCCGAAATATTTCACGCCGAAGCCGGGGAAGTACCTCGTCGTAACGAGATAGAAGAGGCAGAGGCCGAACCCGGCGATCATGCCGCAGACCGCGCCGGTCGCGGTCGTGCGTTTCCACCAGACGCCCAGACGAGCGCCGGGAAATTGCCGGCCATGGCGAGCGAGAACGCCCACCCCACCATGGCCAGGATGTCCGCCGGTTTCGTCGCGGCCAGCGACGCAGCCGCCACCGCCACGAAAAACAAAAGAACGCGCGCCACCGTCAGCCGACGGATGGTCGGCGCGTTCGGATCGAGCATCTTGTAGTAGACGTCGTGGCTGAGCGCGTTGGCGATGGCGAGCAGGAGCCCGTCGGCGGTGGACAGCGCCGCCGCGAGACCGCCGGCCGCGACCAGGCCCGAGATCACGTACGGCAGTCCCGCGATCTCCGGCGTGGAGAGCACGATCACGTCGGTATTGATGACGAAGTCCTGGAAGCGCAGGACGCCACCGGATGACCGGCGATCGCCTTGCAGGCGTCGATGATCGCCTCGAGGCTGGTGGCATTCTTGCCGCAGATCTGGATCAGGCCGAGTTCGCCCCACGTGAACAGCCAGGGCTTGAGCGGCCTTGAGGTCTCTGCCGATGATGTTGGTGTAGACCTCGAGCTTGGAGAACGCCGCATAGGCCGGCGCCGAGAAGTAGAGCAGGAAGATGAACAGCAGCGACCACGCCACCGACTGGCGCGCTTCACGCACGCGCGGCGTGGTGAAGTAGCGCATCAGGATGTGCGGCAGCGAGGCCGTGCCGACCATCATGCAGAAGATGATCGCGAAGAAGTTCAACGGGGTGTAGTTGATGAAGGGCTGGATGTGCGGCTGCAGCGACGGCCACGGTCGCGCCGCACAGCACCGCGAGCCGTCCTTCACCATTTGCTGCTCGCGCGCCGTGATTTCCGCAATGGCCCGTCCATAGGTGAGTTCCGGGATCGGAATGCCGTAGTGCTGCGTCGACAGGATCACGATCGGCGTCAGGTAGGCGACGATCAGCACGATATATTGTGCGATCTGCGTCCAGGTCACCGCCCGCATGCCGCCCAGCATCGAGCAGAGCAGAATGCCGGCGAGACCGGCGAACACCGCGAGCTCGAACGGCATGCCGAGGAAGCGCGAGGCGATGATGCCGGTGCCGTAGACCTGCGCCGTCACGTAGGTGAACGAGCAGCACACCAGCACGATCACCCCGAGGAAGCGGGCGAAGTTGCCGCCGTACCGGAACGACAAGAAGTCGGGCACGGTATAGGCGCCGAACTTGCGCAGATACGGGCCGATCAGGATCGACACCAGCACGAAGCCGCCGGTCCAGCCCAGCACCCAGGTGAGGCCGTCGTAGCCGAGCAGGAACAGCGTGCCGGCCATGCCGACGAAGGAGGCGGCCGACATCCAGTCGGCGCCGGTCGCCATGCCGTTGTAGAACGCCGGCACGCGCCG
The DNA here is from genome assembly GCA_963712565.1 of uncultured Alphaproteobacteria bacterium. Classification (GTDB taxonomy): domain Bacteria; phylum Pseudomonadota; class Alphaproteobacteria; order Rhizobiales; family Xanthobacteraceae; genus VAZQ01. Next base: position 152,707 of record CAVQIP010000034.1, on the reverse strand, counting down.
GCCGGCGACGTAATATTCGGAAATCTGCGCCGTGCGCGTCATCACGCCGATGACGGCGTAAACCGCGAGCGTGAAGAACACGAACAGATAGCCGAGAATCTTGTTCGGCACCCCGACCTGCTCGAGGATCGCGAGCAGGACGATGAAGCCGATGAAGCCGCCGGTATAGGTGCCGTACATCCGGCCGAGCTGCTTATAAAAGGCATCGCGCTCGCAGTTGTCTGAGTAGCCATGATCCGATCTCCCCTCACTCGTCTTCGGCGACGCCGAACTCGCGATCGATCTTGTCCTGCTGTTTCGCGAACACGAACAGCTGGACCACGAACACGATCAGCGCGCCCTGCGCGGCCATGTAGAAGCCGAGCGGGAAGTCGAGGATCGGTATGATGATCTTGTTGAGCGGGACGACGAACATGTGGACGATGTAGCCGAAGAAGAACCAGATCCCGAGATGCAGTCAGCATCAGGTTGGTCGTCTTTCTCCAGTGAGCTTCGTCGTTGGGTCGGTGTTGGGTTGAGCCATGGGCGTGGTTACCCTCCCTTTCATCGGCTCGGCCGCGAGGCGGAGCCGGCATGCGAATATGGGAGGGTGCCGATCGATCGGCTGACGCGGCAGCCCCCTCTTGCCCCTGCGCCCGGTCTTGAGGCGGGTCGCGAAGCACGGAAAAAGGTATCATTGCGCAGGGCGGCCGTCCTTATAAGACTTTCGGACTAGGACACCGCCCTTAGTCCTTGAAACTGCTGCTGTGACGGGCGCTTGTGCGGCGCATCACGCTCATCGCCGACCGTTCCGGAGGGACCGTTGGGGTTTTTTGAGTTTTTCCGTCGCCGCCCGCCGATCCGCGATGCGCAGGCGCTGGCCGACTTCATCGACCGGCACGCGCGCTTTCCTGGTGCAAAAAGGCATTTACGAATACGCCCGCGCACGCGCCGGACACTATGCCAAGGTGCTGTTCGCCGAGTCGGGCTTCCAGGATGCCGTCGAGCAGTCGCGCTGGCGGGCCTATCCGCTCGGGCTCGCCATGGTGGCGGAATTGGTCGAGGGCGTGCTGCGGCCCCACGGCGCCGACCGACATCGGCAGCTCGAGGCGCTCAGCGGGCTCGTCCTTTCGGTCTTCGACCGCTATCCGGTGCCGGCGTCGCTCGGCGAGCAGGCCTGGAGCGAGGCGCGCGCCGAGCTTGCACGCCGGCTCCAGCTCATCGGCCTGCACGCGCCCAAGCGCGCCTTCGACATTTGCGAGCCCTGGGCTGAAACCTACTTCGATCTGATGCCCATCCACGAGAAGCTGCGCGGCCGTGACTTCCCGACCACCCGCAACTACCTCAGGGTGACGCTTTGCAACATTCATGACGAATTCACCAAGCGCATGGATGCAGCGGCGCTGGCGGTCGCGTTGCGAGACAACCAGTTGCGCTGAGGATTGCGCTGATCGATCGAGCGTCGGTCCGCGGTCGGCCGACCAGCGGCCGCCTGAATTTCGCGAGCGCGTCAGGGAGCCCGCTTGGTGGCGATATAGAGCGCAAGCGCCGCCGCGTTCGAGACGTTGAGGCTCTTGATCCGGCCCGGCAGATCGAGCCGCGCGACCTGATCGCAGGTGGCGCGGGTCAATTGCCGCAGCCCCTTGCCCTCGGCGCCCAGCACGAGCGCGAGCGGCGCGCGCAACGCCACGTCGCCGAGGTCGGCCTCCCCCGTGCTGTCGAGGCCGACGAGGAGATAGCCGCGCTCGCGCAGCGCCTCGAGTGCGCGCGCGAGGTTCTGCACCGTCACCATCGGCACGTATTCGAGCGCGCCCGAGGCGGACTTCGCCAGCACCCCGGTCGCCTCCGGGCTGTGGCGCGCGGTAGTGACCACCGCGGCGACCGCAAAACCCGCCGCGGTGCGCAGGATCGCGCCCACATTGTGCGGATCGGTGATCTGGTCGAGCACCAGCACGATGCCGGCAGGCTCGATCTCGTCGAGCTCGGGCGAGGGCAGGGGATCGGCTTCGGCCAACAGTCCGTTATGCACGGCGTCCGCGCCGAGCCGCTGTGCGATGGCGTCCGGGCGCACCATCTCGGGTTCGAGCGGCAGCGCCACGCCGTCCTCGGCCAGGCGCCGTGCCGCGTTCTCGGTAGCGTAAAGGCGCCGGATGCGTCGCGACGGATTTTCCAACGCCGCCTTCACGGTGTGCCAGCCGTAGAGAATCACCGCGCCAGCGTCGGAGGATCGCGCCACTCCGCCCCGCGGAGTCCGCCGAGGCTTGCGCGTCCAGCCCGCCTGGCGCTGCCGATGGGTGTCGGGAATGCGCGGGCCGCGTTGCCGCATTGTCTCCTCCGCCGCCACAGTCCCGTGGCGGTGGCCCAAGATCAAGGCGTTGGCGCTCATCTGGGTCGCTCGATCGGGGAGGGGTCCGGCGAAAACCGCCGCGGCGGGGCCGGTCGCTTCCTCTCGGCGAGCGGCGACTGGCGTCGGTTTGGCGCGGTTGACACTACGTAACGCGCTCCCCATAACCCGGCTTGCTTCCCGGAACGTGCGCTCGGCAAGGGTGCGACGTTCGACGGCGGGGGAGTGTCCCGAGCGGCAAAGGGGGCGGACTGTAAATCCGCTGGCTTACGCCTTCGTAGGTTCGAGTCCTACCTCCCCCACCAACCAGGGTCAGAGGTCAGTGGTCAGAAGATCCAGGCGACCTGATTGCCGACTGCTGGTCACTGTCCCCTGGCGCGGGTGTAGCTCAATGGTAGAGCAACAGCCTTCCAAGCTGATGACGAGGGTTCGATTCCCTTCACCCGCTCCAAGATCATCGGTCTGATGAAGCGTCATCGGCCGGGACGCCAACGCTTTTTTGGCCAAACCAAGCCAATCGATCGAAAGCTCGAGCCGGTCAGTCCATGGGGTTGGTCAGGCGCGCGAAGCGTGAAGATTGGGATAGCGAGGCAGCATGATCAGAATCGCGGTGCTGGGCTTGGCCCTGATCGTCGTCAGTGTCGCGCAGGCGCAGGATATCGCGGGCATGGAGGACTGCACCAAGACCAGCGGGCTGGACAAGCGGACGGGGTGTCTTCAGAGCAACGTCAACTTCCTGCACCAGCTCGTGACGAAGAACGCGCTGGACGCGCGGCGGCGCCTGGACGCGGCCAGCGCCGAGATCGCCGCGCTCAAGAGCCTCGTGGCGAGCCTGCAGAAGAGCGTGGAGCGATTGGAGGCCGCGCAGAAAGGGTCCGGCGCCAAGAAGCCCGACGGCAAATGAACGCGCGGGCGACGAGCCGATCGACCGAGTCGTCAATGCCTTTGCGGTGAAGTACAGCGCCTGGCTGTTGCGAAAATAGCCCGGGGGTTCTATCCGACGCGCCGCCTGCGTGTTCCGCCCGATCGCGGCTGGAACTCGGCGGCTCAATGCCTATCTAACGAGCGAAACCCGCCGGACATTGTTGGCCGAGACCTTCGGGAGCCACGCCTTCCACGACCAACCCCCCGCGGCATCGAGAGGAACAGAGAACAGCAAATGGCCAAGCAGAAATTCGAGCGCACGAAGCCGCATTGCAATGTGGGGACCATTGGTCACGTGGACCACGGCAAGACGACGCTGACGGCGGCGCTGACGAAGGTATCGGCGGACAAGGGGTGGACGAAGGACTTTGTTTCCTATGACCAGGTTGCGAAGGCGTCGGAGAGCCAGGGTCGGCGCGACCCCTCCAAGATTCTGACGATTGCGACCAGCCACGTGGAATATTCGACCGACAAGCGCCACTACGCCCATGTCGACTGCCCGGGGCATGCCGACTACGTCAAGAACATGATCACCGGGGCGGCGCAGATGGACGGGGCGATCCTGGTGGTGTCGGCGGCGGACGGTCCGATGCCGCAGACGCGCGAGCACATCCTGTTGGCGCGGCAGGTGGGGGTTCCCTACATCGTGGTGTTCCTCAACAAGGTGGACGTGGTGGACGATCCCGAGCTTTTGGATCTGGTTGAGCTCGAGGTGCGGGAGCTTTTGACCAAGTACCAGTTTCCCGGCGACAAGGCGCCGGTGATCCGCGGCTCTGCGATCAAGGCGCTCAACGGCGAGAAGGGGGAGACCGCGGACGAGGCGATCCTGAAGCTGTACGAGGCGCTGGACACCTATGTGCCGCTGCCGGAGCGTCCGATCGATCAGCCGTTTCTGATGCCGATCGAGGACGTGTTCTCGATCTCGGGGCGTGGCACGGTAGTGACCGGTCGGATCGAGCGCGGCAAGATCAAGGTTGGGGAGGAAGTTGAGATCGTGGGGCTGCGCGACACGCAGAAGTCGGTGGTGACCGGGGTTGAGATGTTCCGCAAGCTTTTGGACGAGGGGGTTGCGGGCGACAATGTGGGCTGCCTGCTGCGCGGGATCGACAAGGACGCGGTGGAGCGCGGTCAGGTTCTGTGCAAGCCCGGCTCGGTGAAGCCGCACAAGAAGTTCAAGGCGGAGGCTTACATCCTGACCAAGGAGGAGGGCGGGCGGCACACGCCGTTCTTCAACAACTACCGTCCGCAGTTCTACTTCCGGACCACGGACGTGACCGGGCAGTGCACGCTGCCAGCGGGCACTGAGATGATCATGCCGGGCGACAATGCGACCATGGACGTGGAGCTGATCACGCCGATTGCGATGGAGGAGAAGCAGCGCTTCGCGATCCGCGAGGGCGGCAAGACGGTGGGCGCCGGCGTGGTGGTGTCGATAACGGAGTAGGGCGAGCGCAGCCCGCACACGAGGGATGATGTACGCGACAGCGGGCCGCTCGGACGACGAGGAGCGGGATTTCACCTCGACTGCGCGGCAGCGGAGGTCCGCGTTCCGGCTTGCAATGCCGGGTCCGTTCATGCATCTACAACCCCGCGGCGGGCCTCGGGGCCGCCGCAAGCGCTTCCGGAGGAGTGTAGCTCAATGGCTAGAGCACCGGTCTCCAAAACCGGGGGTTGGGGGTTCGAGTCCCTCCACTCCTGCCAGGCGTAGCCCGGCTCGGTCAATAAAGTATAGAAGGTACAATGGGTTGTCGCCGCGTACCCGAGACAGCGGCAGGTAAGCTATGGCGAAGATCAGTCCGTTCAAATTCTTGCAAGAGGTGCGCGCCGAGGCGCAGAAGGTCACCTGGCCGAGTCGGCGCGAGACCGCCATCACCACCGCCATGGTGTTCGTGATGGTGGCCATCGCCTCGGTCTTCTTTCTGGTAGCGGACCAGATCATGCGTATGGTCGTAACCCTCGTTCTCGGCATCGGCGGTTGAGGGAGCCGGCGCAATGACGGACAAGCATTGGTACATCATCCAGGCCTATTCGAATTTCGAGCGCAAGGTCGCCGATTCGATCCGCGAGCAGGCCAAGCAGCGCCACCTCGATCATCTGTTCGACGAGGTGATGGTACCGACGGAGAAGGTCGTGGAGGTGCGGCGCGGACAAAAGGTCGACGCCGAGCGCAAGTTTTTTCCCGGCTACGTGTTGGTGAAGATGGACCTCACCGACGAGGCCTATCACCTCATCAAGAACACGCCCAAGGTCACGGGATTTCTCGGCGCCGACAACAAGCCCAAGCCGATCTCCGACGCCGAGGCCGCACGTATCCTGCACCAGGTGCAGGAGGGCATCGAGCGGCCGAAGCCGTCGGTGTCCTTCGAGGTGGGCGAGCAGGTGCGGGTGTCCGAGGGTCCGTTCGCCTCCTTCAACGGCGTAGTGGAAGAAGTCGATGACGGCCGCTCGCGGCTCAAGGTCGCCGTCTCCATCTTCGGCCGCCCGACGCGGGTGGAGCTCGAAATGGGGCAGGTGGAAAAACTGTAGACCGATGACCGACGACAGGGGATAACCGAAATTCGTCATCCGAACGTGGGAGGTGACGGCGGCGCCAACCGCCTAGATCCGCACCACGAACCCTGAACCGGCCGACAATGGCCCATGACAGGAGCGAGTAATGGCAAAAAAAATCACCGGCTACATCAAATTGCAGGTACCGGCGGGGTCGGCCAATCCGTCGCCGCCGATCGGGCCCGCGCTCGGTCAGCGCGGCCTTGCGATCATGGAGTTCTGCAAGCAGTTCAACGCGCAGACTCAGAAGATGGAGAAGGGTTCGCCGATTCCGGTCGTGATCACGGTCTATCAGGACCGCTCGTTCACCTTCGAGATGCGCACGCCGCCGGTATCCTATTTCATCAAGAAGGCGGCGAAGCTCGAAAGCGGGTCGAAGACCCCGGGCCGCGACAAGGCCGGCAGCGTGACCAAGGCGCAGGTGCGCGAGATCGCCGAGCAGAAGATGAAGGATTTGAACTGCGACAGCATCGAGGCCGCCATGCGCATGGTGGAAGGCTCCGCTCGCTCCATGGGCATCGAGGTCGGGGAGTAATGGCCATGAGCAATCTCGGAAAACGCACCACCGCCATCCGCGAGGGTGTCGACCGCACCAAGCTCTATCCGCTCGAGGAGGCGGTGAAGATGGTGAAGGAGCGGGCGAAGGCCAAATTCGACGAGACGATCGAGGTGGCGATGAATCTCGGGGTCGATCCGCGCCACGCCGATCAGATGGTGCGCGGCATCGTCAACCTGCCGAACGGTTCCGGCCGCAGCGTGCGCGTGGCGGTGTTCGCGCGCGGCGCCAAGGCCGACGAAGCCAAGGCCGCCGGCGCCGACGTGGTCGGCGCCGAGGACCTGGTGGAAAAAGTGCAGGGCGGCAACATCGATTTCGACCGCTGCATCGCCACGCCCGACCTCATGCCGCTGGTCGGCCGGCTCGGCAAGGTTCTGGGCCCGCGCGGCATGATGCCGAACCCCAAGGTCGGCACGGTGACCATGGACGTAACCACCGCGGTCAAGGGCGCCAAAGGCGGCTCGGTTGAATTCCGGGTGGAGAAGGCCGGCATCGTGCAGGCTGGCGTCGGCAAGGCGTCGTTCCCCGCCGACAAGCTGGTGCAGAACATCAAGGCCTTCGCCGACGCGGTGCAGAAGGCCAAACCCGCCGGCGCCAAGGGCACCTTCATCAACCGGGTCGCGATCTCTTCCACCATGGGCCCGGGAGTGAAGGTCGAGCCGGCGTCGCTGTTCGGGCAGTAATCGTCGGCCCTGGCTACGCCGCCGAACGGCGGCCCCAGAGTGCGTTGGTTGCGATCCTTGCGCCTTCGGCGAGCGATTTGAGCTTTGCCCACATGATGGTGGGATGCACGCGTTGCGCAAACGGGCTTTGCGCGAAGCCGCAATCGGTGCCGCCCATGACGTTCTCGCGCCCGACGATCTCGGCGAGCCGCACGATGCGCTGCGCCACCAGTTCGGGATGTTCGACGATGTTGGTGGCGTGGCTGATCACTCCCGGGATCAGCACTTTGCCGGGCGGGAGCTTGACCGAGCGCCAGACCACCCATTCGTGCTCGTGACGCGGATTGGCGGCCTCGAACTGGTAGGCGCCGACATTCACCTGCAGCATGAGATCGACGATGTCCTTCATCGGCACGTCGAAGGCGTGCGGCCCGTTCCAGCTGCCCCAGCAGATGTGATAGCGCGAGCGCTCCGGCGGGATGCCCTTGAGCGCGTGATTGAGCGCGTCGATGCGCATCTGCGCCCAGTTCCGATACTGGGCATGCGTCATCGGCGGCACCATCTTCTCGTGCATGTAGGGCAGGAAGGCGTCGTCGATCTGCACATAGAGGCCGGCATCGACGATGGCCTTGTATTCCTGGTGCAGGCAGTCCGCGAGCGCGAGCAACAGGCTCTGCTCGTCGGCATAATGCTCGTTCTTGGCGTTAGGCAGCGCGCTCGCGGGCGCCACCACCGGCAGGAACGCGGCCGCAACCTTCACCTTGGCGACGGCGGCTTTGAGGTTGGCGATATCGCGCTTGACCCGAACATCCGAGTAGCTGAGCGCGCCGTTGACCACGAAGCGGGATCCGAGGCGCTTGCCCAGGCCGGAAACGCGATCGTATTCCGCGTAGAATTCCGGGAACGCGACACGGTCCTGCCCGCCGCCGACGGACGCCATGGGATCATTGGCCTCGTCCGGGGTGAGCGGCCGGGTGGCGACGCCGCTCAGGCGGTCGTGCACGTAAAAAGCCCAGTTGCGGCCCTTGCTGAACTCGCCGTCACTGACGATGTCGATGCCGGCGTCGGCCTGCCGGCGGACGACCTCCTCGATCGATTCCCTGAGGCAGGCCTCGTATGCGGTTTGGTCGTAGGACTGCCGATCTTCGATCTTGTGCAGGAACTCGACGAGCTTCGGCGGCCGCACCAGGCTGCCGACATGGGTGGTCAGGATGCGATCGCTCGGCATTTTCTTCCCCCGTTTGCGTTCCCGGTGTGCCGTTTCCATATCATCTCCGGATCGCTGGCGGCAGCCGCCGGGCGGCGGGGCTTGCCCCGCCTCGGAACCGTGAAATTTTCGCATTTTCGCTTGGCAAAACCGCCCGGAGGCCCTACATAGCGCCCAGGGCGTGCCGGCCCGGTGTGTCGGCGCGCCTTCGCGCGCTTCATGGAAAAGATGGTGGTAAGGACCTTATTCCTTTTGGACGTCCCGCGGGATTCATCTGAAAGGAAGCCAGGTAAACCGCGATTATTTCTGAAGTGCCGGGGACTTCCGGCAGTTTCCGGAAGTCCATCCTGTCCAAGACTGCAGGTGCCGGTTCCCGGCTTAATGCCAAATGCCTGCACAGACGGGGAAGACCGTTTTGGGGCCGAGCGCCCCGCGACCGGTTCGAACCTCGACTACCCAGCACGGCGGGATTCCGCCGTCGGGGGGCAGGATTTCATGAGCGCCATCCTGTCCGGGCTCGTGCAATCCCAGGGACGGATGGCAGGTCGCAACCGGCGGTTCGCGCATGCGAAGACGGGCCGCCAACCGGAAAGAGCTTGCAGTGGATCGAGCGGCTAAGAAGGAGCTCGTCACCACGCTCAACGGTGTCCTCAGGGGCACCAACGTCGTGGTGGTCGCTCATTATTCCGGCCTCAACGTCGCCCAGATGCAGACGCTGCGCAAGCAGATGAAGCAAGCGGGCGCGGCGGTGAAGGTCGCAAAAAACCGTCTCGCCAAGCTCGCCCTCGACGGCACGGATGCAGCCGTGATCGTTCCCCTGCTCAAGGGGCCGACCCTGATCGCCTATTCCGGCGATCCGGTGGCTGCACCCAAAGTCGCCGCCGACTTTGCCAAGGCGAACGAGAAATTCGTGATCCTGGGCGGAGCGATGGGCAAGACCGCGCTCGATGCGAACGGCGTCAAGGCGCTCGCGTCGCTGCCGTCGCTCGATGAGCTGCGTGCCAAGATCGTCGGCCTCGTTCAGGCGCCGGCGACCAAGATCGCGCAGGTCGTCGTCGCTCCGGCGGCCAAGGTCGCCCGCGTGGTCCAGGCCTATGCCGCGAAGGGCGAGGCGGCGTGACACGCTCCTGCAAACTCGACTGGTTCGAACTTATAGGGATGTTCAATGGCTGATCTGCAGAAACTCGTCGACGACCTCTCGAAACTCACGGTGCTGGAGGCCGCCGACCTCGCGAAGATGCTGGAAGAGAAGTGGGGCGTCTCCGCCGCAGCCGCGGTGGCCGTCGCCGCTGCGCCCGGCGCCGCTGCCGCGCCGGCCGAGGAAAAGACCGAGTTCAACGTCGTGCTCACCGCGGCGGGCGAGAAGAAGATCGAGGTCATCAAGGAGGTCCGCGCGCTCACCGGCCTCGGCCTCAAGGAGGCCAAGGACCTGGTCGAAGGCGCTCCCAAGCCGGTCAAGGAAGGCGTGAGCAAAGACGAGGCCGAGAAGGTCAAGGCTCAGCTCGAAAAGGCCGGTGCGAAGGTGGAGCTCAAGTAGCTGTGAACTGACGGCGGCCGATTTCGGGGTGAGCAAATCCCGGAATCGGTCATATCTCCGCCCTGCGGGCGGTAAAAGGCGTGGCGGTTCGGCGGCGGGCCGAATCGCATACACTAAAGGGTTTCGACGGCTGTCCTGATGGTCGCGATGGATGGCGGCCTTCCGGAGAGTCGTCCCGGGCCCGGCGGTTCGACAAAGCGAGAGATGAGATGGCGCAGACGTTTACAGGTCGCAAGCGCGTTCGTAAGTTTTTCGGGAAAATCCAGGAAGTCGCAGAGATGCCGAACCTCATCGAGGTTCAAAAGGCGTCCTACGACCAATTCCTGCTGGTCAAGGAGCCCCTCGGCGGCCGGCCCGACGAGGGCCTGCAGGCGGTATTCAAGTCCGTATTCCCGATCTCGGACTTTTCCAACACCTCGATGCTGGAATTCGTGAAATACGAATTCGAGGGGCCGAAATACGACGTCGACGAGTGCCGACAGCGCGGCATGACCTATGCCGCGCCGCTCAAGGTGACGCTGCGCCTCATCGTGTTCGATATTGACGAGGAGACCGGCGCCAAGTCGGTCAAGGACATCAAGGAGCAGGATGTCTACATGGGCGACATCCCGCTCATGACCAACAACGGCACCTTCGTCGTCAATGGCACCGAGCGCGTGATCGTTTCTCAGATGCATCGCTCGCCCGGCGTGTTCTTCGATCACGACAAGGGCAAAACCCATTCCTCGGGCAAGCTCCTGTTCGCCGCCCGCATCATTCCCTATCGCGGCTCTTGGCTCGACATCGAGTTCGACGCCAAAGACATCGTCTATGCGCGCATCGACCGGCGCCGGAAGATCCCGGTGACGTCGCTGCTTTACGCGCTCGGCATGGATGCCGAGGAGATTCTCAACACCTTCTATCGCAAGATTATTTACAAGCGGCAGAAGGACGGCTGGCGCGTGCCGTTCGATTCCAATCGCTTCCGCGGCTACAAGGCGGTCAACGATCTGGTCGACGCCGACTCCGGCAGGGTCGTATTGGAGGCCGGCAAGAAGCTCACCGTGCGCCAGGCGCGCCAACTCGCCGAGAAGGGCCTCAAGGCCCTGCGCATGAGCGACCAGGAGCTGGTCGGTCATTACATCGCGGAAGACCTCGTCAACCCGAAGACGGGTGAGATCTACGCGGAAGCGGGCGAGGAAATCACCGAGAAGAATCTGAAGGCGCTGAACGAGGCCGGCTACAAGGAGCTGCCGCTGCTCGACATCGACCACGTCAATGTCGGTGCCTACATCCGCAATACGCTCAACGTCGACAAGAACATCACCCGCGAGGACGCGCTGTTCGACATCTATCGTGTCATGCGTCCGGGCGAGCCGCCGACGCTCGACACCGCGCAGAACATGTTCCAGTCGCTGTTCTTCGATTCCGAGCGCTATGACCTCTCGGCCGTCGGCCGCGTGAAGATGAATATGCGGCTCGACCTCGACGCGCCCGACACCATGCGGGTGCTGCGCAAGGAAGACATCATCGCGGTCATCCGCACGCTGGTCGACCTTCGCGACGGCAAGGGCGACATCGACGACATCGACCATCTCGGCAACCGCCGGGTGCGCTCGGTCGGCGAACTGATGGAGAACCAGTACCGCATCGGACTTCTGCGCATGGAGCGCGCGATCAAGGAGCGCATGTCGTCGGTCGATATCGATACCGTGATGCCGCAGGACCTGATCAACGCCAAGCCGGCGGCAGCGGCGGTGCGGGAGTTCTTCGGCTCCTCGCAGCTGAGCCAGTTCATGGACCAGACCAACCCGCTCTCCGAGATCACGCACAAGCGGCGGCTCTCGGCTCTGGGACCCGGCGGTCTCACGCGCGAGCGTGCCGGCTTCGAGGTGCGCGACGTGCACCCGACCCACTACGGCCGCATCTGCCCGATCGAGACGCCGGAAGGTCCCAATATCGGCCTGATCAATTCGCTCGCCACCTATGCGCGGGTGAACAAGTACGGCTTCGTCGAGACGCCGTATCGCAAGGTCAAGGACGGTCGCGTCTCCGACGAGGTGATCTACCTGTCGGCGATGGAGGAGGGCCGCTACACCGTGGCGCAGGCCAACGTCCCGATCGACAATCGCGGCCGCTTCACCGAAGACATGATCGTGTGCCGCCACGCCGGCGACGTGCAGATGGTTCCGGCCGACAAGGTCGACTTCATGGACGTGTCGCCCAAGCAACTGGTGTCGGTGGCGGCGGCTCTGATCCCGTTCCTGGAGAACGATGACGCCAACCGCGCGTTGATGGGCTCCAACATGCAGCGTCAGGCGGTGCCGCTGGTGCGCGCCGAGGCGCCGTTTGTGGGCACCGGCATGGAGGGCGTGGTCGCGCGCGATTCCGGCGCTTCCATCGCGGCGCGCCGCACCGGCATTGTCGATCAGGTCGACGCCACCCGTATCGTGGTGCGCGCAACGGAGGAATCCGACCCGACCAAGCCGGGCGTCGACATCTATCGGCTGATGAAATTCCAGCGCTCCAACCAGAACACCTGCATCAACCAGCGTCCGCTGGTGAAGATGGGTGATCAGGTCAGGAAGGGCGACATCATCGCCGACGGCCCTTCGACCGAGCTCGGCGAGCTTGCGCTCGGCCGCAACGTGCTCGTCGCGTTCATGCCGTGGAACGGCTACAACTTCGAGGACTCGATCCTGCTCTCCGAGCGCATCGTCAAGGACGACGTCTTCTCCTCGATCCATATCGAGGAATTCGAGGTGATGGCGCGCGATACCAAGCTGGGACCGGAGGAGATCACCCGCGACATCCCGAACGTCTCGGAAGAGGCGCTCAAAAATCTCGACGAGGCGGGCATCGTCTATATCGGCGCCGAGGTGCGCGCCGGCGACATCCTGTGCGGCAAGATCACGCCGAAGGGCGAAAGCCCGATGACGCCGGAGGAAAAGCTCTTGCGCGCGATCTTCGGCGAGAAGGCCTCCGACGTGCGCGACACCTCGCTGCGCGTGCCGCCGGGGGTGCAGGGTACCGTCGTCGAGGTGCGCGTGTTCAACCGCCACGGCGTGGAGAAGGACGAGCGCGCGCTCGCCATCGAGCGCGAGGAGATCGAGCGGCTGGCCAAGGACCGCGACGACGAGCAGGCGATTCTCGACCGCAACGTCTACGGCCGCTTGGCCGAGATGCTGGAGGGCCGCCAGGGCATCGCCGGTCCCAAGGGCTTCAAGAAGGATTCCAAGATCACGCGCGCGGTGCTCGAGGAATATCCGCGCTCGCAATGGTGGCAGTTCGCCTCGCCGAACGACAAGCTGATGGCCGAGATCGAAGCCATCCGCAAGCAGTACGACGAGTCCAAGAAAGGCCTCGAGCAGCGCTTCCTCGACAAGGTCGAGAAGCTGCAGCGCGGCGATGAGCTTCCGCCCGGCGTGATGAAGATGGTCAAGGTCTTCGTCGCGGTGAAGCGCAAAATCCAGCCCGGCGACAAGATGGCCGGCCGCCATGGCAACAAGGGCGTGGTGTCGAAAATCGTGCCGGTCGAGGACATGCCGTTTCTCGAGGACGGCACCCAGGTCGACATCGTGCTCAATCCCCTGGGGGTTCCCAGCCGCATGAATGTCGGGCAGATCCTCGAGACCCATCTCGGTTGGGCCTGCGCCGGCCTCGGCTTGCGGATCGGACAGGCGGTCGACGCCTACAACGCCAAGCACGACACCAAGCCGCTCAAGGAGATGTTGAAGAAGATCTACGGCGACGACGAGACCATCAAGTCGCTGGGCGAGAAGGATCTAGTCGAGCTAGGCACCAATCTTCGCCACGGCGTGCCGATCGCGACGCCGGTGTTCGACGGCGCCAAGGAGGCCGATATCGAGCACATGCTCGACCTCGCCGGCCTCGACCACTCCGGCCAGGTGACGCTGTATGACGGGCGGACCGGCGAGCCGTTCGACCGCAAGGTGACGGTGGGCTACATCTATATGCTCAAGCTCCATCATCTCGTAGACGACAAGATCCACGCCCGTTCGATCGGCCCCTACAGCCTAGTCACCCAGCAGCCGTTGGGCGGCAAGGCGCAGTTCGGCGGCCAGCGTTTCGGCGAAATGGAGGTGTGGGCGCTGGAAGCCTACGGCGCGGCCTACACGCTGCAGGAAATGCTGACGGTGAAGTCGGACGACGTCGCCGGCCGCACTAAGGTCTACGAGGCGATCGTCCGCGGCGACGACACGTTCGAGGCCGGTATTCCGGAATCGTTCAACGTGCTGGTCAAGGAGATGCGTTCGCTCAGCCTCAACGTCGACCTGCACAATTCCAAGCAGCAGCGACAGGGTCCCGGCGGCGAAGCCGCGGAAGCCGCCGAGTAACGGACAACGGAGGACGCAAAGACAGATCGCAGAGAGCGACGGAAGCAACGCAACTTTCCTGTCGGCCATCGCCTGTCGTGCGTCCTCGCACAACTGAATGCTCCATACGGAGAAGGTTATGAACCAAGAGCTCATGAATCTTTTCAGCCCGCAGGTGCCGGCTCAGGTCTTCGACCAGATCCGGATCTCGATCGCGAGCCCGGAAAAGATTCTGTCGTGGTCCTACGGCGAGATCAAAAAGCCGGAGACCATCAACTACCGCACCTTCAAGCCCGAACGCGACGGCCTGTTCTGCGCCCGCATCTTCGGGCCGATCAAGGACTACGAATGCTTGTGCGGCAAGTACAAGCGCATGAAGTACAAGGGCATCATCTGCGAGAAGTGCTCGGTCGAGGTCACGCTCTCTCGCGTGCGGCGCGAGCGCATGGGCCACATCGAGCTCGCCGCGCCGGTCGCCCACATCTGGTTCCTCAAGTCGCTGCCTTCGCGCATCGGCCTGCTGCTCGACATGACGCTCAAGTCGCTCGAGCGCATTCTCTACTTCGAGAGCTACGTCGTGCTCGAGCCGGGATTGACACCGCTCGAGGATCGCCAGCTGCTGAGCGAGGACGAGTATCTCAAGGCGCAGGAGCAGTTCGGCGCCGACAGCTTCACCGCCACGATCGGTGCGGAAGCCATCCGCGAGATGCTCAAGGCGCTCGATCTCGACAAGATGCAGACCGATCTGCGCGCGGAAATCGCAAGCTCCGATTCCGACGCCAAGAAGAAGAAGATCGCCAAGCGGCTGAAGATCGTCGAGGCCTTCCAGCAATCCGGCAACAAGCCGGAATGGATGATCTTGACGCAGGTGCCGGTGATCCCGCCGGATCTGCGGCCGCTGGTTCCGCTCGATGGCGGCCGCTTTGCGACGTCCGATCTCAACGATCTCTATCGCCGCGTGATCAACCGCAACAACCGGCTGAAGCGGCTGATCGAGCTGCGCGCGCCGGACATCATCATCCGCAACGAAAAGCGCATGCTGCAGGAGGCGGTCGACGCGCTGTTCGACAACGGCCGCCGCGGCCGGGTCATCACCGGCGCCAACAAACGGCCGCTGAAGTCGCTCGCCGACATGCTGAAAGGAAAGCAGGGCCGGTTCCGGCAGAACCTGCTCGGCAAGCGCGTCGACTATTCCGGCCGCTCGGTAATCGTGGTCGGTCCCGAGCTCAAGCTGCACCAGTGCGGGCTGCCGAAGAAGATGGCGCTCGAACTGTTCAAGCCGTTCATCTATTCGCGCCTCGACGCCAAGGGCCTTTCGACCACGGTGAAGCAGGCGAAGAAGCTCGTCGAGAAGGAGAAGCCCGAGGTTTGGGACATCCTCGACGAGGTCATTCGCGAGCACCCCGTGCTGCTCAATCGGGCGCCGACGCTGCACCGTCTGGGCATCCAGGCGTTCGAGCCGGTGCTGATCGAAGGCAAGGCGATCCAGCTCCATCCGCTGGTCTGCGCGGCGTTCAACGCCGACTTCGACGGCGACCAGATGGCCGTACACGTGCCGCTCTCGCTCGAGGCCCAGCTCGAGGCGCGCGTCCTGATGATGTCGACCAACAACATCCTGCACCCGGCCAACGGCTCCCCCATCATCGTGCCGTCCCAGGACATCGTGCTTGGCCTCTACTACCTCTCGATCATGAGCGAAGGCGATCCCAGGGAATGGAAGCTGGAGCTCCATTCCGAGGACCAGCTGCGGCGCGATTCCAAGAAAAGGAACGTGGTCCGGGCATTCTATCGGAATGTCAGCGAAGTCGAGCATGCGCTGCAGGAGAACGCGATCGGCCTGCACACCAAAATCAAGTATCGGTGGGAAGGCGTGGACGAGAACGGCAAGCCCGTTCCGCAGTGGTTCGAGACGACGCCAGGCCGCGTGATGCTCGGCCAGGTCCTGCCCAAGAGCCCAAAGATTTCCTTCGAGATCGTGAACAAGCTCATGACCAAGCGGGAAATCTCCAGCATGATCGACCAGGTCTACCGCCATTGCGGTCAGAAGGAGACGGTGATCTTCTGCGACCGGATCATGGCGCTCGGCTTTCACCACGCCTTCAAGGCCGGCATCTCGTTCGGCAAGGACGACATGGTGGTTCCGAGCACGAAGTGGAAGATCATCGAGCAAACTCGTACGCTGGCCAAGGAATTCGAGCAGCAATACAACGACGGCTTGATCACCCAGGGCGAGAAGTACAACAAGGTGGTCGATGCCTGGTCGAAGGCGACCGACCAGATCGCCGACGAGATGATGAAGGAGATCTCCTCGGTGGAGCGGGTCGGGGGCGGCCGCTCGGCCCAGGTCAACTCGATCTACATGATGGCGCATTCCGGTGCGCGCGGTTCGCCGGCGCAGATGCGCCAGCTCGCCGGCATGCGCGGCCTGATGGCAAAGCCCTCGGGCGAAATCATCGAGAGTCCGATCATCTCGAACTTCAAGGAAGGGCTTACGGTGCTCGAGTACTTCAACTCGACGCATGGTGCGCGCAAGGGTCTCGCCGATACCGCGCTCAAGACCGCGAACTCCGGGTATCTCACGCGGCGTCTGGTCGACGTGGCACAGGACTGCATCATTACCAGCGAGGACTGCGGCACCTCGTCGGGAATCAAGGTGCGGGCCATCATCGATGCCGGCACCGTGGTGGCGTCACTCCAAAGCCGCATCCTCGGCCGCACCGCTGCCGAGGACGTGCGCGACCCGTCGTCGCACAAGGTCATCGTCAAGAAGGGCACGCTGCTCGAAGAGCCGCAGGTCGAGGCCATCGGCGACGCAGGCGTGCAGGAACTCCGCATCCGGTCGGTGCTCACCTGCGAGACTACCGCCGGAGTATGCGCCAAGTGCTACGGGCGCGACCTTGCCCGCGGCACGCCGGTCAATATGGGCGAGGCCGTCGGGGTCATCGCCGCGCAATCGATCGGCGAGCCGGGCACCCAGCTCACCATGCGCACGTTCCACATCGGCGGCGCCGCGCAGATCTCGGAGCAGTCGTTCATCGAGTCGAACTTCGACGGCAAGATCAAGATCAAGAACAAGAACCTTGTGAAGAACTCCGACGGGCAGACGGTCGCCATGGCGCGCAACATGGTCGTCGCCGTGCTCGATCCCGACGGTACCGAGCGCGCGGTGCACCGCATCCAGTACGGCGCACGCGTTCTGGTCGAAGACGGCGACAAGATCAGGCGCGGGCAGCGCATCGCCGAATGGGATCCGTATACGCGGCCGATCCTCACCGAGGTCGAGGGCACGATCGCCTTCGAGGATCTGGTCGAGGGCCAGTCGATGTCGGAGACGCTCGACGAATCGACCGGCATCGCCAAGCGCGTGGTGACCGACTGGCGCACCACCCGCGGGGTGGACCTGCGCCCGGCGATCGTGATCAAGGACAAGCACAACAAGATCATGAAGCTCGCGCGCGGCGGCGAGGCGCGCTACCAGCTCGCCGTCGATGCGGTCATCTCGGTTGATCCGGGAACGCACGTGAAAGCCGGCGACGTCATCGCGCGCATCCCCACCGAGAGCGCCAAGACCCGCGACATCACCGGCGGCTTGCCGCGGGTGGCGGAGCTGTTCGAGGCGCGGCGGCCGAAAGAGGCCGCGATCATCGCGGAAGCCTCGGGCACCATTCGCTTCGGGCGCGATTACAAGAACAAACGTCGCGTCATCATCGAGCCCGTCGACAAGGACGAAGAGCCGAAGGAGTACTTGATCCCGAAGGGCAAGCACATCCACCTGCAGGACGGCGACCTGATCGAAAAGGGCGACTCGATCGTCGAGGGCAACCCTGCGCCGCACGACATTCTGGCGATCAAGGGGGTCGAGGAGCTCGCCGCCTACCTCGTCAACGAGATCCAGGACGTGTATCGGCTGCAAGGCGTGGCGATCAACGACAAGCACATCGAAGTGATCGTTCGCCAGATGCTGCAGAAGGTCGAGGTCGACGACGCCGGCGAGACCGATCTGATTCAAGGCGAACAGATCGACAGGGTCGAGTTCGACGAGATCAATGCGCGGGCCAGGGAGGAGGGCAAGAAAGAGGCCGTCGGCCACCCGGTGCTGCTCGGCATCACCAAGGCCTCGTTGCAGACGCGCTCGTTCATCTCGGCGGCGTCGTTCCAGGAGACCACGCGCGTGCTCACCGAGGCCGCGGTCAACGGCAAGGTCGACACGCTCGAAGGGCTCAAGGAGAACGTCATCGTCGGCCGCCTTATCCCGGCGGGCACCGGTGCCATGATGAACGGGCTGCGCGAGGTTGCCGGCAAGCGCGATGCGCTCATCCTCGAGGAGCGCGAGAAGGAGGCTGCCGCCAAGGCGGCGGCCGCCGAGGCGGCGCAACCGGCGCAATTGCCGGCGGCCGAGTGATCGTCGCCCTGCGCTGCGACCGGATCGAAATAGCGGGGCCGCCTTCGGGCGGCCCCGTCTCTTTTTCCCGCCGATGCCGCGTGCTTGCCGCGCTGGGAGGCCGCGGCCGGCGCTCGCTGACGCTCCGAGCCGCCGCGAATTTTGATACTATTTCAACGGGATGGTTTGCGCCGGCCAATGATTTGGTCGGCTTCCTGTCGGTCGGCTCTCGGGAAATTTACGCGCCGAGGGAACTACACACCCCAAAAAGCCATTTTGTAACGATGACTTAAGGGGGGCTGTGCTCGCCTTGGGCTCGAGCTTCCGCAAGGTCCGATGGAATCGCTCCTGGTCAAAATCTTTGCCACGGCGCTGGCGCTCAGTCAGGTCACGACCGCGCCCGAGGCGGTGAAAACTCAGTTCGATCGAGCCCGCGATCAGGAACAGGTCGCACAGCTGCTGCGCGCTGGCTGCGCGCATATGCGCAAGGCCTTCGACATCGAGGACGTCAATCTCGAGGACCTCATCGCGACCGCTTTGGACGACCCGCAGGCGGCCGCCGGCGAGAGCAAGGCTTTCCGGGGCATCAATTTCGCGGATCTGCAATCGGCCTACCGGCAATTTTGCAAGCATGAGAATGTGACGCCTGTGGTCGATCTCGGCGACGTCATCGATTTCTATAACAAAGCGGCGGCCGATCTGCCCGATCACACCAAGCTCAAGGGCCTCAAGCTGCCGGGCGCGAGCGTCGTGCTCGACCGCAAGGGCGAGCGTTTCGCGGAAGTGTTCGAGGAGAATCAGCGGCGCGTATGGGTGGTGCTCGCCGACATTCCGGAACACGTGCAGAAGGCGTTCGTCGCGGCGGAGGACAAGCGCTTCTATCAGCACAAAGGGATCGACGAGCGTGGTCTGATCCGCGCCTTCATCGGCAATCTCGCCCGCTCCGGGCGCCCGCAGGGCGGCTCGACCATCACCCAGCAGATCGTCAAGAACCTCCTGGTAGGCGAAGACCTCACCTACGAGCGAAAAATTCGCGAGATGATCGTGGCGTCGCGGGTCGAGCACGCGCTGAGCAAGGGGGAAATACTCGAGCTCTATCTCAATTCCGTCTATCTCGGCCGCAGCTCCTGGGGCGTCGAGATGGCCGCGCGCAGCTATTTCGGCAAGCCGGCCAAGCAGCTCACGCTCGAGGAGGGCGCTTTGCTTGCTGGGCTGACCAAGGGGCCGAACTATTTCAATCCCGACCGCCATCCCGGCCGTGCGCAGGAGCGTTTGGCCTATGTTCTGGGTCGCCTGCGCGAGGATGGTGCGGTCGCCGCGGATGAGCCCAAGCGCGAACTCCCCCCGCTGCCCGCGCTCGTGGCTTACGACCGGCCGCGGCGCGATATCGGCTTCCACTTCGTCGATCAGGTCGCCCGTGAGGCGAAGTCGCTCGCGGGTATCGACGCCATCACGGCCAATTCCTACACGGTGCGTTCCACCATCAATCCGCAATTGCAGCGGGCGGTGGAGGAGGCGCTGCAGGAAGGCTTGTCGCGCTACGAGCGCAACGCCGGGCGCGTTCAGTTCCGTGCCGCCGAGGCGAGCCTCGCCCAAGCCGTGCAACGGATCGCGGCCGACAAGAAAACCGGCGACAAGCAGCCGGCTTGGCAACGGGCGCTCGCCAACGCGCGGCCGCCGCTCTACGACGTCCATTGGACCCCGGCGGTGGTGGTGGAGAAGCCGACGGGCAAGAAGGGTGAAGCGTGGCGCGTCGGCCTGAGCGACGGGCGCATACTGCCGCTCTCGGTCAACAACGCGGCCGCGCAGCGCAAACTCACGCTCTACGACATGGTGCTGGTGCGCGTGGCCGAGGGAAAGGGCAAGACCGCCGCGCGTGCGGAGTTGCGCGTGCGTCCGGTGGTGCAGGGAACGGTGATCGTCCTGGAGAACAAGACGGGCCGCATTCTGGCAATGACCGGCGGTTTTTCGTACCCGCTCAGTCAACTCAATCGGGCGACGCAGGCCGTGCGCCAGCCCGGCTCCGCCATCAAGCCGCTGAGCTATCTCGCGGCGCTGCGCCATGGCCTGCAGCCGAACACGCTGGTGAGCGACGAGCCGATCACGCTGCCCCCGATCGGCGGCGGGCGCGCGCGCGAGCAGGACTACTGGACGCCGAGGAACTACGACGGCGGATCCGGCGGCGTTCTCACCTTGCGGCGGGCGTTGGAGAATTCGCGCAATCTCGCCACCGTCCATCTGCTCGATGGCGGCATCGAGAATACTCCGGAAGCGAGCCTCGATCGTCTTTGCCGGCTCGCGGTGGAGGCCCAGCTCTATCGCGAATGCCTGCGTTATTATCCGTTCGTGCTGGGCGCGCAGCCGGTGCGGCCGGTCGATCTTGCGGCGTTCTATGCGGCGATCGCGAATGAGGGTTTGCGGCCATCGCCCTTCGTCATCGAATTGATCGAGCGCAACGGCTCGACCGTCTACCGCCATGACTCGAAATCGGCGGTTCCGATCGCCTCGGTCGACCGCGCGGCGTTCTATCAGCTCAAGACCATGTTGCAGGGCGTGCTGGCGCGCGGCACGGCGCGCGCGATCGCCGGTTTCGCGCCCTATGTGGCGGGCAAGACCGGCACCTCCGACGACGAGAACGACGCCTGGTTCGTGGGCTTCACCAACGACGTCACCGTTGCGGTCTGGATCGGTTACGACAACGCCGACGGCAAGCGCCGGACGCTCGGCGGCGGAGCCACCGGCGGCCATGTCGCGGTTCCGATCTTCGAGCCCGTGATGCAGGCGGTGTGGGCGAATGCCGCGCCGAAAGTCGCGCTCGCCCCGCCATCGCCCGAGGCCAAACGTCAGCTTGCCTGCAAATCGATCGATCTCGAGAGCGGCGAAATGCCGAACGTAGGCGGCAGGGCGATCACTGAATGCTTCCGGATCGATCGCAATGGCCACATCCTCGACACCCAGTATCAACTGATCTCGCGCGAGGACGCCTACAGCGCGCGCGAATCGCAAGGCTATTACGGCGTGGCGCCGAGTCCCTACTACAACGGCTACTACGGCCAGCCGCCGCAAGGATATTATTATGACAACAACGGACGTTATGTTCCGGCGCCGCGGGAGCCGTGGCGGTCGCCGGGGCAATACTACGGTCAGTCCGGCCCTTACGGACGCGATCCGCGATTTCAGGCGCTGCCGCCGCGCAATCCTTACGGACGCGAGTACCAGACCCCGCAGCGCGTCGATCCCGGCTATCTCTGGGGCAACCGACGATATTACTGAAAGACACGTGATGCGAAGCCTTAAGCCTGTCGCTGTGTTTGTCGGACTGACGGTATTTGCCGCGACATCCTTCGCCCAAACAGCGGCGCAAGAGTTCCGGATCGAAGAGGTCGCATCGCTGGCTGGCCTCGGCGTCGAGCAGCTCAAGCCGAAAACCATCGCGTTCATCGATCGGCCGGATGAGGAGTTGATCGATCCGGACGCGGGCCTCGTTCGCTTTGAGACTTGGGCGCAGGCGAGGCCGGTCGAAAAACAATTCTTGACGCCGTTTCCGAGCTATCTCGAGCCGTATGTCGAGGTTACCGTCGACGGCGTGCGCAAACGCTTCAAGGAAAAGCTTCACATGTATGTGGGCGAGGCGCGCTTTGCGCTCGCCCGGGCGCCGGGCTCGATCGATCTCGCAAGCTTGGTGACCCTTCCATTCGTCGAGCGGATCGATCCGGCGATCACGCACCGCTTGATCACGCCGGACGAAGCAGTGTCGGCCAAGGATCCGCGTGCCGCGCACAACCAGCATCCGCTGCGGCGCTGGTGCGACGCGAGGCAAGTCACGATTTGCATCCGCTCGCGCTACCAGTTCGAGGGCAAGCTGCCGGTCGGGATCAAGCTCGCCAACACCCTCAGGGAGGGGTCGAAGAAGATCGCGGACTATCTCGAGTTCGAGAGCGAGCTCACGCTGCGCCCGCCGGCGGAGGTCACTGAGATGGGCCTTGCGACCTTGACCGGCCTCGATACCCCGCCGGTCGGCGCGCTCGAGCAGAACATCTTTTATGTCAATCAGGTCATGCAGTTCGGCAAGCTGCTCGCGGTCTTTCAGCAGCATCCGACCGACGCCAACCAGACCATCGTCACCGTGTTCATTGCGTTGGCGGTCGAGAGCAGCATTCTGGCCAAGAAGAAGGAGTTCACCAAGGTGCCGGTGCTGCGCAATCTGGTGCCCGCCCAATTGCTCGCCGGCAAGAGCTCGTTCAACAGCGGCAACTCGATCAGCGGGGGATTGCCGGTCTATGCGCGCAATCAGGTCAAGGCCATCGCCGCGATTCTGGAGCGCAAGTAAGGTGCTCTCCGACGCGCTTGTCTGCGCATAAAGGTGAAGGGCAGGTCTAGGCGCGCTCGCTGTCCTCGGGCGGGACCAGCAGCAGGCCTTCCGCTTGCGCCCAGGCGCGGAAGGCTTGGCCGGCGGCGTCGGCCTCTTCCGTCGTCGACGCTTGTTCGATCCGCCGCAGCAGGCTTTCGGCGCTGCGGTCGGAGTGATCGCCGCCGTGGCGCCGGATCACTTTCGCCGCGGCCTCCAGCGAACGAATCGGCTCGTCGGGATGAGACGAGATGAATCGCCGGGTGGATAGCGTGTTCGATGTTCGCCAACGGAGCCCAAACATAAAAGTTCCGTCTCCTACCGGCCCTGCGACTCTTGGGTTCGGAACTTTTCCCCCGCCGCCAATCAATTTCGATGGAACTCGCGGCGGCTTCTCAAAATTGCCGCCTTTGCTCATTCTGAGTTGAGACAAGCACGCCTCCGGCGCCCTTCATCCGGCTTTAGATCGGGTGCGGGGCCGCCGAAGGAAATGAGGGGGTGGCCGATGCGCGGGGCATTCGGCCAAAAACCGACGCCGTGAAACCCCTGCGGCGCCGGAGATGTCAGGCTGTCCACGCTCGCATTGGAATTTGACGGCGGTCGGCTCGATCGCTGCGTCGATGGCGGCATCTCGCCGTCGGCGGCGTCGAAGCAAGCGGCGCCCGCGGCCTGCGCTGCGGCACCGCAAGCGAGCGCGCGCGGGCTTGACTGGTTCACCTTTTTCCTCGCGGACATCCAGACCGGGTTCGGTCCCTTCGTTGCCATCTACCTGACGGCGCATGCCTGGGCGCAGTTCGACATCGGCCTGGTCTTGACCGCGGGAGGCTTGGTCGCGTTGGCCTGTCAGATGCCGGGCGGAGCTCTGGTCGATGCCGTACGCTCGGCACGACTGGTTGCCATGCTCGCCGTGGTGGCGATCTGTTTGAGCGCGCTTGCGCTCGCGATCTGGCCGACGTTCGCCATCGTCATGGCTGCGCGCGTGCTGCATGCGGGCGCAAGCTGCGTGCTCGGGCCGGTCATCGCCGCGATCAGCCTCGGCCTGGTCGGTCATGCCGCCTTGGGAGCGCGGCTGGGCCGCAATGCCCGTTTCGCCTCCATCGGCAACGGCGCCGCCGCTGCCGCGATGGGCGCCTGCGGCTACCTGATCTCGAACCAGGCCGTGTTCTTCCTCACCGCGGCGCTCGCGGCACCCGCCATCCTGGCGCTTGCCCGCATCCGCACGAGCGACGTGACCCGTCAGAGGGACATCGACTCCACGGTTACGCCCGCAACCGTGCGCAGCGCCTTGAGCGACCCTCGGCTGCTCATTTTTGCCGGCTGCATCTTGCTGTTCCAACTCGCGAATGCGGCCATGCTCCCGCTGATGGGCAGTATTCTGACGATGCGATCGAGCGAATCTGCATCGACCTTCATCGGCGCCTGCATCGTCGTGCCGCAACTCATCGTTGCCGGATGCGCTCCATCGGTCGGCCGCCTGGCCGACGTGTGGGGTCGGCGGCCGCTGTTGGTCCTGACGTTCGCGGCCTTGGCGGCGCGCGGGGTCTTCTTTGCGTTTGTGACCAGCCCGTATCTGGTCGTCGCCGTGCAGATCCTCGATGGGGTCTGCGCCGCCGTGCTCGGGGTGCTGCTTCCACTGGTGGTCGCCGACATCATGCGCGGTACCGGACGGTTCAATCTGGGGCTCGGCATCGTCGGCAGCGCGGTCGGCATCGGTGCGGCGCTCAGCACCACGCTCGCCGGCTATACCATCGATCATTTCGGCAGCAGCATCGCGTTTTTCAGTCTCGCCTCGATTGCCGTTTGCGGCCTCGCTTGCGTTTGGCTGCTGCTGCCCGAGACCCGGCCGGACCCGACCCAGGGGCGGCCCGCGTCTTGAATTTGTCACGATCGGGAGGAGGCCTGCGCCATACGGAAGGCTGCCATGCCTCTATGCGGATCGAAACAGGTATCGCCTTCTGCTGTGCGTTTAATTCTGCGGCGTGACGCCGCCAATTTAATCAGGTTCCCCGGAAACTCGCGGCCGGCTCTGGCGTTGCATTAATCTCGTGGCGCGTACGCAGCCGACCGGAGAGTTCCACACCGCATGGAAGACGCTTGTCGGTACACCGAGCGGCCCTTTGCGTTTCTCGCCCGCTATGTGATGTCGCGGCCGGTGGCGCATGCTGCCATCGCGAGCGCCGTGTTGGGCGCGGTCGGCTGCTCGGTGGGCGCGCAATACGGGGTGAAGGTTCTCGTCGATACGCTGGCGGGAGGACTTTACATCGGCTCCCATGCCAGAGACGCCTGGTTGGGCTTCCTGCTCCTGGCGACGCTGATTGCCGCGGATAACCTGCTGTGGCGGGTCGCCAGTTGGATCGCCAGCTATACGTTTGTTGCCGTCACCGGCGACCTGCGCCGCGACTTGTTCCGACACCTCACGGGGCAGGCTCCCGGGTACTTTGCTGATCGGATGCCTGGAACGTTGACCAGCCGGATCACGGCCACGTCCAACGCCGTCTACACCTTGCAGAACATGTTCGTTTGGAATGTGTTGCCGCCATGCGTGGCGACCGTGGTGGCGATCGCATTCGTAGCGACGGTAAGCGGGTTCATGTCCATTGCCCTGATGGCGCTTGCCGGTGTCCTGGTATTCACCATGTTCCGCTTGGCCGCCGCCGGCAGACCGCTGCATCACGAATTTGCCCACCGGGCCGCGGCGGTCGACGGCGAAATGGTCGACGTGGTCGGCAACATGTCCCTAGTCTGGTCGTTTTGCGGGATCGGCCGCGAGCACAGCCGGCTCGATGCCACCATCGATCGGGAAATGGCGGCGCGGCGGCGCAGCCTGCTGTACCTGGAAAAGCTGCGCCTGTTCCACGCCGCGGTCACCGTCATCTTGACCATTGCGCTTTTGGCCTGGGCCATCGTGCTGTGGCAAAACGGCATCGCCACCGCCGGCGACGTGGTGCTGGTGTGCACGCTTGGTCTTTCCATCTTGCACGCAACGCGGGACCTGGCGGTGGCCTTGGTCGACGTGACGCAGCATCTCGCGCGCCTCTCGGAGGCGCTCGCTACCCTCCTTATCCCGCATCGCTTGCGCGACCATCCGGAGGCGACCTCACTGGCGCGATCGGGCGCCACCGTGGCGTTCGAGAATGTGTCGTTTTCCTACCCCGACGGGCGAAGAGTGTTTACGGATTTCAGCCTGCAAATTGCTTCCGGCCAGCGCGTTGGTCTTATCGGTCAGTCCGGCTCCGGCAAATCCACGCTCTTCGTGTTGCTGCAGCGTTTTTACGATGTGCAGGGCGGGCGGATCCTGCTGGGCGGCCAAGACGTAGCGCGGGTGACCCAGGAAAGCTTGCGGGCGGCGATCGCGGTAGTTCCGCAGGATATCTCTCTGTTTCACCGTTCGATTGCGGAGAACATCCGCTATGGCCGGCCGGACGCCTCCGATCGGGACGTGCGCCAAGCGCTGATCGCTGCCAATTGCGCGGACTTCATTAAGAAGCTGCCGGAGGGCGTCGCGACGGTCGTCGGCGACAGGGGTTTGAAGCTGTCGCCCGGCCAGCGCCAGCGCATCGGCATCGCCCGGGCGTTCCTCAAGGATGCGCCAATCCTTCTGCTCGATGAGGCGACCTCGGCGCTGGACAGCGAGTCCGAGGAGGCGGTGCGGGAGGCGTTGGACCGCTTGATGGGAGGCCGCACCGTCATCGCAATCGCACACCGGCTGTCGAGCCTGCGCAATTTCGATCGGATCGTCGTGTTGCAGGCGGGCAGGGTCTGCGAGGACGGTCCGCCGCAGGTCCTGGTGCAGCGCAAGGGGGTCTATTGCAACTTGGTCCGACGGGAAGTGGCGCGGCTGGCGAAACAGGCGGCGTAGCCCTCTCGCGGTCGCTCGGCCTGCAAGTCGCAACGGAGTTTGAGGATGGGGGCCGCGGCCCCTGCCGCGTTCCACCGGTTTCAGCACCGGCCGCAAAGGCAAGGCCGCGACACCTCGGGCCACGCGGCGAGTGGCGAAAACCCTCGGTTTTTCGGCCCTTTGCGCCTTGACTTCGCCCCCACCCGCCGATACATACCGCCCACTTTTCGGCAGGCGGTGAGCTTCGCTTGCTCGGAACGGCGTGCCCGAACCCCGCTAAACCCTTGAGATTATTTGATCTCTGTCGGCTGCGGATGGGCGTCACCAGCCTCGAGGAATGAAGCTCAGACGCTGCCTCTGACGACTGTCAGATGAGAAGTGCATGATCGCGTCGCATTCGCGCGGCGCGGTCCTCTGTGAAACGGGTGAGCGCCGAACGCGCCGGGAGCGCAAGGCGCTCTTCCGTTTTGCGCGTTGAGAACAACCCGTTCCTTCCCTCTCCCGCCCCACCGGGGACGGCAGAGGGTGAAGGACTGCAGGCGAGACGATGCCGACCATCAACCAGTTGATCCGCAAGCCGCGCATCACGCAGCACGCGAAGAAAAAGGTGCCGGCGCTGCAGCAGAGTCCGCAGAAGCGCGGCGTGTGCACCCGCGTCTACACAACGACGCCGAAGAAACCGAATTCGGCCCTGCGCAAGGTCGCGAAGGTGCGGCTGACCAATGGCTTCGAGGTGATCGGCTACATTCCGGGCGAGGGCCACAATCTGCAGGAGCACTCGGTCGTGATGATCCGCGGCGGCCGCGTCAAGGACCTGCCCGGCGTGCGCTACCATATCCTGCGCGGCGTGCTCGACACCCAAGGCGTGAAGAACCGCAAGCAGAGACGCTCCAAATACGGAGCAAAGAGGCCGAAGTAATTCGGCCTCTTTGCGCAGGTCCCCCGGGCGCGTAGCGTGACCGGGGAAACCCGAGAGGCCGAACGTGCATGGCCGGGACCCGCCCGGCCATGACCTAAAGACAGAGAAACCGATGTCCCGCCGTCACAGTGCCGAAAAGCGAGAAATCAACCCGGACCCGAAATACGGGAATCTGGTGGTCTCGAAGTTCATGAATTCGATCATGCGCGCCGGCAAGAAATCGGTAGCCGAGAGCATCGTCTATGGCGCGCTCGAGATCATCGAGGGCAAGACCAAGCAGAATCCGGTCGCCGTCTTCGAGCAGGCGCTCGACAATGTCATGCCGTCGATCGAGGTGCGTTCGCGCCGGGTCGGCGGCGCCACCTATCAGGTGCCGGTCGAGGTGCGCACGACCCGTCGGCAGGCGCTCGGCATCCGTTGGATCATCTCGGCGGCGCGCGAACGCAACGAAAAGACGATGACGGAGCGACTCTCGGCCGAGTTGCTCGACGCATCCAATAGTCGGGGAAACGCCGTCAAGAAGCGCGAGGACACGCACCGTATGGCCGAGGCCAACCGGGCATTTTCGCATTATCGCTGGTGACGGCCAGCACGACACCGAGGACCCAGTCGCTTATGCCCCGCAGCCATCCCATCGAGGATTACCGCAATTTCGGCATCATGGCCCACATCGATGCCGGAAAGACGACGACGACCGAGCGGATCCTCTATTACACCGGCAAGAGCCACAAGATGGGCGAGGTGCACGAAGGCGCCGCGACCATGGATTGGATGGAACAGGAGCAGGAGCGCGGCATCACGATCACCTCCGCTGCCACCACCGCCTTCTGGAACGACAAGCGCCTCAACATCATCGATACGCCCGGGCACGTCGATTTCACTATCGAGGTGGAGCGCAGTTTGCGCGTGCTCGACGGTGCGGTGTGCGTGCTCGACAGCAACCAGGGAGTCGAGCCGCAGACCGAGACGGTCTGGCGGCAGGGCGACAAGTACAAGGTCCCGCGCATCGTCTTCTGCAACAAGATGGACAAGGTCGGCGCGGATTTCTTCCAGTGCCTCAAGGACATCATCGAGCGGCTGGGGGCCAAGCCGGTGGCGATCCAGCTCCCGATCGGAGCCGAACAGCAGTTCAAGGGCATCGTCGATCTCGTGCGCATGAAGGGCGTGGTGTGGGACGACGAGTCGCTCGGCGCCAAGTATCACGACGTCGAGATTCCGGCCGACATGGTCGAGCAGGCGAAGGAATACCGCGAGAAGCTGATCGAGGCTGCGGTCGAGCTCGATGACGATGCGATGGCCGCCTATCTCGAAGGCAAAGAGCCTGACGAAGCAACGCTCAAGCGCCTGATCCGCAAAGCAGTGATCACCGGCGCATTTTTCCCGGTGCTCTGCGGTTCCGCCTTCAAGAACAAGGGGGTGCAGCCGCTGCTCGACGCGGTGGTCGACTTTTTGCCCTCGCCGCTCGATGTGCCGCCGATCAAGGGCATCGACAGCAAGGGCAACGAGGTCGTGCGCAAGCCCGCCGACAGCGAGCCGTTGGCGATGCTCGCCTTCAAGATCATGGACGATCCTTTCGTCGGCACCATCACTTTCTGCCGCATCTATTCCGGCCGGCTCGAGAGCGGTACCGGCGTCATCAACTCCACCAAGGATCGCAAGGAGCGGATTGGGCGCATGCTCTTGATGCATGCCAACAATCGCGAGGACATCAAGGAGGCCTATGCCGGCGATATCGTGGCGCTCGCGGGCCTCAAGGACGTGCGCACCGGCGACACGCTGTGCGATCCGCAAAAATCCGTGATCCTCGAGAAGATGGAATTCCCCGATCCGGTGATCGAGATCGCGATCGAGCCGAAATCGAAGGCGGATCAGGAAAAGCTCGGGGTCGCGCTCGCCAAGCTGGTGGCCGAGGATCCCTCGTTCCGGGTGACGACCGACCAGGAATCCGGCCAGACCATTCTCAAGGGCATGGGCGAGCTGCATCTCGATATCAAAGTCGACATCCTGAAGCGCACCTACAAGGTCGAGGCCAATATCGGCGCCCCGCAAGTCGCCTATCGCGAGAAGATCACCAAGCAGGTGACCGTCGACCATGTCCACAAGAAGCAGACTGGCGGGTCCGGCCAATTCGCGCGCGTCAAGATCGTCGCCGAACCGCTGCCGCCGGCCGGCGGCTTCGAGTTCGAAAACGAAGTCGTCGGCGGGACAGTGCCCAAGGAGTACATCCCCGGCGTCGAGAAAGGCCTGGAGTCGGTGCTGGGCTCCGGCGTGCTGGCCGGTTTTCCGGTGGTCGATCTCAAGGTCACGCTGATTGACGGCGCCTATCACGACGTCAATTCATCCGCACTCGCCTTCGAGATCTGCGCGCGCGCGGCGCTGCGCGAGGCGCTGCAGAAGGGCTCGCCGGTCCTGCTCGAGCCGATCATGAAGGTCGAGGTGGTGACGCCCGAGGACTATACGGGCTCCGTCATCGGCGATCTCAATTCGCGGCGCGGGCAGATCCAAGGGCAGGACATGCGCGGCAACGCCAACGTCGTCAATGCGATGGTGCCGCTCGCCAACATGTTCGGTTATGTGAGCAATCTGCGCTCCATGTCGCAGGGGCGCGCCACTTTCACCATGCAGTTCGACCACTACGAGCAAGTTCCCTCGGCGGTCGCCGCCGAGATTCAGGCGAAATTTGCCTGAGACGCTAAAGCGAAAAGATCACGAGACGGAGAGTCCCATGGCCAAGCAGAAATTCGAGCGCACGAAGCCGCATTGCAATGTGGGGACCATTGGTCACGTGGACCACGGCAAGACGACGCTGACGGCGGCGCTGACGAAGGTATCGGCGGACAAGGGGTGGACGAAGGACTTTGTTTCCTATGACCAGGTGGCGAAGGCGTCTGAGAGCCAGGGCCGGCGCGACCCCTCCAAGATTCTGACGATTGCGACCAGCCACGTGGAATATTCGACCGACAAGCGCCACTACGCCCATGTCGACTGCCCCGGGCATGCCGACTACGTCAAGAACATGATCACCGGGGCGGCGCAGATGGACGGGGCGATCCTGGTGGTGTCGGCGGCGGACGGTCCGATGCCGCAGACGCGCGAGCACATCCTGTTGGCGCGGCAGGTGGGGGTTCCCTACATCGTGGTGTTCCTCAACAAGGTGGACGTGGTGGACGATCCCGAGCTTCTGGATCTGGTTGAGCTCGAGGTGCGGGAGCTTTTGACCAAGTACCAGTTTCCCGGCGACAAGGCGCCGGTGATCCGCGGCTCTGCGATCAAGGCGCTCAACGGCGAGAAGGGGGAGACCGCGGACGAGGCGATCCTGAAGCTGTACGAGGCGCTGGACACCTATGTGCCGCTGCCGGAGCGTCCGATCGATCAGCCGTTTCTGATGCCGATCGAGGACGTGTTCTCGATCTCGGGGCGTGGCACGGTAGTGACCGGTCGGATCGAGCGCGGCAAGATCAAGGTTGGGGAGGAAGTTGAGATCGTGGGGCTGCGCGACACGCAGAAGTCGGTGGTGACCGGGGTTGAGATGTTCCGCAAGCTTTTGGACGAGGGGGTTGCGGGCGACAATGTGGGCTGCCTGCTGCGCGGGATCGACAAGGACGCGGTGGAGCGCGGTCAGGTTCTGTGCAAGCCCGGCTCGGTGAAGCCGCACAAGAAGTTCAAGGCGGAGGCTTACATCCTGACCAAGGAGGAGGGCGGGCGGCACACGCCGTTCTTCAACAACTACCGTCCGCAGTTCTACTTCCGGACCACGGACGTGACCGGGCAGTGCACGCTGCCAGCGGGCACTGAGATGATCATGCCGGGCGACAACGCGACCATGGACGTGGAGCTGATCACGCCGATTGCGATGGAGGAGAAGCAGCGCTTCGCGATCCGCGAGGGCGGCAAGACGGTGGGCGCCGGCGTGGTGGTGTCGATAACGGAGTAGGGCGAGGCAGCCCGCACACGAGGGATGATGTACGACAGCCGAGCGCGATGTGACGGGAAGCTTCTCCGTCAGCCGTCCGTCTGCTGTCGTCCGTCATCGGAGCAATCATGAACGGCCAGAATATCCGCATTAGGCTCAAGGCGTTCGATCACCGCATCCTCGATGCGTCGACGCGCGAGATCGTGGCGACCGCCAAGCGCACCGGTGCGCAAGTACGCGGGCCGATTCCGCTGCCGACCAGGATCGAGAAATTCACGGTCAATCGTTCGCCGCACATCGACAAGAAGAGCCGCGAGCAGTTCGAGATGCGCACGCACAAACGGCTGCTCGACATTGTCGATCCGACACCGCAGACGGTGGATGCGCTGATGAAGCTCGATCTTGCCGCCGGCGTCGACGTCGAAATCAAGCTCTGAGCCGGGCCGGACCGAGAAGAGATAGGGATATCGCATATGCGTTCCGGGGTGATCGCACAGAAGGTCGGAATGACCCGCGTCTTTACGGACGGCGGCGAGCATGTGCCGGTGACGGTGCTGCGCCTCGCCAATTGCCAGGTCGTCGCCCACCGCACCAAGGACAAGAACGGCTACGTGGCGCTGCAGCTCGGCTCCGGCGTCCGCAAGCCCAAGAACCTGACCAAGGCGGACCGCGGCCATTTTGCCGTCGCCAAGGTCGAGCCCAAGCGCAAGCTCGCCGAGTTCCGCGTGGCAGAGGGCGATCTGATCCCGGTCGGTGCCGAGATCACCGCCGATCATTTCGTGGTCGGCCAATTCGTCGACGTCACCGGCACCTCTATCGGCAAGGGTTTTGCCGGCGGCATGAAGCGCTGGAATTTCGGCGGCCTGCGCGCCTCGCACGGCGTGTCGATCTCGCATCGCTCGATCGGCTCCACCGGCGGCCGCCAGGATCCGGGCAAGACGTTCAAGAACAAGAAGATGCCCGGCCACATGGGCGTCGAGCGCGTCACCACGCTCAATCTCAAGGTGGTGCAGACCGATGTCGAACGCGGGCTCATCCTGGTCGAGGGCGCGGTGCCCGGCGCCAAGGGCGGCTGGATCACGCTGCGCGATGCCGTGAAGAAGAAGCTGCCGAAGGACGCGCCCAAGCCCGGCAAGTTCCGCCTGCCGGAGGCGGCGGCTACGGCCGGCGAGGGCGAGGCGGCGCCCGCCGAAGCCGCCAAACCTGCCGAGAAAGAGGACGCGTGACATGGAGCTCAAGATCATGTCGCTCGACGGCAAGGCGGCGGGCTCGGTTGAACTGCCGGAGGCGATCTTCGGCCTCGAGCCGCGCCCGGACATTCTTCACCGCTGCGTCCGCTGGCAGCTCGCCAAACGCCAGCGCGGCACGCACGACGTCAAGAACCGCAGCGAAATCAGCCGCACTGGCAAGAAGATGTATCGCCAGAAAGGCACCGGCTCGGCGCGTCACGGCCCGGCCCGGGTCAATCTCTTCCGCGGCGGCGGCCGGTCGTTCGGGCCCACCCCGCGCAGCCATGCGTTCGATCTGCCGAAGAAGGTGCGCGCGCTCGCCCTCAAGCATGCCTTGTCCGCCAAGGCCAAGGACGGCGGCATCATCGTGCTCGACAAGGCCACCTTGAAGGACGGCAAGACCGCCGCGCTGCGGAAGAACTTCACCAAGCTCGGTCTCACCAGCGCGCTCATTGTCGACGGTGCCCAGGTCGAGCCGAATTTTGCGCTGGCCGCGCGCAACATTCCGAATATCGATGTCCTGCCGGTGCAGGGGATCAACGTCTACGACATTTTGCGGCGGCAGATGCTGGTGCTGACCAAGTCGGCGCTGGAGGCGTTGGAGGCGCGCTTCAAATGAGCACCACCGATCCGCGCCACTACGACGTAATCATCTCGCCCGTCATCACCGAGAAGGCGACGATCGCCTCGGAACATAACCAGGTGATGTTCAAGGTCGCGAAGCACGCGACCAAGCCGCAGATCAAAGAGGCGGTCGAAAAGCTGTTCGACGTCAAGGTCAAGAGCGTCAACACCCACGTCCGCAAGGGCAAGATCAAGGCTTTCAAAGGCACGGTGGGCGAGCAGTCGGAAGTCAAGCGTGCGATCGTGACCCTCGAAGAGGGTCACCGCATCGACGTGACGACGGGTCTGTAACGGAGCGGGCGCAATGGCACTCAAATCCTACAACCCGGTCACGCCGAGCCAGCGCCAGCTCGTTCTGGTCGATCGTTCCGGCCTGTACCGCGGCGCGCCGGTAAAGACGCTGACCGAGGGCAAGAATTCGACCGGCGGGCGCAACAACAACGGGCGCATCACCGTGCGCTTCCGCGGCGGCGGCCACAAGAAGGCGTACCGCAAGATCGATTTCAAGCGCCGCAAGTTCGACGTGCCGGCGAAGGTCGAGCGCATCGAGTTTGATCCTAACCGCACCGGCTTCATCGCGCTGATCAAATACGAGGACGGCGAGCTCGCCTATATTCTGGCGCCGCAGCGGCTCTCTCCCGGCGACATGGTGGTCTCGGGAGAGCATGCGGACGTGAAGCCCGGCAACGCCATGCCGGTCGGAAACGTCCCGATCGGCACCATCG
Organism: uncultured Alphaproteobacteria bacterium; assembly: GCA_963712565.1. Taxonomy (GTDB): domain Bacteria; phylum Pseudomonadota; class Alphaproteobacteria; order Rhizobiales; family Xanthobacteraceae; genus VAZQ01. The sequence continues at coordinate 118,655 of CAVQIP010000034.1, read as the reverse complement.
TGCACAATATCGAGATCAAGATCGGCAAGGGCGGGCAGATCGCGCGATCGGCCGGCAGCTACGCCCAGATCGTCGGCCGCGACGGCGAATATGTCATCCTGCGGCTCAACTCCGCCGAGCAGCGGCTCGTGCATGGTCGTTGCATGGCGACGATCGGTGCGGTGTCGAACCCCGACAACATGAACGTCTCGATCGGCAAGGCCGGGCGCAAGCGTTGGATGGGGCGCATGCCGCACAATCGCGGCGTGACCATGAATCCGATCGACCACCCGCATGGCGGCGGTGAGGGCCGCACCTCGGGCGGGCGGCACCCGGTGACGCCATGGGGCTTTCCCACCAAGGGCAAGAAGACCCGCAGGAACAAGTCCACCAACAAGTTCGTCGTTTCGAGCCGCCACGCGCGGAAGAAGAGGTAGACGAGGCCATCATGACGCGTTCGGTTTGGAAAGGTCCGTTCGTCGACGGCTATCTGCTCAAGAAGGCGGAGGCGTCGCGCTCGTCGGGCCGGCACGAAATGATCAAGATTTGGAGCCGTCGCTCGACCATCCTGCCGCAGTTCGTCGGGCTGACTTTCGGCGTCTACAACGGCCAGAAGCACATCCCGGTACTGGTGACGGAGGAGATGGTCGGTCACAAGTTCGGCGAGTTCGCGCCGACCCGGATGTTCTACGGCCATTCGTCGGACCGTAAGGCGAAGCGCGCGGCGGGGCCGGTTGCTCCGGGCGCCCCGGCGGCGACGCCAGCGGCGGCCGGGCCGGCCGGACCTGGTTCGGGCGGCGGCGGCTAGTTAAGGCTTGGAGAAGGCGAACATGAGCAAGAAGGCACGCGAGCGCGCGCTTGCCGAGAACGAGGCGAAAGCGGTCGCCCGCATGCTGCGGGTGAGCCCGCAGAAGCTCAATCTCGTCGCGCAACTCATCCGCGGCAAGAAGGTGGCGACCGCGTTGGCCGATCTCGAATTCTCGCGCAAGCGCATCGCCCGCGACGTGCGCAAGTGCCTGGAATCGGCGATCGCCAACGCTGAGAACAATCACGATCTGGACGTCGACGATCTGGTCGTCGCCGAGGCGCATGTCGGCAAGGCGATCGTGATCAAGCGTTTTCACCCGCGCGGCCGCGGCCGCATGGGTCGGATTTTCAAGCCGTTCGCGAACCTGACCATCGTCGTGCGTCAGGTCGAGATTGCGGCTTCTTGAGAGGTAACCAATGGGTCAAAAGGTCAATCCAATCGGCTTGCGGCTCGGCATCAACCGTACCTGGGATTCGCGCTGGTACTCCGGCAAGAACGAGTACGGGCAATTGCTCCACGAGGACATGAAGATCCGCGAGGAGCTGATGAAGGATCTCAAGCAGGCCGCCGTGTCGAAGATCGTGATCGAGCGGCCGCACAAGAAATGCCGCGTCACCGTGCAATCGGCGCGGCCGGGCGTCGTCATCGGCAAGAAGGGCGCCGATATCGAGAAGCTTCGCAAGAAGGTCGCCAAGCTCACGAAGTCCGATGTGGTGATCAATATCGTCGAGATCAGGAAGCCCGAGCTCGATGCCCAACTCGTCGCCGAATTGATCGCGCAGCAGCTCGAGCGTCGCGTCGCGTTCCGCCGCGCCATGAAGCGCGCCGTGCAGTCGGCGATGCGGCTCGGTGCCGGCGGCATCCGCATCAACTGCTCGGGCCGCCTCGGCGGCGCCGAGATCGCGCGCATGGAATGGTATCGCGAAGGCCGCGTGCCGCTGCATACGCTGCGCGCCGACGTCGATTACGGCGTGGCCACGGCCTTCACGACCTACGGCACTTGCGGCGTCAAGGTCTGGATCTTCAAGGGCGAGATCATGGAGCACGACCCGATGGCGCAGGACAAGAAGATGGCGGAAGGCGAGGCGGGGCGTCCGCGTCGCGACGCGCCGTGAGCGGCGCGATCGCGGGATAAGAAAGGCGAAAAGCCATGCTGCAACCGATGCGCACGAAGTTCCGCAAGGCCCACAAGGGCCGCATCAAGGGTATTGCGACCTCGGGGGTCGAGCTTGCGTTCGGGCAGTTCGGACTGAAGGCGCTGGAGCCCGACCGCGTCACCGCCCGCCAGATCGAGGCGGCGCGCCGCGCGCTCACCCGCGAGATGAAGCGCGCAGGACGGGTCTGGATCCGCATCTATCCGGACGTGCCGGTGTCGAAGAAGCCGCTCGAAGTGCGTATGGGGTCGGGCAAGGGGGCCCCGGAGTTCTGGGTCGCCCGCGTCAAGCCGGGGCGCATCCTGTTCGAGATCGACGGGGTGCCGGTGGCGTTGGCGCGCGAGGCGCTTGCACTCGCCGCCGCCAAGCTGCCGATCAAGACGCGCTTCATCGAGCGTATCGCCGAGTAGTTGAGGAACGAGCATGAAGCCGGGTGATCTCAGGGCCATGACCGTCGACCAGCTCGACGATGAAGCTCTGAAACTGAAGAAGGAGCGGTTCAACCTGCGCTTTCAGCGGGCGACGGGCCAGCTCGAGAACACCGCCCGGGTGCGGCAGGTTCGCCGTGACATCGCGCGGATCAAGACGATCGCGGCGCAGAAACGCGCCGGCCGACCGGAACCGGAGCCGAAGGCGGTACCGCAGGAGAAGAAGCCAGCAACCAAGCCGAAGCGCGCCGCGCGCTCGAAAGCCAAGTCGGAGTAAGCGAGAGATGCCGAAGCGCACGCTGCAGGGCGTCGTGGTGAGCGACAAGCAGGATAAGACCGTAGTGGTGCGGGTCGAGCGCCGCTTCACCCACCCGGTCATGAAGAAGACGGTCCGGCGCACGAAGAAGTACTACGCCCACGATGAGACCAACGAGTACCACGTGGACGACATCGTTTGGATCGAGGAGCGCCGTCCGCTCTCCAAGCTCAAGCGGTGGGAAGTGATCCGGGGCGAGAAGAAGAAGGTCGTGTGAGCGCTCGCGCGCGTGAATTCGAGAGGACGAGGGTGGCGTCATGATTCAGATGCAGACCAACCTCGACGTGGCGGACAATTCCGGCGCGCGTCGCGTCATGTGCATCAAGGTGCTGGGCGGATCGAAGCGCAAATATGCCACCATCGGCGACGTGATCGTGGTTTCGGTGAAAGAGGCCATACCGCGCGGACGCGTGAAGAAGGGCGAGGTGATGAAGGCGGTGGTGGTGCGGATTTCGAAGGACATCAAACGTCCCGACGGCTCGATCATCCGTTTCGACCGCAACGCGGCCGTGCTGATCAATCCGCAGATGGAGCCGGTCGGCACCCGCATTTTCGGACCGGTCCCGCGTGAGCTTCGCGCCAAGAATCACATGAAGATCATCTCGCTCGCGCCGGAGGTGCTGTGATGGCCGCGAAAATCCGCAAGGGCGACAAGGTGATCGTACTCAACGGCCGCGACCGGGGGCGTACCGGCGAGGTGATCGAGGTGCGCACCGATGAGGGCCGCGCCCTGGTGCGCGGCGTCAATCTAGTCAAGCGGCACCAGAAGCAGAGCGCGCAGCAGGAGGGCGGCATCATCTCCAAGGAGGCGACGGTGCATCTGTCCAATCTGGCGCTCGCCGATCCCAAGGACGGCAAGCCGACGCGCATCGGTTTCAAGTTCGTGGGCGACGGCGACAATCGGCGGAAGGTGCGGGTGGCCAAGCGTTCGGGAGTTGAGATCGATGGCTGACACCGAAACCAAATCCAAGGCCGGTAAGCCCGAGACGTCGGAACAGGCTGCGCGGCCCGAGAAGGGCGACAAGCCCCAGCAGGCGCAGCAAAAGGGTCCGAAATCCAACAAGGGTGACAAGGCCGGCAAGGGCGAAGCCGCCGAAAAGGCGCCGAAGGCGAGAAAGCCGGAGGAGCGCGTCACGCCGCGTTTGAAGACCTATTTCGAAGATGTCGTGCGCAAGAAGCTGTCTGATGAGTTCGGCTACAAGAGCCGCTTGCAGGTGCCGGTGATCGAGAAGGTGGTCATCAATATGGGCATCGGCGAAGGCGTCAATGATCGCAAGAAGGTCGAGGCCGCCGCCAACGATCTCGCTCTGATCGCGGGCCAGAAGGCGGTGATCACCAAGGCGAGAAAGTCGATCGCCACCTTCAAAGTGCGCGACGGACAGGCGATCGGCTGCAAGGTGACGCTGCGCAAGGCCCGCATGTACGAGTTCGTCGACCGGCTGATCAACATTGCGCTCCCGCGCGTACGAGACTTCCGCGGGTTGTCGCCGAAGAGCTTCGACGGCGGGGGCAATTACACGATCGGTATCAAGGAACACATCATCTTTCCCGAGATCGACTACGACAAGGCGGCCGATGTCTGGGGAATGGACATCACGGTGTGCACCAGCGCCAAGACCGACGCCGAGGCGCGAGCGCTGTTGAGCGCATTCAACTTCCCGTTCCGGCAGTGAGGTAGTCTCAAACGCGGAAAGCCAGGAGACATTGATGGCGAAGAAAAGTTCGATCGAGAAGAACAACAGGCGGCGCAAGCTGAGCAAGAAATATTCGAGCCGGCGCTCCCGGCTGCGAGCCGTGGCGCGCGACAAGAGCAAACCGATGGAGGAGCGGTTCGCGGCCACGCTCAAGCTTGCGGAGCTGCCACGCAATTCTTCGGCAACCCGGATTCGCAATCGCTGCGAGATATCCGGCCGTCCGCGCGGCTACTATCGCAAGCACAAGCTTTCCCGCATCGCGCTTCGGGATCTCGGTTCCAAGGGGCTGATCCCGGGCCTGGTCAAGTCGAGCTGGTAGGGAGATCGGCCCATGGGCATGATGGATCCGCTCGGCGATATGATCGCCCGCATTCACAACGCGCAGATGCGTAACAAGTCGAAGGTGTCGACGCCGGCCTCCAGGCTGCGCGTGAGCGTGCTCGACGTGCTGAAAACCGAAGGCTTCATCCGCGGCTACGCGTCGGTCGAGCACTCGAACGGACGCAAGGAGCTTGAGATCGAGCTGAAGTATTTCGACGGCGCCCCTGTGATCCGCGAAATTTCACGGGTGTCGAAGCCGGGTCGGCGGGTCTATGCCTCGGTGAAGGCGCTCCCGCGGGTGAACAATGGACTGGGCGTTGCGATCCTGTCCACACCCAAAGGCGTGATGGCCGATCACGATGCGCGTGACAACAATGTGGGCGGAGAAATCCTCTGCACGGTATTCTGAGCCGGAGCCAAGGGACCAACAGCCATGTCTCGTGTCGGAAAAAAACCGATTGCCATACCCTCCGGCGTCACCGCCAGCGTGGAGGGCCAGGTCGTCAAGGTGAAGGGCCCGAAGGGCGCGCTCTCGCTGGTGCTGCACGGCGATGTCGCGGCCGCGGTGCAAGGCAGCGAGATCAAGGTCGACCCGCGCGCCGACACCAAACGCGCCCGCGCCATGTGGGGGACTTACCGGTCGCTGCTCGCCAACGTGATGACCGGAGTCACCAAGGGCTTCGAACGCCGGCTCGAGATCAGCGGCGTCGGCTATCGTGCCGCGCTGCAGGGCAAGAACCTGCAGGTCCAACTCGGGTACAGCCACGACATCGTCTATCCGATTCCGGAGGGCATCACGATCGCGGTGCCCAAGCCGACCGAGATCATCGTTACCGGCATCGACGGGCAAAAGGTCGGCCACGTCGCCGCTGAAATCCGCGCCTTCCGCAAACCGGAGCCCTACAAGGGCAAGGGCGTCAAGTACGCGGGCGAATACATCTTCCGCAAGGAAGGCAAGAAGAAGTGATGGGAGCGCACGATGGCGACAGTCGCCGATAGGACCGCACGGCGAACCGCGAAGGTGCGGCGAAACGTTCGCCGGGCCGCGGGCAGCCGCGCGCGGCTTTCGGTCTTTCGTTCGTCGAAGCACATCTACGCCCAGGTGATCGACGACACCAACGGCCAAACGGTCGTATCCGCTTCCTCGCTGGAGAAGGACATGCGCGGCAGCCTCAAGACCGGCGCCAACATCGAGGCCGCCAAGGCGGTGGGAAAACGGCTCGCCGAGCGCGCCTCGGCAAAGGGCATCAAGGAGGTCGTGTTCGATCGCGGCGGCTATCTCTATCACGGCCGCGTCAAGGCGCTGGCCGACGCCGCCCGCGAGGGCGGTCTCAATTTCTGACGACGGACAGCAGGACGCAATGATGGCGATGACACTAGGCGTGATCCCTGTTCATCGACCGACATCCGCCCTGTGACCGCAACTGCAGACGAGGACAAGTTGGGACAACATCATGGCACGTGAACCGCGTGATCGCCGCGACCGGGAAGAGCGCGACAGTGAATTCACCGACAAGCTCGTCCACATCAACCGGGTGGCCAAGGTGGTGAAGGGCGGACGCCGTTTCGGCTTCGCTGCACTGGTGGTCGTCGGCGACGAGAAGGGTCGCGTCGGCTTTGGCCACGGCAAGGCGCGTGAGGTGCCGGAGGCGATCCGCAAGGCGACCGACGCCGCCAAGCGCGGCCTCATTCGAGTGCCGTTGCGCGAAGGCCGCACGCTGCACCACGACGTGGCCGGCCGTCACGGCGCCGGGCGGGTTTTCCTGCGCGCGGCGCCGGCGGGAACCGGCATCATCGCCGGCGGCCCGATGCGCGCGGTGTTCGAGACGCTAGGCATGCAGGACGTGGTGGCGAAATCGCTCGGCTCGTCCAACCCGTACAATATGGTGCGGGCGACTTTCGACGCGCTCAAGCGCCAGGACTCGCCGCGTTCCGTCGCCGCGCGCCGCAATATCAAGGTATCGACGCTGCAGGCGCGCCGCCGTGAGGGCGCCGAGGGCGAGCAGGCCACCGAGTGAAATTCGTCGGGCATGCCCGGAGGTCGACATGAGCAAGACCGATAAAGTGATCAAGGTCGAACAGATCGGCAGCCCGATTCGCCGCCATCATACCCAACGCAAGACGCTGATCGGGCTCGGCCTCAACCGGATCGGACGCGTCGCGGCAGTGCCGGATACCCCGCAGACCCGCGGCATGATCGCCAAGGTCAGGCATCTGGTCCGGATGGTGGGCGACAAATAGCAACCAGTCGACATGGCCGGGCTTGGTCATCCACGCCTTTACTCGATCGGGAAGACGTGGATGCGCGTTGCAAGTCCGGGCGTGATGGAGAAGACAGCGAGGACTGTGCGATGAAATTACACCAACTTGCCGACCGGCCGGGATCGCACAAGAAGCGCGCCCGCATCGGCCGCGGCATCGGCTCCGGAACGGGAAAGACCGGCGGCCGCGGCGGCAAGGGCCAGACCGCGCGCTCGGGCGTGCGGATCAAGGGCTTCGAGGGCGGCCAGATGCCGCTTCATCGCCGGCTGCCGAAGCGGGGCTTCAAGAACTCGGCGTTCGCGCGGCGGCTGAATGAAGTCAATCTCGACAAGGTTCAGGCGGCGATCGATGCCGGCAAGCTCGATGCCAACGCGACCGTCGACGCCGAGGCCCTGGTCAAGGCGGGCGTCCTGCGAAGGGCCAAGGACGGCGTCCGGCTGCTCGGCTCCGGCGAAATCAAGGGAAAGGTCGCCTTCTCGGTGTGGGGAGCGTCCAAATCGGCCGTGGCGGCGGTGGAGAAGGCCGGCGGCTCGGTCACCCTGCTGGCGCCCAAACGAGGTAGCGACGAACAGGCGGCCTGAGGACCATGGGAAATGGCCGCTGGCTCCCCATATAGAGCGGGCGACTGAGAGGGGCGGAACGGGAGCTTCAGCGCATGGTTTCTGCAGCAGAACAACTTGCCGCGAATCTCAATTTCTCGGCGCTCGCCAAGGCCGAGGAACTCAAGAAGCGCATCTGGTTCACGCTCGGCGCGCTGCTGGTCTATCGGCTCGGCACCTACATCCCGCTGCCCGGCATCGATCCTTCCGCCTGGGATCAGATTTTCCGATCGCAGGCCGGCGGCATCCTCGGCATGTTCAACATGTTCTCCGGCGGCGGCATCCACCGGATGGCGATCTTCGCGCTGAACATCATGCCGTATATCTCGGCCTCGATCATCATCCAGTTGATGACGACGGTGTCGCCCACGCTCGAGCAGCTCAAGAAAGAAGGCGAGCAGGGCCGCAAGGTCATGAACCAGTATACGCGCTACCTCACGGTGCTGCTCGCGGCCTTTCAATCCTATGGCATCGCGGTCGGCCTCGAGGGGGCCGGCAATGTGGTGACCGATCCCGGCTGGTTTTTCCGCATCGCGACGGTGATCACGCTCACCGGCGGCACCATGTTCCTGATGTGGCTCGGCGAGCAGGTGACCTCGCGCGGCATCGGCAACGGCATTTCGTTGATCATTCTCGCCGGCATCGTGGCGGAATTGCCATCCGCGATCGTCGGGACGTTGGAGCTCGGCCGCCAAGGCGCGCTGTCGACCGGACTGATCGTGATCGTGCTGGTCATGGCCGTCGCGGTGATCGCATTCATCGTGTTCATGGAGCGGGCGCAGCGCCGGCTGCTGATCCAGTACCCCAAACGCCAGGTCGGCAACCGCATGTTCGAGGGCCAGTCCTCGCACCTGCCGCTCAAGCTCAACACGTCGGGCGTGATCCCGCCGATCTTCGCCTCCTCGCTCCTGCTGTTGCCGACTACGGTCGCCAACTTCAATGCCGGCCAAGGCCCGGACTGGTTCGTCGCCATCACCACCCAACTCGGTCATGGACGCCCGCTGTTCCTGATCCTCTATGTCGGGCTCATCATCTTCTTCGCCTTTTTCTATACAGCGATCGTGTTCAACCCGACCGAAACCGCGGAGAACTTGAAAAAGCACGGCGGCTTCATCCCCGGCATCCGTCCGGGCGAGCGTACGGCGGAATACATCGACTATGTGCTCTCGCGCATCACGGTCATCGGCGCTGGCTACCTCGCGCTCGTGTGCCTGTTGCCGGAAATCCTGATCTCCTATGCGGCGGTGCCGTTCTATTTCGGCGGCACCTCGCTGCTCATCGTCGTGAGCGTCACCATGGATACGGTGGCGCAGATCCAAGGCTATCTTCTGGCGCATCAATATGAAGGTCTGATCAAGCGATCGAAGCTGCGGGGGCGGCGTAGATGAGATTGATACTGCTCGGCCCGCCGGGGGCCGGCAAAGGCACGCAGGCGCAGCGGCTCGTCGCCAAGCATGGTCTGGTGCAGCTTTCGACCGGTGACATGCTGCGGGCGGCAGTCGATGCCGGCACGCCGGTCGGGCTTCGCGCCAAGGAGGTGATGGCGCGCGGCGAATTGGTGCCCGACGACCTCGTGGTGGCGATCGTCGCCGACCGCATCGACGAGCCGGATGCGCGCAAGGGCTTCATTCTCGACGGGTTCCCGCGCACGGTGCCGCAGGCGCACGCGCTCGATCGTATGCTCAGGGAGAAGGGTCTCGAGCTCGACGCCGTGATCGAGCTTAAGGTGGACGAAGACGTTCTGCTCAAGCGCATCGAGAAGCGCATCGCGGAGACCAGAGCGCGCGGCGGCACGCTGCGCTCCGACGACACCCCGGACGTGCTGCGGCGGCGGCTGTTGGCCTACCGCGACCAGACCGCGCCGCTCGCCACCTATTACCAGCTCCAGAGCGTGCTACGGTCGGTCGACGGCATGGCTCCGATCCCGCAGGTCTCGAGCGCGGTCGATGCGGCGCTGCGGCAGGCATCGGCCAAGAAACCACCGGCCAGGAAATCACCAGGCAAAGCGCCGGCGGACAAGACGGCGGCCGTCACGCGCGCATCCGCGTCCGCCCCGCCGGCGGCCAGCAAGGCGCGAACAGCCGGTGCTGGAAGACTGAAGAAGCCGGTCGGGAAGCCTGCCAAAGGCAAGGCCAAAACCTCTAGCAAGACCTCCACCAAGTCCTCCAAAACGGGGGCCGGGGGCGCGGGCCGCAAGGCTCCCTCGCGCAAAAGCGATCGACGCCGGAGGTTGACGAAACGACGTTGAATCCATTAATAACCCGCATCCAAGTCGAGAGGTCGAACGATACCGGGCCCCGGGGAACGGGGAGGGTGTCGCGTTATCGTTTGCCAACCGCGATCGGATGGAACGATCGCCGGCCGTTTCGTTGAGCCGGCAGCAGGAGTGAATGGCCGTGGCCCGCATCGCCGGCGTCAACATACCGACCAACAAGCGCGTCATTATTGCACTGCAATATATCCATGGGATCGGGCCGCAAAAGGCCAATGAAATCATGGCGAAAGTGGGTATCCCGGACGCGCGGCGGGTGTCCCAGCTGACCGACCAGGAAGTGCTGCAGATCCGCGAAGTGATCGACCGCGACTACCTGGTGGAAGGCGACCTGCGGCGCGAGGTCGCGATGAACATCAAGCGGCTGATGGACCTCGGCTGCTACCGAGGGTTGCGGCATCGTCGCGGACTACCGGTCCGTGGCCAACGCACCCATACCAACGCCCGCACCCGCAAGGGGCCGGCGAAGCCGATTGCCGGCAAGAAGAAGTAAGCCCTGAGAGTGCGCGCCAGTTTACGCAGCCTGCGGGCGCTCGGCTGCGTGGTCATGGGACCAGCTATTGGCCCGGCGGTCGCAGCGCCGAGCTGCGAGAGGATCGAGAATGGGTAAAGAAGCCACCCGCGTTCGCCGTCGCGAACGCAAGAATATCGCTTCCGGAGTCGCGCATGTGAACGCGACCTTCAACAACACGATGATCACGATTACCGACGCCCAAGGAAACACCATCGCCTGGTCGTCTGCCGGCACCATGGGCTTCAAGGGCTCGAGAAAATCGACGCCCTATGCGGCCCAGGTCGCCGCCGAGGACGCCGCCAAGAAGGCCCAGGAGCACGGCATGCGCACGCTCGAAGTCGAGGTCGCGGGGCCGGGCTCTGGCCGCGAATCGGCGTTGCGCTCCCTGCAGTCGGCCGGCTTCACCATAACCTCCATTCGCGACGTGACGCCGATTCCACACAACGGCTGCCGTCCACGCAAGAGGCGCCGAGTATGACAGACGATGTTCTCATTCGGCGGACTTCAGATGAGTCCGCCGCCACCGACAATTCCCACGGGGCGGAGTGGGGTGCGCGGCCCGCCGCCGCCCCGCTCAAAGCGATGGGTGCCAACGTGACGATCCAAAAGAACTGGCAGGAACTGATCCGACCGAACAAGCTGCAGGTGGCAGCTGGTGCGGACCCCAAGCGCGAGGCCACCGTGGTCGCCGAGCCGCTCGAGCGCGGCTTCGGCGTGACGCTCGGCAACGCGCTGCGACGCATCTTGTTGTCGTCGCTGCAGGGCGCGGCGGTGCAGTCGGTCCATATCGACGGCGTGTTGCACGAGTTCTCGTCGATCCCGGGCGTGCGCGAGGATGTGACCGACATCGTGCTCAACATCAAGGACATCGCCATCAAGATGCAGGGCGATGGGCCCAAGCGCATGGTGGTGAAGAAGCAGGGGCCGGGTACCGTCACCGCCGGCGACATCCAGACCGTGGGCGACATCGTCGTGCTCAATCCCGAGCTCGTTCTGTGCACGCTGGACGAGGGCGCCGAGATCCGGATGGAGTTCACGGTCAACACCGGCAAGGGCTACGTCCCCACCGAGCGCAACCGTCCGGAGGATGCGCCGATCGGCCTGATCCCGGTCGACAGCCTGTATTCCCCGGTGCGCAAGGTTTCCTACAAGGTCGAGAACACCCGCGAGGGGCAGATTCTCGACTACGACAAGCTGACGATGCAGATCGAGACCAACGGCGCGCTCAGCCCGGATGACGCGGTCGCTTACGCCGCGCGCATCCTGCAGGACCAGCTCAACGTGTTCGTGAACTTCGAGGAGCCGCGCAAGGAGGTCGTGACCGAGGCGATCCCGGATCTCGCCTTCAATCCGGCCTTCCTCAAGAAGGTCGACGAGCTCGAGCTCTCGGTGCGCTCGGCCAACTGTCTCAAGAACGACAACATCGTCTATATCGGCGACCTCGTTCAGAAGACCGAAGCCGAGATGCTGCGCACGCCGAACTTCGGCCGCAAGTCGCTCAACGAGATCAAGGAAGTGCTGGCGCAGATGGGTCTCCATCTCGGCATGGAGGTGCCGGGTTGGCCGCCCGACAATATCGACGAGCTGGCCAAGCGCTTCGAGGATCATTACTGAGTGAAGGATCGGAGTTCGCAAGCCGGTCATCAGACACCGGTCTGAGCGCCGATCAGTGATCTCCGAGCCCTGCCTCCGAAGGAGACGCACATGCGTCACGGTAACGCTCATCGCAAGCTCAACCGCACCAACGAGCATCGCCGCGCCATGTTCGCCAATATGGCGGCGGCCCTGATCAAGCACGAGCAGATCGTGACCACGCTGCCGAAAGCGAAGGACCTGCGGCCGATCGTCGAGAAGCTGGTCACGCTCGGAAAGCGCGGCGACCTGCACGCGCGCCGCCAGGCGATCGCGCAAATGCGCGACGTCGCCATGGTCAAGAAGCTGTTCGAGGTGCTCGGTCCCCGCTACAAGGACCGCAACGGCGGGTATACCCGCGTGCTCAAGGCGGGCTTCCGCTACGGCGATTCGGCGCCGGTCGCGGTGATCGAATTCGTCGATCGCGACGTCGACGCCAAGGGCCAGGATTCCGGACCGCCGCCGGAGAAGGCTGCGGCGCAAGCGGAGGCGCCGGCGCCGGCGTGACCGCGCGCACGGACGTGCAGAAATGTCAGGGCGGCATGTTGCGCCGCCCTTTTTCTTGGCGATCGCGGCCGCCCGCTCGTTTCCTGGTGATAACCCGTTGGCAATGCCGGCCAGCCCGGTATCTTGCCGCCGGGCGACAGGACGACGGCAGCCGGCGCCGACCGGCATAATTAAGGAGGGTTGGGAATGATCCGTGGCGTAGGTTTTGGGTTCGCCGCTTTGCTCCTGGCTTGGCAGGCGACGACGGCTGTCGCGCAAACGCCGATCGAGCGCGGGCGCTATCTCGTCGACACCGTCATGACCTGCCACAACTGTCACACGCCCATGGGCCCGAATGGCCCGCAGTTCGACAAGGCCCTGTCCGGCGGATTGCGCTTCGACGAACCGCCGTTCGATGTCACCGCGCCCAACATCACGCCCGATCGGGAGACCGGCATCGGCAAGTGGAGCGATGCCGACGTCAAGAAGGCCATGCTGGACGGCGTGCACCCGAACGGCACCCGCCTCGCCGAGGTGATGCCGACGGGTTTCTACAAGATACTCACCCCGGGCGATCTCGACGGCATCGTCGCCTATCTGCGGTCGCTTCAGCCAGTAGCGAACAAGGTGCGCGACCCGGTCTACAAGATGCAAATTCCTCACCAGATATTCCCCGGCGCCGAGAAGCCGATGCCCGAGGGCGACCTTAACGACAAGCTGAAACGCGGCTTCTATCTCGTCACCATCGCCCATTGCATGGAGTGCCACACGCCGTTCGGGCCGCCCGGAACCGGCGTCGATTTCGCCAATTCGCTCGGCAAGGGCGGGCGCGAGTTCCACGGTCCGTGGGGCGTGTCGACGTCGCGCAACATCACCTCGAGCAAGACCAAGGGCATCGGCGACTGGAGTGACGACGAGATCAAGCGCGCCATCACCCAGGGCGTGCGCAAGGACGGCAGCAAGCTCAAGCCGCCGATGGGCTTTCCCTATTATGCCAAGATGAGCGACGGCGATGTCGACGCGATGGTCGCCTATCTGCGCACGGTGCCGGCGAAGGAGTGACATCACTTCCGCCGGCGCGCATCCTTGCCCATCACGTCGTAGACGTCGGCCGGCGCGAAATCGTCAGTGATGACGTCGCCCTTGGCCGCCTGCGCCTGCGGCTTGTCCATGCGCCGCTGCAGAAGCTGCGGCAAGGCAAACCGGAAGCGGTGCTGCTCTTGCAGCGCCGCCGCCTTGCGCTCCAGCGTCTCCTTGTCGAGCGGTGCCTCGGTGGCGACCGCGATTACCTCGCCCACCCCGGTCGGGTAGAGGTCGAGCGCGGGAAACACCTGTCCCAGCGTCTTCACGGTCGAGGCGTAAAGTTTGCTGCCGTCGTGCACGTTGAAGGCGGCGGCGCCCCCGGGCGCGAGCCGCTGCTTGACCAGCGCGTAAAACTCGCGGGTCAGGAGGTGAAACGGCACATAGCCTCCGCGATAGGCATCGAGCAGGATGAGATCGTAAAGCTCGCTGTTGCGGTTGAGAAAGACCCGCCCGTCGCCGGCGCGGTAGCGCATGCGTTCGGTCTCGCGCAGGCCGAAATAGCTCTTGGCGGCGGTGATCACGCCGGGATCGATCTCCACCGTGGTGATGGCAGCCTCCGGCATGAAGCGCCCGAGATAGGTGGAGATCGAGCCGCCGCCGAGCCCGAGCATCAGGATCTTCGTGCGCGCCGCGGGATAGATGGTCGCGATGGTCATCACCTGCGCGTAGCGCAGGGGCAGATCGTCGGGGTCGGCCAGGTTGGTCACCGATTCGGTGTAATCCCAGCCCTTGACCTGGAACGACATCGTGAGCTGGTTGCCGCGCTTGGTGATGAAAACGTCGTTGTATTCGGTTTCGATGTGGGCGAGCCGGCCGTTGGCGCGTTGCAGCAGGGCGGCGCGGACGCGCTCGTCGATCAGGCTTTCGGCCCGGCCGGCGGGGGCCGCCAGCGCGGCGGCCAGCGCGGCCAGCGCAAGCGCGGCACCGGCGCGGCGCTCCCGGCGCGCCAGCGCCAGCAGCGCCGCTCCCGCGGCCAGTCCGAGCGCCCCGAGCGTGAGCGTGATCGCGCGCGCGCCGATCGCCGGAATCAGGAAGAAAGTGGTGCCGAGCGTGCCGACGATCGAGCCCGCGGTGGACACGCCGTAGACCGCGCCCGAGACCCGACCGGAGCGCTGCGCCGAGCGCAGCAGCAGCCGGATGGCGAACGGCGAATACATGCCGAGCAAGGTCACCGGAAAGAACATGAGCAGGAGCGACGCGAGCAGGCTGCCGGCGCGGATGTCGTCGACGTTCGCGAGCACGAATTCGAGCACCGGCTGGGCGAAGCTCGGCAGCGCCAGCAGGTACACCGAGCCGATGATCACCGTGGCTGCGAGCACGGCGGGCGAGGCGGTGCGGTCGGCCAGCATGCCGCCGAGGAAATAGCCGGCGCTGAGCGCGATCAATACCGTGGAGATCAGCGCAGCCCAGGTGTAGATGCCGCTGCCGAAATAGGGGTTGAGATAGCGCGACCCCAGCATCTCGAAGCTCATCACGATTGCGCCGGTGACGAAGGCGACCGCATAGATCACGGCAACGGCGGTGGCGCGCGACGAGCCGGCGGTCGATTCGGCGGAGCGGGGGTGCACGGGGGTCTCGATGGCGGACACGGAATACCGGCCTAGTTTAGGCGGCATCGCGGGGCTTGTTCCAGCCGCGCTCTCCCCCATCCGCCCTTCAATTGCCGCGAGCTTGGGCTTATATCTCAGCCCCTGCTGGAACCCGGATTTGCCCATGCTTCTGCCGCTCGACACGCGCTGGCGCCCGATTCGGGCTGCGATCGCCGTTCTCATCGTCGTCGCCTCGGCACCGCTCGCCGCTTCCGCCCAGGAGCGCGCGCTCGAGCGTCGGGTGCCGTCCTCGCCGCAGGAACTGCGCCTCTCCTACGCACCGGTGGTGCAACGCGCGACGCCCGCCGTCGTCAACGTCTACGCCGCCAAGATGGTCGCAGTCCGCAATCCGTTGTTCGACGACCCGATCTTCCGGCGCTTTTTCGGCATGCCGGGCGCTCCCGGCGGGCCGGGCGAGCAGGTCCAGCGCTCGCTCGGCTCCGGCGTCCTGGTCGACGCCTCGGGCCTGGTGGTCACCAACAATCACGTCATCGAGGGCGCCGACCAGGTGAAGGTCTCGCTCGCCGACAAGCGCGAGTTCGAAGCCGAGATGGTGCTGCGCGATTCGCGCTCCGACCTCGCGGTGCTCCGCCTCAAGGCGCACAACGAGCGCTTCCCCGCGCTCGAATTTGCCGATTCCGATGCGCTGCAGGTCGGCGATGTGGTGCTCGCCATCGGCAATCCCTTCGCCGTGGGCCAGACCGTGACCCATGGCATCGTCTCGGCGGTGGCGCGCACCCAGGTCGGCATCACCGACTATCAGTTCTTCATCCAGACCGACGCCGCTATCAATCCCGGCAATTCGGGCGGCGCGCTGGTCGATCTCGGCGGGCGCCTGGTCGGCATCAACACCGCGATCTTCTCGCGCTCGGGCGGCTCGCAAGGCATCGGCTTCGCCATCCCCGCCAACATGGTGAAGGTGGTGGTCGCGTCGGCGCGCAGCGGCGGGTCGACGGTCAAGCGGCCGTGGCTCGGCGCCAGGCTGCAGGCCATCACCCCCGAAATCGCCGACAGTCTCGGTCTCAAGCGTCCGGCCGGAGCGCTGGTCGCCAGCGTAACCCCGACCAGCCCGGCGGCGCGGGCCGGGCTCAAGACCAGCGACCTGATCATCGCCATCGACGGCCAGGCGGTCGACGACGCCAATGCCTTCGACTACCGCTTCGCCACCAAGGTGATCGGCGGCAGCGCGCGGCTCGGCGTCGTGCGTGCCGGCAGGGAGATGGCGTTGAGCGTGGCGCTCGAAGCCGCGCCCGATACCCCGCACGACGAACTCGTCATCGATACGCCCTCGCCGTTCAAGGGGGCCAAGGTTTCCAACCTGTCGCCGGCGCTGGCCGACGATCTGCGGCTAGATCCCTCGACCCAAGGCGTGGTGATCATCGACATCACCAACGGCTCGCCGGCGCAGAACCTCGGCTTCAAGCGCGGCGACCTGGTGCTTTCGGTCAACAATACGAAGATTGGCAAGACCGGCGACCTCGCACGCATCGCCGGCCAGCAGGGCCGGCGCTGGAGCATCACCATCGTCCGCGGCGGCCAGCAGATCTCCGTGGAGCTGCGGGGATGACGCCGCCTCGCGCCAAGCGCGGGGGCGCGAGCCTGTTCGCGGCGGCCGGCCTCGAGCGCGACGCGCCGCGTCCGCTCGCCGACAAGCTGCGGCCGACCGAGCTCGGCGAGGTCGTCGGCCAGGATCATCTGCTGGGAGCGGACGGTGCGCTCACGCGGCTGCTCGATACCCGCACGCTGGGCTCGCTGGTGTTCTGGGGACCGCCCGGGACCGGCAAGACCACGGTGGCGCGGCTGCTGGCGCAGGCGACCGACCTGCATTTCGAGCAAATCTCGGCGATTTTTTCCGGCGTCGCCGACCTCAAGAAGGTGTTCGACGCGGCGCGCGCGCGGCGCGAGACCGGGCAGGGCACGCTGCTGTTCGTCGACGAGATCCATCGCTTCAACCGCGCGCAGCAGGATTCCTTCCTGCCGGTCATGGAAGACGGCACCATCGTGCTGGTCGGCGCCACCACCGAGAACCCTTCCTTCGAACTGATCGCGCCTCTGCTCTCGCGCGCCCGCGTCCTGGTGTTCAAGCCGCTCGACGCCGCGGCGATCGAGAAGCTCATCGCCCGCGCCGAGGCGATCGAAGGCAGAAAGCTCCCGCTCGATGCCGAGGCGCGGCAATCCCTCATCCGCATGGCCGACGGCGACGGCCGCGCGGCGCTCACGCTCGCCGAAGAGGTCTGGCGGGCGGCACGCACGGGCGAGACCTTCGACGCGGCAAAATTGCAGGCGGTGGTGCAGCGCCGCGCCCCGATCTACGACAAGAAGCAGGACGGCCACTACAACCTGATCAGCGCCCTGCACAAATCGGTGCGCGGCTCGGACCCCGATGCCGCGCTCTACTATCTCTGCCGCATGCTCGACGCCGGCGAGGACCCGCTCTACATCGCGCGCCGCGTGGTGCGCATGGCGGTCGAGGATATCGGGCTCGCCGACCCGCAGGCGCTCGTCGTCTGCAACGCGGCCAAGGATGCCTACGATTTTCTCGGCTCGCCCGAAGGCGAATTGGCGATCGCCGAGGCGGTGATCTACGTGGCGACCGCGCCGAAGTCGAATGCCGCCTATGCCGCCTACGGCGCCGCCATGCGCACCGCCAGGGAGGCGGGCTCGCTGCTGCCGCCGAAGCACATCCTCAATGCGCCGACCAAATTGATGCAGACGGAAGGCTACGGCGAGGGCTACGACTACGACCACGACGCCCCCGAGGCGTTTTCCGGCCAGGACTATTTCCCGGAAGCGCTCGGCCGGCAGACCTTCTACGACCCGCCCGAGCGCGGCTTCGAGCGCGAGATCCGCAAGCGGCTGGAGTACTGGGCGAAGCTGCGCAAAGAGCGGAGCCGGCCGTGACCGTAGGCGGACTGGCCGTGCTGTTGGCGGCTGCGCTCGCGGCGGCCACGCCGGCAGCAGCCGGCGAGCCGTTCGACGGCCGCTGGGCGGGCGACGCGCGAGGCTGCGGCAGCGAGAGCGCGGCGCCGTCATTCGTGGTGATCGATGCGCTGTCATTGCAATGGCGTGAGGCGACCTGTGTCGTGCGTACCAGCTATCGCGTTGGGCCGGCCTGGCACATCGGCGCGCGTTGCTGGGGCGAAGGCGCCGTCAGCAGCGTCCCCATCACGCTGCGGATGCGAGGCGAACGGCTCGTGCTCGATTGGGCCGGCGCGCCGGCGGAAGAACTGCGGCGATGCCCATGAGCACGGCGGCGAAACCGGGCCACGGCGGGGCGGAGGCTGCCGCCACGCCGGGAAGCGGCGTGCAGACCGCCAAGGTGAGCGCGGACGAAGCCGGCATGCGCGTCGATCGCTTCCTCGAGGCGCGCTTTCCCGGGCTGTCGTTCTCCCATATCCAGCGCATCATCCGTAAGGGCGAGCTGCGCGTGAACGGCAAGCGCGCGCAGGGAAAGCAGCGGCTCGAAGCCGGGCAGGCGGTGCGCATCCCGCCGCTGCGGCTCGAGCAGGGCAAGCCGCGCGCGGGCGGGAGCGAGGCCGAGGTCAAGACCCGTGATTTCCTCAAATCCATCACGCTCCACGAAGACGACGACGTGCTGGTGCTCAACAAGCCCATGGGGCTGGCGGTGCAGGGCGGCTCCGGCACCACGCGCCATCTCGATGGCATGCTCGATGTGCTGCGCGACGCCCACGGCCAGCGCCCGCGCCTGGTGCACCGGCTCGACAAGGATACCGCCGGCTGCCTGCTGGTGGCGAAGACCCGGTTCGCCGCCTCGGCGCTCGCCAAGACCTTCCGCTCGCGTTCGGCGCGCAAGATCTACTGGGCGCTGGTCGCGGGCGTGCCCAAGCCGCGCCAGGGCCGCATCTCCACCTTCCTGGCCAAGGAGGAGCGCGAGGACGATTCGTTCATGCGTATCGCGCGCCACGGCGAGGAGGGCGCAAGCCACGCCGTGACCTATTACGCGGTGGTCGATACCGCCGCGCGGCAGCTGGCCTGGCTCTCGCTCAAGCCGGTGACCGGCCGCACCCACCAATTGCGCGCGCACCTCATGCATATCGGCCATCCGATCGTGGGCGATCCGAAATACTTCTCGAAGGAGAACTGGGAGCTGCCGGGCGGCATGCAGAACCGCCTGCACCTGCTCGCGCGCCGGATCGTGGTTCCGCATCCGCGCGGCGGAACGGTCGACGTCACCGCGCCGCTGCCGCCGCACATGCAGCAGTCGTGGAATCTGCTCGGCCTCGACGCCAAACGCTACGATCCGATCGTCGAGGCGCCGGAGGAATAAGCGGGGTTCGGCCCACGTCGAACCCCGCGTTCGGCAGTCATGGCCGGGGCTTGTCCCCGGCGGCCCCGGTCTCACGCAGGACTCCGCGCAGGGGCCATTGTAAACAACAACGAAATAACAACGGAGCGGTGCCTCATCCTCCCGCCTAAGCTCCTTTGCAACCAGGAAAATCTCCGAATATCGGCGCACGGCGCGCGCCCGCGAAAACAACGAAAAACAATGAGACCAGCCAGCCAAGTGCATTTCCCGCAACAAAAAACCCGGCGCGGTGGCCGCCCGGGCATCATGCATAGTTTTCGATATTGCCTCCCTGCTAGGTGATTCTCGTTACGCAGTCAAGTGGAGCAGGTTTTATTTTTAGGGCGTTTACTCATGACGCGCGCAGCCATAGCTAGATGCCCGCTTTCGGGCAAACCGGAAAACATCTGCTCGCACTCTTTACCGGTTTTGGACCCGAACCGGACTCCGGCGGCTCCGGCCCTGCCACGGTGGCGACTTAGTCACGCACTCGGCGGACGCGCACCCTGGCGGCTATCCTCCAGTCTGAGCAAGGGGGGCCAGCAGCAGTCACCTCGATTCAGAACGATTCAGGTCCGTCCATGGGACTCGCCAGCCACGCTGTGGCAGGCTGAGTATGCGGTAAACCGACTGCGGGGAGAAGCCGCCATGTTCGGCATGAGGCGCCGCGAGTTCATCACGCTGCTCGGGGGCGCGGCGGCCTTGCCGCTGGCGGCGCGGGCGCAGCAGAGCGAGCGGGTGCGGCGCATCGGCGTGCTGATGGGATCGCCAAACGATTCCGTGGGACACGCGAATGCCACCGCCCTGATGCAAGGGCTCGGCGCGCTCGGCTGGCAAGAGGGCAGTAATCTGCGTATCGCGTTGCGCTGGTTTGGCGGCATCGAACCAGCGCTGTCCGAGCGCTACGTAGCGGAGGTGATTGCGTTCGAACCCGAGGTGCTCGTGACTGGCACCGCGCAAATGGCAGCGGTGCGGCGGCGAACAAGCACGATCCCGATCGTGTTCACGAACGTCACCGACCCGGTCGGCCAAGGTTTCGTCGAGAGCTTGGCGCGCCCCGCCGGCAACATTACGGGCTTCAGCAATTACGACCCACCAATGGCCGGCAAATGGCTGACGATGCTGACGCAAATAACACCGCCCGTCGCGCGCGTGGCGGTCCTCTACAATCCCGCGACCGCGCCCTTTGCCGGCCTGATGCTGCGCGCCATCGAGGAAGCGGCTCCATCCCTCAAAGTGACGGTGCGGGCCGCGCCGGTTAACGACGATGCCGAGATTGAGGCGCTGGTGGCGGGGCTCGCGCGCGAAGAGCGCGGCGGATTGCTGGTTCTACCGAACCTCTTCACTACTGTGCATCGCGACACCATCGTCGCCCTTGCCGCCCGGCACCGCCTGCCCGCAGTCTATGCATTCCGCTACTTCACTACGATCGGCGGGCTGATGTCCTACGGTATCGACCAACCCAACCTGTACCGGCGCGCGGCGGGCTACATCGATCGCATCCTAAAGGGTGCCAAGCCGGGCGACCTGCCGGTCCAGCGACCAACCAAATTCGAACTGTCGATCAACCTGAAAACCGCCGCAGCGCTCGGGATCACCATTGCGCCATCGCTCCTCGATAATGCTGACGAGGTGATCGAGTGAAGCGGCGCGAGTTCATCACGCTGCTCGGCGGCGCGGCGGCGACATGGCCGCTCGCGGCGCGCGCCCAGCAATCGGCGATGCCGGTGGTCGGGTTTCTCGAAAACCGATCGCCTGAGGTGATCGTGGAGCGCTTGCGCTCATTCCGCCAGGGCCTGAAGGAAACCGGCTACGTCGAGGGTGTCAACGTGGCGATTGAATATCGCTGGGCGGAGAATCAGATGGACCGGCTGCCGGCCTTGGCGGCCGATTTGGTTCACCGGCAGGTCGCCGTGATCGCCACGGCAGGAGGTCCGCAGGCGGCGCTGGCGGCCAAGGCGGCAACTACGACCATTCCCATCGTGTTCGGCGTCCCCGAAGACCCGGTCAGGCTTGGTCTTGTCGCCAGCCTCGCCCGTCCGGGCGGTAACGCGACCGGGATCAATTTTATCAACGCTGAGCTGACAGCAAAGCGGCTCGAGCTCCTACGCGAATTGGTGCCCAGAGCCGCGCGGGTGGCGGTGCTCGTCAATCCAAACAACCCCACCAGCACGGAGCTCACGTTGAGGGAGTTGCATTCGGCTGCCCCTACCATGGGCTTGCAAATCGAAGTCCTGAATGCCAGCACCAGCCGCGAAATCGATGCGGCCTTCGCGACTTTTGAGCGCAAGCGGGCCGACGCCCTGTTCGTCAGCCAAGATGGATTTTTCGTCAGCCGGCGGCTGCAACTTGCCAACATGGCAGCGCGGCACGCAATTCCGATAACATCCGGTTCACGCGACATTGCTGAAGTCGGCGGGCTCATGAGTTACGGAAGCAACATCACGAATGTGTATCGTCAGATCGGCGTCTACACTGGCCGTATCCTCAAGGGCGCCAAGCCGGGCGACCTGCCGGTCGAGCAGTCGACCAAGTTCGAGCTGATCATCAACGCGCAGACGGCCAGGATGCTCGGCCTCACCGTGCCGCCGACGCTGCTCAGCATCGCCGACGAGGTGATCGAATGAAGCGGCGGGAGTTCATCACCCTCATCGGCGGCGCAGCAGCCGCGTGGCCGCTCGCGGCGCGCGCGCAGCAGGCGACGCCGATGGTCGGGTTTCGCAACGCCACAGGCTCGATGGATACCGGCCCATGGTGAAGGCATTCCGTCAGGGCCTGCAAGAATCCGGCTATGTCGCGGGCAGGATGGGCGATTGAATACCGCTGGGCGGAGAGCCGACTTGATCGGCTGCCGGCGATGGCGGCCGAGTTGGTTCGTCGGACAGCGGCCGGTAAGAGGCGTTACGACGATTCGGTTGTGAACTGCTTCACACCGGCGACAAGGAAAACGGCGATAAAAAAACTGGCTGCATCCGTCGCTGAGACTGTCGCGCGGATTGCGCGTAGACTGCCTCTCCAAGCGCTTTCGGTTACGGAGCACAGCAGACGCGGATATTGCAGAACCGCGGCCTGATTGCCGTTACACGAGGGCAGTCCGCCCGTCTGCGAGATGCGCGCGCGAGACATTGGGTGATCACGACCTATGGAAGGAGGTCACTATGAGCCTAACCTTCTCAACCACGAATTATCCGACCGGGACCAACCCTGTGTCAGTCGCCATTGGCGACCTGAACGGGGACGGCCGACTGGACCTCGCCACAGCCAATACTGGTGGTGACCCGAACGCCTTCCCTACTCCGACCGGGCCCGATCACGATGGTCGTGCCGTATCCCGCGGCCGGCCTGTTCGATGCGGTCGCACGCGTTCTGGCCGAGCCCATGCGCAAGGTCCTCGGGCGTCCGGTGTTGATTGATGCGCTGCTCTCGTAGCAGGCGCGAGCCAATTGGGAGGAACGCAAATGAGGAAGATCCTTTCAGTCGCGCTCGTATTTCTCGCAGCAAGCATTGCGAGCGCGTTGGCGCAGACCTATCCATCACGACCGATCACGATGATGGTGCCGTTTCCGCCCGGCGGGCTGACGGATGTGGTCGGGCGCCTGATCGCCGAAGGCATGCGCACAGCGCTTGGCCAGACCATCATCATCGAGAATGTCGGCGGGGCCACCGGCAGCATCGGGACCGGGCGGGTGGCGCGCGCCGCGCCCGACGGATACACGATCACCGTCGGCATCTGGAACACGCATGTCGCCAACGGGATAACCTACGCGCTGCAGTACGATGTGGTCAGCGATTTCGAACCGATCGGGCTGCTCGCGGACGCGCCGCTGCTGTTCCTGGGAAAGAAAGATCTGCCAGCGAACAGCCTTAAGGAGCTGATTGGCTGGCTCAAGGAGAATCCCGACAAGGCATCGATGGGCTCGACCGGGGTGGGCGGTCCCGGCCATCTGCTCGCGCTACTGCTGCAAGAAAAAACCGGCACGCGCTTTAACCTGGTGCCTTATCGCGGCGTCAACCCATCGGTGCAGGATCTGATCGCCGGGCAGATCGACATGACGATCTCCAACACCGCCACCGCGATGCCGCACGTACGCGCGGGCAGGGTCAAGGCGTTTGCGGTCACCACCACGGACCGCATCGCAATCGCGCCCGAAATCCCGTCGGCGGAGGAAGCGGGGTTCCCCTGGCTCCAGTTCTCGCTGTGGGCGGGTCTGTTCGCCCCCAAGGGCACGCCGAGGGACATCATCGACAAGCTCAACGCCGCCGCCGTTGGCACAACGCACGATCCTGCCACGCGCCAGAAACTTGTCGACCAGGGCTTTGTCATTCCGCCGCGCGAGCGGCAGACCCCGGAGGCGCTCGGCGCCTACCAGAAAGCCGAGATCGCCAAATGGTGGCCGATCATCAAAGCGGCTGGCACCAAGGCGGAATGATCCAACCGGGTACATTCCATAACTTCCCGTGCCGCGAATGGCGGCAATGGCCGGCTTGCACTTTTGGGCAGTCTACGGACGTCCGCTAGATGACCGCTTTCGGGGAGTAATCCGGACATTGAGCCGACACGGCCCCAGCGCCGGGTTTGACCCTGGCTGTGTGAAAACGCCTCGCTGTGCGATTCTCGCGAAAATGATTCGCGGGAGCATCGGATGAGGCGCTTCGTTGAGGGGGTGGATCGCGGGCAAGCCACGCTCTTCCCTCAATGCCTGGAAGATTGGATTTGCGAGGATAATCCAGTTCGCGCGGTCGATGTCTTTGTCGAAGGGCTCGATCTTGCGGAGCTCGGGTTCGCTGGGGTCGATCCCGAGGCTACCGGACGGCCTGCATATCATCCATCGGTACTGCTGAAGCTCTACATCTACGGCTACCTCAATCGGGTTCAGTCGAGCCGCCGGCTTGAGCGTGAAGCCGGGCGCAATGTCGAGGTGATGTGGCTGACGGGCCGGCTGGTTCCCGACCACAAGACGATTGCTGATTTCCGCAAGGATAACGGGCGTGCGATCCGCAAGGTGTGTGCGCGGTTTGTCGCGCTGTGCCGGGAGCTTGGCCTGCTGGCGACGGCGAGCGTCTCCATCGATGGCAGCAAGTTCAAGGCGGTGAACACCCGCGACAAGAACTTCACGCGAGCGAAGATGGAGCGCCGGCTGGTGCAGATCGAGGAGAGCGTGGCGCGGTATCTGAGCCAGCTCGACACTGCCGACCGGCAGGAGCCGTCGGAAGCACTGGCGGCCAAAACGGCGCATCTGAAGGAGAAGATTGCCAAGCTTGCGAGCGAGGTTGAGCGATTGAAAGCGCTCGAGAAGGAGATGATGGCCTCGCCCGATCAACAGATCTCGCTGACCGATCCTGATTCACGGTCGATGGCCACCAGTGGCCGCGGCTCCGGCGTTGTCGGCTACAACGTCCAGGTGGCCGTGGATACCGAGCATCATCTGATCGTCACGCACGAGGTGACGAATACCGGCTCGGATCGCTCACAACTTGCCAACATCGCGATGCAGGCCAAGGAGGTTCTCGGCACTGAGCATCTCGAGGTGGTCGCCGATCGCGGCTACTACAACAGCCCCGAGATTCTGGCCTGCGAACAAGCCAACATTACCGTGACGCTGCCGAAGCCGATGACCTCGGGTGCGAAGGCGGACGGCCGCTTCGGCAAGCAGGACTTCGTCTACAGCGCCGCTGAGGATGTCTATCGCTGCCCCGCCGGCGAGAAGCTGACCTATCGTTATACGAACGAAGAAGACGGCAAAATGCTACGCCGCTACTGGACGACGGCATGCCCACGCTGCCCGCTCAAGTCTCAGTGTACGACGGGAGGGGAACGGCGCATCACGCGATGGGAGCACGAGCACCTGCTCGAAGCCGTGCAGCAGCGTCTCGATGCCAATCCGCAAGCAATGCGCCAGCGTCGTGAGACGGTCGAGCATCCCTTCGCGACACTGAAGATGCGGATGGGGGCGAACCACTTTCTGATGAAGCGCTTGCCAAAAGTCGCAACCGAAATGGCCCTGCACGTAGTCGCCTACAATCTCACGCGGGTCATGAATATCATTGGTGTGCAACAGCTCCTGGTGGCGATGCGGGCATGCCTTGGTTGCCGTTCCAGGGGCAGCCCGGCATTCGCCTGAGCGGCTAACCCGGCAAACTCGTCCACTAGAAGCAGCGGTTAGCCTCCCGCTATCGTCGCTCGAAGGCGGAGGAATCTGATACCTCCACGACCGGTCTAAGCTCACTTGTTCTGATCAGCAGACCAACCCCAGTCTCGCGGCTGAAATCGCTCCGTGCTAGTCCTGCAGCCAGTGCGTTTTCGCACAACCAAGACCCACAGCGGTCATAGGCCGGGTCGAAATCCCGCGGTGCAGCGGTCTCCTGCTGCATCCTTTATCTGGGGAACTCTGTGGGCGGTCGATGCAATAAGAGAAGTGCGGCGAGTGTTCTGAACCTTGTGGTTCCCACGGGGATGCATTCGCGTTGAACAGGTCGGCAACGCTCTTCCATCAGAACTCACCGGACGCGAAGAATATTTGCTGGTGGGCTCGGTAGCTTGTCGAGTCTTCCCTGGGCGGCCGCGATCACTCCCTCCGCTACGTTTTCCCAGCTGTAGCGGCGTGCCGCCTCCTTCGCCAGCGCCAAACTAGCGCGCTTACGCTCGGCGTCGTCGAGCGTGAGCCACGCGACCAGCTTGGCGGCGATCTCCTCCACGGCTCCGGGCCCGATTTCGAACGAGAGGAGCGGCCGCAGCTCCTCGGGCAACGCGGGCGCTAACGTCGCAGTGACCTCGGCCATTCCCGAGTGCCGCGCGGAGAGCGGCAGCGCGCCGCAGGCGGCCGCCTCGGCGGCCACCATG
Source organism: uncultured Alphaproteobacteria bacterium (assembly GCA_963712565.1). Taxonomy (GTDB): domain Bacteria; phylum Pseudomonadota; class Alphaproteobacteria; order Rhizobiales; family Xanthobacteraceae; genus VAZQ01. The sequence continues at coordinate 92,371 of CAVQIP010000034.1, read as the reverse complement.
CCGAACGCCTCGGGAAAGGTGCTCGGCATCACCTGCGCCTCGCAGACCGCCAGCAGGTCGGGCAGGTCGTCGTGCTCGATCCGTCCTGTGAAGTGAATGCGCGTGGCTGCCGCGGGCGCTGCCCCCAGCCACTCCTCCCCCACGCGCTCAAGGAAGGCGTTTCAGATATTTCAGTTCCCCCGGAGGGCCTCCCTCGAGCTCGCGTCCCCGGGCTGCGATCTCGCGCAGCGTCTCCAGGTCCCGGCGGCCGATCGCGTCCACGAACCGGCCCAGTGTTTCCCGGTACGTCCCGAACCCGACGACGACCAGCCGCGCCTCCTCCACACGCGCCACTACCAACGGCCAGGCGGCCAGGAGTAGGTCGATGCCCTTCGCGACGATCAGCTTCCCGACGTAGCTCACGATGCGGTCACGGCGCGGATCGAGCTCGCGAAGTGCATGCGCGGCGCCAACCTCACCTCCCCAGGCGGCTATCTCGCCGGACCCGAGCTTCTCGGCCAGCCGGGTCAAGCCGATGGCGGCCTCTTCGTCTGGGCGAGGGCGGAAGGAATTCACGTCCACTCCCGGCGGACCGAGCCGCGTCCGCGTCGGTAGCGAGGGCTCATCGCAGAGCACTTCCCACAGGCTTTCGGCCGTGTGACGCGAGCCCACCAGCACGCCCGCCGCGCCGCGAATTCCCTCTAGCGCGTAGGGCAGAAAGCGCTCCCGGTGTGGCCGAACGGTGTACTCCAGCGCGCTCCCGTGGACCTTGACGGCATAGGGGGCCCGGCCCTCCAGACCGCGCGCAACGATCACGGGACCCATCACCAGATGGTTGGCCAGGGCAATGTCCGGGGGCGGCACGGAGCGGACCGCGGCGACGTTGGCATCGAGGTAGCGGACGAGCGCGGTCTCGTCCAGCTCCGGGAAGGGTAACGCATCAAACCCCTCATAGCGATCGGCCACGTATACTGGAAGCACACGCCCGATGTCGGGCACGTGGATCGTCACGCCCTCCGGTTCGTGTACCGTCCGATCTTGGCAGAACAGGTCAACCTCATGGCCCAATCCTGCCAGCGTTCGCGCAAGGTTAGCGTTGTAGATGTTGCTGCCGGTGCCGCGGAGCAGGTAGCCGTGGAAGATTAGGATCCGCATGGACCGTGGCTATTGTTGACCGATATTTCCCCGGATCACCATTGGATCGGCGTGAACGCTAACATTGTGCCGGGCTACCCGGAAGCAGGATGGCGGTATCCGAGTCGTTGTCACGCATTAAATACGGAGGAGGTTTTCGGTACACATGCAACCCTGATGGCTCCTCTTGGCACGGAGCTGCCGATCCGGAATACCCGCCCTTCGGTCGCTATCGGGTGACTGATCCTCGCCAATCCGATATCCTGTAATCCGGCCCTCGCTTGCGGGGACCGAATGCAATTCGACCAATTGAAACGGCGCGAGTTCATCACGCTGCTCGGCGGCGCGGCCGCTGCGTGGCGGAGCCGTGATTGACGGCTGCATTGTGGTTGTGGCCAACCGGCCCTCCTGTCCGGTCAAGAGGTGCACGCCATGGCCGAAAACGAAGTTAGTGGGGGACCACGCGATCAGCGAACTTCGTCGTCGCTCGACGCTGTCCTCAACCTGGGCAGGTCTATTCCCTGGCAGGCGTTTGCCCTAATCGGCGTCGTCGTTTATGGCGCGCTTCGCGTTCTGTACGGAATCTTCTACGGCAGTTTTGACGTCAGACCAGAAGAAGTAGGCTTCGGCTACGCCGACACGTTGGCACACTCCGCGATAGCCGTTATTCCCATCTTCTTGTTGGGATATACGATCTATTTCTTCATTACTTTTTTGCTGTTCGTGCTAGGGGTTCGGCCCATCATCCGACAGTGGAGTTCTCTGTCTAAACGGATCAATGAAGTGATGAAGGAGACGGAGGGCCCCAAACGGCTGCTTAAGTGGTTGCTTCACCGGGTCACAACCATAGCCATTTTTGTGGGTGGTATAGTGCTTGCTACGCGATTACAAGGCGCGCCTTCCTGGATCGTGGGTATTGGGAGCGGAATTCTTGTGGCAGTTATGCTCGACATCGGAGGAGCCATCCCGAATCCATTGAGTCGTGAAGGACCTTCTGAAAAGTCCCCAGTCTCTTGGCGCAAAGACATTTCCCAGTTGGCCAAGCGCGTAGCCGTTTGGGCGTTGCTCTTTTCGCTCGCCACATTAGCCGTGCAACAGTTTCGCTGGGCAATAAATGATGCGGCGGCCGCTAAAACCGGCCGTGCCGTTCCGCCTTCCGGGAGGTTGCTCGGGCTTCTTCCCCCATGGAGCGCTCAGCCCGCAGCGATGTTCTGGATCGCGACCGATAAGGCGCCGGATACTCTATCTAGAGCGCTTTCCGGCGGAGTTGAATCGGGGATTCCCAATTGTGCGTGAGTGAGCGAGTTCTCGCGGCATTGATTCGGAGTTCTGGGGGACCAAATCGATGCCGAAGCCCTATTCTGATGACTTGCGGGAACGCGTTATCGAAGCCGTCGTGGCCGGAGCATCTCGGCGGGAAGCGGCCGAAAGCTTCAGCCTGAGCGCCAGTTCGGCGGTGAGGTGGTTGCAGCGCTGGCGTGACAGCGGAAGCACCAGAGCAAAGCTGAGCGGCGGGAGTACGTCGCCGTTGGAGGAGCAGGTGGAATGGCTGTTGGCTCTGGTAGCCGAGCAACCGGATCTGACCTTGGATGAGATCGTTGCGGCGATGCGCAAGCAACGAATTCCAGGCAGTCGCACCGCGGTCTGGCGATTTTTCGAGCGACATAATGTCACCGTCAAAAAAAAGCCTGCGCGCGAGCGAGCAAGAACGGGCGGACGTGGCACGGGCGCGGCGGCGCTGGATTCGCAAGCAAGGCCTGCTTGATCCCGCCAGATTGGTGTTTATCGACGAGACCGCCACCAGCACCAGCTTGGTGCGACTTCGGGGTCGTTGCCCGCGGGGCGAACGATTGGTCGGGTCCGTTCCCCACGGCCATTGGAAGACCATCACCCTGGTTGTCGGGCTGCGCCACGACGGGATGGTCGCACCCTTCGTGATCGATGGGCCGATGAACGGGACAATCTTCCTCGCATACGTCGAACAATGTCTGGCTCCAACGCTCGACCGCCGTGACGTCGTCATCATGGACAACCTTCCGGCTCATAAGGTAGCCGGTGTGACGGACGCGATCGAGGCTGTGGGTGCGACGGCATTCTATCTGCCACCGTACTCACCTGATCTCAACCCGATCGAACAGGTCTTCAGCAAACTCAAAGCGCTCCTACGAAAGGCCGCCGAGCGCACCGTTCCGAAACTCTGGCGCAGAATTCGCGCGCTCCTGCGAACCATAAGCGACGAGGAGTGCCTTAACTTTTTCCGCCATGCAGGCTACGATCCCAAAGGGCATTGCGTCATGTACCTAGGCCGCGCGAACGATATAACCGTGGTTTACGACCTCAACTCGAAACAGACCCTCCGGATTCCTTCCAGAGCGGTTCTGATATCTATGCAAGGATCAGGAGAACAAGCCCTCTCCGGATGTCAGCGTGCTCCAGATTAACTGTCTAAGGACGATGGCCCCTTACATCTTCGAATTCAGGACCGCGACGGGCGTTGGCATTCTCGACCGAGAAGTGAAGCGGCGCGGTCCGGAATGATAGGATCAAACAAGCGCCAGACTGGTCGCCGCACGCAAACCACTGGCCCGCCGAAATCCCACCTCGAACCTCGTTGCGGGTCGCGGCGGCGAAGTTCGGCTCCAAGACGACAAGGCCGCCAACTGAGGCGGCCTTTAATCAAGGTGGTTCTTTTCCGGCTCTGTCACCGCAACGGGCTCGGATTCGGGCACAATCGATGGCGTGTTCATTCGATCTCTCACTTGCTGCTCGCGTTCACGCAGCCAGTCGCGAGTTTCTTTGCGCCGTTTCTCCGCTTCCCAGTGCCCGGTGTATCCGGGCTCGTAGGGTAGAATTACTTTCGAGTTGGGTCGCACGGCGGTTCTCCATGGCCCGCCCCACCACCAACAGATAGGTGTAAAAATAAGTTCCGCTAGGCCATATTGTGTTGGCTGATCAGATTTGAGATGGGTCAAATCGCTGGCTATTGACTGCGCTAGAGTGCGCCATTGGCCACTTTGATCTATCGATGCCCCACAACGGGCCTAAACGTGCAAGCATGGCTTGCCAACGACGTGACTCCTGGCAGCGGGGAAGTTTACGAATCGGTTATCTGTTCCGCCTGCGCTCAAGTGCATCTTGTAAACCGACTGACTGGCAGGACGCTGGGTGACGAGTAGGACGGTGAGTTGGCGGCCCTCCCGGCGCCGCTGCTTTTCATTCGGGTGGAGGCGTATCAGGGTTGGGAGGGTCGCCGATGCCCTCACACAAATTCAAGGTTGGCGAGACCGTGATGCTGAGGTCCGCAGTCAGCCGCAATGTGCCTGGCGGGGCCTACGAGGTGACCAAGCAACTCCCTTACAATGGCAGTGAGTTCGAATATCGCATCAAGAGTGCGAACGAAGAGCATCAGCGAGTCGCGCGAGAAAGCGAACTGACCAGAGCATAGTGGGGGAGAGCCAGCGAGTCGCTGGCGCTCTCGATACCGAGAAGCGAGGCGGCGGTGATCCGGCATTTGCGCGGATGCCGTATGGGCTGGTCGTGCCGGACTTGCTAGGGCGTTTAATCGCAAATCGAAGTCGGCTTTCGGGGGCAAAGCGGACAAATTTGCTCACTGCGAGCTTTTCAGCTTTTGACCCGACTCGGACGTCGGCCCGAGGGGCAGGCGCACCGCATTGGGGGGCCAGCAGCACCTCAATTCAGAACAATTCAGGCCTAGCCCAGGACCTGTCCGCCAGGGGGTGATAGCCTGAAGGTGCGGCGGACCGACTGCGAGGGGAAACTCCGTGTCGGACATGCAACGGCGCGAGTTCATCACGCTGCTTGGTGGCGCGGCGACGGCGTGGCCGCTCGCGGCGCGCGCGCAGCAGCCCGAGCGCGTGCGGCGGATCGGGCTTTTGATGGGAGTGGCCGACGATCGGGAAGGACAGGCCCGAGTGACGGCGCTTAAGCAGGGACTTCAAGAATTAGGATGGATAGACGGCCGCAACATCAAAATCGAGACACGCTTTGGTGGGGCTGACGCCGGCCGCATACGAGCTCATGCAGCAGAACTAGTGACGCTTGCGCCCGAGGTAATCGTCGGCCAAACAACGCCAGTCATCCGGGCGCTGCGGCAGGCGACAAGCTCCATTCCGATCGTTATGGCCGCGGTCAACGATCCTGTCGATCAAGGCTTCGTTTCGAGCTTGGCGTATCCAGGCGGGAACATTACTGGCTTCACTTTCATCGATTTCCAGATGGTGGGGAAGTGGCTGGAGATGCTCAAAGAGATCGCCCCCAGCGTTTCTCGCGCCGCACTCATGTTCAATCCAGACACGGCCCCCCATTATTACGTCTATCTGCGTTCGTTCGAGGCCGTGCCGCGGTCAATCGCAGTTGAGGTGACGGCGGCCCCTGTTCGCAACACCGTCGAAGTCGAAGAGGCTTTCGCCAAACTTGGACGCGATCAGAGCGGTGGGCTGATTGTTGCGGGGGACGCATTCACCATCGTCCACTACCAATTGTTCATCAGGCTGGCGCAGCAGCACCGACTGCCGGCCGTCTACTTCCTTCGGACATCCGTCGCGCAAGGTGCCTTGATGTCGTACGGACCCGATCCCTACGACTTGTTCCGGCGCTCAGCTTCTTATGTCGACCGCATCTTGAAGGGAGCCAAGCCGGCCGATCTTCCTGTTCAGCAGCCAACGAAGTTTGAACTGGCCATCAACCTTAAGACCGCCAAAGCGATCGGGCTCGACGTGCCACCGTCGCTGCTCGCCCGCGCCGACGAGGTAATCGAATGAAGGGCGTGTGATGTCGCTTATTGGCACTTTTGAGACATCCACCGATGTCCGCTCTACGGCTGCTTTCGGCGGTAATGCGGACGTCAGCCAGCGATTGCCGGACAATCGCGATCATGAGTTCACACCCTAATTGAATCATCCCGTCATGCCCGCACTCGTCGCGGCATCCTGGTCTTTATGGCGGTAAGGGCGTACACGCGCTAGCGACCACGGGACTGAATGCGCTGGCGAAATTTCGCGCTTGACAGGCAACCAAATGGTTGCATATTGTCGCCATGGACGAGGTGTTCAAGGCTCTGGCCGATGCCAGCCGCAGAGCGCTGCTCGACCGGCTGCATGCGCGCAACGGTCAGACCCTGAACGAGCTGTGCGCGCGCCTTGCCGGCGGCGGGGCGTCGATGACGCGCCAGGCCGTGAGCAAGCACCTCGCCATTCTGGAAGGCGCCAATCTCGTCGCGACCGTGCGGCGCGGCCGCGAAAAGCTGCACTATCTCAACCCGGTGCCGATCCACGAAATCGCGGAGCGTTGGATCGGGAAATACGAGCGCCATCGCCTGAGCGCGCTCGCTGAGCTCAAACGCGGACTGGAGGCGAAAAATGAGTGAGCCGAAATTCGTCTACGTCACCTACATCGCGACCACCCCGCAGCGATTGTGGCAGGCGCTCACCGACGGGGCGTTCACGCGCCGATATTGGTTTGCCACCACGGTGGAGTTGGACTGGACCGTCGGCAGTCGAGTGACGTTCCGCAGCAATGGCGAGCTGCACGACAGCGGTGAAGTCTTGGAATACGAACCCTATCGGCGCTTGTCGTACACGTGGCGGGTCGAATTCCACGAGGTCTTTCGTCGCGAGCAGCCCTCGCGGGTGACGTTCGAGCTCGAGCCCGTGGGCGGCGAGGTCAAGCTCACCGTGACCCACGACGAATTCGAGCCCGGCAGCAAGGTGCTGGGCGCCGTCAGCAACGGCTGGCCGGTGCTGCTGTCGAGCCTCAAGAGCCTGCTGGAGACCGGGCATGCTTTGGCGGCGACCGGCGCTGAGCGCGCGCGCGCGGCGCGCGAGCAGGCGGCCGCGTCGGCCGAGCGCGCCGCCGGTTGAGGCGAGGATGCCGACATGAGCGAGCCGAAATTCCTGCCGAAGACGCTCTACGTCATCTACATCGCGAGCACGCCGGAGAAGGTCTGGGACGCGCTTACCAGCACGCAATTCACCAGGCAGTGCTTCTTCGGCCGCACGGTCGAGATCGAGCCAAAGCTCGGCGGCAATTTCGCGCTGCGAATGCCGGACGGCCGCCTTGACATCAAGGGCCGCGTGCTGGAATGGGATCCGCCGCGCCGGCTGTCGGTCACCTGGGGTTGATTTCGAGGAGTTCCGCGAGCTGCCGGAATCGCTGGTGAGCTATGAGATCGAGCCGATGGGCGAAAGCGTGAAGCTAACCATGACCGAATCCTTCCAATGGGAGGTTCCGGACGCGATCCTCGCCGGCGGCCGCCAGGGCTGGCCGTTCATCCTGTCGAGCCTCAAGAGCGTGCTGGAAACCGGCAAGCCGATCGTGGTCAGCGTGAAGATGGGGCCGCCGAAGGAGATGATGGAGGCGATCAAAAAGGCCGTCGCGGAAAAGCCGTGGCGAAGAGCCGACTGAGGACGGTTGACTGAGCGCGTGATCCGTCGGCCCCGCACAAGCGGGGACCTATATTCCAGAGACGGTGATTAGGGGGCCCCGCCTGCGCGCGGACGACAGCCGGGATCAGCGCCGGCGGCGGAGAACCCCAGCACTTCCGCTGGCGGGACGCGGTGCCAACCCGACTAGGCGCTGTTTACAGGATCCCACGAAAAATGTTTGATTTCGTGGATTAGCTTTGGGCTTTGGACTTGTTCAGGGTCACGGCGGCGCGGACGAGAGTTTTCAACGCCTCCTCGTCTATCTTCTCGCCCTCGTGGAAGTCGATGGCGCGCCTTGTGTTCCCGTCAAGACTGGAGTTGAAGAGGCACGTAGGATCCTTCAGAGCCGCCCCTTTGGCGAAGGTCATCTTCACGACGTTCTTGTAAGTCTCGCCTGTGCAAATCATTCCGTCGTGCGACCACACCGGAACCCCTCTCCACTTCCACTCCTCGACGACTTCGGGATCGGCTTCCTTGACCAAGGTACGGAGCCGGCTGAGCATCTTGCCCCGCCAGTCGCCTAGCTCCTTGATTCTCGCGTCTATCAGCTGAGAAGGAGACGTGCTTTTCCGCGACCCGCTCTTCTTCATGCCCGTTTCTCCCTCCTTAGTCCCGAGGCTTTGATAAATGGAGGTCATCGCCACCGGGCCGATTCTAGCTAGGGCTGTTGGCACTTTTTGAGACGTCCGCGGAGTGCGCCATGCGGCCGCTTTCGGGGGGTGAGTTCAACTGATCGATGCAACATCTTCTAATCTTACGGGATGGGGAGGTGTGCGATGGGGTTGCATGCACGGATATGGTTCACGGTGGCGCAGAAGGCTGAGCTCTGGGAGCGCTGGAAGAACGGGCAAAGTGCTGCGGCCATCTCGCGGGCGCTGGAGAGGAGGAACAAGACCGGCGTTGAACGGATCGTGGTACTCCATGGAGGGATCGCGCCGGCGCCGCGCCGGAGAGCCTTGGCAGCACTAAGGCTTGAGGAACGCGAAGAGATTTCCCGTGGCATTGCGGCGAGCTGGTCGATCCGGCGGATCGCCCAGGGCCTCGGACGGGCGCCATCGACAGTAAGTCGGGAGATCAGGCGCAACGGCGGCATTCAGGGCTATCGTGCAAACCAGGCCGATCGGCGTACCTGGGAGCGAGCGTTGCGCCCTAAGCCATGTCGTTTGGCGCTGCATAGGGAGCTACGATGGCGCGTGGCGCAGAAGCTCGCGCTGCAATGGTCGCCGGAACAGATCTCCGGCTGGCTGAAGCAGGAGTTCCCAACCGACCAAGGCATGCAGATATCTCACGAAGCGATCTATCGCAGTCTCTTCATTCAGACCCGCGGTGTGCTGAAGAAGGAGCTGGCGGCGCATTTGCGTACTGCGCGGCGGATGCGTCGCCCCAAGAGCCACAACACGAAGAGTGGACAGGGGCATATCGTCGATATGGTCTCCATCCGCGAGCGGCCTGCCGAGGTTGAGGATCGCGCCGTGCCGGGGCATTGGGAAGGAGACCTTCTTACCGGAGCGAACGACACGCACATAGCCACTCTCGTCGAGCGCAATACGCGCTTCACGATGCTCGTCAGGATTCCCCGCAAGGACACGACGACTGTTGTTGCTATGCTTGCCAAGCACATCCGCAAGCTACCTAAGGAGCTGCGACGCTCCCTGACGTGGGATCAAGGCAAAGAGATGCATGCCCATAAGCGCTTCACGGTTGCCACCGACGTCCAGGTCTACTTCTGTGAGCCGCGCAGCCCCTGGCAGCGCGGCTCAAACGAGAACACCAACGGCCTGCTGCGTCAGTACTTCCCAAGAGGAACCGACTTCTCGCGCATCTCTCAGAGTTACCTGAATGCGATTGCCCTGCGACTCAATCAACGTCCGCGAAAGACCTTGGGCTTCGAAACGCCAGCCGATAGACTACAAGCGGTGTTGCACTGACCGATTGAACCCACAGGGGCAAAGCGGACATCGGCCAGGAATTGCCGAACAATCGCGATTTGCGAGTCCACGCCCTAACCCAACCGACCGACCCGGAGGGCTAGCGCAGGCTGGCGTTGATCTTGTCCAGCGCCGCCGAGCCGGGGCACAGCTCCTGCTCGGTGAGCGAGTTGAGCGGCGGCGAAACCGTGTTGAAATGGCGGTGCAGGTCCTCGGGCTCGCGGTCGACAAAGAGCAGCCCGGTGACGACCTGGCCGTTGGCCGCGTGGCGCTGCAGGAAATTCATGGCGCCGAGCCGGTCGTTGGCGTCGTAGTCGGCGGCGACCTTCTTGAGCACGAGCTTCGAGCCGTCGTGCTGCTCGACCACCTCGACCGAGCCGGGCGCGTAGGCGACCGTGATCGGCGCGCGGCCGGTGATGAAGTCGAGCCGGTTCACCGCCTCGTTGTGCTCGCGCACGTAGTCGAAGCTCTTGGTCGAACCCACGTGATTGTTGAAGGCGACGCAGGGCGAGATGATGTCGATGAAGGCGGCGCCCTCGTGCTCGATCGCCGCCTTGATCAGCGGCACCATCTGCTCCTTGTCGCCGGAGAACGAGCGGGCGACGAAGGTGGCGCCGAGCTGCAGCGCCATGGCGACGAGGTCGATGGAATTGTCGGCGTTGGTCACGCCGCGCTTCGACTTCGACCCGCGGTCGGCGGTGGCGGAGAACTGGCCCTTGGTGAGGCCGTAGACGCCGTTGTTCTCGACGATGTAGACCATGTTCACGCCGCGCCGCAGCGCGTGCGCGAACTGGCCGAGCCCGATCGAGGCCGAATCGCCGTCGCCCGACACGCCGAGATAGATGAGATCGCGGTTGGCGAGGTTGGCGCCGGTAAGCACCGACGGCATGCGCCCGTGCACGGAGTTGAAGCCGTGCGAGTTGCCGAGGAAATAGGTCGGCGTCTTCGACGAGCAGCCGATGCCGGAGAGCTTGGCCACGCGGTGCGGCTCGATGTCGAGCTCGAAGCAGGCCTCGATGATCGCGCCCGAGATCGAGTCGTGGCCGCAGCCCGCGCACAGCGTCGAGACCGAGCCTTCGTAGTCGCGATGGGTATAGCCGAGCGCGTTCTTCGGCAGCGCCGGATGGTGGAATTTGGGCTTGGTGATGTAGGTCATGGTCGAGTCATTCTCTCTGTGCGGACGATGACGGCCGCGATCACGACACCACCTTGCGCAACGGTGTCACCTTCAGCGCGTCGAGATGGTCGCCGATCGCGCGCGCGATGAAGCGCGCGGTGATGGGCGTGCCGTCGTAGTGCAGGATCGGCACCAGGCGGATCGGGTCGATGCCGCATTCGTTGACGATGAGCGAGCGCAATTGCGCGTCGCGGTTCTGCTCGACCACGAACACGAAGTCGTGGTCGGCGACGAAGCTGGTGACGCTGGAGTGGAACGGGAAGGCGCGCACGCGCAACCGGTTGAGCGACAGGCCGCGCGCCTCGATCATGTGGATCGCCTCGTCCATCGCCGGCGAGGTCGAGCCGTAGTAGATGACGCCGTACTTCGTCGGCTTCCCGGCATTGGCCTGCAGCGGGCGCGGGACCAGGTCCTTGGCGGTCTCGAACTTGCGGATGAGCCGCTGCATGTTGTCGGCGTAGGGCGCGCCCTCTTCGGTGTAGCGCGCGTAGCGGTCGCGCGACGTGCCGCGGGTGAAGAACGAGCCCTTGGTCGGATGGGTGCCGGGATAGGTGCGGTACGGGATGCCGTCGCCGTCGACGTCGAGATAGCGGCCGAAATCCTTGCCGGCGTCGAGATCGGCCGCGGTCATCACCTTGCCGCGGTCGTATTTGCGGTTGTCGTCCCAGGTGAGCGGGCGGCACAGGCGATGGTTCATGCCGATGTCGAGGTCGAGCATGACGAAGATCGGCGTCTGCAGCCGGTCGGCGAGGTCGAACGCGCTCGCGGCGAAATCGAACGCCTCGGCTGGATCCTCCGGGAACAGCAGCACGTGCTTGGTGTCGCCGTGCGAGGCATAGGCGCACGAGATCAGGTCGCATTGCTGGGTGCGCGTGGGCATGCCGGTCGAGGGTCCGGCGCGCTGGACGTCGAATACCACCGCCGGAATCTCGGCGAAGTAGGCGAGCCCGAGGAATTCCTGCATCAGCGAGATGCCGGGACCCGAAGTGGCGGTGAAGGCGCGCGCGCCGTTCCAGGCGGCGCCGATCACGATGCCGATCGAGGCCAGCTCGTCCTCGGCCTGCACGATGGCGACCCTGTTCTGCTTGGTCTGCGGATCGACTCGCAGCCGCCGGCAATGGGCGGTGAAGGCGTCGGCCAGCGAGGACGAGGGCGTGATCGGATACCAGGCGCACACGGTCGCGCCGCCGTAGACGGCGCCGAGCGCGGCCGCCGAGTTGCCCTCGATGAAGATACGGTCGCCGACCGCGTTGGCGCGCCGCAGCCGCAGGCCGATCGGGCATTGCAGGTTGGCGAGCGCCCAGTCGCGCCCGAGCGCCAGCGCATGGACGTTGGCGCCGATCAGCTTTTCCTTCGACTTGAACTGCTCGGTGACGAGCTGCTCGATCGCCTTGATGTCCATGTCGAGCAGCGCGGAGAGCGCGCCGACATAGATGATGTTCTTGAACAGCTGGCGCTGGCGCGGGTCGGTGTATTCGCGGTTGCAGATGGCGGTCAGCGGCACGCCGATGACCGTGATGTCGTCGCGGAACTTGGACTTCGGCAACGGCTTGGTGCAATCGTAGAACAGGTAGCCGCCGGGCTCGATCCCGGCCACGTCCTTGTCCCAGGTCTGCGGGTTCATCGCGACCATGAGGTCGGTGCCGCCGCGCGCGCCGAGATGGCCGGCCTCCGAGACGCGCACCTCGTACCAGGTCGGCAGGCCCTGGATGTTGGAGGGGAAGATGTTGCGGGTGGCGACCGGGACGCCCATGCGCAGCACCGAGCGCGCGAACAGTTCGTTGGCGCTGGCGGAACCCGAGCCGTTGACGTTGGCGAACCGGACGACGAAGTCGTTTACGCTGCTGATCGGGTTGCTGCTCGGCATTGGTCATCCGCGAGAGTCATGTCGATGAGATATTTTTTCATGTCCCAGGCGCCGGTCGGGCAGCGCTCGGCGCACAGCCCGCAGTGCAGGCAGACGTCCTCGTCCTTCACCATGACGCGGCCGGTCTTGAGATCGTTGGCGACGTAGAGGTCCTGGCTGACGTTCTTGGACGGCGCCCGCAGGCGCGTGCGCAAGTCGGCCTCTTCGCCGTTGGTGGTGAAGGTGATGCAGTCCATCGGGCAGATGTCGACGCAGGCATCGCACTCGATGCACAGCGTCGAGGTGAAGACGGTCTGCACGTCGCAATTGAGGCAGCGATGCGCCTCCTTGAGCGCCAGCTCGAGGTCGTAGCCGAGCTCGACCTCGGCCTTGATGTCGCGCAGCGCCACCACCTTGTCGCGCAGCGGCACCCGGTAGCGCCGGTCGGGGGCGATGTCGTTGTCGTAGCTCCACTCGTGGATGCCCATCTTCTGGCTGACGATCTCGACCATGGGCTGCGGGCCGGTCGTTGATGTCGGCGCCCGAGCACAGCTTGTCGATCGACAGCGCGGCGTCGTGGCCGTGCGCCACCGCCCAGATGATGTTCTTCGGGCCGAAGGCGGAATCGCCGCCGAAAAACACCTTGGGATGGGTCGAGGCCATGGTCTTGGGATCGACCTTGGGCATGTCCCATTTGTCGAACTCGACGCCGATGTCGCGCTCGATCCAGGGGAAGGCGTTCTCCTGCCCGACCGCGACCAGCACGTCGTCGCAGGGAACGTGCTGATCGGGCTCGCCGGTCGCAACCAGCTTGCGCCGGCCGTTGGCGTCGTATTCGGCCTTCACCTTCTCGAACAGCACGCCGGTGAGACGGCCGTTGTCGTGCGTGAACTCCTTCGGCACCAGGTAATTGAGGATCGGAATGTCCTCGTGCATGGCGTCCTCCTTCTCCCAGGGGGACGCCTTCATCTCCTCGAAGCCCGAGCGCACGATCACCTTGACGTCCTCGCCGCCGAGCCGGCGCGAGGAGCGGCAGCAATCCATGGCGGTGTTGCCGCCGCCGAGCACGATGACGCGCTTGCCGATCCGGCTGACGTGGCCGAACGAGACCGAGGAGAGCCAGTCGATGCCGATGTGGATGTTGGCGGCTGCTTCCTGGCGGCCGGGAATGTCGAGATCGCGGCCGCGCGGCGCGCCGGAGCCGACGAACACCGCATCCCAGCCTTCCGCCAGCAGCGCCTTGAGGCTGTCGATGCGCTTGCCGCCGCGAAACTCGATGCCGAGATCGAGGATGTAGCCGCACTCCTCGTCGATGATGGATTCGGGCAGGCGAAAGCGCGGGATCTGGGTGCGGATCATGCCGCCGGCTTGCGGGTCCTGGTCGAACATCACGCAGTGGTAGCCGAGCGGCGCCAGGTCGCGCGCGACCGTGAGCGAGGCGGGGCCGCCGCCCACCAGCGCGATGCGCTTGCCGTTCTTGACCGCCGCCGGCTTCGGCAGGCGGGCGCGGATGTCGTCCTTGTAGTCGGCGGCAACGCGCTTCAAGCGGCAGATCGCCACCGGCTCGTTCTCCACCCGCACGCGCCGGCACGCCGGCTCGCACGGCCGGTCGCAGGTGCGGCCGAGAATCCCGGGAAACACGTTGGACTTCCAGTTGACCATGTAGGCGTCGCTGTAGCGACCCGCCGCGATCAACCGGATGTATTCGGGAACGGGCGTATGCGCCGGACAGGCCCACTGGCAATCCACGACCTTGTGGAAGTAGTCCGGTGCCGAAATGTCGGTAGGTTTCATCTACTCCTCTGCACGCACGCCTGCCGCGCGCCGCTCGACAACCCCGCGCGAACAAGCGTCGGCCGGTCTTCCCCCACGGTCGGGCTTGTGGTCCGCCGACTCCGGCGCGGATAGTAGTGGAGACCCCCCCGAAATTCCACCGATACATTCGTCATAACAGGGTTTTACAACCTGCAGCGTTACCCGCCGGTGTATCGCGGGCGCCGGGAGCGCATAGTTCCCACAAATATGGCGTAACGGCGTCCGATTTGCGGGCGTAACGTATTGAATTTATTAACTTTTCTGCGCGATGCACGATGGTGCGTTGCACGCCGGTGGTTGCTTCGCAGCAGACACGAAAAGGTGAGGGGGCCGCGCCCTCGCCGCGTCGTCGAACGCGCGAGGCAAGACCCGCGATCGGCCGGCGTGAACGCCGCCGATCGTCACGCCGTCTCACCCATGTTCGAGCGCCGGCATGACTTCGCGCGCGAACAGATCGACGGTGCGCAGCACCTCGGCGAGCGAGAGGTCGCCGAACGCGAACTGGCCGACGAAATAGTTGGTGCCGGCCTCCGCCATCTGCGCCTTGATCATGCGCGTGACGGTCGCGGGCGAGCCCGCGATGCCGCGTCCGCCATCCTTGATCTGGTCGAAGTGCGGCGGCCGTTCGCCCATGTTCGGGGTGGTGCCGTGCAGCCGGAAGAGATGGTGGAAGTGCCGGTGCCAGAGCGGATAGGCTCGGCGCGCGATCGCGAGCGCCTCGTCGTCGGTCTCCCCCATGATGACGAAGCGTGCGAGCCCGACGAATGGCGTGTGCGTTGCCGTGAACGCCGCGCGGTAGCGCTCGGTGATCGCGCGCACCTGCGGTGTGGGCGCATTGGCGACCATGTTGAAGCCGTTGCGGCCTGCGGCCTCGCCGCCCTCGGGCGTGCCGGTGCCCGACCACAAGGGCGGATGCGGCTTCTGGAACGGCTCGAGCTCCATCGGCACGTCGGCATAGTCGTAGAACTGGCCGTGGAAGGTGAGCGTACGGCTGGTCAGCGCCTGGCGCACGATCTGCAGCGCTTCGAGATACATCTTCTGCCGATGGTCGGGATCGACTCCGAAATAGGCGGTCTCGATCGGCGAGATGCCGCGGCCGACGCCGAGCTCGAAGCGCCCCCGGCTCAACTGGTCGAGCATGCAGATCTCCTCGACCAAGCGCAGCGGGTGATGGAGCGGAAGCGTGTAGACCAGCGGACCGAAGCGCAGGCGCTCCGTGCGCTGGGCGACCGCGGCGAGAAAAACGCTGGGCGAGGCGGCAAGGCCGAGCGGCGTCGCGTGATGCTCGGCGGTATGATAGGCGTAGAAGCCGCCGCGATCGTAGGCCTCGACGATCGTCAACCGCTGCTCATAGAACACGTCGAGCGCAAGGTCGTTGCGGTCGAGGTGGTCGAAGACGCCGAATTTCATTCGCCCTCCGTGGCGGATTTTTCGTGCATCGGCCGCGGCCATCATCGCGCGAAACCGATCCCGCGCGGAAGCGGGGGCGCATGGTGCAACAAGATCGGCGGGGATCAAAGCCGTTGCATGCGCGGCAGGGGCGGCCCATCTAGACGCCATGCGCGATCTGTTCGAGGAGATTTTCGCCAGCGAGCCGCTCGATCCGACCCAAGCGGCGCGGCGCGCGGTGCGGCCGCAGCTGCGGCGGCGGTTCTACCAGCACCCCGCAGTCGAGGGCGGGGAGGGCGAGTTCCGCGTCCTGCTCGACGGCCGGCCCGTGCGCACTCCCGCGCGGCGCATGCTGGCGGCGCCCACGCGCGCGCTGGCGCAGGCGCTGGCGGCCGAATGGGAGGCGCAACGCGACCTCATCGATCCGGCCCGGATGCCGCTCACGCGGCTCGCCAACACGATCATCGACGGCGTTGCCGGCGCATCCGCGGCGGTGGCGGCGGACGTGGAGCGCTATCTCGCCTGCGATCTCGTGTGCTACCGCGCCGGCGCTCCCGCCGGGCTGGTCGCCCGGCAAGCCAGGGCCTGGGACCCGGTGCTCGCCTTCGCGCGCGACGTTTTGGGCGCGCGCTTCGTGCTGGCGGAGGGAATCGTGTTCGTCGCGCAGCCCGCGCCGGCGGTCGCCGCCGCTGGCGCTGCCATCCCGCGCGAGCCGTGGCCGCTCGGCGCGCTGCATTCGGTGACCACGCTCACCGGCTCGGCGTTGATCGCGCTCGCGCTCGCGCGCGGGGCGCTGTCGATGGATGTCGCCTGGGCTGCGGCCCATGTCGACGAGGACTGGAACATGCAGCTCTGGGGTCGCGACGAGCTCGCGCTCGAGCGCCGCGCCGCCCGCTTCGCCGAGATGCAGGCGGCCGCGCTGGTGCTGCGGATGGCCTGAGACGCGAGGCGCTGATCTGTGCTGTCGTCCCCGCGCACGCGGGGACCCGTATTCCAGAGTCGGTGGTTATGGGTCCCCGCTTGCGCGGGGACGACAGCAGGGGTGCCGCCGGCCCAATCAGCCTGCGTTGCGTGTTTACTTCTTCTTCAGCGTGCCGCGGGCGACGACCGTGTCGCCTTGCACGCTGCCGAACCAGCCGAGCGCGAGATCGTCGCCTTGCCGCGCCACCGTGATGGTGCCGTCCGGGCAGCGGCCGCCCTTGTCGGCGGCGCCCTTGGTGATGACCTCCACGAAGAACACGTAGGATTTCGACGAGCCGACGCGGGTGAGCTTTCCGACGCAATCGAGGTCCGGATATTTGGTCTCCGCCCCGCGGGCGGTGATGTCGATCTCGAACTTGTAGGGATTTTGCCTGCCCACCTGGCTGAGCTCGCCGGCCCAGTTGCCGTTGACGGTCGGGCCTCCGGCGGCGGCTCCCTTCTTGCCTTTCGGGGTTCCCGCCAGCGGCTTGTCGTCGGGCGCGGGCGGAAATTGCGCGGTCGCGGGCGCGATCGCGGCGACCATGGCGAGAATTAGCGCGGCGGTGCAGTAGTACAGGACCTTCGGCATGTCTTGCTCCCCCTCGAACACGCTTACACGGAGTCAAAGCGTCCAGCCGGTAGCTTACCCGCAAATGCCGATACATGCTATGGATTTTGCACCCGGCGGGAAGGGGCGAGGGCGGCCATGAAGGACATCCTGGAAAGGCTGGAGGAACGCCGCGCCCGCGCGCGCGCGGGCGGCGGGCAGGCGCGCATCGACGCCCAGCACAAGCGCGGCAAGCTGACCGCGCGCGAGCGCCTCGAGCTGTTGATGGACAAGGGCTCGTTCGAGGAGTTCGACATGTTCGTCGAGCATCGCTCGGCCGAGTTCGGCATGGAGAAGAGCAGGATTCCCGGTGACGGCATCGTCACCGGCTGGGGAACGGTGAACGGCCGTACGGTGTTCGCCTTCGCCAAGGATTTTACCGTGTTCGGCGGCTCGCTGTCGGAGGCGCACGCGCAGAAGATCGTCAAGATTCAGGACATGGCGATGAAGGCGCGCGCGCCGATCATCGGCCTGTTCGACGCCGGCGGCGCGCGCATCCAGGAAGGCGTCGCCGCGCTCGGCGGCTACGGCGAAGTGTTCAAGCGCAACGTCATCGCCTCCGGCGTCATCCCGCAGATTTCCGTCATCATGGGCCCGTGCGCGGGCGGCGACGTCTATTCGCCCGCCATGACCGATTTCATCTTCATGGTGCGCGACACCAGCTACATGTTCGTCACCGGGCCCGACGTGGTGAAGACCGTGACCAACGAGCTGGTGACGGCGGAGGAGCTGGGCGGTGCCGTGGTGCACACGACGAAATCCGGCATCGCCGACGGCTCCTACGAGAACGACGTCGAGTGTCTGTTGCAGATGCGCCGGCTGCTCGACTTCCTGCCGGCCAACAACGAGGCCGGCGTGCCGGAATGGCCGTCGCACGACGACGTCGCGCGCACCGAGGACTCGCTCGATACGCTCATTCCCGACAACCCCAATAAGCCCTACGACATCAAGGAGCTGATCCTCAAGGTCGCCGACGAAGGCGACTTCTTCGAGCTGCAGGAGGCGTTCGCCAAGAACATCGTCACCGGCTTCGGCCGCCTGGCCGGACGCACGGTTGGCTTCGTCGCCAACCAGCCCATGGTGCTGGCGGGCGTGCTCGACATCGACGCCTCGCGCAAGGCCGCGCGCTTCGTGCGCTTCTGCGACGCCTTCGGCATTCCGATCGTCACCTTCGTCGACGTGCCGGGATTCCTGCCGGGCACCCATCAGGAATACGGCGCGCTGATCCGCCACGGCGCCAAGCTGCTGTTCGCCTATTCGCAGGCCACGGTGCCGCTGGTCACCGTGATCACCCGCAAGGCCTTCGGCGGCGCCTACGACGTGATGGCGTCGAAGCACATCGGCGGCGACGTCAACTATGCCTGGCCGACGGCGCAGATCGCGGTCATGGGCGCCAAGGGCGCGGTCGAGATCATTTTCCGCGCCGATATCGGCGATGCCGAGAAGATCGCCGCCCGCACCAAGGAATACGAGGACCGCTTCCTGTCGCCCTTCGCCGCTGCCGAGCGCGGCTATATCGACGACGTGATCATGCCGCACGCGACGCGCCCGCGCATCGTCCGCGCGCTGGCGATGCTGCGCGGCAAACGCCTGGAGATGCCGGCACGCAAGCACGACAATCTGCCGCTGTGACCATGCCACGAAAGAGGAAAGGGACGGGCGCGGCCCAGCAACATGAATGACTGCCGGGACCAACGCTCGCCGGCCGTACGCTTGGCACTCGCGTTTGTGCAACATTGGAGTTGTCGCGCGGCACCGTCGGCCCAAACAAGAAACTTCAATAAAACTGCGAAATTGCGAATCGAAATTGCAACCCGGAGGCGCTCCCATGAAATCGTTCGAGCTTGCGCGCTTTGCCCGTTATGGCCGCGTTGATCGCCGTCCTTCGGTCATGCCGAGTCGGCCCGGGCGGAGAATTACCTGTGCCAGCAGCAGTTTGCGCTGTGCACCTCAGCTCCGTGCATCCCTGAGCCTGGCAACCTCAAGGTCGCGATCTGCTCATGCGATGTCGAAGACGGTCCGAGTCTGGCCAGCGTCGCTTGCGACACCGTCAAGCCGAGCACCGACGCGAACGGCATTCGCACCGTATATTCCCAATTTGCGCTCAAGCAATGGCAACAGGGCAAGAAAACTCTGAAATGTCCGTCCGGTACGCCCTGGACATGGTGCCTCAACAAACCCTGCACCGTAGATCCGGCCAATCCCAAGAAAGCCATTTGTGCGTGCGACGTGGTGCGCACGGGCGAATGGATCACGGCCGGAGGCAATTGCAAGACGGCGACCTGCAACACCGCATATTGGTCGGCGGCCCCGCTCGATGCTTTTTCAGACGGTACCGATTTCCTGCTGAAGTCCCTCAAGCTGAAGAAGTCGCCGGTGACTTGGTGTCGTGCGGCCGATGCGCGATGACACCCGCTTCGCTCGCCGGGCACAAAGACCGATCAGCGCCACCGCATAAGACGCCATGATAAGAGCGGCGCTGCATCGCCGGCAATGGGCAGGCCATGCAGTGGCGGTTCCCTACGCCCTTCCCAATGATGAACATGCTGATTAACTGATACGGCATAGGATTGTCAGACTGCGGATTGGTCATTCTCTCAGGAGCTGCCATGGACCGTCGGCTCGCCGCCATTTTCGCCGCGGACGTCGCGGGTTACTCGCGTTTGATCGGCGCCGATGAAGAGGGCACGCTCGAGCGGCTCAAGGCGCATCGACGCGAGCTGATCGACCCCAAGATCGCCGAGCATCAGGGGCGCATCGTGAAGACGACCGGCGATGGCCTGCTGGTCGAGTTCGCCAGCCCGGTCAAGGCGGTACGCTGCGCGATCGAAGTGCAACGCGGGATGGGCGATCGCAACGCCGATCTGCGCCCGGACCGCCGGATCGAGTTCCGCATCGGCATCAATCTCGGCGACGTGATCGTGGAGGAAGGGGATATCTACGGCGACGGGGTGAACGTGGCCGCGCGGCTGGAGGGCATCGCCGAACCCGGCGCGGTCTACATCTCGCGCAGCGTGCGCGATTTTGTCCGCGACCAGGCCGAAATCGTGCTGGAGGATTTGGGCGAGAGGCCGCTCAAGAACATCGCCGAGCCGGTCCAGGTTTTCCGCATCGGGACGCCGGATCGAGCGGCGGGCGCGCCACAGGCGGCCGGGTCGCCGCCGGTGCCGCACAAACCGTCGATCGCCGTGCTGCCCTTCACCAACATGAGCGGCGATGCCGAGCAGGAGTATTTCAGCGACGGCATGACCGAAGACCTGATCACCGACCTCTCGAAGGTCTCGGGCCTGTTCGTCATCGCGCGCAACTCCTCCTTCGCCTACAAGGGCAGGTCGGTCAAAGTGCAGGAGATCGGGCGCGACCTGGGCGTGCGCTTCGTGCTCGAGGGCGGCATCCGCAAGGCCGGCAATCGCGTGCGCATCACGGCGCAGCTCATCGATGCCGGCAGCGGCGGGCATCTCTGGGCCGAGCGGTTCGATCGCGATCTCACCGACATCTTCTCGACCCAGGACGAGGTGGTGGAGAAGATCGTCGGCGCGCTGGCGGTCACGCTGACCAAGGGCGAGGCGCAGCGGCTGCGCCGACACGGCACCGGCAACGTGGAGGCCTACGAGTCCTGGCTGCGCGCGCGCGAATTGCTCGCTCGCGGCACGCGGGACTCGGTCGTGCAGGCCCGGGCGATGCACCGCCGGGCGATCGAGATCGATCCGAATTTCGCCGCGCCGCATGCGGGGTTGGCGCTTTCCGCGATCTCGGACTACGCCAGCGACTGGGCGCTCGATCCGGCGCAGGCGCTGGACGAGGCGGAGAGATGGGCGCGCCGCGCGGTCGAGCTCGACGACCAGGAGCCGGTGAGCCACATGGCGCTCGGCAGCGTGCTGCTGTGGCGGCGCGATCACGACGGCGCGCTCGCGGAATTTCGCCGCATGATCGCCCTCGATCCCAACTTTGCGCAGGGCTACGCCGCGACCGGGCTGGCGCTGATGTATGCCGGCCAAGCGGCCGAGGCGCTCGAGCCGTTCGCGATGGCGATGCGCCTCGACCCGCACCATCCGGCCATGGTGCTGCACTTCCTGGCGCAGGCGAATTTCAGCCTGGGACAGTACGAGACCGCCGCCCAGCAGCTCGTCGAGCGCATCGCGCGCAACCCCGGCACCGATGCCAGCCGCATGCTGCTGGCATCCTGCTACGGCCATCTCGGGCGCGTGGAAGAGGCGCGCTCGGCATGGGCGGAGCTGCTCAAGGTGAATCCGGAGTTCTCGCTGATGCAGCGCGCGCGCGTCCTGCCGTACAAGGATGCCGGTGATTTTCAGCGCATCGCCGATGGTCTAGCGAAGGCCGGGTTGCCGTAGCTGCGCATTGCAATCGACAAGGTCATTGGGCCGCGGGCGCCCCGTCCGGGCGCGCTTTCGCGCCCCAGGGTCCCCGCGAGGTAATGTCCGATTGGGGTCCGTAGCTGGCTGTTTGCGACGCGGCGGCGCTGGCGGGCCGATTGGGTATGCCCGACTACCCTTCTTTGCGAAAAATCTTCCAGTTTCCGCCTTTATTGGGCCCCGGAAGCAGCATTGGCTGTGGTCGCACGGCGGTGGCGGTTCGGCCCGGGGGAAACCGTGCAGACAAAGCTCCGATTAAGGAATTATTAACGACCGGCGACGACGCTTGCGGTGCGAGCTTCGATGCTGACGGGGGAGGGGAGCATGAGCTTTCAAGTCGTGCGTCACGAACACCCGAATATCTTCGTGGTGAACAGACAAACATACGAGACGTACTGGTTCACCGTGGGGGATGACGGAATCCTCGGGCATGACGGACTGCGGTCCGACCTGGGTGAAGCCCGTCGGACGGCCATTGCGTTCTTGGCGCAGCGCGACATGAGAGCGCGGCCCGCCGCCAGGGTCCGAAGTAACCGCACCCGCGCCGGATGTCGGCTCCGCGCCCGAACCCGAAACGCGCGCTGCGCCTTGATCCTTTGGGAAAGCCGCTGACGCCGACCATCGCCGACGACGTCATGCCTGCGCGCGCGCCGACCTTGTAATCCACGCCCCGAGCCACCGAAGACGGTCCCGCGCGGTCAGCCGCTGCGGCGTTGGACGTGCGTGAGCGCCGGGTCGATCGCAACCGGGGTTTCATCCCAATCACCCCGGCCGGCAAATGACCTTCATTCCGGGCGAAGATCGAGCTCCTGCGCAAAGGAGCGCCATTGCGTTTGCTCCCCTCGGATGAATTTCTCCGTCGTTTCGGGAGTGTTGGCGCCGCTGATCGCAAGCCCCAAGCCGTTGAGCCGCTGTTGGACGTCAGGCTGTTGCAAGAATCGATCAATCTCACGGTTCAGTCGAGCGACCATGTCCGCCGGCGTACCCGCGGGGGCAACCACGACCAGCCAGCCGTCGATCTCGAAGCCCGGCAGCGTTTCGCCGATCGTGGGCAGATCGTCGGCGCCTGGGAAGCGTTGTGCGGAGCTGATGGCGATGCGCCTCACCTTGCCCGCCTTCGCGAAACCGACGACTGCAGCGAAAGAGCTGATCATCACCTGGGTCGTTCCGGCGGCGGCCTCCTGCAGCAGCTGCCCTGTCGTCCGATAGGGGACTTCCACCATGCCGATGGCGCCGCGCTTGTTCAGCAGACGGCCCACCACCACGCCGTAACCGCTCGTGGCATCGACCCCGTAGGACAGCTTGCCCGGCTGCGCCTTCCCGTAGGCGATCAATTCCGGCAGGGACTTTACCGGCAGATCCGGATTGACGGAGACGACGAACGGGCCGCGATTGGAGACCATGGCAACGGCCGTGAAATCATGCGCCGGATCGTAGGGGATCGATTTCAGCATAAACACATTCGAGGTGAAGGTAGAGGCATTGGCGAAGAAGAAAGTATATCCGTCGGGTGCCGCGCGTGCGGCCGCCTGCGCGCCGATGATGCCCGACGCGCCTGGCATGTTCTCGACGTATATCTGTTGGCCGAGTACGCGTGAGACGCCGTCGGCGAGCAGGCGCGCCATGATGTCCGTGCCGAGCCCGGGTCCGGTCGGCACAATCAGCCGGATCGGCCGCGTTGGCCAGCCCTGCGGCTGCGCTTGCGCGCACGCATCGGCCGCACCCGCGAGCAGGCCAGCGCCCAGAAGCGCGCGCAACAAAAGCCCCATGATGCCCTCCCCAGGAGTTGTCGAAGTTGCCAAGCCGATTGCTCCGCTTGGTGACGCTAGAGCTTGATATCCCCTTTGCGGATCACGTCCGCCCAGCGCTTGCTCTCGGCGGCGATCAACGCGGCGAACTCCTCCGGCGTCCCGAGCGGCAACTGCAGCCCCT
Organism: uncultured Alphaproteobacteria bacterium; assembly: GCA_963712565.1. Taxonomy (GTDB): domain Bacteria; phylum Pseudomonadota; class Alphaproteobacteria; order Rhizobiales; family Xanthobacteraceae; genus VAZQ01. Next base: position 68,788 of record CAVQIP010000034.1, on the reverse strand, counting down.
GCTTGGTCAGGCGCTCCCGCACCTCCGGCGCCTCGAACGCCTTGCGGCTCTCGGCGTTGAGCCAATCGACTACCGCAGGCGGCGTGCCGGCGGGTGCCATGAGCCCGAACCAAGCGCCGCCTTCCAGGGCCGCGAACCCCACCTCCGCCGAGGTCGGAACGTTCGGCAGCACCGGGCTGCGCTGCGGCGACAGGACTGCGAGCGCACGCACCTGGCCGGACAACGCGTGTTCGCGCGTGAGCGCCACCACGTCGAACATCATGTCGACGTGCCCGGCGACGACATCCTGCAGCGCGAGCGCGGCGCCGCGATAGTGCACGTGAACGAGGTCGATGCCGGTGAGCTGCTTGAACTGTTCGCCGATGAGATGGCCGCTGGCGCCGATGCCTTGGGTCGCATTCGTCAAGCGATTGGTCTTGCCGTATGCGATGAGCTCCTGCATCGACGTGACCGGCAACGCCGGCTTGACGATGGCCACGTTCGGCGCTGCCAGGATCAGCGTGATCGGCGCCAAGTCCTTCATCGGATCGTAGCCAATCTTGGTCAGGTGCGGCAGGATCGCCAGCGTCGAGTGATTGCCCATGATCAGGCTGTAGCCGTCGCCGCGCGATTTTGCGACCGCGTCGGTGGCGACGATCCCGTTGCCGCCCAGACGGTTTTCGACGATTGCCGGGTGCCCGTTCTCGTTGAGCCGCTGCGCGATGATGCGCGCGGCAAGATCGCCGAGGCCGCCAGCCGGCACGCCGACAACGATCTTGATCGGCTGCGACGGCGCAAGCTGCGCCCGCGCCGGCCCTGCTGCAAGGACGGTGCCGATCGCGAGCAGCACGGCACTGAAGCCGCGGCGCGTGAGACGAGGAAACCCGATCATCCTATTTGCTCCATGCACCTGTAGCGGTCATTGGTTCCTGCCGGCGTCCGACATCAGCGATCCGGGTTGACCACGATGTTGACGAATCCGCCCGGGCGCTCGCGCACCTCGGCCAGCGCGTCATTGACCTTGGCGAGCGGATAGGCGTGCGTCGACAGCTTGGTCAGATCGAGCACGCCAACCTTCGCCATCTCAGCCATCAGCTGGCCCTCACCGGTCGTGAACCAGTTCGAACCCCGGAATTGCAGGCGAGTGGTCATGAAGCGGATTGGCTGGATCGCCAGCGGTTCCGTCAACGCGCCGATATTGACTGCGATCCCACCCCGCTTCAGGGCAGCAAGTGCCTCTGTGGTATGGGCGGCGGCCGCACTGCGGGCCGAGCAGTCGATGAGCACGTCCACGCCGAGCTGATCGGTATGCCGTCGCACCCAATCCGCAATGGGGGCATCGCCAAGAGCCAGAACCTCGATTCGGTCCGGTGCAAGCGCTTTCAATTGTGCAAGCACGTCACGATTGCGGCCGAGGCCGAGAATGCGGGTCGCGCCCATGCCCAGGGCGAGCAATGTGGCGCCGACTCCGAGCGTGCCGGTGATGCCGTTGATCGCAATCCAACTGCCACCGCCGACCCGTCCCAGACGTAAAGCGGCGAACGAAGTCCCGAGATAGCCGAAGCGCGCGGCTTGATCGAATGTCACCGGCTGCGGCAAGTGCACGAGGCGCTGCGGCGATGCCGTGATGTACTCGGAGAACCCGCCAAACGGATATTCCATGAGCTGCCGTATGGAGTGAGGAAAAAAGCCGAAATACCCTTGGAAGGCGGCTGCGCTGCAGAGCATCGGCTCGCCCGCGCGGCAATACGCACACATGCCGCATGACAGCCACGGATTCACGTAGACCCGGTCGCCGATGGTCACGCCGGTAACCTCGCTCCCGATCTTCACGATGACGCCGGCAGCGTCGAGCCCGACGCTGGCGGGAAGCGGCGGCAGATGATTCCACAGCTGCCCGCTGAAAATCGCGTTCATGTTGGGAATGATGCCGCATGCCTTGACCTGAACCAACACGTCGCGGGGACGCGGCTCCGGGATTTCCACCATATCGATCCGCAGCGGCTGCCCCGGCTCGTGCAGGCGTGCAGCGCGCATGGAAGCGGCCATGGAGTTCCTCCTATCGTCACAAATCAAAGCCGGATGTGTTGATCCCCGCTTCGTACCCGGCGGACCGGGGCCCCCGTGCGCCGCTCACCGCCAGCCGCCGCCGCCGTTCACATAGACCGTGTCGGCGGTCATGAACGCACAGGCGTCCGAGCACATGAACAGGACGAGCTCGCCGATCTCCTCGGGCTCGCCGAAACGCTTCATCGGCACGTCCTCCAAGAACTGCTGCACCAGCGCGGGCGAGCTCTGCGCCGCGGCCTGGAACGGCGTCTTGATCGGACCGGGCGAGATCGACAGCGCGCGAATGCCTTGGGTCGCGAACTCGCGCGCCACCCCCAAGGTCATGGTCACCACCGCGCCCTTGGCGGCCGCGTAGTGCACCGAGCTGCCCGGGCCGCCGCGCCGGTGCGCCATGCTCGCCATGTTGATGATGACGCCCTGCTTGTTCTTCAACATGTGGGGCAGCACCGCCTGCATGCCGTAAAACGTCCCCTTGACGTTGAGATCGAAGGTCTTGTCCAGCAGCGCGTCGTCGATCTCGAGAAACTTGGCGCGGCGGATGGCGGCGCCGGCGGAGTTGAAAAGAAACTGCACGCTGCCGAAGGCGTCGACTGCGCGCTTGACCATGTCCTCCACCTCTTGGCGCGCGGTCACGTCCACCTTCAATGCCAGCGCCTGGCTGCCCTGACCGTTGACCGCTTCCGCCGTCGCGCGCGCCCCGTCGGCGTTGAGGTCGGCGCAGACGACGTTCGCGCGCTCGCGCGCGAAGATCAACGCGGTGGCCCGGCCGATGCCGCTCGCGGCGCCGGTGATGATGATGGTCTTGCCGGCGAAATAGTCTGGCGTTTTCGGCATGGCGTGGCCCTCTCGCCGGGCGGCGGCGTCGCTCCCGCCGCAGCGCACAGGATGAGTTGAACGAAAGCCCATCATATTACGGCGCGACGATCCAGTAATCGCGCGACCGCGGCTGAGGCCTCGCTGCGGCCGCGAATCGCAGGTTCGCGCCGTATCGGATGCCCGCTGTCGCGGGCACGAGAGCGGTTTGTCGCCCGCGGTCCATTGGCGATCAAAATTTGCCTAAGGGATGCGGAAGTGGTTGCCGAGCCGGGCCGCATGACGGGCCACGTCAGAGGCGCGACGGCGTGCTCGCTTCCCGCAAACTACCCGCCCGCCGGTCACGATGTCGTTACCGGCGAAGCCGACGAGGACGTGGGGCGCCGTCGGCGCCGGTGGCGGGGTTGAAGCGAGCTGAATAGCCGTTCTGGTCGTCCCCTTCGAGGGCTTGGCCTCCGCGCAAATGCGCGCTATGGCCTCGGCGCTGATGCGCCGTTGGCTGGAATCAGTCGCGGAGCGGCCAGGGTGCTCAGCGGCCGACGAGACGACAGGCTTGAAGTCCGACGCGAGCGGATCGTGAATCTGTTTGGAGATTGGCTGAAGATTTCCGCCATAGCGGTATAGGGCAACCGTTCCGATAGCCCCGAACTATTTGACAAGTCGACGCTCGGCGACGACCTAGAATCCGCCGCAGCACCGAGGGGGACTGCTTTGAACTTTCGCTTCGCCGATTTCGAGATCGACGTCGCGCGGCAGGAGTTGCGGCGCGCCGGTGCGATCGTTCACATCGAGCCGCAGGTGTTCGATCTGCTCGTTCACCTGATTCGGTACCGCGACCGGATCGTCCGCAAGGACGAGCTGATCGACACGATTTGGCAGGGCCGCATCGTCTCGGAGGCGACGCTCAGCTCCCGCATCAGCGCGGCGCGGCGCGCCCTCGGCGACAGCGGCAACGACCAGAGCCTGATCCGCACGCTGCACAAGCGCGGGTTTCGTTTCGTCGGCGAGGTTGCCGAGGACGATCCTGCGCCGACCGCCGGTGCAATCGAAAAAGCGCCGCCGTCCCAGCGCACCCTCGACGAGGCGGCGAAATTGGTAGCGACGGGCGAATCGCTTCCGTTCCCCGACCAATCTTCGATTGCGGTCCAAGCGGTCGGCGACACCGGCCGCGATCCGGGGCAGCAGTCCGTTGCGAACGGTGTTGCCGCCGCCGCGGCCCCGCCGCCGGCGCTTTCCGATGACGCAGCGGAGGCCGCCGGCGAGCCCGCGATATTGCAGGGTGAGCGCCAAGCGTGGCCGGCACCCGTAGCGCAAGGACCGGCGTCGAATAGGCGGTGGGCGGCCCGCCACCTGCTGTTGGCCATCGCGGTGATTGGCGTGACTTCACTGGCCGTGTCTGCCGCGTGGTGGCTGCTGTCGTCACCCTCGCCATCGGCCGCGCCGCAGGCGAAAGACTCCATCGCGCTCGCAAGCGAAGCCGCATCCCTGGCGGACCGGCTCAACCCTCCGGGTCCGTCGATCGTCGTTCTCCCGTTCGTCAATCTCAGCGGCGACGCGAAGCACGACTACCTGGCCGACGGGATCACCGACAGCCTCATCAGCGATCTGGCGCACGCGCTGGCCGGAATCGCCATCGTCTCGCGCGACACCGCGTTCACCTACAAGGGCCGCGGCGCCGACGCGCGCCAGATCGGCCGCGAGCTGGAGGTTCGCTACCTGCTGGAAGGCAGCGTGCTGTTCGAGGGTGAGCGCGTGCGCGTCAACACCCGCCTGGTCGAGACCAAGGAAGCAAGCCAGCTGTGGGCCGAACGTTTCGACACCGAGCGAAGCAGTATCCTGCAGGTTCAGGACGAGATCGTCAGCCGGGTGTCGCGCGCGACCGGCTTGCAGGTCATCGACATCGAAGCGCGGCGAAGCTGGCGCGAAAGGCCGGACAGCGCCGAGCTCGTCGACCTCATCATGCGCGGCAAGGCGGTGCTCAACCTGCCGTCATCGCCGGCATCGATGATCGACGCCCGCAACCTGTTCGAGCAGGCGCTGAAGGTCCAGCCGACCAGCGTCGATGGCTTGGCCGGCGTCGCCACCACGCTCGTGTTCGAATTCCTCAACGGCTACTACCAGACCGGGGCGGACGAGCGGTTGCGCAAGGCGGAGCAGCTGCTCGACCGCGCGCTCACGATCGAGCCGCGTCACCTCATGGCGTTGAAGGCGAAGGCCGCGCTGCGGCGCGCGCAGGGCCGCTTCGACGACGCCATCGTCGCGGCCGAAGCGATCGTCATGGAAAATCCGGGCGAGCCGTGGGCCTACAAGGAAATCGGCTTGTCGACCATGTATCAGGGCAAGCCGGAACAGGCGCTCGATTGGTTCGCCAAGGCCACTCGCATCGGCCCGCGCGATCCTGGGCGGTGGACCTGGCTGGACGGTCGGGGCCACGCGCTGCTTCTGCTCGGCCGCGACCAGGAAGCGATCCACGCGCTGATCAGCGCGCTCGACGCCAATCCGAAAAACGTTTCATCGCATGCCTTCCTGGCGGCGGCCTACGGGCTGCTCGGCCGCGCCGAGGAGGCGCACGCGGCGCTCGCCGCCTACGAGCAGAAGCGTCCCGGCACCACGCTATCGACATTCCGTACGCGTTCGCCGGTTCCGGTCGCGCTCACCAGCGCGAGGTACCAGCAACTGCGCGCACGCATCGCCGAGGGACTGCGCAAGGCCGGCATGCCCGAATAGCCGCATGGCGAGGTGATCCGGCGACGGCTTTGGGGGCCCGGCCCGAAAATCGTGACCGCAGCAGGATCATTTCATCTGCGGGCCTGGTCATAGGGATAGATCAGGCTGCCGGTCTTGAGCTCCGACGGCCAGACCACGACCTGGCGGGACATGTCCTTGAACTGGCCGATGTCATTGCCGCTGACGTTCTGGAACTGCGCGTAGATGATGCGCGGCGTCTTCCACTCGCCATCGGCTCCGAAGGACATCGGGCCGATCACGGTTTCGACCGTGTTGTTGCGGATGTAATCGGCGAGCTTGTCGTCATCGAGTGATTTGGTCGCGATCACCGCCTGCGCGAGAACCTGGCCGGCCGCATAGGCATAGGGCGGGTAGGTGAAGCCGAGCGGATCGATGCCGAGACCCTGCGCCCGCTTCTGATACTCTTCCAGGAATTCCTTGGTGCCGGCAAACTGCAGGCTCGCGGCCGGAATATAGAACTCGTTGTTGACCAGGCCATTGATGAGGGGTCCAAGCTGCTGCTTGATCCCGGTCACCAGCAGGCCGAGGAAGGCGCCGCCGTAGAGCTTCGGCTTGAACTGCACTTCGTTGGAGGCGCGCACGATCCCGACGGTGTCGACCGGCAGCGTCGCGGCGTAGACGACGTCCGGCGCGGTTGCCTGCAGCGAGCGCACGATGGTCGCATATTCGGTGTTGGCGAGCGGATAAGTGCGCTCGTAGACCACGTCGAAGCCGAATTCCTTCGCGTTCTCGCGCGCGCCATCGAGCGCGTTGCGCGAGAACTCCACGTCCGCGCCGACGAGGCCGACGCGCGCAGGCTTCGGTTGCTGTTGCAGGGCCATTTCGAAGAAGCCGCGCGAGTAGTTCCGCGGCGAGGCGCCCTGCGAATTCATCGAAAAATATTTGGCGTATTTGTACTCCTTGTTGGCGCCAAGCCCGAAAATTCCGATGGTCATGCGTTTGTTCTGGATGATCGCGGGAAGCGCCGCCGCGATCACGTTAGTGCTGTAGGGACCGATCAGCAGGTCCACTTTGTCGATGCCCATCAGCTTGGCGTAGATGCCGGGCGCATTGGCCGGGTTCGCCTGGTCGTCGTAGTAGACGAGTTCGACCGGCCGTCCGAGGAGGCCGCCTCGCGCGTTGACGTGATCGCGCCAGATTTCGAGCCCGGCCTGGACTTGCCGCCCGGCGGGAGCGGTGGCTCCGGTCAGGCTCAAGCTGAGACCGATCTTGATCGGCTCGGCGGCGGAGCCCGGGGCGAACGCGAGCACGAGGGCGGCCGCACAAAGCGCGGCGAGCGGGCTTATCCGTCCGCGCAAGCGCGGCGCTGCGGTGTGCAGAACCATGATTGTCCTCCCATCGTCTCCCGGCGCGGGGCTGTGTCCGAATGGCCATGAGCTGTATACATTCTGGCCGTATCGAGCGGACAATTCTCCCGCAATGACGAGCAAAGCGCGTTGACAGGGCTGGAAATTGTATACAGCCTAGACACGGATTGTCGATCCCGGAGGAGCCCGTGCGTCCGGTGTCCGGCGTCGCTGCGTCACAGGCGGTGAACGCGCTGCTCAAATTGCGGGAATTCATCCTCAACGGCGAGATCAAGGCCGGCGAGCGCATGTCCGAGCTCGCGCTGGTCGAACGTCTCGGCGTCTCCCGCACCCCCATTCGCACCGCCCTGCTGCGGCTCGAACAGGAAGGCTTGCTGAGTGCGCTTCCCACCGGCGGATTTACCGTCAATGGCTTCGACGAACGGGATATTCATGCCGCCATCGAAATCCGCGGCACGCTCGAAGGGCTCGCCGCGCGGCTGGCAGCCGAACGCGGCGCAGCGCCGGCCGATCTGGACGAGCTCAAGCGCTGCCTGGCCGCGCTCGACGAGCTCGTCGCCGGTGGCGGCGTCACGGTCGACAGCTTCTCCGCCTATGTCGAGCTCAACGAGCGGTTCCACCGCATCATCGTCGAGCTCGCCGACAGCGCGGTGCTTGCCCGGCAAATTGCGCGCGTCGTGACCCTTCCCTTCGCCTCCGCCAGCGCGTTCGTGATGGTGCAGGCGAGGCTGCCGGAAGCGCAGACCATGTTCACCGTGGCGCAGGACCATCACCGCTGCATCGTACGTGCGATCGAGGCGCGCGAGGGCCAGCGGGCGGAGATGCTCATGCGCGAGCATGCCCGGCTGGCGCGCCGCAACCTCGAGCTTGCGCTGCGCAATCAACAGACGCGCGAGCTCGTGCCGGGATCGAATCTCATCGCCTTTCGCAGCCACGCCGGCGGCCGGACGTAACCAGGTTCGAACAACAGCAACTCGGGAGGATTCACATGAAGCTGGCTTCGTGGAGCGTGATCGCCGCCCTTGCATTCGGGTTCATGGCCGCGCCCGGCGTCAGGGCGCAGGACAAGCCGGTCGCGCTCAAATTCTCGCACTGGGTTCCCCCGACGCACCCGATGCATGCCGCCGCCGTCGCCTGGGCGGAGTCCATCGACAAGGCGTCGAATGGAACCATCAAGATCACGATCTTCCCCGCTCAGCAGCTCGGCAAAGCCTTCGACCACTACAACATGGCCCGCGACGGCATCGCGGACATTACCCATGTGAATCCGGGCTACGAGCCCGGCCGTTTTCCGATCATCGGCGCGGTCGAGCTGCCGTTCGTCTTTTCCAATGCCAAGGAGGGAAGCGCGGCGCTCGACGCGTGGTATCGCCGCTACGTCGAGCGGGAAATGAAGGACGTCCGCTATTGCCTGGCGTTTGCGCACGATCCGGGCACGCTGCATTTCACCAAGAAGAAGGTGGTGGTGCCCGCCGACATGGCGGGGCTCAAGGTGCGCCCGCCCAATGCGGTGATCGCCAATTGGATGACCCATCTGGGCGCGACCAATGTCCAGGCCGCCGCGCCCGAGATCCGCGACGTGCTGGAAAAGGGAGTTGCGGACGCCGCCGGTTCGCCGTGGGGATCGATGCTGCTGTTCGGGATCGACAAGGTCACGAAGTATCACATCGAGGCGCCGCTCTACGTCTCGGAACAGCTTTGGGTCCTGAACAAGCCCAAATACGATTCGCTTTCACCTGCGCAAAAGCAGGTCCTGGACCAACATTGCACCAGCGAGTGGGCGCTCAGGATCGCGGCACCGTGGGCCGAATTCGAATCCGGCGGCCGCGAGAAGATCAAGGCCATGCCCGGCCAGGAGGTCTATCCGCTGACCGCCGAGCAGCTCGCCGCCTGGCGCAAGTCGGCCGAACCGGTGACCGCCACCTGGGAAGCATCGATGCGCAATGCCAACGCCGATCCAAAGGCGGCGTTCGACGATCTGCGCAAGACGCTTGCCGAGCACAAATCCGCCTATTAGAGCGCGCTGCCCGGCGCCGCCGCAGCACGCGGCGGCGTTGGTGCGGCCATCGGGCGGGACCGTCCACCATGAAGCGCAGCGAGCATCGCATCCTTACCACCCATGTGGGCAGCCTGGTCCGCCCCAAAGTTTTGCTCGACGCCGCCAAGGATCGCGATCCGGCGCATCGCGACGCGCACGCGCTCGCGCTCAAGCGCGCGGTGGCGGAGGTGGTGGCGCGGCAGGCGCAGGCCGGGATCGACGTGGTCAACGACGGCGAGTTCGGCAAGTCCGGTTGGGCGAACTACAGCCTGGAACGATTGAGCGGGTTCGAGCGGCGGCCGGACAAGCTCTACCCCGCGGTCTGGCTCGGCCGCGACCGCTTCCGGTTTGCCGAATTCATGGCCGCGGAATTCCCGCGCGGCACGGTCGGCACGCCGGGCCATGCCTGCGTGGCGCCCATCGCCTATCACGGCCACGCCAGCGTCCGCCGCGATCTGGACAATCTCAAGTCCGCCGCGTCCGCGGTGGCGGTCGAGGAGGTGTTCTTCACGGCGGTGGCGCCGGCGAGCGTCGGCTACGACGCCGCCAACGAATACTACGCGGACGAGCGCGACTACGTGTTCGCGATCGCGCGGGCGCTGCGCGAGGAGTACCTCGAGATCCACAAGGCCGGCTTCGTGCTGCAGGTCGACGACGCCGTGCTCGCGAACATGTACGACCATCTGGTGGAGCAGAGCCCGCGCCGCTATCGCGAGTGGGCGGAGCTGCGGATCGACGCCCTCAATCACGCCCTGGAGGGCATCCCGGAGGACCGCATCCGCTATCACGTCTGCTTCGGAAGCTGGCACGTGCCGCATGTCGCCGACGCGCAGCTCGAGGACATAGTGGATTTGATCCTCAGGGTGCGGGCCGGAGCCTATTCCATCGAGGCGGCCAATGTGCGCCACGAGCACGAATGGTACGTCTGGGAGAAGGTCAAGCTGCCGGCGGGCAAGATCCTGATCCCCGGCGTCGTCACCCACCACACGACCACCGTGGAGCACCCGCAGCTCATAGCCGACCGCATCGTCACCTTTGCCAGGCTGGTCGGCCGCGAAAGCGTGATCGCCGGAACCGACTGCGGCTTCGCCCAGGCGCAGGACATCCAGCGGGTGCATCCGCAAGTGATGTGGGCGAAATTCGAGAGCCTGGCGCAAGGCGCCCGGCTCGCCAGCAAGGCATTGTGGGGACGTTGAGTGGGCGGAGTCATGAGGCAATTTAGCCTCAAGCAGTGGATTACAAAAACAGGCGAAGGGCGTTAAACGCGGGCTTGGAAACGTGGTAGATTTTCGCTGCAGTGATCGCTCTGCTTCACTAAGAAGCCCCGACGCTGAGGGAGGACACCATGCACCGCACTCGCGTCCTTCGCCCGATTGCAATCGTCGTTGCGCTAACTGCTGCTTGCTTCGCCGCGCAGGCACAGAACCGCCCGCCCTGGCCCGCGGGCGACGAGATCGGCATGGCCAACACGCTCGGGCCCGCCACCTGGCAGCGCTGCGCCACTTACCTCGCCAATCCGAACGCGAAAGCCTACGAGCTGTCGTACCCGCGCTCGAACACCATGCCGCAATCGCCGTTCGCGGTGCCGCTGCGCGAGAACCCCAAGCCGACCGTCGGCATTCCCGGCACCCGGCACGCCTTCAACACCGACGAGATCGCCAGCGGCGATCCCAACCAGCAGGGCACGCAGATGGACGCGCTCGGGCATTTCGCCGTGCTGCCGCAGCTGTGGGACGGCAAGAGCGAGTTTCCCTCCGGCGGCGCCAGCTATTACGGCGGCTACAAGCAGAGCGACGTGAAGCCCACGCCGGACTCCCCGCTCAAGAAGCTCGGCATCGACAAGGTGCCGCCGATCGTCACCAGCGCGGTGCTGCTCGACGCCAAGGCGCATCTCGGCCGCGGCAATGCGATGCAGCCCGGGCAGCAGGTGACGGCGGCCGACATCGAGGCGATGCTCAAGGCGCAGGGGCTGGAAAGCCGCGGCCTCGTGCCCGGCGACGTGCTCTATATCTACACCGGCTGGGGCGATAACTGGAAAGATCCCGACACCGAGAAGTTCTACTACACCAAGGGTCCGGGCCTCTCCTACGACGCCGCCAAATATATCGAGGGCAAGTCCGTCGTGCTGGTGGCGCTCGACAACCCGTTCACCGACCCCGTGGCCGAGGGCTTCCTGCAGGGCAAGGGGCCGGCGCCGGCGGGGGCGCCGGCCGACTTGCCGTTCGTCATCCACCACCACAATCTGTCGCAAGCGGGCATCCACAATATCCAGAACGCCAATCTCGCCGAGATGGCGAAGGACAGGGTCTGGCTCGCCTGCACCATCATCCTGCCGCTGCGCATCCAGGGCGCGGCCGGGTCGCCGGTGCGGCCGGTCGCGGTCGGCGCGCCGGCGCCGCGCTGACAGCCGAAAGCCGTACGGCTCGGACTTCGGCCCGTCAGTCAGTTGCCGACCTCGGGTCGAGCCGAGGTCGGCTGCAAGCGGGGGAGGGGACGATGGGGCACCGCCCGTAACACTCTCGCGGAGCGTCGGCGGAGGCCGCTGATATCGCCACCGGATCTACCCCCATTTACCGCGTTGACGCCGCAGCCACGGACGCTATCTTGCGCCGCCGATCCAAGCGGGGGGGGCAAGACATGGCCAATCATCCGATTCTCACCAAACTCCTGTGCGTGGCGCTGGTCGCCAGCATCATGCTGCCGGTTGGGCGGATGATCTTCCCGTTTGTCGATACGCTGGTGAGCGGGCTCGAGTTCGACACCATCCAGGCGGTGTTGAGCGCAACCATCGGGTTCGGCCTGCACGCGGCGATCTTCAGCTAGGGTCACGCGATCCTAAGTTCCCAGAACCCAAGCTCCCACAACGCAACTCTCCAAAAGTCCTCGGGGCGTCGCGCGACGCGAGCCTTCGCGTCACCGCGGCCGCGGCTGCTGGTGTGTGGGGCCGTCGTGGCGAGATCGATCTCGTCGCGATCGCGCGCGGTCGGAAGATCGTGCATCCGCATCGACCAGCGTTGCCATCTGCTCGAATTCCTGCGCGAGCTCTTTCAACGCTTCCCTGGCGTAGAAATCCGGGCACTCGTCGGCGAGCCTGAGGCAGTCGCGCGCGCGCTGATGGAACAGTTCCGAGCTCATGCCGTCGCTCCGCAGTGACATGGGGTGAATGCGGCAGGCGCCGAGACGTTCCGTGGGAACTTTAATGATGCCGCCCCCGCTTTGACGGCGGACGCCCGCTGCGCGATGATCCCCGGGAACCCGGGTCACGGGACAGCTACGCGCACGGAGGAAATCATGCGGAGAGCGGTGGTTCTGGCGGTGAGCGCAGCGCTCGTGTGCTCGCCCGTCCTCGCGCGCGCAGCCGAGTACCCGACCAAGCCGATCACGCTGATGATCGGCTTCGCGCCGGGCGGCCCGAGCGACGTGATGGCGCGCATCATCACCAAGAAGATGGAGCAGATCCTCAAGCAGCCGCTGGTGATCGAGAACCGTGCCGGCGCCGGCGGCAGCATCGCGGGAACCGCGGTCGCGCGCGCGGCGCCCGACGGCTACACGGTGTTGCTCGCCACCGGCAGCCTGCTCGCGATCAATGTCAGCCTATACAAGAATCTGGGCTACGATCCGGAAAAGGATTTCGAGCCGATCACCATGGTCGGCACCCAGACCAACGTGCTCTACACCCATCCCACGCTGCCGGCGCAGACGCTGGGCGAACTCATCACCTACGCCAAGGCCAATCCAGGCAAGCTCAGCTTCGGCTCGGGCGGCAACGGCACACCCGCCCATCTCGCCGGCGAGATGCTCAAGATCGAAGCCAAGATCGACATGACGCACGTGCCGTTCCGGGGGACCGGCCCGGCCTTGCAGGCGGTCATCGGCGGACACGTGCCAATGGCGTTCAATCCGCCGCCGCCGCTCATTCCTCACATCCAGAACGGGACCATCCGCGCGATCGCGGTCACCACGCTCAAGCGCACGGCGGCCTTGCCGGACGTGCCGACCATCGCCGAGCGCGGTTTTCCCGGCTTCGACGCGACCACCTGGCACGGCCTGGTGGCGCCGGCGGGCACGCCCAAGGACGTGGTGGCCACGCTCAATCGCGCCGCCGTCGCCGCCTTGAACGACGCGGAGGTGCGCAAGGCGCTGACCGATCTGGGCGTCGACGTCGTCGCGAATACGCCGGAGGAGTTCCGCGCTTATATCAAGTCCGAAATTCCGAAATGGGCGGCGATCGTGAAGGCCTCGGGCGCCAAGGTCGACTGACCATTTTTGGGGACGGCAAGTCCCGGGTCGTCGTCTGCTCTGGCAACCGGCCAGCCGCTCAGTCCTCGCTCGCGGCCCGATTGCAAGAATGATCCAACCCACCGGCCCTTGCGGCTGTCCGATGCGCCTCCTCGATCGTTTCAAGCAAGGCGAGTTGCGCCTCACCCGCATCGAGGCCTTCAGCGACGGCGTGTTTGCGATCGTGGTGACGTTGCTCGTGCTCGAGCTGAAGGTGCCAGCGCTCAAGGACCACGCCAGCGTGAGCGAGCTCGCGCACCAGCTGGTCGAGCTCCTGCCCAAGTTCCTGAGCTGGCTGATCAGCTTCGTCATCGTGTGCAAGTTCTGGCTCAATCACCATCACCTGCTCGCGATGGCGCGCCATGCCGATTACGCCATGATGTGGCTGAATTCGCTGTTCCTCATGGGGCAGGCGTTCATTCCGTTTCCGACCGCGCTCATGGGCGAATATTACGACAACCGGCTCGCGGTGAGCTTTTTCGGCGGCGTGTTCGCCGTGAACACGCTCTTGTTCCTGGCGCTGCAGGCCTATATCGCGCGCAACCTGATCAAGCCGGAACTCGCGCCGCTGCAGGACCCGCACGCCATGCGCAAGGCGATGGTCGGGCCGGCGTCTTACCTCGTCGGCGCCGCTGCCGCCTGGGTCAGCGTCCACGCCGCCTTCGTGATCTACGCGCTGACGCCGCTGTTCTACATCACGCCGCCGAAATTCCACGGACCCGCCGCGCCGGCGCCGCGGCGGAACGCCGAGTAGATTTCAAACTGGACCTGGATGCGCGGGGCGGCCGGGAGGCGGCGGCCGGATGGTCAATGCGTGTCGGCGCCGACGCGGATGTCCTCGGCGTCACGCTCGCCGTGCTTGGAATGCTGCGCGAGTTGCAGCCACGATTGCGCCAAGGTCAGCCAGAACGGCTTGTCCTGCGCGTTCTGCACCTCGCGCGCCATGCGCAGGCAGTCTTCCGCGTTGCTGCGGTAGTCGTTGTTGGAACCCATCGGGACGCTCCCCCGGTACGCGACTGTGCGCGGACGGGACCACCCAACCTGGGCAAACTGATGGCCCGGGCCGATCCGGTGGGCCGCGACCCCCGGGACTATAATCCTACGATGCCGCGCCCGGCGCGGGGGCGCGCACTCGCACTCGATCTGCTGCCACGCGCCCGCGCCGCGATTGGCCAATACGCCGCGGATCGCTATGGTCGGCGGCCATGCCGCATGCCGTGCCTTCGCCGACCCGCGACATCGTGGTCGTGCACAGCTCCGATCTGCACATCGACCACGACTACACCGCGCGGCTGCACGGCGGCGACGGCACGGCGGGCCTCTCCGGCGTCCTGACCGCGGCACGTGATGCGGGCGCCGATGTGGTGGTGCTGGCGGGCGACACCTTCGATTGCCATCGCGTGCCGGACGACCTGCTCGCGCGCGCCGCCGAAGTCATCGCGGCCGCGGCGCTGCCGGTGGTGCTGCTGCCCGGCAACCACGATCCCGCCGTTCCCGACGCGGTCTATCGCCACGGCGTCTTGGCGGAGGTCGACAATCTGCACGTGCTCGGCGTCACCCACGACGAAGCCGTCCTGTTCTCCGAACTCGATCTCGAGATCTGGGGCCGCCCGCACCGCGACTACGGCGACATGATTCCGTTCGAACGCGTGCGCCCGCGTTCGACCCGTTGGCAGATCGCGGTCGCGCACGGACACTACGTGCCGACCCCGGATCGAACCATCCGGCTGCGTCCGTCGTGGCTGATCGGCGACGAGGAGCTCGCAGCCACCGGCGCCGACTACATCGCGCTCGGGCACTGGAACCGGGCGGCGAAGGTCGGCGCCGTCGCCGCCTATTATTCCGGCTCGCCGGAATATGCCGGAACGATCAATGTGGTGCGGCTGGGCGCCGGGGGCGATGTCGCGGTCAGGCGCGCCGAGCTCAACATCGCCCGCGAGCCCTCGGCCGCCGATTAGCTGGAATGCGCAGCCGCCCGAGGGAGCGGGCGGCTCCCGTCGGCGGCAAGAAGTGCAGGGAGGTTCGGATGCGTCGTCGCCTCGCTTCCATGTCGTTGCCGTGCCTGTCCGCCGCGCTGGTCGCCGCCGTGCTCGCGCTCGCCGGCGCGGCGCAGGCGCAGGCGCCTGCCGGGGCCTGGTCGCAGAAGGCGCCGATGCCGGCAGTGCGCGGCGAGGTCGCGGCGGCGGCGGTGGGCGACCGGCTGTTCGCGCTCGGCGGCGGCGTCGCCGGCAAGGCGGTGGCGCGCAACGAGGAATACGATCCGGCAACCGATCGCTGGCGCGAGCGTGCGCCGCTGCCGCAGCCGCGCGACCATCTCGGCGTCGCCGTGCTCGGCGGCAAGATCCACACCTTCGGCGGGTTCACCTCGTCGGTGCACCAAGGGGCCGGCGACCTGGTGTTCCAATACGATCCGGCCGCCGACAGCTGGCGCACGCTCGCGCCCATGCCGGCGCCGCGCGCAGCGGTCGGCGTCGCCGTGCTCGACGGCAAAATCCACGTCATCGGCGGACGCGGGCTCGATGCCGTGACGGTCACGCGCCACGAGGTCTACGATCCCGCCAGCGGCCAATGGAGCGCGGCGGCGCCGTTGCCACGCGCGCGCGATCACATGGCGGTGGTGGCGGTCAATGGAAAAATCCACGTCATCGGCGGCCGCCTGGCGGGCCCCGCCGATCGCACCGGACAGCACGATGTCTATGACCCGGCGACGAATAGCTGGGCATCGGCGGCGCCGCTGCCGACGCCGCGCAGCGGGGTTGCCGCCACGCTCTACAACGGATTGATCCTGGTGCTCGGCGGCGAGCTGCCGCCCAACCACACCTTTCCCGAAACCGAGGCCTACGATGCCAACACCGACCGCTGGCGCACGCTCGCGCCCATGCCGGCGGGGCGGCACGGTTTCGGCGCCGCGGTGATCGGCGCGAATGCGTATTTCGTCGGCGGCTCGCTGACGCCGGGCGGCGGCGGCATAACCGATCAATTGATCATGTTCAGCCTGCCGTGAGCAGCGCGCGCTCGCGCGCGACCTCAAAAAAAATGAAAGCGCCCCGGTCTTGAGGCCGGGGCGCTGCAAGAGGAGAAGAGTGCTTGTGCGTCTGCGCTACTGGCGCTGTTGCCCGCCTTGGCCGGTGGTCGCGGGCGCCTCCGCCGGCGGGACGGCGATGGCCGGCGGCGCGGTTTTGGGCGCCATGCCGGTGGTGGCGGGGGGAGTGACGTCGTTGCGGGCGGTCCTGGTGCTCTCGCCGCCCGCGAACACCAGCGCCAGGATGACGATGATGAACACCGCGCCGGCGATCCATCCCCACGGCGACGGAGAGCCCATCCTGCGCTCCATCTCCATGTGCTGGTCCATCCTGCGATCGAAGTCTCTGGGATCGGTCATGGCGATCTCCCATCTCGGTTGCGTGGACGGATAACCCGCGGCCGGGTGCCCGGGTTCCTGCCGATGGAACCTCCCCTGCCTGGAACCCGCGGTTCCCCGCGCCGGGTTCCAAGGCCGGTACGATCCGCCGCGCCGCTAGGGCTTCTCTTTCATCTCGAAGATCAGCTGGGTCTGGGTGACGATGGCGGCGAGCTTGCCGTCGCCGCGGGTGATGCGCGTCTCCAGCACGACGGTGGTGCGACCGCGGTGCAACGGCATGCACACCGCGTGCGCGGTATCGCCCTTGGGCACCGCGGCGAAGAAATTGGTCTTGCTCTCGATGGTGGCGGTGCGCCCGCCGGGAGGCAGGCTGGCCATCGCCGTCATTCCGCCGAGGGTGTCGCCCAACGCCATCACCGCCCCGCCGTGCAGCACGCCGCGGCGGTTGCACAGCTCCTCGCGCACGATGAGCTCCGCCTCGGTGCGCTCCGGCGAGCGCTGCAGCACATTGACGCCGAGGAGCTTGGTGAAGGACGGCAGATCCGGGACGGCCATGTCGTTCCTCTGGTTGTCGATCGTGCGGTGATACAGCGTTTTTGGGCGAAGTAGGAACCGATTTGGAATCGCGGGCGCTCTTCGCTAAAACCATCGCGGGCGCTCGTAGCTCAGCTGGATAGAGCACCAGACTTCGAATCTGGGGGTCGGGGGTTCGAATCCCTCCGAGCGCGCCAATAGCGCCAGCAGTTGCAAAAGCGCTTGCAAGAAATCAGTCGGTTGTTCGGGTCGGGCCTCTTTTGCAGCTCCTGGGCGCCAAGCGAATAAGACGGACATCCGCTCGATCAGTCGGCCCGCCCTTCCCATGGCTTCGGCTTGGTCGTGACCGGAGGTAGCCACCGCTTGTGCAGCTTGCGGGCAAGCTTGGTATCGATATGGGGTCCGATCAAGGTGTCGAATGCATGCGAGAGCTGAATATATTCGCGCTTGCAGCCCACGGCGCGGTCCTCCGGCAAAAATCCTTTCTCGACCACGTCGGCGAACAGGTCCGGATCGCTGCCGTATGCCGTGCACAAAAGGTTGAAGAAGCGTTGCGCCGGCGTGCCGTGCTCGTTCGCAAACTTTTGCTGCTTGATGGTTATCGTCGGGGACGCCATGTCGCCCTTGTACTGGTACGCGCTGCCCAGGATGAGCCTGCGTGCTTCGTCCTTGTCGAATTTCAACATCATGTAGGTTGAAAACTGGTCGGCGGCATCTTCTTCCCGGCCGAACAGCGGAATTTTCAGGCTTGCAAAGACCGCGTGAGCGGCTTCGTGCAGGAATACGTCGAGCAATGGGCCGATGATCGTATCGATGGGCGCAATTCCGGTCGGCGTCACCTGTTCGGGCGCGTTCCTCCAGATATCGTTGACGTACTCGTAGCAGACCGTGACGCTGTCCTCGTTGGACCAGGCATTGGATATGCCGTCGCAGTCTCTGGTCTGCAGCAGCAGACGGTGCGGCAACCGCAGGGGGCTTAGGAGATCGCGGGTCTTTTCCAGCACCCGGTGCTGCTTGAGCAGCTTGTACACCGCCTGATTATCCGCCGACTTCGGCTCCACATAAGCGATGTCGATGCGGTTGGGCTCGAGCCTCGCCGAGCTAGCCTTGCGCGCCTCGACATGGGCGGCGGCCAGGACCGACCCGGCCACCAATACCATCGTCACGATCCATTTCATGGCACGCGACCAGGAATGAAACGAGAGGTGCACCCGTGGCGGCATGCGCCCGATCGTACCGGCAGCTGACATCGATGCTCATCCGAGCCGTCCGCACGAGCGCAAGCATTTTCGCTGCACTCCTACTCGGCGGTCGCCCGCATCGCCTATCAACATTGCGCAGCGCGACTTCCGTGGCGGCCGCTCTCTCGTCACTCAGCCCACTTAGCCGATTTCTTGGCTTGAAACCCCAATCGATGCATGCAGGCCACGCCAGCGGTATTCCGCCCCGAGGTACTCTGACTGCCCGATGGAAAAGTGCGGTCGAGCTCTGCTTTGCACTGGCGATAGGCCTGCTCGTAGGTCAGCTTTTTCTGGGCCGAAGCATCGGGTATGCCGGAGAGGATGAGCACCCCAGCGGACGACAGCACGACCATTCTGCAGATTTGTCGGACTCGGAGCATGATGACCTCCCTTGCCTGAGCCGTGAGTTTCACAAGACAAAACGTCCTTTGCTCCCTTCGATCTCGATACCCCTACTGCACCCGCGATTGCTGGTCTCGAAGCGGAATCTTGCCAGGCCAAAGATCGAATGAGCGAGTGATTATCTTACGAGTTACCGAGTGCGATGTCACGTTCTGGCACTTTTCGGACGTGCCAGCCGTGCCAACCAATGTCCGGTTTCAGGGGTAAAGCAGCCGTGCCGCAGAAATCTCGAGACGGCAGAGTTTGACCCCATTTCGGACGTCGGCCCAAAGGGGCGGGCGCACGATAGGAGGTGCCAGCAGCACCCCTCTTGGTTCAGAACAATTCAGGTTCGTCCATAAACTCGTCGGCCACTCTATTGCAGGCTGAGTGTGCGGCCGACCGACTGCAGAAGCGACTCGTCGGCCACTCTATTGCAGGCTGAGTGTGCGGCCGACCGACTGCGGAGGGGAAGCCGGTGTTCGGCATCAGGCGGGGCGAGTTCATCTCGCTCCATCGAGCGGAGCTAGCACATCGTTGACGATGCGCCGAATAACGCGCAGCGGATGCTTCGCTGGAACACGGTCCTCAAGATCAACATAAGAGAACAGGCTATCCGTCCGCTCGTCCAAACCCCGCATCCTAGCCTCCCTCGTTGGCAGGAACAGCGAAATCATGTTCGCTCGCCCTTGTCAGCTGACTTTTCAGCGGCCTGCTAAAAGGTCAGCGTTGCGGCGTGCTATATTTTACAAAGAAAATAGAACACGTTTCTAAGAGGAGTTTACGATGTTGTACGCAACATTGGCATCGCTCTGCATTCTGGCTCAGGTAGCACCTCCGTCCAACAGCATCGACGAGCGAATCGATCGATTTGTACGCGAGGAAATGCTGAGGCAGCACATACCCGGCGCGGCCGTAGCGGTCATCAAAAATGGAGTAACGTTGCGTGCCGAAGGGTACGGCGTCGCCAACATCGAGCACTGTGTGCCCGCGCAAAGAGAGAGCGTTTTTCAATCCGGATCGCTGGGGAAGCAATTTACGGCGGCCGGGATCATGGTGTTGGTGGAGCGAGACAAGCTCGATCTCAACGATCCGATAGCCCGCCACCTTCCCTCTCCCGCGCGATGGGGATCGATCACGGTGCGGCACTTACTAACGCACACATCGGGACTGCCTGATGATGAATTAGTGCTGAATCTCCGGCGCGACTACACCGAGAACGAACTCGCGCTGTTCACCGCATCGCTTCCGCGCCGTTATCGGCCAGGTAAACACTTTCAGTACAGCAATCTCGGCTATGCACTCCTCGGCACGATCATTCGGCGTGTCTCCGGACAATTCTATGGGGACTTTCTTCGCGAAAATATATTCATACCAGCGGGCATGCATACGACGCGCATAATCAGCGAGGCAGATATTGTGCCCAGACGTGTGGCAGGGTATCAACTCGTCGCGAAGCAAATAAAAAATCAGGAGTGGGTTGCGCCGAGTCACAACACGACGGCGGATGGGGCGCTCCACGTGACGCTTCTCGATCTTATCGCTTGGGAGCGGGTGGTCCGTACTCGAACACTCCTCAGCGCTGAGAGCTGGTCGAAAATTTTCCAGCCCGCGACGCTTTTAAGCGGTCGCAAAAGCTCGTATGGATTTGCATGGGAGTTGGAGCGACAAGGTGGAAAAGATATTCATTATCATGGCGGCTCTTGGCAAGGATTTGAAACGTTGCTGATTCGGTACGTTGACGACAACCTGTCGGTCATTATTCTCGCCAATCTTGCCGATGCCGAATTGAGACGACTCGCCGACAGAATCGCAGCGATCGTAAACGGCGAGGCATCGCGGGGCGAGTGACGCCGCCACGATGCCGAGCAAGTCGCGTTCCAGTCGGAGCACTGCATTGGTTGGACCACGATCCTGTCAGCGCTTACCTGTCACGTCGAGGGCGAAAGCCTGGAACATCGCCACTTCTTCGAGCGCCTTGAAGCGGCCGGGGGCGCCAAAATGCCCCGCCGTCATGCGCGGGATCAGCACGATACGGGAACCGTTGGTCTTCATCGCGCGCAGCTTGGCAACCCATTTTGCCGGCTCCCAATATTGCGTGCGCGGATCGCTCAGCCCCGCGGTGACGAGCATGGGCGGGTAAGGCTGAGCCTTCACGTTGTCGTAGGGCGCGTAGCCGGCAATGGTCCAGTAGGCAGAGAGATCGTGGGCCGGATCTCCGAATTCCGGCAGCTCGCCGGCGGTCAGCGGCAAATCCGGGTCGAGCAAGGTGTTGAGGACATCGACAAAGGGAACGCGCGCGACGATGCCGGCGAACAGGTCGGGCCGCATGTTGGCAACCGCGCCCATCAGCGTGCCGCCCGCGGAATCGCCGAGCGCCACGATGCGTCTGGGCGCCCCGTAGCCGGCCTTGGTCAAATATTCGGCGACCGCGATGAAATCCGTGAAGGTGTTGACCTTGTTCTCGCGGCGCCCGGCATTGTGCCAACGCTTGCCCTTTTCGATCCCGCCGCGGACGTGGGCGATGGCGTAGACGAAGCCGCGGTCGACCAGCGAGAACAGATTGGAATCGAAATTGGCCTCGAAGAGATCGCCGTAGGCACCGTAACCCCCCAAAAAAAGTGGCGCCGAGCCGTCGATCGGCAAGCCTTTGCGGTGCAGAACCGTGATCGGTACCTGTTCCTCGGCGGTAGGGGCGAACAGCCGGCGCACCTCGTATGCAGCGGGATCGTGCCCACTCGGAATCTGCTGCTGCTTGCGCAGCACGCGCTCGCGGCTCTCCATATCGTAGTCGAAGGTCTGCTGTGGGGTTGTCGGTGACCTGTACAGAAAGCGCAGGCTACGGGTATCGAACTCAAGGGGCGTGACGAGTTCGACCGAGTACGCCTCCTCGTCGAAGCTAACCGTGTGTTCGGCACCGTCCGAATTCCGGCGGATCACGATGCGCTGGAGGCCATCTTCGCGTTCGAGCCTGGCGAGATACCCGGAAAACGGGATTGCCGAGAGAATCTGCCGGCCTTCCTTGTAGGGGATCAGGTCGCGCCAGTTCTCGCGGCCGGGCGCAGATGCGGGAGCGATCATGATCTTGAAATCATCAGCGCTGTCTGCGTTGGTGCGGATCAGGAGTCGATCGCTCCAGTCGCTCACGCGGTATTGGATATTGAGCTCGCGGGCAGCGACCAATACCGGCGGGTTTGCGGGTTGCGCAGCGTCGATCAGCCAGCTTTCGGACGTGTCTTGGTCGGCGGTCGAGATCGCAATGAACCGCTTCGTGGGTGTCAGACCGACCGAGATTTCGAATCCGAGGTCCTTTTCTTCGTAAATCAGCGGATCATTTTTCGGGTCCGTACCGAGCCGATGGCGATACACGAAGCGCGGACGATGCTCGGGATCGAGCTGAACGTAGAACAACGTCGTGCTGTCCGGCGCCCAGGTGAAGGTCGAGACCTCAGGGATGTCGAGTGGTAAGTCGCGTCCCGTGCTGATTTCGCGCACGCGCAGGCGATAGCTCTCGTCACCGGTCAAATCGACCAAATAGGCATAGAGGCGATGATCCGGGCTGTGCCGAGTAGTCCCGAACGAGAAATAGGGCTTGCCCACCGCGATCGCGGCCCCATCGACCAGCACCTGGTCGACACCGCCAGCGTGAGCGCGCACGATGCGCGGATGCTCGGCGCCAGGCACATATTCTTTCCAATAGGCATACGGGCCATCGGGCAGGGGAACCTCGGACGCGGCCGGCTCGACGCGGCCTTTCAGCTCCTTGAGCAACTGCCTGCGCAGGCCCGCAAGTGGTGCCAGCAAGGCCTTGGCGTAGCGGTTCTCGGCCTCGATGTGGGCGCGAATCTCGCTTGATAATACCGACGGTTTCCTGATCACCTCGCGCCAGTTCGGGTCGCGCAGCCAGGCATAATCGTCGACACGCTCGATGCCGTGCACGCTGAGCCGCACCGGCTTGCGCGCCGCAACAGGCGGCGCGGGTTTCGACGCCTTGCCGCCGGCGCCAGCGAATATCGACCGCGCTCTGTCCTCGGCGTGCGTGCCGGGAACCGGCGCGGCGAGAACAAGCACCAGACACGCAATTAGTCCGCGCCACGACCGTATCGACAATTCCTCCATCAGGCATTCGGGCAAGGCGTGATCGGCCTGTTTCCAGCCCCGCGGTCAAGTGCGCGCCGACAAGGGTTAACGGTGTCAGCGCGCCGCACGCCGGATTCTAGCAGCTCGGCCATGTGGCGCCAGTCCATGCAGACGAAAGTGGATGCTGATTGTCCACTCGAGATGCCCGGATCAGTCCGCCTTTGCTGTGTCGAAGGCCGGAATGTCACGGTCGAGTACCGCTGGCTGGAGGGCTACTACGAACGCCTACCGGCGATACTGGACGACGTGATACGGCGTGGCGTGGCTGTGATTGCCGTTCCTGGGAGCGCCCCGATTTCGGTAGGTGCTACGATCCCGATCGTATTCGGCGTGGCTGAGGACCCGGTACTGTTAGGGCTCGTCAAGAGCCTCGCGCATCCCGGCGGCAACGCGACGGAGATCAATTTTTTCGCCATCGAGACCGATGCGAAGCGGCTCGGACTCATGCACGAGCTGGTGCCCAAGGCGAGGCGTGTTGCCGTGTTGGTCAATCCAGCCAATGTTCGATACACCGAGGCCACTACGAGATCACTGCAGAACGCCGCACATGTTATCGGCGTGGACATCGCCTTCTTCAACGCCAGCACCCCAGCTGAGATCGACTCCGCCTTCACTGTCATTGCGCACGACCGAGCAGATGCTCTTTTCATTGCAGCAGAAGCCTTTTTCGCAGCCGCTATGCGCAGCTTGCCGCGCTGGCGGCGCGCGACCGGATACCCGCGAGTTTTTCTTCGCGCGAGTCGGCCGAAGCCGGTTTGCTAATGAGTTACGGCACCAGCCTCACAGACATGGCCCGCCAGGTCGGCGCTTATACTGGCACCATACTCAGCGGCGCAAAGCCGGCGAAACTTCCGGTGCAAGCACCGACCAAATACGAACTGGTGGTCAACCTCAAGACCGTTGTCCCCCCGCCCCGTTGCAATCGGCGGGCGGGCTTGCTGGCGCTCCCTGGCCGACCCTGCCGCCCCGAACGACCGGGGTCGGAGCCACGGCGCACGGGCGGCCTTCCTGCGGGCGAGCCTGCAAGCGCTGGTCATATTGCCCGGCGGGTCTTAGTTTTTTCGCGATGGACTTGGGCCTTTCTTCCGATGCGCAGCCGATAAAGATAGTCTTTGGCATAACTATTTGCTCCCGATCCAACGCGTAAGAGACGGAGCGATCAATGCAGTAGCCGCTGTGCATGCGGCATTGATCCAGACCAAATGAAAGAAGAACGAGGCCGTGTAACTATCGTAAAGGAGCGCACCGAAGTAATCCGACACCGCACTTGCAAGATTAAAGACACTTAGAAGAAGGGACAACGTGAATGCCTCGCTCCCCGACGGCGAGCTTTTCACGGCAATTTCCATGAGGACCAAACCCAAAATTGTGGCCAAGAAGCCGTCCGCAACATCAATGAAAACCGCGCTGACAGGCGACGCATACAACAGGTATGCGAGTGCACCAGCAGCATTGAGCAGAATGCTGGGGACGATTAGCCATTCCAGACTGCATCGCGGACGTGCGCGATAATATATGAACGCAGCAGCAAAGCCCGCTGCAGCCGCGGCACCCTTGAGCCAGCCGATCAGATTTGGCGAAAAATGCAGCACGTCGATGCGGTAGTAATAAAGTGGCTTGTCGTGAAAATCCGGCACACCTAGCACTAGGAGCGCCAGTGCTGCGAAGCCCCAGACGCTGCGCGAGTGAAGAAGACCCCTGATCTGCAGCTTCGCATTTTGCCATGCCAGTGACGAGTCCTTCGGGGCGGCACGTTCATGAAGCCAGATCATTGCAATTGGAACGACAAGAAGCGCAATCATGGAACAAATCGCTGTGGAGAGGCCAAATGCAAAGGTCGCCAGAAAGCCGCCCAGTGGTCCGCCCACTAAGACACAGGCTGTTGTGACAACTGATCGCATTGGAACGAGCCGGGCCGACGCGTCGTAGCGACGGCTAACCTCCACCAACAGTCCGCCGACCGCTGTGCTCGCGATGACCAATCCAGCGTTGATCATCAGGACAATACCCAGCAAGAAAGCATAACGCAGGGGGGCAACTCCCGCCGCCAGCCAGCACGCGGCGGCGACGACCGCGCCGAGCACGATGTAACTGAGGCGATGCGTACCAAGGAGGGGATAACTGTCCGCGATGATTCCAACAAACGGTTTGCAGTACCACGCAAGCGCTCCAATGCTGAAAAACAGCGACATCTGCGTGACTGACAGATGCAGCACTTCTTTTAATAGGCCTTGGAGAGGCAGTTCGATTACCTCAGGCTGTGCGAGCGTTGTAGAAAAGAATCCAGCAGCGAGCACAGTTGCCAGCCGGCGGAGGTCCAGCGGCGTGCCTTTTTCAGCATTCTGGTCCGGGCGACTGTGGTCCATTGGACTCGCCCAAAGGCAAAAGCTGCTCCAATTCGATAGGTTTGGAGGCTATGCCCTTAATATTTTTCGACCTCGCCAATCCAACTGAGCGCGTTTTTCTCGCTAGCGCGTGTGCCCATAAATTGCGGTTGTTGCGCTAATGTCGGCTCTGCCCCGGAAAGCGAACATGCACGAGCAGGCCTCCGCACGTCCGCTTTGTGGCCAGGAACGGGCTCATGCACCGCAGCGAGCCGAGCATGCAAAGGGGACCCGATTTATCCAAAGCGGTTAGAACCCGACGTGCCCGGCAGGCATGCCCAGTAGATCAGGACAAGCGTGCCGATGCCTGTAACCCCGATCAAGACCCACCAGCCTGTGCGATCGATATCATGCAATCGTCGGACCGAGACGGCCAGGCTGGGCAGAATCAAAGCCAACACCACCGCCATCGTGACGTAGCTAAAGGGGCCCATCTCTAGCGGTCCCGGATAAAGCGATTTATCGATTGCACCAAACACAATCAAAACAATGGCTACGAAAAGATACCAGTACCAATACTCCGAACGAACTGCTCGACCTGAGAAGTTGGCGTAGTTGCGGAAGCACGAGCTGATCGCTTCTACAAAATTCATGGGACACCTCTTTGGTTTGGCCGCGGCTTACGTGGCTGCGGCCTTCCGATTGCTATTAGACTAACAGCATTGCACAAGGCTTTGTCATCCGCAGGAATGCCAGCGCGATGCCCCTTGATGCTCCAGACCGCTGCCCGCTTGCTTTTTACTTCTTACGAGTGACAACGGCCGCTATTGCGGCCTTGCAATCGTCGCCGAGATTGGTGAGGGTATCCCCGATGCAAGCCACTTTCTTGATGCGCCGACGTTCGGTACCGCATTGCTTCTCTACGTCGGCGCGGCATGTTTTTCCAGCCGCCGCGACCTCGGCCAACCTTGCCTTGCACGCGTCGGAAAGGTCTGTGAGACGCTCCTTGAGGCAAGCGGCAATACGGAGGTTTCCAGGGTCGATGTTGGCGCAGACTTTTTTGATATCCGCCGCGCAGGCACCGCCATCCGATTGCGCCATCGCGCTCGACACGAGAAGGAATGATAAAGTAGCGCAGATCGACAAGATTTTCAGCATTTGACTTCCTCCCTATTCCGAGCCCAGGGACGGACCCTACCGAATTTGCGAGGATCAGTCAGGAGGGAGGGCGGCCAGTCCTGGATCGAGATGTTCGCGGGAGTGCCTCGATACCGTCGGGAATGTGGTTGGAACTTGTGCGGCGGGAGCGGCCATGAACTCATCGGTCTCTCGACAAAGACGCTCCGATCGATCGCGCCATCCGGCACGTGGGCCGCGTGTCACCACTCCCCAAAGAGCGGATGGTGGGAACTGTCCCGAGAAATCGAGGCAGCCGCCTCACTGTTAAAATCGCAGACTTCTACAACAAAATCCGCCACTTGCGGATTCATGCACCGCAGCAAACAGCATCTCTATTCGATCAGCTCGTTAGCGAGCGCGAGCTCGATATCGCCAGGAGGCGGAATGAGTTGCGAAATCAGGTGGGCCATCGGAGAATAGGGCGGAGCCCTCAAGCCAAGTGGGCCGAGGAAACCGGTCTGCTCAAGGATGTTGCGTTATGATCATCGAGTCGCCCTTAGACTTGATTTTTCGTGATTTGTTTTATCGTCTTCGTGCTTTTGCCGGAAGTCACGACGTGTTTCTGAAGCTGGAAGGGTTCAATGTAACCGGCTCGATCAAGATAAAGACTGGGATAGGGCTGGTCGAGGACTTGGAACAGCGAGGTATTGCCAGGCCGAACGAAACCGTACTGGTCGAATCGTCATCAGGAAATCTTGGAATGGCGCTTAGCCTGGTATGTGCCATCAAAGGCTACAGATTTATTTGCGTGACGGATCCAAACGCTAATCGCGCCAATATAAGAGGTATGGAGCTCTATGGGGCACAGGTCGTAGTCGTTGAAGAGCGCGACCCCGCTGGGGGATTCTTAGGAAGCAGACTCAAGAAAATAGATCAGATCCTGCAATCAGAACCGAACGCGGTCTGGCTCAACCAATATGCCAGCATAGCCAACAAGAATGTTCATGCCGAGCAAACGGCGAATGAGATCGCACGCGAGTTCGATAGAGTCGATTGGGTTTTCGTGGGGGCCGGCACTACCGGCACCCTCGCCGGCATCTCGGAGCGACTTCGCCGTGAATTCCCGAGAATCAAGGTCGTAGCCGTCGAGCCGGTAGGCTCGGTCACATTCGGAGGCGCGCCCGGGAAACGACACATCCCCGGCATCGGCACTAGCGTGCGACCAAAGCTTGCCGACCTCGCCAATCCGGACAGAGTTGTAGCAGTCAGCGAAGAAAAAACCGTTGAAGCTTGTCTTTCTTTCGTTCGAGATTATCACTTGCTTGTCGGGGGAAGTACCGGAACAGTCCTGGCCGCCGTGCAACAGCTGGCTCCGGAGTTCACGCCCGGAGATACCATCGTCGCCATATCCGCGGACCTCGGCGACAAGTACTTGGACACGGTTTATGATACTGCCTGGGTAGAGAACGTCATTGCGTCTCAAGGCAAGACGCCAGTGCGGCCTTATCCCGTCGCGGCCGAATAAGGCGCAGAAAAGGCGCTCGGTCGTGGCAACCGCTCCGACGTTCCACGTTGTTCCCGGCTCGACAGTCAAGAGCGTCATTGACGACAACAGGAAACAAGTTTTCGACGCCGTGGAGGCGGCATACCGTCTTCACTCCGCCGGAGATGCCGTCAATCCAGACAGCTACTTCCTCCGATATCCAGATAAGCCCAGCGCCCGCATCATCGCGCTGCCGGCGCATCTCGGCGGTGCGATTCAAAAAAGCGGCATCAAGTGGATATCGAGCTTCCCGGAGAACAGGGCGGGCAACCTGGCCCGAGCCTCGGCAGTCCTAATCTTAAACGACGGCGCGACAGGCTATCCCCTGGCCTGCATCGAGGCATCGCTCATCAGTGCCACGCGCACCGCCGCCTCTGCCGCGTTGGCAGCAGAGCACATTTCCCCCAATCCCTTCGAAGGGACCCTCAGCGTAACCGGAACCGGGATCATCGCCCGTACAACCGTCGAGTGGCTCTTGTTTCGAAACTGGAGGTTTCAAAAAATCAGTCTGTATGACGTGGACCACAAGGAGGCGGAGCACTTCAGTAAGTGGCTTCGCGACCGGCACGACCTGCGGGCAGATATTCAGGACCGCCTTGAGGACGCTATCTGCGACGCTTCCCTGATGCTTTTCACCACGACCACGCTGGACCCTTATCTTGCCGATGAGAAGCTGTTAGCGCACGCCCCGACCGTCCTGCATCTATCGCTCCGCGATATTTGCGTGAACGTGATTCTCGCATCGCAAAACATCGTAGATGACGTGGATCATTGCCTGAAGGCAAGGACGTCGCTCCATCTGACGGAAATGGCGACCGGAAACAGGGACTTCGTCTCGGGTACTTTGGTGGATGTTCTGAAGAAGAAGGTCAAACCGGATCGTGACAGGCCTCGCATATTCTCACCATTTGGGCTCGGCGTTCTCGATCTTGCAGTAGGCAACTTTGTCCTCGAGGCAGCAATATCTTCCAACGCGGCGATCGCGCTACCTGACTTCTTCAGCAATTCCGCCCGCTGGTGAAAACAATCCTGTCGTCGGGCTTTTCGTATAGGGATACGTCGAGCTCACGGGCGGAGCACTTAGGGCAAGATGGTCCGAAGCGACGAACTGCTCAACGGGGAGATCTTCTACACGTTGCGTGGAAGCCCAGATCATCATCGAGAGCTGGCGGCGCCACTACAACACGGTCAGACCGCACACATCGCTCGAATACAAACCGCCAGCTCCGAAGGTGTTCGTGCCAGCCCTAGCCGCGTGGCCGGCTGCGCTACGGCGACCGGCTCCGCCAGCCACGCTGGCGCCAACGCAATCTCTCTCAACTACCATTCCGACCGGACCACTCAATGAAGGCCGGTCATATACGGTTATGATCGATGACACTTCTTCGCGCAGCGGAGCTGAGCTAAGATCGACACTGCCATGATCGATCGCAATCCGGAAAAGAATTTCGAAGAGCTCTGGGAGACCTTTCGCAACAGGTACCCATTTTTCGAACTGAGGAATGTCGACTGGGATAAGCAGTATGACACCTACAGACCCAAAGTCACAAGGCAGACCAGTGACGATGAACTCTTCGATATCTTCTGCCAGATGCTCGACCCGTTGGATGACGGGCACGTCGAGCTGGAGGCCAAAGCAAGTGGGGATCGGAAGAAACGATACTTCACCGCAGAGCCTAAGCCCAGATTCCAGCAGGAATTCACGAACCAAGAGATCAAGCAGCTCTTCGAAACGACCGAAAAGACGCTTGTCACCAATGGTTTCGGGCGCCCTAAAGAGACCCAGGCCTGGATGCTTCACTATTGCAGGTCTCGTGCATTTGGTTACCTTCGGATTCTCGAGCTGGAAGACGTTAAAAAACGGAGATTGATTGCCGCTCTGGACAAGATTGGCCGTGACTTCAAGGACCTTGATGGCTTCATCATCGATCTGCGTGACAACCCCGGCGGAGAGGATAGTATTGCGATCACGATCATCAATCGGTTTTGCGACCGCAGGCGAGTTGCCTTTCGCCGGAAGACGAAGATTGGCCCAGGCGAAGATGACTTTACACCCATGAAGACCTGGTACCTCGAACCGCAAGGTGACGTACAATTCACCGGGCCAATCGTGCTCTTGACCTGCGATTCTGTTTTCAGCGGTGGAGAGGCCTTTGCGCTGGCGATAAAGCAGCTGCCTCACGTCACGATCATAGGCGATCATACCAACGGCATATTCTCATATCAGCTCGAGAAGAAACTCCCCAATGGCTGGCAGTACTGTTTGTCGTACCAGAAGTACTTTTCGGCTGACATGGTGTGCTACGAAGGCAAGGGCGTACCAGTCGACATCGAGCTACTTAACAAGAAAGCCGACATTGAAAACGGTGTCGATCCGTTGATTGCCCGCGCACTTGAAGTGTTGAAGTCCAAGAGAACGCGGGAGCGGCGGATGAGAGATGAGTGATTGCAAGGGCTTTCGTGGTTGCGGTTGGGTAACATTAAAGGGCACTTCTAAAAATAGGCGCTACTCCTCCGACGCCGCAAAATTGCGGTCAAACGATTCCGTTTCGTTCTCGTTCCAATTCATGGACGTTCACTCCGGAGCAGGACGCGATCGGTATCGAGACCAATTTTTCGAGGTGCCCTAAAGCCGAAAGTGGTCGGCAGGAACAGGGCGGATCTCCGCGAGGAGGCACGTTACATATGTCAGTTGTATGGAGTTGCAATGAGTGGGATCAACTGGAAGAAGTTATTGTAGGCAATCCGCTGCAAGCGCGATTTCCCACGCCAGACCGAAGCACCCGACTGGCAGAATTTCCCGACCGTTCATTGGCCGAAATTCCGCGGGGTCCTTTTCCACAACGGATCATCGAAGAGGCGGAAGAGGATTTGAATGAATTTGTTCACACCTTGGAAGATTTGGGAATCACCGTCAAACGCCCGGAGACATGGCCACATGAGGCCAAATTTTCCACGATCCATTGGGAAGCCGAGGGGTATTACAATTATTGTCCCCGCGATATTATGTTAGTCATCGGCGACCAAATTATCGAAACGCCCAACGTCATTCGCAGCCGCGCCCAGGAAACGTTCAGCTATCGCAAGCTGCTGCTGGACTATATGAAGTCCGGCGCAAAGTGGTACGGCGCCCCCAAACCCATGCTTTTGGACTCGCTCTTCGAGGTTGATCTGGACAAGCCCACGCCACGGAATGATGAACCAGCCTTCGATGCAGCAAACGTCCTGCGTCTCGGACAGGATTTGATCTATCTGGTCAGCGCCACGGGTAACGAATTGGGAGGGCATTGGTTACAGACAGTTCTGGGCGACAGATTTAGGGTTCATTTCCTCAAGGATGTTTACTTCGGCAGCCATATCGACTCGACCCTTGTGGCCTTGCGCCCCGGCTTGCTCCTCTGCAATCCGGCTCGTGTCAATGACGATACCCTGCCCAAAATCCTGAAACAGTGGAACGTCATTTACAGTCCACCGATGGAGAATACGAACAGATATGATGCCGACTATCTGTCCAAATGCATCGGCAGTGACTGGATCGATATGAATGCATTCAGCATCAGCCCGAATTTGGTCGTTGTCGATCGAGATCAGACGGCGCTCATAAAACTTTTGGAGAAGCAGGGTCTTGATGTAATCCCGCTAAAATTGCGGCACGCCAAAATGTTGGGCGGTGGGTTCCATTGCGTTACCTTAGACATCCGCCGAACTGGAACGCTCCAGCGATACTTCGATTAAACACACTGCTTTCGCCATGCTCATTTTTGTAGCAACCACCGTCGCGGTTTTCTCTGTGCTGACGTTTGCGGCCTGGAGGCGGTATCATTGGGTGGCGGAGAAGGCACCGCGCGGGCAGACGGATACCTCCCAATACAGCTTGACCGACGTCTTTGATGACCGGCAATTCCTGAACGTGCCGCATCAGAAGGGAATCCGGTGGCTCACAGAGGTATTCAGCCGCTCCGCTGAGAAGTTTCCGCATCTCACGGCCTTGCAGATTCAGCATACCGGAGAGTCCCTGACCTTCGCTGAGCTCGACGCACGGGCGGAAAACGTGGCCGCGGCCCTTTCTCCCTATCTCACGGGACCCGATCAGGTCGTTGCCGTGGCCATGTCGCAGGACAACTGGCAAATCGTGGCCTCGCATCTCGGCATCCTTAAGGCCGGCGGTACCGTGCTTTTTCTCGATACCACGCTGCCCGAAGCCCTCGTCACCCACATGCTGAATGACGCACAGCCGGTAGTCATTGTCACGCGCGGGCAAGACAAATTTCGCGACTTGCCGACGCTAGATGTCATGACGTTGCCGGAGAGGATGCCCCGAAGGGAACCGCCGCCCTGGCTGGACGACCCCACGCAGCGCCTTGCGACCATCTTTTACACGAGCGGAACCACTGGGATGCCCAAGGGCGTGGAATGCCCGCACGCAGGTTACGTGAACCTGGCCCTGAGCTACGCCGATTACTTCGATCTCCTTCCGGGCATGGACGCGACCTCGCTCACTTCGTCGATGGGCTATGACGGCAGCATCTCGGAGATGTACAGCGCCTGGGTGTCGGGCTGCGGTGTGGTCATGCTGACCAAGGAGCAGCTCCGGTCCGGTCCGGACCTCGTGCCCGTCCTCCGCGAGGCTGAGGTCACGGTGCTGTTCTGTCCGCCGGTGCTGCTCACCACCCTCACACCGACCCCAGAGGTGGATCTGCCCTATCCACTGTGCCGCTACGTCGTGCCGGCGGGCGAAGCCTTCCCCAGCGCACTCGTGGAGCCCTGGACCCGAGGTAGACGGCAGATCATCAACACCTACGGCCCCACAGAGGCGAGCACCGACACGAGCCGCCAGAGTTTGCGGCCGGGGGAGCCCATCACCATCGGCTCACCGTTCCCCAACGTCACCTACGTCATCCTCGAGGTCGACCAACTCCGCCCACTGCCCCACGGGGAGGTTGGAGAGCTCTGCATCGGTGGGGTGCACGTTGCGCGCGGGTACCGCAACTTGCCGGAGCAAACCGGCCAGAAGTTCATCACGCACCCTCAGTTCGGCCGCCTCTACCGCACGGGGGATAAATGCAAAATCGACATCCAAACGCAGCGCGTGCACTTCCTCGGCCGAATCGACGCGCAGCTCAAAGTCCGCGGGCACCGCGTCGAAGCAGAGGCCGTTGAGGACATCCTCCAGACGCAGTTCAGTGAGATCGAGGCCGCTGTTCTGGATTACCAGAACGAGGCGCTCGTCGCCTTCGTCGCCGCGCCTTCGGTCTGCGAAGGAGACATCTCGGTCGTCGCTCCAGCGCCGGCGGAGTGGGCTGCCCGGGTGACGGCGACCCTCGCCAAACAACTTCCAGCGCCGTCGGTTCCGACAAGGATCTTCCTTGTAGAAAAATTCGTCATGAAGACGGTTTCGGGGAAGATCGATCGGAAGTGCTTGCCAAATCTGTCTCATCTGTTGAGAAACGCCAAGCCGGAAGCGGAGGACACCCGCAGGGACACACCGGCCGGCGCGCGGGACTTAGGGGAAGGGGAAGTCAAGCCGCCGGATGCCGATGCGGGCATGGACCCTGAGTGTGAGGAGGTGCTGGCGATCTGCAGGGCCGTGTTCGAGACGCCGTTGGGATTGGACGATGGATTCGTTGAGGCTGGTGGGCACTCGATCGTCATCGCGCGCTTGGCGCAGCAACTGCAAGCTGCAGGATGGGCCGTGCCAGTCCGGGCCCTGCTCAGTGACTGCAATACTGCACGAAAGGTGGCCAACCGCCCACGAGCGCTCCAGCAGGCCTCCAAGGTTGCTGCCGCCCCAGTGAGATCCTGTGAGGACGGCGCCGAGCACGATCAGGCCGCGGCGGAGGTGCTGCCCGTCGGATACTTCACCACCCTGCAGGTCCTTTTCGCAATATTGTTGTATTTCCCAGGCTTAGTGGCCTTCCTCGTCGCCCTGGACTTCGTCGACGTCGGAATCTTTTTCACGACTGCCAGCCTGTGGGCGTTTATCATCGTCGGCCTCTTCCTGTACTTGCTCGGCCTCGTCACGCCCTTCGCCGGCCTGCTCTGGGTCATGACGATAAAGTTCTTCATGGGCGGTGACTTCTACAAGAACAATGTGAGTCCGGGCGTGTACCCCAAGTGGAGCAGAATGCATCTGCGAATCTGGTGTATCGGACGGCTGGAGAACATGGTGCTCCTCACGCTGCGTGCGCTGTACCGCAGCGCTCCGCTCATGGCATTCGTGTTGCGGCAGCTTGGCGCCAGCGTGGGCGACAACCTTCAGTGCGCGCACGATGCTCACCTGTCCGGGCCGCTGGATTTGATCTCCATCGACGACAATGTCGCCATCCAGACCGGAGCGTACATTCAAGCCACGAGTTGGTCGGGACAGTCCTTGCATGTCGGCCCTGTTCACCTCGCAAGCGGCTGCAAGATCGGAATGCGAGCCGCCATCGCCAACAATGTGACAGTTGGCCGGGGGAGTTGGATCACTCCGTTCACCCCCATTCTCGCCAGCGTGGGTTCTCACGAGATGTGGGAAGGAGCTCCCGCGCGCCTTAGCGGTCGCTGCACGGAGCTCAGGCGCACAGCGAGATATTGCCAGTACGCGTCTCCGATTTGGTTGCTGGAAGCGCTCAACATCGCAATGCAGATCTTCATATCCTTTTGGCTCATTGTGGTCCCCACCGCTGCGATCTTGTGGTTCGCAAGCGGCCTGATACCCGCCGCGGACGCTGAGCTTTCCGGTGACTACTTCAGGGTGACGCCGCTCTGGGAGATACTCTGGCACGTGAGCCTCTACGCGTTCATCACCACCGGACTCATCCTCGCCGTGACCGCTCTGCTTGAATGCCTCTTCATCCGCTGCACGGCTGCTTCGCCGGGCCTCTACCCTTCGCGCGGGTTCAGGGCAGCTCTCCTCATGTACAGAAAATATCTAATGGACCGCATCCAGAGACAGTGGACCTGGACTATCACTGGGCAGTACCTGCGAGCGCTCGCCGGCATGCGCTTCCCGCGCGTGGGTGCGTCGGAGTGCGACCTCATGTTCAATCTCGTCCCGGAGCTTGCAAGTGCTGACTCCCAAGTTTTCTGGTCCAATGGCTGTTTCACAAACATGCTCGACTATGGCGCCGAGCATATCAAGCTACGTCAGCTCGACATGCCTCGGAATTTCTTCAGCGGCAACAACTGCGTGGCAGAATACGGTCATTTCCCGTCCAACTTCCTCGTCGGCGTCTCCACTGCAGCCAGTGATATACAATTCCGACGACAGATGCGGTCGCGGCTAGGCGAGCCCATCACGGTAGCGGGAAACCCGGCGGTGAAATTTGCGAGCGCCTCGTTTGAGGCGGCGAATAAAACCCAACGGCTTCCGGATTTTCCCCTCTTCTTGACCCGCATCTTCCTCTTTGATTTCTGCACGATCGGTATTCTGCCCATCACCGAAGGGCTAATCTTCACAATGCTGTACATTTGTTTGTTGCGAGCCGGCGTAGACCCGTTGGCCACTGCGGCGATTGCTTTGTTGTTCACAGAAATCAACCTGGTTCTGATCTGCGTCGCGATCAAGAAGTCGCTGGTCGGCAGCGAATGGGGTGCCGATGATTCGGCACCGTTCTGGTCCTGGCGGCACTTCGCCTACTTCTTCGCACAGGACTGCTTTTTTGTCTGGTGCAGAGGCGCTCTCTGGTTCTGCGCCGGGACTATCCTGTCGAATTCCATTCTGCGATGGATGGGATGTCAGATTGGGGACCGAACAATCCTGGTGCAACCGATGCAGTGCTCTGACTGGAACGCGGTGACCTTTGGCAACGACTGTGTTGTTGATGGCGTTCTGCAGTTTCACAGTTTCGAGAACATGGTGCTGAAGGTGAAGAGAACGCGAGTCCAGGACGGCTGCACCGTCTGCTTTGGTGCCACGGTGATGGGCGGCGCGGTCATCGAGCCGGACACAACGGTCTTGCCGTTGTCACTGGTCCTCAAGGAGATGCATCTGCTGACGGCTACTACCTACGAGGGGAGCCCGGTGGAGCCTGTAAGTGTCACAAGCTAGCGCGGGAATGCACGACGCCACGCGTTCGGGAACCCCGCCTCACCCGGTTGACAACACCGACTGGCTGAAAACCGTCGCAATCATCTGCGTCTCGGCTGGTCATATCGGCTTTTTCTTCATCGAGAACGAGTTGTGGTGGAGTGTTTTTGGACGCTTTGCAGCTCCGCCGTTCTTCTTCCTGGTGGGGTACGCGCAAAGCCGTACTGTCCCGCTTCACTGGATATGGATCGGCGTCATTCTGACTCTGCTCGAAAGCTCGAACGCCGGCTGGACCTGGGTAGCACCGAACATTCTTTTGAGTCTCGCACTCATCCGCATTGCACGTCCCTATGTGCAGATGCTTGTGCAACGTCACGGCTGGGCTGCCTTCGTCCTCCTCGTCTCTGCACTTCTCGCGGTGTCGCCGGTAGCGGGGAAGATTGTCGACTACGGCGCCGAGGGATGGCTGTGGGGCCTGTTCGGCCTATGCCAGCGCCAATATGTCGACGGCATGTCCGCCGTCGGCAGCGCCGGCGAAACGCAACGCTCGTCAGCATTCGCGCTGGGTGCGACCGACACAGCCGGCCTGATGCGGCTGCTGGCTTGCTTGGTCGCTGCGGTCGTCTTCGTCTGGCAGGAACAAAAGGAGTTCTCGTTTCCGGCAATTCAGCTGGCCGGCTTTATTTTTGGCCTCGCCATTCTGTCCGTCAGCCTGTGTCTGTTCAAGCGTGGCGAGAGCCGCATCCAACCTCCAGAGAAAATAGCTAGCACGCTTCGCTTCATCGGTCGGTACACTCTGGAAATATACGCTATCCAGCTCGCCGGCTCCGAGCTCATTGTAAAGTTGGCGCCAGATCTCTCCCCCTGAGCCGAAGAAGCTGGCGGCATAGGTGCCGATGTCGAGCGGAAGTTCCGCGGCAACGTGGGCAGGCGCTGGCCCCGCGAATGGACGGACGCTACCCTTGAGAAGTCGGTCGGTACGCGGACAGCCGCGTATGTGGTTGGTGATCAGGTTGGCCGAGTTGATTTTCGTAATGACGATCGCATGTTTCCGACGTCGTTCAGCCACAACGTATCATGGGGTCGTACCGTCCGGCTTCGGCACATCGACGCGCGCCGACACGATCATCGCGTAGGCGGGGTGAGCGCAGCGAAATCCATCGCGAGCGGCGGACCCGATAGCGCACGCGGCTTGGGCCGATGGCCGCGGTGGCCGCTTCCGCCAGTCGAAAAAACGCGCGATAATCCTCCGACAAGAACGATTCATCGGGAGGAGACCATGCAACCCAAGCAGCTTTGGCTTGCAGTGGCGATCGGCGCGCTCGCGGCCGTATCGGTGGCTAGCGGCGCGCAGGCGCAGGCCGCGCTGACCGGGCTCGTGTCCTCGAGCGAGGAGGGCGCCATGGAGGGCGTGCTGGTCAGCGCCAAGCGCGCGGGCTCGACCGTCACCACCACGGTGGTGACCGACGCGCAGGGCCGCTACAGCTTCCCGGCCGCGCGCATGGCGCCCGGCAAATACGCGATCTCGATCCGGGCGATCGGCTACAAGCTCGACGGCGCCAACACGGTCGACGTCCCGCCCGGCAACGGCGCCACCGCCGATCTCACGCTCAGCAAGGCCAAGAGCCTGGTGCCGCAGCTCTCCAACGGCGAATGGCTGCTCAGCCTTCCCGGCGCCGACAAGCAAAAAGCGTTTCTGACGATGTGCGTCGGCTGCCACACGCTCCAGCGCGTGTTAACCTCGAACCACGACGCCGCCGAATTCCAGCAGGTGTTCTTGCGAATGGCGCGCTATTCGCCCGGCAGCACGCCCACCCATCCGCAGCCGCTGCTTCCCGGCCCGCGCGGCGAACGCCCGGTCGTCACCGGCGACGCGGCCAAGGCGGCGGCGGAGTTTCTGGCGAGCGTCAGCCTCGGCAATTCGGAGGCGATCGAATATCCGCTCAAGACCCTGCCGCGTCCGCGCGGGCGCGCCACCAAGGTCGTCGTCACGGAATACGATCTGCCGCGCAAGGGCGCGCTCCCGCACGACGTCGTCGTCGATAAGGACGGAAAGGTCTGGTACTCGGACTTCGGGGCGCAATTCGTGGGGGTGATGGATCCCAAGACCGGCGAGACCAAGGACATCGCCATTCCGGTGGTGCGGCCCGAGCAGCCGAAAGGCGGGCTCGACCTCGAGTTCGACCCCGACGGCAATGTCTGGCTCGCCATGATGTATCAGGCGGCGATTTCCAAGATCGATCGCAAGACGCACGAAGTCACGGTGTTTCCATTCCCGCAGGAATGGATATCGACCTCGGCGCAAGCCTCGATGGTCTCGCCGATGTATTCGAACGTCGACGGCAAGGTCTGGACCAACAACCAGGAGGACAGCCTCAACTACCGGCTCGATCTAGCGAGCGGCAAATTCGAGAATATCGGTCAGGCCAACACCCCCGGCGGCAAGCGCATCCGGGCCTACGGCATGCCCACCGACCAGCAGAACAACCTCTATCAGCTCGAGTTCGGCGGGCAGAGCATCGGACGGCGCGACGCCAAGACGCTCGAGGTCACCATCTGGCCGACCTCGACGGCGCTGTCTCGGCCGCGCCGCGGCCGGGTCGACGAGCAGAACCGCCTGTGGTTCGCGCAATACGGCGGCAACGGCATCGGCATGTTCGATCCCAAGACCGATACCATCAAGGAGTGGCGGCTCCCCACACCCTGGAGCGCGCCCTATGACGTGGTGTCGATCAAGGACGGCGCCGAGGTGTGGACCGGCTCGATGCTGACTGACCGGGTGTCGCGGCTCGACACCGCCACCGGCGTGGTGGTGGACTATCTGTTGCCGCGCACGACCAACATCCGGCGCGTGTTCGTGGATCAATCCGGCGAACGGCCGGTGCTCTGGGTCGGCAGCAATCACGGCGCCGCCATCGTCAAGGTGGAGCCGCTCGATTAGCCGGCTGCCGACGGCGTCGGCGGCAAACCGGGCGCGGTT
This sequence comes from uncultured Alphaproteobacteria bacterium, assembly GCA_963712565.1. Classification (GTDB taxonomy): domain Bacteria; phylum Pseudomonadota; class Alphaproteobacteria; order Rhizobiales; family Xanthobacteraceae; genus VAZQ01. The sequence continues at coordinate 29,921 of CAVQIP010000034.1, read as the reverse complement.
TGCCGCAAACGAACGCATTTTCACGCTCAGGCTTGCACCGTTGCGATTCCAGTGGACGCAAACTGCGCCCGCAACCGCAGCGTCGGGCTGCGCGTCGCGGCGCGCAGCCCGGTGTTTTTTTTCCGACGGCGCGGATGGTAGAATGGCCGGTCGGGGGCGGCGCGTATTGGTGTAGGGTTCGGTCAGCGACGCGAGATCGCGTCAGCCAAGGGAGCGTCTGGATGTCGTCCTCGAGCGATTGGGAGATGCCGCTTACCGTCCAGCCCAAGCCGGAGAATTACGCCTACGATCTGGAAGGCGCGTTGACCTCGCTGGTGGGATTGCGCGCCATCATTCCCGCCGACGCCTTCACCGCCGAGACGCTCGGCACCGAACGGAGCGGAAACGGAGTGCTGATCCGCGACGGCGTGGTGCTGACCATCGGCTACCTCATCACCGAGGCCGAGACCATCTGGCTGCATCTCGCGGACGGCCGCGCGGTCCCCGGCCACATGCTCGCCTACGACCAGGAGACCGGTTTCGGGCTGGTCCAGGCCCTGGCGCGGCTCGAGCTGCCGGCGCTGCCGATCGGGCAGTCGAAGAGCGCGAAGGTCGGCGATCCGGTGGTGGTGGCGGGCGCGGGCGGGCGCAAGCATTCGGTAGTGGCGCGCATCGCCGCCAAGCAGGAATTCGCCGGCAATTGGGAATACGTGCTCGACGAAGCGATCTTCACCGCGCCCGCGCATCCGTTCTGGGGCGGCACCGCGATGATCGGACGCGCGGGCGAGCTTCTCGGCATCGGCTCGCTGCAGGTGCAGCAGGTACGCGAAAGCGGCACGCCCGAGCCGCTCAACATGGTCGTGCCGATCGACATTCTCAAACCGATCCTCGAGGATCTCATCACCATGGGCCGGCCGAACCATCCCCCGCGCCCCTGGCTCGGCCTCAACGCCACCGAGATCGACGACAAGATCGTAGTCGCGCGGGTCTCCACCGGCGGGCCGGCGCGGCGCGCCAATCTGCGCACCGGCGACATCGTGCTGGCGGTCGCCGGCAGCGACGTCGGCGATCTCGCCGGCTTCTTCCGCAAGGTGTGGTCGCTGGGCAAGGCCGGGGTCGAGGTGCCGCTCACGGTCTACCGCGACGGCCGCACCTTCGAGGTGCGCATCACCTCCGGCGACCGCAATCGTTTCCTCAAGGGCCCGAGCCTGCACTGACAGATGCGACTTCGATGCATCACGGCTTCGCCGTCATCCCGCGCTTGTCGCTGGCCTCCACGTCTTAGCGCGGCCGCTGACATGCGCGGCCAAGAGTCCGTAAATGCAAAAGGGCGCGGCTTTCGCCGCGCCCTGCAATCCGCTTGCCGGAGGTCACGCCTTCGGCTGCGGCACGATGCGGATATAGGGCCGCGGCGCCTTCCAGCCCTGGGGATATTGCTTCTTGGCGTCCTCGTCGCTGACCGAGCCGGCGATGATCACGTCCTCGCCGTGCTTCCAGTTCACCGGCGTCGCCACCTTGTGCTTGGCGGTGAGCTGCAGCGAGTCGATCACGCGCAGCACCTCGTCGAAGTTGCGGCCGGTGGTCATCGGATAGACCAGGATGAGCTTGATCTTCTTGTCCGGGCCGATGACGAACACGTTGCGCACGGTCTGATTGTCCGCCGCGGTGCGCTTGGCCGGATCGCCGGAAACCGCGGCCGGCAGCATGCCGTAGAGCTTCGACACGTTGTAGTCGGTGTCGCCGATCATCGGATAGTTCGGGGCGAAGCCTTGCGTCTCCTTGATGTCATTGGCCCAGCCGGCGTGCTTGTCGACCGGATCGACCGAAAGGCCGATGATCTTGACGCCGCGCTTGTCGAATTCCGGCTTGATCTTGGCCATGTAGCCGAGCTCGGTGGTGCAGACCGGCGTGAAATCCTTGGGGTGCGAGAACAGCACCGCCCACTTGTCGCCGATCCAATCGTGGAAGCGGATTTTGCCTTCGGTCGTCTGCGCTTCGAAATCCGGGGCAGTATCGTTGATCGCGAGTGCCATCAGTCACCTCCGTCGCCTGGGACCCATCCGTTAGGGAAGCCGGTAATATAATGCGTCACTCGGCCCGCAGCCAGGGTTCGCGCCGATAGTGGCGGGCTATGAAAGCATCGTTCCTCGTGACGCGGACCGGGAGAACAAACGAGTGGCGCGGCGCGCGCGCGGGAGAAAAAATCTGCGCCCGCCGGCGAAGCGACGCTTTGCCGCGCCGGCGCTCAGGCGAGCGGCGGCAGCGCCGCCTCGATCTCGGCGCGCCTACCCTCGTACCAGGGCGGGAGCTTGATCGCACCGCCCAGCGTCGCTTTCGGCTCGTCCACGGTGAAGCCCGGATCGTCGGTCGCGATCTCGAACAGCACGCCGCCCGGCTCGCGGAAGTAGACCGAGCGAAAATAGCAGCGGTCGATCTGGTCGGTCGGCCGCAATCCCTGCGCCGCGAGCGCCGCCGCCATCTCGGCCTGCGCCGCGTCGTCGGCGGCGCGGAACGCGACGTGGTGCACGGAGCCGGTGCCCTGACGGCCGGCGAGAAAGCCCTCCGCCGTGCGCACGTCCACGACCGTGGCGAGCTTGCCGCCGCCGGAACGGTAGCGTGCGATCGCCCCTTCGCTCCCGGCGGCCTTGAAGCCGAATGTCTCGGTGAGCACGTTTGCGGTTGGCTCGGGCGCGCCAACCATGAGGGTGACGCCGCGAAACCCGCGCAGCGCATGCTCAGCCGGCACGTCGGCGTTCGACCAGCCCGGGATGCGATCGGCGCCTTCGACGGCGACGAGCGCAAGCCGCATGCCGTCGGGATCGCGGAAGGGGAGCACGCGCTCGCCGAACCGCTGCTCCGGCAGGTCGTGTGCGATGCCTTGTTCGATCAGCCGCTGCGTCCAGTAGCCGAGCGAGCCTGCGGAAATGATGAAAGCGGTTTCCACCGCCATGCCGTTGCCGTTGCGACCGGCGGGCCGCTCGCCCCAGGCGAAGAACGTCAGTGCCGTGCCCGGGCGGCCGGTCTCGTCGCCGTAATAGAGGTGCCAGGTGGTGGGATCGTCGAAATTGACCGTCTTCTTCACCATCCGCAAGCCAAGGTTGCGGGTGTAGAACGCGACGTTCCTTCTGGGATCGCCACAGATCGCGGTAACGTGATGGATGCCTGCGCTCGTGCTCACCACGCCCTCCTGCTCGTTTCGCACTGCACACTTGCCCTCGACGGTACGGTTTTAGGTCAGAAGCGCGGGTAGGCGGGACAATTCCCCGTGACTCGACCGGTTTCCGGCACGGTGCCGCAACTTCGCCATATCGACGCCGTGAGCCTAACCCGCTCGCGGGCCACGATGAGTTCGAACCGGAACGGTGTGTTCCGCGACTAACAGACTGGCGTGAGGGAACTCGTGGCGTTGGTCTCGCGTTGTGGCGGCATCCCTCACCGAGTGATCCACAAGGTCCCGACAAGGGACAGGAGAGCGTCGATGATAACGGGCTCCGAGCCATCGGCCGGCGCGCGTCTGCAGCCGCTGATCGCGGCGATCAAGCGGTCGCCGATCGTGCTGCGGCTCTCCGAGCGGCTGTTGCTCGCGCGCGACTGGGCGAGCGTGCGCAAATCGCCCGAGGTCGACGCCTACGTTCTCGCCTGGATCGCCAGCCATGTCCGCGGCCCGCGCCGCGCGCCGCGCTGGTTCATGTGACGTTCCGCCCGTTGCTCCGCGGTTCGCCCGGGGTTCTGGAAGCGGCTTTCGCGTCCGATCTATACCCGCTGATCAATCACGCCTAAAACCGGTCCGGCTTGGGTGGCCGGACCGTCCATGGATCTCCAGGACCTGATTTCTCGCCTTGCCGTTGCGCTCGGCATCGGCCTTTTGATCGGGCTCGAACGGGGCTGGCGCAGGCGACAGGCCAGGCCGGGCAGCCGCGCGGCGGGAATCCGCACGTTTGCGATCTCGGGTCTTCTCGGCGGCATGGTTGCGGCTTTGGCGCAGGCCTTGTCGGCGCCGTCCGTGGGCGCCGGCACGAGCCTTGCCGGCGGCATCGTCCTCGGCGCGGCGTTTGCCGCCTACAGCGCCGTCATCGCGCTCTTCAGTCGCGCCGAAAGCGTCGCCGCCGGAGATGTCTCGGCGACCACCGCCGTCGCCGGCATGCTGACCTTTGCGCTCGGTGCCTACGCACTCCTCGGCGACATGCGGATTGCCGCCGGCGCCGCGGTGGCGGTCGCGGGGCTGCTGGCCTCCCGGGAGGAGCTGCACCGCTGGGTGCGCAAGATCACCTGGCCGGAATTGCGGTCGGCGCTGGTGTTGCTGGCGATGACGTTCATCGGGCTTCCGATCGTGCCCAACGAACCGGTCGGACCATTCGGTGGCGTCAATCCGCGCGAGGTCTGGATCATCGCCATCGTTCTCGCCAGCGTCTCCTTCCTCGGTTATGTCGGGGTCAGATATTTCGGCGCCCGACGCGGGCTGCTGCTGGCGGCGGCCGCTGGCGGTCTCGCGTCGTCAACCGCGGTCACCATCGCCAATGCACGTCGCGCCCATGCCGGCGAAGGCTCCCCCCGGCTGCTCGCGGCCGGCGTCGCCGTGGCGTCGGCGATCATGTTCCTGCGCGTCGGCGCCATCGTGGCGGCCCTCAAGCCCGGTCTGCTCGTGCTGGTCGCGCCCGCGCTGGTGGCCGCCACGCTGGCGGCGATCGGTTTCGCCGTCGCCTGGACGCTGCGGCGAGGAGCGCAGGAACGCGAATATCGCAGCGCGCAGTTTCGCAATCCGTTCGATTTTCTGGCGGTCGTGGGCTTCGCGGTTTTCCTCGGCGCGATCATCGTGCTCGGTCGTGCGGTCGGGGAGACCTTCGGCGCAACCGGCGCGGTCATAGGCGCGATCGTCGTCGGGCTCGTCGATGTCGATTCCGTCACCGTGTCGATGACGCGGCTCACTCCCGACCCACTGAGCCAGGCGCATGCCGCGCTCGCAATCCTCGCCGCCGTCGCCAGCGATACCGTGAGCAAGGTCGCCATCGGCGCGGCAATCGGCCGTGGCTGGTTCGCGGCCGACCTCGCCGCCATGGCAGCGGGATGTCTCGCGGCGGGAGGGCTCGCGCTGTGGCTGACCTTCGCGCTGCTCGCAGCGTGAGCGGCTGCCGACGGTTGCGCCGGTGGACGGCAGCGCCTAAAACGCCGGCTTCGCGGGGTGCAATCGCGGCATGTTCAAGCGAATCCTGATCGCCAATCGCGGCGAGATCGCCTGCCGGATCATCAAGACTGCGCGCCGCCTGGGGATCGCGACCGTGGCGGTCTATTCGGAGGCCGATGCGGACGCACTCCACGTCGAAATGGCCGACGAAGCGGTGCCGATCGGCCCGCCGCCGGCGTCCGAAAGTTATCTCGTCATCGACAAGATCATCGACGCCTGCCGGAAAACCGGCGCGCAAGCAGTGCATCCGGGCTACGGCTTTCTGTCCGAGCGCGCAGACTTTCCCGCGGCGCTGGCGAAGGCCGGTATCGTCTTCATCGGGCCCAATCCCAAGGCGATCGCCGCCATGGGCGACAAGATCGAAAGCAAGAAGGCGGCGGCAAAGGCCAAGGTTTCCACCGTGCCCGGCCATCTCGGCGTGATCGGCGACGAGAAACAGGCCGTCAAGATCGCAGACGAGATCGGCTATCCGGTCATGATCAAGGCGTCGGCGGGCGGCGGCGGCAAGGGCATGCGGATTGCGCACAGCCAGGCCGAGGTGGCGGAGGGTTTTGCGCGCGCGCGCTCGGAGGCGAAGTCCTCGTTCGGCGACGATCGCGTCTTCATCGAGAAATTCATCGTCGATCCGCGCCATGTCGAGATCCAGGTGCTTGGCGACAAGCACGGCAACGTGATCCATCTCGGCGAGCGCGAGTGCTCGATCCAGCGCCGCAACCAGAAAGTCGTGGAGGAAGCGCCGAGCCCGCTGCTCGACGCCGTCACGCGCGCGAGCATGGGCGAGCAGGCGGTCGCGCTCGCCAAGGCGGTCGGCTACGACTCGGCCGGCACCGTCGAGTTCGTCGCCGCGCAGGACAAGAGCTTCTACTTTCTCGAGATGAACACGCGGCTGCAGGTCGAGCATCCCGTGACCGAGCTCGTCACCGGCATCGACCTGGTCGAGCAGATGATCCGCGTCGCCGCGGGCGAGACGCTCGCCATCAAGCAGAGCGACGTGAAGCTGTCGGGCTGGGCGGTCGAGACCCGCGTCTATGCCGAGGATCCGACGCGCAACTTCCTGCCCTCGACTGGCCGCCTGGTGCGCTACCGGCCGCCGCCGGAAACGAGCGCGGGCGGCGTGACCGTGCGCAACGACACCGGCGTCTACGAGGGCGGCGAGATTTCGCTCTACTACGATCCGATGATCGCCAAGCTCGTGACCCATGGGGCAACGCGGAAGCAGGCGATCGCGGCGCAGACCGACGCGCTCGATGCCTTTGCCATCGAGGGCGTGCGCCACAACATTTCCTTTCTCGCCGCGCTGATGCAGCACCGGCGCTGGCAGGCCGGCGATTTGTCCACGGCGTTCCTGGCGGAAGAATATCCCCGCGGTTTTCATCCGCTCGTCCCGGCCGGGGAAGCCGCGCGCACGCTCGCCGCTGTCGTGGCGGCCGCCGATCACGTGCTGGGCGAGCGCAAGCGTCGCATTTCCGGACAGCGGCCGGGAGCCGCGGTCACACGCGAGCAGCGCCGCGCGGTGCGGCTCGGCGAGAGCGAGATCGCACTCGACATCACGCGGGAAGCCGATCGTCTCGTGGTGCGCTTCGCCGGCGACGGCGAACGGTCGTCGTACACGCTGGCGTCGGCCTGGAAGCCGGGCGATCCGATATGGTCGGGCACAATCGACGACCGGCCGATTTCGGTGCAGCTGCGGCCCGTGCTCAACGGCTTCGATATCTCCCACCGCGGGATCGAGACCCGCGCCTACGTCTATACCGAGCGCGAGGCCGCGGCGGCGCGGCTGATGCCGGCGAAAAAAGTCGTCGATACCGGCAAGGCCGTGCGCTGCCCGATGCCCGGCCTGGTGGTATCGATCGCGGTGGCCGAGGGGCAGGAGGTCAAAGCCGGGGAGACGCTCGCCGTGGTCGAGGCCATGAAGATGGAGAACGTGTTGCGCGCCGAGCGCGACGGCGTGGTGAAGGCGATCAAGGCGAAGCCCGGCGACAGCCTCGCCGTCGATGCGGTGATCATGGAGTTCGCGTGACGCGGCTCTGCCGCGCCGCCGGCCTTCGTGCTTGCGTGCCCCGGTCTATGCCACCGGTCGCCGGCGCAGCGCGTTGCGCCGCGTCGGGTTTCTGCTAATCGAACGGGGGTGACGCTGCATTTCGCCTATGGATCGAACATGAGCCGCGCGCTCATGGGCGTGCGCTGCCGCGGCGCCGAGGCGCTCGGCATCGCCACGCTTGCGGGCTGGCGCTTCGTCATCAACCCCGAGGGTTTCGGCTCGATCGCGCCGTGGCCGGGCGGCCGCGTGCACGGCGTGCTGTGGCGGCTCACCGCGCGCGACCTGGCTGCCATCAACGCCTACGAGAGCGTCGACTCCGGCCTCTATCTACGGCGACGGCTGCCCGTGCGCTGTGGCGAACGCCAGGCGAGGGCGCTGGTCTATGTCGCGCGCCGGCAGGGGGAAGGGACGCCGCGGCCGGGCTACATCGACGTGGTGGTCGAAGCCGCGCGCGCCTGGGAGCTGCCCGAGGACTACATCCGCTCGCTCGCGCGCTGGTCGCCGTCGGGATGGCGCGGCGCGCGCGCCAGGGATACCGGGGAGGTGGGATGAGCGCGCGGGTCGTTCGCCACGTCGTCATCCGCGGCCGCGTGCAGGGCGTGGGCTACCGTGCTTTCACCGAAGACGCGGCGCTCGATCATCGCCTCGCGGGCTGGGTGCGCAACCGGCGCGACGGCGGCGTCGAGGCGGTGTTCGCGGGGCCGGCCGAAGCGGTGGCGAAGATGGTGGAGGCCTGCCGCCGCGGTCCGCCGGGCGCGCGCGTCGATGCGATCGAGCAGCGCCAGGCGACGCCGGACGAGCTGGCGCTGTGCGGCGGCGCAAGGTTCGTGGTCTTGCCCACGGCGTGATACCAGTGATCGCTGGCATTGACCCATCCGTCGTCATTGCCGGGCTTGACACCGCAAGTCGGGCTTGCCCGACTTGCGGCGCTTCATAATGCGGAGCTCGGGCAAGCCCGAGCTCCGTTGCAATCCATCCGTTTCGAAAGAATTGCTTTTTTTCGATGGATGCCCGGGTCAAGGCCGGGCATGACAGTCGAGAACAACGACGGTTGGTTTGAGAGGTCACGCGGCGCTGCCGCTATGCGGCGCCGAGGCAGGGCACCAATCGCTCGGTGAGGTCGCCTGCGACCGGCCCGAACAGCGGCTCGAATTCGCGCCGCAGCGCCGCGTCGATCTCGGCCAGCGTCGCCGCGCGGCCGAGGTCGGCGAGGCTGGTGACGCCGTAGCGCGGCTCGGAGACGCCGCAAGGCACGATGCCGGCGTAGTGGGAGAGATCGCAGTCGACGTTTAGGGCGATCCCGTGCAGCGTGACCCAGCGCTTGATGCGCACCCCGATGGCCGCGATCTTGTCTTCGCGGCCTTTGCCCTTATCCGGGCGCCGCACCCAGATCCCGATGCGATCCTGGCGCCGCTCGCCGGTCACGTCGAACGCGGCCAAGGTCCGGATGATCCATTGCTCGAGCGTGGCGACGAAGCGGCGCACGTCCGGACCGCGGCGTTTGAGGTCGAGCATGACGTAGGCGATCCGCTGTCCGGGGCCGTGATAGGTGAACTGCCCGCCGCGGCCGGCCGTATGTACGGGAAAGCGCGCCGCGATCAAATGCTCGGGTCGGGCGCTGGTGCCGGCGGTATAGAGCGGGGGATGCTCGAGCAGCCAGACCAGTTCGGGCGCGGCGCGCTCGGCGATCGCGGCGGCGCGGGCGTCCATCACCGCCAGCGCCGCCTCGTAAGGCACCGGGCCAGCGCTGATCCGCCATTGCACCGGGGCAAGCCCCGGGGGCGGATCGAACCCGACCGTCGCATCGTTGCGCGCGCCAGTCACCCTGCCAATGACCTTCTCGCTGCCCATGGTAGCGCAAACGGAAGGGCGCATTCGCGGCCGAAGTCAAGGAACTTACGGCGCTGGCAGATGAGCGGCGCGGCAGGCGACCTGCCGGCCCGGACTGGAGCGAGGGCCGCCCTTGTTCCACGGGGGTTGATTTGTTACATCGAGCCCCTTGCTTCGACGCGCGGCCCCACGCCCCGCGTTCATTCCATCTGCGGTCGTGGCGGAATTGGTAGACGCACTAGCTTGAGGTGCTAGCGGGGCAACCCGTGGAGGTTCGAGTCCTCTCGACCGCACCAGTCCAACAATGTTGTCCTTGTCGTGTGCGAAAGCGCTCGGCCTGACGATTTCGGAATCGTTCCTTCTGCGCGCCGACGAGGTGATCGAATGATGCGGCGCGAGCCCGCGCCAGACCTTGTTGTCGCCTCGACGCGCCGACATGCGCGAGCCGTCCCGCCGGCCCCGATAAGCGAGCGCTGTGCTACTTGCGGTCGTGAGGCGGAACCCACCGCGGGGACAGTGTATCAAATGATGTCGATCGGCTAACGTCTGCGGGTGGGTGACTCGAAGGAGGACGCAATGCGTTCAATCGTGATTGGAGCTGTGGTTGCGGCTGGACTTTCCCTGGCCAGCATGGTGCCGACGCTGTCGGCGCCGGCGGATCTCTCGGTTATCGGCAACGCCGCGACCGAGATCGGCACCGTGACCCAGGCGCGCTGCTGGTGCCGGTGGCGGGGGCCGCGCGGTTATTGCCGCCGGTGGCGGTGTTGGTGAGCCCTCTCTGCTTCGATCAATGACGAGGCGCTGAACGCTGCCGTGCGGTCGGTGCGGTTTCGAGAATTAAAATCATACAGTCCGCCGGGCCAAAAACCCGGCGGCTTTGCTTGGGCCTTGTGAATAAGCGGCGCAGAGGCGAGCCGCGCCTCGGTTCAGCGCAGTTGCGGCGTCAGATTGGTGGGCGGCCGCGCCACCGTCAGTTGATGGCCACGCGCGGGCGGGCGGCTCGCCGGCCATGCCCCGAACAGCCCGCCGAATATCGGCATCGCTTCTCTCGGTTTCGCGGCGATCGGCCGTTTATGCTGGACCGCAAACTTGGGCTTGTCCGGAGGGCCCAACCGGAACGGACGGGAATACTTGAAATTATGCGCGCCCGGCACCGGCAACATCTCACTGTCGGCCGGCACCGAGTAGGGGACCGCGCGCGGCCACACCGTCAGCGGCGGCAGCGGAACGTCGCCGTCATACGCGACCTGGCGTTCGAACGTCTGCACCATCGCGACCTTGATCACCGGCCCGAAATACTCGACGCCGAAGCTGGCGGGGCTCGGCGCCGCCAGCACCGGCGGCGGGCTTTCGCCCATGACCAGCGTGCGCGGCCAGATCTTCGGTTCGGGCGGTGCGGTGTGGCGCACGGCCCATAGCGCGGGCTCGGTCACCGTCTTCGGCCGATCGGGCGTGGCCGGCACCACGTGCACGATCTTGAAGCCACGGGCTTTGAGCTCGCGCAGGATTTCGGGCAGCGCGAGCGCGGTGGCGGGCTGAATGTCGTGCAGCAGCAATATGCCTTTGCCGCGGGCCTCGATGCGGCTGATGGCGCGCCGTGCGACCTCGTGATTGTTGATATGCGTCCAGTCGTCGGCGGCGAAGTCCACGCTCCAGGTCATGTAGTTGTGCGCGGCGAGGTATTGCTCGACCGAGTTCTGGCGCAGCAGGCCGGGAATGCGGAAGAACGGCGCCACCGCCTTGGGGTCGCCGAGCGCGGTGCGCAGCGAAGCAAAGCCCCCTTCGATTTCATGCGAGGCTTGGTCCACCGACATCTTGTGGAAGGTGAAGGGGTGGGTCTGGCTGTGGTTCGCGACCGTATGGCCTTCGTTATAGACGCGCCGCACGGCAGCCGGATAAGCCTGCACCATGCGGCCGACCATGAAGAATGTCGCCTTCACGCATTCGGAGGCGAGCGTGTCGAGGATGCGGGTGGTGTAGGGCGGCAGCGGACCGTCGTCGAAGGTCAGCACGACTTCGTGGTCCTTGAGCGGCAAGGATTCGCTGTACTGGAAACTGCCGAGGCGCGCGTGCTCGCTCGGATCGACCACGAGCGTGCGGTTGACGCCAAGCGCGCCCGCCGGGCATTCGGCGGCGCCTGCCGTCCCGATGCCGATCAAGGACGCCAGCAGAACATAGGCGATGGTGCTGCGCATGCCCCCGTTTTCAACCCCAATTCTTCGACGATCCGGAAACACGCCCGGGCACAAATCGTGAAACGCCCCTCTTGTCAGTGTACCGGAACAGTAGGGGGAGGCAATTTAATGACCCCTTAATGGCCCCGGTTGGGAACGATTAAATGTGCCTGTGGCGACGCCGCCACGGTGCCATGGAACCGGCGCGCTGCGAAACTCCCTATTCGGACGCCGGAACGACGTGCACACGCCGATAGCGCGCGGTTCTTGAGGGCGCGCAGGAAGGTCGGAAGCATGGCCGCGGTCTGCGCCTTGGTGTCGTGGAACAACACGATTCCGCCATCGGCATTGAAAAGTCTAATAAATTAGGCGCGTTGCGGGCACACCCGCGCCTGTACCCACGGCGGTTGCGATCCGGCCGTCGATTGACAAATATGGTCTTGAAACCATATGAACTCCATGGCATTAATAATCCATGTCATGGACCGTACTCTTCCACACCCAGTTCCAGCCTGAATACGCCGCACTCGAGCAAGAAGTTAGGCGTGAACTGTTGGCGCGTTTGAACCTTTTGGAAATGAAAGGACCGCAATTAGGACGTCCGACCGTGGACACGCTACAGGGTTCATCCTTCGCGAATATGAAGGAGATTCGGTTCAATGTAGATGAAGGTGTTTGGCGATTTGCGTTTGCGTTTGACCCGAGACGCGCTGCGGTCGTGCTATGCGGCGGTGACAAAGAAGGGGCCGACCAAAGCACTTTTTATAAAAACTTGATCCAGAAAGCGGACGCGCGATTTTCTGCGCACATTGCTGGACTTGCTAAACTCAAGAAAGAAGGCAGGAGCAAATCATGAAAACTCTCAAAGATGTGATGAACGAGCTTCCGGCCGACGAGCGTGCCAAGGTGATGGCGCGGACGCGCGAACTCCTTGCCGAAGAGATTGCTATCCAGCATTTGCGGAAGGCCCGCCGCCTTACCCAGGAACGTATGGCAGAATTGCTGGGCATCGGTCAGGACAGCATCTCGCGCCTTGAGCACCGCAGCGATCTGCTGATTTCAACGCTTCAGAGCTATATCAAAGCTATGGGCGGGACCCTAAAACTCGTCGTTCAATTCCCGGATGGGATGGCGACTTTATCTGGATTGGGGAACGAGACGATCGAGAGTGAGCCGAAACGAAAGATGGCCGCCCGGAAACGCCCTCCCGCTGGCCACCGCTCAAAACGAAGTCACCTTGAACTGGTCGACTGACGACCTTCCGCAAATTTTTGCGCCGCGATCACCCGTGATCGCAATGGCTGGCATTGCGGGCCGGGGTGCCGCACCGTTTAGGGTCCTAACCGCGAACTGGCGCAATCCTAACGTCATTGAGCAAGCGCACTGAATTCAGGAGAAACCATGCGTGCTATTTTACTAGCCAGTATGTTGGCTGCAGCGGCGATGCCTGCATCTGCGCTGGCGCAACAGTTCGATCCAGAGTTACCTATAGTTTGCCAACCAGAGACACCGAACATACCGTCAACTTTGCCGCCCCATATAGCCGAAAGCTAAGGCAAAAGGAACAAGCGCGGATCAATTCTCGCAAGCAGTTTTGTGAAGAAGAAAGGCGTAAGCTAGCCGAGCGAAGAGAAAAAGAACGTCAAGCGGCAGCAGCTCGGCAAAAAGCCCAGGAGGAAATGCAACGGAAACTTATCGAACAAAAGCGGCGTGACGAGGAGGAGCGGCGCATTAAGGAAGCTGAAATGCGCAAGCCGATTAATCAGCTGCGACTAGCGTACTATCGGTACCTGTACGTGCGCAGATGCTATCGTGCGCGGGAAGGATATGTAGTTGTTTGGGTAAACGACGTCGAACTCCAACGTGCACGTGATGCTATAACGCGCCTAGAAAAGCTATTACTCAACCAGGATCAGACTTCTCGACACTGCTGCCGAATGGGAAGAGATATCGAAAAAGATGCCCAGCATTGTCTACGAGTACCAGTGCCAACAAAATTACCAGGATCTCATGCTCTCTTCCCCAGCTGTGCCTGAGCGCAAGGATTTCGGTCAATAGACGAAACATTAACTCCGTTTGCGCTTTCGACGTTGGCGCGGGGTTCAGATTGATGGTGCGGCCGACATGATCAGCACTGCTGCGGGCCGCTGCTGCAGCGATCCCAAGCCCGATGAAGATGAAATAGGTCACGGCGCAGGCCGCTCGGTGCGCGGCGCGGCACTCTCAGCTAACGCCTCATCGAGAGCGCGAACGATTTCGGGAAAGCTCTTGAGCCCCTGCTCCCACGGCTTCAGCTTAATATTCAGCTCGCGCAGCAAAAATGCGTACTCGGCCGCGCGCGCCGGGCAAGCGAGACACTTCGCGCGCTCTCGCTCATAGGCCGCATACTCTTCATTGTACGCCTGAAACCGTGCCCGGTGTTCGGGGTTGGAGTTGTCGGAGGCCTGACTGGGGTAGGGCGGGTAGGGCGGGTAGGGCGGACAAGCGCACTTGCCGTCCCAGCTCCGGAAGCGCCGATAGGCATCGATCGCCGGCGGCGTGATCTGCGTCTTGATCCGGCGACTGATTGGGTTTCGCTTGGTGCTCATTCGCGCTCTCCCGTCCAGCCAAAGCCACGGCCAGGTCGGCCAGGGCCTGGTCGGATCGGTTCCACGTCTAGGCCCAGGGCTCGCAGCGTCTTCACGACGAAGCTCCGGGCGGCCTGTTCCCCGCGCATTGCAGGGTGCTCACGGGGCCCGGATTTGGTCGCGATCACCTCGCCATCCCGGTCAATTAAGGCAGCGCAGGCTGCCCGGCGATCGGCGGCCGCGCAGGCCTGGCCCAGTAATTCCTGGCCGGCGACGTCGGCGATGTCGTAGGCGGAGGTGACCCGGTCCCACAGGTTCCGGCCGACCTCGCCCAGAATTATTGGCGGTTGCGGCCCGGTCGTGGGTCGATCAGTGACCAGTTCTAGCGGTACTTTTTTCACGGTTTTGCCTCGCGAAATGTTTCGGTCAATTTCAGCCACCCGAGGCCGCAGCCGCGTTGCGATGTGCCGACAATTTTGAATTTTCAAAATGCCCCCCCCCCGCTAGCCCGCTGGCACTGAACGGGAGCCGGCCTCCTGGGTAGGCTATTGAACGGCCAAACACGGGTCAGGCAAACAGCCCGGCAAAGGTTGGCCAGCACCGGCTGGTTTTCAGAGCCGCAGCGCGCGGTGAGAACCATTCTGCCGGCACGCTTTCGACACAGAAGTTCCATTGCTTTTTCGGCGGCGCTGAGCTGGTCAGGCGGTCCCGGCAGGGCGACGGGCACGAAGAATTTTTGCTAAAAAAATGATTAAAAATTAAAATCTTCGACCGCAGCCGCGGTCGGAGGCCTGGCCACCTTTGATTTTTTTCTATGCCCCCCTGGCGCCTGGGCAATCGGGTGGATCTCAAAGCCCATGGGCCACATTTGCTTTAAAAAGCTGCCGAAACGCGGGCCTGCGTGCCTCAAGCCCGCCGACTGCCGAGGTCGCCCCCACCGAGGAGACGTGGCTGTTCGCCGTCAGCACTCGTGAGTAGATTTGGTGGGTTGAGGAAGGGAAGATTTCTGGCTCATCGTAGCCCTCTCAGGAGCGAGATGACAGAAACTCGTGCCACCGGACGTATTGGTGGCGCCCGGTCGGCCAAGGAACCGCGGAACCCTGAACAAGATGACCAGCCGCGCATCGCCGCAGCTTCAACAAACTTCTTCATTGGCCGGGTGTCATAGGCGTCTCGGAGTTTTTGAGCAGAGACCGCCCTCCCTTTCAGCAGGCGTGTGGTCTATCGTCGGGCGCTTTGCAACAGGGGCGTTAACCATGACCAAAACCATAGCCAAACGATTCCTGCAGACATGTTTCGCGATAACCGCGCTGTTGCCGTTCGCCGCGGCGGGCTCGCGCGCCGAGACGCTCGATCAGCTATACGAAAAGGCCAAGCTCGAAAAGACCGTGGTGTTCTATGCCGGCGGTCCGGCGGCGCCGCACGAGAACCGGGCCAAGGAGTTCATGCAGAAATACCCTGGCATCACGGTGTCGGTGACCGGCGGCTTCAGCAATGTGCTGAATGAACGAATCGAAAAGCAGATGGCGGACCGGAAGCTCCAGGTCGACATGGCCTTCTTCCAGACAGTGCAGGATTTCGTCACCTGGAAGAAGCAAGGCAAGCTGCTAGCGTTCAAGCCAGAGGGCTTCGATCAGATCATGCCGAACTTCCGCGACGAGAACGGCGACTACATGGCGCTGAGCGCCAACGCGCTTACTTATGCCTACAACACCTCCAAAGTTCGCGCGGAGGATGCGCCGAAATCGGCGCAGGATTTCCTCAACCCGATGTTTGCGGGAAAGGTGATCACCGTCTATCCGGCCGATGACGACGCCACGCTCTATCTCTTTCACCTGATCGTGCAGAAGTACGGCTGGGGCTGGATGGACAAGTACATGGCCGCCAAGCCGAACTTCATCCAGGGCCACCTCCCGGTCGCGCGCAGCGTTGCCTCCGGCGGGAACATCGCGACCTTCGATGCCTCTTCATCGGTCTGGCCCTTCAAGCGCGAGGGAAAGCTGGAGATCGTGTGGTCGCCGGTCGACGAGACGCCGGTATTCACGCTTACCGGCGGCATTTTCGCGGACGCACCGCATCCCAATGCGGCGAAGCTCTATCTCACATGGTTCCTCGCCAAGGAGCAGCAGAGTCGGGTCGGCTCGTTCTCGTCGCGCGTCGACGTGCCGCCGCCCGAAGGCTTCGAGCCGCTGACGTCCTACAAGATTGCCAACAACTATCGGGAGTTCATGACCAACGACAAGCTAGTCACCGATCTGCGCAAGCGCTTTGAGGGCTACACCGGCCCGCCGGTCAACAAGGGTGGGGTGAGATAAGGCAAGCCGGCTCATGCTGCCATATCCGCAATAGTTTCGGCCAGAGCCACCACCGAAGAGACTACTAATGGCCGCGTGAATGCCTGCGATGTGTGTCAGGCTTTGGCGTCCAACAGAAGACGAATGTTCACTGTGACTTTTTCTGCTTCCGACCATTGCAGACATTGGCTTAGGTGTTTCCGCGATTGGCACGACTGATTCCGTGCGAGCTTCGGGGTACGGCCATCGATCAAGCGATACGCGGCGCTTAAATGCTGCTGCAAGGCTCTTTCTCCTTAAGCACCTCGATGGCGCGAGTCACGACCTGCTGCTCATCCCAGTGGATGCGTTCGAATGACACCGCGACCCGCCCGTCCGCATCAAGGATGTAAACCTCGATGCGGTGCCGATTCACCAGCGACTCAATGAAGTTGACGCCGAGCTCGAAGTGTCTGCGGAGCGCGTCATTGTCGTCGATCGCCCTCAGCATGCGATGATGGGCGTCCAGTCGGACGCCGCGGTCTTGTCCATAGACCCGGAGACGTTCGGGCAGATCGAAGGCTGGATCGTAGGTGATCGCAGCTGTGTGTATCTCGTCCGCCACTCCACGTGCCTCCAACAACTTTTGAATGCGCGCAAGCTTCGTAACTGTCAGCGAGCACTTCATCGGATTGTCGCAGCGTGTGTAGAAAAAAACGACGATCGAAGGCCGCCTGTGGAAGAACTCCTTGAAGGTTATCGTATCGCCCATGTGATCGTGCAGAACGATTAACTCGACCGGCTCGGCGCCCCGACGGGAATCCGGCGGCCAGGACGATGTGCTTTTCACGCTGTCCGGCGTCGTGCCGCAGCATGAGTGTGCGCCGGGCTCGCTGCACTGAGGGGGGCCGCGGATGGCCTGCATGGCTCGTTCGAGATCGAGCCGCAGCTTCCTGGACAGTCCGCTTTGCGCGCTCAGCGACTCAAGCTCAGGCAGAACGCCTTGTGCATGCGGACCAAGCCATGCCAGGGTCGCGAGCAATTCACGAACAGGGCTCGTGCCCGTGAGGGAGATAGCATAGTCGCCATAGTTCTCGAATGACACAGGTTCGTTGCGATAGCGAATGTTTGTAAGCGCACGCATCACGAACGGCGCGAGAGCCTCGGAGGGATGCGGGTAAGATCGCAGTGCGCGGGCGGCTGCAGCGACTAGATAAGCGTCTACTCCAGTGTCCAATTCTTCGAGCACGAAGATTAGTGCGCCGTCCACGCTAGTGCGCGCGAGCGCGAGCAGGACCCAGCCGCGCATCCGGACAATCGTCGCTGCACTGCGCTCGTCGTAGAAAGGGTGATCTTCGCGCAACAGCTCCGTCAGTTGTTCGCGCCGATCCGGATCAGCGGAAAGCGCATCGACCAGCGCCGCAAACTCGGGCTCTGTTAGTGTGCTCGCCGTTGTGGCGCCCTGCATCGACCACCACCCTACTGGCCATACTTGCTGAGGAACCGCCGCGCGCTCTGTTTGTATTTCGTCGGCGCCTTGCCAGCCCTGAAGCGATCGACGCTCTTCAACAACGCCTTGTCTTTGCTGAGGGCTTCGTCGTCGCCGAACTGTTCGAGCGCGGTCAGGCTCGTGGCCTTGATATCGTCGTAGTCCGATTTGTCGAGCAGGATCTTGCGCGCGTACTCCTGCAATTTCTGCGGCTTGAGCGCTTGCAGCGCCGAGGCCGAGATTTGCCGAATCTCGCGCAATTCCTTTTTGTCGCGAAGAAGCTTCTCGAATATCGGAGCGGCGCTGGCGTCCGCGGCAAGCAGTCGCAAGGCCTCTCGTCTCGCGTCGTCGTTGGGTGGCTTTTTGACGATGTCACGCGCGACCGAATACGCGTCAGCGTGCACGTCATAGCTGAGAAGTTGCAGCGCCTTCTCAGGCGGGACCAGCGCCTTGTCCGGATTTTTCAACCCATCGAGCAGTTTCTTCTGCGCAAAGCCGTCCTTCTCGCGAGCGAGCAGGCCGAGGACGCGCTGACGCAGTTCCGGGTTCGGGTCGTCCGCGACCGCGCGCAACGTCGCGATGTAGTCGCCACGGCAAGACTCGAATGCAACGACGCTAAAGCTCGCCGCCTGAAGCGATTGCAACGCCGCGAGCCGCACCTCCACGGGCTCATCCTTGTTGCGCAGGACGTTCAACATTGCCTGGAGGTTCTTGTCGCTCTCGCACACAGCAAGAGGCACCTCCGCCATGGCGGCAACTCGTTGCTTGACAGTCCGTTCCGCGCTTGTCGCAACTGACATGGCGCTTCGGTATGACCTCTTTGCTGTAACCTTTCGTTTCTTTGGCGATTTCGTCTTCTTGGCAACTTTGCGCTTCATGGCCATAGTTCGTATCCCCTCGTGCAAAGGCACGTTAGAGCCGCACGTCGTCGTAATCGAATCCCAAATGGGCGTTGGCATTGACGACGCCATGGTAGTCCAGGCTGTCCCGCACGCGCGGTGTCGGCCCAGGCGCGCTGACGCAGGGTGACACGGCCATCGCACCGCCGGGCGCTGTTGGGGGACGTTGGCCTCCGGTAATACCGTTCCACGGCCACATTGTGTCCGCTAGGTTGTGACCGATCGGGTTTCCGCCGTCGTTATGGAATGAGGTCGCCTGGACCGGGTTGAACCGGCCGTTCTGACGCTGCCACTTCGCCCACAGCCGGTCGACGTTGCAGTGAAGCAGGAAAAACAGCGGATCTTTTGCGGCGGTCGGGATGCTCGATATCGAACCGCCGAAACTTGTGTGCGCCAATCCGTGCGGGTTGCCTTCCATGCTCCGGAACGCTGAGTACTGAATACCTAGCGCCAATGTCTGTGCCTCATTTAGGAGGCCTCCCGGCGCCACGGCGGTGTTGAAAAAGGGGCGGCGGTTAATTCCCTGCACACCGTCCGTCTTCCAGAATTGCAACGGGTTGGTTGCGCTAAACTGGACCGTGCCGAGCGCGTCGGAGACGCCAAAGAAATCGCGCGTGAAGATATTTGGTGCGGCCTGGTCGAAGCGCCAGTAAGGCAGCGCGACGCCTGCATCAATCACCTGAAGCTCCCGTTCGAGATCGAGAAGGTAGGCACGATGCCAGGGAAGAAAGCCCGGCGCGCCATGAGCCTGCGGTGAGCTCACGTTTGTGTGCATGTTGCGGAAATCTGCGAAGCGGCCCAAGCCTTGATTGTTCAGTTGCGCGAATGCCGACACCAAGCGATTGCGTTCCCCCGCTGTCAATGTGTTGGCGTTCTTTCTGATGCGCACCATCACCTGAACCGAGCCGACCAATGTGGCGCCGACGCGCGCCTCGATTTTCACATCACCGTTGTTGACACTGGGTTGCCCGAATTTGCCGGCGAGGAAAAACGGAACAGAAGTTCCATTGATCGGGACTGCCAGTGTGAGGCTGTTGGAGAACGTTCCCGTTGTGCCACTCCGGAAGACGACCGCGCCGCCGCCAGCCACCGATACCCCGGTGATTTCCACACTGATGGTTGGCGGGGTGGCGCCAGACGGGTTGGATACGCGAATCCGGCACCGGGATGGCGCCCAGCAGACGAATTGGGCTTCGGGACTCACGCTGTTGTTGATCTGCAATTCAACGTTCATTGTCATATTACCTGGACCGGCCCCCTAAGCGGCGTGCCCCGACAGCCGGGCGTCGGCGCCCGTCATGGCAGAACGGAAATGCGGAGAGGCTCATCGGTTCGATCCGACGGATTGTCTTGACCATGTTGTTGTGTTCGGCGAACGACATCTCCGCCATCTGCTCAATTCTTACCAAGGATACTACAACCAGGCTCGGACACACCTGGACTCGCCGATCTCACGTGCCGTTCAGACTGTTGGTCGCACGCTGGCGGTCCCAGTTCTGGGCGGACTGCACCATCAATATTTAGAGCGTAAGTTTCCGACAGGGACAAGGGCTGATCATCGACCTGATCGTCGTGGCGAGTGTTGACGGAAATCCGCGCTGCGCCGTTCCGCCAGGGGCTCACAGCTCGCAAACTTGCCTGGGCAGTCGGTATTCCGCGGCATCTTAAGGTTTACCCTGCCGATGTGCGGATGATCTGGCCGGTTGCTAGGCGCGGTCGTCCCCGCCAGCGGCACGTCCCGGACATTCTATCGATACCGGCCGAAGACATGCTGGCCAACGCCAGATGGCGCACCATCAGTTGGCGCACCGGCACGAAAGGAAAGCTCAAGGCTCGTTTTGCTGCGGTCCGCGTGCGGGTTGCCGACGGACCGCCGCAGCGGATCAGGGACAAGGGTCAGCAACATCTGCCCGGCGACGAGGCTTGGTTGATTGGCGAACACAGGATGTCGGGAGAGAAGAAATATTATCTTGCCAACCTGCCGGCGAAGACTGACCTGCGCACCCTAGCGGCCACCATCAAGGCGCGATGGATTTGCGAGCAGGCTCACCAGCAGCTGAAAGAAGAACTTGGTCTCGATCACTTCGAGGGCCGATCCTGGCAGGGCCTTCACCGTCATGCGCTCATGACGATGATCGCCTACGCTTTCCTCCAATATCGCCGGCTCAAAACAGCAAGGCGGGAAAAAAAGAATCAACGGGCTGCCGCCGCGGCCGACATTGCCCGCCGTGCGCGAGGCCATCCTCGACCTCATCGCTCGACCACTGCCGCAGCGATGCCCGCACTGCAGAAAATGGATTTGCAGCGAAAAGCAGCGTGAATAAATCTGCCAAAGTAGTGCTAGAAGCTCAATTCGGCTTGATGTTGGCATCCCGGATCACCTTGCCCCACTTCTCGGTGTAGTCGACAATGAACTTGCCGAACTCGGCGGGCGAGGTTGCATAGGGCTCCAGGCCCAAATCGACGAACCGCGCCTTGAACTCCGCGCTGGCAAGCGCCTCATTCACAAGCTTATTGAGGATGGCGATGATCTGCGGCGGCGTGTTCGCCGGCGCGCCGATCCCCTGCCAACCGCTCGCCTCGTAGCCCGGCACAAATTCGCCGATCGTTGGAACGTCCGGCAATACCTCGATGCGTTTGGCTGTCGTCACTCCCAAGGCTCGCAGCTGACCTGCCTTGATATAGCCGACCGATGATGCAATCGGGTCGAACATCACGTGAACGTGGCCGGCAATGAGATCGGACAGCGCAGCTGGTGAGCCGCGATAGTTCACCGCTGCCAAGTCAACGCCAGCCATGGATTTGAACAGCTCGCCGTACAGACCCGGCGCGCTCCCCGGTCCAGCTGACGCCATCATGATGTTACGGGGATTGGCCTTCGCGTAGGCGATGAACTCAGGGACGGTCTTGGCCGGGAACGAAGGGTTGACTTCCATCACGCCAGCTGTGCGCGACAGGCTCGCGACGGGGGCGATGTCCCTGATGAAATTGAAGCTGAGGTTTTCATAGAGCGTTGCGTTGATCGCGTTGAAGGTGCCCGTCATCAGAAGCGTATGGCCGTCCGCGGGCGCGCGCGCGACTGCCTCGGCGGCGATATTGCCGCTGGCGCCCGGGCGGTTCTCGATAATGAACGGCTGGCCGAGCCGTTCCGACAGCCATTGGCCGAGCAGCCGTGCAACGATGTCGATGTTGTTGCCAGCGGTGAATCCGACGATGACGTGCACCGGCCGCGTCGGATAGGCCTGCGCCCAAGCGAAACGTGAAACGGCTGGCAGCGCGGCCGCACCGCTGGCCAGACGCAGAAATTGCCGACGTGGAAGTTCCATCAATTGCCCCAGGGTCGACGTACAAGCGTACGCGCTGATTTCATTGATGAAGATCGATGCCTGCCGACGGCAGAGCGCTGCCGCTGAAAAGGGGGGCTTTCGGCACGTCCCGCTGACAGCTCGACAGTTAGGCTACATCGCGATGTGACCGGGCGGAAGTGGTATGACCGCTTGTGGCACGAAGGCCGGATCGAAATCCCGCAGTGCAGCGGCCTCCTGCCTTAGTATCATGTGGCTCGTCCCAATCCCTCGTCACCTGGGGAAAGTCGGAATACGATAGTAGTCTGTTATCACGCGCTTGGCCCGAGCGCGTGATCCCGTAAGAACCGGGCGTGGGAGGAATTTCCATGACTCTTTGCATCTCGCGGGTGAGCGGGCTTGCCGCAGCCCTCCTCACGCTGCCGTTGTTCCCGTCAGTTGGCGCAGCGCAGCTTGCCGTCTCCGCCAACGATGGCAAGGCGGTGCTCGTCAATGGAGTCAACACGGTGCCGCCGAACCCCGCCAATGATACCGTGACCATCATTGATCTCGGCGTCTCGCCGCCCAAGGTGATCGGTGAACTGAAGGCGCCGTCGAGCGTAGTGGGTCCACCGCAAAACGTGGCGATTGCACCCGATGAATCGATTGCGCTGATATCCTCCAACATGAAGCTCGATCCGGCCGATCCGAAGAAACTCGTTCCTGACAGCAGACTTTCGGTGATCGATCTTAAGGCAACGCCGCCGGCAGTGATCGCTACGCTCGAGGCTGGTCTCGGACCGGCCGGCATTTCGATCAATCGTGCCGGGACGCTCGCTTTGGTCGCCAATCGCAACGAGGGAACGGTCTCGATCTTCACCGTCTCTGGCAAGACACTGGCCGCCGCTGGAAAGATCGATTTCAACAATCCGAGATCGGGCCCGAGCAGTGTCGCATTTTCGCCCGATGGCAAGATGGCGTTAGTGTCGCGCGATGGCGACCACAAGATTTCGGTTCTATCGGTCGACGGCAATAAGGTCGAAGACACCAAACGCACAATGACCGGCGGCTTTCGGCCCTACGCAATTCAGGTGAGTTCCAAGGGCGATGTCGCCGTCGTCGGCAACCAGGGCGGCAATACCGGCGATATCGATACGATCAACGTGATCGACCTGAAAGGTAAAGCCCCGCGCATGATCAATACGCTCGATGTCGGCCAGATCGTCGAGGGTCTAGCGTTCTCCAACGACGGAAACTATGTCGCCCTCACCGCGCAGGATGGCTCGGGCCGGGCACCAAACCATCCCTTTTACAATGACAACGGTCTGGTTGTCGTCTTCAGTGTGAATGGAGCAAACCTCACCAAAATAGCCGAAGCTAAGATCGGGAAATGGAATCAGGGTGTGGTCTGGAGCCGTGATGGCAAGACCTTGCTTGCGCAGAACATGGTCGAGAACTCGCTCTCAATCTTGAGCTTCGACGGCAAGAGTCTAAAGGTCACGGGCGAGATCAAGGTCACGGGCGGACCGGCTGGTCTGCGTACCGCGGAGCGCTGAGCCAATGGCCGCTGCTGGCACTTTTCCGCCGTGCCAACCGCGCTGAGCGCTGTCGGCTTTCGGAGGAAAACCGGAAAATATTTGCTCACTTCGACGCTTACCGGTTTTGACCCGAACCCGACTTCATCGATTGAATGGAGCTTTCCGGCGCTTGGTCACAAGCTTGCCGCACAGGTTGCATTGCGGGACACCAAGACTCCGGGGCGGCAGAGGTGCTTCAGTGGCGATTGTTGAGCGCGTGCAATCTAAAAAGGAAAGCATATGGCAGTGACTTCAACTGGACGTGCTTGCAATGAGCGCGTGATATGCCTTCGCATCTTTGCCGATGCCAACGGCGAAACTCACATGGAAGATATCGACATTGCTTTGCAGCCAAAAAAGCTTTTCAAGGACACTCCCGCGCTGGGCCTTACGGAAAACCTTCCGGCTTCATGGTATAATATCTGCTACGTCCCAAAGGGTACGGGGGAAACGGATTGGCACAATCCGCCGCAGCGACTGCTTGTGCTCTGGCTAACCGGCGAGGTCGAATTCGAGACGAGCGATGGCGACATCCGTCAACTCCCCGCAGGCAGCGTTGTGCTAGCGGAGGATACGACAGGCAAGGGGCACATTACCCGTCATCCCCCCGAGGGCCAGCTAGTAGTACACGTGGCCCTCGCGTAGCCCGAATACGCCGCACTGTGATGACCGGCTCGAAATCCCGCAGTGCAGCACCTCCTGCCGGACCGAGGTGTGCTATTCTTTCTGTCGGAAGCACGGGAGGCATCGGGCAGTGAAACGGCGCGACTTCATCGTGCTCATCGGCGGCGTGGCCACCGCCTGGCCGCTGGCGGCGGGCGCGGTGCGAGCGCAGGAGCGCGTGCGGCGGGTCGGCATCCTCATGGGCTACGGCGAGGGCGACGCGGAAGCACGTAACCGCGTCGTGGTGCTGCTGCGAACGCTGCAGGAGCTAGGCTGGAGCGAGGGGCGCAACGTCGTATTCGACATCCGCTTCGCCACCGCAGACGCCGAGCTACGGCGCCGGTACGCGGCGGAGATGGTGGCGGGCGCGCCCGACGTGATCGTGGCCAATACCGCGCCGGTCGCCACCGAGGTCCAGCGGGCGACCACGACCATCCCGATCGTCTATGCGGCCGGCGCCGACCCGGTCGTTGCCGGCCTCGTCGCCAACCTGGCGCATCCGGGCGGCAATCTCACCGGTTTCTCCGTCACCGAGCCGTCGCTCGGCGGAAAATGGCTCGACATGCTCAAGGAGCTGGCGCCGTCGGCGCGACGCGCCGGTATCGTGCTCGATCCGGCCAACATGGCACGCGAGCAATATCTGCGCACCATCGAGGCGGCCAACGCGCGCCGCCCCGTCGCGTTGACGCTGCTTCACGTGCGCGACGACGCCGGCATCGCGGCAGCCATCGATGCCTTCGCGCACAGCGGGAGCGACGGCGCGCTGCTGGTGCTGCCAGGGGCGGCGACCGGCGTCCATCGGGCGTCGATCATCGCGGCGGCGGCGCGCGATCGCCTGCCAACCATCTACCCGACCCGCTTCTACGCGGCGGACGGCGGGCTTGCCTCCTACGGCGGGGACTACGCCGACATCTTCCGCCGCACGGCGACCTATGTCGACCGCATCCTGCGCGGCGAGAAGGCCGGCGACCTTCCGATTCAGCAGCCGACGCGCTTCGAGTTGGTGATCAACCTCAAGACTGGGAGGGCGCTCGGCCTCGATATTCCGCCAAGCGTGCTCGCCCGCGCCGACGAGGTGATCGAGTGAAGCGGCGCGAATTCATCACGCTGCTCGGCGGAGCGGCAGTCGCGTGGCCGCTCGCGGCGCGCGCGCAGCAGTCATCGAAGCGGCCAATCATCGGAATCCTCGGCCCCGGGAACCCAGCATCCCATGGTCAATTCGTCAGCGCTTTTGTGCAGCGATTGCGGCAACTCGGCTGGCTCGACGGCAACAATGCAACGGTTGTTTACCGCTGGACAGAGAACCGCAACGAGCGCGCCGCGGAAATCGCGGCCGAGTATGCCAAGCTCCCTGTCGATCTCATCTTCACCTCGTCGCCTGCAAACGTTCTGGCGGCAAAGCAGGCCACATCAACCATCCCCATTGTGTTTGCCGCGGCAGCGGATCCAGTCGCGGTCGGCTTGGTCGCGAGCTTGGCGCGCCCCGGCGGCAATGTGACCGGATTTTCCATCCAGCAGATCGATACCGTCGGCAAGCGCGTTGAAATCCTACACGAGGTTGTCCCCGCTCTTCGCCGCTTGGCGGTCTTTGGCGATTTTACACCGTCCATTAATCTGGAGTTCAGCGAAATTGAGGCAGCAGGGCGCAAGCTTGGCATTGAAATCGTCAGGTCGCTCATCCGGCAGGCCGATGAGATTGCGCCCGCTTTCGAGGCGCTGAAGGGCCGCGCGGACGCGGTTTATGTTTGTGCGACCGCGCTCGTCACCGCCAGACAGGATCACATCAATGCTTTGGCGCTCGGCGCGCGTCTGCCGACAATGCACAACCTCAGCGAATACGTCCACAGCGGTGGTTTGATGTCCTATGGACCGAATTTCCCGGACCTCTTCCGCCGCGCCGCCGACCATGTCGACAAGATTCTGCGCGGGACGAAGCCGGGCGACATCCCGGTTGAGCAACCAACCAAGTTTGATCTCGTCATCAATCTGACCACTGCGAAGGCGCTCGGCCTCGATATTCCGCCAAGCGTGCTCGCCCGCGCCGACGAGGTGATCGAGTGAGGCGGCGCGAGTTCATCACGCTGCTCGGTGGTGCGGCGGCGACATGGTCGCTCGCGGCGAGCGCGCAGCAGCCAGCGAAGCTGCCGATCATCGGGTTCTTGGGCTCGAGCACGCCTTCAGCCATGAGCCAATGGGTTGCTGCTTTTGTGCAGCGTCTGCGTGACCTCGGTTGGATCGAGGGTCGCACCGTCGCGATCGAGTATCGCTGGGCGGAAGGACGCTCAGACCGCGCCGCCGAGATCGCGGCTGAGTTCGTTCGGTTGAAAGTCGATGTCATTGTCACCTATGCCAGCTCACCAGTCCTGGCCGCAAAGCAAGCGACGTCGGTCATCCCTATCGTCTTCGCGGCAGCGACAGACCCGGTTGGAGCCGGCCTCGTCGCCAGTCTCGCGCGACCCGGCGGAAACGTCACAGGCCTGTCGCTCCAACAGACCGATGTTGCTGGCAAGCGACTCGAACTGTTGCGCGAGATTGTCCCCGGTCTCCGCCGCTTGGCGATCATGGCCAATGTCGGCTCCCCCGGAGCCGCGCTGGAAATGGGCGAAGTGCAGGCCGCGGCTCGTACGCTTGGGCTTCGAGGCCACCACGGTCGAAATCCGACGAGCAGAAGATATCGCGCCCGGCTTCGACGCGCTCAAGGGCCGGGCGGAGGCACTTTATGTTTGTACCGACCCGCTCGTAATAACCAACCGCGCTCGCATTCACACCTTAGCCACGAGCGCGCGCCTGCCGACGATTTACAATTCCCGGGAGTACGTCGAAACGGGAGGTCTGATGTCCTATGGACCAAACTTCCTGGACCAATGGAGGCGCGCCGCCGAGATTGTCGATAAGATTCTGCGCGGGGCAAAGCCGGGCGACATCCCGGTCGAGCAGCCGACCAAATTTGATCTCGTCATCAACCTGATCACCGCTAAGGCGCTCGGCCTCACCGTTCCATCGTCGCTGCTCTCGACCGCCGACGAGGTGATCGAGTGAAGCGGCGCGAGTTCATAGCGCTCATCGCCGGCGCGGCGGTTGCGTGGCCGCTCGCAGCGCACGCGCAGCAGGCGGCGATGCCGGTAATCGGATTCCTCAGTGCAGTATCGCCCCGCCAGCGGAATGCCGGCACGATCAGGTGATGCGTGCTATGCTCGCTCGATCCGCGGAGGGCCGAGAGCATGAGCAAGACAGCGAGAGAGGCCGTCTCAGAGTTCCTGCTCGCATTTCAGAGCGACCGGGGCACGATCGAACAAGGCTATAGCGACTTGATGACCACTCTTGGCGAGGCGGGTTTTGTGATCCTTCCGAAGAGACCGACCGCCAAGATGATCGACGCCGTAACGCTATGGGATTACGCGAACGGCGAAGGAGCAACCAGTGATGACGTTGCGGAGATATACGGCGAGATGCTCAACGCCGCTCTCAAAGAGTAGCCCAAACGGTGCTATTCATTGTTGCCGTAGGCCTCACGCCTCACCGCGGCGCAAGCCGGGTTCTTCATCTTGAGCCAGTCGGGCGACCGCCCGGAGCGGTAGGGCGCGTCTTCCGTTCAGCTCTTCGGTGCGTCGGTGAACGGATCATAAGGATAGCCGGCATACATAAGATTGGCGCCCGTAGCGCCCAGCAGTCCTTCGATCTTCTCGACCGTTCTTCCAATTACGCTGCGCGGCTCGCCGGTTTGAACCTGGCGCTTCAGCTCGAGGAGGGCCTTGTTGGCGCTATCGAGACGCTGCGCCAGGACCGTTGCAACGTAAAGGAGCGCGATCGGGTCTACCCTGAGCATGGCAGCCGCATCGGCGACGTGAAACTGCGAGGCTTCCAGCGCACGTACGTCCGCCGTGTGCGGTTGATCCAGCAGCACGGAGAGTTCGCCGAACACGGCACCAGGCTCCGTGACCCTGGCGATCTCAACGCCTTCCTTTACGACCGCGACTTGGCCCTCCTGAAGGATCAGCAGCTGGCCGGTTGTCGAGGCGGCGCTGAGCACGGTCTCGCCGGCCTGGTAGGTTACGAGAGGAAGGGTGGCGAGTTTCCTCTGGAAAACGGCGATATCAGGAATGAGGGGCATGTTCGCTCCTCCATCGTCTACATGAGCTATAGGCCGGACCAATGAAATCGACCATTTCGTGATCGCCATCACAGCGGCCGAAGCCGTGGTCCGGCATATTGATAGCCGTCGAATGGCTTGAGCTACCGTCTTGAGCTGATTGCACGGGAGAACTCCATGCGCAAGATCACCCTGTTTGCCGTTGCCGCCGCTTTGATCGCCGCAGGGATCGCGGGATGGGCCGCCTCAAACACCCAAGCGCGTGTTGCCACTGCATCGATTGGCGGGGTTGACCCCTTCCACATGATGACGAATGCAACGCATCTGCCCACGGAACACTATAGGGATTTTTCCATGGTATTCGACTGAAGCCGATGGTCAGCATCAGGCTTTGGATCGACGCCTGTTGACCCTCGGACGCCTCCCCGTCACCCCCGAGAGAATCCCGAGGGTTTGAACCCCCGCTTTGGCCTGCACCAAGGCGGGGTTTTCTCGATCACTGCTCACGCCGCCGCCAGGTTAGCTGGCGCGTCATTCGAACCGGGCTGTCTTGAGGGCCTTCCCTGCCCGGTCATGACGCTCCGTTGCCCGTGGCGTTGTGGCAAGTCCCGGCCCGTCGCCTTCCCGAGTCCACGCCGGGTCGAGGCGCTTGCTGGGCTCGTATTTCGGCGCCGGGGCTATTTCCGCCCTTGCCGCCGCCAGCCTTACCGGAGGCGCCGGCGTCCGACGGTTGGCTATCCCGCTCCCCTCCGCGTTCGGGATGACCATCGCGCGCTCGAATATGTTTTCTGCTTGGTGGTCGTCGTCATGATGATGGCAAGCGCGACGGCCGTTCCAGCGACCAATGCGTCGTTGCCCGCCACGGCCCGCACCGCTCGACCGGTCCAACCCTTTCCTTTGTGGTCATGACGGAGGGGGCCCGCGGCGCAATGCGTTGACTTGCCGTGCGGGCTTGCAAGAGATCCCCGCAGCGCGCTGAAGGGCGCTCGGCCTCGACATGCCGCCGACGCTGCTCGCCGTCGCTGACGAGGTGATCGAATGAAGCGGCGCGAGTTCATCACGCTGCTCGGCGGCGCGGCGTCGGCGTGGCCGCTCGCGGCGCGAGGCGCAGCAGGGCGAGCGGATGCGGCGCATTGGAGTGCTGATGAACGGCGCTGCAACCGAGACGAGACCCCAGTCGTACGTGGCGACCCTCGTCGAGGCACTCCGCCAGTTGGGATGGACCGAAGGCCAAAACCTCCACGTCGATATTCGCTGGAACGCCGGTGACGCCGCACTCGCACGGACCTACGCGGCGCAGTTGATCGGGCTAATGCCAGACGTGATCCTAGCCTCCACGACGAACCTGACCGTCATCCAGCAAGCCACCAGCACCGTGCCGGTCGTCTTCGTGCAGGTCTCCGATCCCGTTGCGCAAGGCTTTGTTGGGAGCTTGACGAATCCGGGCGGCAACCTCACCGGCTTCAGGCGCGTACGAGTTCTCGATTGGCGGCAAATGGCTCGACTTGCTCAAGGAAATTGCGCCCGGCCTCGCGCGCGTCGCGGTCATGTTCAATCCCGACACATCGCCGCAGTCGAAGTTCTTCATGCGTGCGGTCGAGACCGCTGCGCCCCCCCTCGGCGTGCAGGCGATTGTTGTCCCCGTTCGCGTCACCCCCGACATCGAACCCGCCTTGGAGCGCTTCGGGCGCGAGCCGAACGGCGGGCTGATCCTGCCGACCGACAGCTTCTTGCAGTTGCACCAAAAGCTGATCGCCGACCTGGCCGGCCGCAATCGCCTGCCGTCGATCAGCGCAGAGCAGCAGCTCGCCGACGAGGTGATCGAATGAAGCGGCGCGAGTTCATCACGCTGCTCGGCGGCGCGGCGGTCGGC
>CAVQIP010000033.1:0-177671 GCA_963712565.1 uncultured Alphaproteobacteria bacterium | reverse complement strand
CGCCTGGTTCCGATGGCTTTACCAGCGCGTGATGGTGTGGCTGGTCTGGGCGCACGGCTTGATTGATCCGATCAAGCGGCGCCTGCGATCCTGGTTGCGGATGTGGAGCCCCAGACGCGCTGGGCGCACCTTGCGCCTGCTCCTGCGCATCCGCCGGCGCATGCAGGCGATGCGCGCCGCGGCGTGACCGCTGTTAGATCAAGTGGAGCGAGTGCAGATAGTGAGGGTTGAAGAACCCGAGACCCATGAAGGCCAATCCGAACACGCCGAGACCGACGGCCGCGTAAACCAGCGCAATCATGCCGGTGATGACGGCCGCCGATGCCAGCACGATGCCGATCTGATAGGCGGCCGAGGCGAACTCGTAGTGGTGGTAGCGCGCCAAATGCATGTCGCGTTCGTGCTCGTATTTTTCCGCAAGCGCGCGTAGCTCCTTGCGGCCGTCCTTCTCCGCCGGATCCGACTCGTAGCGCGCCACCGTCTTCATCCAGTCGTCGGCTTGCTTGAGGAGAGCCGCCTTTCTTGCTTCGTCGGGCACGGTCGCGGCTTCGATCGTCAGGGCCTGGGCGGCGGTTCGCAGCGTGGTCTGGCGAATCGTCTTGGCCTGGAAAAAATTCCAGGTATCGGACGCTTTGATGTTGAGTGAAATGCCTTCCGTTTGCGAGCTCTTGCCGAACATTTCAGCGAGCGCCAGGAACAGCGCGATCACCGAAATCAGCAGCGCGATCTTCCTGTTGGTGCTCTGCCCCAGCCAAGGTCCGCGCCCGCCGCCATGGCCGTGCTCCTCGTGCTCGATCTCGTGCTCGACCTCATGCTGGACCGCGTGAACGCCATGGCTCATGTCGCCCTCCGTGCGCCGCCGATAAACGATGTATCGAACTGGCCGGCTTCCGCAAGGGGGAGCGAGCGGCGACGTTTGTCGCAGCTTCGTCATCTTGCATGAATGAAAATGTTTCGCCGGCCAAGTGGGGCAGCGCCGACTGCGACTCGCTTGCGCTCAGTTGAGCACACCGCGCTGGCGCAGGAGCTTGAGGAACGAATCCTGCGTCTCCGTCGTCATCGTTTGCAGGCGCGGCAGCACGGTGGCGAACGCCTCGGGCAGGATCTTGGGCAGGGCTTGCAGCAGCTTCGTGCCGGTCGGAGTGCCGTAAAAAGCCGCCAGCACGCGCATGTCGTCGGCGGTGAGATAGCGAGCGTAGATTGCCCGAACATCCTTCACCGCCTCGGATAGACGCGCGAGACGGATGCGCTCGAATTCCCGGCGCAATTCGGCAAGGGTCGCCGGGTCGATGTCCGGCTTCTGCGCCCGCAAAGCGTTTTCAATCCCGGGCCAGGCGATCTGCACGGCTTGCGCGTTGAGCGTCACAAAGCCGTGGGCGAACAGTTGGGTGAAAAGGGCCTGCGCCGCCTCCATCGCTGCCGGCGACGGCTGCGCCTGTGGCTGCGCCGCAGTCGGTGAAAAATTTGCCGCCGCGAACGCGGCGGCGACAGCGAGAATGCGCAGGCACCGCATGTGTCGTCTCCCCAGGCGTCGGCAAGGAAGCTAGCATTTCGTTGCCTTGGCGCAATGGGTGTGCGCGCGCGAATCGAGCACCCGCTCAGGCGCGAGGGTGGGCGCTACGATAGACTTCCAGCAGCCGTTCGGTATCGACTGCGGTGTAGAGCTGGGTCGTCGACAGGGAGGCATGTCCCAGCAGCTCCTGGATCGCGCGCAAATCGCCGCCGCGCGCCAGCAGATGAGTCGCGAAGGAATGGCGTAGCGCGTGCGGCGTTGCGGTATCCGGCAGGCCGAGTGCCCCGCGCAGGCGCGCCATCGCCAGCTGCACCACGCGGGCCGACAGCCAGCCGCCCTTGGCGCCGACGAACAAGGGACCGTCGGCGCGAAGCTCGTAGGGGCAGAGGGCGAGGTATTCGGCGACGAGCTTGGCGACCTGCGCTAGCACCGGCACCATGCGAGCCTTGTTGCCCTTGCCGGTGACCGTGATGGTGTCTCCCCGCCCCGGCGGAGGAAGGTCGCCGCGCTGCAGGGCCAGCGCCTCGGAGATGCGCAGGCCCGCGCCGTAGAGCAGAGCGAGCACCGCGGCGTCGCGCGCGAGAATCCAAGGCTCGCGCTCCTCGCCGGCGCGCAGGTCCGCCTCGGTGACGCGCTTGGCGGCGGCGATCGCGAGCGGCTTCGGCAAGGTCTTTGCCAGTTTCGGCGCGCGCACGGCTGCGAGCGCACCGACCCTGCCAGTGCCGTTGCGTTCGAGAAAGCGGGCGAAGGAGCGCGCGCCCGCGAGCATGCGCATCAGCGAACGACTGCCGATACCGTCGGCTCGCCGTGCCGCCATGAAGGCGCGCACGTCGAGCGGCTCGAGCCGCGACAAGGTCGACAGCGTCACTCGGCGGCCGAGATGCTCGCAGAGGAAGGCGAGAAACTGGCGCACGTCGCGCTCGTAGGCCTCGACAGTTTTTGGCGACATCCGGCGCTCGGCGGAAAGATATGCGAGCCAGCGCGCGAGCTCGCGGGCAACGTCCGCGCCGGCAAAGGCGAATTCAGGAACGGACGTTGCGCTTGACATGGCGGAATATATCTCACCCCTTCGTTCACTCTTCCTTAAGTGCTGCGAATTGGCCGATCGCCCATGGCCAACCGCGTCGTCGATGTTCTGGTTCCGGTCGCCCTCGACCAGGCCTACTCCTATCGGGTGCCGGGCGGGCTCGAACTCGCGCCCGGCGACGTCGTGACCGTGCCCCTGGGGCCGCGCGCGGCGACGGCGGTGGTGTGGGGGGAAAACGCCACGCCCAATCCCCGGCTCGGCAACCGCATGAAGGACGTCGAGGACAAGCTCGACATCCCGCCGCTCAAGCCGGAGCTGCGCAACTTCATCGACTGGGTGGCGAGCTACACGCTCAGCCCCCGCGGCACGGTGCTGCGGATGGCGCTGCGCATGGGCGAGCATCTCGGGCCCGCACGCGAACGCGTCGGCGTGCGCCTCGCCGGACCCGCGCCGAAGCGGATGACGCCCGCGCGCAACCGCGTGCTCGCGCTCCTCGCCGACGGTCCGGCGCGCGCCAAGCGCGACGTCGCCGAGGGTGCCGGCGTCTCGCCCGGCGTTATCGACGGGTTGGTCGACGAAGGGACGCTGGAGAGCGTAGTGCTGCCGCCCGAACCGGTGGCGCGCCCGCCGGATCCGGATTTCGCCCCGCCCGATTTTGCGCCGGCGCAGGGCGCGGCGGCGGATGCACTGCGCGCGGCCGTGGCGAGGGGCGGCTATGGCGTCACGTTGCTCGACGGCGTCACCGGCTCGGGCAAGACGCAAGTCTATTTCGAGGCGGTCGGCGAGGTCATCCGCCGAGGTAGGCAAGCGCTGGTTCTAGTGCCTGAGATCGCCTTGACGTCGCAATTCCTCGATCGCTTCGCGCAACGCTTCGGCGTGCGCCCGGCGGAATGGCACTCGCAACTCTCGCAGCGCTTGCGCGCGCGCACCTGGGGCGCGGTCGCGGCGGGCGAAGTGAGCGTCATCGTCGGCGCGCGCTCGGCCCTGTTTCTGCCCTATGCCGATCTCGGGCTGATCGTGGTCGATGAGGAGCACGATCCGGCCTACAAGCAGGAGGACGGCGCGCGCTACCACGCGCGCGACATGGCGGTGGTGCGTGCGCGCGGCGCCGACATCCCGATCGTGCTCGTGTCGGCGACGCCCTCGGTCGAGACCGAGGTCAATGCGCGGCGGGGTCGCTACGCCCGGGTGCATCTGCCGGAGCGCTTCGGCAGCGGGCAGCTTCCCGCCATCGAGGCGATCGATCTGCGCGCCGAAGGCCCGCCGCGCGGCCGCTTCATCGCGCCGCGCCTCGCCGCCGCGGTGACGAGCGCGCTCGACCGCGGCGAGCAGGCGCTTCTCTTCCTCAATCGCCGCGGCTATGCGCCGCTCACGCTCTGCCGACAATGCGGATTTCGGCTGGCATGCCCGAATTGCGACGCCTGGCTGGTCGATCACCGCTTTCGACGTCGGCTCGTCTGCCACCATTGCGGGTTCTCGATGCCGCTGCCAGCGCAGTGCCCGCAATGCCAGGCGACTGAATCATTGGTCGCGGTCGGCCCCGGCGTCGAGCGACTGGAGCAAGAGGCGGCGGAGCTGTTTCCGGCGAGCCGCATCCTGGTGCTGTCCAGTGACCTGGTCGAATTGGTGGAGCGGCTGCGCGAGGAGCTGGACGACGTCGCCCAGGGGCGTTTCGACATCGTCATCGGGACGCAGCTCGTCGCCAAGGGTCATCACTTCCCGAAGCTCAACCTGGTCGGCGTCATCGA
Source organism: uncultured Alphaproteobacteria bacterium (assembly GCA_963712565.1). Lineage (GTDB taxonomy): Bacteria > Pseudomonadota > Alphaproteobacteria > Rhizobiales > Xanthobacteraceae > VAZQ01. The sequence goes on along the minus strand of CAVQIP010000033.1, from coordinate 173,383 downwards.
CGCGGATCTCGGCTTGGCGAATGGCGACCCGCGCGCGGCCGAACGCACGTTTCAATTGCTGCATCAGGTCATCGGCCGCGCCGGGCGCGAGGAGGGCCACGGCGTCGGCTATCTGCAAACGCACCAGCCCGAGCATCCGGTCATGCGCGCGCTTATAGCGGCGGATCGCGATGCGTTCTACACCAGCGAGATCGAGCTGCGCGAAAGGACGCAATATCCGCCGTTCGGACGGCTCGCCAGCCTGGTGATCTCGGCGGGCGATCGGTCGGCGGCCGAACTGCACGCGCGCCATCTCGCAGCCGCGGCGCCGCGCGCGCAGGAAGTGCGCGTGCTGGGGCCGGCGGAAGCGCCGCTCGCCGTCGTGCGCGGTCGCCATCGCTTCCGGCTGCTGGTGAAATCCCCGCGCGCTTTCGATCTTTCGGCGTATCTGCGGGAATGGCTCGCCGCCGCGCCGAGACGCAAGGGCAACGTCAAGCTCGAGGTCGACGTCGACCCGCAGAGTTTCATGTAGCTGTTGCGGACCGACTCCAACGCGACAACCGGTGCTTGCGGGGCGCTGCGGCGGAGCGCATTCTGATCGGGCCGGACCATGTCCGGAACAACAAACGCACCGGGAGGACACCATGCAACGCATCGCATTCGGCGCCGTGCTGGGCGCAATGCTCGTGGGCGGCAGCGCGGCTCTGGCGCAGGCGCCGACGTGGACGCCGCCGCCAGAAAGCGCGCGCTGCCCGTCGAAATGGGGCGCGGGCGATGAGCGCGGCTCCGGTAATCACATGAAGCCGCAGAGCGTGCTCAACGCGGTCAAGCTGATCAAGACCGGGGAAGTGATCGAGCTCGGACATGTGCTCGGCGCCAACATGCCGTTCTTCGGCACCCGGCGCTTCGACGTCCATGTCAAGCGCACGTTCATGAACGAGTTCGCCAACCGGCGTGGCAGCAACGAAGAGATCGTGATTTCCGAGATCGGGCAGGTCGGCACGCAGTTCGACGGCTTCGCGCACCAGACCCACGAGAACAGCTGGTACAACTGCTTCAAGGTCGCCGAGAACGCGACCCGTTCGGGTTTTACCAAGCTGGGCGTGCACAATGTCGGCGCGCTGATCACGCGCGGGGTGCTGATCAACGTCGCCGGCTACAAGGGCGTCGAGATGCTCGGCGACACCTACGAGATCACGGTGGAGGATATCGAAGGCGCGCTGAAGAAGCAGAACGTGACGCTGCAGCCGGGCGACGCCATCATCATCAATACCGGCTGGGGGAGGCTGTATGGCAAAGATAATGCGCGCTACGTCAAGTCGTGTCCGGGCATCGGCGTCAAGGCGGCGGAGTGGCTGATTGCCAAGGACCCCATGCTGCTCGGCTCCGACAACTGGCCGGTCGAAGTCGCCCCCAATCCCGACAAGCTGATCTCGCTGCCCGTGCACCAGATCGCGTTGGTCGTGAACGGCGTTCACCTGCTCGAGAATCTCAAGCTCGACGAGTTGGCGGCGAAAGGCGTTTCCGAGTTCGCCTTCATCATGCAGCCGCTGAAGATCCAGGGCGGCACCGGCTCGACCGTGGCGCCGATCGCGGTGCGGTGACGCGTGTCCCGAATGCGGTGCAGCGCGTAACGCGGTTGCCGTATTCGTGCTAGCACCAATTGGGAATGTCGGGGCTCGGCGCGCCGCCGGCCGGCGGCGTGATGACGGTGCGCGGCATCGGCCGATTCGGGTCCCATTCCTCGACGTTGACGTTCACCCATACCGCCGCTTTCGGTCAATTTTGCCCGGTGGAATTATGCACTGTCGGCACCGCTGACGCTAAGCCGCTGGCCATGCAGGCTGAGCGCAAGGCCGAGCATGGTCAGGATGACTGCGCAAACGCCGAGCGGCACGAATGCCGCCCACGCCTGCCCGGTCAGGTCCCACAAGGCGCCACAGATCAGCGGAACGACGACCGCGCAGCCGTAGCTGACGGTGAACATCCCGGCCGAGATGCGGTGCACGTCGCCGGGCGGGCTGAGCAGCGGCGGCAGCGCGAACGTCACCACAAAGGTGACCGCCAACGCGAATCCGAGCAGCGCGGTCGCGACCACGATCCAGCTCCCGTCCGCCCCCACGATGCCGAGCACGGCCACGAGCGTTGCCGACCCGAATACCGCGTAAGGCCATGCGCGACCCTGCAGGTATCCGGCCGTCAGCAGCAGCAAGGTCGATGCGATGAGCTGGGAGCCGTTCATCCAGCCGAGAGCCGCGCCGATGAGGTCGGCGCGGCCGATGCTGACGAGATAATCCGGCAGGAAGGCGTTGGCGGCGAAGAACAGCCCATTGTTGCTGCCAAAGGTAAGTCCGAGCAGCCAGATCAACGGATTCGGCCAGTCGGGCCACCAACGGCGTCCGTTCTCGCTGGCGACGCCGGCCGGTGGACGCGCCCGCGGCGCCAGCGCAAGGACGAGCAGCGCCGTGAGCAGCACCGGCGCGGCCCACGCCAGAAGATCGAGCCGCCAGCTCTGTCCCACGAGCGGGAGTACGAGCGGAATGCTTACTGCCGCGGCGAGCGTGGCCCCGCCCAGCATGCCATTGGTGGTCACGGCGGCGCCGAGGCCGATGCGCCGCGGCAGCCATTCGCGCACCAGGGTTGGCATCGCCGGCTGCATGATGGCGATGCCGAAGCCCATCGCGATGGTGGCGACATAGAGCAGCCAGACGTTGGGCGCCGCGCCGCGCGCCGCCGCCGCAACCGCCGTGATCGCGAGTCCGGCAGCGAGCGTCGCGGTCGCCCCGAGGCGCGCGATCAGCAGTGATCCCGGAACCGCGGCGATCGCCCAAGTCACCAGTGGAAGCCCGATCAGCAGCCCGACCTGGGTCTCGGTCATGCCCAAATCGGCGCGGATCAACGGGATCACCGGCGGCACGGCCAGAACGGTGACGCGCATCGCCATGCCGGCGAGCCAGAGCAGGCACAGCAGCTCCAGCAGGCGGCCGGCAAAAGCTTTGCCGTCGGCGCGGTCGGGGGATGGCATGATGGCCCGGCGGTTCACGTTACCAGCTTGAGCCCGACGATACCGCACAGGATCAGTCCGATGCACAGCAAGCGCAGCGCGGTCGCCGGCTCGGCCAACAGCCAGATGCCGAGGATGGCCGTGCCGACCGCTCCGATGCCGGTCCAAACCGCATAAGCGGTTCCGACCGGGAGTGTCTTGAGCGCTAGCCCGAGCAGGAAGATGCTCGCGATCATGCAGGCAATGGTCCACAGCGAGGGCAGGACGCGAGTGAAGCCATCGGTATATTTCAGCCCGATCGCCCAGCCGATCTCGAATAGGCCGGCGACGGTCAGATAGATCCACGCCATGACGGACCTCCATGAGACGCAAAGGCCAAAACTATTGCTCGATCGGTGCGGTCTCGGATGAGCGTACATTGGGTGCAAGCAGCACGCAGGCGGCGGCCGCGAGGATGAGGGCAAAGCCGACGATGTCGGGAATGGTCGGCCGCTCGCCCAGCACCAGCACCGAGGCGATGATGCCCACCACCGGAACGCTGAGCACTCCCAGCGACGCGGTCATGGCTGGCAGCCGTCGGACGATCTCGAACCAGAGCAGATAGGCGAAAGCGGAGCCGACCACGCCGGAAAAGACCAGTGCCCATAGGGCGGATGGGGGCGCTGGCCACAGGTGCAGCGACCCTTCGAACAGCAGCAGGCCGGCGATGGTGAACAGCAGCGCCACGACCAGTTGCCACACCGCGATCGCCAACGGGTCGGCGTCGATTTGCGCCCATTTGAGATAGACCGTGCCGGCGGCCCAGGTCACCGCCGTTGCCAAGGCGAGGACCAGGCCGATCAGGTCGCTCGATCCCAGCAGCGGCCTGATCAGGACCGTCAATCCGGCGGCGCACAGCAGAAGCGCAATGCCTCGCATCGCGGTCAGCCGCTCTCCCAGCACCGGGCGGGCGAGCAGCGCGGCCCAGATCGGCATCGTGTAGGTGAGCACCGCGACCCGCGACGTCGCCGTCGCGAGTTGGGCGAAAGCCGAGAACACCGTGAAGCACGCCACGTTCAAGCAGCCGGCGACGACGAGATGCACGCCCGCGGTAGCGCTGCGAATCCCGATGTTGCGACGCTGCAGGAACGCCAGCGCGAACAATGTGAGGGTCGCCAGCCCGGAGGTGCCGACGCGCATGCTGAACGGCGGAATGCCGTTGAGCGCGATCTTCATGGCCGGCCAGGTCAGGCCCCAGGCCAGGCTCACCGCGACCAGCATGAGACGAGCCGTCGAATTGGCGAGGTGATGCGGAGCGGCGTTCGGCACGTCGGAAGATTCCGGGAGACTGGGGACGCGAGGAGGACAGCTTGTGTAGCACCGGTACCGGTCACCGGTGCAATGTGTGGGGTCGAAGGCCAGCCCGACCGGAGGTTTCGTCGTGTTGCGCCGCAGTTTACGGTGTGTTAGCAAACCGCGCGATTTTTCGCGGGCCTACCGGGCGCGCCTGTGCTCGCCGCGGAAATGCAAGTCCCATTGAATTTCAAGGGCTTGGCGCCCACCGTCCGCGACGGTGCCGAGCCTGCGGAATTGCCGAAAGAGCATCGACGTGGCAGGCGAAGACGCAATCGTATCCGGCATGGCGCGCCGCTATGCGAACGCGCTGTTCGAGCTTGCGCTCGAGCGGAATGAGGTCGACACGGTCAAGGTCAATCTCGACCGGTTCGACGCGCTCGTGTCCGAGGTGGCCGATCTCGCGCGTCTGCTGCGCAGCCCGGTGCTCTCTGCCGACGAGCAGGCGCGCGCGCTCTCGGGGGTGCTCGACAAGGTCGGCATAGACGGGCTCGCCGCCAACGTCCTCAAGGTGCTCGGATCCAACCGCCGGCTGTTCGCCGCGCTCGACATGGTGCGCGCCTACCGGGGGCTGGTTGCCAAACACAAGGGCGAGGTTACCGCCGAGGTGACGCTCGCGGAGCCGCCGAGCGCGGCGCATCTCGCCGCCATCAAGGACGCGCTGACCGCGGTGACCAAGAAGGACGTGCAGGTGAATGTGAAGGTGGATCCGTCGATCATCGGCGGCCTCATCGTCAAGCTCGGCTCCCGCATGGTCGACAGTTCGCTGCGCACCAAACTCAATGCGCTCAAGTTCGCGATGAAAGAGGCCCGCTGATGGACATCCGCCCCGCCGAAATTTCGGCAATCCTGAAAGAGCAGATCAAGAACTTCGGCCAGGAGGCCGAGGTCTCCGAGGTCGGCCAGGTGCTCTCGGTCGGCGACGGCATCGCCCGCGTCTACGGCCTCGACAACGTCCAGGCGGGCGAGATGGTCGAGTTCGAGAACGGCGTGCGCGGCATGGCGCTCAATCTCGAGGCCGACAATGTCGGCATCGTGATCTTCGGCGAGGATCGCGAAATCAAGGAGGGCCAGACTGTCAAGCGCACGCGCGCGATCGTGGACGTGCCGGTCGGCAAGGGCCTGCTCGGCCGCGTCGTCGATGCGCTCGGCAACCCCATCGACGGCAAAGGACCGGTCGACGCCAAGGAGCGCAGACGCGTCGACGTCAAGGCGCCGGGAATCATCCCGCGCAAATCCGTGCACGAGCCGATGGCGACCGGCCTCAAAGCCATCGACGCCCTCATTCCCATCGGCCGCGGGCAGCGCGAGCTGATCATCGGCGACCGTCAGACCGGCAAGACCGCGATCGCGCTCGACACCATCCTGAATCAGAAGGCGCTCAACGCCAGCGGCGACGAGAAGATCAAGCTCTACTGCGTCTATGTCGCGATCGGCCAGAAGCGTTCCACCGTCGTGCAATTCGCCAAGGTGCTGGAGGAGAATGGCGCGCTCGATTATTCGATTGTGGTTGCGGCGACGGCCTCCGATCCCGCGCCCATGCAATATCTGGCGCCGTTCTCCGGCTGCACCATGGGCGAGTATTTCCGCGACAACGGCATGCACGCGGTGATCATCTACGATGACCTCTCCAAGCAGGCCGTCGCCTACCGCCAGATGTCGCTGCTGCTGCGCCGCCCGCCCGGACGCGAGGCCTATCCCGGCGACGTGTTCTATCTGCACTCGCGGCTGCTCGAGCGCGCCGCCAAGATGAACGACGCCAACAAGGCCGGCTCGCTCACCGCGCTTCCAGTGATCGAGACGCAGGCGAACGACGTGTCGGCCTATATCCCCACCAACGTCATCTCCATCACGGACGGGCAGATCTTCCTGGAGACCGACCTGTTCTATCAGGGTATCCGTCCCGCGGTTAACGTCGGCCTCTCGGTATCGCGCGTCGGCTCCGCCGCGCAGACCAAGGCGATGAAGAAGGTCGCCGGCCGCATCAAGGGCGAGCTGGCGCAATACCGGGAAATGGCGGCGTTCGCGCAATTCGGCTCCGATCTCGACGCCACCACGCAGCGCCTGCTCAACCGCGGCGCGCGGCTGACCGAGCTGCTCAAGCAGCCGCAGTTCTCGCCGCTCAAGATGGAGGAGCAGGTCGTCTCCATCTTCGCCGGCGTCAACGGCTATCTCGACCCGCTTCCGGTCGATCGGGTGCGCGCCTTCGAGGAAGGCTTGCTGGCGCTGATGCGCAACCAGCATCCCGGCATCCTCGCCGCCATCCGCGACAGCAGAGACCTCGACGACGCCACCGCCGGCAAGCTCAAGGCCGCGGTCGACGAATACGCGAAAACGTTCGCCTGACGCCCTGGGTGAGGACTAACGGCACGGCAGCGGAGCAAGCGGATAGATGGCCAGCCTCAAGGACATGCGCGTGCGCATCGCCGCCACCAAGGCGACGCAGAAGATCACCAAGGCGATGCAGATGGTGGCGGCGTCGAAGCTGCGGCGCGCACAGGTCGCGGCGGAGGCCGCGCGCCCCTATGCCGAGCGCATGGAGAAGGTGCTCGGCGATATCGCCGCCGCCGTCGGCGGCCTCGCCGAGGCGCCGCGACTGCTCCGCGGCACCGGTGACGAGCGGGTGCACCTGCTCTTGGTCTGCACCGCCGAGCGCGGGCTGTGCGGCCCGTTCAACTCCGCGATCGTGCGGCTTGCGCGCGAGCGCGCGAACGCGTTGATGGCCGATGGCAAGGAGGTGAAGTTCTTCTGCGTCGGCCGCAAGGGCTACGAGCAATTGCGCCGCCTCTACCAGAAGCAGATCATCGAGCACATCGAGCTGCGCTCGGTTCGCAAGCTCGCCTTCGAGCACGCCGAAGAGATCGGCGACAAGATCGTCCGGCTGTACGAGGAGGGCACGTTCGACGTCTGCACCCTGTTCTTCTCGCGCTTCAAGTCCGTCATGGCGCAAATTCCGACAGCGCAACAGATCATTCCGCCCGTGTTCGAAAGCGACGCCGGCAACGACAGCGACGCGGTCTACGAATACGAGCCCGACGAGGACGAGATCCTCGCCGAGCTTCTGCCGCGCAACATCTCGGTGCAGATTTTCCGCGCGCTCCTGGAGAATGCCGCCTCGTTCTACGGGGCGCAGATGACCGCGATGGACAATGCAACGCGCAATGCCGGCGAGATGATTCGCAAACAGACGCTGACTTACAACCGCACTCGCCAGGCGATGATCACCAAAGAGCTGATCGAGATCATCTCCGGCGCCGAGGCGGCGCGTTAACAAGGACACTCCATGGCCAATCCTACCGGACACATCACCCAGGTCATCGGCGCCGTCGTCGATGTGCAGTTCGAAGGGCACCTGCCCGCGATTCTCAACGCGCTCGAGACCAAGAATCAGGGCAACCGCCTGGTGCTCGAGGTCGCCCAGCACCTTGGCGAGCAGACCGTGCGCACCGTCGCCATGGATACGAGCGAAGGGTTGGTTCGCGGCCAGGAGGTCTCCGACACCGGCCAGCCGATCGCGGTGCCGGTCGGCGACGGCACGCTGGGACGCATCATCAACGTCATCGGCGATCCGGTCGACGAGGCCGGTCCGGTCACCTACCAGGAGCGCCGGCCGATCCATCAGCCGGCGCCGCTCTATACCGAGCAGTCGACGGAATCGGAGATCCTCGTCACCGGCATCAAGGTCGTCGACCTGCTCGCGCCCTACGCCAAGGGCGGCAAGATCGGTCTGTTCGGCGGCGCCGGCGTGGGCAAGACCGTCATCATCATGGAGCTCATCAACAACGTCGCGAAGGCCCACGGCGGCTATTCGGTGTTCGCGGGAGTGGGCGAGCGCACGCGCGAGGGCAACGACCTCTATCACGAGATGATCGAGTCCGGCGTGAACAAGGACCCGAAGAAGAACAACGGCTCGGCCGCCGGCTCGAAATGCGCGCTGGTCTACGGCCAGATGAACGAGCCGCCCGGTGCGCGCGCCCGCGTCGGGCTGTCCGGCCTGACCGTCGCGGAGTATTTCCGCGACCAGGGTCAGGACGTGCTGTTCTTCGTCGACAACATCTTCCGCTTCACGCAAGCCGGCTCGGAGGTCTCCGCGCTGCTCGGCCGCATCCCCTCGGCCGTGGGCTATCAGCCGACCCTCGCCACCGACATGGGCGCGCTGCAGGAGCGCATCACCACGACGACCAAGGGCTCCATCACCTCGGTGCAGGCGATCTACGTGCCGGCCGACGACCTGACCGATCCGGCGCCCGCGACCTCGTTCGCGCATCTCGACGCGACCACCGTGCTGTCGCGCTCGATCGCGGAGAAGGGCATCTATCCCGCGGTCGACCCCCTCGACTCGACCTCGCGCATGCTTTCTCCCATGATCGTCGGCGAGGAGCACTACGGCGTCGCGCGCCAAGTGCAGCAGATTCTGCAACGCTACAAGGCGCTGCAAGACATCATCGCCATCCTCGGCATGGACGAGCTGTCGGAAGAGGACAAGCTCACGGTCGCGCGTGCGCGCAAGATCGAGCGCTACCTCTCGCAGCCCTTCCACGTCGCCGAGGTCTTCACCGGATCGCCCGGGGTGTTCGTCCAGCTCGCCGATACCATTCGCGGCTTCAAGGGCCTGTGCGAAGGAAAATACGACCACCTGCCGGAGGCGGCCTTCTACATGGTCGGCACCATCGAGCAGGCGGTGGAGAAGGGCAAGAAGCTCGCGGCGGAAGCGGCGTGATTAAATGTTCTAGGTGTCATTGCCGGACCTGCCCGATGCGTCGATGAACCCCACGGGTCCCGCGGCTGACGATCGAGAAAGTAGACGCTCATCATGGCCACCTTCCATTTCGATCTCGTCTCGCCGGAGAAGCTTTTGTTCTCCGGCGAGGTGAGCCAGGTCGACGTGCCGGGCTCCGAGGGCGAATTCGGCGTGCTGGCGGGACACGCGCCGCTCGTCACGACGCTGCGGCCCGGGATCCTCGTCGTCCATGAGGAAGGTGAAGAATTGCGGATCGTGGTCAATGGCGGCTTTGCCGAGGTCGGTCCGGCGGGCCTGACCGTACTTGCGGAGATAGCGGTGCCGGTGGATGAGTTCGACCGCGACCTGCTCGCCGGCGTGATCAAGGATACCGAGGAAGACGTCGCCGATTCCACCGACGACTGGCAGCGCGACAAGCTCTCCCGCAAGCTCGATCAGCTGAAGGCGTTGCAGGCCGCGCTGGGACAGTAGTGCGACTGTCGGCGCGCGCAACTTGACGCCGGCGCAAGGTCATGACTTCGCGAACTTCGCGAATTCCTTCACCACCTGCCGATAGACCGGCTGCTTGAACGGCACCACCAGGCGCGCAACGTTCTGCAGCGGCTCCCAGCGCCAGTCCGCGAATTCGGGCTCATGGCCGCCGGCGGGGTGGGCGATGTCGATTTCACTGTCGCTGCCGGTGAAACGCAGGGCGTACCACTTTTGGCACTGGCCGCGATACTTGCCGCCCCAAGCCTGGCCGACAATCTCGCGCGGAATGTCGTAGCAAAGCCACTCCTCGATCTCGCCGAGCTTCTCCACCGAGCGAATATTGGTCTCCTCGTAGAGCTCGCGTAGGGCCGCCGGCCAGGGATCCTCCCCGCGATCGATGCCGCCTTGCGGCATCTGCCACGCGTGGACGTCGTCGACGTGCTCGGGACCGTCGATGCGGCGGCCGATGAAGACGCGGCCGCGGCGGTTGAACACCGCGAGGCCCGCGCAGGGGCGATAGGGCAAGGATTCGAAGCGGGGCATGCTCGGTTCCGTCATTGCGCAGCGACGCGGGAGCGGGCGGACAGCCGGCATCCATAACCGCAGCCGTATCGTGAATCGAGAGACTTGGCGCGCCGGCCGAGCCCGAAAAGCATCGGGGCGGCCCGCAGGCCGCCCCATGAGTCCGTCGCGGTCCACAGATCCTTAGTTCGGAACTGCCGTCTTCGGATTGGGCGGATAGGCCGAGTTTTTCTGGATGCCGCGGATGAGATCGAGCGCGGTATGGAGCGCCTTGTCGTCCTTCGGATCCGGCGGGATGTAGGACTGCGACCCGGTTTGCTCGTCGCCTTCCGCCTTGAGGTGTCCGCGCAGCGACGCCTCGCCGCGCGTGTCGGTGCGCGCCTTGAGCTCGTCGGGCACTTCTTGCAGCACCTCGATGTCGGGCGAGATGCCTTTCGCCTGGATCGAACGGCCGGAGGGGGTGAAGTAGCGCGCGGTGGTGAGCCGCAGCGCCCCGTTGCCCGAGCCGAGCGGGATGATGGTCTGCACCGAGCCCTTGCCGAACGAGCGGGTGCCGATGACGGTGGCGCGCCGGTGATCTTGCAGCGCACCTGCGACGATCTCGGAGGCCGAGGCCGATCCGCCGTTGATCAGCACGATGACCGGCTTGCCCTTGGTGAGGTCGCCGGCGCGCGCATTGAACCGCTGGGTTTCCTCGGCATTGCGGCCGCGCGTCGAGACGATCTCGCCCTTCTCTAGGAACGCATCGGAGATCGAAATCGCCTGATCCAGCAACCCGCCCGGGTTGTTGCGCAGGTCGATGACGAAGCCCTTGAGCTTGTCGCCGGCCTGGGTGGAGAGATCGCCGATCGCCTTCTTCAAGCCTTCGGTGCTCTGCTCGTTGAACTGGGTGACGCGGATAAAGCCGACGTCGTCGCCTTCCATGCGCGAACGCACCGAGCGCACGCGGATGATGTCGCGCGTGATCGATACCTCGACCGGCTTGTCCTGGCCTTTGCGCATGATCTTGAGCTTGATTTTGGTGTTCACCGGCCCGCGCATCTTCTCGACCGCCTGGTTGAGCGTGAGCCCCTGCACCGGTTCTTCATCGAGGTGCGTGATGATGTCGTTGGCCATGACGCCGGCCTTCGCCGCAGGCGTCTCGTCGATCGGCGCCACGACCTTGATCAAGCCGTCTTCCATGGTGACTTCGATGCCGAGGCCGCCGAACTCGCCGCGGGTCTGCACCTGCATGTCGCGGAAGCTTTTCGAATCCATGTAGCTGGAATGCGGATCGAGCCCGGCCAGCATGCCGTTGATCGCCGATTCGATCAGCTTGCCGTCATCGGGCTTCTCCACATAGTCGGCCCGCACCCGCTCGAACACGTCGCCGAACAGGCTGAGCTGCCGATAGGTATCGGCGGCCGCGGCTTGCGCGCGCCCGTCGAACGCGATGCGGGGCTGGGTTGCGATCAGCGTCACGGCCACGCCTGCCGCCGCACCGAGGAGAATCAGGGAAGTTTTGCGCATCATCCGCGAACCTTCTGGCCTTCGTTTGCGGCCCACCATGGGCCTGGATCGACGGGGACCCCGTCCTTCCGGAACTCGACATATAGTACGGGTTGGCTTGCACCGCCTGCTATGGCAGCGGCTGATTGGTTGCCGCCCATTACCGCAACGGGCTCGCCCGTCACCACGAACTGCCCCAAGTCAACGGATATCCGTTCCATCCCAGCGAGCAATACATGATATCCGCCGCCGGCATTAAGGATCAAGAGTTGGCCATAATTACGGAAGGCACCGGCGTAAACCACCCACCCGTCGCACGGAGCCGTGATCTGACCTCCCGGGCGGGCGGCGATCGATAGGCCCTTTTCGGTACCTCCAAGGCCATCCGCGGCCCCAAACTCCCTGATTCTGGCCCCATTGACCGGCAACGGCAGCATGCCCTTGGCCGAGGCGAAGGCGATGGCGGGGCTCAATCGTCCCGGATCCTTGAGCGCGGCGAGGTCCGGTCGGCCGTTCGGCGTCTTCCTGTCCTCGCTCGAGCGTGCGGCCGCCCGCGCGGCGCGCGAAACCGTGTCGAGACCCTGCTCGAGCTTGACGATAAGTTGATTGAGGTTTTCGGCCTGGCGGGCAAGCTGCGCGGCACGTTCGCGCTCCTGCGAGAGTGCCTGTTCGGCTTCCGCCTGTCGCTTTTGCCGTTCATCGACGAACAGCGAGAGGCGCTGGCGCTCGTCCGCGAGCACGAAAAGATCGCGGGCGAGGCGGTCGCGCTCCCCGGCGATCTCCTTGCGCAAGCGCACGAGCTCGGCGAGATCGGCGGCCAGCACCTCGGCCTGGTGTCGCATCTCCGGCAGCACCGCGCCCAGCGTCATCGCCGAGCGCACCGACTGCAGCGCGTCTTCGGCCCTGATCATGAGGCCGGGCGGCGCCTGCCGCCCGATGCGCTGCAGCGCCGCCAGCACCTCGGCGATGAGGCCGCGCCGGTGCTCCAACGACGTTCGCAGCGCCTGTTCCCCCTCGTCGAGCGGCTGCAGGCGCTCCTGGGTCTGGGCGATCCGTTCTTCCACGGTGACGACGCGGGACGCGGTCTCGATGATCTGTTGATTGAACTTGCGACGGTCGTCCCCGATCGATTCGATCTCGCGCTTGAGCCTCGCCTCGTTTTCGAGAGCTTTGCGCTGTTGGGCGCGGAGCGCTTCGAGCTCCTGGTCGCGCTGCTGGAGGGTATCGAGACCTGCGGGCGGGATGGCGGGGCGATTGCTCTCGGCTGGCGTCTGGGGGCGGGGGCGCGGCGTCTGGGCTGACGCGGCGATCAGGCCGAGCGGCAAAACGCCCAGCATCGCCAGGATCACCGGACGGAGAACGCTGGAAGGGGGCACCAGGGCCAACATCGATCCGTTCTATGCAAAAACGGTTCCAACGCTGCAATAGATAATCATGATTGGTACCGGATTAAGACTGAGCGCGGGGCCTTTGCACCCCCAGAGGCCGCGAAAGCACGGGGGCTCTGCTCGCCGGTATGTAAGCCGGCAGCGGGGCGATCACGCCCGATGATAGGGATGCCCGGCCAGGATGGTGACCGCGCGGTAGAGCTGCTCCAGTAGCATGATGCGAACGAGCTGATGCGGCCAGGTCGCCGCGCCGAAGCCGATGGCCAGGCTCGCTTTCTCACGCAGGCTGGGAGCGAGGCCGTCGGCGGCGCCGATGATGAACACCACCGCGGGCTTGTCCTGCGCGCGCCAGCCTTGCAGCCGCCCGGCGAAGGAAGCGCTGCTCATGCTCTCCCCGCGCTGGTCCAGGATCACGGTGACGGCGCGGTCGGGGATGACATTGGCGATGGCGATCGATTCTTCGAGCATGCGCCGGGTGCCGTCGCCGGCCCGGCTCTCCTTGATCTCGACGATGTCGAAGGCGTTCAAGCCGGCGCTGCGACCGGCATCGGCGGCACGCTTGCGATAGCGCTCGGCAAGCTCGCGCTCGGGACCTTGCTTCAGGCGGCCGACGGCGACAACCACGATGCGCATGCGTGACGATACGCATGGACCGTGCTCCGGCTCAAGCCGCCAACCGCCCCTTCCAGAAGCCCTCCAACGGCCCTGTTGGATGGCTCAGCTCGCCCGCCTTCCGTGCGGTCGTGCCGGCGCCCACATCTTCTCCAGATTGTAAAAGGCGCGGACTTCCGGCCGGAAGACGTGGACGATCACGTCGCCCGCATCGATCAGCACCCAATCGCAATGCGGCATGCCTTCGACCCGCGCGCCAGACACGCCGGCGTTGGCGAGGTCCTCCAGCACGCGGTCCGCGACCGAGCCGACATGGCGGTTCGACCTTCCCGAGGTCACAACCATGGTGTCGGCGATCGTGGATTTTCCGGTGAGATCGATGGTGACGGTGTCCTCGGCCTTCATGTCGTCGAGGCGGGCGAGCACAAGGCGAAGAATCTCCTCGGCGTCTGGACGCACCTTGGAGATGGGTTCGGCGGCGCGGCGGGCGCCGGCGCGAGAGAGTGCAGGTGTTGGCAGGATTCCTTTCCTTTCGCTGCATTCGCCGCCCCGCGCGAAGCGGAGCAACGCTAAGATAGGCACGGCCGGTTAACGGTTTCAACCTGCCGCCGTTCCGCAATCCCCATACTGTGGTGTTTTGGCATCGCCTTTATGACGGGCGGCGCGCAGCGCGGTCGACGACAGCGGCGACTTCAGTCCGTGGAGGTAAACCCAGGCCGGCGGCTTGCGGTTCGGCAGCGACGTCGCCGCCCGCTCGGGGATGCGGGCGCGCGCCAGCGCCTGGGCCGCAGGGCTGCCGCTGGCGTAGAGGCTGGGTCCGAGGCGGTCGACCACCGCGATCGGCACCAGGGCGGCGATGCCGCGCCATTTCTGCCAGCGGTGGAAGCTGCGCAGATTGTCGGCGCCCATGATCCAGACGAAACGCACCCCCGGGCAGTGGCGCCGCAGATAGGCGATGGTCTGGTACGTGTAGCGCGTGCCGATCTGCGCCTCGATGCCGGTGACGTCGATGCGCGGATGGCGCGCCAGCGCCTTGGCGGCAACGATGCGTGCCGGCAGCGGGGCCAGTCCGCGCGTATCCTTGAGCGGGTTGCCCGGCGTCACCAGCCACCAGACCCGATCGAGCCCGAGCCGCCGCATCGCCAACAGGCAGGCGCCGAGATGGGCGTCGTGCGGGGGATCGAACGTGCCGCCGAACAGGCCGATGCGCATCCCCGGCGCGTGCGGCGGGAGAACGATGCGGGCCGCTGCAGGGATCACGCGTTCCGCACGTCGAGGCTCGGCGTCCCCGCGAAAGCGGGGGCCCCTAGCCACCGACTCAGCCGATGCGGAACGGTCGATGGCTCCGGGTCCCGGCTGGCGCGGCCTTGGGCCGTTTGGCCGGGACGACGAAAATGTTGTCACGGCCTGATCTGTCCCGAGCCGTGCACGCGATACTTGAAGCTGGTCAACTGCTCGACCCCCACCGGCCCGCGCGCATGGAAACGACCGGTGGCGATCCCGATCTCGGCGCCGAAGCCGAACTCGCCGCCGTCGGCGAATTGGGTCGATGCATTGTGCAGGACGATCGCGGAATCGACCTCGTTGAGGAATTTTTCCGCGGCGGCGCGATCTTCCGTCACGATCGTGTCGGTGTGGTGCGAACCGAAGCGTTCGATATGCCTGATGGCCGCGTCCACGCCGTCGACCACCTTGGCGGCGATGATGGCGTCGAGATATTCGGTCGACCAGTCCTCCTCGCTCGCCGGCTTCACGCGTCGATCCGCCGCGCGCGTAGCTTCGTCGCCGCGCACTTCGCAACCGGCGTCGAGCAGCATGGTGACGAGCGGCTTGAGGTGCGTGGGCGCGGCCGCGCGGTCGACGAGCAGCGTCTCGGCCGCGCCGCAGACGCCGGTGCGCCGCATCTTGGCGTTGAGCAGGATCGCCCGCGCCATGCCGAGCTCGGCCGCCTTGTCCACATAGACGTGGCAGATGCCCTCGAGGTGGGCGAACACGGGCACGCGCGCCTCCGCCTGTACGCGCGCGACCAGACTCTTGCCGCCGCGCGGCACAATGACGTCGAGTCCGCCGTCGAGGCCCGCGAGCATCATTCCGACCGCGGCGCGGTCGCGCGTCGGCACCAGTTCGATCGCGGCCTCCGGCAGGGAGGCCGCGCCCAGGCCCTCGATCAGCGCGGCGTGAATGGCGCGATTCGAGCGGTAGCTCTCCGAGCCCCCGCGCAGGATGGCCGCGTTGCCGGCCTTGAGGCACAGCGCCGCGGCATCGGCGGTGACGTTCGGGCGGCTCTCGTAGATGATGCCGACGACGCCAAGCGGCACGCGCACGCGCTCGATCACCATGCCGTTCGGCCGCGTCCAGCGCTCCATCACGGTGCCGACCGGGTCCGGGAGCGCGCGCACCACGTCGAGGCCCTCGGCCATGGCGGCAATGCGCCGGTCGTCGAGCGCCAGGCGGTCGAGAAACGCCGCCGTTGCGCCCGACCCCTTGGCCTCGGCCACATCTGCGGCATTGGCCGCGAGGATGTCGGCCGCACGCGCGCGGATCGCCGCGGCCATCGCTGCAAGCGCCTTGTCCTTCTGCGCCGTCGGCGCGAGCGCAAGCCGGCGCGCGGCATCCTTGGCGCGGCGGCCGATGTCGTGCATCAGGCCGGCAATATCGGTCGCGCTCTCGACGGATTTCAGCGGTGCGGTCATGACGAGCATCCGTGATCGAGGCCGCTTCCTAGCATGTTCGCGGCGGGCCCGCGAGGCTCGGCATTGTTGCCGTGCCCGGTTGGTGAATGTAATGACGACGGCGACAAGGAGAAGTCGTCGCATGAAGCTCAAGGATCAGGTGGCAATCGTGACCGGCGCCGGGCGCAATATCGGCGAGGAGATCGCCAAGCTGTTCGCCGCCGAGGGCGCCAAGGTGGCGATAGTCGACACCGACCAGGCGCGCGGCGAGCGCGTCACCGCCGCGGTCAGGTCGACGGGGGGCGAGGCCGAGCGGTTCATCGCCGACGTCTCCAAGGGGGACGACGTCGCCGCCCTGGTCAAGGCCGTGGTCGATCGCTTCGGCCGGATCGACATTCTGGTCAACAACGTCGCGATCTCCGACAACAAGCACATTTTCGACATCACCGAGGAGGAGTGGGACCGGGTGCTGGCGGTTACGCTCAAGAGCCAGTTCCTCATGGGCAAGCACGTGGCGCGGCAGATGGCGGCGCAGGGCACGGGCGGGCGGATCGTCAACATCGGCTCGACCTCGGGTTTCATGGGCCGAAGCCGCGCCGTCGCCTATTCCGCCGCCAAGGGCGGGGTCGCGAACTTGACGCGGGCCATGGCGGTGCAGCTTGCCCCGCACAAAATTCGGGTGAACGCCATCGTGCCAAACAAGATCGGCTCGCCGGTCGGCAAGGACGAGTTCGATCCGACGCGGCCGGTGCCGAACATGGCCAAGCGCCCCGGCGAACCGCTCGAGGCCGCCAAGGCGGTGCTGTTCCTGGTGAGCGAGGACTCCTCGTTCGTCTACGGCGCCAACCTGTTCGTCGACGGCGGCGTCTCGGCGATGGATTTGTCGTAGCGCCGTCGCGCCGCGAGCGACGGAACGCCGACGAAGCGGCGCGCTCGGTCTGCACCCTCCCTCCCCGCCCCCCGCAAGCGGGGAAGGGTGGAAGCAGGAAGGTCTGCGCGCGAGCCTTGGTGGGTTTCCCCTCCCTGGCCTAAGCGAACGGGACGCCGAGGCACCGCGCGGCCCACATCGTGGGTCGGCTCTCAGTTGCTCTTCGTCCCCGTCCAGTTCGGCGCGCTGCTCGCCTTGATGCGGCGGGCGTCCTTGACCAGCTCCTTGATCGCGCCGGTCATCGGCAGCGCGAGCCCGGCCTTGTCGGTCAGGTCGGCGACGATCTGCATGTCCTTGAGCGCCCAGGTGAACGAGATCATGTCCCATTCCTTGAGCGCATCGGAGGCGCCCGAGCTCATCAGCAGCGCGGCCCGCAGCTTGACGAGATCGATGCCGGTGGTTTCGGCGAGCCGGCCAGCCTCGATCAGGCCCACGGCGTTGAACCAAAGCAGCAGGTTGTTGATGGTCTTGCCGACCTGCCCATGCCCGACCTCGCCCAGAGCAGCGTAGTCGGAGCAGAAGCAGCGGTAGACCGCGCGTCCGCGTTCGACCACGTCGGGCTTGCCGCCGACGAGCGCGAGCAGGGTTCCTTCGTCCGCCGCGAAACGGCCCCGACAGATCGGCGCGTCCAGAACGTCGACGCCTTGCGTCTGGGCGCGCCGGTCGAGCGCCTTGACGGTATCGGGCCTGGCGGTCGAGGACACCGCGATGATAGAACCGGGCGCGAGCTCGGCGAGCATGCCGTCTGCCCCGAGCACGACCTCGTTGACCTCGTCGTCATAGCCGACGGCGATGATCACGAAATCGGTGGCGCGCGCGACCTCCGCCGGAGATTTGACGGTGGCGGCACCCGCTGCCCGCGCGCGCGTCAGTTGTCCGTCGTCGATATCGCAGGCGGTGACGCCATAGCCGTGTTTGAGAAGGTGCTTGAGCATGGCGAGTCCCATGCGGCCGACGCCCACGATGCCGACACGTTCGCTGTTTCCGTTTGCCATTCGTCTCTCCCGCGCAATTCCGGCAATGCGGCCTGCTCAGACCTTCGCCTTCAGCATGGCAGCGAGCGGCTTGCTCGCGTCGGCAAGCTCCTTGGCATCAACGCTAACCTTGCGCTCGATCAGCCGACGCGCCGCGGCCATATCGCGCTGTGCATTGATCCCGACCGCGTAAGCGAGGCGAGGGCCGTCGAGCTCGAACAGCAGCGTCGCGCCCGCCCCGAGCGGCCGGCGCACCCGCGCGCTCGGCTGCGCGACCGGCCAGCCCACGCCCTGGATGTACATATCGTATTGCTCCGACCAGAACGAAGGGGCGACGTTGTAGCCGACGTCGCCGCCCGCGGCGTTGCGGCCGGCAACGGCGCCGTGCTCCTGGGCGTGGCGCCAATTCTCCAGCCGCACCGGTCCGTGCGGTCCGGGAAAGCGCGTGCAGTCGCCGGCCGCGAAGATTGCGGGGTCGGACGTGCGTCCATGGTCGTCGACGATGATGCCGTCTTGCGCGGCGAGGCCGGCCGCCTTCGCCAACCGGTCGTCCGCAACGGCGCCGGTCCCGACCACGATCAGATCGGCCGCGGTCGTGCCGCCGTCCTCGGTGTCGACCGCCAGCCGGCCGTCGGCCAATTCGCGCATAGCGGACACCACGGCGCCGACGCGGATGTCGACGCCGCGCGCGCGGTGGCGCGCGTGGACGAGGGCGGAAGTCTCCTCGTCGCAAACGCGCGCGAGGATGCGCGGCGCGATCTCGAGGACGCTGGTCCGGACGCCGACCTCCGCGGCGGAGGCCGCTACTTCGAGCCCGATCAGTCCGCCCCCGACGACGAGAAGCGACCGGCTTTGATGCAGATGCGCCTTGAGCGCGCGCGCCTCCGCCTCGGTGCGCAGGTAATAGATGCCCTTCCGCCCGGCCGGAAACATCGGCAGCACGCGATTGAGCGAGCCGGTCGCGAGCACGAGCGCGTCATAGCCGAGGCGCTCGCCCGCCGCCGTCACCACCGCGCGCGCGTCGCGATCGATCGCCGTCACCGCGCTGCCGGGCTTGAGCACGACCCCGCTCGCGGAAATGCCCTTCGGGCCGGCAATCGGCGCATCGTGGGCCATGGCCTTGCCCGTGAGCACGGCCTTGGACAGCGGCGGCTTCTCATAGGGCTCATGCTGCTCGTCGTTGAACAAGACCACCTCGGCGCCGGCATCCTGCTGCCGGGCGGCGAGGGCCGCGGCTACGCCGGCCGGTCCGCCGCCGACAATGACGATCCTGCGGGGACCATTCATTGCCCGGCTCCGCTTCTTCCGCGGGCGCGCGCCGGGACGGCGCGCTCCGCGCGCCGCCGGCCATCGGGCGGCAGCGGCTGAATGGGATCAGGCACCGGGTATCGCCATGGCAGGCGTTGCAAAGCCGGAGGCCGCGCCAACGCGATCTACGCCCGCAGCGCCGCCAGCATCTCCTCGACATATTCGTCGCCGTTGGCGATGACGAGCATCGATGCATAGGGCCGAAGCGTCGCCAACGTTTTCGACAGGTCTTCGTTCGATTGCTGATCGCTGCCGATGATCAGCGCCATGGTCATGACCTTGCGCACGGCGCAGGCTTCGCCGATGACGGCGGCGGCCTGCGCGCAGGTGCCTGCGCTCGACACCATCACCACGAGGTCGGCGGACGCCACCTCCTCGACCAGCGCCTTGGTGCGGCCGGCGAGATCGCCGAGCCAAGCCTGCATCGACCAGCCCTCGCCGCCCGCCGCGCTGGCGCGCGGAGCGAGCGGCCAGCGTGGCAAATCCATGGTGCGCACGCCGGACACTCGCCCTGGACCGGGCTCGTCGGCGCGCGTCGGCACGCCGTCGAATTTGATCGAGGTGAAGAAAGTCGCGCGCTGCCATGCCCGTTCGGCGACGCGCTTGACCACGCGCTCGCTCGCCTCGTCGAGTGCGACCACCTTGACCACGCGCGGCTGGGAATTGGGGTAATCGACCCGGAACCGAGCTTCCGCCGCCGAGCTCATGCGCGCGCTTTCGCTTTCCATCGTTGCATCCTCTTCGCTTCTCCCGCTATTGCAATAGAAGTGGCATCTTCGCCCGCCCGGCGTCAACGCGGAGCCCGTGCATGTCTGTCCCGACCCGTATCGACCTCTGCGGCACCGCCGACGTCGCGCCCGGCAGCGCGCTGAAGGTGGAGACCGCGGGGCTTGTGCTGGCGGTGTTCAACCTGGACGGCGAGTTCCACGTCATCGACGACAACTGCACCCACGGCCCGGGCTCGCTCTCGGAAGGGTTCATCGAGGGCGATGTGATCGAATGTCCTTTCCACAACGGCCAGTTCAACATCAAGACCGGCGCGGTGGTGTCGCCACCCTGCATGGTGCCGATCAAGACCTACAAGACCGTGGTCGAGAACGGCCGGGTGCTGATCGAGACCGAATGAGGAGCGCTGCGATGAAGGTTCTCTGCACCAACGGCGTGAAGTCGATCATGCTCGACCTGATACCCGAATTCGAGCGCGGAAGCGCAACGAAAGTGCTGATCACCTGGGGCTCGGCAAACGCTCTCCTGAAGGAGCTCGAAACCGGCGCGGGCGGCGACCTCGCCATCCTCACCGCGGAGGCGATCGAGGACCTCATCAAGCATGGCAAGGTCGTAGCCGGCAGCCGCGTCGATCTCGCCCGCTCCGGCATCGGCGTGGCGGTGCGCAAGGGCGCCAACAAGCCCGACATCGCTTCGCCCGAGGCGCTCAAGCGCGCGCTCCTTGCCGCCAAGTCGGTGGCCCATTCCAAGAGCGGCATGAGCGGCATCTACTTTCCCACCGTGCTGGCGCGTCTCGGCATCGCCGACGCGATGAAGCCGAAGATCGTGCTGCCCGATCCCGGCACTCCGGTCGGCGAGGTGGTCGCCACGGGCGAGGCCGAGATCGGCATCCAGCAGATCAGCGAGCTTCTGCCGGTTGCCGGCATCGAGATCGTCGGCCCGCTGCCGGCCGCGCTGCAGAAGATCACCACGTTCTCGGCCGGCGTGCTGGCGGCGGCGAAGGAGCCGGATGCGGCCGCGGCGCTGGTGAAATTCCTGGCCGCCGAATTGCCGCGGTTGCTCGCGCAGAGGGGCCTGCAGCCGGCGTAATTTTTTTGCGGGCGACGGGCGAGGGCGGTGCGTGGACGCGGTTGCGAGCCTGAAGCGCCGGTCGCGAGCGCACCGTTCACCGGTGCTGGGTGATGGTGTCCACCAGCGCGAGCCGTCCCTTCTTCACCTCGGCGAGCGCGCGCACGAGCGCGGGGCGGATGTCTCGCGGGTCCTCGATCGGACCTTCGCCGTAGCAGCCCATGGCGCGCGCCAGGGCGGCGAAATCGGGGGCCGGCCCGAACAGGTCCATGCCGATGTGCGCCTTGGCTTCGTCCGTGCCGCGCAGCTTCGCCATGCGGATCTGGTGCTCCCAGTCGTTGTAATAGGCGCGGTTGTTGTGCATCACCACCAGCATCGGTATTTCGTATTTCGCGGCCACCCAGAGCGCGCCGGCGTCGAACATCAGGTCGCCGTCGGGCTGGATGTCGACGACGACGCGCCCCGTGCCCTTGTGGGCAAGCGCCACGCCGAGCGAAATGCCGATCTGCGTCGACGTACCGAGTTCGACGCCGGGATGGCGGTAGGGCTTGTCGAAATCCCACAGCTTGCGCACCTGCTGCTTGAGATTGTTGGCGCTGAGCACCCAGTCCTCGGCCTTGATCACCTCCCAGACTTCGAGCGCGAGCCGTGAGAACGTGATCGGCGAGGCGTCCCAGTTCTTGCGGGCCTCCTCCTGCCATTTCGCCCAGACCTCGTCGTGACGCTTGCCGATCTCGGCTTTGCGCTCGGCAATGCGGCGCGCGAGCTTGCCGTCGCCGGCGATGCGCGCCTTGCAGATGCGGGTGAGCTCGGGGATGGCGAGCGCGGTATCGCCGAGCGCGCGGATCGAGCAGGGCTGCATGCGGCAGTAGTCAAAAGCCCACTTGCTGATATTGATCTCGCCGAAGCCGATCTCGACGAAATCGCAGGCCGGCGGCGTGAGCGGCTCGCGCGTGCGCGCGGCGCTGTTGAGCTCGGTAAGCTGCTTCTCCCAGTCCTTGACGTCGAGGCCGACGATCAGGTCGGTGTGCCGGAGCGAGGCCTTGTCCATGCTCAGGCACAGCGGGTGCTTGTTGGGAAAATTCAGCGCGTTGTTGACGTCCCACACCGCCGCGCCGGTGGTCTCGGCCAATTCCACGATGCCTTCGAAGCCGCCCGCGCGGCGGCCGGCATATTCGGCGAGCAGCATCGGATGCTCGGCGTTGATCAGCTTGTCCGCAATGGCTGCGAGCGCGTTGGGGTCGGGCGCCATCGGCGCCGGCGTCGCAGCCGCGCCGGCGGGCGGCAGCGCCACCTCGCGCGCGAGCGGCTCCTCCTGCAGCGCGGCGTCGTAGCACATATAGACCGGGCCCTGCGGCTCGGTGGTCATGATCGAATAGGCGCGCGCGAAGCTTTCCGGCACGCCTTCGATCGAGGTCGGCTGGTAATCCCACTTGACGTAGTCGCGGATGGCGTTGCCCTGCACCAGCGCGGAGTGCGTCCAGTCGATGTGCGGGCGGCGCTTGGCCTCGTCCATCGGCCCGGTCGCGCCGATGATGAAGATCGGCACCCGGTCGATATAGGCGTAATAGATCGCCATGCAGGCATGCAGCAGGCCGACCAAGTTGTGCAGGATCACCGCCATCGGCTTGCCGGTGGCCTTGGCGTAGCCGTGCGCGATCTGCACCGCGATCTCTTCGTGCTGGCACAGCATCATCGGCGGCTCATTGCCGCCGTAGTTGACCAGCGAGTCGTGCAAGCCGCGAAAGCTGGCGCCGGGATTGAGCGTGATGTAGGGGAAGCCGTAGCGCTTGATCAGGTCGACGATGACATCGGACTGCCAGCCGCGATAGTTCTGGTCGCCGGCCTGCCCTCGCCCGGTCTGTTCCTGCATCAGCGCGCCCTTCTGGATCGGCTCATTTCCGCTCCGGTTCGAAACCCGGCGCGGTCTCCACCTGGTCGAACCAGTCGAAGCCCATCTCCTTGACCATCCGGTTGCTCATCATGATCAGGCGCGCCTCCGCGGTCGCGAAGTGCTGATGGGTGGTGAAGGGCGGGATGTAGATGTAATCGCCCTGCTTCCACTCGAACTTCTTCGGCACTTCCGCCCACTCCCACTTGAAGGCGTCGAGACACTCGAACTTCATGTCCCAGTGCAGGTCGTAGCCCGAGCCTTCGACCACGAAGATGATCTCCTCCCACATGTGCCGGTGCTTGCCCGAGCGCTCCCCCGCCTTGAGGAATTGCATATAGGCCTCCACGCAGCATTCGCGCGTGTCGAGGCGATGGTGGACGAGATGCTTGATCAGCCCGTCGGCCGAGCGTTCCCACGGCATGTCCTCGGCCTTGACGACATTGGTGAGCGTCTCGTAGCGCTGGCGGAAGTTGCGCGAGGCCGCGATGTCGTCGGCGTGAAACGTGCAGGTGGCGGCGCCGGACAGTGCCGCGTCCTTGTCCTCGAAAGACATGGGGTCTCCTCCGCGCTGCTCAGATATCCGCCGGCGGTTTGTAGCTGTCCTGGCCGGGTGGCAATTTGTCCGGCGGCCATTCCACGATCTTCTGGAACAGCAGGTGCATGAACAGGAACAGCGGCTTCGCCTTGAACACCAGCAGGATCGCCTCCTCCTCCGGATCGTCGTTGAAGTGCTGGTGGACGCAGCCGTTCTCCACGATCATCACGTCGCCGGCCTTCCACGGGATGTGCCGGCCGTCGTGCACGTCGTGGCCGTGGCCCTTGAGCACGTAGAACACCGCGCTGTTGAGGTGGCCGTGCTTCTGGCCATAGGCGCCGGGTGCATAGGCCTCGATATGCGACTCCATGGACTGGATGACGCTGGTCGCCTGCGGGCTGATCACGCTCTTGCCGAACTGGCCGGGCCCGCCCTTCCACGGCACGTCGCGGGACGGATAGACCCGTTTCTCCTCGAGCAGCGCCTTGTAGAGGTGGCTGTAGGTGCCTTCCAGCGCGCGCACGAAGGTGCGCTTCTTCGCCCAGCGCTCCCACTTCTCGTGCTTCTTCTCCTCGGCATATTCGTCCGGCTGGTTGTGGCCGATACCCGGCCGCACCTGTTCGTACATGCCTGTCATTCCGGCGCCTCCTCCAATCGGCTGCGCTTGGGCGATCCGGGCCGACCGTGGTTGCAAGCGAGCTTGATGGAACCGTGTGCGTTGTCATTACGGGATTACGGCAGCGTGCGCAACGCTCGGCCGCCGCCGTGGTCTCCCGCCTTTCGCGGAGCGAAACGTCGGGCGGAACGCGCATTCGCGGCGGCTTCGCCGCGACGGTCGCGCGGCCCGGCGCGCGCCGCGATTCGCGATCGCGCCGGCAGGCGAACTCGCGTCGAGCGGCTGGTAGTGGAGGGCTATTGGGGAGAAGGCTGCGGCGCCGGCGTGGAGAGCTTCTTGGCGCGGAAAAGCTAATCGACCGCGTAAAACGGCGTCGCGCTGCGCTGCTTGAGATCGCCGAATGTGAGGACACGGGCGCGCAGTTGCGCAAGCCTGCCTTCTGCGGTCAGGGCGAGACCGCACACTTTCTCCGCAGCCTCTTTTTCACTGGCCGCCTCGACCTTGCGCCAGTTGCTTTCGCGGTTCCACTGACCGTCCGGCCAATGTTGCACTTGGTAGATCCGCTTCGTTTGCATCGTGTTCCCCGATGTTCGTGCGAAGGGGCGTGCGGGTATCGATCGTTTTTGGCGACAATCGGGCCTACCGCAGCAACCATTATGAATTCTGTCGCCGTGTTGTTGCCGCTTTCGAACCGCCGCCGGCGGCGACTCACGAGCGCCGCCGCCACGCCGCGATTCTAGCTCCAACGATTATTAACCAACCCTTAACGAGACCGCCTCAGTGCGGCTTTCTTTACGCCGGATTTATTCCGTCGACTCCGTTGTGCGCGCGCGCCGGGCGGTGGCCTTGGCGCGCGGAAGCCCCGCGGTCTGCGGCCGCGCGACCTCGGCAAGGCCCTTCATTCGCGGCAGGCCGGCGGCCGCCCACATCGCTTCGGCCTTTTGCAGCCGCGTCACCCAGTATTCCCATGCGCGCTCGACCCCGCGCGAACCGAGGTTGTGGCCGCCGCATTTCTCCACCTCGCCTGCGGACAGCGGCCCGAGCGTTCCGATCGCCATGGCGCGTAGCTGCAGTTCGGCGTTGCGGGTCGTGTAGATCGAACGGAACACGCATTCGCGCACCGATTTGCCCGCCAGCGAGGCGCCGTGGCGACGCAGCAGCAGCATCCAATGCGGACCGAGCGCGCGGGCATGGGAGGCGCCCTCTTCGGGCGTGCGCACCAAGAGATTGGTGTCGCCGAATTCATCCCGGCTGTCCCAGAACGGCACCTTGGCTCCGAGCGTGCCGCCGAGATGGAACAGCGGGACGAGCTCCACCCCGGTTGCGCAGAACGGCAGCACCGCGGGGGCATGATGATGACACACCGAATTGACGTCGGGCCGCGCTTTGTAGATTTCGCCGTGGATCACCATCTCGCTGTAGAGGCGAACGTTGGTGGGATCGACAGGTTTTGAATCCAGCGTCATCTCCAGGATGTCGGACGGCTCCACCAGCTCCGAGGCGCGATGCCGGGAGATGAAATAGCGGTTGGGGTCCTGCGGATTGCGGGCGCTGATGTGCCCGAACGCATCGATGATGCCCTCGTTGGCGAGAATGCGGTTGGCGACGGCGAGCTCATGGCGCAGTTCGGCGAATTTATCGGGCATGGGCGAGTTCCTCGATTGGGCGGGAGTGTCATGCCCGCGCAAGCGGGCATCCAGTAGTCACTGCAAGCTTCGATCGGGCACTACCGTGCCCCTCGGTGCTGAGTGCTTACCGGATCATCCGCTTTCGCGGATGATCCAGCGGGAGAGGTGGCGCACGGCGACATTTCCGTTACGCGCAACCGATCTTGCCGAGCAGGTCGGCGAATTTTTCCTTCACCTTGCGCGTGAGCTCGGGGCTCGCGCGCGCCACCATGGGAAAGTCCTTGAGCCGTTCGAACGGCCGGCAGGCGTCGATGATGGCGCGCGAATTGGTCGAACTCGGTTTGTCCAGCAACGGATCGAGCGGACCGCTCCACGCTCGCCGCACGAACTCGATGTCTTCGGCGGGATCGCAACGCGTGCACACCGCCCACATCACGTCGAACAGGTCGGTCGGGTCGACGTCCTCGTCGACCACGACCACGAAGCGGCCGAGATAGGACCCCGACTGGCAGCCGGCCGCGAGCAGGCCGGCCTGGCGCGCATGGCCGGGATAGGCCTGCTTGATGGCGATGACGTTGAACATGCGCGCGCCGCCGAATTCGTGCACCCATACGCCGGCGACGCCGGACAGGCCGGCGCGCTCGACCTCGTCCCAGATCATGCCGGCCTTCATCACGCATTTGCTGAACGAGAAGTCCGAGGGCGGGCGCATCGGCGAGGCGATGCCGAGGATCGGGTCGTTGCGGTAATAGACCCGCTTGACCTCGACCAGGGGCTGCTCGCTCGGGCTCGAGGCGTAGTAGCCGGTGAACTCGCCGAACGGTCCTTCCTTGGCCGTGACGGTCTCGACCATCTCGCCCTCGAGCACGATCTCGGCATGCGCCGGCATCGGCAGGCCGTGCAGCTCGCTCGCTACGATCTCGTAGGGCTCGCCGCGATGGCCGCCGGCATAGTCGTATTCGCACAGCCCGAATTTGATCTCGTTGCCGCCGGCGAGGAACAGCAGCGGATCATGTCCGCACGAGATCAGCACCGGACAGGGCTTCCCGGCGCGGAAATACTTCTCCCGGATCTGCCGGCCGTGCTTGCCGGGCGAGATCCAGAGCGACACGTGGTTCTTGTCCTGCACCATGACGCGGTAGGTCGCGCCGTTGACCCAGTGCTCCTCCGGGTCGCGCATGATCACGAGATCGTCGGTGCCGATGTAGCGGCCGCCGTCGTGCTCGTGCAGGAACGGCACCGGGAATTTCAGCACGTCGACCCTGGCGTCGCGGTCGATGTTCTCGAATACCGGGCCGGTCGAGACGGTCTTGGGCGGGATCGGCCGGTGGGTCTTCATGCGGTCGCGATAGGCGCGCACCACGTCGAGCGGATTGTCGGGGACGGGCAAGCCGAGCGTGATCGCGAGGCGCTTCGATGAATTGGTGGCGCCGGAGAGCAGCCGCATGCCCTTGGGATAGCCCGGCACCTCCTCGAACAGGATCGCCGGCGGCTCCGGCCGGGCGTGGTTCACGATCTCAGCGAGCGTGCCCATTTCCAGCTTCCAATCGGCGCCCTTGATGCGCACGATCTCGTCCGCGCGCTCGGCCCGCGCGATGAATTCGCGCACATCGACGTGCGGCCGGTCATAAGCGTTGAAGCGTTGGCTCTGGGCTTTCTCCAGCACGGCGTTGTCCGTTCATTATCGGTTTGGTTGTGCCACGATGTCGCATTGTGGTCGCGCCGCGGCGATCTTGCAACGTGCTTCCCCGCCGCCGGGCAGGCGGGTAAGCTCGTGCGAAACGAATGAAAACGCGGGGAGGATAGGGATGTCATTCGTGCGCGCCGTCATCGCGCTTTGCGCCGCCCTCGCGGCTTCCACCGCGCCGACGCGCGCCGAAGAGCCCTTCTACAAAGGCAAGCGGCTCACCGTCCTGATCAACTTCGCGGCCGGCGGGCCGACCGATATCGAGGGCCGCCTGTTCGCCAAGCACCTTGCCCGCTACGTCGAGGGTGCGCCGAACATCGTCGTCCAGAACATGGACGGCGCCGGCGGCATCGTCGGGGCGAAATATCTCGGCGAGGTGGCGCCGCGCGACGGCACCATGGCGGGCTACTTCACCGGCACCGCCTTCATGTACGCGCTCGACCCCGAGCGCTTTCGCGTCGACTTCAAGACCTACCAGTTCGTCGCCATCCAGCCCGGCACCACCGTGCATTTCGTGCGCACCGACGTTGCGCCCGGAATGAAGGCGCCGCGCGACATCGCCAAGGCGCAGGGCCTCATCGTCGGCGGACTGAGCGTCGACACGCCGAAGGATTTGCGCCTGCGGCTGGCGATGGACATGCTCGGCGTCCCGTTCAAATACGTCACCGGCTATCGCTCGAGCCCGGCGGCGCGGCTTGCGTTCCAGCGCGGCGAGATCAACTTCTTCTCGGAATCGCCGCCGAGCTATCGCGGCGTGGTCGAGCCCAGCATGGTGAAGACCGGCCAGGCGATCCCCGTGTTCTTCGACGCCGGCTATGACGGCAAGACCTTCTTCGTCCCGGATCCGGTGAAGGGGCTGCCGATCCCGATGTTCCACGAGCTCTACCAAGAGATCAAAGGCACGATGCCGTCGGGCCAGTTCTGGGACATCTACAAGGCGATCATCGCCGCCGACGGGATCATCCAGCGCATGATCGTCATGCCCCCGGGCGCGCCGCCGGCGGCGGTCGAGGCGCTGCGCGCGGCGATCAGGAGCGTCAACGCCGACAAGGCCTATGCCGAGGAGGCGGAGAAGACCTTCGGCTTTGTGCCGCAATGGGCGGCCGCAGCCGACACGCCCGAGGTGGCGCAGACCGCGCTCAGCGTGCGGCCGGAGGTCAGGGGGTTCCTGACCGACTACATGAAGAACCTGCCGAAATAACGCTGCCACTCATCCCGTAAGGATGTAAACGTTCGTTGTCGTCCCCGCGAAAGCGGGGGCCCATCGGCCCCACACTGTGATCTCTGGAACATGGATCCCGCTTTCGCGGGGACGACATGGATTATGCGGCAGCGCTGTCACAGCAATCCCGGAATCCAGCGTTTCACGCGTGCCTGGTAATCCTCGTATTGCGCCCCGAACAGGGCGCGCAGGCGCGCTTCGTCGTCGAGCGCCCGCCGGTGGAACCAGATCGCATTCACGGCGAACAAGATCAGCGCCAGCCACGACCAGAACGTCACCGCCAAGCCGAGCAGGAAGATGAGATGCGCGAGATACATCGGGTTGCGCGTATAGGCATAGATACCGTTCGTCACGAGATGCTTCGGCGGCACGGTGATGCCGGGGCCGCCGCCACCGCGACGCACGCGATAATCTCCAATGAGGCGATACTGCAAATAGCCCCAGGCGAGCAGCAGCGCTCCCCAGGGCACGATGACGAGATTGCCGCGGCGGATCGCGAGCTCGAACGCGATCACGCAGATCGGATAGATGACGAAGGTCCGCGCCGGCGTGCGCGCGAGCAGACGCCGGAGCGAACGTAAAGGGTCGGAAGAGCTCATGAGAAGCGAACTCAGTGCGCTCCCTCTCGCGGCGCGGTCAGAAATCCATCGAAGCGCCTGCTATCTCCGCGCCTGCGTCTGCACGTTGAGCGTCACCGGCGTGCCGGAACGCACCGCCTCCAATCCGCGCCGCAGCGCCGGCACCAGCTCGCCGGGGCCTTCCACTTTCTCGCCGCGGCCGCCGCAGGTCTCGATCACCTTCTCGTAGTCGGGCGAGGGCTTGAGCTCGGTGAGCGCCATCACGTTGGCCTTGGCGGCGTGACCGTCGGGGAAGACGTCGAGGGTCGATTGCCGCACCGCGTGCCAGGACTGGTTGTTGGCGACGACGGTGAGCGTCGGCAGCTTCTCCGCGCGCGCTACGTAGTGATAGGGGACCGGATTGCCGAACATGTAGGAGCCGTCGCCGACGGTGACGATCACCTCGCGCTCCGGCGCCGCGAGCTTGGCGCCGAGCCCGGCGCCGAGGCCGAAGCCGAGCCCGCCGGAGAGCAGCCCGCCCATGAAGCTGAGCGGCTTGGTCAGGCTGAGCACCGACAGCGGTGCGCCGAGCTCGCTGATCACGATCGCGTCCTCGGATTTCACGCGGTTGATGCAGGCCGCGAGCCAGGCCGGATGGATCGGCGTCTGGTCCTTCACCGTCTCGATGAGCTTCTCGCGCTTCGCCTGGATTTCGGCGCGCATCGCGGCCAGCGCCTTGCGCCGGCTCTCGATCGCGGCCTTCTTGCCTTTCATCGCGTCGGCGAGGATCTCGTGCAACATGGTGACGGCCGCCAGCGACGAGCCCTTGACCAGCAGGTCCGCTTCGAGCTCACGGAACGGATACCGGGTCTCCAGCGGATCGGCCGAAATGTGGATGACTTTGGCGTCCTTGCGCGGCTGATGGTTGCGCGGCATCCACGGCACCACGCTGTCGATCGCTATCACCACGTCGGCCTTCGGCAGCAACGCGCCGGCGTCGTGGCCGAGATGCATGGGATGATCGGTCGGCAGGTTCATGTCGCGCGCTTCCGCCTGCACGACCGGCAATGCGAACGCATCGGCGAGCGCGGCGAGCGCGGACACCGCCGCCGGCACGCGCCCGATGCTCGACGTCACGATCAGCGGGAAGTCGGCCTTGGCGATCAGGTGCGCCGCCTCCTCGATCGCGGCGCGCGCCGGCTCCGGCGCCATCGCGCCGAGCGGCCGCACCGTGGTCCGGCGCGGCTTGACCCCGGGGGCGGCGAGCACTTCGCGCGGCAGCGTCAGATAGACCGGCCCGCGCGGCTCGCTCATGGCGATGTCGAGCGCCCGGTCGACGACCGCTTCGACCGGCTGGCCGCCGCGCAGCTCGTAGTCCCATTTCACGTATTCGCGCAGCATGCCGCCCTGGTCGAAGGCCTCCTGGCCCCAATGGATCGGCCGGTTGCGCGAAGCGATGCTGCCGGTCTCGGTGAGCGGCGTGCGGCCGGCGGCGAGCAGCACCGGCACGTTGTCGCGCGCGGCATTGATGATGCCGTTGATCGCGTTCGCGGTGCCGACGGTGACGTGCACCATGACCGCGGCGGGCTTGCCGGAGATGCGGTAGTAGCCGTGCGCCATGGCCATGGCGACGTTCTCGTGCGGCACCGTCATGAAGCGCGGAATCTTCGCGCCCCTGGTGTGGGCGAGCGCCTCCACGATGGGGGCAAAATCCGTTCCGGCATTGGCAAAGACGTATTCGATGCCGCGCTCGCCGAGCCGCGCGATGTAGGCTTCGGCCGCCATGCCGTCGTGGTGGGTGCTGGTGTCGGTCACGGGTGACATCCCTTCTGGGAATTGAACGGCGCAAGGTGACGGGGCGTCCCGGCGCTGTCAATGAAGCCGCCGCGCGGGGCTGATCCGACCCGAGCGCGGACCCCTCGGCGCGGCCGGCAGCGGCGGGCGTTTTGACCCTGACAAATCGACCGTGCCATAACACGGCGCATGCGCGCGGCCCGCGAGCCGCCAGGAGCAGGCTGAAATGGCCGACAACGACGACAAGAAGCCGGGGCATACGCTCGCCGACCATGTTCTCGGCCAGGATTTCGTGCACGAGCACGAGGGCGACGCCGATCACGATCACGATCATTTCGAGTTCGACGCCGAGGAGCGGCTGGAGGAGAACCCGATCTGGATCCAGGATCACGTCACGCTGGTGACGGTCGGGATCGACATCGGCTCGTCCGGCACCCAGGTGATCTTCTCCCGCATCAACCTTCGCCGTTACGGCGAAGACCTCACCAGCCGCTATTACGTCGTCTCGCGGGAGACCCTGTTCCAGTCGCCGGTGGCGCTGACGCCCTATGCGAGCGACGAGCGCATCGACGACGTCGCCCTCGGCGGCATCATCGATCAGGCTTACGCGGCGGCGGGCGTGCGGCCCGAGGACATCGATACCGGCGTCGTCATCCTCACCGGCGAGGCGCTGCGCCGCGAGAATGCCGAGGCGATCGCCGGCCTGTTGGCGGAGCAGCGCGGCGATTTCGTCACCGCTACCGCCGGACACCACATGGAGTCCATGCTGGCCGCCTACGGCTCCGGCGCCTCGAAGGTGTCCTACGACCGCAGCCAGCGCATCCTCAACATCGACATCGGCGGCGGCACCACCAAGCTCGCCATCGTCGAGAACGGCAACGTGACGGCGACGGCGGCGCTGCATATCGGCGGCCGGCTGCAAGTGGTCGACGATATCGGCCGTATCGTGCGGCTCGATCCGGCCGGAAAATTTCACGCCCGACAGGCGGGCTTCTACTGGTCGCGCGGCGACGTGCTCTCGCCGGCGCAGCTCGACAAGGTCGCCGACAGCATGGCGGACCTGCTGGTGGCCGCGCTGGCGAGCAAAGCGAGCGGCCAGCGCGGCGACTCTTCTGAAGTGCGCGCGCCGGACGCTCGCCCTGAACCAGGCTCGTCGGCGCGCGCGGCGCTCACGCAGCGCCCGGTGCCGCACGCGATCGAGCATCTCTATCTGACCGATCCGATCGCCGAGCTCGGCCGCATCGACGGGCTCATGGTGTCGGGCGGCGTGGGGGAATACGTCTACGGCCGCGAGCAGCGCGACTTCGGCGACATGGGACGGCGTCTCGGCCGCGCCATCCGGGCGCGGATCGATTCCGGCGCGCTGCCGTGGCCGCTGCTGCCGGCCGGCGAATGCATCCGCGCGACCGCGCTCGGCGCCTCCGAATACAGCGTGCAGCTCAGCGGCAATACCAGCTACATCTCCAAGCCCGGCGAGCTCTTGCCGCGCCGCAATCTGCAGGTTCTGCAGCCCTCCTACGTCTGCGCGGAGAACATCGACGCGGACAAGCTCGCGAAGGCGATCCGCGCGCATTTCACCGCCTTCGACCTGGTGGAAGGCGAGGGCGAGGTGGCGCTCGCGCTGCGCTGGCTGGGCGCGCCCTCCTACGAGCGCATTTTGGCCTTCGCCGAGGGCATCCGCCACGGCCTTGCCACCACGATCGAGCGCAAGAAGCCGATCTACATCATGCTCGACGGCGACATCGCGCAGACATTGGGGGCGATCCTGCGCGAGGAGCTCTTGGTCGAGAGCGAGATCCTGGCGATCGACGGGGTGGTGCTGCGCGATTTCGATTACATCGATCTCGGCCGCATCCGGATGCCGTCATACACCGTGCCGGTCACGATCAAGTCGTTGCTGTTCAGCGAGGACCCGCGCCGCGGCCGTCCTCCCCAGCGCATCCATCACCATGAGCACGGTCACGATCATCACCACGACCACGATCATGGGCATGATGGTCATGATCATCACAATCACCGGCATGACCATCATGGTCAGCCTCGCAAGCATGATTGATGCCGCGACCGCTTTGGTTCGTTGGCTGTGCCACAAGTCCGGTGTGCTCCCTGTGGCGCGAGCCTTCACGCCTGACGGAGCGCGGCGGTGACCGACGCGGTCGGACGCCTGGCTCCCGCCGCAGTGCCGCGATTGGATTCGAAGTGGCTGCTGATCGGCGTCCCGGTCGCGCTGGTGGTTTGGCTCGCCCTCGTCCCGCTCGCGTTCCTCGTCTGGCAGAGCTTTCTCACCCCGCAGACGGCGACGGTGCCGGCGCGGTTCACGCTGGAGAACTTCCGCACCGCCTATTTCGCCGGCGACAACGCGCGCCTGTTCCTCAACTCGCTGCAGTTCGCGGTTGGCGCCGCCGTGCTCTCGCTGGTCGTCGGCACCGGTCTCGCCTGGATGAACGAGCGCACCAATACGCCGTTCAAGACGCTGTTCTTTGCGCTGGCGATCATCCCGCTGGTGATGCCCGGCATCCTCTTCACCGTGGCTTGGATCATGCTGGCGAGCCCGAAGATCGGATTGATCAATCTCGCCCTGCAGAAGCTGTTCGACACCGACGCCGTGATTGTGAACATCTACACCATGGCGGGGATGATCTGGGTCGACGGGCTGCACTACTCGCCCATGGCCTTCCTGCTGATGACGGCGGCGTTTCGTTCCATGGACCCCTCGCTCGAGGAGCAGGCCGCGATGAGCGGGGCCTCGGTGCCGCAGATCGCGCGCCGGATCACCTTGCGGCTCGCGTTACCGGCCGCGCTCGGATCGCTGCTGATCCTGTTCGTGCGCTCGATCGAATCGTTCGAGGTGCCGGCGCTGCTGGGACTGCCGGTGGGCATCCACGTCTATACCTCGTCGATCTACCAGGCGATCCATCAATATCCGAGCCGGATCGGGCTCGCCGCGGCCTACGCGGTGACCCTGCTGCTCATCACCTCGATCGGCATCTACGCGCAATCGCGACTCTCGAGCCAGGGCGCCAGGTTTGCGACGGTCACCGGCAAAGGATTTCGTCCGCGCACCATCGACCTCGGCAGATGGCGCTACCTCACGGCGGCGGTCTTCATTCTCTACTTCGTCGTGATCGTGCTGTTGCCGTTCCTGGTGCTGGTGTGGTCGTCGCTGCAGAAGTTCTACAGCGTGCCGTCGTGGGCGGCACTCGGCAGGATCAGCCTCGATTCCTACCGCGCCGTGCTCGACTACCCGCAATTCGCCGTCATCGTGTGGAACAGCGTCGTGCTGGCGGTCGGCAGCGCCACTACCGTCATGGTGCTGTCGGCGGTGATCGCGTGGATCGTCGTGCGCAGCAAGGTGCCGGGGCGCTGGATGCTCGACAATCTGGCGTCGCTGCCGCTGGTTTTTCCCGGCCTGGTGCTCGGGCTCGCGATCATGGTCTGCTATCTCTATGTCGACATCGGCGTCTACGGCACGCTCTGGATCATGCTCATCGCCTATGTCACGCGCTTTCTGCCCTACGGCATGCGCTACAACTCGGCCTCGATGCTGCAGATTCACAAGGAGCTCGAGGAATCCGCGGCGATGAGCGGCGCCTCCTGGGGCCTGACTTTTCGGCGCGTCGTGCTGCCGCTGCTCAAGCCGGGCCTGCTCGCGGGATGGATCTACGTGATGATCGTCTCGATCCGGGAGCTGTCGAGCTCGATCCTGCTCTACTCGCCGGGCAGCGAAGTGGTGTCGATCATGATATGGGAGCTGTGGCAGAATGGGCAGTACGTCGAGCTCTCCGCGCTCGGGGTCATGCTGATCGCGGCGCTGTTCGTTCTGGTCATGCTGGCGCAGCTCGCGGGCCGGCGCTTCGGAATCGCGGAGACCTAGAAAAACGCGGGGTGGGAACGTGCTGAGCGTAAGATCGCTGTTCACCGAATACGCCAATGAGCGCGGCGGCGCGGTCAAGGCCGCGCAGAACGTCTCGTTCGAGGTCCCGGAGGGCAAGCTGTTCACGCTGCTCGGCCCTTCCGGCTGCGGCAAGACCACGACGCTGCGCTCGATCGCGGGGCTGGAGAAGCCGACCGCGGGCGAGATCGAGGTCGGCGGGCGCCTCGTCTACTCCTCGGCCAAGGGCATCTTCGTCGCGCCCAACAAGCGCAATTTCGGCATGGTGTTCCAGTCCTACGCCATCTGGCCGCACATGAACGTGTTCCAGAACGTGGCCTTCCCGCTCGAGGTGCGCCGGTTGCCCAAGAAGGACATCCGCGAGCGGGTCATGCGCGTGCTGCACGCCGTGCAGCTCGACGAGCTGGTGGACCGCGACGCCACCAAGCTCTCCGGCGGCCAGCAGCAGCGGCTGGCGCTCGCGCGCGCCCTGGTGATGGAGCCGCAGCTCCTGCTGCTCGACGAGCCGCTCTCCAACCTCGACGCCAAGCTGCGCGACCGCATGCGCTCCGAGCTCAAGCGGCTGCAGCGCGACCTCAGCCTCACCACCGTCTACGTCACCCATGACCAGAGCGAGGCGCTTGCGCTCTCGCACGAGATCGCGGTGATGAACGAAGGCCGGGTCGTACAGGTCGGCACGCCGCGCCAGATCTACGAGCAGCCCGCCGATCAATTCGTCGCCGATTTCGTCGGCACCACCAATTTCATCGGCGGAACCGTGACCGCGCTCGGCGACGGCCGCTGCGTCGTGCGCTCGGCCATGGGCGAGCTCAAGGCGCACGCGAGCGAGGGCGTGAGCAAGAATGCGGCCGTGATCGTTTCGGTGCGGCCGGAGGACGTGGAATTGTCGGAAGGCCCGCCGACCGCCGCCGACGGCGACAACGTCTGCAAGGGTACGGTCGACGCCAAGGATTTTCTCGGCGATTACCTGGATTTTCACGTCAAGGTCGGCGATGTTGTGCTGCTGGCGAAGGCGCATCCGTCGTTGCGCACGCCGACCGGGGATGCGATCTATCTGCGCATCAAGGCGGACAAATGCGTGGCCATCGCAACCGATGTGACGAACCCGACGCCCGCGAATTAGCGCCGCGCCGATAACACCACCGCAAGGAGCACGGCATGGCCAAGGACGCCATCGTCTCGGAAGAGCTGGCAAAGAAATTCTCGACCGAGAAGGACACGCCCTATCTGCGCTGGGTGCGCGGCGAAGGTCTCGACGTCATCAGTGCGCATTACGTGCGCAATCTGCGCACCGTCGAGCTCAAGCCGTGGGCGCGGCGCGGCGGCTCCGGGGTCTACATCAATCACGAGGCGTCGCGCACCTCCAACGACTGCTACGTCTGCGAGATCCCGCCGGGCGGAAAGCTCGCGCCGCAGCGGCAGTTGTTCGAGGAGATGATCCTGGTGCTCGACGGCCGCGGCTCCACCACGGTGTGGAACGACGCCGGCCGGCGCATCACCTTCGAGTGGAAGGCGGGCGCCATGTTCGCCATTCCGCTCAATTGCTGGCACCAGCACTTCAACGGCTCCGGCCAGGCGCCGGCGCGCTACGTCGCCGTCACCAATGCGCCGCCGGTGATCAATCTCTACGAGGACGTCGACTTCGTCTTCAACACCGCGCACGACTTCAAGAACCGCTTCGACGGCGAGCCCGATTACTTCAGCGCCAAGGGCGAGCAGAAGGGCCTCCTGCTGGTCACCAATTTCGTCGCGGACGCGGTCAACCTGCCGCTGATCAGCGCCAAGGAGCGCGGCGCCGGCGGCGGCCATATCCGCTTCAACATGGCCAAGGGCTCGATGAACAGCCACATCTCCCAGTTCCCGATCGGCACCTACAAGAAGGGCCACGCCCACGGCCCCGGCGCGCACGTGATCATCCTCTCCGGACAGGGCTATTCGCTGATGTGGCCGGAGGGCGATGCGCCGCGGCGCTACGATTGGGAGGTAGGCACGCTTATCGTTCCCCCCAACATGTGGTTTCACCAGCACTTCAACAGCGGGACAACGCCGGCGCGCTATCTCGCCTTCAAGCACGAGGTCGTTTCCATCCGCAACGCCCAGGGCGTGCCCAAGGCCTGGATCAGCCGGCGCGTCGGCGGCGATCAGATCGACTATGCCGACGAGACGCCGATGGTGCGCAAGATGTTTGCCGAGGAACTCGCCAAGCACGGCCTCGCCCCGCGCATGGACCAGGCCTACGCCCAGGAGCTCGCCGATCTGCCGCCGCCGATGGCGAAGACGGGGTAATCTGCGATGGCACCGAGGAAGGAAATGGCGGAATAACGGTGATCGGCTACGACCGCAGCGCCCGCGCCGCCGATTTCAGCAGATGCCCGGGCTCGTGATGCACGCGCGCGCCCCACAGTCGCTGGTGCAGCTTGTCGAGCAGGAGATAGATCACCGGCGTGGTGTAGAGCGTGAGCATCTGCGACACCAGAAGCCCGCCGACGATGGTGATGCCGAGCGGCCGCCGCAGCTCCGATCCCGGCCCGGTCGCGATCATCAGCGGCATGGCGCCGAGCAGCGCCGCCATGGTGGTCATCATGATCGGCCGGAAACGCTCGAGGCAGGCCTCGAAGATCGCCCGCTCCGGCGGCAGGCCGCGCTTGCGCTCGCCTTCGAGCGCGAAATCGACCATCATGATTCCGTTCTTCTTGACGATGCCGATCAGGAGAATGATCCCCACGAAAGCGATCAGCGAAAGCTCGGTGTTGAAGATCTGCAGCGCCAGCAGCGCGCCGAGGCCGGCGGACGGCAGCGTGGATATGATCGTCAGCGGATGCGCCAGGCTCTCGTACAACACGCCGAGCACGATGTAGACGGCGACGAGGGCCGCCACGATCAGGAGCGGCTGCGCGCCGATCGAGCGGCGATAGGCGCGCGCGTCGCCGGCATATTCGGCATGCAGCGTGTCGGGGATGTGGAGCTCGGCGACCGCCTGGTCGATCATCCGCGTCGCCTGCTCGATGGTGACGTTTTCGCCGAGACCGAAGCTGATGGTGATCGCGGGAAACTGTCCCTGGTGGTTGACCACCAGCGGTGAAAGCCCGCGGGTGATCTTGGTCACGGCGGTGAGCGGGACCTGGGTATTGTTGGCGCCGCTCACATAGATGCGTGTGAGGTCGGTCGGGTCGCGCTGATATTGCGGATCGACCTCGAGAATGACGCGATACTGGTTGCGCTGGGTATAGAGCGTCGAGATCTGCCGCTGGGCGTAGGCGTTGTTGAGCGCGTTGGCGATGTCCTGCACGCGCACGCCCAGCCGCGAAGCCGCGACCCGGTCGATCGCCACGCCCACCTGCAGCCCGCCCTGCTCGCGGTCGGTCGACACGTCGACCAGCCCCGGCAGCGTCTGAACTTTCGCCAGCACGCGCGGCGCCCACGCCAGGAGCTCGTTGTAGTCGCTATCCCACAGCGTGTATTGCAGGGAGGCATCACTCTGGCGGCCGCCCACGCGCACGTCCTGCATGGGGTAGAAGTACACGCGCAGTCCCGGGATGTCGGCGGTCTTCAGCCGCAAGCGGTTGGCCACGGCCTGGGCGCTCAGCCCTCCGCGTTCCGCCAGCGGCTTGAGGCCGATGAACAGCGAACCGCGGTTCACCGAGGGGCTCCATCCCGAGGTGCCGATGGAGGAGCCGACATTCGCGACGGCGGGATCGGCGCGCACGACGGCTTCCGCCTTCTGCTGCAGGTCGTACATCGCCTGGAACGAAATCTCGGTCGAGGCCTGGGTGCCGCCCCAGATCAGGCCGGTGTCGTCCTGCGGGAAATAGCCCTTCGGCGTCCTGACGTAGAACATGGCGGTGATCGCCATGGTTGCGACCATGACCAGCAGCATGAGCGCGCGGTAGTTGAGCACGACCGCGAGACTTCTGGCGTAGAAGCGCACCATCCAGCCCAGGACGCGCTCGACCAGGCGGTCCAGCCAGGTGGCGTCGGGGCTCGGCGGCGCGCGCACGAAATGCGCGCAGATCATCGGCGTCACCGTCAGCGACACCGCGGTCGAGACCGCGATCGCGAACGCGAGCGTCACCGAGAATTCGCGGAATATGCGGCCGACCACCCCGGTCATGAACAGCAGCGGAATGAACGCGGCGACCAGCGATATGCTGATCGAAAGCACGGTGAAGCCGATCTGCCGCGCCCCTTCGATCGCCGCCCGAAACGGCGGCATGCCCTTTTCGAGATTGCGGAAGCAATTCTCGATCATGACGATGGCATCGTCGACCACGAAACCGACCGAGACCGCGAGCGCCATCAGCGACAGATTGTCGATGGAAAAGCCGGCGACCCACATCATCGCGCAGGTGCCGGCGAGCGAAAGCGGCACGGTCACGCCGGCGGCGATCGTCGCCGCGGTGCGCCGCAGGAACACGAATACCACCAGCATCACCAGGATGATGGTCGCGATCAGCGTGAGCTGCATGTCCTGCACGCTGGCGCGGATGGTCTTGGTGCGGTCCGACAGCACCGAGATCTCGATACCCGGAGAGATCCAGCGCTTGATCTCGGGCAGCAGCTCGTAGATGCGGTCGACGGTCTCGATCACATTGGAATTGGCCTGCTTGCTGATCACCAGCAGCACGGAGGGCTGGCCGTTGAACCAGCCGGCGGAGCGGCTGTTGCGCACCCCGGCCTCGATCGAGGCGATCGACGAGAGCCGCACCACCGTGCCGTTGGCGCTGCGCACGACCAAGGAGTTGTAGTCCGGGGTGGCGCGAAGCTGAGCGTTGCTCCCGATGGTGACCGCGCGCTCGTTGCCGTCGAACACCCCGATCGGTCCGGTGGCGTTGGCATTGGCGATCGCGGTGCGCACGTCCTCCAGCGCCAGTCCCATCGAGGCGAGCGCGATCGGATCGACCCGGATGCGGACCGCGGGCTGCTCGGCGCCGTTGACGCTGACCTCGGCGACGCCGTCGACCTGCGACAGGCGCTGCGCGATCACGGTATCGGCGGCGTCGTAGAGCGCGCTCGGCGGAACGGTGTTCGAGGTCAGCGCCAGGATCATGATCGGCGTCGATGCCGGGTTGGACTTGCGGAAGCTCGGTCGCGACGGCAGGTCGCCGGGCAGGTCGCTCTGCGCGGCATTGATGGCGGCCTGCACGTCGCGCGCGGCGCCGTCGATGTTGCGGGCGAGATCGAACTGGACGGTGATCCGGGTCGAGCCCAGCGAACTGCGCGAGGTGAGCTCGGTGACGCCGGCGATTTCTCCGAGCCGGCGCTCGAGCGGGGCCGCCACCGTCGCCGCCATGGTCTCGGGGTCGGCGCCCGGACGCGTGGCGCTGACGCTGATGGTGGGATAGTCCACCGTCGGCATGCTGGCGACCGGCAGGAAGTGGTAGGCCACCGCGCCCGCCAGCAACAGCCCGATGGCGAGCAGCGTGGTGCCGACCGGCCGGCGGATGAAGGGCTCGGAGAAGCTCATGCCATCACTCCGCCGCGTGCTGCGACGGCTCGGGCCGTTCCGGCAGGTCGAGCTCGGTCTGCAGCGGCGCCGGCCGGCTCAACCGCGCCTTCACGCGTTCCATCGCGAGATAGATGACCGGCGTGGTGTAGAGCGTGAGCAGTTGGCTCAGCAGCAGGCCGCCGACGATGGTGATGCCGAGCGGATTGCGCAGCTCCGATCCGGTGCCGGTTTCGATCGCGAGCGGGATGGCGCCGAACAGGGCCGCGAGCGTCGTCATCATGATCGGGCGGAAACGCAGGAGCGAGGCCTGGACGATCGCCTCCCGCGGCGAGAGGCCTTGCTTGCGCTCGGCATCGAGCGCGAAGTCGATCATCATGATCGCGTTCTTCTTCACGATGCCCATCAGCAGCACGATGCCGATGAGGGCGACGACGGAGAGATCCTGCTTGTAGAGCATCAGCGCGAGCAGGGCGCCGACCCCGGCCGACGGCAACGTGGACAGGATCGTGATCGGGTGAATGAAGCTCTCGTAGAGCACGCCGAGCACGATGTAGATGGTGACCGCCGCGGCCAGGATCAGCCAGGGTTCGCCGGCGAGCGACTTGGCGAATTCGGCCGCGTCGCCGGAATAGCTGCCGATCACCGAGGTCGGCATGCCGATCTCGCGCTCGGCCTGCGAGATGACCCTGACCGCGTCGCTGAGCGACGCCTCGGGGGCGAGGTTGAAGCTGATCGTGGCCGCCGGGAACTGCTCCTGATGGGCGATCACCAGCGGCGCGGTGGTGTGCTCGAAGCGGGCGACCGCGCTCAACGGCACCATCGGGCTGCCCGATACGGTCGGGATGACGGCGGGTGAATTCGCGGTCAACGACGTCGACTGCGCCACCGCCTGCACGCCGGAGGCGGGAACGTAGAGCTTCGACAGCGAGGCGGGATCGTTCTGGTATTCCGGCTGGGCCTCGAGGATCACGCGGTACTGGTTGGCCTGGCCGTAGATGGTCGAAATCTGGCGTTGGCCGAAGGCGTCGCTCAAGGTGTCGACAATGGTCTGCATGGAGACGCCCAGGCGGCCGGCGGTCTCGCGATCGACTTGGACTTGCAATCGAAAGCCGTCGTTCTGCACCTCCGAGGTAACCTCCTGCATCACCGCGGACGAGCGCAGCTGTTGCGCCAGCCGCGCCGCCCAATCGTCGACCTCTTTCGCATCGGTGCCCGTGAGCGTGTACTGGTATTGCGCGCGGCTGAGCCGAGTCGAGATCTGGATGTCCTGCACCGGCTGAAAGTAGACGACGACGCCTGGAACCGCGGCGACCGCCCGCTGCAGCCGTTCGATGACCGCCGTCACCGGCGTCTTGCGCTCGTCGCGCGAGCGCAGCGTGATGGCGAGCCGGCCGGCATTCGGCGTGGCATTGATCGGCGTCACCCCGATGACGGAGACCACCCCGGTGACGTCGGGATCGTTGCGGATGGCGGTCTCGACCGTGGCCTGCAGCCGCTTCATCTCCGGGAATGAGACCTCCTGTCCGCCTTCCATCACGGCGAAGATCAGCCCGGTGTCCTGCAGCGGCAAAAATCCCTTCGGGATGATGATGTAGAGCCAGACGGTCGCGGCGAGCGTGGCGGCGGTGACCACGAGGGTGAGGGTTTCGTGGCGCAGCACCCATTCGAGGCTCCGCCGATATACCTCCACCGACCAGTCCACCGCGCGGTGAAAGGTCCGGGTGACGGCGCCGCGCTCCCCTGCCGTGGATTGATGCCGCAGCAGGCGGCTGCACATCATCGGCGTCAGGGTGAGCGAAACCACCGCCGACGTCACCACGGCGATGGTCAGCGTGAGCGCGAATTCGCGGAACATGCGGCCGACCAGGCCGGTCATGAACAACAGCGGGATGAAGACCGCGATGAGCGAGACCGTGAGCGAGATCACGGTGAAGCCGATTTCGCTGGCGCCGCGCAGCGCCGCCTCGAACGGGTCCTCGCCGTTCTCCATGTGGCGGACGATGTTCTCGATCATGACGATGGCGTCGTCGACGACGAAGCCGGTTCCGATCGTCAGCGCCATCAGCGACAGATTGTCGAGCGAAAAGCCGCAGAACCACATGATTCCGAAGGTCGCGATCAGCGACAGCGGCAGCGCGACGCCGGCAATGATGGTGGCGCGGATGGTGCGCAGGAAGATGAGCACCACGGTGATCACCAGCGCCACGCTCAGGATCAGCGTGAATTGCACGTCGCGGACCGACGCGCGGATGCTGGCGGTGGCGTCGTGCACCACGGTGAGCGTGGCCCCGACCGGCATCGAGCGCTGCAGCTTCGGCAGCTCGTTCTTCACGCGTTGCACTGTCTCGATCACGTTGGCGCCGGGCTGGCGCTGGATGTCGACGACGATCGCCGGCGCGCCCTGATAGAAGCCGGCGACCTTGCTGTTCTCCAGGCCGTCGACGATGGTGGCCACGTCCCGCAACAGCACAGGCGCGCCGTTGCGGTAGGTAATGATGATGTTGCGATAGGCCTCGGCCGCGGCGAGCTGGTCGTTGGCGGCGATGGTGTAGGACTGGTGGGCGCCGTCGAGCGAGCCCTTGGGCCCGGCGACATTGGCGGCGACGATGACATTGCGCAGATCTTCGAGCGCGATGCCGTAATTGGCGAGCCGCGACAGATCCGCCTGGACGCGGACCGCCGGTCGGATATTGCCTTGCACGGTGACGCGGCCGACGCCGGTGAGCTCGCTCAGCCGCTGCGCCAGCAAGGTGTCGGCGACGTCGCTGAGCGCGCGCAGCGAGAGGGTATCCGAGGTGATGGCGAGCGTGACCATCGGCGCGTCGGCGGGGTTCACCTTGGAATAGACCGGCGGGTAGGGCAGGTTCCTCGGCAGCACAGATCCGGAGGCATTGATCGCGGCCTGCACGTCCTGCGCGGCGGCGTCGATCTCGCGGCCGAGGTCGAACTGCAGCGTGATCTGGCTGATGCCGAACGAGCTCGAGGACGTCATCAGCTGGAGCGAAGGAATCTGACCGAAATTGCGCTCGAGCGGCGCCGTCACCAGCGCCGCCATCACGTCGGGGCTGGCGCCCGGAAGCTGGGTCCTGACCTGGATGGTGGGAAAATCGACTTGCGGCAGCGAGGAAACCGGCAGCCACAGGTAGCCGAGAATGCCGCCCAACATCACCGCGATCCCGAGCAGCGAGGTGGCGATCGGGCGTTGGATGAAGGGCGACGATACGCTCATGGATTGACGACCGGCGTCGCGCCCGCGCCCGATGTGCGCTTGCCCTTCTCCACTCCGCGCGTGCCGCGCGTTCCATCCGGGCGCGGCCGGGCGGCCGGCGAGACCTGCCCGGCGTCCTCCGCGCTCGATAGCTTCACCTGCGTTCCCTCGGTCAAGCGGGCAAAGCCGGTGGTGACCACGCGCTCGCCCCCCTGCAGGCCGGTGCCGACCACCGACTGCACGTCGTCCTGCTGGGTCAGCGTCACCCGCCGCACCGCCACCGTGTTGCCGTCCTTGACGACGTAGACGAAAGGCCCGTTGGGGCCGCGCTGGACGGCGGCGGTCGGCACCACCACGACTTGGCGCAAGGTATCGATCAGCACCCGCACA
This sequence comes from uncultured Alphaproteobacteria bacterium, assembly GCA_963712565.1. Taxonomy (GTDB): domain Bacteria; phylum Pseudomonadota; class Alphaproteobacteria; order Rhizobiales; family Xanthobacteraceae; genus VAZQ01. The sequence goes on along the minus strand of CAVQIP010000033.1, from coordinate 129,301 downwards.
TTGACGAACTGGCCCGGCCAAAGCTGGAGATTGGTATTGGGAAACTCGGCCTTGAGCTTCACCGTGCCGGTGGTCTGATCGACCTGATTGTCGATCACCAGCACCTTGCCGCGGTCGAGCGCGTCTCTTGCCGTCGGGCGTCAGTGCGTCGACCGGCAGCGCGCCTTCGGCCATGCCCTTCGTGAGATCCGGCAAGTTCTGCTGCGGCAAGCTGAAGAAGACCGAGATCGGCCTGAGCTGCGTGAGGATGACGATGCCGGTGGTGTCCGCCGCCCGCACGAGATTGCCTTCGTCGACCAGGCGGATGCCGGTGCGACCGGCAATCGGCGCGACCACGTCGGTGTAGGACAGGATGGCGCGGGCGTTGTCGATTTGCGCCTGGTCGAGCTTGGTCTGCGCCTCGAGCTGACTGACCAGCGCCTTCTGGGTGTCGAGCTGCTGCTTGTTGGCGGCGTTGGCCGCCACCAGCCGGGTGTAGCGCTCGAGATCGAGCCGGGCATTGGCGAGCTGCGCCTCGTCCTGGGCCTTTTTCGCGACCGCCTGGTCGTACTGCGCCTGGTAGGTCACCGGATCGATCTTGGCGAGGACGTATCCCTTGGGGACGTCCTGCCCTTCCTTGAAGGATATGTTGATGATCTTGCCGTCGACCTGCGAGCGGACGGTCACGGTGTTGAGCGCCTTCGCGGTCCCCACGCCGTCGAGATAGACCGGCACGTCGGCCACGCGCGCGGCGCTGGCGAGCACGGGAACGGGATCGGTGGCCGGGCCGCCGCGGCGGCCGCCCTTCGACGCCGCCAGCGTCGTCTGCCACTGCGGCATGTAGTAGACGGCAACGACGCCGGCGATGACGAGGCCGGCAATCAAGAAAACGGTGATTCGCCGCTTGAGGGTCATTGCATCAGCTTTGCGTCTGCGCCTGCTGCGGGCGGGAACCAGCTGCCGCCAAGCGCCTGAAACAGGCTCAATACCGCTTGCAAACGCGCAAGCCGCGCCACCACGTGATTGTCCTCGGCCGTGAACAGGGTCTGCTGGGTCTGCAGCACGGTGACGAGATCGACGGTGCCTTCGCGCAGCCGCGTCTCGGCCAATCGGAAGGCTTCGCGCGAGCTGATGACGACGAGCTGCTGCAGGCGTTCGCGCTCGGCGCCATCGGCGACGGCGATGAGGGCGATCTCCACGTCTCCGAAGCCCGTGAGGATCGTCTGGCAATAAATCTTCACCAGCTCGAATTGCCGGCCCAGCGTTAGCTCCAGCTGTCCTTCCAGCAGGAAACCGTCGAGCAGCGGCTGCGTGATGTTGACGGCGAGGTTGTAGAAGGCATTCTCCGGCCGAAGCAGCAGCTTGAGCACGTTGCTTTGGTAGCCGCCCTGGCCGGTAAGCGAAATGCTCGGGAAGAAGGCGGCGCGCGCGGACTCGACGCTGGCGTCGGCGCCGGCGAGCCTCGCCTCGGCGGCGCGGATGTCGGGACGCTGCAGCAGCAGTTCCGACGGCAGCCCCGGCGTCACCCGCGGGATCGTCAGCTGATAGAGACTGCCGCCCTTGACCACCACTTGGACCGGCGGGCGTCCGATCAGCACGGCGAGAATGGCGATGTTCTGGCGCAGGGTCTGGTCGAAGATCGGAATCGTCGCGCGTACCTGGGCGACCAGGCTCTCCTGCTGCGCGACGTCGAGCTGGGAGGCGGTGCCGGCCTCGAAGCGCTGCTTGATCAGCGTGAGCACCCGGTTGGCGGCGTCGAGGTTCTGGCGCGCGATCCGCAGCCGGTCCTGCGACGAGAGCACCTGGAAATAGGCGGTGCCGACGGCCACGATGGTCGAGAGAACGACCACCTCCTTGTCGAAGCGGGTGGCGACCGCGATCTCCTGCGCCGCGCGCGAGGCGGCGCGATTCTTGCCCCAGAAATCGATCTCGTAGCTGGCGTTGAGCGCGGCCTGGATCAGGTTGCGCTCCGGCCCGCCGGGGTTGCGGAAGCGCTGCGCAAAGCCGACGAAATCGACCTCCGGCAGCAGCGGCGCGCCGATGATCTTGGCCTGCGCGTCGGCCTGCATGATGCGCCCGATGGCGGCGCCGATGTCGAGGTTGGCGACCTGCGCCTCCTCGATCAGGTTGGTGAGCTCGCGCGAGCGGAAGCGGCGCCACCAGTCGAGCGCCGGCGGCGCGGACACCCCATTGGCGGCGCCATAGGCGGGCGGGACATCGGGAGCGAGGTCCGGCCGCTCGGAGTTGAAGGTGCACCCGGCCAGCATTTGCACCAGAGATAATCCCAAAAAGACGACAAAGAAGGGGCGAACGCTGGTGGCATTGATCACCACAGCACGCGTGCGCGACTCGTCGTACATGGGACGAACTTTCAACGCTACGGACACCCGTGAAACGGGGTATTAGCGTTAACGCAACGCACGCTTCCCCCAGCCGCCCGCCAACCAACTGACCATAGTATCAGCCCGGCCCCGGCCGACCACTTAATTAACCGACATGTTGGCGGCGTCGCGGCGCAGCAGAGCACCGGGGTCGCTCGCCCGCGTGCTCTCTCAAATAATTGATCGCAAACAATTATTGGTGCCTGCCGGAGGCCGGCCTCACCGCCGGTAATGAGGCCGAAAGCGCGGCCTTCCCGAGGTCATGCCCGCGAACGCGGGCATCCAGCAACCCTGGAGGCGAGTTTCCAGGCCGCAGCGAGGCCTCTCACCCGGCGATTGCCGGATCGTCCGTTTCGCGGACGATGACAAGCGAGGGGCTCGGGTTCGCCCGCTCGGCGTCCGGCCGAGCCGGCCTCAGGCCGGAGCCCGCTGCCATTTTCCGGCAGGCACAGTTTGAACAGGCCCAACGCGAGGTCCGTCCCAAGCCGGCATTGCGCGCGCGCCACGCGTGGCTGTTCGTCGACGACCACCCCTGTTGCGGCGGTCGTCCCGCGGGTGTTTGCTTTTTCTTATGCAGGCGGAGCATTCGATCGTCGTCGATCCAAACAGCCCTGGCGGCATCAACTCGCCGTACGGCCTGATCCTGTTCGACGGCGTATGCATCCTATGCTCGCGCGGCTGCCGCTTCGTCAGCAAACGTGATCGCCGCGGCTATTTTCGCTTCGTTCCGATTCAGTTGGCCGAGGGACGGCCGCTCGCTGAGCAGCTCGGCATCGATCCCGATCGGCCGGATTCCTTTGCGTTCGTGGCGAGCGGCCGGGCCTATGTAAAATCCGAAGCCGCCTTGCGCATTGCGCGCGAGCTTCCGCGCTGGCGATGGACTTGGCTCTTCCATTTCATCCCACCGGCGATCCGCGACGCGATCTATGACTTGGTCGCGCGCAACCGCTATCGCTGGTTCGGCCGGCGCGATGCTTGCCTCTTGCCGAATTCGGATCGTTCGTGGCCGGCGTGAACCACGCGGGCTGCGCTAGCCTGACCGAGCAGAAGCCCGAGTGAAGAACAGAGGAGCAGGACGGACAGGTTCAAACCGTTTTGGGAGGAGTGATGAAGGGCGTGAGCGAATGCGCTGTGCTCACGATCGCGCTTGCGGCCCTGGCGCAGCCGGTGCTCGCGCGCACCTACCTGAATTGCTCTGCTCGAAAAGTGGTCCTCACGAGCGCGCCGACTGGAGACACATCGTCGTCGAGCGAAGAAGTCTTGGGCTTCTGGGTCGATGATGAGGTAAGAACGCTCACCTTCATGGACAACACGCCTCTGGCGGTCACTCGGCTCGACCGGTTTTGGATCAGCGCCAACCGCGACGGCATCTTCTACGAGTTCGATCGCCGAGACGGCACCTTGTCCTACGCAAGCTCGACCATAAAGGACGGTGTTTCGACCACCATCGTGGGGTCGGGCCGGTGTGAGGCTCCGCCTGCTCAAATGCGGTGAAGACGTCTCATGTACGACCTGGTGTCGTTTCTCGTGTGCGGTCGGCATGCCTGCTCGACCGTGCCTTGTCGCAGCGCGAGCGCGGTCGTACGATCTTGCAACAGACGATGGATCCGACCGCGGGCTGCCAGTAGGACATGCCCTAGTCCCGTTCATGTATCGGCAGCGCCATTGCGATCGGCGGGCATCCGGCTCGCGCTTCGAATTCGCGCTCTATCGGCATTTGCATCGCGCTTTCGCGCCCCGTTTGCGCGCGTGTCATGGGAGGGCAGCACCATGAAACTCCCCCGCCGAGAATTCTTGCATCTGGCAGCGGGCGTTGCCGCGGCGCCGGCCTTGGCACTGCCTGCCTGGGCACAGGCCTATCCGGCGCGGCCAGTGCGCTTGATCGTTCAAGTTCCCGCCGGCAGCTCGCCGGATATCGTCGCACGCGTGATGGGCCAATGGCTGTCGGATCGGCTGGGCCAGCAATTCGTCGTCGACAACCGGCCGGGCGCCAGCGGCAATATCGCCACCGAAGCGGTGGTGCGCGCACCCGCGGACGGCTACTTCCTGCTCTTCGCCATGTCGGCGAACGCCATCAATGCGACGCTCTACGATAATCTGCGTTTCGATTTCATGCGCGACACCGCGCCGGTGGCGAGCATTGGCAGGATTCCCCTTGTCATGGAAGTGAATCCATCGGTTCCGGCGAAGACGGTTCCCGAGTTCATCGCCTATGCCAAGGCCAACCCGGGCAAGATCAACATGGCGTCGAGCGGCAATGCGACCCCACTCCATATCGCCGGAGAGCTGTTCAAGATGATGGCCGGCGTCGATCTGGTCCACGTTCCTTACCGCGGCGAGCCGGTGGCGATGCCCGATCTCGTGAGCGGGCATGTGCAAGTCATGTTCGGCGTCCTGCCGTCGTCGCTTGGATACATCAGGTCCGGCCAGTTGCGCGCGCTGGCGGTGACGACCACGAAGCGTCAGGGGGTCTTGCCTGACGTCCCGGCCATGGACGAATTTCTGCCGGGCTACGAGGCCAGCGGCTGGTATGGGATCGCCGCTCCCGCGGCCACGCCCCCGGCCATCGTCGAGAAGCTCAACAAGGAGATCAATGCCGCTCTGGCCGATGCCAAGACGAAACAGCGCCTCGCCGACCTGGGATGTCTGGTGTTCGCGGGTTCGCCCGCCGACTTCGGAAGGTTTGTCGCCAGGGAGATTGAGAAGTGGGCCAAGGTGATCCGGGCGGCCGGCATCAAGGCGGAGTAAGCCGCGATCCTATCCTCCGCACTACAAACTGCGACATTCCCTAGACTCACGCGCCGCGCGCGGACTTGGCGGGTCGCGGCTGCCTCATGTCGGCCGCGAACTCAACCGCGGTTCGGCTTGCCGACGAAACCGCGGCCGTGGCCCGCCGCATGGGCGGCCCAGCCGCCGGCGACGCGCCCGCTGAAAATCGAGGGACCCAGCATGGTGCCTTCGAGACCGGCGCGCCCGTTGATGTGGCCGCCGGCCATGCCTGCGACCTCGCCTGCGGCGTAGAGCCCGGCAATCGGCTCGAAATGCTTGTCGAGCACGCGGCACTGGAGGTCGGTCTTGACGCCGCCGAAGTTCTTGCGCGCCAGCGGGAAGATCTGAACGCCGTAGTAGGGCGGCGTGTCGAACGCCTTCGACGACTTGAGGGACTTGCCGAATTCCGGCTCCGTCTCGAGCCGCTCTTCGCAAGCCTTGTTGTAGCGCTCGACGGTGGCGAGGAATGTCGGCACGTCCACCTTCATCCTTGCGGCCAGCTCGGCGAGCGTGTCGGCCTTGCGGATGAAGGGCGAGTTGTCGAGCAGCTCCACCACCTTGGCCCGCACGACCTTGTCGCCGTCGCGGTAGTAGGGGTCGGCGACCTCCATGGTCGCGGTCATCGGCGTATCCATGATCGCCCAGGCGTGGCGCGGGCTCTGCGCCATCAGCGCGGGACTCGCGGAGTTGCCGCCCGACAGGCCTTCGTTGTGGAACCGGCGGCCCTGCTGATTGACCCAGATGTAGCCCGGCACCAGACGGAACACGAGGCCGCGCCGCTGTGCGGGGTCCCGGTAATCGGGCGTGGCGTAAACGTAGAACCAGATGTGGTCCATGTGGGTGAGATAGCCGCCGGCTTGGCGGATGAGCTCGTGTCCGCTTCCGGTCGAGCCGCGCCCGGATCCGGCCAGCACCTTGTCGTTCCTGAGAGCGGGATTGAACTCGAGCACCATGTCGAGGTTCGAGTTGAAGCCTCCGGTCGCCACGACGACGGCCTTGCTCCTGACGGCCACCGGCTCGCCGGTCCTGGCATCGCGGCCTTGCAAGCCCGTGACGCGGCCGCCCTCGAGCTTCAGCCCCGTGATCTCCGTCTCAGGAGCGATCTCGCCGCCCTTGTTCCGGAAGGCCTCGATGAGGCGGGTCATCAGGCCGAGACCGTTGCTCTCGGTCCTGGTCCAGCGCAGCACGGAGTTGCCCTCTTGAGCCTTCAGGTCGACCCACTTGACGCCGAGCCCTTCGGTCCAGTGATAGAGGTCATGCAGGCTGTGCTCGATGTAGTAGCGAGCCCAGACCACGTCGGTCGACGGACCTCCCCACGCGATCCAGTCCTGGAAGGCCAGGTCCGGCGTGTCGTGGATGCCATTCGCTTTCTGCAACGGCGACCCGACGATCAGGCAGCCGCCTCCGGAGATGATGGCCGCGCCGCCGATCTCGGAGTCCTGCTCGAAGACGATGGCGTGCGCTCCCGCATCGCGGGCCTCGATGCCGGCCGCCATGCCGGCGCCGCCCGCGCCAATGATCGCGATGTCGGTTTCATATTGCTTGCCGCCTGGCATTGGCGAAAGCTCTCCGCTTGCCGCGTGCGCCGATAGGAGCCGGGTCCGGTTTTGAACACGGGTTGAGACGCCGCACGATATCCGAAATTGGAGCGTGCGCCGCAAGGCTCATCGCGGGCATCGGCGCGGAGTCGCAGAATGAACAATTCCGTCAGATAGGGGGCGTGACGGCACGTCCGAAGCCGGCGTCGCGCGCCCGCACGATGGTCTGCGAGCGGCTGGCGATGCCGAGTTTGCTCATGATCGTGGAGACGTGGTTGCGCACGGTCTTTTCGCTGATCTTGAGCCGATTGCCGATGCCGCCGTTGTCGAGTCCTTGTGCCACGAGCTCCAGAATTTCCCGTTCCCGCGCGGTCAATTCGTCGAGCGGCAGGACGATGCGTTGCGGTGCGGCGTCGGGGAGGAAATCTTCGACGGCGGCGATCATTTGCGACCATGCCGGTTCGCCGCCGAGCAGCACGTGGTTGCGGCTGTCCAGCGCAACAAACTGGGCGTCGGGGATCAGCGCCGCGACCTCGCGGCCCTTGTCGAACGGAATGATGCAGTCCCCGCGCGAGTGCAGGACGAGCGTCGGGCAGCGAACGTTCATGACGCTGGCTTCGATGTCCATCCGTTGGAACGAGCGCACGAGGCTCACGGCAGTGGCGGACGACGTCGTCCGGCGCAGCAGGTCGTCATAGGCGCGCATCTGCGCGGCGGTGCCGTCGGGAATATGCAGGGCGGTGAAGAATTGGCCGTAAGCCGGCGTTTCGCTGGACCAGCCGAGCTCATAAAGCTTCAGCCGAGCTTCCGTCTCTTCGACTTTTGCAAGCGGCGGATTGCGCGCCAACCGGGCATGCGTATGCGCGCCGCTGACGATCAAACGGCTGATCCGTTCCGGATGGTTGGCGGCATAGATGATCGCGGCGGCGCTGCCCGATCCCGCCATGCCGAACAGGACACAGCGCTCGATGCCGGCCGCCTTGATGACGGCTTCAAGGTCCTCGGCGTATCGCTCCACCGACAATTCGGCTCCATCGCGATCGGAAAGCCCGCAGCCGCGCCAGTCATAGCGGACCACGCTGTGGCGCCTGGTCAAGAAACTCAGCCACGGCTGCCAGACCGGGTGGTCCCAATCGAAATTGAGATGGTGCATCCAGTGCTGGACCCAGACCAGCGGGGGACCCTCGCCGCAAAGCGCATAACCGATTCGCGTTCCATCGCGGCTCCTGCAAAAGCGGATTTGCTGCGCGGGATGAGGCATGCGCGTCCATTGAAACGGTCCTCTCCACTCTAGCGCGGCGCGCCGGCGTCCGCGAGCAGTGTTGAAGCCAAGCCTCTCGGGCGAGCGACCCCAAGCCACTCGCGCCTCAGCACGGAATGCCCTCGAGAATGCTGAATTCCAGATCCGTCGCCGTCACGCCTGTCAGCCTGAATCCGCAGGCGTGAAAGAGCCGGGCAAACTCCGCCGCGGTTCGCTCCCGCCCGCCGAGCGCGATCAGCATGGTCAAATCCGCCCGGGCGATCGCGTGATGTCGCGAGGTCGGTTGGAACCGATCCGGCAGCACCCGCTCTACCACGACGAGCCTTGCGTGCGCCGGCATAGCCTGGCGGCAGTTGCGCAGAATGTCGGCGCCCTTTTCGTCGTCCCAGTCGTGAATGACGGCCTTCAGCAGATAGCCGTCCGCGCCGGCCGGCACCTGATCAAAAAAACTGCCCGCCATGAGCTCACAGCGCCCTGCCACGCCGGCATCGGCCAGGAGCGCCTTCGCCCCGGGCATGGCATGGGGCAAATCAAACAACACCCCTTGCAGGTCCGGATTGGCCTGAAGCAGCGCCGCGATGAACGCGCCGTGTCCGCCGCCCACATCCACGACGCGCCGCATTCGGGAAAAATCGTAGGTCCGCAGCGCTTCGTTTGCGACCAATCTCGTGAATTCGGACATCGCCCCATTGAAAACGGACGCCGCCTCGGCGTCACGATCGAGATGGCCGAAGTCATTGGTCCCGGTCAAAAGCTTCCTCACGCTCTCGCCGCTTTGCACGCTGTAGCGAAGATTGTCCCAGAATGGCCCCATGTACCTGGCGTACCAAAGGATGCAGTTGCGCAACGAATTCGGTGCATCGCTTCGCAGCAACGCGCCCATCGCGCTCAACTCGAACGATCCGTCCTCCCGTTCGCGGCACAGATCGAGACTGACCAGCGCGCGCAGCAGCCGGCGTAATGCCGGTGCGTGCGAGCCGGTCAATGTCGCCAGCTCGTCGGCTCGCTTTCGCCCGGCGTGGAGGTGGTCCGCGATCTTGAATTCGGCTGCAACGGCTATGGCCTGGGCCATTGCGCCGCCGTTGATCAAGGCCACGAGATCGCAAGCGTGCTTGAGCGCGCTTCGTTCCGCGGCTTGCACGGGCGCCGCCGCGATCAATGCGAATGGATCTTGTCGACCGTGGCGCCGATCGCGTCCCGCCACCGGGTGGCTTCGCGTTGAATGAAAACGGCTGTGTCCTCGGGCGTGCTGCCGACCGCGGTAACGGACAGATCGTGCAATCGCGTCGTGACCTCAGGCTCGCGCAGGACCTCGGCAATCGTCTGCGATAGCTTGGCGGCGATTGCCGGCGGCGTCCGTGGCGGCGCCACCACGGCGAACCAGCTGGTGGATAGAAAACCGGGATAGGTTTCGGCGATGGCGGGAACGTCCGGCAATTCGGCGACGCGTGTCGCGCTGGCGGTGCTTAGCGCTCGAAGCTGGCCACTGTTGATGTACTGAAGCGTGTTTCCGAGATTGTCGAACATGATATCGACGTGGCCGGCCAACAAATCCGTGAGCGCCGGCGCCAGGCCGCGGTAGGGAACGTGGGTGGTTTCGATTCCGGCCAGAGCCTTCAGCATCTCGCCGGTCATGTGCGGCGACGTTCCGGCCCCGGGAGACGCGTATCTGAGCCGGCCTGGATTTGCCTTCGCATACGCAATCAATTCACCCAGAGTCGAAGCTGGAATCTTGGGATTCGCAACCAGAACGATATGGCCGGTGGTGAGGATCGATACCGGCACGAAGGCGGCGGGGTCGTATGAAAGCTTCGGATATAGGAGCTGGCTCGTAACCAGGGGCCCTTGCGGCGTGACCAGCAGCGTGTGGCCATCCGGCTCCGCTTTCGCCACGGCGTCTGCTCCGATCGTATGACCGGCTCCGGGCCGGTTTTCGATGATGACCGGCTGGCCCCAGCGCTGCGCAAGCTTGTCGGCCACGATTCGGGGCACGATATCGGCCGTTGCGCCGGCCGCGAGCGGCACGACGAATTTGATGGTCCGGGTGGGATAGTCGGAGTGTGCGTGTAGCCCGAGGGGCAAAGCGGCGAGGATTGCTGCGGCGGTGAACAGCCAGGCAGCGAAGGACTGGCTTTTCCGACAACGCATGGCTTGCCTCCCACGGGTCCGAAGGTGGCTCCATTGTGCCGGTTGCGCAACGGCACGTCTTGATGTGGATGTCCCGGCATGAATGCGAATTGCACTGCCCCTCGACGCCGGTTCTGGGACAACCGTCCCGGCCGCCGGCGCGATTGCATCTAAAGCGCCTTGCGGAGGGGGACGCGTTGCAACTCGGCCCGATAGCCTGCTCGAAGCGAGCCGAATGACAGCGAGGTGATTGGCCGCGATCAAATCGGCGCCACGACCCGACGTAGCGGTCTCAGGCCGGGGCTCCGGTCTTCGCTCGGCCCTTCGTTCCGCCCGCGGCGGCCAGATACCAATCGAGAATTTCGGCGCCGTTCCAGTGCAGCACGCCCTCGAAGCGGCGCGCATGATCGTAGATCGCTTCGAGATATTTGATGCGGTGCGGCTGGCCGCTGATGTAGGGGTGAATCGCGAGCGCCATGATCTTGGCGCGACGCTTTCCCTCGGCATACAGCCGGTCGAACTGGTCGATCGCCCGCCGGGCGAGATAGTCGCTCTCGTGGTGCTGGACGATCATCATGGCGATGTCGTTGATCTCGACCGTATAGGGCAGGGTGACGAGCGGCCCCTTGGCGGTGCGGATCACGGTCGGCTCGTCGTCATAGACCCAGTCGCCGATGTATTTGACGCCGGCATCCACCAGCAGCTCCGGCGTCTCCAATGTCTGCGTCAGGCCCGGTCCCAGCCAGCCGACCGGGCGCGTGCCGGTGAAGCGCTCGAGGATGTCCATGGAACGGTTGATCATCGCCGCCTGGTCGTCGACCTTGTGGATCGGCAGCTGATCGTAGGCGTGACCCATGAATTCCCAGCCCAGGCGCTTGGCTTCCGCGGCGACGCGCGCGTAGTCCTCGCAGGTGCGCGCGTTGATGGCGAGCGTGGGCCTGATCCCGAGCCGCTCGTACAGCTCGAAGAAGCGCCAGGCGCCGACCCGCATGCCGTATTCGTGCCAGCTCCAATTCGGCACGTCCGGAAGCAGCGGCACGCCGGTCGGCGCCGGCAGCACTTGGCGCGCCATCGGCCGCCCGATGTCCCAGACCTCGTAGTTGACGATGGTCCAGAACGCGACGCGCGCATCGCCCGGCAGTTTGAGCGGCGGCCGGTCGACGATTGCCGAATAGTCGCAGCGTTCGCGCGGCAACATGGGGGTCGGTGTCGTCATGGGTTGGGCGCTCCACCCCGTTCTCTCGCTATGATAGGGCTCGGTCGCATGATAGGGCTCGGCCGCGCCTTGATCCACCGCGGAGACCCTATGCGCTCCGGTGCGACATCGTCGCGGACCGCGGGCGCGTCGCGACACGATATCTTTGCTCAACGCCGATGCTGCGGGAGGCGGAATAGGGAATGGGCGCAAGCAACGAGCCGACGATGCCCGCGGAGGGAGAGGTCACGTCGCGCTGGCCGCACGAGCCGGCGCTGACGCCAATCAAGGGTCGGCTGACGTCTCGGCTCGCGGGTACCGGGTTCTCGCCGGCCGCCGGCATCCACGCGGCGCGCGTTCCACTCGCCCTCACGCTGGCGATCTTTGCGCTCGCCTTCCTGCTGCCGGCTTGGCCGTGGCTCTCCGGCGCGGTGACGATCCCCTGGGACGCCAAATCGCAGTTCTTTCCGCAGGTGCAATTCCTCGCCGCGTCGTTCGCCCGCGGCGAATGGCCGTGGTGGTCTCCCAATATCTTCGCCGGCTGGCCGCAGATCTCCGATCCGCAGTCGCTCCTGTTCTCGCCGTTGCACGTGCTGCTGGCCGCGTTCGATCCCGCGGTCGGCCTGCGCGCCTTCGACGTCGTGACCTTCGCCTATCTGTTCCTCGGCGGCGTCGGGATCATCCTGTTCTTCCGCGATCGCGGCTGGCACGCCGGCGGCGCGCTCGTGGCGGCGATGGCGTTCGCGCTCGGGGGCTCCGCCAGCGCGCGCATTCAGCATACCAGCCAGGTCATCAGCTTGGCCTATCTGCCGCTCGCGCTCTGGCTCTTGGCGCGCGCGCTCGAGCGCTCGTCATGGCGGGCGGGGCTGGCGGCCGGCGCGCTCGTCGGGCTGCTCGCGCTTGGACGAGATCAGGTGGCATTGCTGTCGCTCTACGTGCTCGCGGGATTCATGCTGGCGTATTGGGTGGCAGGCGAGCAGCCGCGCGCTCGCCTGCAGGCGAGCATCAAGCCGCTCGGCGCCGCCGCGGTGAGCGCTACGCTCATCGCCGCCGTGCCGATCATCATGACCGCGCTGCTGGCGGCGCGCTCGAACCGCCCCGAGATCGCGTACGCCTCCACCACAACCGGCTCGCTGCACCCCGTCCACCTGCTGCAACTCGTCTTTGCCGATCTCTACGGCGCCATGGATCCGAACATCGACTATTGGGCGCCGCCAAGCCCGAGCTGGGAAGCCGCCTGGACCTCGCCCGAGCTCTATCTCTCCCAGAACATGGGCCTCCTTTATGCCGGCGCGCTGCCGATCGTTGCTGTCGTGTCGTTCGGCCTCATCCGCGGCGTCGCCTGGGCGCGGGAGATCCGGTTCTTCACGATCGCGGCGGCGCTCGTGCTGCTCTATGCGCTCGGCGCCAATACGCCCGCCTTCCACCTGATGTACGACATTCTGCCCGCGGTGGCGCTTTATCGCCGCCCGGCCGATGCGACCTTCGTGTTGGTGGCGCTGATCGCGGTGATCGCCGGCTATGTCGTCCATCGCTGGCTCAGCGGCACCGTGCCGCTAGCGACGCGGCTGCAGCGCGCGCTCGAGATCGCCTGCCCGATCGCCCTGGTCACCGGTGCGCTGGCGCTTGCCGAGTCGGTGGTCGGCGTCCGGTTGGCGCTGGTTCCGGTGCTCACCGCGATCGTGCTGACGACGGCGGCGATTGTCGTCCTTCTGCTGGCGCGCGGCGTGGATGCGCGCTGGCCGGTCGCTGCCGCGGGCTTGATCTCCGGGTTCATGGCGCTCGACCTCGCCTGGAACAACGCGCCGCATATCTCGACTGCGCTGCCGCCCGACCGCTTCGACGCGCTGCGCGCCGACACCAAGGACGAGACGGTGCAGCTGCTCAAGGCGCGGCTCGCGGCCGCCGCCGCGCCCGACCGGCGCGACCGCGTCGAGCTGATCGGAATCGGCTATCACTGGCCGAACCTCTCGCTCGCGCAGGGCCTCGATCACGTGTTCGGCCACAACCCGCTGCGGCTGCGCTCCTTTCAGGACGCGACCAATATCGGCGATACGGTCGCCATTCCCAGCCAGCGTTACTTCTCGGCGCTCTATCCCTCCTACCGTTCGGCCTTCGCCGATCTTCTCGGCGTGCAATTCATCGCCACCGGGGTGCCGGTGGAGCAGATCGATACTTCACTCAAGCCCGGCGATCTCGATTTCATCGCCCGCACCAAGGACGCCTATGTGTATGAAAACCCGCGCGCGCTGCCGCGGGTGATGTTGCTGACCGACTGGCGGACGGCCGATTTCGAACAGCTCTTGCAGGACGGGTGGCCGGACGTCGATCCGCGCCGCACCGTGCTGTTGAAGAAGGCGCCGGGTAGCTTTCCCCCCGACGCGGCCGCAGCGGAGGGCGGCAGCGCGCGCCTGCTGCGCTACGCCAACACCGAGGTGACGGTCGAGGTCGAGGCGCCGGCGGGCGGCATCCTGCTGCTCAACGACGTCTGGCACCCGTGGTGGCGTGCGACCATCGACGGCGCCGATACCGAGATTCTCAAGGCCAATGTGATCTTTCGCGCCGTGGTCTGCCCACGCGGGCGCCACGTGGTGCGGTTCAGCTTCCATCCTTTCGCCGGCGCGGTCGCGGAGATGGCGGGGAAGCTGACGCACGCGCATGTGGAGAGTCGGTAATCGGATGTCGGAAATGAAGAAGCATTCGCGTCTGATGTCTGGCCTGTGGTGGCTGGTTCTTGGAGAGGGTCGTCGAGGAAAGCTGTGACCGGCACGTTGGCGGCGCTGGCGATCGGGGTCGGTGTCACTGCCGAATAGAACATGCACAAAAACGACGAGCCTAGGATCCGACCCAATCGGGATGCGCTCTAGAGCCTACCGAGCATCTCCGCACAAGCCCGAGCCACGGCCAAAGTTTTGGGTTCGCCCGCCCCCGGCATCGTTGCCCAACCATGGGCTGCGACGAAGGAGGCTTGATTCCACAACATGATCTTATGCAACTCGGCCAACTTCGCAGCCACATCGGCTTGGTGTTGGAACTTGTCGACGCAGATCGGTGCGAGTACGGCCACGACGGCAGTGTTGGCACGGCTCTCCGCCATTTGCTTTGCAGTGCTTGCGAGCGTCCATCCGCCCCCGTAAAAACCGATAAGCATCGTCGCGGCGGCGCCAAAGGCTATCCCAAGGGCTATCCCTTGCAGAAGACGGGTCGACGAGTGAGCCTGCAGATTTGAAGGAACTTGCATGGCTTTTGCCTTTCGATGAGAAAGACGCGCGCCGCCCAGCAGCGCGCGGAGGTACGAAGTGGCGGATGCTCATGGCACCCGCGCCAAACGCAGCTCTATTTCTTGAGTGTTATTGTGCCTGCCGACGGCACCAGCGCTGCCAGTAGAGGAAACGGAGACTTCGGTACGTCGCCGATTTTTGGGCAGCTCTCGGACAAACCACTGCTTGCCTGTAACTGATTACGTGGGGGTGCCAGACCCAAAGCACAATGGCAGCGAGGAATTAAGCGTCGAGCGGCCGTGTTTTTTCGCGTAGTTGTCCGCGAATTGCTTCAGCTCTTGCTCGTTCTCTGTCTCTGTCTCTGCCTTCCTGACCGCATCTTCAGACATCAGCATTCCGATCTGATGTTTGATGGCGATCGTCGAAGGAAGCTTGAGTTTTCGTCCAAACCGATGCGTGCGCATTGCGTGCTCCTGTGGCTGCCGCCTCGGTCAGAGCCCGAGAGCATTCCTGATCTGGGAAATATGGGCGAAGGCCGATATTTGCGGCCAAAACACAATAGCGGCGACGCCGAGAATGAGCCCAAGAGCGATCATCAGCGTTGCGCGATTCGGGCGGCTGTGAGGCAGATTATCGTTGATGTTGGTCACGAGCATCTCCCGGGGCCCGGCTTCCCATCCAGGTGCACTTAGGCTTAAAGCCGCGATCGTGAATTCCTTCAAGGATGGAGGCCAGTCAACAAAAGCATCGAAACAAACACAAATGCCGCAACTGCCAGAGAAGAATATGCTGTTTTCTTTACGAGTTCAGCAAGAACGAAGTCTTTGTCACGATCGCCTCGTAGGTCTCCGGCAATCACGGCACTCAATACACATGGGGTTGGGGGACGAATTTACGAGGATGGAATCAAGTTATATTTTTGCTCGGCGAGTTGGCGTCGATCACGCGGACGAGGAGCACGCGGGCCTTCAGTCGATACAATTCAGCTGCAATCAAATTATTGCACGGAATGTGAACCTCCTCACACGGCCCGATACGTCTGGGGCACATCTAACTGGGTGCAAGCACTGGCCGCTCCGGCCGTGGTCCAGTCTTAGAGATAGTATTTATTATAGAGGATTTGTAACATGAAAACGCTTATCCCTGCTCTCGCTGCGCAGCGCAAGAATGTCGGTGTCGTCGTGGCGGCTCTGCTGACGGCGGGGCAATTGCGATCCGAGGAATACCGCGCCCAGGCAGCTGAATGCCAGGAGTTCGCCAACCGTTGCCCCGATCTTATCAAACAGCAGTACCCCGATCTTATCAAACGGCAGTACGAAGAGCTGGCGAGTCAGTGGCGGGTACTCGCCGTGCAGGCCGCCAGTTAGCGCTGCCGCAGTCGGCCGCCTGGCACTGTAACGCCCTGCCCGCGGCGGAATGTTCCGCCGTTTCCCTGCGCCTCGGCGCGAGGAGAAATCCTCGGCAGGTGTACGGGATCGGCCAAGCCGTCGCGATCAGCAGTATGTCATGGGCACTGTCTTGTTTAAGGCGGTTCATTGCCTAGCTGTCTGACAGTGTCGCGCGCTCGTCCCCCAACTCGCGTAGGCACAACGAAGCCCTGGTATCGTCGCCGGGGCTTGCGTTTTGCCGGACCGCCAAGACCGGTTGCGGATTGCGAGCGTAGGATGGCCACATGAATTATCTCATCCCGCACTACATCAATGCGCATCAATCCGATCTCCGCGCCATCAAAGACGGCTGGTATGGGATGGACGAGCACGGCAGCCTTATCTCCGGTCCATTTTCCAGCAAAGACGAATGTGTATTTGGTGGCAATGTCGGGTTTGGCTCGATGCTGTTGAAAAAGGGCTCGCGATCTTAGGCTAGCCGTGATTCCGTCGGCCTGCGGCTCGAGCAGTGTTGGCAGACGGGGGGATCGGATCGATCGTTTCAGGTCACACCATGACGCAAAACACCGATGCACAGGGATTGCAAAGTAATGCGGAGGCGCGTCTCGCTTCCCTGAAGGACGAAAAGTTGGTGACCCGAGTTGCCGTTCTGTCCACTTTGCTCGGGCAGGGTAAAATAACCAAACGGCTGATGATCGGCATGTCGGTCGAAACGCACAAAACGTCGCCGGACTTCGATCAAAAAAGGTGTAACCAAGCAAAGAGCAGGATCTTGCAGGCGTTGGGCGATATTGATTGTGACGTGTTTATCGAAATGGATCGCTAAGATAACTCGCAGGTTTTGATCCTTGCGGCAGCGGCCTTTAGACTGGAGGAACGTTGCAGCTGCTATCGCCTGACCATCCTCGGTAGGGGCGAGGATTATGTCTTCGGACGCAAACTCATCTTCGAAAGCTGCTGCAGGTCGTGCGCCGTCAACTTCCATTTTTGGCTTTGGGCCGCGAGCTCGACGAACGTCCGATGCAGGGCACTGCGTGCCGCTTGCACCATTTCGGTGTCGTCGAAGTCCCTGACGCGCAGAAGAATCGGCACTTGGAAACTGATGGGCGCATGGTCGACCTGAAACGTGATCCGAACCTGCGCATCCTGCCTGCCGTGCGCAGCTGCCTCGATGCGAGCCACCGTGATCTTGTATTTGCTCATCCCATCACCCGAATCGCTCGCGCCGATCCCTGTCGATCCAAGACGCCGTGATCCAATGTCGCCCGTCGCCCTCCGCGGGCAGACACAAGGATCTCCTGCTCCGTCTTGATATTGGATTCGTGCGTCTCGATGGTGCAGCGCGCGGTGGCCTCGCGCCAGCAGCATGAGCCCGAAAAGTTGCAGCCGTTTCGGACAAGATCATGCGACTGAACAAGTGCTTGCAGCGAAATCGCGCTTCGACGCGAAACGAAGCGATTTCGCCTAGTCCGATTTCTGCCGGTCATTCTTATGATTGTGAAGGAAGCGGGCGATCTGTCCCCGCAGCGGAGTTGTTTGCTGCAGATCGCCGATAGTGCTGGCGCAGTCGAAGAGCTCGCGTTGGAGCTTGGTCGGGACGGTATTCCACCGCATGAGCACGGCCGCGCCCAGACGCTGCAAAATTTGCTGTTCTTCCTGGGCAAGGGCAGTACGGCTGTCCCAATTCTTTCTGCGTTCAATCGTCTTATCGATATGGCCCGCCATCCATTCTTCGTTTTCGGCAAGGGTCGTGTAGATCTGCTCGAGATCGCGGAACTCACTCGCTTCGTTCGCCGAACGTGGTGGTGCGTTGGTGAGGAATGCCCTGAATTCGGCTGCCTTGGCTCGGAATTGCTCTGCAGTGAACATTCGACACGCCCTTTCTGGTCAAGCGGGAGCACAACTGGTCTCCACCTTGCCGGCGCCGCGGGTTGCATCGATCGGTCGATGATGCACGCATATGGGGCCGATCGCGTCCATTAGCGAGAGCAGCAGGCGAAACATCTGTCCGTCCGTGGATGACCCCTGCACCGGCTCCGCCGAGACGGCTCGATTGAACGCGCACCGCTTCCGACGATTCGCCGACAAAGGCGCCCGGCGTTTATTTTCTCGACCAGCCATTGTGCTTTGGGTCCGATACCCCACATGCCGAATACAGGCAGGCAGTGGCTTGTCCGAGAGCTGCCCATAAAACGCAGACGTACCGAAGTCTCCGTTTGATATAGCGGCAGCGCTGGTGCCGTCGGCAGGCACAATAACATTCCAAATCGAGTTGCGTCCGGATGCGGGTGCCGCAAGCACCCGCACCGGTGCGTGTCCGCACGCTGAGCGGTTTCGCGGGAAGGCGGCGCCTTCCTGCCAGCGACAACGATCGACCGGCGCTGAGGGCGCCGCGTCCGGAGCCGACACCCTCTAAAAAGGATGAACGTCATGACCGAAACCGCCACGGCCGCCACCACAGCCAAGACAACGAAGCACTCCCCGTTCGGCCTGCCGAACGCCGAGATATCAAAGTTCGATCCGCCGAGGATGGAAGTGCCGACGGCGTTCCGCGAATTCGCCGAGAAGGGTGTCGCCCAGGCGAAGGACAATTACGAAAAGATCCAGGCGGCCGCCGAAGAGATGACCTCCATTCTCGAGCAGACTTATTCGACCGCGGCCAAGGGCGTCGCCGACTACAACTTCAAGCTCGTCGAGATGGCCCGTACCAACAGCAATGCGGCTTTCGAATTCGCCTGCGGGCTCGTGGGCATGAAGTCGCTGCCGGAAATGGTGGCGCTTTCGACCGAGCAGGCGCGTAAGCAGTTCGACCTGGTGACCGCACAGAACAAGGAGCTTTGGGCAATCGCTGAGCGGACGGCGAGCGAGTCCGCCGAGCCGATCAAGCAGAGCCTCACCAAGAGGCGGCCGTGGTTTCGTGGTTTTAGCGGTTTGGACGGTTCAAATTAACGGTTTTGCCCGGCGGGCTTAACACGAGGAGCATCGTCAGATGTGGTTCTATGTCCAGACGGGGTTGCCTTTATTGACCGTCGCTTTGACGGCTGCGATCTGCCTCACCGTGGTGTCATTCATCATGGGACAGGCAAAGCCTCAGCGGTAAATCGCGAGACCTTCGGATCGAGCCTTGAAATCCGTTTCGAATCGGGCGCGGTCTAACATTGGTCACGGAGCGGCGCCGTTTGAAACGCTCCCGCTATCTTCGCTCGGAACGCCGAGTCGGCCGCCTCGCTAGACCAACAACGGCTGAAAACGGCTGCTCCAGCTGAACTCACAAGTCTTGCATAGCCAATGGTGCTCAACGACGCACCCATGAAGGTACCTGGACACGAATGGTTTTGCGGCCGGAAGGCAGCAGTTCGGGCAACATTCGTTGCCGCGGTTCGCAGCCGGGGCATCGTCTTCGGAGCGCGTCGAGGCGGTGACACGCGACTTCCGTTGCCATTTAGAGCGGCGATAAAATTCCAACGGATATAAGACGACCATCCCGGTATCTGCTCTCTAAACAGAACGCTACCCGATCGCGGGCTGAATCTTTTGTCCGCCCCGCGTTCTAGTTTGAGGGACGGCCCCTTGTCGCAGGCTAGGTGCACACGGCTAAGCCGCGGTCGTGAGTTCCTCAAAAATGGAGGCCGGTTAGCAAAAGCATCGAAACAAAGACAAACGAAGCAACCGCCATAGAAAAGTACGCTGTCTTCGTCACCACGTCAGCAAGAACAAGGTTTTTGGTCACGCTCGCCTCCTGGAATCTTGCCGATAAGGGAGTTTGAATATGGGCACCGGAGAGCGAATTTACGAGGATACAATCAAGATATATTTTTTTCTTGTGCGACGAGGAGCGCGCGCGAGTGAGCAATTTTATACAGACCTGCTTCGGCCGCGGACGTAGAGTGCGCGCTTGCAGGAGTCATGAATATGAAAATCGCGCAGGTGGCGCCGCTCATGGAGAGCGTGCCGCCGCGGCTCTATGGCGGAACCGAACGTATCGTCTCGTACCTGACCGAAGAGTTGGTGCGGATGGGTCACGAAGTGACCCTGTTCGCCAGCGGCGATTCGATAACCAGTGCGCAGCTGCTCGGTTGTGTTCCCACGGCGTTACGGCTCGACGCGAACGTCCACGATCCCATCCCCTATCACTTGCTGATGCTCGACCGGGTCCGGGACGCCGCCAAGCATTTTGACATCGTGCACTTCCATATCGACCAGTTCCATTTCCCTCTGTTCAAGTCGATGGCCAATCGGACGGTCACCACGCTGCATGGCCGGCAGGACATCCCAGACCTCAAACCCCTGTATATCGGGTTCCCCAACATGCCGCTGGTCTCGATCTCGGATGCGCAGCGCAACCCGGTGCCGAAAGCCAATTTCGTAGCGACCGTACTCCATGGAATTCCGCCTCAGCTGTATACGCCGATTTTCAGTCCCCGCGGCGGCTATGTTGCCTTCCTCGGGCGCATCTCTCCGGAAAAGCGGCCCGATCGCGCCATCCGCATCGCACAGAGCCTCGGCGTTCCTCTCAAGATTGCCGCCAAGGTCGACCGCGTCGACGAAGCCTATTTCCGCGAGCAAATCGAGCCGATGTTGCAGCGGCCGGGGGTGGAATTTATCGGAGAAATCAACGAGCGCGCCAAAGCCAAGTTTCTCGGCGAAGCCCGCGCGCTTCTGTTTCCGGTCGACTGGCCGGAGCCGTTCGGCATTGTGATGATCGAGGCCATGGCCTGCGGCACCCCGGTGCTGGCCTTTCGCCGTGGCTCGGTTCCCGAAATCGTCGACGATGGGGTGACCGGCCAGATCGTCGACACGGAGGAGGAGGCGGTAATCAAGCTGCCACGGGTTCTCTCGCTCGATCGCCGCGCAGTGCGCCGGCGCTTCGAGGAACGGTTCTCCGCCACGCGCATGGCGAAGGATTATATTCAGGTCTATCGTTCGCTCATGAGAAGGCCTTTACCAGTCACCGACGCCGATCCGGGCATCGCGGTGGTGCGCCCGCTCATGGAAGCGACAGTGAACTGATTTGAGGTTCCATGGCGGTCGAGCTGCGTCTGAACTGTACCGAAGTGGCGCGGATCGAAAACTGAGATTATATTCTCGACATGCCTGACCGCACACGCAAACCACAGAATAACGCGAAATCCATCGACAGATGGGACAATGAGGGCGGGGCTCCGAGCGGTGGTGACCGTTCGGCGCGAAATCGCTCGCGCGACACCAACCTTCAGCAAAAAACTGCCGCTAAGAAGAGTCCAAAGAAGACGGGCTCAATGGCCCGGTAAGCGAGCGCTCTCCTCTTCCTGAACAACGCGCCTGGGCCGTCTCGCCAGCTACTCTCAATCTGGCGCGGTAGCTGCGAGCCTCGTTGAGATGTGCTCAATTGTTGGGGGATTGTTCATGATGTTCACTGACTTGGTTCTGCAACGTCCGGGGTCACCTCGCGGCTCGAAGCGGGGACCGGCATTTGCGCTCCCGGCAGTTGCATGGTGTCCGAGACGCTAAAGCGCTCGCGAATGGGAGCGCCGAATTTTTCGGGGATTGCCGTGTGGTCCGGGAAAAGCACGGACCATTGCGTCTCCGCTAGCTCCGCCGCTCTCGCGTGGGTGGTCGAACCGAAGATGGCGGCCGAGCCGAGAAAGCTCACCACCGCACAAGCCGCAATTTTTTGCATGACCGGTGCTCCTATGTACAGGCGGGAGCATGATCGGTCTCTCAGGCACCAGCGCCTGTCGTTGGATTTGATTGCCGGTGATTGCAAGAACATGGGGTGCCGCGGAGTATCAACAAGTAGGCGTGGCAAAAAGGTATCGGTGCCTGCTCGACCTAAGTTGCCGGCTTTTCGTTGATGTGAGCTATTTTGCTCAGTCCGGACGGACACTCCGCGTTCGCGGAAATGAACCCCTGAGAACTCTCGAAATCCCCCAATTGCCCATCTATGTGATCTACGTCACACCAGATCAACAACTTCAGGCACACGCTCTTCCCATCACCGAGGGAGGACGTCCCGGAGGAGATGATGATGATGAACTGTCATTATATTGGCATCCAGCTGGAGCGGATTCGGGAGGCCGGCGTCGGCGCCGGGACAAGGCTCTCCAGCGGGGGATCGACCGGACTCGAGGAGCAGCTCCAAATGATGGAGGCGGCCATATCGAGGATTCGAGACGAGATGTGGAGACGAGCGGCGTGACTAAGCTCGCGCGGATTTGCCGGGCTTTTCGTCGACGCGGGTGATTTGCGGTCTCGCATCAATGCGTCCGGCCTCTAATTCGAACGCATGCATTCCGGGCCGCCCCAAAATCAATTTGTTGGTGTGAGCTATTTTGCTCAGACGCCGGACGGACAAAGGCGCAAGAAGATAATAATCGATACGCGATCCCAACGCGTTCGGTCTTCAATTGGACTTGTTGAACCGGAACCCATCCGGGTGTCCGTCCCCCTCGCTCCGAAACATGTTGGGCGAAAGGAAATACCATGCAAATGCCTTCGATGCTGCAAGGAGAATCGCTGAAGCGTCTGCTGCAAGGCGCAGCCGCTGGTGCCGTCGCAACGATCTTTGTCGGCTTCTACTGGGGCGGCTGGTCGCTCGGCAGCACCGCTAACAAGATGGCAAAGGAGCGGTCGGAGCTCGCGGTCATAGCCGTGCTGGCACCCGTGTGCGCCGACAAATTCCGCGCACTGCCGGACGCCGCGGCGAAGCAAGTCGCGCTTTCGAAGGTCGATTCGTGGAAGCGTGGGGACGAATTCCCCAAGGAGTTCGTTACGCTGCCGGGTGAATCGTACCCGAACTCCGCCCTTGTGGACGCGTGTTACACGCTGTTGCTTGCGCCGAAGTCGGCCGCGCTCCGATAAGCTAGGCCACCCAGCGGAAATTCTTGCATCGTTCTTGCGTCGGCGGGCGGCACGCGCAGCACGTGGCCACGCCGATACGCGCTAGTCGTGCAGAACCACGTTCAACAAGGAGCTGTGAACTTCCAGGCCGCTTCCGTTGTAATCAACGAAGCCCAGCCGCCGAAATTTGTTCATGAAGAAGCTCACGCGCGAGCGCGTCGTGCCGATCATCTCCGCGAGCGTCTCCTGGCTGATTTTTGCAATGATCGGCTCGGGCCTTCCTTCTTTGCCGAAGTTTGCCAGGAGCAACAGCAGCCGCGCCAGGCGCTTCTCGCTGGAATTGAAAAGCTGGTCCACCAGGTCCTCTTCCACCCGGATGGTCCGAGCCAAAAGATGCGAGATGAAAATCTCGGAAAACCCGGGCTCGTCATGGAGCACGCGGATGATGCTCGTTTTCTGCAGGCGCATAATCATGCATTCCGTCATTGCCGTGACGGTTGCTATGCGCCGTGGCTGCCCGGCCAGGCACCCCTCGCCGCAGAACTCGTCCGCTCCAAGAAGTGCGACGACCGCTTCTTTCCCCTGATCGGAAACAACGGTGATCTTGACCTTGCCCTTCTGGATGTAGAACACGGCATCCGCAAGTTCGCCCTGCGAGAAGACGATTTGATCCTTGCGATATTTGGATATGGTTCTGCCCTCGCCGATTTTGGCGAGAAAGGATTTGGGATCGAACTGCGGACTTCGCTTGGTCGCCATAACCCACGTCCTGGCCTGGGGCATCGCACCTCGCCGACTAAAGTGCTTCGGGGTCCGCTGGCGCGGCAGGATTGACCGGCCGCTCCTGGAATCGACAGCATACATCTCTCACAACAATTTCTCCAGCAGACCCGTCGCTCTGACTGTCGCCCAAACCGTCGCAGCGGTGATCGAGAAGGAGGCGAGGGCAGCCGCAAGGGAAATGCAAAGCAGCACTCCGTCTTCTTCGAGATATGCAAATGAAACCAGCATGATGACGAGCACCGGAATGATGTGACTGAACGGAAATGGCGAAATGAGGGTTCCGGCCAACAGAAGAATGACCAAGCCGACCACGCGTTTGGTCGCTTCGAACGGTGTGTGCCAGCGCGGATGGATGATGGTCTCCAGGCGCATTAGCAATGGGATGGTTCGATGCACCAAGCGAGCGATTTTCGGCGTGGGGATGCGACGCCGGGCAATGAAACGCGGGAGGCTCGGGCTTTCTTGCCCTAAAATCATTTGAAGCGCTGGAAATCCGAGCAGAATGCCGATGAATACGCTCACGCCAGGGACCAAGCCGACAAGGGCAATGAGAAGCATTACGAGGCCGAACGAGCGCTTGTGAAGGCTCCCGATGACCCATGCGATCGTTACGTAATCCGGCGGCGCATCTCTAAACAGCTCTTCGAGCACTGCCGACGTCGGGACGTGTGCACCTTCATGGCAGGCGTTTGATCGAGGACGTTGGCTCATAAGCGCGCGGCGAAAGTGGAACTGGGGGGCGCTTCTTCTGCCCAGACGCGAAAGCCCGCCAGGGTGCCGGGACCGAAGATGTGGGTCAGAGGTACATCGGCGGCATCGCGGCCGCGCGCGATGAGGATGCGCCCGATCCGAGGGGCGTTGTTGCGCGGGTCGAAGGCGTGCCACCGGCCGCCGAGATAGACTTCGATCCAGGCCGCAAAATCCATGGGCGCGTAGGGCGGAGGAACGCCGACGTCGGTGAGGTAACCGGTGCAATAGCGCGCCGGGATGTTCAGGCAGCGGCAGAAAGTGGCCGCCAGATGTGCGTAGTCGCGGCAAACGCCGTGGCGCTCAACGTATGCTTCGGACGCGGTCCTGGTGGCGCGGGAGTGCTCGTAGCCGAAGGTCAAGTGGGTGTGTACGAAGTCGCAGATGGCTTGCACCCGCGGCCAGCCGAGCGGCGTTTGTCCGAACAGGCGCCAAGCCTCGTCGGAAAGACGATCGGTTTCACAGTAGCGACTACCAAGCAGGAACAGCAGGGTCTCCGTGGGCAAGTGCTGGACTTGGTGCTGCAGAGCGTTCAGGTCGACCGGATCGGACAGGCCCGGATCCCGAACAATGGCGTCCGTGCCGAGGCTGAAACGACCCGCGGGTGCAACGAGACGGCTGCACCAGTTCCCAAAACTGTCGCGATAGCCTTCTATTGGGACCGAAGGATTCGTCACCAGATGATCCGGATGCTCCAGATCGGAGAAGCGTGAGAAGTGCACGTTCAGCGTTACGATCATCGGCGTTGTCTGCGAAAACTCGAAGCTGACCTCGCACCCGACATGGATACGCATGATGTCTCCATTTCGTGGGATCAGCGGCGTTTAGATGCGACAGGCGAACTGACCGCTGGCCGAACTCCGATTCATAATCACCGGCAGGGCTCTTTCGTTCATTTTATGGTCCATTTTATCCAGACGGCGCCGAACGACGGTCGAGGTCGGACAAGGCCCGGACTCGGCACAAGCACCGTGGAGGCGGTCGCGAAGCAGCTTGATCCCCACGTGGAAGTGTTGAGCAGCGCACAAGGCATGGCCGTCTCGATCACTCACGCCACTCGGGCATCGCCGTGCCCTGATAGCCGTGCCTTGTTTCCCGGCTGCGGGCTAGTGCCCCGAACCCGAAGTTCGCGCACTTCGTGCGGCAAATACGATCGCGAACTTCGGGTTCAAAAGGGGCACCAGAATCATAGAGTTGCTAGTGGTCCTTAGATTTCGAAGTTCGTACCTGAACGTGCCGCAAGTGCTGACGAACTTCGGAATCGGACCACTAGTGATCAATTTTATACAGATTCCGTTGGCAAGCGAGTGCATGCTTGATTCGACCGGGGCGCCAGCTCAAAGCGGCCGGGCCTTCAATTCAACTATTTGACCGGACCCATCCGGGTGTTTGCCCTCGCTCCGAACTCGTCGGGCGAAAGGAAATCATCATGCATGCCTTCAATCCTACAAGGCGAATCGCACAAAAGAATTCTCTTGCCAGCTATCGTAAATTCCCCCGTGCAATCCCATGTATAAACGACAAGCTTAATCACTAGTTTGATTATAGGAGACTGGTCATGACGACTGGTTATATCCTTCCCGGTGTTGCGACCAAAGTTGTCTATTTTTCTCTAACGGCGGTGGCAGTCATCTTTGTCTCGATGTTGTTATTGACCAGTCTTCATCCCTAAGGGTTTCAGCTTCCCGAAGGCTGTCGCGATCGCGACGATCGGCTGTGCCGGACCGCGAAATCAAACCAATAGTCACGCGAGGAGTTAGCGATGAAATTCCGTCCACTGCACGATCGTGTTGTCGTCAAGCGCGTCGATGCCGAGGCGAAGTCCGCCGGCGGCATCATCATCCCCGATACCGCCCAGGAAAAGCCGTCGCAGGGCGAGGTCACCGCAGTAGGCCCGGGCGGCCGCGACGAGGCGGGAAAACTCATCCCCATCGACCTCAAGGTCGGCGACCGCGTGCTGTTCGGCAAATGGTCGGGCACCGAGGTCACGATCAACGACGTCGAGCTCCTGATCATGAAGGAGAGCGACATCATGGGCGTTCTTGATCAGCCCATGGCGAAGAAGAAGGCCGCCTAAGTGGCGAACATCCTCGTCCTGAGGAGCCGCGCACCCGATCTCGGGTTTACCCGAAATCGGCCGCTTCAAGAGGCGCAAGTCGGGTAAACCCGACTTGCGTGCGCCGGCTCGAAGGCCGAGGCCCTGAATTTTAGGCCTCATCGAGACGCGGGCTTTGTCCGCGTCTGAGGATGAGGATCGCAAACGGAGTGAACGAACATGGCTGCCAAGGAAGTCAAATTCTCGGTCGACGCTCGCGACAGCATGCTGCGCGGCATCGATACTCTCGCCCACGCGGTGCGCGTGACGCTCGGCCCCAAGGGCCGCAACGTCGTGCTCGACAAGTCGTACGGGGCGCCGCGCATCACCAAGGACGGCGTGACCGTCGCCAAGGAGATCGAGCTCGAGGACAAGTTCGAGAACATGGGCGCGCAGATGGTGCGCGAGGTCGCCTCGAAGACCTCCGACGAGGCCGGTGACGGCACCACCACCGCGACCGTGCTCGCGCATGCGATCGTCCGGGAAGGCGCCAAGGCGGTCGCCGCCGGCATGAACCCGATGGACCTCAAGCGCGGCGTCGACCTCGCGGTCGAGGCCGTTGTGGCGGACCTCCAGAAGAACTCCAAAAACGTCACCTCGAACGAGGAGATCGCCCAGGTCGGCACCATCTCGGCCAACGGTGATGCCGAAATCGGCCGCTTCATCGCCGACGCGATGAAGAAGGTCGGCAACGAGGGCGTGATCACGGTCGAGGAAGCAAAGTCGCTCGAGACCGAGCTCGAAGTGGTCGAGGGCATGCAGTTCGACCGCGGCTACATCTCGCCCTATTTCATCACCAACGCGGACAAGATGCGGGTCGAGATGGAGGACCCTTATATCCTGATCTACGAAAAGAAGCTGTCCGGATTGCAGGAGTTGCTGCCGCTGCTGGAAGCGGTGGTGCAGACCAGCAAGCCGTTGGTCATCATCGCCGAGGACATCGAGGGCGAGGCGCTCGCGACGCTGGTGGTCAACAAGCTGCGCGGCGGCCTCAAGGTCGCGGCGGTGAAGGCGCCGGGCTTCGGCGATCGCCGCAAGGCGATGCTCGAGGACATCGCGATCCTCACCGGCGGCACCATGGTCTCCGCCGATCTCGGCATCAAGCTCGAGAACGTGACCGTCAATATGCTCGGTCGCGCCAAGAAGGTGATGATCGACAAGGAGAACACCACCATCGTCAGTGGCTCCGGCAAGAAGGCCGACATCCAGGCACGCATCGCCCAGATCAAGGCGCAGATCGAGGAGACCACGTCGGACTATGATCGCGAAAAGCTCCAGGAGCGGCTCGCCAAGCTCGCCGGCGGCGTCGCCGTGCTGCGCGTGGGTGGCGCGACCGAGATCGAGGTGAAGGAGCGCAAGGACCGCGTCGACGACGCCATGCACGCGACCCGTGCCGCGGTCGAGGAAGGTGTCCTGCCGGGCGGCGGCGTGGCGCTGCTGCGCGCCAGCGAGGCGCTCAGGAAGCTCCGCACCCACAACGACGACCAGAAGACCGGCGTCGAGATCGTGCGCAAGGCGCTCTCCTGGCCGGCGCGCCAGATCGCCATCAATTCCGGCGAGGACGGCTCGATCGTGGTCGGCAAGATCCTGGAGAAGGACAGCTACGCCTACGGCTACGACGCGCAGGCGGGCGAATACGGCAATCTCATCTCCAAGGGCATCATCGACCCGACCAAGGTGGTGCGCGCGGCACTCCAGGGTGCGGCATCGATCGCCGGCCTGCTCATCACCACCGAGGCGATGGTCGCCGAGCTGCCGAAGAAGCCGAGCCCGGCAATGCCAGGCGGGCCCGGGGGCGGCATGGGCGGCATGGACTTCTAACCGCTCGAGACCAACGAAGGCCCGGGCACGCCCGGGCCCTCCTCGTACCAGCCGCCCTCGATGGCGCGGATGTCGGATCGGCGCAATTCGATACTCATGTCTGGAAGGAGGCTCCGAATGGGCGCGCTGATGATCTGCTGCCCGGCAAC
Organism: uncultured Alphaproteobacteria bacterium; assembly: GCA_963712565.1. Classification (GTDB taxonomy): domain Bacteria; phylum Pseudomonadota; class Alphaproteobacteria; order Rhizobiales; family Xanthobacteraceae; genus VAZQ01. The sequence continues at coordinate 101,028 of CAVQIP010000033.1, read as the reverse complement.
CGGAAACAAGATTTCGCTCGGTGTCGAAATTGATCCGGTCAGCTTTGATCGAACTCCCGACTTTGTCGCGGCCTTCTACTGTGCGTCATGCGCCGTCAACCATCTGTGGTCCAAGACCGATGCATGGATCGCGGCGGCGGATTTCAAGCGATCGACGCGGAAGAGGCCGGGCGCAGGAGCTCCACTGCGAGCGGAGGCATTGCGAGAACGCACCCGATCCTTCGCGCGAGCGGTGACGGGATCGAAAATGTCGGTGGCCGCCGCCTGACGAGCCACCCCCGAACTCTCGCCAAGCTCGCAAGCGCTCGCGGAGGAGGAAGGCCGCGAACGCACAAGCAAATCTCACCGAGTTGAACAAGATCAACTACGATTGGGACCGCAGCACATTCGTCGAGAGAGGCGGGTGGGCCACAATGCCGGGAGCGGCATCGCCTGACACGGCGGTGGCTCAGGCTTGTGCGGTACGAGACGCCCGGGGCCGCAGCCCGGCACGAGCGCCTGGCGGCGATGAGCCTTTGCGCCGGATCCGGCGATGCCGGGGACGGAAGCGGACCCTGGGCCGACATCGCCACGGTGGAGCGCCGAGAGGCGGCGTCCCGGTTGCGCGGGACGGCCCACGCCTCGCAAGCGTGGCGTCGCGCCTTACGAGCGCGACACGTTAAGGCAATTCGCCTCCCGGCGCTCCGCCCACCCCTCGCTTCGGGGGCAGGCCGCTGCGAAGAGGAAGCAAGAGAACCCGGGCGCAGAAACGCGTCGCGGGAGCGATAGAGGTCGTGCACGATGGCAGGTAGGATGCGGAGAGCGAAGAAACCGAGTGGATACGTAGAGCGTGATCCGACGTAAAGTCGCAGGGAGCACGGGGCGCGCGTGGGATGCTCGCGCGTGCCGTGGGGTTACGAAACCAATAGCCGCGGGGCTTGGAGCCGCGGTCGGTGGGGCGGGAAACGGATCGGCATGACCACGGACGTCGCCAGCGCCACGCTGCGTTCCGGCCTTGCGCGGCCGGCCTGGCGCGCACGGCTCAGGCTCGAGCACGTGGTGATGGGCGGCGCCATCGTCGCGCTCATCGTGCTGGTCGTGCTGCCGCTCATGTCGCTCTTGCTCGGCAGCGTGAAGGGCGAGCAGGGGCTGAGCCTCGACCATTTCAGCGAGGTTCTCTCCGGACGCCTCTACCTCACCGCGCTCAAGAACTCGCTCGTTCTCGGCGCCTGGACCGGCCTGTTCAGCTTGGGCGTGGGGCTCGTTCTCGCCTGGGCGGTGAGCCGCACCGACGTGCCGGGGAAGCCGCTGATCCAGCTCACCGCCACGCTGTCCTATTTGTCGCCGCCGTTTCTCACCGCCATCGCCTTGACCTACCTGTTCAGCCCAAATGCCGGGCTGATCAACGTGCTGATGCGCGACGTCGCCGGTCTGCCCTGGCTCACCTTCAACGTGTTCTCGATGCCCGGGCTGGTGCTGGTGACGGTGATGCACACGTTTCCGTTCGTCTATCTCCTGGCCTCGAGCGCGCTGCTCTCGGTCGACGCCTCCTACGAGGAAGCAGCCCAGATTCTCGGCGCCAGCAAGTTGCGAACCGCGATCTCCATCACCGCGCCGCTGGTTGCGCCGGCCATCCTGTCCGGGACCTTGCTCGCTTTCGTCAATGCGCTTGCGCTGTTCGGCTCGCAGGCCATCATCGGGCTGCCCGGACGCATCTTCACCCTGCCGACCCGTATCTACGCGCTGTTCGACTATCCGCCGGAATACGGGCTGGCCTCGGCGCTGTCGCTGGTTCTCGTGCTCATCACGATTGTGGCGCTTTACCTCCAGCGTGCGTTTCTGGCGCGGCGCTCCTACGTGACGCTCGCCGGCAAGGGCTCGCGGCCGCAACTGATGCAGCTCGGCGTCTTCCGCTGGGCGATGCTCGGCTTCGCTCTGCTGATCTTCCTCGTATCGATCGTGGCGCCCTACGCGACCTTGATCGCGGTGTCGTTCTCGAAGTCCTGGGGGCTCGAGTTCTGGAAGGGTCTCACGCTCGCCAACTACAAGTTCATCCTGTTCGATTACAACGTGACGCAGCGCGCCATCCTCAACAGTCTGATGCTGGCGACCGCCGCCGCCAGCATCGCCGTGATGCTCGGCGCCGTCATCGGCTGGATCGATCTGCGCACCCGCATCCCGGGCCGCCGCGTTCTGGATTATGCCGCGCTCATACCGCTGGGGCTCCCCGGGATCGTGGTCGCGGTCGCGCTCATCCAGTTCTGGCTCGCCATGCCGATCGCACTGTACGGGACGCTCGCGATCCTCCTGCTCGCCTATGTCGGCCGCTACATTCCGCTCGGCGTGCGCGCCGCCAACTCGTCGCTGCGGCAGATCGACCCTTCGCTCGAGGAGAGCGCCCAGATCCTCGGCGCCTCGTGGGCCACGACCATGCGCGAGATCACGCTGCCGCTGATCCGGCCCGGCCTGTTCGCCGGCTGGCTGTTGGTGTTCGTGCCGGTGATCCAGGAATTGTCCGCCTCAATCCTGTTGTTCTCGTCGAGCTCCATCACCTTGGCGGTCGCGGTCTACAATCTATATGAAACCGGCTATATCGAGCCGGTCGCCGCGCTCGCCATGATCAACATGGTGATCATCGGCGTCGCCATCTGGCTCGCCAACTTGGTCGGCGGCGGCCGCATCGCGTCGCGCAGCGAGCCCGCGCCAGTGGGTACTTGAGGTCATGGCCGGTATCGCCATTCGCGGATTGTCGAAGAGCTTCGGTGCGCGCGACGCCAGCTTCGCGGCCGTCGCCGATCTCGATCTCGACGTCAAGGACAATTCGTTCGTGACCCTGCTCGGCCCGTCGGGCTGCGGCAAGACCACCACGCTGCGCCTGATCGCGGGCTACATCGTACCGGATCAGGGCACGATCGAGGTCGCCGGCCGGGTGCTGTCGTCGCCGGCCGCGGTGGTGTCGCCCGAGGCGCGCGGCATGGGCATGGTGTTCCAGAATTACGCGGTGTGGCCGCACAAGACCGTGTTCGAGAACGTCGTTTTCGGGCTCAAGGTGCGCAGGATTCCAGCGGCCGCGGCGAAAAAAAGAGTCGAAGAGACGCTGGCCCTGGTCAATCTCGCGGGGCTGGAAGGCCGCTATCCGAACGAGCTCTCGGGCGGCCAGCAACAGCGCGTCGCGCTCGCGCGCTCGCTCGTGGTCGAGCCTTCGATCCTGCTGCTCGACGAGCCGCTGTCGAATCTCGACGCCAAGCTGCGCGAGCGCATGCGCACCGAGCTCAAGGAGTTGCAGCGCCGCACCGGCATCACCTTCGTCTACGTCACCCACGACCAGGCCGAGGCGCTGGCGCTGTCCGATCAGGTCGCGGTGATGAGCGGCGGACGGCTGCAGCAATACGGAACGCCGTTCGAGGTCTATGCCCATCCCGCCAACCGCATGGTCGCGGATTTCATGGGGCTGGTGAACCTGGTGCCGGGCCGGGTGCGCACCGTCGCGAACGGCGGCGGCACGGTCGAGCTCTCCGCCGATCTCGCGCTCGACATCGCCGCGCTCGACGGGCTTAAGCCGGGCGAGCGCGTCGATGTCGCCATTCGCCCGGAAAACATCCGCCTGACCGCGCTGGCGAGCGAAGCGAGCGGCCAGCGCGGTGACTTCAAAGTGCGCGCGCCGGATACTCGCCCTGAACCGGGCTCGTCGGCGCGCGCCGCGCTGGCGAGCGAAGCGAGCGGCCAGCGCGACGACGCCCAACTGCGCGCGCCGGCCGGCACCGCCGCCAGATTGGCGACGATCACCAATCACGTCTTCCTCGGCAACATCAACGAATATTACGCGACGCTGCCGTCGGGCCAGGTGCTGCGCGTGCAGACTCACCCGCTGCAGCGTTTCCAGGTCGGGGACGAGGTTGCAATCGCGCTCGACGCGGCGCAATGCAGCGTCTTCCGCCGCGAGTGAATTTGTCCACAACGACGAACGTTCGGAGTCTTCGCATGAACAAGCCCGTTTCGCCTGCCGCCGTCATCCGCGGCGAGGAGCACTGGACCAACAAGGGCGGCGATGTGCGCCTGTTCCTCTGGAACAAGCACGCTGGCGATCCCTCCGGGCCGGCGGGAAGAATCTTGTTCGTGCACGGCTCGTCCATGGCCTCGCAGCCGACCTTCGACCTGCAGGTGCCGGGGCGCGCCGATTCCTCGGCCATGGATTTCTTCGCCGCGCGCGGCTACGACACCTGGTGCGTCGACATGGAGGGCTACGGCCGCTCCACCAAGACCCGCGACAACAACGCCCCCATCGCCTACGGCGCCGACGACTGCTTCGCCGCCGCGAGCTATATCGAGAAGCTGCGCGGCAAGCGCCCGCTGATGGTCTACGGGATTTCGTCGGGCGCCTTGCGCGCGGCCTTGTTCGCGCAACGCCACCCGCACATGGTCGCGCGGCTCGCGCTCGATGCCATGGTGTGGACCGGCGAGGGCTCCCCCACGCTCGCCGAGCGCAGCAAACGGTTGCCCGAGTTCCGCGCCAAGAACCGGCGGCCGATCGACCGCAAATTCGTGCGCTCGATCTTCGAGCGCGACCATCCCGGCACCGCCGACGATACCGTCATCGAGGCGTTCGCCGACGCCATCCTCGCGCTCGACGATTCGGTGCCGACCGGCACCTATGTCGACATGTGCGCGAACCTGCCGGTCTGCGATCCCGCGAAGATCACGGTGCCCACCCTCATCATGCGCGGCGAGTACGACGGCATCGCGAGCTTCGCCGACCTGGTGAAGTTCTTCGAGAAGCTGCCTAATCCGGACAAGCAGTTCGCCGTGATGCCGGGCATCGCGCACGCCTCGTTCCACCAGAAGAACTACGCCATCTGCTACCACGTCCTGGCGAGCTTCTTCTCGCAGCCGGCGCCGATCTACCGGGGCGGGCACTAGGGTCTGGTGCGAGCAAGTCCGGGCGGGGATCCATCATCGCCAGCGCCGCGGTGACGCACCTCCGTTGAACAGCGGGCAGCTTCGTGGTTATGGATGGCGTTCGCGTTTCGCGCGGCGGAACGACCGCCGAAGGTATTGCGCCGAGGTCAACAGGCGAGGCAACGACATGATCAGTTTCCGGTTCACGCTCTGCGGCGCGGCGGCGCTCGCGCTCGCCAGCCTGCCCATCCCCGCTCATGCCCAGGAGGCGATCGACCTCGCCAAGGCGAAGGCCGAAGGCAAGGTGATCTGGTACACCTCGACGCCGATCGAGCAGGGCCAGAAGATCGCCGACGCGTTCCAGAAAGAGACCGGCATCAAGGTCGAGATGTTCCGCTCCGGCGGCTCGGCGATCCTGCGCCGCTTCCAGCAGGAGATGGACGCCGGACGGATCGCGGTCGACGTGCTGACGCATTCGGAGCCGGCCGCCGCCAACGCGCTCGGCAAGAAAGGCTTGTTCCTCGCCTTCAAGCCGAAGAATTTCGACAAGGTGCCCGATGCCGCCAAGGACCCCAACGGCCTGTTCGTCGGTCAGCGGCTCAACCTGATGACGCACTACCTGCGCAGCGACAAGATCGCAGCCGCGGACGAGCCCAAGACCTGGGACGATCTCCTCGACGCCAAATACAAGGGCAAGCTGGTGATGACCGATCCGTCCTTCACCTCGCTGCAGGTCTCGGTGGTCGGCATGATGTCGAAGGCGCGCGGCTGGGGCTTCTACGACAAGCTCAAGGCCAACGACGTCATGATCGTGCAGGGCAATCAGCAGGTCTCCGACATGCTCAAGCGCGGCGAACGGCTGATCGCGGTCGGCGCGCTCGATTCCTACGCGGCCGATCTCAAGAAAGAGGGCCACCCGATCAAGACGCTCTATCCCTCGGACGGCCTGTTTGTCATTCCCTCGCCCACCTCGGTGGTCAAGGGCTCGCCCAATCCGAATGCCGCAAAGCTGTTCGCGGAGTTCATGATCGGCGACACCGCGCAAAAGATCTTTCCGGCTGATGGCGGCTATTCCGCGCGCGTCGACATCGCGCCGCCGCAAGGCTCGCCCGATCTCAAGAGCCTCAAGATCGTCGCGGTCGATAGCGACTACATCGAGAAGGAAACCGCCCGCATCAAACGGCGCTTCAACGAAATTTTTCAGTAGCACGCTGACCCGAGGCTGGATCGGTCCGGCCCGGGTTCCCAACGCAGATTAGAGCGAGGCGTCAGGGCCCCCGCTTGCTCGCAGGCCGGGGAGGGAGAAGACTGGCGTCGTGGCGCGCGCGGCATTCGCATCGAACGGCCGCACGCTCATTCCTGTGAAAACCGTTCTTTTTCGCCCGCCCGCCCGAACCGTCCCCTGGTAAGAGGGAGGCGACAGACGAGCCCGAGTTCCGGCAACCCCGGGGAGATCTGCCATGATGCGCTGGTTCCACGCCCTGCTGCCGAGGGAGGAGCGTTTCTTCGATCTCTTCGCCCGCCATTCCGATGCCGTCGCCGCCGGCGCCGCGGCGTTGCGCGAAATGCTGGAAGGCGGCGACGCCGTCCCTCGCCACTACAAGACCGTGATGGATCGCGAGCATGACGCCGACGATGTCACCCGCGAGGTGCTCATCGCAGTTCGCCGCACCTTCATCACGCCGTTCGACCGTGGCGGCGTCAAGGACCTCATCACCTCGATGGACAACACCATCGACCAGATGCTGAAGACCGCCAAGACCATCATGTTGTTCGATCAGCGTTTGTTCACGCCGCAGCAGAAGGAGATGGCAGACGCGATCGTGAGTTGCGCCGCCATGGTGCGGGAGGCGATGCCGCTGCTGTCCTCGATGAATACCAATGCCGGCCGCTTGAACGAGATCAGCGAGCGGCTTTCGCAGATCGAGGGCCGCGCCGACGAGCTGCATGACGCCGGGCTGCACCAGCTCTATCTTGCCAATCAGCCGTCGAACTCGATGGCGTTCTTCATCGGCGTCGAGATCTACGATCATCTCGAGAAGGTGGTCGACCGCTTCGACGACGTCGGGAATGAAATCAGCGGCATCGTGATCGAGAACGTTTGAGGCGCGACGTGCCGCCGCACGGGGAAGCGCGGGAAGCGGATTGACATGGACGCCGTCGCGCTCGCCCTGCCGATCCTGATCGCACTGATCGTCGTCGCGCTGGCGTTCGATTTCCTCAACGGCGTGCATGATGCGGCCAACTCGATCGCGACCATCGTGTCGACGCGGGTGTTGCGGCCGCAGCATGCCGTCGCATGGGCCGCCTTCTTCAACTTCGTCGCTTTCCTGATCTTCGGGGCGCATGTGGCCGAAACCGTCGGCACCGGCATCATCTCCGCCGACATCGTCGACCCGCGCGTCGTTTTCGGCGCGCTGATGGGCGCCATCGTTTGGAACATCATCACCTGGGCGCTTGGTATTCCTTCGAGCAGCTCGCACGCGCTCATCGGCGGTCTGGTCGGCGCCGGTGTCGCCAAAGTCGGGATCAAGGCCATCGTCTGGGGCGGCCTCGCCAAGACCACGGCGGGGATCGTGCTCTCGCCGCTCACGGGTTTCATACTCGCCCTGCTGCTCTTCCTGCTCGTCTCGTGGCTGTTCGTGCGCTACACGCCCTATGCCGTCGACCGTCTGTTCCGATCGTTGCAATTCGTCTCGGCCTCGCTCTATTCCTTGGGCCACGGCGGTAATGACGCCCAGAAGACCATGGGCATCATCTCGGTGCTGCTCTATTCCCAAGGCTATCTCGACGAATTCCACGTTCCGTTCTGGGTCATGTTCTCGTGCTACGCCGCGATGGGGCTCGGCACGTTGATCGGCGGCTGGCGGATCGTGCGCACGATGGGATCGCGCATCACGCGGCTCACGCCGTTTCAGGGTTTTTGCGCGGAGACAGGGGGCGCCATCACGCTGTTTGCGGCGACCGAACTCGGCGTGCCGGTTTCCACCACCCACACCATCACCGGCTGCATCGTCGGGGTCGGCACCGCGCGCAGGGTTTCGGCGGTCCGATGGAACGTTGCGAACAACATCGTCGTCGCCTGGATCATTACGATCCCGGCCTCCGCCTTCATCGCCGCGCTCGCTTATGCGATGGTCGGGCTATTCGAGTGATGCTTTCGGGAGGCGCCCCGCGACCGCGGCGGTCGTGGGCGGAGCGCGTCGTTGCCCGGGTACTCGTGATCACGGGAAATTAACGCTTCGGCAGCAAAAGCCGTCTCCATGGTTCCGCCATGCTGTTGCTGCACCGTCTGCGGCGTAGGGGAACCGGGGACCACATGAGCTTCCATCTTCCGTTCGGGCGCCATGGCGCGCGTCTCGTCGCGATCGCGGCGCTGGCATTGCTGGGCGCCTGCGCCGGCGACCGTGACCCGCTGGCGGATCAGCCGAGTTTCTATCGCAGCCTTGCCACCGCGAACGCGCATGTCGATGCCGGCGCGGCCGCCTCGATGATTTCCGGCTACCGCAGCAACAACGGGTTGACGCCGGTGAGCATCGATCCGGAGCTGATGAAGCTCGCCGAGGCGCAGGCGCAGGCCATGGCAAGCCGCGACAAGCTCAGCCATGATATTGCTCGCTCCTTCCACGACCGCCTCAAGGGGCAAGGCTATCGCGCCCGGACCGCGGCCGAGAATGTCGGCGCCGGCTACCATACCTTGGCTGAAGCCTTTTCCGGCTGGCGCGACTCGCCGCCGCATCGCGCCAACATGCTGCTCGATGGCGCGACCCGCATGGGCATCGCCGCCGCCTACGCGCCGAAATCGAAATACAAGGTATTCTGGGCGCTGATCCTGGCGGCGCCCGACGAGCGGCGGGGGTAGGCGCAGCCGTGCCGTAGCGGCCGGCGACCGCGCTCACGCCGCGGGGGCGCCCGTCAGTGAGAGCAGCTCCCGCCCGAAGGTCCCGCGCGCCTCGTGGAGCAGCGGCTGCACCGCGGCGGCAAAGGCGCCGTGCTCCTCGGCCGTGAGCTCGACGATCTCACAGCCCTGCGCCTCGATCGCTTTGCGCGCGTCTTTTTCCTCCTGCACATGCAGCTCGCGCTGCAGCCTGATCGCGTCCGTCACGGCGTTTCGCATGGCACGCTGGAGATCGGCCGGCCAGGCGTCGAACGCCGTGCGGTGCAGGAAGATCGGGCGCGAGATGTAGAAGTGATTGCTCAGAGTGTGGAAGCGGTGGAACTTGTGCACGCCGTATGTCACCGTGTTCGAGAGCGGGTTCTCCTGCGCATCGATCGTGCCGGCGGTGATCATCGCGATCGCCTCTGTCAGATCCATGGGCATCGGAATCGCGCCCAGCAATTCGAAGGTGCGCGCTTGCACCTTGCTCGGTAGCACGCGGATGCGCAATCCGGCCAGGTCGGCGGGCAGGTGCAGCGCGCGCACGCGATTCGAGATCTGCCGAAAACCGTTCTCGAACCAGCCGAGGACGCGGTAGTTGGCGCGCTCCTCGATCTTGCGCGCGAGCACGTCACCGAGCGCGCCGTCCATCGCCGCGCGCGCCGCCTGCGTGCTGGCGAACAGGAACGGCAAGTCGACGATGCCGAGCTCCGGCACGCGATCGGTCAGGTAGCTCGAAGACTGGTAGCCGAGCGTCAGCAGGCCGTGCTCGACCAGCCACAGAATGTCCTCGGCGCGATAGCCCAGGTCCATGATGTTCCAGACATATTTGATATCGACCTGCTCGCCGAATTGCGCCGTCAGCCGATCGCCGATGAATTTGAGCGCGCGGCTGAAGCCGGTGCTCGCGGGGCCGTAGCCCCCCATGCGGATCTGGATCGGTTCGGGCATGCGCTCCTCGTCGCGACATTCGCCGTCAGGAAGGCGGCGGCGGCTGGCTGACTGCGACCGCGACCCCGGACGCTGCCAGGCCGACGCCGAGGGCCAGCAGGATCCCGGCAACGCCGGTGGCGGCGGCGAGCAGGCCGGCCAGCGCCGGAAACACGATCTGCCCGACGCGGTTGCCGGTCATCCGCAGCGTGAGCGCAGTGCCGCAAACCTCGGGCGGGGCGAGATACATCACGCCGGAAAGGGTGAGCGTCGAAGCGATGCCCATGGCGAATCCGAGCAGCACGAGAACTGCATACATCGCCGGCAGCGACAGCGGCAACGCGAGTGCCAGGAAGCCGGCGGCGCTGCCGAGCATGCTGGTCAGGGTGAGCGGCATGCGGCCGATGCCGAAGATCAGTCGGGCATAGAATATGCGTGACACCAGCGATGCCACGGAGCGGACGGTCAGCAGCAGGCCGATGTGGCTGGAGTCGATCTGCCGTTCCGCGCCCAGCGCGGGCAGATAGATCACCAGCAGATCCAGCGCGGTGACGGTCACCACGCTCGACACCATGACGGCCGGGAAGCCGCGCAGCGTCAGCAGCCGGCCGATCGGGATGAAGTCGCCGGTCTCGTGCGGCCGCGCTTTGATGGCGGCGGGCCGGATCAGCAGCGCGACGATCACGCTCGCGCCGGCGGCGATGAGGCCGATGGTGAACAGGAGTCCGGTCGGCGGCAGCGCGGCCGAGCCTCCGAGCGAGCCCACGACGAACGGGCCCAGCCCCTGCCCGATCGAGGCGGCGACCATGTAGTAGCCGAGCGCGGTTTCGCGGCTGCGGGTGCCGCCCGAGCGCACAGCCAGCATTTGATGGCCGGCCATGCAGAACATGTGACCGAAACCGAGCAGCACGGAAAAGCCGAGGAGATGCATGGCCGACTGCGGCCACGCCCAGAACCCGATGCAGGCGATGAACACCAGTGCCGAGCCGATCCAGATCGCTCGGGCATCATTGCCGCGGTCGATCCAGCGTCCGACCTGCAGCGCCGTGAACACCGGGATGATGGCAAACCCGGTAGCGATGATACCGAGCCAGAGGACAGGGAGGCCGAGTTCGAGCGCCCGGTAGGAGGTCGTGATCCGGATGATCAGGATCAGCGTCTGGGTCAATGTCACATGAGCGAGAAAGGGGATGAGCAGCCGGTAGTCGATGTCGCTTTTGGGGGCGACGGGCGCGCTCGGCTCCTCGGTCATCGACGGATCATTTCCCGTGCCCGAACCCAGTTGGCCGGGGTCCGGTTGCGATCCCTGTTTACCGGCTGGCGCGCAGCGCGCAAAGGCCGAGCGGTGCGGATGCCGCCTGCAAATGCGCATGCGGAGGTCGCCTCCCGGACCGGCGGCGTGCACGGCGGCAACAGCTCGCAAATATCAACGGTTTGCGCCGGACCCGCCGTTAATTGGTCCCGGCGAGGTCGTTTTTTTTCCTTAATTGTCAATTCAACTCGCGGCCGTCGTTTGGGGATCATGCGCTGGGGTGGGGGATCACTCTCTAGTTTCGTCTGGCTTGGACAGTGCGGGCGTTGACGCCGTGTCGCCCTGGGGAGGGCTGCGCGTGCGCCGATTCCAGCTGGACGTCTCCACCCGGAGTGATCGGCAGGGGGGAATTTCCTTTGGTCTCGCAGTCGGTCGCTGTGACGCGACAGCCGCGTGCGCTTTCGGCGCCGCGACGGACGCTGGCCAGAGTGCCGCCGTCGCTGCCGTCGCTGCGCCGGCCGCCGACCGCGCCGCCGCTTCCCCGGTCCGCGCTCGCGCTGACATTGCGTCCGCCGGCGCTCGCAGCGGTGCTGCGGCGGCGTGCGGCCGCGCTGAGCATCGTCCTGTCGCACGCGGTATTCGCGCTCAAGCTCGCGGCCGGCGCCTTGGCCGCGGCCACGGTGGCGTTGGCGATCATGAACAATCGCGACGTCAAGCCGGCAGCATCCGGCTTCGAACTCGCCAGCCTCGGCAGCAACGAGACCGTGGTGTTTCGCCGAGCCTCGCCGATTCATATCCCGGTGGAATCCGCCGATGCCGCCGCCGATGAAATCGAGCAACCCGTGTCCTACTATCAGCGTGCGATCCAAACCATCCGCTTCCTCAATCCCAATCCGCGCGTCGCCCTCGCTTCGGCGATACCCGAATCGTCGCAACAAGGGCTGATCAAGGTGCACGGCTTCGCCGCGTTCACGCCGAAGGACGCGCTGGAGCTGGACTCCGTCGTGCCGCGCAAGCGCGAGGGATCGATGGCGGACGACATCGACGACTACCTGTGGGAGGTCTATCAGCGCGCGCCAATCAAGCGCGATTCCACTGGCGATTTCAGCTGGAAGGACCCGGCCGCAGCCAAGCGCATGGGCCTATCCGTGGAAGACTACGTGATCGGCGGGATGGACCCGGGGTTCCGCGAGCAGCTCTATCGTGCCGGCCGGGCAATGGACGCCGACGGGATCCAATGGTCGATGCTGAGCGCCTTCCGTGACGACTATCGCCAGCGGCTCGCCTCCGGCTTCAAGGCGCGTACCGGCAATTCGCTGCACGGCGGCAGCCGACGAACCGGCGGCTACGGCCATGGCCGCGCCATCGACATCACGAGCGCCGAGGGCGACCCGGAGCCGGTGTGGAAATGGCTCGACCAGCACGGCGCGAAATACGGCCTGCACCGGCCGATGCCCGGCGCCGATCCGGCGCACGTCCAGCCCGTCGGCGAATGGCACAAGAGCTCGGTTGCGACGCGCGACGCCCGCAGCCGGACTGCCGCCGCCACCCACGGCCGGCACAAGCGTAATAAGCTGAAATTTGCGCGCGCGGGGCGGTGATCGTCGGCGCCCCGGCGGAGCTCCAGCCCGCCTCGCCCATTCTCGGTTTGATGCTGCGGTGCTTCCGGCGCTCGCGCCAGGCGGCCTGGACCTCCCCAGCGCGCGTCTCTAGCCTGCGCCGCCATGTACGCTGCCCATGTCCTTCCCGCCGCGCGCGACTACGCGGCGCTCTATGGCGCGTTCCGCTGGCGCGTGCCGGCGCGGTACAATATCGGCGTCGACGTCTGCGACCGCTGGGCCGCGCGCGAGCCGGGCCGCACTGCGATCTTCAACGTCGGCGCCGACGGCAATGTCGATGAGATCAGCTACGGCGCTCTGCGCGAGACGTCGAACCGGCTCGCCAACGCGCTCGCCGCCCGCGGCATCGGGCGCGGCGATCGGGTGGCTATCCTGTTGCCGCAGGCCCCGGCCGTCGCCGCGAGCCACATCGCCATCTACAAGCTCGGCGCGATCGCGCTGCCGCTGGCGATGCTGTTCGGCGTCGAGGCGATCTCCTACCGGCTGAAAGATTCCGGCGCGCGGGCGCTGATCACCAACGCGCAGGGGCTGGCCAAGCTCGCGAACGTCCGCGCCGCGGTGCCTGCTCTCGGCCTCGTGCTGTCGATCGACGGGCCGGCCGACGGCGCCGAGGACTTTCACGCGGTGCTGTCGCGCGCCGCCTCCGCTTTCGCGCCGGCGGCGACCGCGGCCGACGATCCCGCACTGATGGTCTACACCTCGGGCACCACGGGGCCGCCCAAGGGCGCGCTGCATGCCCACCGGGTGTTGCTCGGTCATCTCCCCGGCATCGAGTTCCCGCACGAATTTCTGCCGCAACCCGGCGACCGGTTCTGGACGCCGGCGGACTGGGCCTGGGCCGGCGGCCTGCTCAACGTGCTGCTGCCGGGCCTGCATTACGGCGTGCCGGTGGTGGCGCAAAGATTCGAGAAGTTCGATCCGGGCGAGGCCTTCGCGCTGATGGCGAAGATGGAAGTGCGCAATGCTTTCATTCCGCCGACGGCGCTGCGCATGCTGCGCTCGGCGCCGCCGCGGCAGCGGACGCTGCGTTTGCGCTCGATCGGCTCGGGCGGCGAGGCGCTCGGCGCCGAGACCTTGGAATGGGGTAAATCGGCGTTCGGCGTCACCATCAACGAGTTCTACGGCCAGACCGAATGCAACCTGGTGCTGGCCTCCTGCGCGGCGATCGGCGTGTCGCGGCCCGGCGCCATCGGCAAGCCGGTGCCCGGCCATACCGTGGCGGTGATCCGGCCGGACGGTTCGCCATGCGCGGCGGGCGAGCTCGGCCAGATCGCGGTCAAACGCCCGGACCCGGTGATGTTCCTGGAATATTGGGGCAAGCCGGAAGCGACGCGGGACAAGTTTGTCGCCGATTGGATGACCACGGGAGACCAGGGGATCGCGGACGACGAAGGCTACGTCCAGTTCATCGGCCGCGACGACGACGTCATCACCTCGGCCGGCTACCGCATCGGCCCGACCGAGATCGAGGATTGCCTGATCCGGCATCCCGCGGTGGCGCTGGCGGCGGTGGTGGGGAAGCCGGATCCGGTGCGCACCGAAATCGTGAAGGCCTTCATCGTGCTGAAATCCGGTCATTCCGCCTCGGACACGCTCGCCGCCGACATCCAGGGCTTCGTCAGGACGCGGCTGTCCGCCCACGAATATCCGCGCGAGGTCGCCTTCATCGAGCAGATGCCGATGACCACGACCGGCAAGGTGATCCGGCGATTGCTGCGGCAGCAGGCGTGAGATCTTGGAAAGCGCAGCGCGTCGCAGTCGGACCGGAGAAGAGAGGAACGTGATGCGCAAGCTCGCAACCGTGCTCGTGCTCGGCTTCGTCATCGCCGCTGCGATTCCGCCGGCGGTGGCGCAGACCGCGCGCTATCCCAGCCGCACGATCGAGATCGTCGTGGCCTACGGCGCCGGCGGATCGACCGATCTGGTGGCGCGCGCGCTGGCGCAGAAATTCCAGGACCGCCTCGGCCAGTCCGTGGTCGTGCTCAACAAGCCGGGCGGGAGCGGCACCATCGGCGCCACCGTCGCCGCCCGCGCCAGTCCCGACGGCTACACGCTCTATGTCGGCTACACCTCCGAAACCGTGGTGGTGCCGCAGCTGTCCAGGACCATCAAGTATTCCATCGACGATTTCGAGCCGATCGCCGTGACCGGGCTGGTGCCGCTCGTCCTGATCACCTCCAGGAATATCCGCGCCGGCAACCTGCACGAGCTGATCGATGAACTGCGCGCCCAGCCCGGCAAGTTCACCTATGGCGGCGGGATCGCCAGCCCGCCCCACATCATGGGGGCGTGGTTCAACCGGCTCAATCATCTCAGCGTCACCCATGTCCCCTACCGCGGGGGCGGGCAGGCCGTGGCCGACGTGGTGGGTGGCCACATCGACATGTTCTATGCCGGCCTCGCGGCGGCCAAAGCGGCGATCGACGCTGGCGCGGTCAAGGCGATCGCGGTGACCGGCGACGCGCGCTCGTCCGCGCTGCCGAACGTGCCGACGTTCAAGGAAGCCGGGGTGGCGAACTTCGAGCTGGCAAGCTGGAACGTGTTGCTCGCGCCCAAGGGCACCCCCGCGCATGTCCTTGCGTTGCTGCGGCAGGAGACCGCGCTCGCCCTCGACGATGCCAAGGTGCGTGCGCTCTATGCCGCGCAAGGGGTGGAAGCGAGTCCGACCCAGGACGTGAAGGCTTTTCTCGCGAACGAGCGCGACAAGTTCGGCCGGGTGGTGCGCGATCTCGGCATCACGATGGAGTAGCGGTACAGATGCTGTCGTCCCCGCGAAAGCGGGGACCCCGTGCCGCGCACTGTGGCCTCTGCAATGGTGGACGCCCGCCTGCGCGGGGACGGCCTTGGTGCGAGAATTGCGATCCGCATTCATCGTAGCGCGCAGCCGGGCGCGAACAAGCTTGCCCCTTCACGTCGCCGGCGCGACCGTGCCGATATAGGCGGCGATGACGCGGCGGTCCTTGAGGACGTCGGCCGGCGCGCCCTCGGCCAGCGTCCGTCCGTAGTCGAGCACGTGGATGCGGTCGGCGAGATCGGCGACCATCTCCAGGTCGTGCTCGATCCAGATCATGGTAATACCCAGCTCGTGCTTGATGCGCAGGATGAAGCGCGCCAGATCCTCGCGCTCGTCGCGATTGAGCCCGGCGGACGGCTCGTCGAGCATCAGGATCGCCGGCTCGAGCGCCAGCGCCCGCGCGAAACCGACGAGCTTTTGGATGCCGAAGGCGAGGCCGGCGACGTTGGCGTGGCGGTAGCGTTCGAGCTCGACGAATTCGATGATGCGCTCGACCGCTTCGCGGTGGCGCACCTCCTCGCGCCGCACCCCGGGCAGGAACAGCATCTCGGCGAGCGGGTTGGTGCGGATGCGCGCGTGGCGGCCGGTCAGCAGATTGTCCAGCACCGACATCTGCGCAAACAGCTCGCCGTGCTGGAAGGTGCGCGCGAGCCCGAGCCGGGCGATGTCGTGCGGTTGGCGGCCGGCGATGTCGTCGCCGCGAAAGCGGATCGAGCCCTCGCCGCGATAGATGCCGCTCACGCAATTGAGCACGCTGGTCTTGCCGGCGCCGTTCGGGCCGATCAACGCGAACAGTTCGCCCGCCTGCACCGCCAACGACACATCGGCGAGGACGGTCAGGCCGCCGAAGCGCAAGGTGAGACGCTCGATCGCGAGCTCAGCCATACCATCTCCGACTGCGGCGATATTGCTTCACGTCGCGGAAGCTCCTGCGCTCGCCGCTTTTGCGGCCGAGATAGAATTCCTGGATGTCCGGGTGGCTGCGCAGGCGCTCGGCGGTGCCGTCGAGCACGATGCGGCCGTTCTCCATGACGTAGCCGTAGTCGGCGATTGCGAGCGCCACGGTCGCGCTCTGCTCGACGATGACGATGGTGATGCCGAGCTCGCGCCGGATTTCGACCAGCCGGCGCAGCAATTCCTCCACCACCACCGGCGCGAGGCCGAGCGACAGCTCGTCGACCAGCAGCAATTCCGGCCGGCAGACGATGGCGCTCGCCAGCGCCAGCATCTGCCGCTCGCCGCCGGAGAGCAGCCCGCCGACGCGGCTGCGCAGCTCGCCGAGCTGGGGAAAGAACTGATAGACCAAGGTCTCGCGCCGCCGCCGCTCGGCCAGCGTGGTGCCGCGCGGAACCGGCGCGATCAGATTCTCGGCTACCGTGAGATTGGGAAACACCTTGTCGCGCTCGGGCACCAGCACGATGCCGCGGGCGGTGTTCTCGTGCGGCGGTCGGTTCTCGATGCGCTCGCCGCCGAAGATGATGGTGCCCTCGGTGACGCGCGCGTCGTCGAGGCCGAGGAAGCCCGAGATCGCCCGCAGCGTCGTGGTCTTGCCGGCGCCGTTCGTCCCCAGCAGCGCGACGATCTGTCCGGCCTCGGCCGCGAGCGTGATGCCCTGCACCGCGCTGATGGCGCGGTGGTAGACCACTTCGAGCTTCTCGACTGCCAGCAGCGCGCCGCTCATCTGCGTGATCCCGAGGCCGAGCGGTGCCTGAACGGCCACAGCAAGAAATAGCTCTGGACGCGATGCCAAATTCCGACCAGGCCCAGCGGCTCGAAGATCAGAAACAGAATCATCACCAATCCGAAGGCCGAATAGTTCACGGCGAACAGCAGGCTGGCATAGTCCTGGGCCCTCGGCAGGGCGAGCAGGGAGGTCTCGATGATGTAGGGAAAGATGGTGACGAAGGTCGCGCCCAGAAGCGCGCCGAGCAGCGAGCCCATGCCGCCGATGATCACCATCGCGAGGTATTGGATGGTGAGGAACAACGAAAACGCCTCGACCGAGACGAAGCCGCGGTAATACGCGAACAGCGCGCCCGCGACGGCGGTGAGCGCGGAGCTGATGACGAAAGCGAGGAGCTTGTAGCCGGCGATGCCGATGCCGAGCGCCTCGGCGACGGTCTCGCGCGCTCGAATCGCACGCCAGGCTCGGCCGGTGCGCGCGCGCAGGAGATTGAGGCAAAGCAGCAGTGTCGCTGCAGCCGCCACCAGCAGAATGAAATACCAGGCGCGGCCATCGGTGACGGCAACGCTGCCGAGGCTCGGCGGATCGATGACGATGCCGGTCGAGAAGCCGCGCCGCGTTTCATACTCGCCGCCGAGATAGATCACCACGAAGTGCAAGGCGAGCGTGCTCACCGCGAGATAAAGCCCGCGCAAGCGCAGCGACGGCAGTCCGAAGATGATGCCGAGCAGTGCGCCGACCACGGCGGCCGACGGCAGCGTGATCCAGAACGGCGCATTCGTTTCCCGGAACAGGATCCCGACCGTGAACGCGCCCGCCGCCATGAGCCCGGCATGGCCGAGCGAGATTTGCCCGGCATAACCCGTCAGCAGCATGAGCGAGAGCGAACCGACGCAGGCGAGCAGGACCTGGCAGGCGAGATCGAGCTGGAACGGCGAGGCGATCAGCGGGAACGCGAGCAGCGCGAGCGCGAATACAACAAGGCTGGTACGCTCGAGCCGCGTTCCTGCGAGCGCGAGGTCCTGCTCATAATCGGTACGGAAGTAGCCGCTGGCGCGTGGTTGCCTAGACACGGTCGAGTTCCTCGCGCGTGCCGAACAGGCCCCAGGGGCGCACGATCAATGTGGCGATGAGCACCAGGAACGGTACTACGTCGGACAGCAGCGGATCGATATAGTGAATGGCGAGGACCTCGGCGCCGGCCACGATGAATGCGCCGACGAGCGCGCCGAGCAGGCTGTCGAGCCCCCCGACCAGCGCGGGCGCGAACGCCTTGAGGCCGATCACCACCATGGTCTGATCGAGGCCGGAATCGAGCGCGATTAGCATGCCGGCGATCGATCCGGTCAGGGTCGAAAGTCCCCAGGCCAACGCATAGACCGCGTGCAAATTGATTCCGCGTTGCGCCGCCAGCAGCGGGTTCTGCCCGGCGGCGCGCATGCGCATGCCCCAGCGGCCGAAGCGCAGGAAGGCGAACAGGCCGCCATAGACCAGCCCGGTCATCAGCACCATCAGCGCCGCACAGGACGAAATCCGCGCGCCGCCGATCAGCTCGATCGAGGGGTTGGAGAATCGCAGCGCCTGCAGCGGATGCAGCTGCGCCGCCGACCAGATCAGCACGATCGCCCCGCGCAGCAGGATGCCGATCGCAATCGTGGTCAGGATGGCCGCCAGCACCATCTCCCCGGTCATCTTGCGCATGAGGAAGAAGTAGACGAGGACGCCGACGGTGAGGCTGAGCATCACCGCCGCGGCGATCGCGGTGGCGGGGTCGCCGACGAACAGCGAGGCGGCGGCGTACAGCAAATAGGCGCCGAGCATCGACAGCTCGCCGTGCGCCATGTTCATCACCCGGCTCACGCGGTAGATGAGAACGTAGCCGCAGGCGAGCAGCGCGTAGATCGACGCCAGCACGGTGATGTTGACGATGAGCTGCACGGTCGAGGTGACAGAGGTCAGTGATCAGTCGCCAGAATGAAGCGCTTTCTGACCACTGACCACTGATTACTGCTCCCTGACGTCACTTGACGTCGTACGCCACCCAGTCCTTGGTCACGGTGATCGCCGATTTCGCGGGATCCCAGCGATAGACCCGGTAGTACTGGCGCGTCCGGAAATGGTTGTCCTTGCTCCACTCGATCGGCCCGCCGCGCAGGCCCTGGGTGTCGACTTTCACGTGCTCCATCGCCGCCCTGATCTTGCCGGCGTCGGCCGGCCAGCCCGCGCCTTTGAGCACCGCCTCGAGCACCAGCCCGCCGATCCAGCCCTCGGTCATCTGCTCGGCCGGATATCGCACGTTGCGCGTCTTCGCCTCGTCCACGATCTGCTTGTGGATCGGCAGGTTGTCCTGGAACAGCGAATTCGCGCCGATGACGTAGAATTTCCCGTCCTTGATCCGCGCCAGCTCGGCCTCGGCCTCGATGTGCGCCCAGGTGATGTAGTCGCCCTGCCAGCCCAACCGGCGCAGCGCTTCGAATGTCTTCACCTGGGTGACCCACGGAGCCCAGGAAAATATCCAGTTCGGGCCAGCATCCTTGAGCTTGGTGGCGAACGGCGTGTAGTCGGCGGTCGGCGGCGGAATGACCTCCTTGTCGACCGGCGTCATGCCCATGGTCTTCGCCTCCTGCTCGGCATAGTCGATTTCGCCGCGCGAGAGCGGAATCGCCATGGCGGCGAAGCCGATCCGCACTGGTTCCTTGGCGGTCTCCTTGATGAAGGCGAGGGTGGCGCGGCTGTCGTAGCCGCCGGCATAGGCGGTGGTGCAGAACTGCAGCGCCTCCGCCGGCGGGTAGACCTCCTTGGGGCAGACCGCCCCCATCAGCATGAGCGCGACATTGGCGCGCTTGGTCTCGCCGATGACGGGCGCAAACGTCGACGACAGGCTCGAGAGCACCAGCAGCCCCACATTGTCCTGGGTCAGCAGCCGCTTGGCATTGGCCGCCGCTTTCGACGGCTCGCCCTGGTCGTCGAGCACGGTCAACTGGATCTTCTTGCCGTTGATGCCGCCGGCGGCGTTGAGGCGGTCGACATAGAGCCGCAAGCCTTCGATCGGCGGCGCGTTGGTGCCCGCCGCCGGACCGGTCAATGCCCCGGTGACGCCGATGACATAGGCGTCCTGCGCGCCCGCCGGGCTCGCCCAGGCCGCGGCCGCCATGGTGGCCAGGGTTGCCGTGAGAATCCGTCGTAGCATCGTTGTCCTCCCTCGTTTCAGCATCATGCGAGTTCGACTGCGCTGTCGATCAGCTGCTTCTCGCGATCGTCGTACATGGCCTCGACCAGAGCCTGGAAGCGCTCGTACATGAGATGGCGCTTCACCTTGCGGGTCGGGGTGACCGGCTCGCCGTCCTCCTCGGGATCGAGCGCCTTGGGCAGAATGCGGAAGTCCTTGATCTGCTCGGCGCGCGCAAGCTCGCCGTTTGCGCGTTCGATCTCGGCGCCGATCAGCCGCAGCACATCGGGGCTGGTGGCGAGGCTGGTAAAGCCGGTATAGGGCACGTCGTGGCCGCGAGCCCAGTCGGAGACCGTGTCGGCGTCGATCTCGACCAGGGCGGTGAGGTATTTGCGGCCGTGGCCGAACACGATCGCCTCCGCGACATAAGGGCTGGTGCGCAGGATATTTTCGATGAATGAGGGCGATATGGTCTTGCCGCCCGAGGTGACGATGAAGTCGCGCGCGCGGTCGATCAGCCGCAAGGCGCCGTCGCGCCATTCGCCGATGTCGCCGGTGCGCAGAAAGCCGTCCTCGCCCTTGATCGCGCGGGTAGCCGCCGCGTTGTTCCAATAGGATTCGAACAGATCGGGACTCCTCACCAGCACCTCGCCGTCGGCGGCGAGCTTCACTTCCCAGCCCGCCGGCACGGTGCCGACGTCGCCCGGACACGGAAACGGACCGCGCTGGCCGCTGATGATGCCGCCGGCGGTCTCGGTCTGACCGTACATCTCCACCACGTTGACGCCGAGCATCTGCCAGAACGTCATGGTTGCGGGCGGCAACGGTGCGCCGGCGCAGATTGCGAGCTCCAGCCGGTCGAAGCCGAGCTTGTTGAGGATCGGCAGGAACACGCCGGCGCGGCACGCGCGATAGAGCGCCGCGCGGACGAAGCTCGCCTCGCCGGCCCAGCGCCGCCGCACGTGTCCGCGCGCGAAGGCGATGGCGAGATCGGCGGTGGCGCGCTTGGCCCGGCTCGAGTTGAGAATGCCGAGCAGCACCTGCGAGGCGAACTTCTGCAGATAACGCGGCACGGTGAACAGCACCGTGGGCGCGCACTCGAACAGGGTCGTGGCCAAGTCTTCCGGGCTTTCGCCGAAATGCGGCACCAGGCGTGAAATCAGCGGCAGCGTCACCGCGACATCGCGGCCGAGCACGTGGCAGAGCGGCAGGTAGGCCACCGTGCGGTGCTGCTTGTGCGCGAGCGTGGGATAGTGATCGACGAGATTGGCGGTCGCCGCGAGATGCTTGCCGTGGGTCACCAGCGCGCCCTTGGGATGGCCGGTGGTGCCCGAGGTATAGACGATGAAGGCGGGTGCGTCGGGGGCGAGCTGCGCGGCCTGGCGCTCGAGCCAATCGAGGTCCGGCGGTCCGGCCCCGGCGAGCAGCGCATCGTAGGTTAGGAGCTTGCCATGTTCGTAGGCGAACATCGCGGCATGATCGAGCACGATGATCCACCGCAGCTCGGGCAAGCGATCGGCGAAGGACAGGATCTTGTCGACGTATTCTTGGTTTTGCGCGACAAACATCACGGCGCCGCCGTCCCGCAGCTGATACTCCACCTCCGACGCCGACGCCGTCGGATAGACGCCGTAGACGATGGCGCCGAGCGATTGAGCCGCGAGATCGCAGATCAACCAATCCTCGCAGGCATCACCCATGATGGCGACGCGGTCGCCGCGGGCGAGGCCCAGCGTGGCAAAGGCGCGCGCAGTCCGCGCCACCAGCGCGGCGTATTCGCGCCAGCTGCGCTCGCGATAGAGCCCGAGCTGCTTGCAGCGGAAGGCCACCGAATCGGGCGCCGAGCGCGCGCGTTCGCACAGCAAGCGCGGTGCGGTCGTGCGGCGCAGCGCCTCCCGATCGACTGATGGCGTTGCGGTCATGCGGCGCCCGTTGAGCGTCTTCCCTGCCGAATTCTATAGCCGACGGGGTGGCGAAATTCTATAGGTTGATAGATGCAGCTCGGCCCTTGGCCCAGAGCTGCCTGCTCGCGAGATCGGCGCCCTGGCGCAACGCCTTGAACTTCTCCCACACCACCGTGGGATGCACTTCCGTGCGGTACAAGGCCTGGGAAGAGAAGCCGCAATCCGCCCCCGCCATCACGTTCTCGCGCCCCACCAGCTTGGCAAAGCGCAGGATGCGCTCGGCGATCAGCTCGGGATGCTCCACGATGTTGCTGGCATGCGTGATCATGCCGGGACAGAGCACCTTGCCGTCCGGCACCTTGATGCGCTCGAACAGATGGTATTCGTGCTCGTGGCGCGGATTGGCGGCCTCGAAGCTGTAGGAGCCGGCGTTGATCTTGAACATGTAGTGGATGATGTCGGCGAGCCCGGCTTCGTAGAGACGCGGACCTTCGTTGATGCCGTAGCAGGTATGGAAGCGCACCATCTCGGCCGGGATGCCTTTCAGCGCCGAATTGGTGGCTTCGACGTAAATCTCGGCTCGTCGCTTCTTCTGGGCATCGTCGAGGCCCGGCTCGAAGAAGATGTCGGGCAGGAACGGATCGTCGACCTGCACCAGGATGCCGGCCGCGACGATCGCGCTGTATTCCTTGCCCAGCTCGCCCGCCAGCGCGTGGAAATAGTCCTCCTCCGAGCGGTAATACTCGTTGATGCCGACGCCCGACGGCGCGGTCGCGGGCAGGAACACGTGATGGTCCGGCACGCCGACCGCCTTCGCCGCGGCCTTCACGTTGTCGAGGTCGATGTGCAGGTACTTCTCGCCGCGGTACTTCACCGGGCCGGTGCAGACGACCGGCGTGATGGGAACGATCGCGCCGCCCATCATCGCGTCCTTGAAATACTGCGCGTAGTATTCCGGAAAGGCCGCGACCTCCTGCTGAAACACCAGCATCTTCTGGTTGGGGCGGGCTTCGAAGCCCGCGAGCCGCTCCTGGATGTAGGTGAAGAAGCCGGGCTTCGAAAATTCGCCGTCGGTCACGATCTCGATGCCGCATTCGACCTGCTTGCGGACCCCGTCCGCGACCGCCTTGGCGATCGTTTCGTCGTAGGCCTTCGGATCGTAGGCCTTGCCGCTCAACTTCGCCTTCATCAGATCCAGCACGGCGTGCGGCCGCGGCAGGCTGCCGATATGCGTGGTCTGGATGTGATCGGAGTTCTGTTGAATGGTCACGGACCTCTCCTCGGGGCTCGATCATTGCCGTCTCGGCGCGGCATTCCCGTGCGGGTTTTCGCAATTCTCCGGATGCGAGAATTCCCGTCGTCGCGTCCCGCCGGGCGCCAGCATGCTCGGCACTTGCGCTTTGCTTGTGCGCCGGCACCCAATCGGGATGCGCTAGCGAGCAGGCCGCCGTGTCTCGCGCATGCGGGGGCGTTTTTTCGTCATCCCCTGCAAGAGCAGGCGGACGAATTCGGCGCCGATGCGGTCGATCGCCACTTCCTCGGTGCGGTACCAGTTTGCGACCGCATTGGCCATGCCCAGGATACCGAGCACGGCGAGGCGAGTATCGAGATCGGAGCGAAACTCGCCGCGCCGCACGCCTTCCTTGAGAACGTCTTCGAACACCCGCTCCAGTCCGCGCGACCATTTTCCGATCCGCCGGCGGCTTTCGGCCGGCAGGTGCTGGCGCTCGTTCAGGAACACGCGGACGAAGTCGCTGCGGTCCGTGAGCGGAGCCAGGTGCGATTTGATCAGGCGAGCGAGCTTGTAGCTGGCGGTGCCGGGTCCCGCCGCGATTGCCTTGGCGGCCTCGAAGAAGCCGCCCACGCCCTGCAGGCAGACCAACTCGAGCGCCCCCTCTTTGGACGGAAAATAGTAGTACAGGCTGGCCTGCCTGATGCCCAACACGTCGGCGATGTCCTGCGTGGTCGCACCGTGGAAGCCGCGCGCCGCGAACACGCGCGCGGCGGCCTCGATGATCTCGGGCGCGCGCCGGCGCGGGCTCAATTGCGAGCGCCGCGAGGAGGGAAGGGGTACGACCGTCATCAGCTCTCCCGGCACAAGCGCCCAGTAGCCTCCGGGGCATTGTGTTGTGCCACGGAGGCGATTTAAATTCTACCTATTAACTTATAGACAGAGCGATAGACAAACGACGCCCAACCGCGCGGGGAAGCAGGGCATGAACATCCGTCCGGAGGGCCGTCCGCCGTTTCGCGCCGATCACATCGGCAGTCTGTTGCGGCCGCCGGCGCTGCGCCAGGCGTTCCGCCGCCATGTCGACAACTTGATCGGGGACGAAGAATTCAGGCGCATTCAAGACGATTGCATTCGCGCCGCCGTCCGAATGCAGGAGGAGATCGGGCTCGAGGTGGTCACCGACGGCGAGTTCCGCCGCGGCTCATATTGGGGCCGGCTTGTGGAACGCACCGAAGGGCTGGAGGTGAGACCTGCGCTGCTCCGATTTCGCGACGATCACGGCCACGAGGTCGATTTCACCGCGCCGTTCGCGACTGCAAGAATGCGGCGCACGCATCCGCTCGCACTCGATGAATTCGTTTTCTTGCGCGATACCGCCGCGGTTACGGCGAAGATCACGCTGCCGGCGCCCTCGACCATGCACTTTCTCCGCCTTTCCGATTTTGCCGCCCGCAGCGCCTATGCCGATGTCGACCAGTTCTTCGCCGATCTTGTCGAGGTGTTCCGCCAAGAGATCGCGGATCTCGTGCGGGCGGGCTGCCGATACCTGCAGATCGACGAGATCGCCATTGCGCTGCTGTGCGATCCCGCGATCCGCCGAAAGGCGGCGAGCGCCGGCGGCGATCCCGACGCGCTGGTCGACCGTTACATCGACGCCATCAACGGCGCGCTCGTGGCCTGTCCGCGCGACGTCGTGGTGGGCGTTCATATGTGTCGGGGCAATTTCAAGGGCCGCCATCTTGCCGAAGGCGGATACGAATCGGTGGCCGAGCGCTTCTTCGCACGCACCCGCGCCAACCATTTTCTGCTGGAATACGACACGCCGCGCGCGGGCGACTTTGCGCCGCTGCGCTTCGTGCCCAAGGGAAAGGGAGTCGTGCTCGGTCTCGTCAGCAGCAAGACGCCGGTGCTCGAAAGCATCGAGTTGTTGCAACAGCGAGCCGAGGAGGCGGCAAAGCACATCGAGCTTGACCGGCTGGCGATCAGCCCGCAATGCGGCTTCGCCAGCAGCGCCGCCGGCAATCCGCTGAGCCAGGCCGACGAGCGCGCCAAGCTCAGGCGGGTGGTGGATGCCGCGCGCGCGATCTGGGGCTAGCGCCGCTCGACCGCAAGACCGCGCGACACCTCGACCGGGCGACACCGGATCGGGCATATTGGTTTTCTCCGCGAAAGGTGTCGCGATGCCCGAGTCTCCTTCCAACGCCGGCTCCTACTATGCCGACTATCTCAAGCTCGACCGGCTCCTCGACGCGCAAGAGCCCGCGAGTGCGCGTCAAGGCCGGGCGGCCCACGACGAGATGCTGTTCATCGTCGTGCACCAGGCCTACGAACTGTGGTTCAAGCAAATTCTGCATGAGCTCGACCGCATTCAGACCGATTTCGGCGGCGACGTGGTGGAGGATGAATATCTCGGCCGCATCGTGCATGGACTCGAGCGTATCAACGAGATCCTCAAGCTCCTGATCCAGCAACTCGAGGTGCTGGAGACGATGACGCCGCTCGACTTCCTCGATTTCCGCGACTTTCTGTTCCCGGCGTCGGGCTTCCAATCGGTGCAGTTCCGATTGATCGAGACCAGGCTCGGCCTCGCGCGTGAGGCGCGCCTGAACTATGCCGACAGGCCGTTCGACGACACGTTGACCGAAGCCGACAAATCGCGCATCGCAATCGCTGCCCGCGGCCCGACCCTGATCGATCAACTCGACGGCTGGCTGTCGCGCACGCCGTTCGTGCACCGGCCCGATTACGATTTCTCGCTCGCATACCGCAACGCGGTAAAACGCATGCTCGAAGACGACGCAGCGCGCTTGCGCGGGAACCAGGCGATGAGCGCGGTGCAGCGGGAGGCCGAAGCCCAGCGGATCGAAGCGTCGCTGGCGGAGTTCCAGGCGATATTCTCGCCGGCATCCGACCCATCGCCGTGGCGAATGTCGCGGGCGGCGGTGCAGGCGGCGTTGTTCATCATCGTTTATCGCGACCGGCCAGTGCTGCAACTGCCGTTCCGGCTGCTGGCGGCATTGATGAACGTCGACGAATTGCTGACGCTGTGGCGATACCGGCACGCGCTCATGGTGCAGCGGATGATCGGCGTAAAGATCGGGACCGGCGGATCTGCGGGGCACGATTATTTGCGCGACACCGCCGCCAAGCACCGGATCTTCTCCGATCTGTTCCGGCTGTCGACCTATCTCATTCCGCGCTCGCGGCTGCCGAAGCTGCCGCGCGAACTCGAGGACGCGATGGGGTACCGGTATGCGGCAAGGCCGGCAGCGCGATGACGCTCGATCTGCGAGGCCATTTCAGCGAGTTTCGTGCCGCCCAGCCCGCGCGCATCCATCTCGCCGCCCACAGCCATCATTTTTGGCCGGACGCGGCGTGCGATGCCCATCGCCGGGCGCTCAACGACGCGGCGCGGCTTGCCGATAGCAAGTGGGAAATGATCTTCGGCGAACTGCTGCCGCGGGTGCAGCGCGGCATTGCCGCCGTGCTCGCGTTGCCCGATCCCGCGACTCTCGCGTTTGCGCCCAACACGCACGATTTCGTGCGACGCCTGCTGTCGGCGCTGCCGCCGGCCTCGACGCCGCGCATTCTCACGAGCGACAGCGAATTTCATTCCTTCGCGCGGCAGATCGCCCGTCTTGAGGAGGACGCGCTGGTCGTCGTCGAGCGCATCGCCGCCGAGCCGTTCGCGAGCTTTCCCGACCGGTTCGCCGCGGCCGCGCGTCGTGGCGGCCATGATCTGGTCTTCCTCAGCCAGATCTTCTTCAACTCGGCGGCAGCGAGCGGTGCACTCGAGCAAATCGTCGCCGCGGTCGCGGGCGCGCAGACGCTGGTCGCGATCGACGGTTATCACGGCTTCATGGCTCTCCCCACCGACTTCGCGGCCAGCGCCGCCCGCGCCTTCTATCTCGCCGGCGGCTACAAGTACGCCATGGCCGGGGAGGGCGTCTGCTTCATGCATTGCCCGCCCGGCTTTGCCATGCGGCCGCGCGACACCGGCTGGTTCGCGGCCTTCGGCGCGCTCAGCGGAGACGGGCGCAGCGTCGCCTACGGTACGGACGGCAGTCGGTTCATGGGCGCGACTTTCGATCCCACCGGACTCTACCGGATGGGCGCCGTGTTCGACTGGATGAACGACATCGGACTGACCGTCGACGCGATCCACCGCCACGTGATGGCCTTGCAAGAGTTGTTTCGCGCGGAGATCGCGCGTGCCAAGCTGCGACCGCTCTGCGAGTGTCGCCTCGTGACGCCGGTCGCGAGCACCAGCCAAGGTCATTTCCTCACCTTCGAACTGGCCGGCGCGCAAGCGATGCACGAGCGGCTGGCGCGCGCGAACATCGTCACCGACGTGCGCGGAGAACGCATCCGCTTCGGATTCGGCTGTTATCACACCGAAGAAGAGATCGAAGCGGCGGTCGCCGCGATTGCCCGCGCCCTAGAGTAGTCGCGGGCATCGCGGTTGCGCCTCGGCGCGTCGCTATTTCGTCAACTTTGTGGCACCCGGTCGATCGTCGCCGCGGTGAATAGTGAATGAACGCGCCGTCCATGCGTCGTTCGAAATCGATCGGCTATGAGTGCGCGCAGTCAGTCCAATGGCGGCATGTCCTAAGGGCGCGCCGGCATTGCGAGACTGATGCACAACGCCCCCTTGGATGGATCGGAAACAACTCCGCATCAAGCCACGGGATCAAAGAGGACGACCGATATGTTTACCCGAGTTCTGGCGACCTCGACGCTGGTCGCGCTGCTTGCGCTCCCTGCCTTCGCCCAGGGCACGCAACCGTCACAACCGGCAAAGCCCGCGCCCGCGGTTTCGGCGCCGACGAAGTCAACGACCACCGGCGCCGCCACGGCCCCGGCCTCGGCCAAGATCAACCTCAACACGGCCACGGCGGCCGAGCTCGACAAGCTCCCGCATGTCGGCCCCAGCCGCTCCAAGGCGATCATCGCCGCGCGCGACAAGGAGAAGTTCAAGAACTGGGACGACTTCGTGGCGCGCAAGGTCGTGCCCGCCGACGTCGCCGGAGCCATCAAAAACTCCGTCAGTTTCTGACGGGGCCGTTGCGTCGGTCTGCTCCGACGACGAGCATGCTCGAATGCGAGCGGGATGCAGGTGGCCAACGGCTACGATCCCGACGGCGCACCGCGGCGGCGCGCGCCAACCTCAACGCTTCAACGGCGCGCGCCCCGACGCCTGATCGCTTCACGCCGGCGATTGTGCCGGCCCTGATCGGATCATTTGCATCCGGGCTGCGGCGCGATCTCTCCCAATGTGCGTACGGTGACGAGGTCGCGCCCCTTAGTCTTGGCCAGGAACATGCTCATGGTCGCGTGGTGATTTTTGCCGACCGTCACCGGTCCGGCGGGTGATTTGATCGCCAGCCCTTCCAGCGCGTCGATCATCGCTTCCTTGTCGATTTTGCCCGCCTTTTCGACCGCCGCCTTCAGCGCGATCAGCGCGTTGTAATGCGTCATCACGTAGTTCGACACCGTGCTATCGGCGCCGGCCTCCGCCTTGACCCTGGCAACAAACGATTTCACTGATGGCATACCGCTTGTCGCAACGAACGGCACCACGACGAACATGTTCTGGCCCTTGCCGCCGAACACGCCGAGGTCGGTCTCGGACAATCCGAGAAACGCGACGGTGGTAGCCTTGAACAGTCCGAGATCATTCGCCTGCGGGATGAAGTTCAGGCCGTCGCCTTTGAGCGCGAACAGCAGCACCTTGGCTTTCGTCGCGGCGATGCGTTCGATCAGCGGCGCGAAATCCGTCTCCTTGCCGGTGGTGAACTCCTTGCCGACGACGCGGCCGCCGAGCTTGCGGATGATCGGCTCCGCGGCCTCGAACATCTTGTGCGGCCAGGCGCGGTCGGCTCCGAGCAGGAAATAGGTGTTGCCGAAGGTGCGATTCATGTAGGGCAGCAGCTGGGCCAGCTCCTGATTGGGAACGGTGCTGAACGAGAAAATGTATCGGCTGCATTTGCCGCCTTCATAGTTGGTGGCATAGAGAAGCGGCGTCTTCATGCTCTCGACCGCGGGCGCGATTGCATCCAGGTTCCTCGAGGTGATCGGCCCGACCACCGCCAGCACGCCGTCCCGCTCGATCAGCTTGTGCGCCGCAGCCGTTGCGACCACCGGATCGGTCTTGTCGTCCTCGTAGACCATTTCCACGGGCCTGCCGAGGATCCCGCCGCGCGCGTTTATGTCCTTGACGGCAAGGTCGAGGCCGAGCTTCGCCTGCCGGCCGTAAAGCTCGACGCCGCCTGAGAACGGCAGCACCGCGCCGACCTTGATCGGCTCGGCGGAGTTCGTGCGCGTCGCTGTCGTTGCCCAAGCGCAGCAAACTAGCAACGACGTGAGACAAATGGCTCTCGGGATCGGCGTAATGACGTTTTTCATCGATGGATCACCATCCAACAACGCGAGCTTGCCTACGGTCGGGATAATTCTATGCGAAAAGTGAAACTTGCGTCCTTGCCTGCCGCAAGCAGAGTGTATCCATCATTCACAGCTCCATGCGCGAAAAGTCTCTGTGCTCTTGCGCCCGCGGGCGGGACTTGGCGGCAGCTGGGCGCTCAGCCGGAGAAACCGCCGGCGTCGAGAAAAGCGCGCTCCTCAGGCGAAGTGGAGCGACCCAACAGCGCGTTGCGGTGCGGGAACCGCCCGAAGCGGCGGACGATGTCGGCATGCTGCTCGGCATATGTCGTGAATTCATCATCGCCATAGCCGCGCGCCAGCTGCAGGCAGCGTTGCTGATCGGCGAGATTTTCCGAATGCATGAACGGCAGATAGAAGAACCGCCGGTCGAGATGCGCGACCTGCCCGTCGAAGCCGCGGCCGATTGCGCGGTCGGCGACGGCGCGGGCGGCTGCGTCGGCCGCGTAGGTCCGGGCCTGCCCGCGAAACATGTTGCGCGGAAACTGGTCGAGCACGATGACGAGCGCGAGCGCGCCCTCCGCCGTTTCCTCCCAGTGCGCGAGCTCGCCGCCGCTGGCGGCGCGCCAAACCGCGATAAAGCGCCCCGCGATCTCGGAATCGAGGGCAGAATCCTTCTTGAACCACTTGTCCGGGCCGACCGCGCGCCAGAATGCGAGCACGTCCAGGGGGCCGATCATCTCGGTGTTGCCGAGGTCCACATCGTCGCTCATGGGTGGCCGGTCATTGGTCGCCGATCATAGTCTGATCTGTCCGGCATTGATCTGCTCATACAGCGGGGCGTCGACCCGCACGAATGCCTTCCGCTGGGGGTCGTTGAAATAGATCGGATCGAGGGTGCGGCTGGGATCGAACCCATCCTTCACGACGCTGATCTTCTTCTGCTTGAAGGTCGTGGTGACGTCGTTGTCCTGACGGAGGCGCAGGAACACCGGCCGCGCGTATTCCGGCAGCCGCTCCGCCAGATGGTCGTGAAGCGCCGTCAAGTTGAGATTGTCTTGCGCGACGATCCCGGCCATGCCGGCGCGACCGTCATGGCCGGGAATGCGAACGCCGTAGACATTGGCCTCCAGAATGCCGTCGAATTGTCCGAGCGCTTCCTCGACCTCGGTGGTCGATACGTTCTCC
The DNA here is from genome assembly GCA_963712565.1 of uncultured Alphaproteobacteria bacterium. Classification (GTDB taxonomy): domain Bacteria; phylum Pseudomonadota; class Alphaproteobacteria; order Rhizobiales; family Xanthobacteraceae; genus VAZQ01. The sequence continues at coordinate 70,121 of CAVQIP010000033.1, read as the reverse complement.
CCTTTCCACCGGAAGGTGTCGCCGATGCGGTCGATGAAATAGAAGTAACCGTTCTTGTCCTTGCGCATGAGATCGCCGGTGCGGAACCAGAGGTCGCCTTTCTCGAACACGTCGCGCAGGATCTTCTTGTCGGTCTCGGCCTCGCTCGCATAGCCCTCGAATCGTTGGCCGGGCCTCGATGCGTCCTTCATGATCTTGCCGATCACCTCGCCCGGCTCGTCGACGGCGCATTCGATGCAGAACCCGCGCTGGTCGCGGACCGGCTGTTGCAGCTCCACGTCGAAGCGGACGATCTTGGTCGGGAAGCGGGCGGCGATCCACCAGGGAAGCCGGCCGACCGCGCCCTCCTTGCCGTCGAAATTGAACAGCGAGACGTTGCCCTCGGTCGCGGCGTAGAACTCGATGATTTGCGGAATTCGAAAGCGCTTCTTGAATTCCGGCCAGACGTCGGGGCGCAGGCCGTTGCCGCAAGCCAGCCGCAGCCGGTGCGCGCGCTCGTTCGGGTTCGGCGGCGAGTTGATGAGGTAGCGGCAGAGTTCGCCGATATACTGGAAGCAGGTGCAATCCCAGCGCACGACGTCGTCCCAGAACTCGCGCGCGGAAAATTTGTCGCGGATCACCACCGACCCGCCCCGGACCAGAAGCGCGCCGGTCGCGAGCACGCCGCCGGCGGTGTGATAGAGCGGCAGGCAGTCGTACATGCGGTCGCTGGCGCGCGTGTCCATGACGCCGGCGAAGGCAAAGCTCGCGAGCATCACGCGATAGTGATTCACGTTGGCGGCCTTCGGCAGGCCGGTCGTGCCCGAGGTATAGATGTAGAGCGCGCGATCCTCGATGGTGAGCGGGCGGCGCTCGGATGCTGCGAGCTCGTCGCCGGGAAGGCCGTCGACCTCGCGATCGATGCGCGCGAAATTGGCGCTGGCCTCGCCGTGCAGCCAGACCTTGGCGTCGCCGGTAATGTGCAGGCGCGCAGTCTCCAGCGACGCGAACAATTCCCCGGCCACGATGATGTGCTTCGGGCTCACCATGTTGATGTTGTGGGCCAGCGCCAGGCCGGTCAGGTGGGTGTTGATGAGCGCGACCACGCCGCCGACCCGGGTGACGCCGATCCACAGCGCCAGGAATTCGGGCCGGCCCGGCATCATCAGGCAGACCGTGTCGCCCTTGCGCAGGCCCTGCGCCAGCGCCCAGCGCGCATAGCGATTGGAGCGCGCCGCAAGCTCGCGGTAGCTGAACGTTCGCGATCGGAGAGCAGTGCCGGCGCGCTGCCGTACGTGTCCGCGAGCTCCGAGATCACCTGCGGAAACACCCGGGTCGGGTTCTTGGCGATCGGCGTGGTCATCTTGAGGGTGCGCAACGCACCCTTGAGGCTGGCCAGCTCCGCCGTCACCCGCTCGATAAAAGCCATGTCGCTTCCCGGCGGGTGCCGCGACTCGCCGCCCGCGCGGCGGGAGCATCGGGCACCGGACCCGGGGGTGGCAAGGCGTCAAAACGCGCCGTCGAGCGCGTTGCGGAGCGCCGCAGAAGCGGCCGTCAGCGGTCGCGGCCGCCGAACGGGACGAGCGGATTGTCGAACAGCGCGGCACGATCGGGCAGGTCGGGTCCGCCGCCGCCGGCGCCGAGGAAGGCGTCGAACAAACGCTTGACCGCGTCGGGCTCGAGATCGCGGGTGATCAGCACGATGCGGGTGCGCTCATCGCCATCGGGCCAGCCCGCCAGCCGCACCGCCGGATGAAAAACATGCTGCACGCCGTGAATGACCACGGGGCTTGCCGGCGTCTCCTGCAGCTTCACGATGCCCTTGAGCCGCAGCAGATTGGGACCATACAGCGAGCGCACCAGCTCGAGGAACAGCTCGAACATGGCCGCCGGGATCGCGGCCTCGGTGGCGAAGGCGAAGGCGCGGATGCGGTCGTCGTGGCGGTTCACATCGTGATGGTGAGCGCCGGCACCGGGGTCGCCGTGGTGGTTGCGACCGTGCGCGTGCGGACCGGAATGACGGGATTCGCTGTCGGCATAGGCCTCGGCCGCGAGCCAGGTCTTGACGTCGGGAATCTTGCGGGCGGGATCGAACAGGCCGCAGGCGAGCAGGCGCTCGGGCGTTGCCTCCTGCGCCGCGGCGTCGAGCATGGGCGCGGCTGGATTGAGCGCGCGCAGGCGGACGGTGAGGGCCTCCTGCCTGCGCAGGTCCTCCGGCGTGACGAGGAGGTCGGTCTTGGTGAGCACGATGCGATCCGCGACCGCGACTTGCTTCACCGCTTCCATGTGCGCATCGAGCGTCGCCGCACCGTTCACTGCGTCGACCACGGTGATCACCCCGTCGAGCCGGTAGCGCAGCACCAGATAGGGGTGCGCCATCGCCGTCTGCAGTAGCGGCGCCGGGTCGGCGAGCCCGGTGGTCTCCAGGATCACGCGGCGAAAGATCGCACGGCCGTTGTCGAGGTCGCGCAACAGCTGCTCGAGCGCGTCGACGAGGTCGCCCCGCAAGGTGCAGCACAGGCACCCGCTTTGCAGCAGCACGACGCCGTCGCGGATCGGCTTGACCAGCAGATGGTCGAGGCCGATCTCGCCGAACTCGTTGATGATCACCGCGGTCTCTGCCAGCGCAGGGTCGCTGACCAAGCGATTGAGCAGCGAGGTCTTGCCGGCGCCGAGGAAGCCGGTCAGCACGGTCAAGGGGACGGGCTCGACCGGGCCGAGCGCATTTTCAGGAAAGGCGGCCACCGGTATTCCGTGGGAAATGCGGCCAACGGGAGAAGCTGGCGCGCGGCACGCCGGCCGCGGTCATTGCGCGTGCGAAGTCTGTTGGACCGTCGGGGTGATGACCGTGGGCGCGGGTTTGGGCGCAGGCTTCTTCGGCTTCGGCTTCGCTGCGGCCCCCTCGCCGGACGAGGTGGCAGCGGCGGTCGGCGCTGCGCCGTCCTTGGCCGCGTCCTTGGGCGCAGGCTTCTTGGGCTTGGGCTTTGCCGCGGCGCCATCGCCGGACGATGGGGCGGCGGCTGCGTCCTTGGCCGCGGGCTTCTTCGGCTTCGGCTTTACCGCCGCGCCGTCACCGGTCGAGGTGGCAGCGGCTGTCGCCGAAGCACCGTCCTTGGCTGCCGGCGGCTTGATCGCGATCGTCTTCTTCTTGGCGGGTTTCGACTCGCTCGCCGCCTGCGCTCCCGGGGCCGGCGGTTTGGTGCCGGTATAGACGAGCACCGGCTCGCCCATCTTGACCTCTTGCAGGAGCGTGGCGCCCTTGGCCTTCGGCGGCCGCAGGCTCGAGAGGAAGACCGCGTAGGGCGAGTCCGGGCCGGCATTGGCGGCGACGTCGTCCTCATCCTCGGTGGCCGGGCGCTTGCGGTGACCCCCGCACATTTCGTCGCGCAGGTTCGGTGGCGCCGCGTCGACCGGCTGCAGCCATTCGACGGTGCCGAGCTGCGGCATCAGCCACGACAGCCCGCTCTGGCTGTTGAAGCCGCGTTCCAGAAGCTGCGCGGCCTTCATGGCGCGCGCCGCCGACGAGGGAGCGCCCAGCACGACGGCGATCAGCCGCCTGCCGTCGCGCGTGGCGGAGGCGACGAGGTTGAAACCGGAGGCGCAGATGAAGCCGGTCTTCATGCCGTCGGCGCCGGGATAGCGGCCGATCAGCGTATTGTAGTTCCGCTGCACCATCTTGCCCATGCGGATGCCCGGCAGGTGCCAGTAGTAATCGTATTCCGGCATTTCGCGGATCAGCGCGCGTGCGAGAATGGCCATGTCGCGCGCGGAGACGATCTGGTCGTCGGCGGGCAAGCCGTTGGGATTGACGAAGCTCGACTGGATCATGCCGAGGCGACGCGCATGTCCGTTCATCTCATCGGCGAAATTCTCGATCGAGCCGGCGACGCCCTCGGCGAGCACGACCGCCATGTCGTTTGCCGATTTGACCATCAGCATCTTGAGCGCGTTGTCGACCGTGACCACGGTGCCGGGGCGGAATCCCATCTTGACCGGCGCCTGCGCCGCGGCGGTGGACGAGACCGTGAGCGGGGTGTCGAGGTCGAGCCGCCCCTCCTTGACCGCGCGCAGCGTCACGTAGGCGGTCATCAGCTTGGTGACGGAGGCCGGATACCACGGATGGCCGGCATCGTGGGCGAACAGCACCTTGCCGCTTTCGGCTTCGATCACCAGCAGGGCCTCGGCCGCCGCGGACGTCACCGCGACCCCGGTTGCGGCGCAAGCAATGCCCGCCCACATCAGGATCCGCGCAGCTGACGATCGCGTCGAAAATCTCACGGCTCGGGGTCCGATCGTTCGGCGGGCCTCGGGAACGCTGTACAGCCAGGAAGAGTCTGTCTAAGCCGATGGTGGCTGAAAGGCAAAAGCGGGAAGCCCCGGGTCACTACGCTCATGCCGACAACACGCAGTTAATGATAAAAGAAAACGTCCAAAATTCGGCAGGTTAGGCCGGACTCGCCCGGGTGTTGCGTTTCCACCACAATGGCCGGGAATCGCAATCCGGGTCGAATCGACAGGAGGTCGCCGTGACGGCTTGCATCGTGGGGTGGGCGCATACGCCCTTCGGCCGCCTCGAGGGCGAGACGGTGGAGAGCCTGATCGTGCGGGTCGCCCAGGACGCGCTCGCCGATGCCGGGGTCGCGGCCGGCGACATCGACGAGATCGTGCTCGGTCATTTCAATGCCGGCTTCTCGGCGCAGGATTTTACCGCTTCGCTGGTCCTCCAGGCCTCGCCCAATTTGCGCTTCAAGCGCGCCAGCCGGGTCGAGAATGCCTGTGCCACCGGTTCCGCCGCCGTGCATCAGGGCCTCAAGGCGATCGCGGCCAAGGCTGCCCGCCTCGTGCTGGTGGTCGGCGCCGAGCAGATGACCACGACGCCCGCGGCCGAGATCGGGCGCAACTTGCTCAAGGCGTCCTACGTGCGCGAGGAGGCCGATATCGAGGGCGGCTTCGCCGGCATCTTCGGCCAGATCGCCGCGCGCTATTTCCAACGTTGGGGCGACCAATCCGACGCGCTCGCGCGCATCGCCGCCAAGAACCACAAGAACGGTGTGGGCAATCCCTACGCCCAGATCCGCAAGGATCTCGGCTATCAGTTTTGCCGCACCGAGAGCGAGAAGAATCCGCGCGTCGCCGGCCCGCTCAAACGCACGGACTGCTCGCTCGTGTCCGATGGCGCCGCCGCCGTGGTCTTGGCCGATGTCGAAACCGCGCTCAAGCTCGGCAAGGCGGTCGCATTTCGCGCTTCCGAACATGTCCAGGACTTCCTGCCGATGTCGAAGCGCGACGTGCTCAAGCTCGAAGGCTGCGCCGAGGCCTGGAAGCGTGCGCTCGCGCACGCGGGCATCGCACTGCGCGATCTGTCTTTCGTCGAGACCCATGACTGCTTCACCATTGCCGAACTGATCGAATACGAGGCGATGGGACTTGTCCCCGAGGGACAGGGCGCGCGCGCCGTGGCGGAGGGCCTCACCGAAAAGACCGGACCGTTGCCGGTCAATCCGTCGGGCGGGCTCAAGGCCAAGGGCCACCCCATCGGCGCCACCGGCGTGTCGATGCACGCGCTCACGGCGATGCAGCTCATGGGTACAGCCGGCGACATGCAAGTGAGCAACGCCAGGCTCGGTGGCATCTACAACATGGGCGGCACGGCGGTCGCGAACTATGTGAGCATCCTCGAACGGATCAAATGATCCGCGCGAAGGCCGGCGCAACCTTGTCATGGCCGACACGCCTGCGCAGGCGCGTTAACCCGACCGATCTCCGCCCCATCGCTCGATCAAGCGCGCCAATGGAATGGCAGCCAACAGGATCAGCACCGGCTCCATCGGGAGGCGGTATTTGGGCGTCGCCACCGGCCCGTTGATCAGCAGGAAATAGGCGAGCACGCCGCCCGCCAGTACTGCGGCCCACGGCAGCGTCCGCGCCAGCAGCACGAAACCGACGGCTTCGAGCACGAGGAAGGGCAGCATGGCGACGAGCCCGGCGATCAGCAGCAGTTGGTAGCGTCCGGGATCGTCGAACAGATAGGTCCGCGCCTTTTGCCACAGGCTGACGCCGGGCGTGTTGTAGAAGCTCGGCTTGGGTAGCGCGCGCACGCGAGGGTCGGCGAGCAGCGCCGGCGCGGCAAGATTCATCGCCATGCCCTCGAGCCAAGCTTCGGCGTACGCCGAAAGCGGCAGGCGCGCCATCTCTTCCCACGCCAGCTCGGACTTTACTGCCGCGCGCTGGAACGGATCGGCCGCGAGCCTTGCTCGCTCGGCCAGACGCTGCTGGTAGCGAGCTTCCATGCGATCCACGGTGGCTTGGTAGGGCGTGCCGTCGGCGCGCTCGGTCACCAGCGGGACGATCCAGGTGGCGAGGTGATCGCCGGGTTGCGAGCTCAGGGCGAAACTGCCGTAATGGACGACATTGCGCAGCCACACCGGCGCGATCGGCGCCACGGCGCCGATCGCGAACAGCAGGGTGGCGGCAAGCGCGGGCGCGAGGCTGCGCCGACGCACGAGCGCGATGATGAAGACGAGCGGCACTGCCGCTGCCAGCAGCGCGGCGACGACGGGTCGGGTGGCAAGCGCGAGCCCGCCGGCAAGGCCGGCTAACGCGGCGAGCCCAGCCGTCGGGCGAAGCAGGAAATGCGTGCTAGCGAGCAGCATCAGCGTGAAGAAGAAGAGAAAAAGCGAATCGGTCAGGATTTGCGAACTGAATACGACGAGCGTCGCCGACAGCGCGGCGAGAATGCCCGCGATCAACCCGGTGAGCGGTGAGATCAGGGCGCCGAGCGCGGCGATGAGCGCGCAGGTTCCGGCATCGATGACGGCCTGAATGATCGCCACCATTGCGGGATTGCTTCCCAAGGCATGCCGGACGCCCGCCAACAGCAGCGGATAGAGCGGCATGCGCTCGGTCAGCGACGAGAGCGTCGGCCAAAACCTGTCGGGCTGCGCCAACTCGGAGCCCAGCCGCCAGTAGGCGTGGGCGTCCTGCTCCGCGAAGAAAGCGTCGTTGCCGCCGAGCAATGCGAGGTTGATCAGGCGGACGAGCAGGGCGAGGACGAACGTGGTCGCGAGCGGATGAGCAGCCGCGCGCCGCCAAAACGGCATTGCGGGGAGAGGCATTTAGAGCGCGTCCCGATTGGTTGAATCGTGATGCGCTGCTGAGCCTTCGATCTTGCGCATGTTTTGTCTGGAAAACCGGTTCCGACTTTTCCGCAACATGCAGCTAGATTTCTACCGGCTCGCCGCTCGCTTGTTGATGCCGGGTCTTTGCCGTTTCAGTCGCCATGAACTGGCTCCTGGCGAGTTCGGCAAAGTGACCGCCGAGTCTCGTCAGTTCGTCGAAGGTGCCGGTCTCGATGATGCGGCCGCCCTGAAACACCAGGATGCGGTTGGCGTTGCGGATGGTGGCCAGCCTGTGCGCGATCACGAAGGTGGTGCGGTTCTTCATGACTTCGGCGAGCGCGGCCTGAACTCTGGCTTCGGTGAGCGCGTCGAGCGCGCTCGTGGCTTCGTCGAGGATGAGGATCGGGGGATCCTTGAGCAGCGCCCGGGCGATTGACAGGCGTTGGCGCTCGCCGCCGGAGAACAAACGGCCCCGTTCGCCGGCGTTGGTCTCAAAACCCTGGGGCAGGCGCTCGATGACGTCGAGAATCTGCGCCCGTTCGCAGGCGGCGCGCAGTTCTTCCTCGGTTGCGTCGGGCTTGCCGACCCGCAGGTTCTCGGCGATCGAGCGGTTGAACAGCAGAACCTCCTGAAACACGACGCCGATATTGCGCCGCAGACCGGTCAACGTGAGCGCGCGAATGTCCATGCCGTCGATTCGCACCGTGCCCGATTGCGGGTCGAAGGCGCGGTGCAGCAGGGCGAGCGCCGTCGATTTGCCGGCTCCGGTCGCACCGACGAGGGCGACAGTTTCGCCGGGCAGCGCGGTGAAGCTGAGGTCGGCAACCGCCGGGCGTTTGCCATCGTAGGAGAAAGAGACGTCCTTGAATTCCACCAGGCCGTGCATGCGGCCGGGATCCATTGCGTCGGGACGGTCGCGCACTGCCGGCTCGGTGTCGAGCACCTCGAAGAACTCCGCGATCCGCGGCGCGTCCATCACCATCCGGTTGGCGAAGTGGACGGCCTGCTCGAGCCGGCCGACCAGCAGCGTGGCGAAGCTCATGAACATAACGATCTCGCCGACGGTGGTGAGATCGTGCAGATAGAAGTAAACGCCGAGGATAAGAATCGACAACATCGTCAGCGTGGTTGCCGTGCGGGTGATCACTGTCGTCACCGCCCACCAGGACAGCACCGGTATCTGGGCGCTCAGCACGTCATCGCCCATCTTCTTCATGCCCGAGACTTCCGTCTCGATGCGAGCGAAGCTTTGCACCAAGGCGATGTTGCCGAGCGTGTCGGCCGTGCGCTCGGCCACGTCGGTGTAGTAGCGTTCGACCGTGCTCTGCAGCTTTTCGCTCTTGCCGACGACCAGTGCGATTAGCATGGCGAACAGGGTGCACAGCAAGATCAGCATCAGGCCGTATCGCCAATTGATGAAAAGCGTCAGCGGCAGCAACACGATGAGCGATATGAAGCTGGCGAAGTGCTCGCGGAAAAACGACAGCCACAGCCCCCATAGCGTGTTCGTCCCGGTCATCATCACCTTGACCAGCCGCCCGGAATGCGAGCCGGTGTAGTAGCTGAGCGGAAGCTGCAATACGTGCTCGAAGAACATCGTGCGCACCACCTGATACTGGCGGTGCGCGAGGCGGTCGGCGTGCAGGGCGACCAGCGTGCTGCAGACGATGGTGAAAAGAGCAAAGCCGACCCAGGCCGCGACCAGCACCATCAATTCTCGCCAGGCCAGTTGCGAGATCCGTGCCTGAGCATTGGCCAGCGTGTCGACGATGCGGCCGAACAGGATCGGTTCAACGAACATCGCGGAGGCGAGCGCCAGATTTGCGATTGCCAGCGTCCAGCCCAGGCGGGCTTCGCGCCCGAGCAGTTCGAGCACGCGAATGTAGAGGCGGAGGAATTTCATGAGGCCGACATCGGCAGACGCGGAACTCTAGTTCGCCGGGGCGTCACTTTTAAGGCAAAGCCCCGCGCATGCACCGGACCGGAGCACGCCCGATAGCGCGTTCGCCGCGGTCGAAAGCGACGTCGATGGCTGCCGCGCAAGCAACGAATCCCCCTGTGCGTGATGATTGTGCCCGTCCCGAAAGCATCGGCAAGGTTGACGACACAATATTTGCCGATTTTAGTCAGTTTGACAACGTTTATTGCTGCGCTTGACTTGGCCGAAATTGAGCACACATTCGTCCACAGCGCGATCATGTGATCGCATGGGCAGGGCAATCGTTTGCCCGAAACGGCTTGGGGCATGTTGAACATTCCGACCGAACTGCTGCGGACACTCGTGTCCGTGGTCGATCACCGCAGCTTCACCAAGGCTGCGCAATCCCTCGGCGTCACTCAGCCGGCGGTCAGCGCGCAGATCAAAAGGCTGCAATTTCTTCTCGGCTACGAGCTTCTCGACAAGAGCGCGCCTGGCGTGAGCCTGACGCCACGGGGCGAGATGCTCGTCACCCACGCACGCCGGATGCTGTCGATCAACGATCAGATCGCGCAGCTCAGCGGCCGCCTGCCGACGGCGCAGACGCTGCGCGTCGCCATCCCCGGCGATTTCGCCGGCGTGAAGATTCCGGCGACCTTGGCGCAGTTTCGTAAGCGCTGGCCGGACATCCGCTTCACCGTGAGCGCGACGAGCTTCGAAAACATGTTGCGCGGGCTGCGGCAAGGCGACGTCGATCTCGCGGTGGCAATCGCAAACTCGAAGCCGTCGATCGAGGCGCATCATTTGTGGATCGACCAGGCGGTGTGGGTGCGTAGCGAATCGACGCAGCTCGACCCCAACGCGCCGGTGCCGCTGGTGTCCTTCGGCGAGGATTGTTCCTGTCGCTATACGGCGGTGAACGCGCTGCATCGTGTTGGACGCGACTGCGACTTCGTGTTCACTTCGCGCAGCATCGCGAGCCTGGAGGCGGCGGTCGTCGCCGGACTCGGCATCATGGTGCTGCCGCGCGGCCGCGTTGCGCAGACCTCGCTCTCGATCTGGGAAGACGCACCGCTTCCTGAACTGCCGCAGCTCTACTGCGGGATCTACCTGCGTCAGGGCGGCAACCGCGAGGCACTCCAGGAACTCGCGGATGAGATCGCGTCGGTGTTGCGCCCGCAGCTCCAGGTGAAGACGGGAGGCGCCGCCACCGTGCCCGACCTCGCCCCGGCGCGGGCGAGCGGATCGGGGCATTAGCGTCGCTCCAGCGGCTGGGTTCGACCCCGGCGATCGAATACTTCCTGCGAGCAAGACAATTGCCCGTCGCAGGCGATGCGCTTGCCCGTGCTGATTCCGGTTGAGGGAGTGGCCGCCTAGTTGACCCTGCGCTCGCTCGCCGGCGGCAGGAACGAGGCGTTGAAGATATCTTCCGCTCTCGGTTTGGCCTTGAAGCTATGGACCAGCGCAAGCTGCTCGATCGACGCGTCGAGCCGCGCGACGTCGATCGCGCCGAAGCCGTTGGCTCTCACCTCGGGCGTGATGATATTGTCCCTGATTGCCATGCGCAGGCGCTCGAGCTCGACGTCCTTTTTCACCCCGTCGTCGCGCCGCGCGATCAGATCCACGGTCTCGGTCGGGTGCCTGATGGTCTCCTTGAGAGCTTTCAGGAACACCTGCAGGAACGTCGTGACCGCCTCCGGCTTCTCGGCGGCGAACTTGGTGTTCACGATGATGGCGTTGCCGTACAGCTTGAGGCCGTAATCCGCCATCGGCATCAGCACGATGTCGTCGACCGGCACGCCGCGATCCTTGAGGTCGACATAGACCCGGAACGAATAGCCGAGCGCCGCGTCGATCTGGCCGGCGGCGAGCATCGGCGCCCGCACCGGAATGCCGATGTTCTCGATCGTCACCTTCGACACGTCGATGTTGTTGAGCTTGGCGAACAGCGGCCATTGCGCGAACGTGGCCCCGGCGGGCGGAGCGCCGAGCTTCCTCCCCTCGAGCTGCTTGGGCTCGGTGATGCCGCGGCTCTTGCGCGCCACGATGGCGTAAGGCGGCTTGTTGTAGACCATGAATATCGCTTTGATCGGCGCCGACGGGTTCTGGTCGCGATACTTGATGAGCGCGTTGATGTCGGCAAAGGCCATGTCATAGCCGCCGCTGGCGACGCGGGTGATCGGCTCGAGCACCGTGGCGGCGTCGTCGACGGTGACGTCCAGCCCCGCGGCCTTGAAGTAGCCCTTGCCCTGCGGGAGAAGGAGGAGCGCTTCCGGCCCTTCCAGCCGCCCGTCAAGCGAGAACCTGATGCCGGTCTGCGCCGCCGCGGGCCAGGCGGCCACGAGCGCGAACGCTGCCGCGACCAGATAGGCGGGCCGACCTATCCGCGTGAGATCGAGGAGGCCCATGGGTTGCCGTACTCCCTCTACAAATCTTCGGCTCCCGCCTCGCCCGGCCGCGCTCGTGATTGAGCGGTCAGGAAAGAACATGATGGCGCAAAGAGCAAGGCCGGATCGCAATTCGGCCCCGTCCTTCACACAGTTTCGAACACCGCGCCCCACCCCTTTTGTCCCTGCGCGCGCGTTATTGTGCCAGCGCGGCGAAGTTAACCATTGTTAAGATTGAACGACGGCGGCCGAGGCGCGACCCGCTCATGACCACGGACATCAACGTGTCCCCCGCTGCGGATGTAGACGCCGCACCCGAGTTCCATGCTCCCTACGCGCCGCCCGACGCGGCGATCGCGGTCGGGCTGCTGGATGCGGTCACCCGTGCGGTCGACGCCGAACGGCGCATCGACGCCTATGCAACCCGTCTCATCGAGGGGATCCGGGCGAGGGCGGGCGGGCTCGGCGGCATCGAGGACTTCCTCCATGCCTACTCGCTCTCGACCAAGGAGGGGCTCGCGCTGATGGTGCTGGCGGAAGCGCTGCTGCGGGTGCCGGATGCCGCGACCGCCGACCGGCTGATCGAGGACAAGCTCGCGACCGGCGACTGGTCGTCCCACAACGTCAAGTCGAGCGCGCTCATCGTTTCGGCCTCGGCCTGGACGCTCGGCATCACCGCCCGCATCATCCATCCCGGGGAGACGCCGGACACGATCCTGGAAAGCCTGATCAAGCGCCTCGGCCTTCCCGCCGTGCGCGCCGCCACGCGCCAGGCGATGCGGCTTCTGGCCTCGCATTTCGTCCTCGGGCAGACGATCGAGGAGGCGCTCGCGCGCGCCGGCACCCATCGCGGGCTGCGCTATTCCTTCGACATGTTGGGGGAGGCGGCGCGCACCGCGGCCGACGCCGAGCGCTATTTCGCCTCCTATGCCGGCGCCATCGATGCCATCGGCGCCAGCGCCGGCGCCAGCGTGCCGCCCGATCGCCCCAGCATTTCGGTCAAGCTCTCCGCGCTCGATGCGCGCTTCGAGGCGATATCGCGGGATCGCGTGCTCGCCCAATTGGTGCCGAAGGTGCGCGAGCTTGCCCGCAAGGCGCGCGAGCATGAGCTCAATTTCACCGTCGATGCCGAGGAGGCGGACCGGCTGGAGCTCAGTCTCGACGTGATCGCGGCGGTGCTCGCCGACCCCTCGCTGCGCGGCTGGGACGGATTCGGGCGTCGCGGTGCAGGCCTATCAGAAGCGCGCTCCGGCGGTGATCGAGTGGCTGGACGAAAGCGCGCGCGCACTCGGGTGCCGTTTGATGGTGCGGCTGGTCAAGGGCGCCTACTGGGACACCGAGGTCAAGCGCGCCCAGGAGCGCGGGCTTGCCGACTATCCCGTGTTCACCCGCAAGGCGATGACCGACATCTGCTACAGCGCCTGCGCGCGCCAGCTGCTGGCCGCGCGGGCGCGGCTCTACCCGCAATTCGCCACCCACAATGCGCTCACCGTGGCGAGCGTGATCGAGGATGCCGGCGGGGTCGCAGGCTACGAATTTCAACGGCTGCACGGCATGGGCGAGGCGCTTTACGAGCTCGTGCTCGCGGACCATCCGGACGCAGCCTGCCGGGTCTACGCGCCGGTCGGCGGCCACCGCGATCTCCTGGCCTATCTCGTGCGGCGCCTGCTGGAGAACGGCGCCAATTCCTCTTTCGTGTCGGTTGCCGCCGATCCGGCGGTGCCGATCGCGTCGATCCTCGAGCGCCCGCAGGACCGCATCGGCGACGCGCGTCACGCCCGCAATCCCGAAAATTCCCTTGCCCCCCGACCTCTACCGGCCGCAGCGGCGCAATTCCCTCGGCGTCGAGTTCGGCGACCGGGCGAGCCTCGAGGCGCTGCTCGCCGACATCCGCGCTGGCGACGCCCCGGGCGAGGCGGTTGCGCTCATCGACGGCGCCGCCCGGCCCGGTCCCGCGCGCGCGGTGCTTTCGCCGATCGACGGCAACGCGATCGGCCACGTGAGCGAGGGCAACGACGCCGTTGCCGCGGCCGCCATGGCGGCGGCGGCGACAGGTTTTGCCGCCTGGGCGGCGACCACCCGCGACATCCGCGCCGCCGTGCTCGAACGCGCGAGCGATCTCCTGCAGGCGCGCCGCGGCCGGCTGATCGCGCTGTTGCAAGCGGAGGGCGGCAAGACCCTCGACGACGCGGTGGCGGAAATGCGCGAGACGGTCGATTTCTGCCGCTACTACGCAGCCGAGGCGCGGAGCACGCTCGCCCCGCAGCCGTTGCCCGGCCCCACCGGCGAAGCAAACGAGCTGCGGTACCGCGGCCGCGGCGTCTTCGTCTGCATCAGCCCATGGAACTTTCCGCTCTCGATCTTTGTCGGCCAGATCAGCGCCGCACTCGCCGCCGGCAACGCGGTGGTGGCGAAGCCGGCCGAGCAGACGCCGTTGATCGCGGCCGAGGCGGTGCGCATCCTGCACCAAGCCGGCATCCCGGCGAGCGTGCTCCACCTCGTTCCCGGCGACGGCAAGGTCGGCGCCGCGCTCGTGGCCGATCCTCGCGTCGCCGGCGTCGCCTTCACCGGCTCGACCGAAGTCGCGCGCGCGATCAACCGCTCGCTCGCGGCCAAGGACGCGCCCCTGGTGCCGCTGATCGCGGAGACCGGCGGCATCAATCCGATGATCGTCGATGCCACCGCGCTGCCGGAGCAGGTCACCGATGACGTCGTCACCTCGGTCTTTCGTTCCGCCGGCCAGCGCTGCTCGGCGCTGCGCTTGCTGTGCGTGCAGGAGGATGTGGCCGGGCCCATCGTCGAGATGATCGCGGGCGCCGCGCGCGAGCTCAAGCTCGGCGATCCGCGCGAGCCCTCGACCCATGTCGGGCCGGTGATCGATGCCGAGGCCAAGGACCGGCTGGACCGCTGGATTGCCGAGCAGGAAGGCCGCGGCCGCGTGCGCTTCCGCTGGGACCGGTTCACGTCATTGCCGACGAGCGGGACCTATGTGCCGCCGACCATCATCGCGCTCGAGCGCGCGCGTGATCTCCGCGAGGAGGTGTTCGGGCCGATCCTGCATGTCGTGCGCTGGCGCGCCGACCGGCTCGATGCGCTGCTCGACGCGATCGCGGACAACGGCTACGGCCTTACGCTCGGCATCCATTCCCGCATCGACGCCACCATCGAGCACGTCGTCGGGCGGCTCGCCCACGGCAATGTCTACGTCAACCGCAGCATGATCGGGGCGGTGGTGGGGACCCAGCCGTTCGGCGGCACCTTGCTCTCCGGCACCGGACCGAAGGCGGGCGGCCCGAATTACCTCAGGCGGTTTGCCACCGAGCAGGTGGTGACCATCAATACCGCCGCCGTCGGCGGCAACGCCTCGCTGCTGGTTGCGGACGACGGATGAAAGGTCCGGAGAACCGGAGCGCGGTGGTCCGAACAGCAGGGCGTAACCTCAGCAGGAGTGGCGGGGGAGTGTCGGCGCGCCGGCGGCGAGCGGCGATCGAACCGCGTACATTACGAAAATATTAGCTGCCGGCGGCATGATTGCGCCGCGACCTGCGCCTAGATCCCGAAGGCCGGCGAATCGCCGCCTGGTCCACGGGTTCCCCCCGGGAGCCTCGCCGCATCTGTCGCGGGCGGCGAGCCGGCGCGTGACATGGGTTGCGTCAGTCGAGTTCGAGTGAGTTGCGTGAATGCGCGTGCGCAAGCCGGCGTCGCCCTCGGGCGGCGCCGGCCCTGCTTTAATGCGCTCGGCGCCGGCCCCTGGCCGCATTCCCCCCTTAATCGTTAACCCACTCTTCCCTTCCCGGCGTTATTCTGATCCGGCATGAGTGATTCGCTTGATCGCCTCTACCAGGCCGTCCTGGCTGCCCGCACTGCCGATCCGGCAACCTCGCGGACGGCACGGCTGCTGCGCGCGGGCCGCAGCAAGATGGCCAAGAAGCTGGCCGAGGAAGCGGTCGAGGTGGTGATCGATGCGATGCACGGCGATACCGATGCCGTGGTGCGCGAGAGCGCCGACCTGCTCTACAACCTCGTGGTGCTATGGGTCGCCTCCGGCGTTCATCCCAAGGACGTCTGGACGGAAATGCACCGCCGCGAGCGGCTGCTGGGAATCGCCGAGAAGCTTCCGAAGGACCGCCCTGACGCCTCCCCGCGGCGCAAGGTCGTCGCACTCGACCGCAGCCGCGCCCGCAAGCGGCACTGAATTTCGGACGACGGCCGACGAGGTCGAGGGCGCGCCGCCGCAAGCGGGTTTTTACCCCATTTCGGACATGTTTAACTGCGCAAGTCGGATTAAACCGACAGCGGTGAACGGGGATGATGCATGGGGTTGAGCACGGCTGACCGACCGGAGGCGGGATACGCTCTGCGCAAGCCCGGATTGCTTCGCCGCCTCTACGACTGGTGCATCGCCGCCGCCGACAAGCCGCACGCGACGTGGCTGCTGGGCACCGTCTCGTTCGTGGAAAGCTCGTTCTTCCCGGTTCCGCCCGACGCCATGCTCATCCCCATGGCGCTCGCGCGTCCGGACAGGGCCTGGTTCTTCGCCACTGTGTGCACCTTGACCTCGGTCGCCGGCGGGGTGCTCGGCTATTTCATCGGCGCCGTGCTCTACGACTCGGTCGGGCACTGGCTCATCCAGCTCTACGGCTACGGCAGCAAAGTCGAAGCATTTCGCGAAGCCTACGCGCATTGGGGCACCTTGGTCATCCTGATCAAAGGCCTGACGCCGATTCCCTATAAGCTCGTGACCATCACATCGGGCTTCGCTGGTTACAATTTCTTCCTATTCGTCGTGCTGTCGCTGGTCACTCGTGGCATGCGATTTTATGCGTTGGCGTTCCTGCTCAACCGTTACGGCGATCAGGCCCGCACAATCATCGAAGAGCGGCTGACCTTCTGGGCGACGAGTTTCGCAGTGGTGCTAGTCGCCGGCATCATCGCCGCGGTCTACCTGTTCTGATTGGTTCCATTCTGATTGTTCCATCGCTCCTCAATTTTGCCATGGCCCGTGCGCAGCCTGCCGGCGGCTGTGATCGCAACGGGGCTCGTGATGACCAGCCATCCGGGAACAATCGGAGTTCGAGGCTCAGCGGGCGCGGCGCGCGTGCTGGTCGCTGCCTGCGCGCTGTTGCTGGTGTTTTCCGCGATGGCGCAGGAAGGCCAGTTGCCGAATCAAAACCCAGGTCGGGATCCGGGTCAGAATCCAAGTCAGGGCGCAAGTCAGGGCCAAGGCCAGAGCCCAAGCGGGCTCGGCCTGCTTCCCCCGCCGCCGCTGCTGCTGCCGAATTTGGGTCTCAAGCCGGACCCGATCGAGACGTTCGGGCACTGGCTGCAGGAGGGCACGACCAGGTTCAAATCGGACCTGCAAGGCGCCCAGGAGACATTCGACAAATTGGGCAAGGGAACGCGCGACGCCGCCAAGGACGCGACCGACGCGGTAATCGGATTGCCCAACACCCGCGTCGTGACCGCGCGCGAGCGTTGCGCGCGGGCGCAGAACGGCGGCCACGATTGCCAGGAGGCGGCCAATGCGCTTTGTCGCGGCAAGGGATTCCAGACCGGCAGGAGCCTCGACACCCAATCGGAGCAGAAATGCCCGGCAAAGGTGCTGCTGGAAAAACGCACGCCCAACGACAACGAATGTCTGACGGAGATTTTCGTCACGCGCGCGGTGTGCCAGTAATGGCGTAGTGCTATGACTCCCCCCGCTGCTTGCCGCGGCGCGGGCGATGATCCCGCCCGCCCGGTTACGAAAGCGGAGCGAGGTCGAGGCGTCCCGTGAATCTCCACGCCATGCTGCTCGAACGGGAGGCCGCCGGCCGTCCGGTAACCGTTGGCCTGATCGGGGCGGGCAAGTTCGGCACCATGTTTCTCGCCCAGGCCCGGACCACCCGCGGACTGCGGGTCGTCGCCGTCGCCGATCTTGACGTTGCGCGCGCGCTGCGCCAGTTGCGCACGGCCGGATGGGACGAGCCGTCGATTTCGGCGAAGTCGTTGGGCGATGCGTTCAAGACCGGCCGCATCCATGTCACCCCCGACGCCGAGGCCGTGATCGCCTTTCCCGAGATCGAAGTGATCGTCGAGGCGACCGGCGTTCCCGGAGCCGGCATCCGCCATGCCTTGGGCGCGATCGCCCACGGCAAGCATATCGTCATGGTCAATGTCGAGGCCGACGCGCTCGCGGGCCCTTTGCTCGCGCGCAGGGCGAAAAGCGCGGGCGTGGTTTACAGCCTGGCCTGGGGCGACCAGCCCGCGCTCGTTTGCGAGCATGTCGACTGGGCGCGCACCTGCGGCTTCACGGTGATCGCGGCCGGCAAGGGCACGCGCTACGAGCCGCACTATCATCGCTCCACGCCCGACACCGTGTGGGACATTCTCGACAAATACCTGTCGATCGCGGACCGCAGTTCGATCAATCCGAAAATGTTCAACAGCTTCGTTGACGGCACCAAATCCGGCATCGAGATGACCGCGGTCTGCAACGCGACCGGCCTGCTGCCGCAGAGCGACGGCTTGCGCTTCCCGCCTGCGACGCGTTTCGAGCTCGCCGAGGTGTGCAAGCCGCAAGCGGCCGGCGGCACGCTCGAGAAGGCGGGCGTCACCGAGGTGACATCGTCGGTCTATCGCGACGGCCGCGACGTGCCGCATCACCTCGCGCTCGGCACCTACGTGGTGTTCGAGGGCGAGAGCGACTATGCCCGGCAATGCTTCAAGGAATACGCCATGCTGCCGGACCGCAGCGGACGCTATGCCGCGCTCTACCGCCCGATCCACATGATCGGGCTCGAGCTCGGCGTATCGGTCGCCAGCGCCGCGTTGCGCAAGGAGCCGACCGGCGCGCCCACCGGCTTCCGCTCCGACGTCGCCGCGACCGCCAAGCGCGCGCTCAAGGCCGGCGAGGTGCTCGACGGCGAAGGCGGATTCTGCGTCTGGGGCAAGCAGGTGCCGGCCGAGCGCTCGCTCGCCGAGGGCTTGCTGCCGCTCGGCCTCGCGCATCAGGTCAGGCTCGAACGCGACCTCGCGGAAGGCGAATGCCTGCGCTGGAGCGACGTCGCCTATGATGCCGACGATCTCGCCGTGAAGGTGCGCCGCGAGATGGAGGCGGCATTCGGCCGGCCGAATGTGGCGGGCATCACTTCTGCGGAATCCCGGTAATCCTTATCCCGGCGCCGCCGGCGACCTTGTAGCGGCGGTTGATGGTGATGAGCACCGAGGTCAGCGCCTCGGCCGCGGCCGAATTGGCGATCGGACCGGCGTAAAGCCCGCGCAAGCCCATGTCCGCGCACAGCGCGATCACGAGGTCGCAGGCGCCCGGATCGTCGCCGCAGACCAACACGTCGCAATCGACCGCGTGTGCGAGATCCGCGAGGTGCTGGGCCGAGACGCTTTGGAACGCCGATACCACACGCACGCTCTTGCCCGCGAGTTGCTGGATCGCCGCCACCGCGGACTGGCTGGCGGGGAGCTGCACTACGCCCACCTTGGGGGGAACGAGCGGGACGGTGGCGTCCACCACGATTTTTCCCTGGATGCGATCGAGGACGTGCTCCACCGTCGCCCGCTGCACCGCATAGGGAACGGTGAGAATGACGATCTCGGCGGCGGCTGCGGCGGCGCGATTGTCTGCGCCTGCCGCCGGCTTGCCCGCGCGCGCGCCGATGTCCGCCGCCGCCGCCCGCGCTTTCTCCGCATCGCGCGAGCCGATGATGACGTCATGGCCGGCGGCGGCGAGCCGCAAGGCCACCCCGGTGCCTTGCGCACCGGTGCCGCCGAGAACCGCGATCTTGTATGTTTGCCGCTCGCCCATGACCTTCGGCCGTCAGTGTCCGACCACGAACAGGTCCTCGATCGGAATCCGCCTCGGAATGAAGTGCTGCTCGACCATGTACTGGACCAGCGCCTCCAGCGTCGGCCGGTTGGCCGCGATGCCGTAGGGCCACGGGTCGCCGCCGAACACGTCGTCGATCTCGTCCATGTCGGCGGGGAGCCAGGGCAGCATGTAGCGCAGCGCGCCGCGCTCCTTCATCTGCGCGAGCGCACGCTCCTTCGACTCGCACAATGCGTCGTAGAGGCTCTGCGCCACGAACGGATGCGCCTCGTGCACGTCGCGGCGGATGACGATGAGATGCATGATCGGGAAAATGCGGGTGCGCCGGTAGTAGTCCTTCTCCACCTCGCGATAGTTCGCAAACATGCGCACGATGTCGGGATTTGATCCGATGCCGGCGACCGGGCGCGAACTGATGACCGCGTCGATGTCGCCGTCGGCCAGGAGCTTGCTCAGGGACTTGCCCGAGCGGTTGATCTCGATCGCGGGCTGCCGGAGCAGCGGCACGACCGTCGGGCTGCCGTGGGCGCCGGCTTGCCGCAAGGCGCCCTGCACCCATCTGATGTTCGAAAGGTCGACGCCGTATTCGTGCTGCAACAAGCCCCGGATCCAGATCGCGGCGCTCATGCTGTAGAGCGGCACGCCGACGCGTCTGCCTTCGAGTTCCTTCGGCGCTGCGATGCCCGATTTGCGGTTGACGAAAATGAATCCGTGCCGGAACACGCGGGACGCGAATGCCGGAATGGCGACGAACGGACATTGACCCGCGCCGAACCGGCTGACGAATTCCGAGATCGACATTTCCGAAGCGTCGAATTCGAGCTTGCCGCCCATGCGGTCGAAAATGTCGCGCGGCTCGTCGTTGGCGAGGAACTTGAGGTCGATGCCGCGCGGCGACACCTCGCCGGTGTAGAGGCGCAGCATGCGGTCGTAAAGCCCGCAGGCGAAGGTCAGCGGCAGCTTCGCCGCCGCGCCGACCGAGAGCTCTCTCACGTCCATGCTTCCACTCCCGGCCCTATTCGTCATTGCCGGGATCGACCCGGCAATCCATCATCTTGGTCAAGAATCCCATTGCGAAGGCGATGGATGTCCGGGTCAAGCCCGGGCATGACAGCGTGGAAGAATCTCTTCGCCAAGTAGCCAAGCCAGCTCAAGCATTCTCTTTCAGTTGCCGGAACCTCGCGGGCTGATCGCCGTCTTGGCCAACGGCCCCCATTTGCCGATTTCGGTCTCGACGAAACGGGTGAATTGCTCCGGCGACATCTTTTCCGTGACGATCGCCTCCTGCTCGAGTTGGCGGCGCACCTCGGCGCCATCGAGCGCTTTGTTGATTTCGCGGTTGAGCCGCTGCACCAGGTCGGCCGGCAGCCGCGCCGGCCCCGAAAACGACCACCAGGTGGTGGTCACGAGCTCGTCATAGCCGAGCTCCTTCAGCGTCGGCAGGTCGGGATATTGCGCGAACCGCTCGTTCGAGGACAGCGCGAGCGCGACGAGCGTGCCGGCGCGGATATGCGCCCTGGCGGTGGTCCAGGTCATGGCGCCGACCTTCACGTGCCCGGCGACGAGGTCGGTGACGGCCTGAACGCCGCCCTTGTAGGGAATGTGCTCGAGCCTGATGCGGTCCTTGCGCGCCAGGTATTCGCCGACCATGTGGCCCAAGGATCCCACCCCGGGCGAGACATATCCCACCGCATTGGCGCTTCCGCGCACCAAGGCGACCAGCTCGGCGAGCGACTTCACCCCGAGCGAAGCATGCGTGGTGATGACGATCGGCGAGCCGCCGATATAGGCGATGTGGGTGAAATCCTTGATCGGGTCGTAGGAGGCATTGCCGCTCGTCGCCGGCGCGATGACCTGGGAGGGAATGCCGGAAACGACGAAGGTGTAGCCGTCGGGATCGGAATGGGCGACCGCGGCCGAGCCGACCATGCCGCTCGCGCCCGGCCGGTTCTCGACCACGAAGTTCTGCGCGAAGGCATTGCCGAGATGCTCGGCTACGATGCGGCCAACCAGGTCGGCGCTTCCGCCGGGCGGCCACGGCACGATGATGCGCACCGGCTTGCTCGGCCATGCTTGCGCGATCGCCGCCGGGGTCTGTGCGAGTGCCGGCCCGGCGAGCGTGCAGATCATCGCGGCGACGGTAAGCAGTAACCGATGCATGACCGGGTTCCTTCCCGTCACAACCCGCACGACTGCGTCATCGAAGCGCGGTTCGGGCCGCTTTCGTTGACTGCAACGAATTTTGTTGCAACCATCCCGCACCGGCTTGGACCAGTCAATCGGGCCCGTCAAGGAGCACAACAATGCGCGCGGTCGATGCCATTGCCCGATGGTTCGAGGTCGCCGGCTTCCGGCATTATTTCGGCTACGCCGGCGGCGCGGTCTGGCCGTTTCTCGATGCGTTGACCGACAAGCCGAAGATCGAGGGCATCCAGGCCAAGCACGAGTCGCACGCCGTGCACATGGCCGATCTCTATCATCGCGTCAGCGGCCGCATCGCGCCGGTGATCGTGTCGAAGGGACCGGGTCTGCTCAACGCGGTGGGCGCCTGCGCCAGCGCCATGCACGAGTCCTCTCCGGTGTTGATCATCGCCGGCGGGTCGACCACGCACTTTCTCGGCAAGGCCGGCATGCAGGAAATTTATTACCACGGCTTCGAGGATGCCACGAGCATCTTCCGCCCGGTCTGCAAAGGCACCTGGATGTTGGTGCGGCCGGATACGACGATCGAAATCCTCAACTATGCGCTGAAAACCGCGACCTCGGGTCGGCCGGGCCCGGTGTTCGTCGAGGTGCCCTACGACATCCAGCTCGCGCCCGTCGAGGGCGAAATCGAGGCACCGTCGGCGCGGGCTCCGCAACTCAACCGCCCGCGCGCGGACGCCGACAATGTCGAGCGCATCGCCCGCATGATCGCCGACGCCGAGCGCCCCTTGCTGCTCGCCGGCGGCGGCGTGGTGCGCTCGGGTGCGGCGGCTGCGCTCAAGACCGCCGCCGAGAAGCTCAACATCCCGACCGCCACGACGCTGCCCGCCAAGGGAATGCTGCCCGAGGACCATCCGCTGTCGATCGGTACGCTCGGACGCTCCGGCTTCGTCTGCGCGGCGCGCGCGAGCCGCGAAGCCGATCTGGTGATCGGGGTCGGCGCGCGCTTCTCCGACAATCACACCGCCAATTGGCGCAAGGGATCGATCTACGACGTAACGCAGACCAAGATCGTGCAGGTCGATCTCGACTATCAGGAGGTCGGGCGCAATTTTCCCCTCGAGCTCGGGCTGATCAGCGACGCCAGGCTGTTCCTGCAGGACCTCGCCGCCGCGGCAGGCGGTCCCGGCAACAAGCGGCACCAGGCCTGGCGCGAGCGCACGCAAGGTTTCCGCGCCGAATGGGAGGAGGAGATCCGGCCGCTGCAGACCGCGGCGAGCGCGCCCACGCATCCCGCTCGTCTGGTCTACGAGGTCGGCCGCGCGCTGCCCAAGGATGGCCGCGTCTACATCGACATCGGCGATGTCACCCAATACGCCGAGGCCTATATGAAGATCTGCACGCCGGGCGCCTGGCAGATCAGCCCCGGCATGGCGGAGATGGGATGGGCCTCGTCCGGCATCCCCGGCGCGCTCGCCGCCGACGGCCGGCCCGGCATCGTGCTCACCGGCGACGGCGCGTTCAACATGACCTCGCAAGCCGTCGCCACCGCGGTGGAATACGACCTGCCGGCGATCTGGGTGATCCTGAACAATTACGAGCTCGGCATCGAACGCAAGGGAATGGAGCGCAGCTATTCGCGCTCGCACCCCTGGTGTCGTTTCGTGCGTAAGGATACGGGCAAGCCTTACAATCCCGACTATGTCGCGCTCGCGCACGCCTACGGCGCAGAAGGTGCGCGCATCGAACAGCCCGACGCGCTGGCGCCGGCGCTCGCCCAGGCGTTGGCGAGCCGGCGGCCGTGGGTGATCGATGTGCCCATCGATCTCTCGGTCGGAAGCTATTTCACCAAGGGCATCGACCGCGCCTATCCGGATAAATGGGCGAAGTCCTATCCGAGCTACAATCTGCTGCGCAATGTCGAGAGCTGAAGTGTTTTCGTGCGGAGTGGAAACCGGTTCGCCGCGCAAAGCGCGTCGAACATAAACAGGCGGCGGGAAAGGAAATCACATGCCAAACCGCAAAGCCGAGGCCAAGACCTCACCCGAGCCCGTCAGTTCCGGCGACGTGATCGAGGAGCTGCGCCACCGCTACGACCGGCTGACGCAGTCGCAGAAGCGGATCGCCGAATATATCGTCGAGCACTCCCAGGCGGTGGCGTTCTCGACCGTCGACCAGATGGCCGCACAACTCGACGTCAATCCCTCGACCATCGTGCGCTTCACCTATCGTCTCGGCCTCAATGGATTCCCGGATCTGCAGGAGCGCATGCGCGAGCTGCTGCGCGGCCAGCTCTCCCGCACCGGCGATCCGATCAACGAAGGCCAGGTAGCGAGCCATTTGGAAGGCACGAGCTTCGGCGCTTCACTCAGCCACGACTGGCGAAATCTGCATCAGACGATCTCGAACGTGGACCCCGACGTCTTCGCCCGGGCGGTGAATCTGCTCGCCCGCGCGCGGCGGGTCTACATCGTGGCCGGGTTCACGACCTTCCCGGTCGCGCACTATTTCGCGCTGGTGCTCGACCGGCTGCGCAGCGAGATTTCGCTGCTCGCCTCCAACGACGCCTTTGCGACGCC
Organism: uncultured Alphaproteobacteria bacterium; assembly: GCA_963712565.1. GTDB lineage: Bacteria > Pseudomonadota > Alphaproteobacteria > Rhizobiales > Xanthobacteraceae > VAZQ01. The sequence goes on along the minus strand of CAVQIP010000033.1, from coordinate 46,173 downwards.
GCGCCTGGTCGAGATGAAGCCCGAGGACTGCGTCGTAGCGTTCTCGTTTCCGCGCTACGCCAGCGCGACCCATCGCATCGCCTTGTGGGCGAAGGAGAACAAGGCGAAGGTCATCGCGGTGACGGATTCTCCCATATCGGCCCTCGGTCAGCTCGGTGATATCGTTCTGCTCGCCGCCTCGGCCGGAACCGGCATGCAGAATTCCATGGTGGCGCCGATGGCCATCGCCAATGCCCTGCTCAACGGCGTGGCCGCGGTCAAGGGAACGAGCGCGCTCGAGCGTTACAGCCGCCACGACCGCCTGATGAATTGGTGGGACGCGTTCCTGCTCAAGCTCGAGGGGGCGGTTTGATGGCGGAGGCGTCCGCCGACGCGGCCGCGCTCGCCGGCATCCGCGTTCTCGATCTCTCGACCAATTACGCGGCCTATGCCGGGCGCCTGCTGGCCGATCTCGGCGCCGACGTCGTGCGCGTGGAGGCCCCGGAGGGCTCGCCGGTCCGCAGCCTCGCTCCCGGCGGCCGGACGCCGGCGGGACAATCGTTCGGTTTCGCACACGCGTTTCTCGACGCCGGCAAGCGCAGCATCACTCTCGATCTCGCAAGCGCGGCGGGACGCGAGCAATTCGCGCGGCTGGCGGCGATGAGCGACGCCGTGATCGAGACGCCTTTCGAACCCGCGTCGCAGCCCCTCGACTTCGAGTCGATCCGGCGGCGCAACCCTGCTCTCATCCTGGTGTCGATTTCGCCGTTCGGCCGCGATGGTCCTTATGCGGGATATCGGGCCACCGATCTCACGCTGCTCGCCGCCGGCGGACTGCTGTCGCTGGGCGGCTATCCCGACACCGAACCGCTCGCCATCCAGGGCGAGCAGGCGATGCTGGCGTGCGGGATCTACGGCGCGGTGGCGCTGCTCGCCGCGCTCTACGAACGCACGCAAACCGGCAAGGGGCAGTGGATCGACCTGTCCGGACAGGAATGCGTGGCGTTCGCGCTCGAAGACGCCATCGCGGAATGGTCGATCAACGGCCGCGTGCGGCGGCGTCATGGCGATGGCGCGCGCGAGGCCGGCACCGGGGTCTATCCCTGCCGCGACGGCCATATCAGCCTGGTGGCGGGCCGCCTCGGCACCGCCCGGGCATTCCTCGCGCTGGCGCAATGGATCGCCGCGTCGGAGGTGGCGGGCGGGGCGTCGCTGCTCAATCCGCGCTGGAAGGACTACAAATTCCGCCAGTCGCCGGAGGGCATCGCGCGCTTTGCCGAGATATTCGGTGCTTTCTGCCGTGCACGCGGCAAGCAGGAGCTCTATCGCGAAGGGCAGGCGCGCCACATCGCGATCGCGCCGGTTAACACCATCGCCGACGTCTTGCAGGACGTGCAGCTCGCGGCGAATGGCTATTTCCAGCCGCAGCACGATGTCGCGTTGGGCCAAGATGTCATCTTTCCCGGGTCGCCCTATCGCCTTGGCCGCACGCCGGCGCGCCGGCGCGGCGCCGCGCCGAAGCTCGGCGAACACAATCGCGAGCTCCTGCGCGAGGAGCCGGGCGACGCGGCGGACGCTGCCTCCGTCGGGATCGGGCCGGCTTGAAGAGAACACGATGCGGCTCGCGGGCTTGAGAGTGCTGGATTTTTGCTGGATCGGCGCCGGCGCCTTCGTCACCCGCATCCTGGCGGATCTGGGCGCCGAGGTGATCAAGGTCGAGTCGCACAGCCATCCCGACAATCTGCGGCTCTCCGGTCCACACCAGCCGGGCGCGCAAGCGCTCGAAGGGTCCGGCTATTTCGCCTCGCGCAACACCAGCAAGAAAAGCATCGCGCTCAACATGTCGCATCCGCGGGCGCGACAGCTGGCGCTGCGGCTGGCCAGCCGGTGCTCGATCGTCAGCAACAATTTTCGCCCGGGCGTGATGGAGCGATGGGGGCTGGGTTACGACGAGGTGGCGGCGGTGAACCCGTCGGTGATCTATCTCTCCATGCCGATGCAGGGCAGCCGCGGCCCGCACCGCGAGCATATCGGCTTCGGCTCGACCATCGCCGCGCTTTGCGGCGTGGTGTCCATGGCGGGATTGCCCGGGCGCGCGCCGATCGGCACCGGCACCCATTACCCCGATCATTTGCCCAATCCCGGCCATGCGCTGGTCGCGGTTCTCGCGGCGGCGTTTCATCGCGCGCGCACCGGGCAAGGCCAGCACATCGAGCTCGCGCAAATCGAATTGACCGTAAGCATGCTCGGCCCAGCCATTCTGGCCTGGTCCGCGACCGGCGCGCTGCCGCAGACCAACGGCAACCGCCGAGCCGGCGCCGTGCCGCGCGGCGTCTTCCCCTGCGCAGGCGAGGAGGCGTGGTGTGCGATCGAGGTGAACGACGACCGGCAATGGCAAGGACTCGTTGCCGCGCTCGGCGCGCCTGCGTGGATGCGCGAGGAGCGACTGGCGACGCTCGCGGGCCGCGAGGCTTGCGAAGCTGCGATCGAGACGGGCCTGGCGCAGGAAACCCGCCGCTGCCGCGCCGCCGACCTCGTGCAGTGCCTGCAGGCGCACGGGGTCGCGGCGGCGATGGTGGCGACCAGCGCCGACGTCACTGCCGATCCCCAGCTCAACGCGCGCCGCTATTGGCACCGCGTCCCGCACGCGGAAATGGGCTCGGTGCTGGTCAATGTGCCGCCCTTCCGCGCGGTCGGCGAGGAGCGCGTCGCACCCGGGCCGCCGCCGCTCCTGGGCGAACATACCATCGCAGTCGCGTCCGAGCTGCTCGGCCTCGACGAAGCCGAGTGTCGGCGCCTGATCGGTGAAAAGGTGTTCTATTGAGCATGATTGAAATCCACCGCGAGGACGCGGTCGCGCTCCTCACGCTCAATCGGCCGGACAAGCGCAACGCCGTCAACGACGAGATGCGCGCGGAGTTGACCGCGGCGTTCGCGGGCTTCGACGCCGATCCGTCGCTGCGCGTGGTGGTGCTGACCGGCGCCGGCAGCGCGTTTTGCGCGGGCGGGGATTCGAGCGCCTCGACGGTGCCCGATCCCGACCGGCCGCGGATCATCGAGCCGCTCGACAAATTCGCCAAACCGGTGATCGCCGCCGTCAACGGCATTGCCTTCGGCGGCGGGCTCGAGCTTGCGCTCGCCTGCGACCTGCGCATCGCCTCGCACGCCGCGCGCTTCGCCTTGCCCGAGGTCCGCCTCGGCAGCCTGCCCGGCAGCGGCGGCACGCAGCGGCTCCCCGCCGTGGTCGGCCCTTCGCTTGCCGCCCAGATGATCCTGACCGGGGAGCCGATCGATGCCGCGCGCGCGCTCGCGGCGGGTCTCGTCTCGGAGCTGTACGTGCCGGAGAAGCTCCTCGACACCGCCCTGGCGCATGCCCGCGCCATCGCCCGCAACGCTCCGCTGGCGGTGATCGCGGCCAAGCGTTTGCTGCGCGCCGCGGCCGCAACCCATGACGCCCAGCGCCTCGATTTCGAGCGCAGGCTGTTCAACGAGCTGGCGCGCACCGAGGACCGCAACGAAGGCCGGCGCGCGTTTCGCGAGAAACGCGATCCGGTATTCAAGGGCAAATGAATGGCCTGGCGGCGCGCATCGATCGTCGGGGTGGGGGCGACGCGGCAGGGCAAGTTGCCGGATGAGACGCCGCTTTCGCTCGCGGCGCAGGCCTTTCGCCTGGCGCTCGCGGACAGCGGCATCGACAAGCGCGAGGTCGACGGCCTCCTCACCATGCCGGGGACGACCTCGCCCGAGGGAGCGAAGAACTATCTCAACGTGGGCGAGCTCGTCGGCGTCGATCCGCGCTTCACCGGCAGTTTGACCATGGGTGGCGCGACCGGCGGCGCGCTCGTTCAGATCGCGGCCATGGCGATCGCGACCGGCATGGCGAAAACCGTCGCCTGCATCTTCGCCGACACCGCGCGCACCGGCGGCTCGCGCTTCGCCGCCGCCGCGGGCGGCGATGATTCCTGGGGCGTGTGGGGGATGTTCGGCAACGCCGCCAACAGCGCCATGGGGTTCCGCCGCCACATGGCGCTCTACGGCACGCGCTCCGAGCATCTCGGCTGGATCGCGGTCACCTGCCGCAAGCACGCCGCGCTCAATCCCAACGCGGTCATGCGCGATCCCATCACCATCGACGATCACCAGAATTCCCGGCTGATCGTCGCGCCGCTGCGCCTGCTCGACTGCTGCCTGATCAGCGACGGCGCGGTCTGCGTGATCGTCACCTCGCCCGAGCGTGCGCGCGACACCCGCCAGCGGCCGGTGGCGATCTGGGGCATGGGGCAGGGCCACACCACCGCGAATTTGCGCCTGCGCGACTGGTGGTACCTGCCGCACCAGCGCGACTGCGTGGCGGACGCCTATCGCATGGCCGGTGTGTCGCCGCAGGATATCGACGTGGCGCAGCTCTACGACAACTTCACCGTGGCGGTGCTGTTCTGGCTGGAGCACGCCGGCTTCTGCCGCGAAGGCGAGGCCGGCGCCTTCGTCGCGGGCGGCGCGCGCATCGGCCTCGGCGGCGAGCTGCCGATCAACACCGCCGGAGGCAATCTGTCGGAGTCCTACATGCAGGGCTGGCTGCACATCGTCGAGGGCGTGCGGCAGCTGCGCGGCGAATGCGGCGAGCGCCAGGTGAAAAACGCCGAGCTTTGCCTGGTCACCGGCCGCGGCATGACGCTCAACACGGCGAGCTGCCTGATCCTGGGGCATTGATGACGATTGCGAGAGCGCCATGAACGACAAGCCGCAAGCCGCGCCCATCCGCCCGACCGTCAACGACGTCAATCGTCCGTTCTGGGACGGCTGCCGGCGCGGCGAGCTGCTGCTGCAGCGCTGCAGTCATTGCTCCGCGTTGCGCTATCCGGCGGCGGTGGTCTGTCCGCAATGTCTGAGCGACGCGGCGCAGTGGCAGCCCATGAGCGGGCGCGGCAAGGTGTTCTCCTTCGTCGTGTTCCACCGCGCCTATCACCCGGCCTGGGAGGGCAAGGTTCCCTACAACGTCGCGCTCGTCGAGCTCGACGAAGGGCCGATCGTGCTCAGCAACGTGATTGGCATCGACAACGCGGAGCTTGCCGTCGGCCTGCCCGTCGCGGTCGCGTTCGAGGCGGTGGATGAGAGCTTGAGCATCCCCGTGTTCACGCCGGCGGATTAGAGCATGATCCCGAAAAGTGGGCACCGGTTTTCGGAAAAGATCATGCTCCAAGCATAAGCTAGAGCGGGATGACGACTCGAAGAAAAGTCATCCCGCTCTAGCCGCGGGAAAGGCGATCGATCGCGCCTCGGCGCTATCACCATGCTTCCGCACCGGCGTGTCGACCGGCGGCGACAGCGGCGGCGCGCCGAAGGAGGCGGCGACGCGCTCCGGCGGCGCCGTCGTATAGAGCGTCGTGCGCTGCCACGGCTCCCGGTCGATGGCACGGATCAGCCTCTCCATCGCCGCGGGCGGCATTTCCTGGCCATGCGCGGCGCCCGCCGCGCGCGTGATGCTCTCGTTCATCAAGGTGCCGCCGAGATCGTTGGCGCCGGCGTCGAGGCAGGCGGCGGCGCCGGCGGGGCCCATCTTCACCCACGAGGTCTGGATGTTCGCGATCAGCGGATGGAGCGCGAGCCTGGCGACCGCGTGCATCAGCACGGCCTCGCGATAGGTCGGCCCGAACCGGCTCTGCCCGCGCAGCTGCATCGGCGCTTCCATCGGCACGAACGGCAGCGGAACGAACTCGGTGAAGCCGCCGCTGCGCGCTTGCAGCGCCGCGCAGATGCAGCAGATGGCGCGCCCAGTGCCGCGGTGCATCGACATGCCCGAACATGATGGTCGCCGTCGTGCGCAGACCCGACCCGGTGCGCGGCTGCGATCACGTCGAGCCATTGCGCGCTCGAAATCTTGTCCGGGCAGATGACGGCGCGCACCTCGTCGTCGAGGATTTCGGCCGCGGTGCCGGGCAGCGAGCCGAGCCCGGCATCCTTCAGCTCGGCCAGAAAATCGTCGACCGTGACCTCCAGCGTCGCGGCGCCTTGCCAGATCTCCAGCGGCGAGAAGGCATGGATGTGCAGGCCGGGCACCGCCGCCTTGATGGCGCGGCAGATCGCCAGATAGGTCTCGCCGCTATAGTCGGGGTGGATGCCGCCCTGCAGGCAGACTTCGACCGCGCCGCGCGCCCAGGCCTCGCGGGCGCGGCGGACGATCTCGTCGAGCGTGAGGTCGTACGGACGCCCACGCAGATGTTCGTGGGTCTTGCCCTTGGAGAACGCGCAGAACGAGCAGCGATAGCGGCAGACATTGGTGTAATTGATGTTGCGGGTCACGACGTAGCTCACGCCGCGGCCGCAGCTGTCCGCGCGCAGGGCGTCGGCCGCGGCGCAGACTTCGCGATAGCTCTGCCCGCGTGCGCCGAACAGGGCGACGATGTCGGCTTCGCTCAACTCCGCGCCCTTCGCCGCGCGCTGCAGAATGGGAGTCAATGATCCCGTTGCCGGTCCGATCGTGGGCATCGGGGGCGGGGCGATGGCCGCGCCGGGCGTCCAGGCCTCCGTGCGGGCGAAACCGTCGGCGTCGGCCATCCGCAGCACGCGCGCGCGCAGCGTTGGCGCGATCCAATGATCCCTGCGCGCGACGAAAGCGGGATAGACCGCAAGCCGCTCGACCAGGACCTTGCCGGCGTCGGCGGTGCGCCCGCGCCAGCGCGTCGAGCGCGGGCCACGGCCGCTCGGGATTGACGTGATCGGGCGTTACCGGCGACACCCCGCCCCAGTCGTTGATTCCCGCCGCGACGAGAAGCGCGAGCGCCCCGGGCTGCAGATTGGGCGGCGCCTGGATGTTCATCGCCGGTCCGAACAGGATGCGCGCGGCCGCGATGGTCCACAGATGCTCCGCGAGCGGCGGCTCGGCGTGGGAGGCCATGCGCGTGCCCGGCTTGGCGCGGAAATTCTGGATGATGATTTCCTGCAGGTGGCCGTGACGCCGGTCGAGGTCGCGCAGCTGCGAGCAGCGCCTCGATGCGCTCGCGCCGCGTCTCGCCGATGCCGATCAGGATGCCCGAGGTGAACGGCACCGCCGCCGCGCCGGCGGCGCCGATGGTCGCGAGCCGCGCCGCCGGCACCTTGTCGGGCGAGCCGAAATGCGGTCCGCCGCGGCGGCCGAGCCGCTCGGCCGTGCTTTCCAGCATCAATCCCTGCGAGACCGACACCGGGCGCAGGCGCGCGATCTCGTCCGCCGACATCACGCCGGGATTGACGTGCGGCAACAGCCCGGTCTCGCGCAGCACCAGCGCCGCCATGGCGGCGAGATAGGCGATGGTGCTGTCGTGGCCGAGCCGCGCCAGCTCCGCCCGTGCCGCGCGGTAGCGCAGCTCCGGCTTGTCGCCGAGCGTGAACAGCGCCTCCTTGCAGTCGGCCGCGGCCCCCGCGCGCGCGATGGCGAGCACCTCGTCGGGCGTGAGATAGGCGGCGGCGTGGCGGCGCGGCGGATGCGCGAAGGTGCAGTAGTGGCAGCAATCGCGGCAGAGCCGGGTGAGCGGGATGAACACCTTGCGCGAATAGGAGACGCGGGCGCCGTGGCCTCGATCGCGCAGCGCGCCGGCGACCGCCATCAAGCCGGCGAGATCGTCGCAGTCGGCGAGCGCCATCGCCTCGGCGGAGGCGAGCGCGTGTCCCGCGGCGGCCCGCTCGAGCACGGTACCGGGGCCGCTCATGCCGGCACCTTCCGCAATACGCGCCAGCGCGCGAGCAGCGCATAGGCGCGCGTGGGCGAGGGCGTGCGCAGGAACAGCGCGAGGTCGTCGGGCGTATCGATATCGAGCGCGATGCGCGGCCGGCGCACCACCTGTGGCGCGATCCCGCACGACCGCGCCGCGGCGAGGTGCGGAAAGAAGCTGTCCGCGCCGAAACGCAGCGCCACCGCGCCGGCCGGCGAGCACAGCACGGCGTTGGAGCCGCGATCGTCGCGCGCCGGCGCGATGGTGAACGCGGCGCCCTGCGCTCCCGTGCCGTGGGCGACGATGAGCTGGCGGATGTCGTCCGGTTCGACCAGCGGGATGTCGCCGGGGAGCGCGAGCATGCCGTCGCGTCCGAGCTGGCGGGCCGCGACCGCGACCGCGCCGGTATGCCCCGCGCGCGCGCCGTCCGTCACCACGCGCGCGCCATGGCGGCCGGCGATCGCGGCGGCCGCAGGATCGGCCGTGACCACCAGGATGCCGGCGAGATCGCGCACCAGCGCGAGCGCGGTCAGCACGTCTGCCAGCATGGCGAGGGCCAAGTCCTGCCGCTGCGCGGGCGACAGCACGGCGGCGAGACGCTGCTTGGCTTGCGCGGTGTCCTTGACCGGGACCACGGCGTGGATGATGCGGCGAGCGGTCATGCCGGGACCTTGGCCGAAGCATCGGCGGTTGCCAGCACGCGGCGCGCCAGCGCCTCGCGCGCTTCGAGCGTCGTCATCAAGGTATGCGCCGGCGTGATCGCGATGCCGAGGGCGCCGAGCTCGTCGGCCGCTTCCGCGTCGGCATGATCGAGCACATAAGCGTCGAGCAGATCCCGGTAGCGCCGCGCCACCGCGGCCGCGTTCACGGGAAGGCCGAGCTCGGCCATCATCTTGGCGGTCGGACCCTTGACCGCGCGGCCGCCGATGATCGGCGACACCGCCACCACCGGCGCGGCGCAGCGCGCGATCGCATCGCGCAGGCCGGGGACGGCGAGAATCGGCTCGATGCTGACGAACGGATTGGAGGGCGAGATCACCACCGCGCGCAGCCGCGGATCGGCGAGCGCCTTGAGCGCCTCGTCATGGGGCCGCGCCGTCGCCGCGCCGTCATAGGCGAGCTCCTTGACCGCGGGCGCGCAGCGGCGGCGCACGAAATAATCCTGGAATTCGAGCCAGCCTGCGTCCGTGCGCAGGCGGGTGCGCACCTTGTCGTCGCTCATCGGCACGAGCCGGACGGCAATGTCCAGGCGGCGGCAGAAATCGGCGGTGACGGCGGAGAGCGTTTCGCCCCGCGCCAGCCGCCGCGTGCGCTCGACATGGACGGCAAGGTCGCCGTCGCCGAGCTGGAACCAGGTTTCGCCGCCGAGCGCCGCGAGCGCGGCCATGAAGGTCCAGGTCTCGCCGCGCCGGCCCCAGCCGCGTTGCGGATCGTCGAGGCCGGCGAGCGCGTACATGATGGTGTCGAGATCGGGCGAGATGGAAAGCCCGAGATGCTCGAAATCGTCGCCGGTATTGGCGATGACCACGAGATCGGCGGCGGGCATGACGCGGCTCAGGCCCAGCACGAGCTTGGCGCCGCCGATCCCGCCGGACAGCGCGACCACGAGACTCTTGCCGGCGCTCATCGGAACAAGTCCTCCTCCGCCGCGCGGATCAGCGTCGCGGCTCCCGCCGCGGCGCCCGACCAGGCGAGGCCCCGCACCAGCACGGCCGGCCGCGCTTCGTCGGCCTGGCCCATGACCAGCGAGGCGGCGCCGGCGATCTCGTCGGCGAAGCCGGTCTGCGTCACGCGCAATTCGCGGCCGAACAGATCGGGCCGTCCGCGCAGATCCAGGAGCGGCGGCAGGCCGGCCACCCCGAGCGCCACGCCGACCGTGCCGCGCCGCCACGCCCGTCCCCAGCTGTCGGTGACGATGACGGCGAGCCGGCAACGAAAGTGCGCGGCAAGCTTCTCGCGCAAGGCCGCCGCCGAGGCGTCGGGATCGCGCGGCAGCAGCAGCACCGGCTCGGCGCCCGCGTCGGGGTCGACGTTGGAGCGGTCGACGCCGGCATTGGCCATGATGAAGCCGAGCCGGTGCTCGACGATCAGCACGCCCGGCCGCTGGCGCACCACGCGCCTTGATTCCGCGAGGATGACCTCGACCAGGCGCGCGTCTTTGTTCACTTGCGCGGCAAGGCTTTCGGCGCGCGCCGACGGCCGAACCTGCGCCAGATCGACGTAGCGGCCTTCCGCCTTGGACACGATTTTCTGCGCCAGTACCACGACGTCGCCGTCCGCCGGCGCGAGCGCGCTTGCGCCGCAGGCGGTGATGATGAGCGCGGCGAGATCGTCGCCCGGCCGGACCAACGGTATATCGGGGATCGGCGTCAGCGTGACGGTCATCGTAGCCGTATCGTACGCCAGAATGCGGCAATAAGGATCGCGATGCTCGGTGTCGGTCGTGCCGCGGCTTCGGTGCGCCTTCCTCCCCGACAAGGAGGTGGGGCCATACTGAGCTTTGCGGCACGTACAAGCACTTGAGCACCCGAGAGTGGAGGCCGCCGCTTCCGCCGTCGCTGTGCCGAGCTCGCGGCTACGAGCGTGCCCATCCTCCGCTTGCAGCCGATACTCGGGTATACCCGAGCTTCGGCGCGCACGATTGACTTGCCGAAGTCGGGTAAACTTCCGACTTCGGCTGAGGGACAGGGAGGGGGCACGCACGAAGAGCGCGCACAGTGACCGAGCGAGCGGCTCCGGTGTCCCCTCCCCCGCTTGCGGGGGAGGGGACGGGGGAGGCGCTTCGGCGCTCGGCAAGATCGCGAACTGCCAGACCATGGTGTCGCTGACGCTGGCCCGAGGCGAAGTACCAGTCATGCTGGCGTTACGGTTGTTTCTCCCCGAGAGCTGGACGAGTGATCGAGCTCGGTTGAAGCGAGCGGGTGTTCCAGCCGAATATCGAACGGCGCGGACGAAGCCGGAGCTGGCTCTGGCAGAGATTGATCGTGTCATTACGACCGGTGCGCGCTTCGGCTGCGTGCTGGCGGATGCCGGTTATGGGCTAAGTGCGCCGTTCCGCCAGGGGCTCACAGCTCGCAAACTGACCTGGGCGGTCGGTATTCCGCGGCATCTTAAGGTTTACCCTGCCGATGTGCGGATGATCTGGCCGGTTGCTAGGCGCGGTCGTCCCCGCCAGCGGCACGTCCCGGACATTCTATCGATACCGGCCGAAGACATGCTGGCCAACGCCAGATGGCGCACCATCAGTTGGCGCACCGGCACGAAAGGAAAGCTCAAGGCTCGTTTTGCTGCGGTCCGCGTGCGGGTTGCCGACGGACCGCCGCAGCGGATCAGGGACAAGGGTCAGCAACATCTGCCCGGCGACGAGGCTTGGTTGATTGGCGAACACAGGATGTCGGGAGAGAAGAAATATTATCTTGCCAACCTGCCGGCGAAGACTGACCTGCGCACCCTAGCGGCCACCATCAAGGCGCGATGGATTTGCGAGCAGGCTCACCAGCAGCTGAAAGAAGAACTTGGTCTCGATCACTTCGACGGCCGATCCTGGCAGGGCCTTCACCGTCATGCGCTCATGACGATGATCGCCTACGCTTTCCTCCAATATCGCCGGCTCAAAACAGCAAGGCGGGAAAAAAAGAATCAACGGGCTGCCGCCGCGGCCGACATTGCCCGCCGTGCGCGAGGCCATCCTCGACCTCATCGCTCGACCACTGCCGCAGCGATGCCCGCACTGCAGAAAATGGATTTGCAGCGAAAAGCAGCGTGAATAAATCTGCCAAAGTAGTGCTAGTTCCCGCTCTACCCCGCCGGCGCCGCCCGATCCGTGACGTGAGGCATCACGTCTTGCGCCAGCGTGTGCATGAAAGCGTCGATGTCCTGGCCCGCGACCGGGAACGGCCAGATCACGATTTCCTCGACGCCGGCGGCGGCCAGCGCCTTGAGCCGGTGCGTCACCTGCGGCGCGGTTCCCACCAGCGCGAGGCTGTCGATGAGCCCGCGCGGAATGAGGCGGCGCAGCTCGTCCATGATCGGCGGCGACCATTCGTGCGGCGCGTCGCGAATGAAGCTGCGGAACGCGTCGGAGGCGTCGGGCGCGAGCTCGTCGATCATGGCGCCGAGCGCCTTGCGGCTGCTCCAGAACGCGAAGCTCACCCCGCGCTTGATGCCCTCCGGCACGGGATCGTCGGCGTGCGCGAGCACCGACAGATAGAGCCAGGAGCACAGCCGGATATCGCGCCAGTCCCGGTTGGATGCTTGCAGGCCCGGCAGGATGTGCCGCTTGGCATAGGCGATCCCCGGCGGCGTGGCGAAGCTGCCGATCAGCACGCCGTCCGCGATCGCTGCCGGCGAGCTTGAGAATCTGCGGGCCGCGGCTCGCGATATAGAGCTGCGGGATCTCGGTCGGCGTCCAGTCGAGCGCGCCGTCCTTGAATTTCACCACCTCGCCGTCGAGCGTGACTTTTTCGCCCCGCCACAACCGCCGCATCAGCTCGGCGGCTTCGCGCAGGCCGGCGACCGGCTTGGGGCTGCCGTAGCCGGGCAGCGTCTCGAAATGGCTGCCCGACCCCATGATCACGCGGAAGCGGCCGGGCGCCAATTCCGCCAGCGTCGCCGTCGCCTGCGCCAGCAGCGCCGCGTGCCGGGTGTAGGGATCGATCACGCTGGTGCCGAGCCCGATCCTGGTCGTGCACTGCGTCGCCGCCCCCAGGCGCGAGAACACCTCGCGTGCCCACTTCTTGTCGTTGTGGAAGAAGGCGTGGAAGCCCAGCCGTTCCGCGAGCTTGACGTCCTGCAGGAAGCGCGCGCCCGGCTCGGCGCCGAGCGATGCCAGCGAAAGCTTCATGGGTCGATCGCCCCCCGGTTGTCATCGTCCGCGCAAGCGGACGATCCCGTCATCGCTGAACCGGATGAAAGGCGCACCCTCATTCTCGATCGGCTCCGCACGGTTGCCGGATGCCCCGCTTGCGCGCGCGGCATGACAAGGCGCGATGCGCCGGTTGAGCCATCCCCATCACGCGTTCGCCGCCGCTTCCTTGTCGATCTCGTCGAAAATCTGCGCCGCGATCTGGAAGGCGCCGAAGGCGGCGGGGACGCCGCAATAGATCGCCGCATGCATCAGCAGCTCCTTGACCTCGTCGCGGCTCACGCCGGTATTTCGCGTTGCGCGGATATGCAGCTTCAACTCGTCGAGCTTGCCCATGCCGACCAGCATGGCGATGGTGATCATGCTGCGGGTCTTGCGGTCGAGCCCGGGGCGGGCCCAGATGCCGCCCCAGGCATATTCCATCAGGAAGTCCTGGAAATCGGCGTTGAACGGGGTGCGGTTCTTGGCGGTGCGCGCCGCGTGGGCCTGACCGAGCACGGATTCGCGCACCTCTTTGCCGCGCCGGTAGCGGTCGTCGTTCATGTCGTCCTCCCTCTCGGCTGAAGGCCCGCACGGCCGCTCGTTACCGGGGTCGGCCTCTTCGCTATGTCAGGCGGTCACGCAGTGCAAGGCACGCTGGCACATATCGGCTGCGCGTTCGGTCGCGGCCCTTGGGCGCGAATTGCGCGCGCATTTCTGCGTTGCCGTCGGGTCCGGATCGGCGCATCGTGATCGCCGGCAATCCGGACGCCGGCCGCCACGATCCAAGCCAGGAGGACGCAAATGGTCAAGGTGAGCGTGTTCTATCCCAACACGGCGGGCTGCAAGTTCGACATGGCCTATTACCTCGACAAGCACATGCCCATGGTCCAGCAGAAGCTCGGCGCCGCCTGCAAGCGCGTTGCGATCGACCAGGGCATCGCCGGCGGCGCGCCCGGGGCGCCCGCGACTTACGTCGCGATGTGTCACCTCTATTTCGACTCGACGGAGGCCTTTCAGAGCGCCTTCGCGCCGCACGCGCCGGTGATCCTCGCCGACATCCCGAACTACACCGACACCCAGCCCATCATCCAGATCAGCGAAGTCAAGGCGTAGATCTGGGGACCTTGGCGCGCGGGGCGCCGGCCATCTGCCGCTATTGCGCGCCGACGCAGGCGCGGTCGATGGCTTTGCCGGCGAGCGCCTCGAACGTGGTCCACGCGCAGGTCTCGCTCGCGCCGCACCCTGCGATGGCGACGGTTGCCTGCTCCGGCGGGTGGGCGCGATCGAGCCGTGTCCCTTGCCGCATCTGGTCGAGGGTCTGGGCGATGTATCCGACCCGCACCGCATAGGCGCCGGTCGGGCGCTCGCGCAGCAGTTCGAAATGCAGCGCGCCCGCGGGCGGCGTCTCGTCCGGGAGATAGGACGGCAACGTCCAATGCAGCCCGAGCATCCCGCCGATATTGGCGAGATTGGTGTCGTGTCCAACCAGCAGCGTGAGCTTGCGCCCGGCCGGCGGGTCGGCCTCGGCGCCGGTCTCGATCGAGCGCCGCATCGCCGCGACCACCCGATGCACCAGCGCCGATCCCTGCCGGGCGGCGAGGTAGGGCGTGCGTTGCATCAGATCGAATTGCAGGGTGTGGAGCTTGAGCAGCGGGCGCAGGGCCGCCGGCGTCGCGGCCCGTCCCCACGCCACCTCGCGCTCCGGCAAACCTTGCGCGTATTCCAGCAGAAACACCTCTGCCGCGGTCGATCCGATCGCGATCGGCCCGGACAGGCGCAGGCGGTCGCCGGAGCCGGCGATTGCGGTCGGCAGATCGTCGAGTGTGCATGACGCCGTTGCACTCGATGCGCGACACAGCGCCGGTCCGCAGCATTTCAGCACCGATTGCATCGCGGCGAGCTCGCCGCGATAGCGCGAGATCACGGTCGCGAAGCTGCCGCCGACACGATCGAGCACGGCCTGCCGGGCGCGCGCCGGATCGATCCGGCAGATGCCGGCGCGTGTTGGATGAAACAGCGGATCGACCTTCGCGCCTGCGAGGTGGCCGGGCGCGAGACCGCAGTCCGGAAACATTCCCGCGAGCAATGCCTCGGCGGTCGCCCGCGTGCGCTGGTCGACGTCGGCCCAGGCGAAGATGTCGCCCGGCGGCGGACAACCCTGCGCGGGCACAAGGCCGCGGCCGGCGTAATAGTCGCGATAATAGGCGCCGAGCAAGCGGGCGAGCTCCGCGCCCCGCGGCGTCAGGAAGCCGGGCGGCACCGGCCACGCCGGCCACGGATCGGCGGCGATGGTCGCAAGCGGCGGGCGCGTGGCGGTCGGCGAGCGCACGCCGTGCCGGCTGACGATCACGGCCGACACCAGTTCATGCTCGGCCGCGGTCGCGCCGTCGGCGGCCAGCGCGGCCGCGATCAGCGCCGCCGGCAGCAGCCCTCCCAATGTCCGCGTCGGATTCGCCATGCCTTGCCCGATCGTGCCGGGATGCCGTGCTGAACGCCAGTACTCGGAATCACAGGTGGCTGATACGGGAACGGCGCCCGTCGGCGAGACTCCGTGGCCGCGCGCTCGGTGCGCTCCCCTCCCCCTTGCGGGGAGGGGTTGGGGGTGGGGGTCGTGCGATTGACGCACCAGTATGGCCAACGCACCACCCCCCCCAGCCCTCCCCCGCAAGGGGGGGAGCAGACCGAGTTTGCGGCTCGCACTGATCCCATTCACTGAGATGCGCTTTTAGCGCCCGAACGTGCTGGCGAAGTCCTTCGCCTCTTCGGCGCACCGCCCCGAGCTTGCAATCTCGCGCATGCGGTCGCGAACCGCCTCCGCCGTGTCGCGCACGCTGTCGGACCCGGTGCGCACGGATTGGTCCGCGAGCTCCGCGGCCTTGGCGCAGTCGCCCTTGGCGAACGCGATGTAGGCCAAATTCATCCAGCCTTCGGAGGCCTCCGGCAGCAGCGTGACCGACGTCTCGAACAGGGGCTGCGCCTCGTCCATGCGCGCCGCGAGCGGCCGATCGGGGGCGTCGTAGAGAATGTTCAACGCCTTGACCTTGAGCATGCGGCCATAGTCGCTGGCGAGGATGTCGTCCACCGAGGATTGCACCGCGCGGTCGAGCAGCTGCGACACCTCCGCGGTCGCGCCGCCATAGCCGACCCGCATGACCAGGATCGACAGCGCGCGCGCGGCGAGGCCCTTCAGGTGCGTAAGGTCCTGCGAGGCCGCCTGCAGGCGATCGATGAGCTTGAACACCTCGGGCGCGCTCAGCCCCAAACCGTCCGCGAGGTCCGTGGCTCCCGGTGTGGCGGGTAGAACGTCCGCGTATTCAGCCGCGAGCGCGACCAGGCTGGTGAGCTCGGCATGGGCTTCGCGCAGCACGACCTGCGCCAGCCGCCCGCACGACTTGGCGCTCGGGCTGGGCGGGCCCGTTCGCGCCAGCTCCTGGGCGATCGCCCCGAGGGCGATATCCGGGGTCGGGGTTCGAAAGCCGCCGCCGCCGCGCACGGCGTCGAGCAGCACGCTGGGCGCAATGCCGAACAGCGGGATGATGTCCTCGACGTTCCTGGCGCGGCAATCGCCGCTCTCGTAGTCCGGGCTCTTCAACGCCTCGGCGTGCTCCTCCATCTCGGCCAGCGCGTCGAAGAAGTAGTACATCGCCCCCGCCGTTTCCCCGCCCTGGATCCCGTTCAGCAAGGCGTAGAAGTCGGCTTCGAACTCCGCGTCGATGCGGGCGAGGCGGCCCGACCGGATCCGTTCTGCGTGACCCAGCAAATGATGCGCGTATTCGTGCCTGGCGATCTGCGCGAGCGCGTCGGTCGCCAAACCGTACGCCAGCTTTTGCCCTTGCTCGTCCTGGGCCGCGAAGCTCGCGCGGTAGCGCCGCTCCAGGTCGCGCGCGTAGTCCGCAAGGCAAGCGTCACGCGGCCGTCCGGCGGTGATGCAGCCGCCGGCGTCGCGCGCTGCTTCCCCCGCCGGGCCCGGTTCGCCGTCGAGGACGAGGAAGGTCGCCAGCGCCAGCCGGCATACCAGCGGCGGAAAAGCCGCGGGATAGACGATGACCGGCCGGCCTTGCTCGAAGGTGGCGGCGGGGAACAGCCGGCCTCCGGCTTGCGCGGTCTCCAGCCGCATGGCGCGCGCCTGCTCGAAATATTTCATTGCCGCGCCGCGGACGCCGCGCTCGATGAGAAACTCGCGCAGCTCCTCGGGTGCCGCGAACAATCGATCGCACCGGTCGAAGGCCTGCGCCGGGAGCGGCGACAGCAGCGAGGTTGCGGTCGCCGCCAGTACCCAGATCATCCGCATGCGACACCTCCAGAACGGACTCACCATTGTCGTGGAATTGAATCGCGTCTGGTTCACCGATCGGGTCGCGATCTCGGTGCGCTCCCTCTCCCCATCCGAACTCGGGCTTGCCCGAGTTCGGCACTTTAAGCTGGTCGAAGTCGGATATATCCGACTTCGGTTGGGGAGAGGGGTGGGGTGAGGGGGTTCGAAGCGATCGAGAGACCTTAACCCCTCACCCCACCCCTCTCCCAATGGGAGAGGGAGCAGACCGAGTTTGCCGTCTTCGGCTAACTGAAGCCGTTCTAGTATTTCACCCGATAGACATTCCCCCTGACGTCGGTGATTTTTCCGCTCAAGGAGCCGGCCGCCGGCGTCAGCGCGCCGGCGGGTCCCTTGATCCTGAATCCGAACTGATCGACCTGCCCCGGCTCGATCGCCTGTGCGATCTTGAGTTTGACGAACAGCCGGCCGTCGCGCTGGGTCAGCTCCGCGGCCGAGCGCGAGTCGACCTCGTAGAGGTGCGACGGCGCGGGGTAGGCGCCGAATTCCTCCGCGGGCTTGCCCACTCCGCCGATCTCGATGTCGGCCGCGACCAGGTCCAGCGGCTCGTCGCTGTTGTTTCTCACCAGCAGCAGGAGCACGCCGTCCTCGACGCGCAGCGCGGCGACGACATGATCGGGGCCGACGCTGCGGTGAGAAATCTTCTGCCAGACGATCGGCGCGGCGAAGGTGAAGGCGGCGACGCCGAGCCCGCCGCAAAGGAGCTTCACCCAGGTCTGGATGCCGCTTTCACGCATGGCTCACCTGTGCGAGACCGAGTGTAGCATGGATCGGCGCCGGGGCGGATCGTTGAATGCGCGACGGCCGCAGAATGGGGGACGGCCGCGCCCTGGGTCTCGGCGGCAGCGATAGCAAAATTCTATGACGACGCGTGGAGGAAATACCCTGGGGGCCCCTCGCGCCGCGCAAGCCTGCTCACGTCGAACGCCGGCCCTGCCTTGCGGCAGGACCGGCGTGGCATCGGGGGAGATGCTGCGGGGAAGCGTGGACTGCGCGCGATGGTCAGCGGAACAAGCTGAACCCGGCTGCGGCTGGAACGCTCGGCGGCAGGCATTACCACGACCTTGGTGCCGACCTTGACGCGGTCGTAGAGGTCGATCACGTCGTCGTTCACCATGCGGATGCATCCGGCGGTCGCGCGGCTGCCGATGGTCGAAGGGGCGTTGGTGCCGTGGATGCGGTAGAACGTGCCGCTGAGATACATGGCGCGCGCGCCGAGCGGATTGGTCGCGCCGCCGGCCATGAAGCGCGGCAGATAGGGCGAGCGGGCGATCATCTCCGGCGGCGGCGTCCAGTCCGGCCACTCGGCCTTGCGCTCGACGGTCTTCACGCCCGACCAGGTGAAGCCTTCACGGCCGACGCCGATGCCGTAGCGGATCGCCTTGCCGCCGGGGAGAACGTAGTAGAGGTAGGTGTTCGCCGTATCGACGACGATCGTGCCCGGCGTCTCGTTGCTCGGATATTCGACGGTCACGCGCCGCAGGTCGGCCCGGACCTGGTTGCCGTTGTCGGTCGGCGAGTAGCCGAGACCGAGCCAGCCGAATGGATTGGCGGATGCTTGCGTGGCGAAGGCGCTCGCGGCGATGACCACGGCGGCGGCAGTCGCAAAGCGGCAGAACGTGTTCATGATAGCCCCCTTATCCCCTTGTCCCGATTCGTTAGTCGGATGAGGGGGCGCCGAGGTTCAAAATCGGCGGCAAGAATCTGCGCCGGGGCCGGAGTGGTACTCTATTGCCGGCCCCAAGGCGCACCCGTGGCGCCCGTGCCGGGCGCCCCTGGCGCCGGAAAACCTTTGTGGCTCAGGGCCTTGCCTGCCCCCGGCTCCTGGCTCCGGCTCCCCATGACGCCGCGGGCCGCGCCGGGAGCACCCGCCGGCACGCTGGCCGCCGTTCGTCGCGTGATCCCGAGTTTCCTCGTTCTCCCTTCTCGCTATGCGTTCATGAGCGCCGTTGCGCCGAGCGCAACGCCGACCACCAGAATGGTGCGGTTCATGTGGCTCGACGAAATCGCAACAACCTGTAGAACCGTCTGAAATTTGTCAGGCGCGGCTAGTCGATGCGCAAGCCGCGCAGCGGCAGCATGGCCCACAGGGCCGTTGTTTGTTAGAGCGCAGTGTCGTTCAGGTGGGATCGACTGTGCCCATTGCGATCATCCGGATCGCGCTCGTGCTCGGCAGGAAAAAATAGTCGCCGCCGCGCGTCGTCACGAACTCTGGTAATCCTGCGGCAATGAACGGAGTGCCGTTCGCGGGCCCAGCGGGGATGACGTACTTATCGGATTGGGCACGGCTGCCGGTCAACGGACACGTGTCGTTGCCGGCCTCGAAGTCGAGGCCATAGTTGATCCATTGTTGCTGGATGAATTCGAACTGCCGAAACAGGCTCGAACAGATCCCCATGAATAGCACGCCCCGTTCGCCATCGGGGTCTTGGTAAGGAAGCCCGCGCCGAAGCAGGCGGCGGCGATTGGTGAGGGTGCTCGCGCCTTCGGTCGCGCTCAACAGCGGGTCGAGCATGTCCCGTGGATTGCCGCGCCGGATGTGGGCGCCGAACGGACACTTGGCGCCGTCGAGATCGTCGCCATAGCGAAATCCCCTCAACATCTTGGCAAAATCGTCGAGGCGCTGCTGCTCCTTGCTGTCACGCGGCTTGCGCAACACGAGCGCAAAGCAATCCGCCCATTTTGCCATCATCTCTTGATGTTCCGCCCAGGTCGGGGCCACAGCGAGCGGGATGCCGGACCGCCACCGCCCGACCATCTTTGCACAAACAGTCTCGGAGGCCTCCTCGTCATCGGTGACGCCGGTGTGCCGTTTCCAGATCTCCGCCAGCCGCCGGATTTCGCGGTCGAAAGCCTCGACGTCCTGCCGCAGCTTGCGCAGAACCATGAACGTCCCGTTGCGGGCGAAGTTCGACGGCTCGGTCGCAACCGGAAACTCCTGACCCTCATCGACATGACCGAGGATGAATTCGCCTGGCTCGAGGGCTGACCAACTTTTGTCCTGCCGGTAGCGGCCTTCCGAGATCTTGCCAGCCCCGATCACCGCGAGGCGCTCTGCATCAGCCTCGAACTGCCCCCGGAACACCGGGTCGCTGATGCCGTCCCTGAAGCCGAAATGCTCTCTCGCCAGCGTCACCATCGTGCCATCGGGGGCGGCCTGCATCAACGCGGCTGTATCCTGCCACTTGCCCGCCCCGTCGGCGCCATGTCCGGCCAGCAGCGTCACACCGTGTGCGGCGAGTTCCTCGAGCCAACATGTCCACTCGTCAAGGACGTTGAGCGGCGAGCCATCGGGTTTGGCTCCAACATTCAATGACACCCAAATGTGGACCTGGCCCGATGGCTCATTAGATGGACAACGCCAAATCGGATTCCAGTTCTCCGGCCCACTCGCGTCGACGTCACCCAAGATCCTGGCGCGCGAACGCATCCCTTCTATGAATTCGTCGGGAAGCAGCCGCAACGTGCGGGTCGGAAGCCCCAGTGCCAGAAGCCCGAGGAAAGTGAAACCTATATTGAGCGTGATTGGTGGCTTTTGTATCTCCAAGTGGCCGCTGGATGTCGCGACCCGGCCCCAGGGCTCGGCGGTCGTAACACGTGGCCGAACGCCCTGCACGAAATGGCGACCGGCAACAGCATCCGCAATATTGAAGAAAAAATGACGCGTGTGCGGAAAGCCGAAGCGCCCATAAGACCGATGAATATTGCCTTGGATATCTGACAGGTCGAGTTTGATCATCGTGGCCACTCCGCGTCCGGGGCGCGCACTTGACCCGGCTGCTGCGTGGGCGAAGCCTCCGACGGCTTCACGGCGTCGAGAAACGCGCCGAACCGCCGATGGAGCGCGTGATCGTCGAGGCCCTGCACCTCGCTGGCGAAACGCGTGAATTGCTGCTGCAGGAACAGCGCCTTGAGCACCGTGGGTAGGTCGGCGCCGGGCGCAGTCGGAAACGGCACTGCACTTCGCCGGCGCACCCAGCCAAACAGCACGAACGCAACCAGCAGCACCGCCCCAATCAGTAGCGGAACTATGATCGCGCCTAACGCGACGGCATTCGCCACGACTTCGGTGAAGCCGCCCTCGATATCAAGCAGAAAAAGCATGCCATTGATGAACAACACCGCCAGCCAAGCCAGCAGGGCGAGAATTGCGATCGCCGCCGTCCCCAGAAGCGGACCAGTCGGGAGTTGCGTTTTCGGGAGCGCAAGGCCGTCGAGCCAGTAGTCGTTGAACGGCATCGTGGTCTCGACTTGGCAGCGCTTGATGTAGTCGTAAAACCTGTCGGCTGAATTGACCCCTGCGAACCCCTCGCAGTGATCGAAGATCACCTTGAGATCGCTCTGCATTGTGTCCCAGAGTGTGTGGATATAGGTCCGGACAGAGGCTTCGCCCTCGGGAGCATCGATATCAGCTGCGAACAGCAGATACGGCGTGTTGAGCAGGTCAACGGGTTGTGGCGTGAGTGGATTGATGTCGCGCGCGCGGGCGATCAGCGTGTTCGGTGAAACGCGCCCGTTGAATGCCGGCCCGTTGATGATTACGAAGCGCGCGAAGTGATTGAGTTGATTTGCGGCAAACGGCGATGGCCAGGCGTCGGGCGGGGACGCCGCCGTCTGCCGGCCGGTCGCCAACAAGGCGAGCTTCTGCGCAAGCTGGTGCTGGTGCGCATAAGACCGGCCGACAACGGGACCGACCATCGTGTCAACCTGGATTGGTGCAAGCACCGTCAGGAAACAATGGCCGCCATCGATGTTGGGCATGTCAGCGCTTCCGCTTTTCCTGCAGCCTGTCGATAAATTCCCTGCGCGCAACGTCGGCGCACTCCGTCGCGGTCGAAGCGATGGGGGCGTAGCCTGGAGACGCCAAGGAGTTGGCGATCCGGCCGAGAGCTTCCCGGTAGGCGCGCGCAAAGGTCTTGACGTCTCCTCCGCGGTGCATGTCAGACAGACCGAGTACCTCGCGCCGCACGCGCAAGGCCGCCTTGATGTCCCGCTGCCCGGCTCCCGGTGTGGCGTTGTAGTAATAGTTTGTGGGGATCTGATTTGTCGCGATGTAGGCCTTGAAGGTGGCAATTGGTATCGAATGGGGATATTTCGTGCTGGCATACCAGAACATATCGAGTCCTCCGGGGATGCCGTCGGCGAAAGCGTCGATGTATTGGTCCCAGGTACCGTTGAAGTTGGAAAGGAACAGCATGTAGTCATTGTCGAGCTTCTGCTCGCCTCGCCCCGCCGGATCGGGCCATTGTTTGCGCCGAATGATGACCCAGCGGGCGAAATGAATGAGTTTCAACCCGAGCAATCCGGACAATGTTGAAGGCACCGCTCGCGCAGCCATGAAAATCGCATGCTGAACCCATGTGCGCCATGGCCGCATGGGCGTCAGCACATTCATCGCATATGCCTTGCCTGCGATATTGGACATGACTATCCCCCGCAGCAGTCACAAATTCGCCTGGTGTCACGCGGACCGGTATCGCCCTGACTCGCGGACGGGTTGCTCACACGCCATCAAACTCCAATACGAGATGCGCCGGGAAGGGAGTCCCGTCCGTGTCGATCAGTCCATCGCGCCCAAGGGTGCGTCGCAATCCGATTGTTTTCAGTAGCGGCTTGAGGGTGGCAGGGATCAGCACCCGGTTGATATGCTCGCCGAAGCAAGTGTGCAAGCCGTAACCCCAAAGAAGATAATCGTCCCATGGACGATCTACGCGAAACGTTTTGGGCGCATCCAGCCGGAGCGGATCGAACATTGCGGAGAGGTTTGCCGCCAGCACCATCGTGCCTTTGGCAACCTTGCGGGCGCGAAGCGTTCCCTTGGCGATTACGGCGTCGCGCGCGGCGCGTCGGTAAATGATCGGGTTGACGGGGTTGAAGCGTAGAGCTTCGAAGATGTAGCGCGAAAGCAACCCATCGTCGTCCGTGCGTGCCGCACGGCCAGCCGCTGCAAGCGCGTCCGGGCGATCGAGAAGCTCGTTGAGAGCCTGGATCGCGGCCTTCGATGTAGTGGGGACCGCGCCTATGAGGAGGCCGATGAGATTGTTGCGAATCCCTAAGTCGTCCATGCCGGGCAACCCAGCCGCTTGCATCGCAAGACACCGGTTCAATACGTCATCTCGCGCGGTCGGGGTTTGTTTCCGTTCCCGGATCGCTGAATCCAGGTAGTCTCGGCAGTCTCGCGCGGCGTTGCGGGCCTTGGCGGCGACGGCGGGGTCGCCCGCGAGATCTATGAACAGGTACCAGAACATGATGCTCGTCCACTCGATCATCTGGCGCTCGGATGGACCAGGAGTTCCGAAATATTCGCCCATCAGCAGTGCGGGCACCCGCAAGGTCAGGTCGCGCGGCACGTCGATGCGGCCGTCCGAGGCGGCGACGAATTCGGCGGCTGTTTTGGCCGCGAACGGTGCAATGATGTCGCGCACGTCGTCACGGCGTGCGGCAAGCCGCATGTTCGAGCGGTCGCGCGTGTAGTCCGACGAATCCTGCATGCCGAGAAAGAAATTCTCCCCGCCGGTGATCTCGCGCATACGCGGTTCGTACACCACCTCGAACTCTCCATCGCGGCTCAGAACGTCGAGCACGTCGTCGCGCCGCACAGTGATCGCCGTGCCCTTGTTCTCGTAGGAGGTGATGAGCTGCCTCGCGAGCACCATATTGGGCAGGAACGCGCGCAGCACGTCGAACACCAGCCTCTGGGACCGCGGAGTCCTCAACGCCGCCTTGATGCGCTCCTTTGCAGTCCCGCGACTGCCGAACACGCCCGCGAGCGCGATGCTTGCGACTTGGAAGAGCGACGCAAGACCTGTGCCGAGCATCACCAGCCGGCGCCGTGACGTGGCAAAGAAGTTGACAAGGAATGGCATGCGCGCCTCGAAAAGTTGGATTTCTTCAGCCTGGATGGGCGAACACCCTCCGCCCAAGCTGCCGCCGATCCAGCCGCCTTCCACTAGCGCATAAGCTCAACCAAGTGCCGGTCGAGGGTCCCTTTTACAGTTTGGCCGATTTGTGATAGTTTTGCACATCTGTGACCTGATGTGCCGGCCCCCAATCGGCGGGGCCGCTGTTCTCGCAATATTGGAAGCAAGAACTTCAGTCATTGGGAGACAAAACGGATGATAGATATCCGAGCTTCGGCGATCATTGGCCTGATAATTGTAGCCGGAATGGCGCTGTCTCCAGCCAGTCAGGCCGCCAGCTTTAGTCCAGTCATCGAGCAAGCTCAAATGAGGCTTGTACAATTGGGCTTCGATCCGGGTGAGGTGGACGGCATTCCTGGCCCCCGGACCAGCGCTGCTATCAAAGCATTCCAGAAACAATCCGGGCTGCCGGAGACCGGAACTCTTGATAGCGCCACCCAGGCGAAATTAGATTCGAGTGCTCCTGCGCCCCAGGTCGACACGGTCAAAGACTGGAGACCGGTTCCGTCACAGGACGAGTTGGATAAGCTCGCTGCCAATCCGGCCAATGATCCCAGCTTCCCCTACACCGATTACCGGCCGAACGCACCGGCGGCCAATATGGATCTTCCAGGAACCGCCATATTGGCCGCTATGAAGACGAGCTCGGATACTTTCGGGAGCGGCCCACCAGGAACCCCCAAATCTACTCCTAAAGCCCATAAAGCGATGACGGATTGTCTCAATACCCAGCCCACACATTGGGCTGATATCACCCTGCATTATTATTGCCAGATGGCACTTCCGAGACAGTGTTTCACTTATGCGCTGCGGGGAAAAGACACGCCAGGCGGGAGGAAATTTACACGAGCAAACGCCTATCAAGGTTGTTCGACAGGAAAGTTGCCCCATTCGGACCCTTTTGCTTTTGTTACCAAGACACAGCCACAGATATTCCAATACGTGATGTTTGGCCAAACCAATGCGTTCAAACCTGAGCAAGAACAGGCCATCATCAACGCCTTCTACGGCGTAAGAGATCCTGCGAATCCAAGAGAATGCCGCCTCAAGCGGCCACGTCGTGCGGAGGATCCTGATAATGGAACGCACTGTCTGGTGAACAAAACGATGACGCCAAAACTGATGGGGAAGGGCACTTAGTTAGAGCGTTTGCCGTTTAGGTTGACCATATCCTGAATGACAAGACATATCCTGAATGCCCCACGCGCTTTATTGATGATTAAAAATCAAATTTTCAAGTTTCGTGAAACTGAATCCGATTCGGGTGCGGGGGGTCTCGGCCGTTTGTGCGGGTGCCCGTGGCACGCACGAGGAGCGTGTGAGACCTCGGGCGCGCCGCGCCGTTTTGAATTTTCTCGGCTATCGAAACCCATTGAGGAGAACCGAGTAGAACTGAAGCGATTTCACAACGTTTGAGTGCTGAACATCCTCTCCAGAAAGCTCGGCCAATTGTCCCAAAGAGGCCGAAAGGACGTGGTCCGTCTCCGGGGCAGGGGGTAAGATGATCGCGCCACCTTTGCCGAGGCGTCAGCGATCCTCTGCGACATGGCGTCTCCGACAAATGCAGGTCTGAATCTGTGGGTCGGCCATGGAGCGATTTATGTCAAAGCAGGGTGACGGAGCCGAGGAGGCATGCGGGCGAGAGCGCGAGGTCGAGACCTTGCGCGCACCGGGTCCGACGGGCGCGATCGAAACGCCGGTCGAACACCTCGACCTCGCGACCGTGCTCAAGGTCTCGCAAGCGGTATCGGGCGAGATTGTCCAGGAAAAGCAGCTCGAAATCCTCATGCGCACCGCGATCGAGCAAGCAGGCGCTGAGCGTGGCGTGCTGGTTCTGTCGCGATGGACCGAGCCGCGGATCGCCGCGCAAGCCACGACGGGCGACGGCGGGATCGTCGTTAAGCTGCACGACGAGGCCATGACCCCGGCGGTGCTGCCGGAATCGGTCATCCAATATGTCGTGCGTACAAACGAGGGTGTGATTCTCGACGATGCCGCGGCTCAGAATCGCATTTTCCGCCGATCCATACATCCGGCAGCAGCATGCTCGTTCCATTCTTTGCCTGCCGTTCCTCAACAAGGGCCAACTGATAGGGGTGCTCTACCTCGAGAACAACCTGACCCCTGGGGTTTTCGCGCCGGCTCGGATCGCGGTGCTCGAGCTGCTCGCCTCGCAAGCCGCGATCTCGCTGGAGAATGCCCGTTTGTACCGCGATCTCGCAGAACGCGAAGCGAAGATTCGGCGCCTGGTCGAAGCACAAACCCCGCAGGCTGAAGACGAGCTGCGTGCCATTATCGACAACGCACCGGTATTCTTGTGGTCCGACTTGCCCGACGGATATTGCGATTTCCTCAATCAGCCCTGGTTGACCTATTTCAATCTTTCCTTGCAAGAGGCGCAAGGCGCGGGCTGGGCGACGCTGCTCCATCCCGACGATGCTGCGCACCATCTGGAAAGTTGGCAAAAGTCGGTATCGACCGGTATCCCGTTCGAGACCGAAGCGCGATTTCGACGTCGCGATGGTGAATATCGATGGTTCCTGACCCGTGCCAACCCGCTGCGTGACAAAACGGGAAGGATCGTCAAGTGGTATGGAACAAACATCGATATTGAGAATCTGAAGCGAACCGAGAGAAGGCTACGTCAAAGCGAATCCAATCTGGCCGAAGCACAGAGGCTGAGCCACACGGGTTCGTGGGCCTTAAGTCCGGCTACGACGAAAATTCTCTATTGGTCGGAGGAGTGTTACCGCATCTGGGGGTTTGATCCGGTGCAGGGTCTCCCGAACCGCGAAACTGTGTGGCGACGGATCCATCCAGGCGACCGAGACAGGATGTACAAAGAGACCCAAGAAGCATTGCGGCAGAAAAGAGATTACAAGGTCGATTTCAGAATCGTGCTCCCCGATGGAACAGTCAAATATCTCGAAGCAATTGGCCATCATCTGTTCTCCGAGCATGGAGAGCTTGTCCAGGTAGTCGGCACAAACGTCGATGTCACCGAACGCAAGCGCGCCGAGGAAGCATTGCGGGAGAGCGAAGCGAAGATTCGGCGCCTGGTCGACGCCAACATCATCGGCATCTTCATCTGGGATTTCGAAGGCCGGATCATCGAGGCCAACGACGCATTTCTCCGCATGGTCGGCTACGACCGAGAGGATCTCGTCTCGGGTCGCCTACGCTGGACGGAGCTGACGCCGCCCGAATGGCGTGAAGGCGATGAACGACGCCGGGTGCCCGAGTTGAAGATGACCGGGAGCTTGCAGCCGTTTGAGAAGGAGTACTTCCGGAAAGACGGCAGCCGTGTTCCGGTGCTGATCGGCGCGGCGACCTTCGAGGAAGGCGGGAATCAAGGTGTCGCTTTCGTGCTTGATGTGACAGAGCGCAAGCGCGCCGAGGAGGCCCTTCGGGAAAGCGAATACAAGCTCCGTCAAATCATCGAAACGGTACCAAGCCACCTCTGGTCAGCGGACCCCGACGGCGAACCGACCCACCTCAATCAGCGCATTTTGAACTATAGCGGCATGCGATTTGAGGATTTTAAGCACGGTGGTTGGACGGCATTCACGCACCCGGACGACCTTCCAGAAACTGCAAAGGCTCTTTCTCACGCAATTCAGACCGGAACTTCCTACCAGGCTGTGCACCGTCTCCGTCGAGCGGACGGCGAGTTTCGTTGGCACCATACTCGTGGTGAGCCTCTGCGCGATCAACAGGGACGCATCATCCAGTGGTACGGCTTGTCTGTTGACATCGATGAAGCCAAGAAGGCCGAAGACCGGCTACGCCGCAGCGAAGCCCATCTGGCGGAAGCACAGAGGCTGAGCCACACCGGTTCGTCGGTCTACAACGAGACGACGGTTCTGTATTGGTCGGAGGAGTGCTACCGAATCTGGAATTTTGATCCACTGCGCGGCCCGCCGACTCGCGAAGCCGTGTCGCAACGGATCCACCCGGACGACCGGGCCAGAGTGCGCGCAGAGGCCCAGCGCGCGTTGGGCGAGAAGAGAGGCTACTCGATCGAGTTCAGAATCCTACTACCCGATGGAACGATCAAACACCTCGAAGTAAGCACCCATCCTGTGTTCTCCGCAAGCGGGGAGCTTGTAGAGATTTTCGGCACACACATCGATGTGACGGAGCGCAAACGTGCCGAGGAAGCATTGCGGGAGAGCGAGGCGAAGTTCCGCGACTACGCCGAGACCGCCTCCGATTGGTTTTGGGAAATCGGTCCGGACTACAAATTCACGCTGTTGACCGAGAATGCGTTTGGTTCACACCCGGCCGATCGAATCGGCACGGCGTGCTGGGATCACGCTCTCGACCTTGAAACGGAACCGGAGAAGTGGCGGCTTGTTCGGGCAACCCTCGATTCACGTAAACCGTTCCGTGACTTCGTATATTGCTCCATGGGCGGCAACGGCTCTCCGATGTACGTGAGGGCTAGCGGTAAGCCAGTGTTTGACTGCAACGGAGAATTCCGTGGCTATCGCGGCACCGGCACCGATGTGACAGCACTCATGCGCGCGCAGGAGGAGCATGAGAGGCTGCGCCGACTGGAGTCAGATCTGGCGCACATGAACCGCCTGACCATGATGGGGGAACTGGCCGCCTCCCTGGCTCACGAGATCACCCAACCGATCGCCACCGCGCGCAACAACGCCCGTGCGGCCATGCGCTTTTTGGACAGAAACCCGCCGGATCTGGGCGAAGTCCGGGAAGCGCTCGAGTGTATCGTGGCCGATGCCGATCGAGCCGGAGATATCATCGACCGGATCCGTGATCACATCAAGAAAGCGCCTCCGCGAAAGGGTCGTTTTGATCTGAACAAGGCGATCGACGAGGTGATCGCATTGGCGGAAAGCGCAATCACCACGAATGGAGTCTCGGTCCGAACTCGCCTTGCGGAGGCGCTATTTCCCGTCCAAGGGGATCGTGTTCAACTGCAACAAGTCGTGCTGAACTTGATCCTAAACGCGGTCGAAGCCATGAGCACGGTCGAGGCGGGGCCACGAGAGTTGTTGATCAGCACCGAGCAAACCCAGACCGGTGGCGTTCTCGTGTCCGTGCGCGATTCCGGGCCGGGCATTGATCCGGACCATCTCGATCGCGTTTTCGAGGCTTTCTACACCACGAAGTCGAGCGGAGTAGGGATGGGACTGTCGATCTGCCGGTCGATCATCGATGCCCACGGGGGCCGGCTGTGGGCAGACATGAATGCATCACGCGGGGCCGTATTTCGGTTCACCTTGCCCGGCGCGGACAAGGAGCTCACGAATTCTCTTCGCCCGGCTCACCTGACTCGAGAGCCGCACGAAGACACCGTATCAGATGCTGCTCATCAACCGGCTTACGAAGGTAACAAACGACCCCATCGTTGAGGGCGCGGGCGCGGTCAACGTCGTCGGGGTAGGCAGTAACGAGAATTGTCGGAATCGTGTACCCTGCCTCGATGAGGTGGCTGTACAGCTCGACGCCGGTCATCGCAGGCATATGGACGTCAGCGATCAAGCAGGTCGTTTCGATGAGACGAGGGGAAGCGAGGAAATCGGCTGCCGATGAGAAAGCCTCGACGTTGTACCCCAGCGACCTCATGAGCCTTCTCATGGACTCGCGAAAGTACTGATCATCCTCAACGACCGAGACCAATGATGTTTTCGGCATGGGCTTCCGGCAGTTCGCTCGAACCGGCCATGTGGACGGCGCCACAACAATGTGGTCGCGTCCGCATGCGAATTCCACAACCTGCGCAAAGAATGCCGCCGGTGCAATGCCA
Source organism: uncultured Alphaproteobacteria bacterium (assembly GCA_963712565.1). GTDB lineage: Bacteria > Pseudomonadota > Alphaproteobacteria > Rhizobiales > Xanthobacteraceae > VAZQ01. Next base: position 16,631 of record CAVQIP010000033.1, on the reverse strand, counting down.
GTGGCCCGTAAACTTTGGCTTATGCCCGGAGCCGAATTAAGTAAGCTGCGCGGCAAGAGTCCCGCCGAGCAATGTCACCGCGCGTAAACCTTGGTCTATGATGCGCGTGTCCTATGGCGCAGGATGGGACTGTTCATATCCCCAGATTGGGACTAGCCTACGAACCGCACGGCCACGCTAGAACTTGCGAACCGAGACAAAGGCTCACTTCCTTGGTCCTTTAATCGTGAGTAGGAGCGATGCCCGACGCAAACTCCACCGTCTTGGTCATTGATGACGATCCGGGCCTTCGCGCATCGGTTGGGCGTCTGTTGCGATCGCTCGGCCTGGATGCTCAGCTATTTGCGTCCATTTCCGACTTTCTCAAGTTCGATCCGCCGGATGGCCCCACCTGCCTGGTCCTCGACATCAGGCTGCCGGGGCAGAGCGGTCTTGATCTTCAGCGCGAGCTCGCCGCGGCGAACAGGGAACTCCCAATCGTCTTCATCACAGGGCACGGCGACATCCCGATGTCGGTGCAAGCGATGAAGGGTGGTGCCATTGAGTTCCTTACGAAGCCGTTCCGTGATCAGGAGCTCCTCGACGCCATTCAGCTCGGCCTCGCTCGCGATCGCGCTCGGCGGGAGAATGAAAGGCTTTGGCCGTCCTCAGGGAACGCTTCGAGCGCTGAGCCCCAGGGAGCGCGAGATCATGATTCAGGTCGCGCACGGTCGCCTTAGCAAACAAATTGCCGCGATATCGGCATCGCCGAAGCCACCGTGAAGGTGCATCGCAGCCGTCTGATGCACAAGATGAAGGCCCGTTCGCTTCCCGAGCTAAGCCGAATGGCGGATAAGCTCAAACTGGTACCCGGGGAGCCGCAGCACTCCTGAACCGACGTATCAGTTTTTCTTACGTCTCGCACGACGAAACTGCCCGCTGTGCTGTGCTGATGGTCCGGCGGCTCGGTTATAACGTCCTTCATCCTCTCGATCCCCTCCTCCGTCCTTGAGGCAGCCCAAGACGCAAAGGGCGCTTTCGCTGCGGCTTGTAAACCAACGTTCAGCGCAGCGAAACAATAAGAATATCCCGCACGACCAACGTGCAATGGATCGCGGCATTCCAATTCGTCAAATTGCGTCTCGGCTAGCCAGTTGGCTATCGAAAACCAGAGACAGGCATACGTCATGACCACGCCAATGGACGACACACTCACCGCTATCGGTCGTGAGCTGTCGGTCGCTTACTTGCCGACGGTCCGGGAGCCGCTGCCAAGGGAGCTTGCGGACCTGGTGGTCCAGCTCGTTGCGCTCGAAATGCGCGAGCGAGGATCGGGCGCGAGACCCGCGGCGGCTTTGCAATGCGTTATGGCACAGCAGGCACCGGATCCCCGCTCCACTGATCCGTCAATCGAACGATAGCCTTATTGGAGGATACAGACGTGAGCTGCATCACAAGATCGGTCTTTCCGGCCTCGAACCTCGGCGTTGCCCTATCAGCAGCCGGTCTGGATATCTGGCGCAGACTGAGACAAGGGATGTTCGATTCCTATCGGCCCGAGTTGCACTACATGCGCGGCCCTGGCCCGAAATGGCGTGAAAAGCACGCCCACGCTACTTCGGTCTTCCCGGTCTCGCATCACCGATAGATTGATCGACCAACTGGTTTGGCCAACTTGACGCCAGGCATAACTCGCTTTCTTACGTTGAGGGTCGCCGCATGAAGTTCGTTTTGGTCAATCACAGGACACCGCGCACGCAATCCTTCTGTGCGCTCTGCTGTGAGCCTATCGGGAGGACTTACCTGAGGGAAATTGCGACCCGGCTCACTTACTGTGACCACAAGTGCTACCTCGGTCACGGCAAGCTTGCCTCCCAGAGGCATTCCAAATCACGCGAGGGTGTCGTGACGTCTTCCACCTTTGCCATGCCGCACGGCTGGTAAACCAACGTTCAATACACCGCACCAATAAGGCTAGCTCGCACGACCAGCGTGCAATAGATCGGAGCATTCCAAATCATCAAATTGCGATCGGCCCTTCCATCGTGTTCGCCGGCGAGGCGCCGATCCTCGTCTCCATCGAGAGGAACAGAGGGAACTATGTCAAATCGGGACCCGGACAATACCTTGCCGTACGCCGTCGACCGGAACTGGTCAGCGCGGTCGGCTCGCATCAGTTGCGCAACGGGTCATGCAATCTGCTTCGGTCCCTTTAAGCTGCTGCCTCTTCAACGCCTATTGCTCAAAGGCGACGAACAGGTCCGACTTGGCAGTCGCGCCTTCGATATTCTGGTCGCCCTGACCGAAAGGCCTGGCCAGCTGATCAGCCAGAACGACTTGATGGCTCGGGTTTGGCCAGGGATATTCGTAGTAGCTGCCAACCTTACCGTCCACATTGCCGCCCTGCGTCGGGCACTTGGGGATGGGGTAGACGGCAACCGTTTCGTAGTGAATGTTCCGGGGCGCGGTTATTGCTTCACGGCCTCCGTCAAGGCCGAATGCGAGGAATCCGCAGACATCTTGAAGCAGCGAACTGATGTGGTGCGCTTCCGTGACCAATTGATGGATTGCGACGAAGTTGCCTAGCGCGAAGCTGCTTGCTTTCAGTGCTTCCACATCGCGATCCTCGCCAAGGATGATCGAATTACGACAATCCGGATTCGCGGAGTTCGGCCAGTGCGTCGCCAGAGTGTTGCCGGCCCTGGGACCTTGAGCAGGTTCTGCTCGACGGTCAGTTGTTGCCAACACCGTGATCGCGCTGCTGGATGACGCCGGTAATCGCAGCGCGGCTGCATCGAGCGGACATCATTGCGCTCCGCTGTGACCCGCGAGCGCCTTGCGCAGCGCGGCCGGACGGATGGGCAAGTGGCGCAGCCGAGCTCCCACGGCAGCGAAGATCGCATTGCCGATGGCGGGAGCGACAACGGTTGTCGCCGGCTCGCCGAGGCCGACCGGAATCTCCACGCTGTCGATGAATTCGATGTCGAGCTCGGGCACGTCGCCGATGCGCAGAGGCGTGTAGCTGTCGAAATTCGTGTCGCTGACTTGGCCTTTGACGAACTCGGTGCCTTCATGCAACGCCATGCTGAGACCCCAAAGGGCGCCGCCTTCGACCTGTGCCATGGCGCCGTCCGGATGCACCACGGTGCCGGCATCGACCACAATCGTAAGCTTCTCGACGGTCACCGCACCGCTGCCGCGATCGACGTGGGCGCGCGCGACGCACGCGACCCAGGTCGGCATGTTGCGTTCCTGGCCAAATGTGGTGGCGATGCCGAGCCCTGTATCCTTCGGCATGGTGGCGCCCCAGTCCGCTTTTTGCGCCGCGCGCTGCAGCACCGCCGCCTGGCGCTTCGCTCCGCCGACGGAATTCGGTGCCGAGCCGGCATTGCGCCCCGTGCCATCGAGCAGGCCAATACGAAAGGCGACTGGATCAACCCGCCTCGCATGGGCGGCCTCATCCATGAAGCTCTCGAGTGCCCAATTGGTCCAGCCGGGTGCAACCGCGCGCAGCCATCCGGGCCGGAAGGCGCTATTGGCCAGGTCATTCGACAGCGCCCGCACGCGTTGCGCGCCCACATTGTACCAATGGTCGGCGCCTGCGATCGAGTAAGGGTCGTAGGACATGCCGTACAGCCCTTTCTCCAAGGCTTCCGGTGCCATGACACTCGTGGGCCAGCCCGCCGACGCTTGATGATCCATTGCCGTCACCTTGCCGTCGGCGTTGAACGCCATTCGTAGCGTTTGGATCGAGGGCGAGCGAAACGAGTCGAAGCGCATGTCGTCGGCACGCGTCAGCACCATTTTGACAGGCTTGCCGAGCGCTTTGGCAGCGAGCGCCGCAGGCACGGCATAGTCGCCGTTGAGCCTCCGACCGAAGCCGCCGCCGATTGAATAGGTGCGCATCACGATTCGCTCCTGCGGCATGCGGAGCGCCTTGGCGAGCACGGGCAGGATCAGGCTCTGCCACTGATTGCCGGTATGGATCTCGAGGATGCCATTCTTCTCGAACGCGAGCGCGTTGACCGGCTCGAGCTGGGCGTGGAGCACGCTGCCCGTCGTATAGGTTCGCTCCAGCGTCGAGCTCGCCGTTGGGAAAGCCGCGCCGAGCCCTTGATCGTCCACCAGCAGGCTGCCGCCGTTCGGATCTGCGATCTGTTTCGCGCCATGATCGAGGACGTCGCGCTCGGAAATCTTTGCGCCGTCGCCTGCCAACCAATCGACCTTGACAAGGTCGGCTGCACGGATTGCGGCCGGATAAGAGGCCGCGAACACCATCACCCAGCCCGGAACCGTATTGGAGGGGTCCTCGAGCGCGAGGCTGCTGATATAGCCCTTGACCTTCCTGGCAGCGGAATCGTCGATCGACCGCACGCGTGCACCATTGCGCGTGGGCGGAATTTTCGGGCGCGCGTAGACCATGTCGTCAATGGTCGCGTCGATTCCATAACGCGCCGTGCCGTTCGTCTTCGCCGGGATGTCGATCGCGTCGGTGTTGCGCCCAATCAGCCGACGTTCCGAGGCGGGCTTGATCGGCAACTGCGCCAATTCGTCGGGTGTAAAGGTGCGCCGCAGGCTGCCATGCTTTACGATGTCACCAAATGAGACGGATCGATTGCCGGCTACGACCGCGCCGTTGCGGGCCAGGCATTGCTGGACCGGAACGCCCAGCAGCTTTGCGCCTTCCTCAATCAGTGCGATCCGCCCGGCCGCGCCCGCGCGGCTGAAGATCGGAAAGGTTGCCCAAACCGAATTGCTGCCGCCGGTCATCATCACGCCCCACTTGGGATCGGTGTCGACTGCGTCGATCCGCACCTTCGCCCAGTCTGCCTCGAGCTCATCGGCCAGAATGCGGGCAAGCGCCGTTCCGATATGCTGCCCCATCTCGGCGCGGATGATGTTCACGGTAACGACGCCGTCGCCATCGATGCTGTACCAGATCGTTGGCTCGAAGCCCTTCGCAGACCCGGACGATGCCTTGCTCAGCGCTTCTGCCGGCGCGAAACCGAATGCAAGCCCCGCGCCCACCATGCCGATCAGAAAGCCGCGGCGCGACAACGGAGGCTCGTTCAAGGCCTGATGCTGGAGCTTAGCCATTGACGGCACCCTTCCGTAGTTCGGAGGCGGCTTGCTTGATCGCCCTGCGGATGCGGACATAGGTCATGCAGCGGCATAGATTGCCCGCCATGACGGCGTCGATGTCCTGGTCGCTCGGGGTCGGGAAGTCCTTCAGCAGCGAGGCTGCCTGCATGATCTGGCCGGACTGACAATAGCCGCATTGCGGCACCTGTAGCTCGGTCCACGCCTTCTGCAGCGGATGCTGCCCCTTGGGATCAAGCCCTTCGATGGTCGTGACCATCGCGTCGGCGACGTGGCGCAAGGGGGTGATGCACGAGCGGGTGGGGCGCCCGCCCACATGCACGGTGCAGGCGCCGCACATGCCTATGCCACAGCCGAATTTCGTGCCGGTCAGGCCGATCACGTCGCGGATGACCCACAGCAGCGGGGTGTCGTCCTCGACATCGATCGAAACAGCGCGGCCGTTGATGTGAAACGACACCATATTTTGTGATCTCCCAATGGCAGACGTCAATTCGAAGCGCCGATCTGCTGGCGCATCCCAGCGATCTTCTTGTCGAGATCGGGCCAGGCTGGCAGATTCGTTCGGGTACGCCGCAGGTAGGCGATAATGCGCGCGATATCGGCATCGCTGAGCGCGTGCGCGAAGCTTGGCATGACGACGCCTGGCATGCCTTCCTCCGCGCTGATGCCACGCAGCACGACCTGGATCAGGTTCGCGGGATCGGGCAGGCTCAGCGCGCTGTTGAGCGCGAGGTCGGGACGGACTGTGAGCGGCGCGCTGCCCGAGTTGTAATGACAGGAGGCGCAGGCGGCTGCGTACAAGCGGGCGTCCGCATCGAACTCCTGCCCGGCGCCGAGCGACGCGTAGGACATCGCCCGCGCCACCGCTGCACCAACGGACGCGACGCGGTCGTCCGCGTGATCGATATCGGCGAAATAGGTCGCGATCGCCTTGACGTCGGCCTCGGGGAGCGCGGCAAGGCCGTGCACCACGGCAGACATTGGTCCCGCCGCGGTCCCGTGCAGAACACTCGCACCGGTGCGCAGATAGTCGTACAGCTCATCGCGCGTCCATGGCGCGGGAGCGGGATTATCGGCGGTCAATGGCGGAGCAATCCAGTTGTCGATCACCGCGCCGGTGTAGGCATCGCCCGTCTTTTCCGCGCCGAGCAGGTTGCGCGGCGTGTGGCAGGCACCGCAATGGCTCAGCCCCAGGGCGAGATAGGCGCCGCGGTTCCATTCGGCGCTCTTGCCGGCGACCGCTTCGAAGCGTCCGGGCCGGAAGAACAGAATCTTCCAGCCTTCCTGCAAGGCGCGGATGTTGAACGGAAAGGGAATCGTATTTGGCGGTGCCGAGGCTTTGATCGGAGCCCGGGTCATGAAGTACGCATATAGCGCCTTGACGTCGTCGTCGGAGAGCTTGCTGAAATGATCGTAGGGGAATCCAGGAAGGAGATGCGAGCCGTCTCGGGCGACGCCTTCGCGCATTGCGCGAGCAAAGGCCGCCTCCGACCATGTGCCGATGCCGGTTTCAGGATCAGGCGTGATGTTCGTGGAGTAAAGCACGCCGAAGGGCGTCGCCATTGGGTAGCCACCGGCGAATTTCTGTCCACCCTTGGCAGTGTGACACTCCGCGCAATATCCGCCGCCGGCGAGCGCCTCCCCCTTCGCGACCAGTTCCGGTGGGAAGCTGTCCGGTGCGGGCGGCGAGATCGGAGCGATCGCCGGGCGCCAGGCCAGCGCGCCAAACCCCAGCAGTCCGAGACATCCGAGCGCGACAAGGCCAAGTAATGCCTTCTTGAGCAAAGAGGTTCTCCGAATGGCCGAGCCAGATGGCTTGCGCGTCACGAGCCGCCGCACTCCGATGCAATCAGGTTGTTGAATGCATCGATCTTAGCATCGAGCATCGCGAGGGTCCGTTGGCGGTCAGTGTCCTCGGCGCAAATAGAGGCAGCCTGTCGCGCCTCTACCGCGTCAAAAAAGACCTTGCTGTAGGTACGGCAACCATCCGGCTGTTGGGCACGGTCGCTCCTGCTCGAGCGCGCGACCGCGGAGGCGGCTCGAGAGACAGCCATCTCGGTTTCCTGTCGGCACGACGCGCCGGCATTGGCGGTAATTGCTGGCGTGATCAGCAGAGAGATGGAAAGCATAGCGATAGGCAGCATGAGACTAACCGCAGCGCGATGGGACGGCGCCTCATCCGCGACCGGTTTCCCCCGCGTAACATCTGAAGTCCGCGCGAAACCACGCAGTACCGCTGCAGATCAATTCCGCCATGCGGAGGTTCGAGTCCTGCCGCCCAGGCCCGACTCGAGGCAAAGCGGGGTTTCGTGATGCTCTCGTCGGTGCTGAGCGTACGGCTTAGCGAAGAGGAGCGCGCGCTGTTGGACGCGGAGTTGAGTAATCCACGCTGGCGCGGGGCAAAGCCGGGTGGTTCTCATGTGTTGCCCCTCTCGCTTCTGGCAGCGCCGCCGTCGCGCGGGTCGTGCGCCGCGGCAGCCAGGCCTGTCTCCCGAATAATGAAGCTCAAGACGATGGCGACGACGATTCCGCCGACGAGCGGCTGAAGGGCATTCTGGAATTCATGCAGCGTGAGCGCGTGATGGGACGCGGGCACCATCAGATGGGAGATGAAGGGCGACATGACGCCGGTCGTGAGAAACACGAGGAAATTCATGACGCCGGCCGCCGTCCCTTTCACCTGAGGCGGGTTCGCCTCCTTCATCATGGAGAACGGGATCATCGCGGCGCCGGAAGCGATGCCGAGTACCAGGGCCACCGAATAGCGCGGGAAGGTGCCCGCCGGCACGTAGATGGCAGCTAGTCCGGCGGCGAGCATGACGAGTGCCCCGGTGATCAGCACGGGCTTGCGGCGTCCTATCCGGTCGGCGATGTAGCCGAGCAGCGGACAGCCGATGACCCATCCGACCGGCACCATGAAGGCTTCCGAGGCGGCATCGGCCATGGACATGTGCTGGCCGTCATGGAGAAAGGCCGTGGCCCAAACCAGAGCGCCGATCGTGGTGGGAACAAAGAGCAGGCCGCCGATGATGCCGGCGAGCCAGCTCTGGGGGTTGCCGAACACGGTCCGGAACGGCTGCAAGATGCTGGCCAGCGACAGCGCACCATGATGATCGGCGCTGTCGCCTTTTTCGCGCGGCATGACGATCCAGGTCGCGAGCGCCAGCACGAAGCCCATGATCATGAAGCTGATCCAGACCTCCTGCCAGCCGACACGGAAGCTGCCGGCAGGATCAATCGCCAGGTGCACAGGTTTGGTCCCGAACGCCGCCCCAGCCATGCCGAGGGCCTGCGTGAGGCCAAGGAAAATCGCCAGCATGCTTGCGGGAAGATAGCGGGCCGCGACATAGGACGCGCCGATGAATCCGAAGATCGCACCGATAGCCTGCAGGACGAAGCCCACCATGCCGGCGGCGAGGCTGCCCTGAGCGAAGATCAGGCACCCGATGCCTACCGCCGCGATTCCAAGGGGAATGGTCTGACGGGGGCCGTAGCGGTCGAGCAGCAATCCGGCGACCAGCGCCATCAGGGCATACGCGACGTAATAGGCCGAGATCATCCCGCCGAGATAGTTCCCGCCCCATGCCGCCGTCAGCTCTGGCTGCATCACGCCCGGAGCGGAGCGCACGGCGTACTGGTAGAAGTAGAAGATCGCGCACAGCAGCCAGGCCAGAACGTAGATCGCCCTCAGATCGCGCGGCGGCGCGGCTGCGCTGTGCGCAACCTGGCTGGGCGAAGAGCCACGCGGCGCCTGAACCCGCAACAGTTCCTGGCGGTCTCGCGGGTGTACCTGTGCAACCATTTCGTCGGCCATGATCCTACTCCAATCGTTAACGGAACGCGGGGAAGACCGAGTCGCGTCGGTTCTGCGGAAATGTCATTGCGGACGCGGCGGGCGCGCATTCGCCGTGGCAACCAAATGACCCCAGGAGATCAGCTCCGGCGTGCAGTCATTGCGATCGATGACACATTCGATCAGCGTCGGCCCCTCGCGGTTCGCAAGCGCGACCTTGATGGCCTCCGCGAGCTCACGGCCATTCTTGGCGCACAGACCGCGGCCATGACCGTCCTCGGCGTTGAACACCTGGATCAGTCCGGCGTAATCCCAATTCTTGATGTTGTTGTAGGGACCGTCATGGATCTCGACCTCGATCGTGTATCCACGATTGTTGATCAGGAAGATGATGACCGGCAGCTTTTGCCGGATCATTTGCGCCACTTCCTGTGCTGTGAGCTGGAAGGAGCCATCGCCGATCATGGCAATGACCCGACGATGCGGCGCGCCGAGCGCATAGCCGAAAACGGCGGGAACGGACCATCCGATATGGCCCCATTGCATCTCGCTCTCGAAGCGCGCCCCGCCGGGGAGCGTTAGCAGCATGCCATTGAACCAGGAATCGCCAGTTTCGACGAAGACCGTGCCCTCGGAGGTCACGAGCGGGCGGATCTGTCGAACAATCTCGGCCCGTGTGAGTTCGGCATCAGGCTTGGCAACCTTGTCGGGCGCGCGCTCGGATCGGATGCGTCCATATTCGATCATCGTCGCATCGCGCTTCTCGACTTTGTGGGCGAGCGCCGAGAGGAAGTCACGCAGATGGATTTGACTGAAATGGTGCCCAGCCATTTGCACGCTGGTCATGTCGGCGGTTAGCATCGCTGGCCCGCTGGGCATCGCGGTCCACCCCACGGTCGAATAGTCATTGAAGATGGTCCCGAGACACAGCACGGCGTCGGACCAGTCGACGATCTCGCGCGCGCCGGGGGAGCTGATCTCGCCCCAGTAAATGCCCACGAACTGCGGGTGATCCTCGGGAAAGAAGCTCTTGGCTGCAGCCATGACCGCGACCGAACAGCCAAGTGCGTCAGCAAGCTCGATGGCCGCCTTCTCCGCGCCCGCGGCGCGCAGCTTGCTGCCGATCAGCAACACTGGTTTCTGCTTCCCGTGCAGGAACTCCGCCGCGGCCTCCACCGCGCTTCTCAGTGCCAAGGGGTTGCTCGGTTCCTCGCCGACGACTGTGCTGATGGGCCCCGGGGCCGCACAGGGAGCCCCGGCGATATTGCACGCGATTTCGATATATGCGGGCTTCTTTTCGCGCAGTGCCGTGCGGATCGCATGGTCGATCTTGTCGGGCGCCTCTTCAGCGGACGTGATCGCAACGGCAGCACACGTGAGCTTCTTGGCGATTTCCAGTTGATACGAGAAATCGTGGGTGCCGAGCGTATGATGGAGCAGATGGTTCGCGGCCCGGTCATTGCTGTTGGGTGCGCCGGACACCAGAATGACGGGCAGATTCTCGGCATAAGCGCCGCCGATCGCATTGAATGCCGAGAGCGCGCCGACGCTGAAGGTGACGACGGCGGCAGCTGCACCCCGCGCCCGGGCATAGCCCTCGGCGCTGAAGCCGCAATTCAACTCGTTGCTGCAATAGATTTGCTCTAAGTCTTTGTTGGTCAAAAGCTGATCCAGCAGGGCGAGGTTGTAGTCGCCGGCAACTGCAAAATGATGCTTCAGACCAATTTGAGAGAACCGCGCCGCAAGATAGCTACCAACCGTGTACTGCATGGGAAACAACTCCGTAATTTGAGGCGAGCAATCGCCACGAGGGTTGTCACCACGAGGGTTTGTGATTGCAACCTAAGCCGGGTCACGCGCGGGACCGAGTAAAGGGAAACAAACTTCAGCAAATCATGAGAAAGGGGAGCGGATTGAGCGGGAGCCGCGTCACTTCCTAAACGCCCTCCCGTTCCGCCGGTGCATTACGATCACACCGAATGAACCGTGCCAATTTCAGCATTGTGCGGAAGTCGCCGGATTCACCGAGCAGTGACCGACGCAGGCGAGATCAGGGGTGTTCGGCGTATTTGATTACTGCGTAGTCGTCGCAGCCGACCAGAAATCGACGGCTCCGTACTGGACCCGATCGCTTTGGGTGGGTGCTAATAATTCGGCTATCGAACAGGAAAGTGTGGCAGTGCGGCCGGCTTGCGCGGAAGGCAGGCCGGCCGCGAGCGAACCCGGGGGTGGGGGGACGCCGGGCACGCGATCGTGTTCACTGCATTTGTCTAGCGATCGTAATGGTTGGCATGTCCTTGGCACGCTCTCCCGCTTCGGATCGATACGGCTTGGCCGCATCCCTCCTGCAGTAGAACCTGTAAAAATTGGGATCGTCGTCCGGCGGCATGCAGTATTGAACTGAACGGGTCGACGGTTCGCCCGCAGGCGTGGTTGCTACCGGCAGTCCAGGCACCCCTCCGAGCGCGTGTATGCCGACCAGCGCGATGCTCAACGCGTGTTGCAGTATTGCGGTTTTCACCTTTGCCACCGTTGGCTCAACCAGTTTCGTGTTGATCGACCGATAGGTCGGCGCTGACGCTGCCTGGGTTGCCCGGGCTAGCTCCTTGCAGTTCAATCGCTGTCATTCCACTTGGCCGCGATCGGCCATGCAGGCTCGGTAAACGAATTCCCTGCCACCGGTCTTTGTCCCTTCATATGGTTCATGCGAGTCGCGCGTGTCCGTGAGATTGCATTCACGGAGGGCCTGTTCCCGCGCCGTGTTCGGCTGTTGCGCCTCGGCAGTTTGGACGAAATTCGACACCGTCAGAAGTGCGCCAAGGCTGAGCCCGACCATCAGGATCTTCGCCGGTCTTATTGCAATGGCGGCAGCTTGGAAGAGTGACGGGGCGGTAATCAGTGTTTTTGTCAGAGCAGCGATGAACCAGTTCATGATGCGTCTCCATCGTGTTCGATGGAGGCTTTGCTACACCGCATCATCAAGCACGCCGAATGAAGCGTGCAAAATTTGTGCTAATCTCTGCGAAGGAATTCCCCTTTTGTTGAGGCGTGAAAATGCCGACAGACCAAGTCAGAATAAGATCGTTATACGCCGGGCTCAACCGCACCATCATTTGGTTTGGTTTGTTGGTGGCGGCGGCCTGGCTGTTCGCAATATTTTCCTACTATCTATCCAGCAAGGCGGGCACCGATTGGTTTGCCCGGTCAGGCTCGGTCATGTGTTTGGTCGGAGCGGCGGTCACCTTCAGGCTCGCCCATTTCTATCAGCGCGCCCTGGCGACGGCACTCAAAGAAGGCCTCGTATCGGTGCCGAGAGAAATCGAGCTTCGCCTCAACCCGCCCAAATCCTACGTGGTCCTTTCGTATCTCGGTTATCTGACCGGCATCGTCGGTACCGCGGTCTGGGGCTACGGCGACCTGATGCTCCAAGTGGTTTCAGCGTGAACGGTAGCTCACGTCCGACCGTGTATTGCAGGACTCGGTCGATCACGGACCGGCAACATGACGGGCAGAGGCCGCAGGCTAGACATGACAACTCCTGATATCCGAACCGAACGCGAGATGTTGCCGGCAGCGGCGCCCGACGCCGGAAACTAGTGAACAGACGGAGAACGAAATCAAGCACTGTTGGTCGGGAACCAAACCGAACTGCAGTTAGAGTTCTTGGCATGCTCTCCCGCTTCGGATCGATACGGCTTGGCCGCATCCCTCCTGCAGTAGAACCTGTAAAAATTGGGATCGTCGTCCTGCGTCACGCAGTATTGAACTGAACGGGTCGACGGTTCGCCCGCAGGCGTGGCTCGTTGATTATCTGTCCGTTTCGTCCCGCTCGGGTCTGGAACACCGGTTCGTCAACTGTTTGGATCGAACTCGCGTTCGGCGCAATTTGCTGAAATTTGCCAGGCTTCATTCGGCGCCGCGGTCGAACGCCGCTACATGATGCGCAGAATTGAGCCAGAGTTCGGGCTTCCAAACAATGAGCCTGTCGACCAAAACGAGCGACGAGCCGCTCGAAATACACGCCGGGCTCTTTGCGGACAGACTCGGCAAGAACTCTCGCTTTTCGGGCCCGAGCCCGTCGAGCAACGCGTCGACCGACCCCCACGCCAGGATATTCGGACTATCCCTGGCGGCGCTGTTGGCGGCCTGCCTGGTTCTCAACGCGGCATCTCCGTCGACCCGCGTTTGTCAGCCGCCTGACCGCGACTTTGGCACCAGCGGCACGAACTCAATATCTGCCTCAAGTCGCGTCGTTCCTGCGCCGGAAGGCGGTTCGCGCGCCGAGCCATCCGGAACGATCCATTCCAAGGCATGCGCCACGAACGAGGGTCGCGAGGAGCCCGGCTACTGATGAAAGCCGCTGCCGCAAGTTTGCCGTTGCGCGACTGGCTCCTCAAGAAGCCGGATTGGCTCGACCACCAGACAGCGGTCGGACTGACTTTTGCGGTCAAGACATTTGCGGCATCCCTGCTCGCACTCTACATCTCATTCTGGGCTGGCCTCGACGATCCACGCTGGGCGTTTCTGACCGTCTTCGTGGTATCGCAGCCGGACAGCGGGCTCGTTCTCGCCAAGAGCTTCTATCGCATCCTTGGCACCATCGCCGGGGTGCTTGTTACGATCGCGCTGGTATTTGGTCTGGCGCAATACGGCGAGCTGTTCGTGGCCGCGCTAGCCGTGTGGATCTGTTTCTGCAACTTTGCCGCCCGCGCGGCGCGCAATTTCGGATCATATGGCTTCCAGCTCGCAGGGTACACGGCCGCCATCGTCGGCATCCCCGCCGCACTCGCGCCGAGCGGAGCCTACGACTTGATCGTGGCTCGGTTCACGGAAATCTCGCTTGGGATCATCTGTGCGGCGCTCGTTAGCCGTTTGATCCTGGTGCGCGAGCTCTCGCCAAAGCTGGTAGAGCCCGTGCGCGCTCTGACTCGACGCGCCGACAGCCTCGCAACGGTCCTGCTCGACCCCGATGCCGACCGCGAGCGTGTCGCTGCCGAACGGACCGAGTTCACCAAGGCTTATCTCGACGTCCAGGCCATGCAGCGTTCGCCGTATTTCGAGAGCGCCGAGGCGCGTGTTCTCGACCAGCCGCTGCGCAGGTTGACCCAGGCCGCGGTAGAGCTTTGCGCCATGGCAGAAGCAGCCGCGAGCCATCGTGTCGGTTCGCTGCCGCGCGCGGAAAAAAACACATCGCTCGGCAACGGGATGTCCCATACGCACGAGTCCCCCGCTGGAGACGGCCCGATAGTATCTGCGCTCGTACGCGCAGCGGATGAGCGCGACCTCGCCCTTGCGCATGCCCGGCTTCGGGAGTGCATGGGAGCCTTCGACCGGGGTGAGGAGTTGCCTGAGCTGAACATCGCCTGCCGGCTGTGGTCGGACCCGGTCTCGGCGGCCCTGACCGGGCTCCGTTCCGCGCTGGCAATCGCTGTCACATCGGCATTCTGGTTCGCGACGGCTTGGCCGAATGGACCGACCGCAGTGGTGGTGGCCGCCGTCGTCTCCAGCTTGGTTGCTTCAATCGAGCAGCCGGACAAGATCAGCATGGCTCTTGCCGCAACCGTGCTCATCGCAGCAAAACCAGTGTTCGCGACCCAGTTCTACCTGATCCCTCTCGCCGTCGACTTTCCTTCGATGGCGGTAGCGCTCGCACCGCTGATGCTGACTTGCGGTTTCATAATGGCGCAGCCGCGCATTGGTCAGCTCGGCCTCTTGTCTGCCGTGTACTTCGCCTTCGCATCGAACATCAACAACGTCATGACCTACGACGCCGTTGCATTTCTGAACTCGTCCCTTGCCATTCTCGTAGGCATAGCGGTTGCGGTGGTGCTGTTTGCAACGTTCTTCCCCGAGACCCCCGCCTTCGCAGTTCGTCGCTTCCGCAGGCAGCTCGTGGTCCACCTGGGTTACCTTGTCGGCGCCTCCCGGTGCGCGTCCGCTCTTTCATGCTACCAGCGTGCCCTGTGCGAACAGCTCGGGACGACGCTTGCGCGCGTCAAAGATGAACCAAAGGCCGCGCATGAATGTTTGACGAGCGCGCGGGCTGCGCTATCAGCCGCGGAAGCAATCGGCCGTCTCAGAAGCTCCCTCGATGCGAGGGTGGTGGCGCCCGGAATCGTCGCCGAGGGCTCCCGTCTGCTCGCCCGGCTGTCGCAGACCCTTCGCAGTCCATCCGTTTGGAAATTCAGCAGGCGGGCGGGGGAGGCGCTTGCGCTTAGTCGCCATGCCCTCGCAGCAGCCCGGGGCTCAGCTGAGCCGGAGGCAATCGAAGCACTGAACGGGGTCGTCGTCGGATCTGCAACGCTTGGCTCCGATCTCATGCGCGCGCGCATGATCTTGCAGGGAAGGTCGAATGCAATCGGAATTTGATCTCTTGGGCGCGTTTGTGCCGACGATCGCCGCCTGGTTCGTGCTCTCGCTGGCAATATTCGTTCCCCTCGACGCATTGCTGACTTGGCGCGGCTTTTACCGGCTGTTCTGGCACGCCCCACTCGCCCGCTTCGCTCTTTTCGTTTGTCTCTTTTGCGGCGGCGGGCTGGTGGTGACCAACCACTAAAGGAGATAGCAATGCAGGCTGCCGTACGTGTGGTGCTTACTCTCGTCTTGCTCATTGCAGCTGGTTTGCTCAGCTACGATATGGCGAGCTACTACCTCTATTCGCCATGGACCCGAGACGCCCGAGTCCGCGCCAATGTGGCTGCAGTCGCGCCAGACGTTTCCGGTTACGTCGACGATATTCGCGTGCGGAATGATCAATTCGTGCACAAGGGCGACGTGCTCTTCACAATCGATCAGGACCGCTATCGACTGGCGCTCGCAGACGCCGAAGCCGCGCTCGCGGTGCGACAGGCTCAACACCTCATGGCGCTCGAGCAATACCAGCGGCGCTCGAAGCTGACGCCCGGGTATTCCGTCACTGTCGAGACCCTCGACAACGCGCGTCGACAGTCGGAATCAGCAGCCGCCAGCTACCAGCAGGCGATTGCTTCGCGCGACACCGCTGCTCTGAACCTCAATCGAACCGAGGTGCGCGCGCCAGTCAATGGTTTCATCACCAATCTCAATCTTGCAAAGGGCACGTTTGCCTCGCAGGGAAAGCCGGTGATGGCCCTGATCGACAGCGATTCATATCGGGTCGAGGCGATATTTCGAGGAAACCAAGATCCCGCACATCAAACCCGGCGCCACCGCCGAGATTTACCTCATGAACGGATCCCCTGCGCTGCAAGGAACCGTCGTAAGCATGGCAAGAGGCATCACGGACCAGGATAACAAGGATGGTCCACAGCTCCTCTCTTCCGTCAATCCCACATTCACCTGGGTCCGACTGGCACAGCGCATTCCTGTCACCGTCCACCTCACGCACGTACCACCCGGCGTGTTGATCAGCGCCGGCATGACCTGCACCGTCGTGATGAAGGAGGGGGCGGCGCCTGAAATCGGGCTCGGCATCAAGAAAGCCATGGCGGCACTTTTTTGAGCACCTTCGGGTTAGTGCGATGTCCTGCCGTTGCGCGCAGACGGCCGGCTTCGCAAGGCGGGTCTGCTCCGGATAGCCCCGCATTTCTTCCAGATCGGCGAGGCTGGCCTGAGCTAGTCTTCCATCTGTCGAAGGCATCACGCGGTCGCCTACGCGGCGCGCTTTTTCAACGCGATTTGTCGCGGTGATGGACGTGGAACACAGTCCCGCACCTCGGGTCGGCTGCGGGAGCGAGCGCAAGACTTCCCGTAAAATCAGGAGGCTAGAAAATGCATG
>CAVQIP010000032.1:0-98424 GCA_963712565.1 uncultured Alphaproteobacteria bacterium | reverse complement strand
AGGTGTGGTTAACCGCAAGCGCGAAAATCGCAGGCGCGCGGTCGTGCGGTGCGCCCAATGGGTTCTGCCACCGCCCGCCGCGCCGGCGCCACCTCGCCCAACCTATTGATTCAACTAATATTTCAGTGATCGTCCGCCTCGCTTTGGAGCCGCGCCCGCGTTCCCGGGCCACGGCCGGTCCATCCGTCCCGCCAGTCTTAACAGCTTGGAATTACTCGCGATTCACCGCCTCGGCTCGACCTTGGAGGCCGCCGCCGGGGTCCCTACCTTCAGCGGCGAAAACCCATGAACCTTTTCCCCGGCCGCCACGACCAAAGACGGGGAGAGGTTGGGGAGCGTGCGATGAACAATTTCTCGATGTTTACCGCCGACCGCATGACCCACTTGAAAGTGGTCGCGGTGGCGCTCGTCTGCGCGACGCTGGTCGCCGGCATTGGCGTTGCCGCCCGCGTTACCGACGGCGCGGCGGTGGGCGATGGCCGGATGGAGGCCACGGTGATCAAGGCCGGCAAGCCGGTGACCGCGGCCACGAGCCAGGACCGCACCATTCGCTGACAGTTTTCGTGTTCTCAACCCCCGCACTTTGCGCGCCTCCGGGCGCGCATTTTCTTTTCCGGCATGCCCGCTAGCGTCGTGCGGGGCCCTCGACCATCCACTTCCGCTCGGTGACGAACCGCGCCAGCGCGCCGAGGCGCCAAGCGTTGATGCCCGGCGGCCCGATCTCGTTCACCAAGGTCGCGCGCTCGCCGCCCCGGCGGGCGGTGGCGGTTATGGCGCCGAGCGCAACTTGCACCGAGAGCGTCGAGGCCCATCGCGCGCGCGATGACTCCCATCCACTCCCGCACACGGAACGCGGTATCCCCGGCGCGCAGCATCGATGCGCCGAAGCGCAGCAGGCATTCCAGTGCGTCGGTGAGGGTTCCCTCGCCGTCGCGCGCCGCTGCGCTCGCCGCGTCTTTTCGGTCAGCGGGTGAGGTCATCGCTCCAGGCCGTACTCGCTACGGCGCGTTCAAACATTCTGCAGATGCAGCACCGCCGCGGTATCGGCTCGCACCCGCCGGCAGAGCTCGGCGTTGTCGATCAGCGATTCGCCGTACGACGGGATCAATCCCTTCAATCGGGCGCTCCAACCGCCCACCTTCAATTCGCTCGCGAAGCAGCGCTCGAGCACCTCGATGGCGATCCACACTGCGGTGGATGCCCCGGGCGAGGCTCCCAACAGGGCGATCAGCGAACCGTCCGCAGCCGCGACCAATTCGGTTCCGAATTCCAGGATGCCGCCGCGGCGCGCATCCGGCTTGATGATCTGGACACGCTGGCCCGCCACCTCGAGCCGCCAGTCTGCCGGCTTCGCGCCCGGAAAGTATTCCTGCAACGCTGCAAACCGGTGGCGCGACGACTGCAGTACTTGACCGATCAAATATTTGGTCAAATCGAAATTGTCGCGGGCGACCGCCAGCAGCGGTCCGATATTGTTCGGCTTGATCGAGAGGAAGAGATCCAGCAGCGAGCCATGCCTGAGAAATTTCGTCGAAAACCCGGCATAGGGTCCGAACAGAAGGGAGTGCTTGCCGCCGATGACGCGCGTATCGAGGTGGGGAACGGACATGGGCGGCGAACCGACCGATGCCTTGCCGTAGACCTTGGCGTGATGCCGTTTGTTGATTGCGGGATCGTCACAGCGCAGCCAGATGCCGCTGACCGGAAATCCGCCGTAACCCTTCCCTTCCGGGATGCCGGATTTTTGCAGGAGCGGCAGCGCACCGCCACCGGCGCCGAGAAAGACGAACTTGGCCGTGGTCGCTCGTCGCCCGCCGCTGGCGGCGTCCTTGACGTCCAGTCGCCACCGACCGCCGGGCTCGCGCGTGATATCCGTCACGTGATGTGAGATATGGAGCGCAAAGCCAGGGAGCCCGCGCAGATAGCCGACCAGATTGCGGGTAAGCGCGCCATAGTCCACGTCGGCGCCGGTAATCATGCGCGTCGCGGCCACCGTCTCGTTCGCGGCGCGGCCCTCCATGACGAGCGGCACCCACTCGCTCAGCTGCCGTTTGTCCTCGGTATATTCCATGCCGTAATAGCAGTGATGCGCAGTGAGGGCGGCGTATCGCTTCTTGAGAAATGCCACGTCTTGCGCGCCGTGGACGAAGCTCATGTGCGGAACCGGGTGGATGAAGGATTGCGGATCCGCAATCGCGCCTTTCTTCACGAGGTAGGACCACAGCTGGCGCGAAAGATCGAACTCCACGTTGACGTCCAACGCCTTCGAGATATCGATGCTTCCGTCGCTCCGCTCCGGTGTGTAGTTGAGCTCGCACAGTGCCGCATGCCCGGTGCCGGCGTTGTTCCAGCCGTCGGAACTTTCCTCAGCCGCACCGCCGAGGCTCTCGAAAACTTCGATGTTCAGCGCGGGTTCTAGTTCCTTCAGGAACACCGCCAAGGTCGCGCTCATGATGCCGGCGCCGACGAGAACGACATCCGGTTCCGACCCGGCACGATTTGCAGCCATGAGCTTTCCTTTCAACGGCGGCGAACGCGTGCGCGCGGCTTTGGCTGATGGAGGGCGCGCCGCGCTCCAGCGTTGGCCGGAGAGTAGCCAGCGCCCGGCCCGAGGCAAGGCGGTTGCACGACGTGGGCTGGGCGACATCGGCGCTCGTGGATTTGACCGCCGGACGCGCGTGCGATGCACCGAATGCAGCCAGCCTTCCGCCGCACCGCTGCGACTGTTACGCTCGCTCGACGTCAGAGCGCGGAACCGAGAGGCCCCATGACCAACGTGCGCAAAGAAACCGACAGCCTGGGAGAAGTCGAGGTTCCGGCCGACAAGCTTTGGGGTGCCCAGACCCAACGTTCGCTGAAGCACTTCAGCATCGGCAAAGACTTGATGCCGCGCGAGATGATCACCGCTTACGCTACGTTGAAGAAGGCCGCCGCCAACGCCAACCATGCCGGCAAGCGAATCGACGGCAACGCTCACAAGCTTATCATCCAAGTCTGCGACGAGATCTTGTCCGGACAACACCACGACATGTTTCCGCTGCACGTCTGGATGACGGGGAGCGGCACGCAGTTCAACATGAACGTGAACGAGGTGATATCGAACCGTTCCAGCCAGCTTGCGGGTACCGCGCTCGGCAGCAAGGCGCCGGTTCACCCCAACGATCACGTCAATATGTCGCAATCGTCCAACGACACGTTTCCCTCGGCCATGTACATCGCCGCCGCTGTCAGCGTCACGCAGCGACTCGTCCCGGCGGTAAAGGCGCTGCGCGACGCCATCGCGGCCAAGGCGGCGGAGTGGGACGACATCGTCAAGATCGGCCGCACCCACATGCAGGATGCGACGCCGATCACGCTCGGGCAGGAATGGTCCGGCTATGCCGGCATGCTCTCGGACAATCTGGAACGGATCGAAGATGCGCTGAAGGGTGTCTATCGCCTGGCGCTGGGCGGCACCGCGGTGGGGACGGGGATCAACGCAGCGCCCGGCTTCGCCGAAGCGGCCGCCGCCGAGGTCGCCAAGCTCACCGGCTTGCCGTTCGTCAGCGCGCCCAACAAGTTCACCGTCCAGGGTGCCCACGACGCCCTGGTGCAGCTCTCCGGAACCCTTCGCACGCTCGCGGTCTCGCTGTACAAGATCGGCAACGACATCCGGCTGATGGCGTGCGGGCCGCGAGCGGGCTTTGCCGAACTGCTGATTCCCGAGAACGAGCCGGGCTCTTCGATCATGCCAGGGAAGGTCAATCCGACCCAGGCCGAGGCGCTGACCATGATTGCGGTGCAAGTCATGGGCAACGACGTGGCGGTCGGCGTCGGCGGCGCCAGCGGCTACCTCGAAATGAACGTGTACAAGCCGCTGATAATTTCCAATATCGTTCACTCAATTACGATCATGACCGACGGATGCACCAATTTTCGAAAATTCCTGGTCGAGGGCGCCAAGCCGAACCTGAAGAAAATCAAGGAATACGTGGATCGGTCCCTGATGCTGGTGACGGCGCTGGCGCCGGTCATCGGCTACGACAAGGCCTCGAAGATCGCGCATTACGCGATGGACCACGATCTCACGCTGAAGGCGGCCGCCCTCAAGCTCGGTTTCATCACGGAAGATGAGTTCGATCGCATCGTCGATCCAGCCAAGATGGTCAAGCCGTATGTCGCAGCGAATTGACGAGGGAGCCGCGAGCCGGTCGATCAAGGTCTCGGCGGCGGCTTGAGCTCGGGCGGGACGCGCGCGGCCGCGCACGGCGGCGCTTCGCCCGATCCGATGGTCCCGGCATTACTCGTCGAACTGAGACGACAGCGGCGCGCGCCTTCGCGGGGCGGGCGCGGCGGGAACCGTAACGCCCATCTGGCGCATCAGTTCGGCCGGCTGCAGCATGAGCGGCACCTGATCAGGCGCGAATTTCCACGCCGCGAGAAGCGCGGCCAGCGCGGCAATCAGCAGCGCCATCAGCAGCGCAACCGCCCGCCAGCGGCGCAGCCGCCAGTGGATGACGACCTCTCGGCCCGCGGCAGCCGGCGGGCTCCGTTCCGCCATCGGCGGGGGAACTGCGGCGGCGGTCGTCGGTGGCGGCGCAAACGGCGGGCTCGCCACCGGCTCGACCGGCGTCGAGCTTGGGGCCGCCTCCCCGGAGGGCAGCGGCACCTCCTCGGATGTCGGCATCGCGACCGCCTCCGAAGCGGGCGCTGGCGCTGCATCCGGAGTTACCGCCGGCACCGTCTCCGGAGCGGACGTCATGGTCGCGTCCAAATCGGGGGTCGCCTCCGAGCCTGGCGCCGGGGTGGCACCTGAACTTGACGCCGGCGTTGCCTCCGAGGTCAGCGCCGTTGTCGCCTGCGATATTGCGGCTTGGATCGCATCCAGGCTGGGCGGGGGCGCTTCAACCGGTGGCGCCGGCGGCGCGGGCTCGGGAATTTGCGGCTCCGGAACCCGGATCGCCGGTCTCGGTTGGACGTCGGGCATCTTGGCCTTGATGCGCGCCCAGATCCTGGCGTCCGGCTCCACCGGCTCGACCATCAAGTACAGCTCGCCAAACCGGCGTTCCCAGACCTGCACCTTGGCAGCGAATCCCCCGTCGGCGTTCAGCAGGGCACGCGCCTGCATGCGTTCGTCTGCGTCTAGCGTGCCGAGCACGTATTCGGCGGCGAGCGCATCAGTGTGGTCGAGGTCGCTCATGATCTCAGGCACTGCTCGACTTCGACCAGGCTGCGCCGCAGTGAGGCCCGGAGCAGGTTGACCGGCATGTCAAGCTTGCTCGCGAGCTGCTCGCGGCTGAAAGCGCCATAATAAGCGAGCAGCAGCATGCGCTGGCGCTCCGGTTCGAGCCGTCCGATGCAGGTCAAAAGCCGCTTGAGGTCGTCGGTCAGCTGGTGACGGGGGACGGTGCCGGGCCCTTCGTTCTCATCGACGACCTCGGGCTCGCCCTCGGCCGCGGCCGACGGCGGCTGACGCGCCCGATCGATGGCCAACCGGCGGGCGATCGCGACCATCCAGGCAAGCGGCGCCGAATGGGCTGGGTTGAACTCGCCGGCAGAGCGCCAGATCTGCAGATAGGCTTCCTCCATCACATCGGCGGCGAGATCGTGCCGCCGCAGGATGCGCAGCACCACGCCGTAGAGCTTGGCGCAGGTCGCCCCGTAGAGGCGCTCGAAGGCGACCGGATCACCCTTGGTGACGGCCGCGAGCAGCCAAGTAATTTCAACCGGCGTCGACATTGATAACGAAGCCTCTACCCCCGAAAGCAATTATGGCCGCCCGACCCGCCTTCCGTCGAGACATGAATCGCCGCCCTGCCGCGCGGCCTTCGTCGTTGCGCCTGGATGGACCAAAGCGCCGAGCCGGAACAAACCCCGCCACGGGGCCACTCCCGGTCGCACAACGGATCGTCGCAGATGTGGATTGTGGGCGCGCGGGTGTCACCCGCGCGCCGGAGCCGACGGCGGCAAGCTCAGGCCCGGGCGCTGTTGCGCATCATATCGGCGTCGAGCTCGGGCGGCTCGCCGACATCGTCCGCGCCGCGGTCGCGCATCTGGTCGCGCTCATCGAGTAGCTCGACCTTCTTCATCTCCTCGAAGGCCTCGCCGAGCGCGGCCTTGGCGTCTTCGAGCTGGAGCTTGAGATCGTCGGCCGAGCGCTTGAGGTTCTCGCGCCGCTGCATCGCCGCCTTGGCGTAGGTCGGATAGGCGAAATGCGCCGGATCGTGAATTCCGGCGCGGTCCTGCTCGGTCTTGATGTCGCGCTCGAGATCGCCGCTGATGCGCTCGAACTCGGCGATCATGCTCTCGATCTGGCTGACCCGGCGGCGCCGCTCGTCGACCTGAAATTTCTTCAGGCGAATGAGTGTCTCGCGTGACTTCATTGATCCCTGCTCCCCCGACGCCCCGCTTACCATGGCACCTTGCCGACGACGGCAGGCGCTCACCCTCGGGTGAAATTGTCCAAGCCGCCGCGCAGTGTGGCGGCACAACGTTAGTTTTCGGTTTCCACCCGACCCCGGATTGTTCAACGCGTTCATATCCTTGTCCAAGACCGTTGCTGCTTCCTTACCGCTTGCTGGCGGGCGCGCCGTCTTCCCAGCCACCGGCGCGGCCCGATCGCATCGCCGATTTCAGGCGCTCGACCCACATCGCTCGCGGGCCCGCCGCTCCCCGCCGCCGACGGTGCCGGCACGCGGACGCTCGCGACGCCGCACTCTGGTGCGGTTCTTAACTTCGTGTTTACCCGCGTCGTTAATCATTAGGTCACCGTTGTGGGGCTTGAGGGGGCCGTGGTCGGGGCCGGGGCGCGGGGGGCAGAGTCGCTGAATCGATTACAGCAGACTCTTAAAGTCGAACATGAGATGGTGCTTGGAAAGAAAACCGCTCGCGTGCAATATCTTAGGGCGATTCGCCCGGCTTTCCCCAGAGGGCAGAAGCACGTCGGAAGCAGGTTTTGTTAACCATCCGTCGTTAATGTTCCGTCCTGGTTCGTCCCAAAGCGTTTTCGAGGGCCGCCGCTGCGGCGTGCCGACCTGAGCCCGGTGCGGCGAGGAAGGGGACTGGCATGCGCGTATTGCTGATTGAGGACGACAGCGCCACCGCTCAATCCATTGAGCTGATGCTGAAGTCGGAGAGCTTCAACGTCTACACCACCGATCTGGGCGAAGAGGGTGTCGATCTCGGCAAGCTGTACGATTACGACATCATCCTGCTCGACCTGAACCTGCCGGACATGTCCGGCTTCGAGGTCTTGCGGACGCTGCGGGTCTCCAAGGTGAAGACGCCCATCCTGATCCTCACCGGCCTCGCCGGCATCGAGGACAAGGTCAGAGGTCTCGGCTTCGGCGCCGACGACTACATGACCAAGCCGTTCCACAAGGACGAGCTGGTGGCGCGCATCCACGCCATCGTGCGGCGCTCCAAGGGCCATGCCCAATCGGTGATCCAGACCGGCGACCTGGTGGTCAATCTCGACACCAAGACGGTGGAAGTAAACGGCGCGCGCGTGCATCTCACCGGCAAGGAGTACCAGATGCTGGAGCTCCTGAGCCTGCGCAAAGGCACGACGCTGACCAAGGAAATGTTCCTCAACCATCTCTACGGCGGCATGGACGAGCCCGAGCTCAAGATCATCGACGTCTTCATCTGCAAGCTGCGCAAGAAACTCGCCAACGCTTCCAACGGCAAGAACTACATCGAGACGGTGTGGGGCCGCGGCTACGTGTTGCGCGAGCCCTCCGACGACGAAGCGAGAATCCCCGCCTGACGAACTTTTCCAGAAGCACTCTCCTCCAGACTCGGACAATTCCGAACCCCGCCAGAAATGGCGGGGTTTTTGTCGGCAGAACCGCGGACCGGACTAAGCCACAGCGGCAGCCGCAAGCGCCGCGATCACATCCGCGCCGTTGGGAACCCCGAGGCCAGTGCAGGCGCTCCAGCCCGGCGCCGCGTCATAGCCCTTGCCGTGGGCGCGGTTGTTGCCCTGGGTGATCGCGCGGAAAAGCCGCGGATTGCCATACAGCGCGGGATTGACCAGCCCCAACGGCGCTCCGCGCTGCGCGTTGGCGAGCGCAATGAGCGCGGCCCACAGCGGGGCGACGGCGCTCGTGCCGTCCTTCACGAGCGGATCTCCTCCGACGATTATGCGGTAACCCGGAATTTTCGCTGCGGCGGCGGCTACGTCCGGCACGCCACGGCGCGTCGCCCCGTCGTTGACCGACGGCGGCAGCAGCACGTTCGACTGATAGACCGGCATCGGAAACGCATCGCTGATGCCACCACCGGTGCCGGTCGAGCCGTCGTTCCAGACGGCCTCGGTGGCGATATTGGTGCCGTTGGAGGCGAGGGTGGCTATCGTCCCGCCGCACCCGAGCACATAGGGACTCGAGGCTGGAAAGAAGACATGCGCCGCGCTGTCGTTGAGACCACCAGTGGCGAGAAAATCGCCGGCGGCGACGGTCACGCTGACCTTGAGCCTGACGGCATCGGCGAGTGCCGCTTGCACCGCTTCGCGCGTTGGTGCGGTCCAAAACTTCTCGGCGCTGCCCCAACTGATCGATAGAAGCTGGGGCCGGTTGACGTTGTCGAAGACGACCTGGTGGATCGCTTGCGCAAGCCCGGCAGCGGTGTTGGGCGCAAAGTAGACGACGAGGCGCGCGCCGGGCACGATGCCGGCGAGGACTTGAAGATCGAGCGCCAACTCCTCGTCGGCGTCGGCACGTTCGCCCCCGAAATCATTGCTGACGCCGGACACCGACTGCTCCACCACGACCGGGACCGGGCGGCCCATCTGCGCCGACGCCGCGGCGAGGTCCGACGCCAGATAGCCTCCGCCGAGCGCGACGATGCCGATGCATTGCCCGGCGCCATCATGGTCCAGCGGTATGCCGTAGAGCCGGGCGACGTCCGTCGGCCACAGGCCGGCACCCGCGCCGGCGCCGGCGAGACTGCTCAGCCGGCGCTTGATCAGCGGTCGATGATCGAAGCCGAGGACGGCGCGGGTCCAGCGCGCAATGGCAGGCGGCGCCAACAAGGAGCCCGAGCGGGCGCGAAACCGGCGCCGTCCGTCATCGTAGACGCGCAGTCGCGCGCCGAAAGCCTTGGCCATTTGCGCCGCGGTTCCTGCCAGGACCAGGCAGCGTCGGGTCAGATACGTCCGACGGACCGTCAGACCATTGCGCTCGGCAAATTTCGCGATGGCCGCGGCCGCCGGCGCATATTGCTTGGCGCGCCGCCTCGCCAGGAGCCGCCGCGTGACG
This sequence comes from uncultured Alphaproteobacteria bacterium, assembly GCA_963712565.1. Taxonomy (GTDB): domain Bacteria; phylum Pseudomonadota; class Alphaproteobacteria; order Rhizobiales; family Xanthobacteraceae; genus VAZQ01. Next base: position 89,185 of record CAVQIP010000032.1, on the reverse strand, counting down.
GGCTCGGCCAGCGCGGCAAGATCGGCCGCGCTGCCCGGCGCGGGCCTCTTGGTTGAAGGGTCTTTCAGGTAGATCGTTACGACGATCGGTTCACGTTCGTCGCATTCGCCGACAACGACCGCTGCTTCGGGCCGGGAACGGTAGCTGCCGACGAGCGTGACCCTCCTGCGCATCGCGCAGCCTCTGCGATGCTACTTTCCGACACAACTGGCCGACAATTTGGGCGGCGTGACGGTATCGTCGACAGCGCAGAACGGGATCGACCAGACGAAGTCTGCCGACGTCGCGATCTGGCGCAGTCCCGGCATGCCTTCGAAGATCGGCGGTCTGCTGTTGAAACTCGAGAACCACGCCGGATCGATCGGTCCGAGCGGCGCGCCGTTGGCATCGAAACCGGCATTACTGGTGGCGCGGCCATTTTGGTCGAAGCCGGCCCGGCCATGGCAGGTCATGCATGACGACCGATTGACGAAGCCGTCCTCGATGATCGAATTGCCGACGCGAACGGCCAATCCCATGTTGTCGATGAAGTCGGTCTGCGAACCCTTGAGGCAATAGTTCGCAAACGCCGGATCCCATCTGGCCGCGGCAATGAGCGCCTGCAGCGCCGGGGTCTTGGCGCAGTCGGGATAGCCTTGGCCCGGCTGCCGGTTAGGCTGCACGACCGCCTGCTGGGCGCCGAAGCTGTCGCGGCAACCGATGATGTCGCAACGCGCCGGATTGAGCTGGTGCTCGAACGTCGCCCAGGTCCAATTCGGAACCAGCTTCGAGATGATGTGCATCGCCGTGAGCGCGTATTGCTTGCCGTCGCTCCCGGTGTTCACGTGGAAAACCCTTGGAACGTCGGCAAGCGTAACCCTATTGAGCATGAAGCTTGGCACCGCTTCCACCGGCAGCCACGTCGCTTTGACCTCGATCGCGTCAACGGGAAACGAGATCGTCTTACCGAAACTCGCGCGCAACCCGGAGACTTTGAACAAGTTGTTGCGCACGATAAAGTCGAACGCCGCGCGGTTGCGGCGTGTTTCCTCCCCGATGTTCGGATCGGGCGGCACCGCCGGCAACAACCCACCCGCCTCCTGGATGGCTTCGCGTCCGGCCGCCCCCACCACTGGCGGCCGCAACGCTACCGGTCCGGGCACCGTGGGAAATTGCGGGTTCATCTTGAACGTGTCGGTGTCGCTCGCCCAAGTTTCGAACGTGGCGTTGTTGCCGCCCGCGCTGGTGTTCACCTGAATGAAGAACTGCCAGGACAGCTGATCCGGTGCGTTCATGGCGGGGTTCGAATCTGACTGCGCCGCGGCAGGAGCGCTCAAGAGGACGCAGCCGGCGCAACACAGCATGGCACGTAGTTGGTTTTTCATCTGTGCACTCCCGTGTCACTCACTCGAGGTTCGCGGGCTGACCGTCGGTGTCGTACGAGCGGCCGCCAGCCAGCGCGATTGTTATAGTAATCATTATATACTAAAAGTTGTATAAGCTGCAAGATACATCCATCCTCGGTCGGCGGGCTTTTTCGGTCCCTCTTTTTTACCGCGCGAGAAAGATGACCGCGCGGAACGGCGGCGCGGCGGCTGCCTGCACTGCGTCCTCGCGGATGATTGCCGGGATGTCGCTCGACCCAAGCGCCGGCATGAGCGCGGGGACGATCACCGCGGTAGTGAACCGATCCTGGGCGCGGAACGCATCGCGCAACAGCGATTGACCCCCAACGTGCGGGTCGTAAAGTGCGCGAACGTCTTCCCCGCGTTGCGTCCCCGTCGCATCAATGGCTGTGCCTTCCGTCCCCACATTGTCCGCGCACGGTGCCGAGATCCCCGCCATCGGCTTCGGCACCTCCTCGCTCGGCAATTGCGGCGAGATCGTCGCCACCGCGCTCGCGGTCGGCTATCGCCATATCGACACGGCTTGGAAATACGGCACCGAGCGCGGCGTCGGCGAAGGCATCCGCGCATCGGGCGTGCCGCGCAACGAGATTTTCCTGACCACCAAGGTCTCGCACGAATATCTGCGCACGGACGATTTCGCGCGCTCGGTCGATGAGAGCCTGAAGAATCTCGGCGTCGACTTCGTCGACCTCCTGCTGGTGCACTGGCCGAACCCTGAGATCGCGCTGCACGAGCCCATTGCCGCGCTCGCCAAGGCGAAACGGCAAGGCCTCGCGCGCCACATCGGGGTCGCGAATTTCAACATCGCACTGCTCGACGAAGCGCTCCGGCTCTGTCCGGAGCCGCTGGTGACGCTGCAGGCTGAGTATCATGCCCATCTCGACCAGACCAAGCTCACGGAAGCGTGCCGCCGGCGCGGTTTGATCTTCACGGCCTTTTGCCCGCTCGGCCGCGGACGTCTGTTACGCGACCCGGTTCTGGCCGACATCGCCATCCACAGGGGACGCCCGCTCGCGCAAATCGCGCTGCGCTGGCTCATTCAGCAGGGCAACATCATTCCGATTCCGCGATCGTCGAGCGCCAAACGCATGGCCGAGAATCTCGACGTTTTCGACTTTGCGCTGAGCGAGGAGGAGATGAAGTGGATCGCCGCGCTCAAGCGGCCCGACGGCAGGATCGCCGATCCCGCCGGTCGCGCGCCGGCATGGGACGTGTGAGTTTCAATCGCCTCTCGGATGAGCCGCTGCGCGGCCGCATCGGGGAACGGGAATGCTTTCGTCGTGCCGTGGTTGCCGCGCAAGGGGGACTCGTCGTGCCGCAAAACGAGATCTCTGGAATATGGATCCCCGCCCGCGGCGGGCTGACATCCGAAAATTAGCGGCGCCCCGCGCTCGCGGCGTGAAAGTGGGAGCGGGGTCGGTTCGGGAGGAAAACAATGCCCGAGACGCCGAAATACTTCATGTACTTTCCCGGCAACTACCGCTGGTCGGCGGCCTTCGTCAACATGCTCGGCCGCGGCAGCTACGGCGGCGCCGACATCAGCGAGCTGCACAAGATCGGACGCCTGCTCGAGGGCAAGGGCGCCGAGGACGACGATGCCTGGTTCGCTGCCTGTGTCACGGTCGCGGACGAGGTGCGCGCCCACGCCGAGCGCTTCCGGGCATCGGGCCATGCGGTCTCCGCCGCTTCCTTCTATCTGCGCGCTTGCCACTATTATCAGATGGGCGAACGCTTCCGCACTCCGAAGGACAACAAGGCGCTCGATGTCTATCGCACCGCGGTCGATTGCTTCCACAAATTTGCCGGGCTTGCCGACGCAAGGATCGAGATCGTCGAGGTCCCGTTCGAAGGCAAGCACCTGCCGGGATATTTCGTCCATGCACGGAACGCACGTTCGCAACGCACGCCGTGCGTCGTCTTTTTCGACGGCCTCGACGTCACCAAGGAGATCCAATACCTCGCCGGCGTACCGGACCTGATCAAGCGCGGCATCTCCGTCCTGGTCATGGACGGCCCGGGCACGGGCGAGGCGATCCGCTTCCGTGGGCTCGTGCTGCGCCCCGACTACGAGAAGGCGGCCAGCGCGTGCGTCGATTTCCTGGAGCGGCGGGCCGATGTCGACGCCGGAAAGATCGGTATCGTCGCGATCAGTCTCGGTGGCTACTACGCGCCGCGCTGCGCCGCGCTCGAGCCGCGCTTTGCCGCCTGCATCGCCTGGGGCGCGATTTGGGACTATCACGCGGTGTGGAAGCGTCGCATCGAGGCGCAGTTCAAGGCATCGCTGTCGGTGCCTGGCCATCACATCATGTGGATCCTGGGCGCGGCAACGCTGGAGGACGCATTGCAGCGGCTCGAGCCGTTCAAGCTCGACGGCGTCGTGCAGAAAATGCGCTGCCCGTTCCTGGTGGTGCACGGCGAGGACGACGAGCAGATTCCGCTGGCGGATGCGCAGGCGCTCTACGACGCGTGCGGATCGAAAGACAAGACGTTGCGCGTCTTCACCGGCGAGGAAGGCGGCGCCCAGCACTGCCAGCGCGACTATCTCACGCTCGGCTGCGCCACCATGTGGAACTGGTTCGAGGACAAGCTGCTGCGCGCGTAGACCGATTTGTTGCCGTTGTCGCGCCGGCGCGCGCCGCAAAAACGGCGCCCGCCCTCAACAACGGCCGCGGTTCAGCGAGTGGCGACGATGACCGCGTCGCCCTCGGCCTTGAGGTTGACCTTAAGCCCGCAGGCACGGGCGAGCAGGCCGGCATAGAACGGCTGGATCGCATGCGCATCGACCGATCCGTTCTCGGATGTGCCCTCGAGCAGAGCCGGTACGGCATGGGGGATGCGGGCATTGAGACCGGTGGCGGTGATGCGAAAGCCCATGCCTGCGCCCGCGCCGACCGGGTCGACTGTGAGCGTGCCGCCGCGCGGGATGGTCTGCCCCGCTATGATCAGCATGTTCAGCAGCAACTTGACCTGGTTCTTCGGCAACAGCACGCGCGGGAGGTTCCAGGCGAGCTTGGTCTTGTCATCATCAATGAACGCCTGCGCCATGGCATGCGCGTTGCCGAGATCGATCTCGGCACCGGCCGAGCCGGCGGCGCCGAAGGCGAGCCGACAGAATTGTAGGCGCGCCGAGGCGGTTCGCGCGCTCTTCTTGATGAGATCGAGCGCGAAGCTCTTGGTCTCCTCGTCGCTGTCCTTTTCCTCCAGCACTTCGAGCCCGTTGACGATGGCACCGGTCGGGCTGATCAGATCGTGGCAGACCCGGGAGCACAGGAGCGCGGCGAGCTCGAGAGCATCAAGGGCAACGACTTCGGACATCAGGTCGTCTCCGGTGGACGGGCCTCGGATCAGCGCAACCGTGAGTGCTGGAGAGCGACTCAGACATGGCGTCGCCGGGCCGGTGTGATACACCGCGCCCGATCGACCTGCCAAGGCTGGAACTGACAAACCGGCAAGGAGCCGAAAGGCATGCCACCCGAGGGCGAGATCGCGGCGGCAGACCGCCGGCTCCTCGACGAACTCACGACCATCGTCTCGTCCGCGGCGGCAGCCGTTCTGGCGGCACGCGCGGGCTCGCTCGACGCGCGGACCAAAGCCGACCTTTCCCCGGTCACTGCCGCCGATCATGCGGCCGAGGCGGTGATTCTCGCAGGCCTCGCCCGTGCGCTTCCCGCCGTGCCGGTCGTGTCGGAAGAGGCGGGCGGCCGCCCGCTCCCGGCCGGCAATACGGGCAGCTTCGTACTCGTCGACCCGCTCGATGGTACCCGCGAACTGCTCGCGGGGCGGGATGAATTCACCGTCAATGTCGCGGTGATGACCGGCGGACGGCCGCGAATCGGCATCGTCGCCGCGCCGGCGCTGGGAGTTCTGTGGCGCGGTATCGAGGGCCAAGGCGCCGAGCGGCTGCGTCTCTCGCCCGGGGCGCCGGCGAGCGCCGCGCGCGAGCGCACCGCGATCCGCACCCGGCCCGCGCCGCCTTCAGGGCTAGTTGCGGCGGTCAGCCGCTCGCATCTCGACGCCGAGACTCAGGCGTTCCTGGCACGGCTGCCGATCGCCGAGCGGCTCGCATGCGGCTCGGCGCTCAAATTCTGCCAGATCGCGCAAGGCGACGCCGACGTTTATCCGCGGCTGTCGACCACCTGCGAATGGGATGTAGCCGCCGGCCATGCACTCCTGGCAGCTGCCGGCGGCGCGGTCACGGCCCCCAAGGGGACGCCGTTGAACTATGGGCGGGCGGCCGACAACTTCCGCATTTCTGCCTTCGTGGCCTGGGGCGATCCCGCCGCGCCGGCAAAGATGCTGGCCTGACCGGCGGCTGCTTTGGCCAGCCAGCGGCCCAGATTTCTATCTGAGGTTGTCAGCCTCCGAGTGCCGCTTTGATCAGGGCGCGCTGCCGGACCTCATCCCCCGGGCAACCCGCAACGCTTCCGCCGACGCCGCCGTACCGTCATAGTCTTGCCGACGATGCGGCGATTCGGTTGCGGTTTAGCCGCAAAGTTGGGGTATGCGCGTGCGCAATGTTTACCCGGGGTTGGGCCTCGATTTTCATGGAGCATTCGATGCGCGCCGTGCTGCGGATCACCGCTCTCGTCATCTTTGTCATCGGACTGGGAAGCGGACCTTTGGCAGCCCAGGCGAATCCACCGCCGCCGAGCAACCCTCCCCCGCCGGCCAGTGCTCCGCCGCCGCCCAATGCCGCGCCTGCGCCCAATGCCGCGCCGCAAAGCCAGCATTACTCCTCGAACGAAATCATCGATGCCGGGCACCGGTTCTTCGGCACCGTCTCGCGCGGGCTGGCTCAGATCGTCGAGAAGGCGGGCAGCCAATGGGGCCTGCCCAACGGCTACGTGCTGGGCCAGGAGGCGGGCGGCGCGGTGGTCGCAGGCGTGCGCTACGGCGAGGGAGTTCTCTATACCAAGAACGCCGGCGACCTGCGGGTCTACTGGCAGGGGCCGTCGCTCGGCTTCGATTTCGGCGGCGAGGGCGCGCGCACGATGATGCTGGTCTACAGCCTACCGGCGACCGACGCGATCTACCAGCGTTTCGCCGGCATCGATGGCTCGGCCTATTTCGTCGGCGGCTTGGGAATGACGGCGCTGACGGCGAGCAATATCGTCGTGGTCCCGATCCGCACAGGCATCGGCTTCCGTCTCGGCGCCAGCGTCGGCTACCTCAAGTTCACCCCGACGGCGACCTGGAACCCGTTCTGAACCGGATCGACCAATTCCGACGTCATCGGCATGGGACGCGCGGCCGACGGGTCGAGGGCGGCTGAGCGAAACACCCCCGGTGTGTCATTCACCCCCTGCGCAGGCTGGTTTAGGTTAACCGCCCCGCTATCTGGCAGCGGGTGTCCCGCCATGGCATGGTGGTCGAGTTGACGGGGTTCAGGAGGCGTCAGTGATCGAGCAGATCATGTATGTCGGGATCGGCTTCCTGGTGGCGGGCCTGCTCGTGATCGGCGTCATTCCTTTGGTGCACGCGCGCGCGGTGCGCCTCACCATGCGCCGGCTGGAAGCCCTGACCCCGCTGTCGATGGCGGAAATACAAGCCGAAAAGGATCAACTGCGGGCCGAATTCGCAATGTCCACGAGCCGGCTCGAAATGAACGTCGAGCAACTGAAGGCGAAGTCCACCAGCCAACTCGCGGAAATCGGCAGGAAGAGCGAAGCAATCGGCCGCCTCAAATTCGAGCTCGGCGAAAAGACCGCGGAGCTGTTTGCGCTCGAGGCCAAGGAACGGCAATTGGCCGAAGACTTGCGCTCGGTGGAGGGCGAGCTCGCGGCCAGGACGGCCACGTTGGCGGAGACCGAACGCATGCTGGCGGGCATGCAGGCCGAATTCACCCACGTCAGCGCCAATCTGCATCAAAACTCGATCGCGTCGGACAGCCAGCAGGTCGAGTTGATGGCCCTGCGCGCGCAGAACGAGGCGCTCAAGGGCCAGATCGAAAGCTACGAAAAAGAGACCCAGGCCTTGTGGGATCACCTCAACCGCAAGACCGCCGAGGCCGAGGCGGTGAGCCAGCAACTCGCCGAGGAGCGCGGCCAGGCGGACGGGCTGGCCAACCGCATCGGCGAGCTCGACCGCCAGCTCGTCGCCCAAACCACGGAATCGGAGGTGCTCGGGCGGCGGGTGCAGGAGCTGGCCGCCCGCCTCGACGAGCAGGGGCGTTCGCTGGCGGATCGCGAATACCTCTGCGAACAGCTGCGCAACGAGGCGACCTCGGCGCAGGCGAGCGAAGCCAGGCTGCGTGCCGAGCTGGCCGATGCGGAAGCGCGCTCCCTGCTCGCGGCCGAAGCGATCAAGTTCGAGAAGTCGCTGATCGAAGATCAGCTCAAGCAGTCCTATGACGAGCGCGTCAAATTGCAGCGCGAGCTCGCGGCGATGCGGCGCGATGCCGAGAACGGCGGACCGAGCGAGCGGATGGAAAGTGAAAACGCCGCGCTGCGCGAGCGCATCAATGACGTCGCGGCCGAAGTCGCGCGGCTCACCGCCACCCTCGAAGGGGCGGACTCCCCGATCGAAACGATCCTCAATAGCAGCCGGCCGGCGGTGACGTCCGGCGGCGCCAAGGGGATATCGCCGCCCATTGCGCCGCGGACCACCGAGGCCAAGGGCACGCTGGCTGATCGCATCCGTGCCTTGCAAGGCCGTGCCGCGCGCGTGGCTCGTCCCGGCCCAGAGCCCGAACCGGGCCGTGGCGCCGCGCGGAGCGCGCAGCAGCGCAGATAAGGCGAGCTTTGATTGCGCCAGCCTCGCCTCGCTTGACACCGTCGGTCCGTTCCTTAAACCCTGGCCTTGGCCCGGGCGCTTAGCTCAGCGGGAGAGCGTTCCCTTCACACGGGAGAGGTCGCAGGTTCAATCCCTGCAGCGCCCACCATTGGTCCAATCAGCTTTGCCGTTTTCCGTCTGGGTGCGCATGTCAAGCCGCGCGTCGCACCCATGCGGCATCGGCGCGGCACCCTTCCGTTCAGGGCGTCACGTGGGAAGGCGGTGTGGGTTTAGGTCTTAGAGGTTCTACCGCCAGTTAGTCGCGCAATCCCGCTTGCCTTGTCGCGCGGCGGCAATGAATAATTGGTTCGGTCTCCCGCAGGACAAGAAATCGTCATCGCAGACGCACCGGCGCAAACCGCCTCATGCATTTGCGCACATCGCATTCGTCGCAACATCGAACGAACTACTTGCTCTTCCGCCGGGACTTCTTCGCGACGGCCCTCTTTCGCGCCGGCGCCGACTTTTCGATGGCGAACTCGTCGAGCTTGCGGCCCTGCTTGATCAGGGCGACGAGCCAGCGGGGTCGCGCGCCGCGGCCCGCCCACGTTTCGCCGCCGGGCCCGCGGTACTTCGGCGGGACTTTGCGCCCTTTCATCGCCGAGCGGCGACCGGAGAAGCCCCACCCGCGCGCGCTGCGAGAATTCCCATAGGCGCCGTCGCTTTCAGCGCCCAGGCGCGAAAGCTGCTTTTGCAGCTCGCTGCGCTTCTGGCCAAGCCTTCTGTCGATATCGGCTCGCAGCGAAAGCAACGCATCAACGTCCATGCCTTTGAGATTCACCGCACGCATCCTGCCCTCCATTCGTGAAGCGGGGTTGCGGTTTGATAGAACTATTCTCTCGAAAGAGCAAAGCACGCCAGAGTGGAAGGCATATTCGGTGCATACCTATTATGATTTGGTATGCCGGTGGTAATTTCGCAAAGCTCAGTACAAAAGCCGAACGATGGCATGGTTATCAACGTGATTTTGCGCTGCGGGCGTCCGCTTGCAGACTCGCAAGGCTTGTCACGCGCCGGCCGCCGCAATTTCGGGCGAATGTCCGGCACAGCATTCGACGTCCGCACGATATTGGGAGGCAGACTTGAAGCGACGCACGTTCGTGATCGGCACGGCGGCCGCTCTCGCCGGCGCCGCCGTGCCGCGCCTGGCACGCGCCAACGTTCCTACGCCCTATAGTTTCGACCTGGAGCCTCCGACGACCAGCCGCGACGCGTTCATCAAGTGGGCGGTCGAGCACCGCGGCGAGAATGCGAAAATCCTCGCCGCGCGTTGGGACCGCTATGTGTTCCTGCGGGCCAATCACGATTTCGTCAATGCCCGCAATGGGCGCGCCTTCCTGCTCACGCCACGCGATGAATTCGTGCTCAAGCGCGATATCGCCCGCGCTTACGAGCGCGACTTCCACGATATCGGCTGGGGCGTCACGATCTCCGGTCCGCTGGTGGTGAGCCGCATGACCTCGACCATCGACGTGCAGATGGGCGAGAAGGTGCTCGAGATCGGCACCGGCTCGGGCAATCAGTCGGCCTATCTCGCCAACCTCACCGACAAGGTCTGGACGATCGAGATCATCAAACCGCTGGCGGAGCGCACGCGCGCCATCTACGACGACCTGATCACGCGCGGCTATACCGAGTACAAGGCGATCAACACCAAGAACGCCGACGGCTATTACGGCTGGGAAGATGCCGCACCGTTCGACAAGATCATCGTCACCTGCGGCATCGATCACATTCCGCCGCCGCTGCTCGGTCAATTGCGGCCGAACGGGATCATGGTGATCCCGGTCGGCCCGCCGGGTCAGCACGTCATCCTGAAAGTGGTGAAGCAGCAAGGCCCCGACGGCGCCCTCAGGGTGGTGCGCTCGAACGTCTACAACAAGGTCGTGCCATTCGTGGCATTCACCAAGCTCGACGGCGACACCATCAAAGGCACCCATAACGGCGGCAGACGGTAAGGGCTGGCGCGGTCGCGACTAGCGGCGCCAACCACTTTCGCTCCCGTCCGTTCGCGCCCCGCCGCTGGCGCGGCCGACCTCGGCGGTTCCGCGCCGGTCACTGCGACAGCCGGCTCTTCCGCGGGCGCCGGCCCCGACAGCGGCTTTCCGGCAACACCGCGCGGGAATCTGCACGCGCGCGCGCTCAAACGATCGACAGCGCCCCCGCGCAATGTAGACTCCCAAGCTCTCTGCCGGGGGTAAGGGGTTTCCAACACCCTTCACCCCAGTCATACGAGGCTTTGCCATGCTTGCCCGTTTACTCGCCGCCGCCGTGGCAGCCGCCGGCCTCTTGGCCGCGACCTGCATCACCCCGGCGGCCGCCAATCCCTACGATCCGGATGGACGTTTCAACGGCGGCTCGCCGTTCTCGAATTTCTTCGGCGCATTCCGGTCCGGGCGCACGACCGTGAGCTACCCCGGCAACCAGAAACCCGGCACCATCGTGATCAACACCCAGCAGCGCCGGCTCTATCTCGTGCTCGGCAATGGCCAAGCGCTGAGCTACGGCATCGGCGTCGGCCGCGTCGGCTTCACCTGGAGCGGCGTGACCCATATCAGCGCCAAGCGCGAGTGGCCTGACTGGACCCCGCCGGCGCAGATGCGCCAACGCCGCCCCGACCTGCCCCGCCACATGGCCGGCGGCATCGCCAATCCGCTCGGCGCCCGCGCCATGTATCTCGGCTCCACCCTCTACCGCATCCACGGCTCGAACGAGCCGGACACGATCGGCCAGGCGGTGTCCTCAGGCTGCTTTCGCTTGACCAACGAGGATGTGGTCGACCTCTACAATCGCGTCAGGGTCGGCACGACCGTGATCGTGCAGCAATAGCGCAGGCCGGAGCGGTCAGCGCGCGAGGCCCTTGCCTGCGAGATCGTCGAGATAGTCCTGCCAGTAGGCCTCGCGGTTCCGACCGAGAGCGAGCAAGTAGTCCCAGCTGTAAATGCCGGTGGAATGCATGTCGTCGAAGACCAGACGCACGGCGTAGTTGCCGATCGGCTTCACTTCCAGAATGGCGACGTTCTTCTTGCCCGCGACGGTCTTGCGCTCATTGGGGGAATGACCCTGCACCTCGGCGCTCGGGCTCTTGACCCGCAAATATTCCGCGCTGAGATCGAACGTCTCGCCGTTGTCGAAAACGACAGTCAGCGCCTTGCCATCCTTGCGCAGCCGCAGTTCGGTCGGCCAGGGCTGCGACGCTCCCTCGCTCATTTCGATCTCCCGGCGCGCTTTCAGCAAGGCGACGGCCGCCGAGCCCAAGCGCGCCCGGAAACCTCATAGCCCGCCTGCCCCTCCCGCGCCACCGCCAATCCCGGTATGCTGGGCCGCCGCGCCCATCGCCATGATGATGTCGCGAACGCCGGCGAGTATCGCGCTCATGAGAGGCATCGCCATCGTCGCACTCGCGCTCGTCACCATCACGACGATCGTTGCGGCGGCAGCCGAGCCTCGCGAAATCAGCAGCCGGCGTGCGACCGAGCGAAAAGCCTTCACCGACGCCGAGATTACCGAGGGTCTGTTCAAGACCGCCTTCGGCGCCGAATTGCATCTCGCCGGCAGCGTGAACCGCATCCGCAAGTTCGACGGTCCGGTGCGTGTCCATCTTGAAAACCACGCCACGCCCGACCGTGGCGCGCAGGTCGCCGAGGTCGTCGCCGACATCCGCGCGCGCGTGCAACATCTCGACATCGCGATGGCCGAGAGCTCCGCGGACGCCAACGTGGTGGTGACGCTCGTGCGCGATCGCGACCTCCCGCGCGCCATCAGCAAACTCTACGGACGCGAGCGCGCGCAGCTCATTCAGCGCTCGCTGGTGCCGCAATGCCTGTCCAGCTTCCGCAAGGACGACAGCTTCCGCATCAGGCATTCCGACGTCATCATCGTCGCCGATGCCGGCGATTTCATATTCTACGATTGCATCTACGAGGAGCTGCTGCAGGCGCTGGGGCCGATCAACGACACCAACGCGGTGCCATGGACCATGTTCAATGACAACGTGCAGATGGGCTTCTTCGATATCTACGACCAGTACATTCTCAATGTTCTCTATGATCCGCGCGTCCGGCCGGGCATGGCGGCCGACGAGGTGCGCGCCCTGTTGCCGCAGGTGATGCCGGCGGTGCGAGCCTGGGTCGCCCGCGTCAACGATCTCGAACCTTAGTTCGCGGTGTCGGGGAGGCGGTAGCGCGCGTCGCGAACCGCGCCCGCTCACGCATCAATCTCCCGTCGCCCGGTGTCCGATCCCGTCCGAGCGCTCGGCGGGGGGATCGACGTGAAAATCGATCACGCAGACGCCACCCGACTTGAGTACCGACACGCCCTTTGCGATCGCCGCCTTCACCGCGGCCGCGGTCTTGACCGGGCCGATCCCAACGGCGCCCTGGGCCTCGGCCAGCTTGGCGATATCCGGCGCCGGATCCTCCATGCGCAAGCCGATCCAGCGGTTCTTGACCTCGCGCCCGCGCGTGCGCGCAACGGTGTCCTGATGCAGTTCGTCGTTGAAATAGGAGCGGTTGTTGTTGACGAGGACGAGCAGCGGGATGCGATGGCGTACCGCCGTCCAGATCGCAGTGGCGCCCATGCAGAAATCGCCGTCACCGAGCATCGAGACAGCGTGGCGGCCGAGGCTCTGCAGCGCCAGCGCCGCGCCGACCGAGAGGCCCGGCCCCGACCCCAAGCCTCCGCCGCCGTCCTTGCCGAGATAGGCGAGGCCGTTCTGGAACGGCCAGATGTCGATCGGCCAGCCGCGCCCCAGCGTACAGAAGCTCACGTTCTCGGGATCGTTGAATTCTGCCCGCAACGTCGCGGCGATGTGCTCCATGGTGATGGCGTGCCCGTCGGTCGCCTTGAGCTTGGCCGCAGTGCGCGCCTTCCACGGCTCGCGCGGGCGATCCGGGCCCAACGCCTCCAGCAAATCCTCGACCACAACGTCGCTCGTGGCTGCCATCGACACGTCGACGGCCGGGAGCGCCTGGTATTCCATATTGGCGCCGGTGTGAAGATTCTGATCGAGCGACGCGGCGATGACCTTGGCGGAGACCGTTCCCGCCGCTTTCGCCTGCCGCAGCGCGCCGCCGAGGTCGACCCAGTCGAGCGCCAGGATGACGTCCGCCTCGCAAAGAAGCTCGCGCGCCGGCTTGGGCAGGACATTGAACGGCGGCAGGTAGTGCGCGGGATGATCGGTCGGAAACATCGCGCCCTGCTTGAGATCGGTCACCACGCAGGCGCCGATCCGTTCGGCGAGACCGATGCGCGGCTGCCAGACATCCGACTTGCGCGACCCGCGTCCCAACATGATCACCGGCCGCTGCGCGCGTGCGAGCAGCGCCGCGGCCTGCGCGACCGCGCTTTTTCCCGGCCGCGATGGCTGCGACGGCACGAAACGGGATATCTGCGGCCATTCCGGCTGCTTATCGAGGCGGGCTTCCTGCAACCCCGCGTCCAAACAAATATAGACCGGCGCCGTCGGCGCGGTGCGGGTCGCAATATTGGCGCGGCACATGGACTCCACCAGCGCCTGCGGCGAGGATGGCTGATCATCCCATTTGATGATCGAACGGATATAGGCTCCTTGATCGCGCGAGGTATGGATCCAATCGATCCAAGGACGGCGCTTTTCGGCATCGAGCGGCCCGGTCGCGCCGAGCACGATCATCGGCACGCGGTCGCACCAGGCGTTGAACAGGCTCATCATTCCGTGCAGAAGCCCGACATTGCTGTGCAGGACGCAGGCCATGGGCTCGCCGGTCGCCTTGGCATAACCATGCGCGATCGCGACCGAATGATCCTCGTGCAGGCACAGGAGGATGCCCGGCCGCTCGTTGCCGAGGTGATTGACGATGCTGTCGTGCAACCCGCGATAGCTCGCGCCGGGGTTGAGGCTGATATAGGGAACGCCCAGGCGGCGGAGCATCTGGGCCGCAACATCGCTCCCCCAGGCCACGTTCTCATCGGGTTTTCCTTCGATCCGGTCCAACTGCATCTTTCACCTCGTCAAACGCGTGCTCGATCACGCCCGCCGCGAACGGCCTAACCCGGAGCCGACCGATGTCTAAAGTGCCGCACGCGGGCAAGTCCGCGTGCGCCGGCAAACGCCTTTCCCATCGCCTGATCTTCTGCTTACATGACCTACAAAATAAGTGAAACCGGGCGGCCACGCGTCCCGAGGGCTGGTCGTCGCAAAGGCGCTCGGGGAGGGGCGACAGTCAGATGCGAACTCAACCCGGCGTGATGCACGCTGTCATTCGAATTTCCTGATCTGGCCCTGCAAGGCCGAGTGCAGGGTCGAGCGCGGCTGCGCGAAACACATTCGTCGCGGGGCGCGGGCGCGCGTGACGGATATCGCTGAGGGCGGAAGAGATGGAAAGTATCGGGGGGGAACTCGGCTTCATGGCCACCTCCGCGGGCCAAGCCTTCCTGACGCTGATGGAGCCTCATCGGCTGATGTTCCTGGCGCTCGGTTGCGTCATGGGCCTCGTGCTCGGCATCATTCCCGGCATCGGCGGGCTGACCGGAACGGCGATGCTGTTGCCGTTCACGTTCAACATGGACCCGTACTCGGCCTTCGCGATGCTGCTCGGGCTCGGCGCGACGACCGCAACCGGAGACCCTATTCCAGCAATCCTGTTCGGCGTGCCCGGAGGCGCCGCCTCCGCCGCAACGGTGCTCGACGGCTATCCGATGGCGAAGAAGGGCGAGGCGGGACGCGCGCTCAGCGCCGCCTACATGTCATCGCTGATGGGCGGGGTGTTCGGTGCCATCCTGATGGCGATCAGCATTCCGATCCTGCGCCCGGTGATGCTGTTCATCGGGTCGCCGGAGCTTCTGGCCTTCTCCGTGCTCGGCATTTCCATGGTGGCCGTACTGTCGGGCAATGCCCCGCTGCGCGGGATCACGGCCGGCTGCCTCGGTGTCATGATCGCGATGATCGGCACCGATCCGCAAACAGGTACCCTGCGCTGGACCTTCGATAGTCTTTATCTGTGGGACGGCTTGCCGCTGACCCCGCTGCTGCTCGGCGTGTTCGCCTTGCCGGAACTGTGCGACCTCTTGATCGCGCGTGTGGCCATTTCAGCCGACACCGGCACGGCCAATATCTACAAGGGCCAATGGCAGGGCGTGAAGGATTGCTTCAAGCACTGGTGGCTCATCATGCGGTGCTCCTGGATCGGCGGGGGCATCGGCTCCATCCCCGGCATCAGCGCCTCCGTCGTCGACTGGCTCGCCTACGGCCATGCGCTCAAGACCGAGAAGGGCGCCAGCGCGACCTTCGGCAAGGGCGATGTGCGCGGCGTAATCGCGTCCGAGAGCTCCAACAACGCCAAAGAGGGCGGCGCGCTCGTTCCGACCGTCGCCTTCGGGGTCCCGGGCAGCGCCACCATGGCCATCCTGCTGGGCGCGTTCCTGATCCACGGTCTGGTGCCGGGCCCCGACATGCTGACCAAGAATCTCAGCATCACCTATGCGATGGTGTGGTCGGTGGCATTGGCCAATGTTTTGGGCGCTGGCCTCTGCTACGCGTTCAGTCCGCAATTCGCCAAGCTGGCGACGCTGCGCTACACGCTGATCCTCCCGGCCGTGCTCGGCATCATCTATATCGGCGCGTTCGAGGCCTCGCGCCAATGGGGCGATCTCTTCACCTTGCTGTTTTTTGGTCTGGTCGGCTGGACCATGAAGCAATTCAAATGGCCGCGGCCGCCGCTCATCCTGGGAGTCGTGCTGGGCGACACCATCGAGCGCTATCTGTTCATCTCGATCGAACGCTACGGGCTGAGCTGGATGCTGCGTCCGGTCGTGGTCGTGCTGTTCGCCCTCGCCATTCTCGGCCTGGTGCGGCCGTTCCTGCAGGACATCCGCAGCCAAGGCGGCGTGGGGAGGATGCTGAGAAGCTTCCAGCGACCGACATTTCATCCCTCGCAGCTGTTCACGATGTTCATGATCGGGCTGGTCGGCGCGGCGGTGGTCGCGTCGTTGCGGTGGGACTTCAGCGCCAAGGTCGTGCCGCTGGTGGTGGGCACGGTCGCCTTGTCGGCAGCCGCGCTCAGCTTGTTCAACGAGATGTGCCGCAAGCCGGCCGCGCCCGCGGCCGAAGGCCTCGCCGAGCACGCCCAGCACGAGGTCGGGGAAAAGATCCACATGGATCTGACGTCCGATACCGGGCATCTGCCGGTGCGCGAAATCATCCTGCGCGGGCTTTTGTTCTTCGGCTATCTCATCGGCTTCATGGCGGTGATGGCCACCATCGGGCTCATTCCGACGGTGGGATTGTTCGTCGTCTTCTTCATGCGATTCGAGGCACGGGAGCGCTGGTCGCTGGTCATTCCCTATGCGGCGGTGCTGCTCTTCTTCATCTGGTTCGCCTTCGACTATTTCATGGCCGTTCCCTGGCCGCCGACGCTGATCGGCCAGTGGTTCCCGGCGCTCAAGGCGATACCTTCGGTGTAGCGCCGCCGGCGCATCCAGCACGACGGCCGCCGAGCCTGCGCTGCGCGACGCATGTCCGGGCGGACTGGCGCCGCCGTATTGCGTCGCGCGCGCGGGCCGGCCTTTGACCCGTCGCCGCCGAGGTCCTAAAGAAAGACGCATGCAGGCGTCGGAGTGCGATGGGTCGGGGGCGACGGCCGCGACGGGCGACAAGGGCTTGTTCCGTTCGGCCGTCAGCACGCTCAAGGCGAATTCGCTTGCCATCGTCGGTGCATCCGAGCGAGCGCGCTGGCCCACCGACATCTTCAAGAACCTGCGCGAGTTCGGCTATCCGGGACGCATCGCGCTCGTCAATCCGAGGCAGACCGAGGTCTATGGTCAACGCTGCTATCCCTCATTGCGTGATCTGCCGGAGCCAGTGGACCATGCGCTGGTAATCGTGCCGGCGGCGGCGGTACCTGGCGTGCTCAGCGACGCGGAGGAAGCCGGTGTCGGATCCGCCACCGTCTATGCCTCGATGATGGGCGACGGCGACGCGCCGGAATCGAAGACGCGGGGCGAATGGCTCAAGAATTTCGTGGCGACGAGCCGTTTGCGGGTGGCGGGGCCGAACTGCATGGGCGCCTATTCTTATCGCGAGCGCCTGCTCGGCTATCCCAACACCGAATTGTGCCGGCTCGCACCTGGCTCGGTGGCCGGCATCTTCCAGTCCGGCGGCACCATCCAGTTCTGGATGAAGTCGGCGGCCGAGCGCGGGCTGCGCTATTCCTACTGCATCACGTCGGGCAACGAGCCCGATCTCGGTCTCGCCGACTACCTCAATTTCGTGATCGACGACCCCGAGACGCGCCAGGTCGTGCTGTTCATCGAAGGCATCCGTCGGCCGAAGGCGTTCATGCATGCAGCCGGCCGCGCGCTCGCCATGGGCAAGCCGATCCTCGCGATCAAGACCGGCGCAACCGCGCAGTCGCAGGCGGCCTCGCACTCCCACACCGGCGCGATCGCCGGCGACTACGCCGCCTATCTCGCCATGTGCGAGCGTTATGGCATCGTCAACTACCGCTCGCTCGACGACCTGGTCGAAGCCGCGCTGGCATTCGAAGGCGGCCGGCTGCCGAAGGGGCCGCGCATCGGCTTCGTCACCACCTCGGGCGGAACGGTCGACCTTCTCTACGATTACGCCGAGGCCGAAGGCGCCGCCATGCCCGACTTCACGGACGCCACCAAGGCGGCGCTGCTGCCCATGATGCAGGACGGGATCGCGCCGAAAAATCCGCTCGACGTCGGCATCCCTCCGACCATCGAGATCGCCGCCAAAATCTGCGAGACCGCCGCGCGCGACCCCAATGTCGACATGCTGGCCTGGGCATCGCCGATGCCGCGCAAGGCGGACGCCTGGGGCGACGTGACCCCGCTGCGGCAGCTGTTGGCCAAGACCGACAAGCCGATCGTCGGATTCGGCCGCATGATCCATCAGGTGAACGACAGCCACCTCGCTGCGCAGGAGGCGGCGGGTTTCCCTTTCCTGCAAGGGATCCAGCCGACCATCCGTGCGCTCAACGGCCTGTGGTTCCACGCCGCGCGCCGGGGCCGCCGTCCGCCGACGCCGCCGCCGGCACCGGCGAGCGAGCTATCACCCGAAACGCTCGAGGCCGCGCTTACCCATTACGGCATTTCGCTGCCCGCGAGCTGCTCCATCGGCGGCGTGGCCGAGGCGGTCGGCGCGGCCGAGCGCATCGGCTTTCCGGTCGCGCTGAAAATCCGCTCGCGCGACATCTTGCACAAGACCGAAGCCGGTGGCGTGGCGCTCGGACTGCAAAGCCGTGACGCGGTAGCGGCCGCCGCGGACGCGCTCGTCCTTTCCACCCGCGCCAAGGCGCCGCGCGCCCGCATCGACGGCTTCCTGGTGCAGGCCATGGTGTCGGGGGTCGAGGCCATCGTCGGCGCGCGCAGCGACCCGCTGTACGGGCCGATGCTGCTCGTCGGCGCCGGCGGCGTGCTGGTCGAACTCGTCGACGACGCCGCGTTGCGCCTGCTTCCGGTGGCTGGCGACGAGGTCGACGCGATGATCGAGGGCTTGCGGCTGGCAAAGCTTCTTTGCGGTTTCCGCGGACGGCCCGCCGCCGATCGCGCGGCGCTCGCGGCGACCGCGCGCGCGCTCGGCCAGTTCTTTCTCGATCATCGGGCAAGAATAGACGACATCGAGATCAACCCGCTGATGGTGCGCCCGACCGGAGAGGGTGCGGTCGCGGTCGACGTGCGCGTGGTGTGGCGGGGCGACGGCCAGGGAGTGTGAGGCGATGGATTTCGAGTTGCCGGAAGAGCTGCGCATCCTCAAGGCCGGCCTGCGGCGCTTCGTGGACAACGAGCTGATCCCGATCGAGCGGCAGACGACCGACGGAGAGCAGATCAAACCGGAATATCTCCAACGCTTGGAGAAGCGCGCCAAGGAGCTGGGTATCTGGCAGCTCGACGTGCCGGAGGAATACGGCGGTGGCGGCATGTCGATTCTGGCGCGCGCAGTGGTCTGGGAAGAGCTCTCGCGCACCATCGCCATTCCGGCGCGCGGCGAAGGCATCACCGGTCCGTCGGCGCGCGGCATTCTGTACTCGCTCGAAGGCGAGATGAAGGAAAAATACCTGCTGCCGCTGTTGCGCGGAGAGAAGAAGGCCTGCTTCGCACAGACCGAGCCGGATGCCGGCTCCGATCCCGGCGGGATGCGCACCACCGCGGTGCGCGACGGCGATCATTATGTGATCAACGGCGTCAAGCGCTTCATCACCGGTGCCGGTGACGCCGATTTCATGCAGCTGATGGTCGCGACCGACCGGACGAAAGGCTCGCGCGGCGGCATTTCCTGTTTCATCGTCGATATGAATGCGCCGGGCGTGAAGCTCGGGGCGTGCTATGACACCATGATGGGCGACAAGCCCTGGGAGATCGTGCTCGACAACGTGCGCGTGCCGGCGAGCCATCGTGTCGGTCAGGAAGGCGAAGGCATGCGCTTCGGGCAGCAGTGGCTCAATATCGGCCGCGTGAAGCACGGCGCGCGCGCGCTCGGCGTCGCCGAGCGGTGCCTCGAAATGGCGACATCCTACGCCAAGCAGCGCTCGACCTTCGGCCGGCCGCTCGCCGATCGCCAGGCGGTGCAGTGGATGCTGGCCGACATGTTCATCGAATTGCAGGCCGCGCGTCTGCTCGTCTACAAGACCGCGACGCGCCTCGATCAAGGCGAAGAGGCGCGCGAGGATGCCTACGTGGCCAAATATTTCGCCGACGAAATGGCGTTCAAGGCCGCCGACCACTGCATGCAGATCCACGGCGGGATTGCGCTCACCACCGATCTTCCGATCGAGAAGATGTGGCGGCAACAGCGCAGCTACCGCATCACCGAAGGCGCGAGCGAGGTGATGAAGATGGTCATCGCCCGCCACGTGCTGAAGGCTTACGGTTGAGGACGAGGTCATGATCAAAGTACGCCGCATCGGACACGCGACCTTCGAAACACCCGATCTCGACAAGCAGATCGAGCACTTCACGCAAGTGACCGGGCTGGTGCTGGTGGCGCGCGAGAAGGACCGCGCGCTGCTCGCAACCAAGGTCGGCCAGCTCGTGGTGCAGCTCAAGAAGGGAGACGAGGCGCGGTGCGCGAAGCTCGCCTTCCAGGTCGCACCCGACTCGGACTTCAAAGAGCTTGCCCGCGCGCTCGCGCAGGACGGGGTGAAGAGCGAAGTTCGCAGCGACGACCTTCCCGGCACTCCCAAATTGCTTGCCTTCGAGGATAACAAAGGGACGACCATCGAGGTGTTCACGCAGTGGGATTATCTCACCCCCAATCAGCAAGTAGTGGGCGTCGGTCCGATCAAGCTCGGCCACTGCGCCTTCGTCGTGCCGGACGTGCAGCAGACCTGCGATTTCTACGAGCGCGTGCTGGGCTTCAAGGTATCGGACTGGAACGGCGACTTCTTCGTGTTCATGCGCTGCAATCCGGATCATCACACGGTGAATTTTCTGCGCGGCAAACGCACCAGGATGCATCATATCGCCTTCGAAGTGCGCGACTTCTCCGCGGTCGAGCACGGCTGCGACGTGCTCTCGCACCATCGCATCCCGATCATCTGGGGGCCGCTGCGCCACGGGCCCGGACACAATGTCTCCATCTATCACCGTAATCCGGACCAGCACGTGATCGAGTTCTTCGCCGAGCTCGATCAGATCCTGGACGAGGAGCTCGGCTATTTCGATCCGCGGCCCTGGCACGCGGATCGTCCGCAGCGGCCGAAGGTCTGGAGCCGCGACAACCGCGCGGTCGCCGGCTGGGGCCCGCCGCCGACGCCGGACTATCACTTGAACCGGGATGAGTAGTTGGCAACCCTGCAGCTGTCATCGTCCGCGAAAGCGCACGATCCGGTAGCCGCGGAAGCCGCGGTGAACGGCACCCCTGCCGGTGATTGTTGGATGCCCGCTTGCGCGGGCATGACACCTGCGCAATTGGCAACCCGCAGCCCGACATGAACCAATCGCGCTATCGTCTCGGCGTCGACGTCGGCGGCACCCATACCGATCTCGTGCTGCTCGACACCGAAACGGGCGAGCTTGCGGTCGAGAAGGTCGCGAGCACGCCGAAGAATCCCGCGCTCGGCGTGCTCGACGGGCTCGCCAAGCTGATCGCCAGAGGTGTTGCGCCGGACGAGATCGGTTTTTTCGCCCACGGCACCACCATCACCACCAATGCGCTGCTGGAAATGCGCGGCGCCAAGGTCGGACTGCTCATCACCAAGGGCTATCGAGCTGTGCAGGAAATCCAGAGCCAAGCGCGCGACGGAAATCTGTTCGATTACTTCTATGCGAAGCCTCCCGCCATCGCGCCCCAGAGCCTCACCCGGGAAATTCCCGAGCGCTGCGACTACGCCGGTCGGGTGCTCGTGCCGCTCGACGGCGAGGCGGTCCGCCGCGCCGCGCGCGAGCTCAAGGGCGCCGGCGTCGAGTCGATCGCGGTCTGCTACCTGTTCTCGTTCATGAATCCCGCGCACGAGCAGGAAACGCGCGCGCTGATCCAGACCGAATATCCCGCCGTCCACGTCTCGCTG
This sequence comes from uncultured Alphaproteobacteria bacterium, assembly GCA_963712565.1. Classification (GTDB taxonomy): domain Bacteria; phylum Pseudomonadota; class Alphaproteobacteria; order Rhizobiales; family Xanthobacteraceae; genus VAZQ01. Next base: position 67,515 of record CAVQIP010000032.1, on the reverse strand, counting down.
TCGAGCGAGGTGTTGCCGCGCATCCGCGAATGGCCGCGGCTCTCGACGACGCTGCTCAACGCTTATCTCGAGCCGGTCATGGTGCACTACATCCGTCATCTCAACCGCGGTTTGGATGCCGACGGGATCAGGACCCAGCAACGTTTTCTGATGCAATCGAACGGCGGCGTGATGCCGTTTTCGGCGGCGATCGCCGGCGGCCACACCGTGCATACGCTGTTTTCCGGCCCCGCCGCCGGCGCGCAGGCGAGCGCCTATCTCGCGCGCGAGGACGCGCGGCGCGGCCTTGTGACCCTCGACATGGGCGGCACCAGCGCCGACATCGCCTTCATCGAAGGCGGGGTGCCGCTCGAAGTCACCGAGGGGGTGATCGCGCGCCGGCAAGTCGACGTACCCGCGCTCGACATGACGACGATCTCCGCCGGCGGCGGCTCGATCGCCTGGATCGACGGCGGCGGCTTCCTCAATGTCGGGCCGCAGAGCGCCGGCGCCGATCCGGGGCCGGCCTGCTATGGACGCGGCGGTACCCGGCCCACGGTCACCGACGCCGACCTCGTATGCGGCTACCTCAACGCCGATTACTTCCTCGGCGGCGCGCAAACGCTCGACGCCGGTGCGGCGCGCGCGACGCTGCAGCGCCACATCGCCGATCCCCTGCATATGGACGTGATCGAAGCCGCCGCCGGCATCCAGCGCATTGTCGACATGCGCATGGCCGACGAAGTGCGGGTCTTTGCCGCCAAGCGCGGCGTCGATCTGTCCGCCTTCACGCTGTTGCCGTTCGGGGGTGCCGGCGCGGTACACGCCGCGGCGGTGGCCGAGGAACTCGGCATGCGGCGCATTCTCGTCCCGGCGCGCCCCGGCGCGTTCTCCGCCCTCGGCCTCCTCTGCACCGACGTGGTGCACGATTACATCCGCTCGGAGCTTCGCCCGCTCGCCGAGATCGCCGCCGACCACGCCGAGGACAGCTTCCGGCAACTGGAAGCGAAGGCGCGCGACGAGCTCGCCGCCGAAGGGATGAATCCCGCCGACGCCCGCTGCGCGCGCGAGCTCGATCTGCGCTACACCGGACAAGGCTATGAATTGCGCACCCCGCTCGAGGGACTGTTCGTCGATCGGCTGAGCGCGGACGCGCTTGCGCGCGGCGCGCGACAGATTCGACGAGCGCCACGCCCGCATTCACGGCCATGCGGCCAAGGAGCGGCCGGTGGAGGTCGTGAGCTATCGCCTGCGAGTGCGCGTGGACGTGCCGAAATATCAGCCGCGCGAAACGGCGCCGCCGTCATCGCCGCGTCCCGCTGCCGGCGCGGTCAAGGGCACGCGCAAGGCCGTGTGGCAGGGAACGATCAGGGAGGCGACGCTCTACGAGCGCGACCGCCTCGCCATCGGCGCGACAATCACGGCGCCCGCCATCGTCGAGCAGTTCGACGCCACCACCGTCATCCCGCCGGGCTGGAGCGCGCGGGTCGACGGCTGGCGCAACTTGATCCTGGCGAGGGCGTGAACATGGACGCCATCACCATCCAGGTCCTGCGCAACAAGATCGCGAGTCTGGTCGACGAAATGCATTACCATTTCTATCGTTCCGGCTACTCGACCATCATCCGCGAATCGCGCGACTTCAGCTGCGTGATCCTCGACCGTCAGGGGCGCCTGATCGTGGCGCCGCCGATGTTCTTTCACGCCCCGGTCTACCGGCATCTCGTCGGCCGCATCCTGCAGGTCTACGCCAGCGGCGGCGAAGGCCGCTCGATCGAGGACGGCGACGTGTTCGTCTCCAATCATCCCTACGAGGGCGGCCTTCCCCACGTCTCCGACATGGCATTCGTGGCGCCGGTCTTCGCGGCCGGCGAGATCGTGGCGTTTGCGGGCTCGATCGCGCACAAGGCGGACGTGGGCGGCGCAGCCGCGGGCTCGACTTCCGCCAACGCCACCGAGATGTTTCAGGAAGGCCTCCTGGTGCCGCCGATCAAGATCGTGGATCGAGGCAGTCCGCAGCCCGACATCGAGCGCATCATCCTCAGCAATAGCCGCCAGCCGGCGCTCGTGCGCGGCGACGTCCACGCCCAGATCGCGGTGACCGCAAATGGGCGCGGCACGGGTGAAGGACCTGTGCGGTCGTTTCGGCGCCGGCACGGTGACCGCTGCCTTCGCCGCCATCCTCAAAGGTGCGGCGGACGAATTGCGAGCGGCCATCGCCAAGTTGCCGGCCGGAGAGGCTTCGGCCGAAGGGCTGCTCGACAGCGACGGGGTTCTGGTCGACAAGCCGGTGAAGCTCGCCGTCACAGTGGCGATCAACGGCGGAATCGCGAGCTTCGACTTCTCCGCCAGCGATCCGCAGGCCCGCGGTCCGATCAATCTGCGACCGTCCATGGTCGAGGCGTGCGTATTCTATTCGCTCATCGGCTGCCTCGGCCCGAACTTGCATTTCAACGACGGCATGCGCGACGTGGTGCGGCTCATCTATGCGCCGCGCACCGTCACCAATGCGGACCCGCCCTCGCCCGTCTCCAACTATCAGATGGTCAATCTCAAGCTGGTGGACGTCATTCTCGAGGCGCTCGCCCGTTTCAATCCCGCACGCGCGATCGCCAATGCCGGCTCGTCGAGCGCGCTGACCATCGCCTGGGCCAAGGGCCGCCCCGGACAGTCCAGCATGCAATACGAGATCATGGGCTCGGCCTATGGCGGCGGCATGGGCCACGACGGCGCCTCCGCCACCGCGACGCACCTGAGCAACCTGCACATCACCCCGATCGAAATCCTCGAGTCCGAGTTTCCCTGCCGCATCACCCGTTTCGAACTGGTGCCGGATTCCGGCGGCGCCGGGCAATGGCGCGGCGGCTTGAGCCTGCAGCGTGAATACGAGCTGCTGGAAAATGCCACCGTCGTTCGTCGCTACGACAAGAGCCGCTTTCCCCCCGGCGGCATCGCCGGCGGCAAGCCGGGACAGGGCGCGCGCTTCGTCATCCGGCTGGGGACCGCGCAGGAATGCGCGACCCCCGCCTCGGGCCGCTACGAGATGCATTCCGGCGAGCGCTTCCTCCTGCAAAGCGCCGGCGGCGGCGGCTGCGGCGACCCACGCCAGCGCGATCCGGCTGCGCTTGCCCGCGATCTGGCCGAAGGATATGTCTCCGCCGACGCGACGAAGAGGGATTACGGCGAGTAGCGAAAAACTCGTCATGCTCCGCGAAAGCAGAGCATCCAGTAAGGAGACGTTCCTACCATAGCGACGGTCGGACCCGGCAGCTCGGTCGGCGATTACTGATCGTCCACGTGCGGACCCTGAAGGGGGGATGACGTTCATGGCTTTTTCGAGCTGGCGCGGCGTCGTGGGCATGATCAATCCGACCATGCGGCCGGGCGTGACCGAGGAGGTCGTCCGCCTGCTGCCGGAAGGCATCGGGCTCATTCCCCTGTTTCTGAATATCCGCCGCGGCACCGAGGATGAATTCGCGGCCCTGATGCCGGCCTACGAACAGCTCGTCGCGGTGCTGGCCGAGTGCGGCTGCGACCTGATCCATCCGCACGGCGCGCCGCCGTTCATGGTGCAGGGCCGCAAGCGGGAAGCCGAGATCGTCTCGGCTTGGGAGAAGAAGTACAAGACCCCGATCATGAGCGTGGCGCAGAACCACGTGAACGCGCTCAAGGCGCTGAAAGCCAAGTCCATCGTCGGCGCGACTTACTTTCCGCCCAAGCTCAATGCCATCTTTGCCAGATATTTCCGCGACGCCGGCTTCACGGTGCGCGACATGGCGGGCATCGACGTGCCCTTCGACAAGGTGCAGGAATTGTCGAGCCATCAGGTCTACGCCCACATCAAGCGCAATTTTCTCAAAGCCAAGGGCGCCGACGCGATCTACATGCTGGGTTCCGGCTGGCGCACGCTTGATATCATCGAGACGCTGGAGCAGGATTTGCAGGTGCCGGTGGTCCATCCGGTGACGGCACGCGTCTGGGAAATTCAGAAGCGCCTGCACGTGCGCCAGCCGCGGCCAGGCTTCGGCCACCTGCTCGCAGCATTGCCGTGAGCGAGAACGATGTCTGCGCGATCAGGCCCGGCGCTGCTGCTGTTTCTTCTCTGCGGCCTCTGCTGGGCGCTGCCGGGGACGCGGCCCGCGGCGGCACAGTCGGTCGAGGCGTTCTACAAGGGCCGCACCGTCACGATGCTGGTGGGGACCTCGCCGGGAGGCATCAACGACATTTCGGCGCGGCTGGTGGCGCGCCATCTCGCTCGTTTCATTCCCGGCACTCCGAACATCGTCGTCCAGAACAACCCCGGCGGCGGTGGTCTCGTCACCGCCAACCGCCTCTACTTCAATTCGGAGAAGGACGGCTCGGTGCTGGCCAAGCTCGAGCGCGCGGTGCCGCAGCTCGCGATCCAGGGCCATCCCAATGCTCAGTTCGATCCGGCCAAGTTCACCTGGCTCGGGAGCCTGTCGTCATATGCCGACGACGCCTATCTCATGCTGATCAACGCCAATCATGCGGCCAAGACCATCGCCGACCTCAAGACCCCCGGCCTGTCGGCCGCGCTGGGCGCCGACAATGCGGCGTCGAGCAACCTGATCTTCGCCGTGATCGCCAAGGAGGTGCTCGGCCTCAACGTGAGCATCGTGCGCGGCTATACCGGCGCGGCGCCGATGTTCCTCGCCATGCAGCGCGGCGAGCTCGACGGCCAGATGGTCGGCTTGAGCTCGGTGCGGACCGGCCAGCGTGATCTCTGGAACAGGGGGCTATTCCGGCCGCTCATGGCTTTCGGCCGCACCAAGCGGCACGCCGAGTTTCCAGACCTGCCGATCGGCCGCGAGCTGACCAACGATCCCGAGGCAATTTCGCTGATCGGATTCGCCGAGCTTCCGTTCTTCATGGCGCTGCCGTTCGCCGCCCCGCCCGACGTCCCGGCGGAGCGCGCCGGCGCGCTGCAGACCGCGTTCATGACGATGTGCCGGGACCAGGCCTTTGTCGAGGAGGCAAGGAAGCTCGGCATCGACCTGAGCCCGATCGGCGGCTCCGAGATTCTGGCGTTGCTAGCGCGCACCGCCGCCACCCCGAAGGACGTGATCGCCCGCTACAACGCGATTGGCGGCGAGCGGAAATAGCTGGTGGCGGCGCCCGCTGGGTCACGGATGCTTGGTTGTCATGCCCCGCGCAGGCGGGCATCCACTAACCATCGGCCGCGTCACGACGGAGCGGAAGTCCTCGATCATGCGGTGGCCACTGGATCATCCGCTTTCGCGGATGATGACAGATGCGAGGCGGGCCAGCTCACGCCTGCTCGAGAATCCGGTCGTGCTTGCCGAAATGGTAGCGCGGCAGCACGTCGAGGTCGGTGCCGGTGACGCGGATCACCCAGGCCCTCTTGGGATGCGCGGTCGAATGGATCACGCCGGGACCATAAGCCTTGGTCTGGCCGGGCCCGAGGCGATACTTGCTGACCGCTTCCAGCACCGCGTGCTCCTCGGCCTCCGGATTGGTGCGACGCCACTCGGTCATCTCTGTCCATTCGCGCGCGTTGCCGTAGATCGCCCATGACGCGCCATGGCTGTGCGGCTTGCCGACCTTTGCCCCCTCCTGGACATGAGCGAGCACGTAGAAGTCAGTCTCGGGATCGTGGTGCAGGACCCGCCGGCCGGGCGGCATATCGTCGCTGAAGGTCGCGGCCACGAAGGCGGGGTTGGACAGCAGCCGCCCGAGCCCGTCGGCGATCCGGGGTAAAGCATTCGGCAGCGCCTCGGCTTTGAGGATTGCGCGACTCTCGGCACAGAATTCATCCAGCGTGTAGGCCATGTTCGTCTCCATCCCGGTCCGCGCTGTTCATACACCAAGTCCCAAATTTACGCATCCGCCGTGCGCGGGTAGCATGGTCAAAGTTTCGAGCATTTAGCTGGTCAGGAGGAACGAATGTCCCGTTTTGTGGTTTCGATCGGCTTCGCGGCGGCCGCGAGCTTGGCGCTTTGGGCCGGGCCGGGCGGTGCGCAAGAGCCCTATCCGTCGCGGACGGTGAAGATCGTGGTTCCGGCCGCCCCCGGCTCCACCACCGACACGCTGGCGCGCATCGTGGCGGATCAGCTCAGCCAGAAATGGGGCAAGACCGCGATCGTCGAGAACATCCCCGGCGGCGCGATGAATATCGGCGCCGGCAACGTGGCGCGTGCGGCGCCGGATGGCTACACGTTGCTGATCGCCCCGCCGTCCCCGCTCTCGTTCAACCACCTCTTGTATCGCGACCCCGGCTACGAGCCCACCAAATTCGTTCCGATCACCATGTTGGCGAAAATCCCGAACGTCCTGGTGGCCCGCAAAGAGCTTCCGGCGACGACGTTGAAAGAGCTGATCGGCTACGCCAAGGCCAATCCGGGCAAGCTCAGCTACGCCTCGCAAGGGGTCGGCTCCACGGCGCATCTGTCGGCGGCGCAACTTGAAGTGCAGACCGGCATCAAGATGGTGCATGTGCCCTATCGCGGCGCGCAACCGGCGCTCACCGACATCGTGGCCGGCCACGTGGACTTGTTCTTCGACACGCTGGCAACCTCCGTGCCGCTCTATCGCGACGACAAGGTGAAAATCCTGGGCGTCGCCGATCTGCAGCGCGCCGGCGTGATACCCGAAATACCGACGCTTTCCGAGGCGGGGGTGCCGGGTTTCAAATCGATCACCTGGTTCGGGTTGGTCGCGCCGCCGGCCACGCCCGCCGCCTTGGCGGAAAAAATCAATCGCGACGTGGTCGAGATTCTCAAGAGCAAGGTTGTCGGCGACATGTTGCGCAAGATTTCGCTCACGGCCGGCGCAACCACGCCCGCCGACACCACCCAATTCTTCACCGAAGAGACCGCCCTGTGGGGCAAGGTGATCAAGGAGGCCGGCATCCAGCCGCAATAACCACCAAAGCGGTTTCATGAATAGGCCAACGGAGGCGCAACCGGGTCACCGACGCTGCCGCAAACTCGATGAGCTCCCTAGCCCGGCATTCGGGCGGCGGCGCCGTTCACTGCAATAGCCCCGCCTCGCGGTACGCTCGCAGCGCGCCGGCATGCAGCGGCGCGCCGCCGAACTCGAGTGCCGCAGCGCCCTGTGACCGCAGCGGCCGAAACAGCTCGTCCATCCCGGCGAAGAGCGGGTTGAGCCTGCCGAGTTCGTCCCGGCTCGCGACGATCGCCTCGACCGTCTCGCACACGACCGCCTCCTGCACGCGCGGATGGGTGACCAGCACATTGAGCACGCCGACCTGCGGCAAGTCGGTCTCGAGGCCGCGGATCGCGCCCCTCCGCATCACCGTGCGCCGATAATAAGGAACCGCCTTCAGCACCCTCTCGAGCTCGCCGCTTTGGTAAGGAAGCACCCGCACCGCCATGCGGCGGGCGAGTTCGGTCATGACCGCGTTGGGGATGGGACATTGGAACTGGGCGTCGACCTCGCCCGCGGCCAGCGCCGCGGCGCCGCCGGCAAAATCGAGATAGACCGGCGAGAAGTCGGAAAAGCCCATGCCCAGGGCGGCGAACAGACCGTGGGCATGCTGCACCATGCCGCTCGTCCGCGGTCCAAGCGCGATCCGCCGCCCCCGCAAGTCGGGGAAGGACCGGATCGGCGAGTCAGCCGGCACGATGAAGAACAGCGGACCGGCATTCATCGGCGCCGCCATGGCGAGGTCGATCGGGCGGGCGAAGGGCGGCTCGCCGTTCTTGGCGCGTCCGATCCAGTTGCAAGCCATGAAACCGAACTCGATTTCGCCCGCGTGCAGGCGATGCGCGTTCTCCGTGCTGGCGGAATGCGACTCCACGATCTCGACGGCCGGCAACATCGGCCGACGCCGCAGGACGGCCTTGAGCGCGTGGCCTTGGCTGTAGAAGGTGCCGTCGCGCTCCGAAGTCCCGATCCGGATCGCCATTGTCGGAGCAGCCTCGATTCGTTCGCCGCCGACCGCCGACGGAGCTGAATGTCACGACGTTCGCCAATACGACGGTATGGTCGCGCTGTCACGAGTTGATTCCTGCGCCGACCTAACTGTTCCACCCGCGCCGGTGTGGGGATCGACAGAATCGGACAAGCTACGCCGCACGCATAAACATCGACGCATGACTGAAATGCATCTGCAGCGGCCGTTTGCCCGCTTCGGCGCAGGCAGGACGCTTCCCTTCGAACCGGCGTGGCCGTAGGCTTGCAAAAAAAGCGCCGATTTCGGGAGGAGGCCGATGAGACGAGCCGCGTGGGCCATTCCCTTCATGCTCGCCGTCACGCTGCAGGGCGTGCCAGTCGAGCCGGCAAGCGGCGAGCAGGTCCTCAACGACAAAGAGCTTCTCGGCATGCGGCTGTTCAACCAGTCGTGCCGCGTCTGCCATACCAAACCGCAGATGACTAGCACGCTCTACGGTCCGGAACTGTCGCAGAATTCGCTGGGTGGACAGGAAGCCGTGCTGCGCGAGGTCATCAGCAACGGAACCCCGCGCATGCCGGGATTCAAATATCATTTCGAGCCCGCTCAGATCGACGCGATCGTCGCGTACCTGAAAACCATGCCTATCCCATCACCCGCTCCCGCCGGCCCGGCGCGGTGAAAGGGGATGAGGACTACGGAGACGACGTCATGAAGCACGCACAAGCTGTCGTGTTTGCCGTCCTGATCATAGTGACGGGAGCGGTGATGACTCTAGCCGGGGCGACGGCACATGCCGCCGACGCCATTCTCAGCGGAACGGTCAGCTCCTCGACCGGCGAAAAGCTGGGCGGGGTTACGGTATCCGCGAAGCTCGCCGGGGCGACCGTCACGACGACCGTGTTCACCGATGCAACCGGCGACTACTATTTCCCGCCGCTGCCAGCCGGAAAGTACCGCGTCTGGGCGCAAGCGGTGACGTTCACAACTGCCAAAGCCGAGTTCGATCTGCCCGCGGCCAACAAGCAAGGCTTCGTCCTCCACCCGCTGAAGGATTTCGTTCGGCAGCTGCCGGGCAACGTCATGCTGTCGGCGTTGCCGGAAGAAACCGAACAGGACAAACGCATGAAGCGGCTCGTGCGCAACAATTGCACGGGCTGCCACACCTCCAGCTACGTCCTCCAGCACAGGTTCGACGAGGCGGGCTGGAATGCGGTCATCGAGCTCATGAAGAATGCCAACGTCTATGGCACGTTCGTGGGTAAGGACCGCAAGCCTTCGGGCATTCTCGACTACCATCAGAAGGAATTGGCTGCCTATCTCGCGCGCGCACGCGGGCCGGGCGAGAGCGCCATGCAGTTCAAGCTCGAGCCGCGTCCTTCGGGGGAAGCGGCGCGGGTCATGTTCAAGGAGTATGACGTCCCGCTCGATCCCGACGCGGGCCTGCCGAGCAATTTCGTGCAGAACGACGGCAGCGACTGGTCGCTAGGAACTCCGTCCGTTCTCATCCCGGGCTGGGGCGTGCATGACGCTTGGCTCGACCTCGACGGCCAGCTCTGGTTCACCTGCAACATCCCGAATCGGCGCACCACGATCGGCAAGATCGACCCCAAGAGCGGGGAGGTCAAATTGTTCAAGGTGCCGGCCCTCAACGGTCTCGCGGCGCAGACGCATGGAATGACCCGCGACGAAAAAGGCATCATCTGGTTCAACGTCAATAACGGCCGCGGCGGATTGGGCCGCCTCGACCCGAAAACCGAGAGGATCGACGTCTATCTGCCGCCGCAGGGAATGTCGCCGACCGGCGGCGCGACCACCGTCGATCACGACGGCAAAGGCAGGATTTGGTCGTCGGCACCGGACGGAGCGCTGCGCTTCGATCCCGACACCGAGAGGTTCACCGAGTTCAAGTCGATCACCTACAAGACCCCGAACGGGACCGGCGTGACCTATGGAGCGGCCGGTGATCGTGACGGCAACGGCTGGTGGGCGGAAATGACGCTCGACATCATCGGCAAAGGCGACAGTGCGACCGGCAAGTCGCAGGAGGTCAAGCTCGCTCCCGTGAAGGAAGAGATGGATCGCGTCAGCGCGGATGCGCGCAAGTTCTACGAGACCTACAACCAGCCCGACTTCAACAATCCGTTCCCCTGGGCGCAGGGACCGCGCCGCATGGGCACCGACAAGAACGCGGACGTGCTGTGGATCGGCAACTCGTGGGGCGCCAATCTCGCCCGGATCGACACCCGCACGCACGAGACGACCTATGTGTCCCTTCCCGGCGGGCAGCAGCCGTACCACGTGGCGGTCGATAGCAAGCATAATGCATGGACCAACCTGTGGGGCGCGGACCGCGTGCTGCGCTACGACCCCACGACCTCCAACTGGACGGCGTTCGATTTGCCGACGCGGGGGGCGGAGCCGCGCTATGTGTCGTTGCTGGAGCGTGATGGCGCGCCCATGCAGGTCGTTCTTCCCTATTTCAGGGCCCGAAAGGTCGCCGTCATGACCTTACGCAGCGAAGCGGACCTGGAGGCGCTGAAGGCGGCGGCGCGTCGGTAATCGGCGTCCAGCCTTCGACGGGCGTTTCCGGGGCGCGCGTCGGCTCGGGACGAGCTATTCGCGCCTGCCGGCAAGGCCCGGCGGGGTCCGGTACCCGTCCACAAGCCATTATGGCCGCTGATATTTTTTATTGCCGCCGATACTTTTGCGAATTTCCGCCCGGCTGCGCCCCGCCCGCGATGATCTCGCCGACGCGTTTTCCGAATTGTATGAAATCAACCGGCGCGACCTCACCGCTTTCCTGCAGCAGCGAGACCACCACCCGCTTCAGGTCCGAAACCGACCGTTCGCTTTTTTTCGCGTTCTGTTTTTCGGCCACGGGCACCATACCAAAAATCCTCCGGGCTTTTGCTCTGTTAACATACATTCATGCAACTGGTTCCCGTCCGAATTGGCCGAAGGGGAACCGAAATGTGCATCCGATTGCTTCGAATCGGCGGTGGAACTGGTGTTCCGTAACGATAATCTCGCAAATGCGCCTTCGCAAAACTCCCGCGTGTCTCTGTGATTTGTGCTGGCGCTCGCCTTCCGCAGGTCGCCTGCAGTCGAACGGCTGGATCATCGGCGGCGGCCGTCGGCCTGCGCGCGTCCCGCCGACCGCAGGATGTGGGCGACCGAGTTCAACCCATCGTGGTGTTGCAAGGCCTCCAGAGCCATTGGCAGGCGGTGGCGCCAATTCGGATGTTCATTCACGGTGCCCGGCAGATTCACCTGATCTCTTGCTCCCAGCAGGTCCTCCATCGCGAGGACCAGCAGGCGCGATGGCGTATCCGCGAGATAACGTGTCACCGATGCAAAATCGTTCGTTTCGACGCCGCGTTGTGCCAGCGCATGGCGCAACGCATCGAGAGCGCAATGCCGCTCGGCGCTGGTTTCGCCCGGGTCGAGATCCAGCGCCTGCTTGACGGCCAAGTCGTGTTGATCGCGCCAGCCTGCAAATGGCGGAAGGTCGTGCGTCCCGAAAGCAACCAGCGCATTCTCCCGGTAACTTTCGGGGGCGGAAAAAGCCCCAGTCGGCGAGCGTTCGAACAGCATCACCTGGTATGACCAGATGCCCCAGTCCGCCAGCGTTTCGCGAAAGTTCTCGGGGATGGTTCCGAGATCTTCGCCGACCACGATGCATCGATTGTCAACGCTCATGAGGGCGCTGACCGCCAGCAACGCCTCGAACGGAAAGCGAATATAGGCGCCGCGGCTCGGCTGCATGCCGGTGGGAATGAGGTAGAGACGCTGCAAGCCCAGGACATGGTCCAATCGGATCGCCCCGGCGTACCGCATGGAGGCCTGCAGCATGCGTCGAAACGGTTCGAACTGCCGATCTTCGAGACCCAGCGGATTGAACCCGACCAAACCCCAATTCTGCCCGGCGGGGTTGAGAGCATCCGGCGGCGCACCAACGGTCACGCCGGACAAGATGGCATCCTGATCGCACCAGGCGTCAAACCCATCGCTACGAGCGCCCACTGCGATATCGAGATAAAGGCCAATGGGCAAACCTCGTTCGCGGGCCCGCGCACGACAACGGTCGAGTTGCTCGTGCGCCAGCCATTGCACGAACTCGAAGAAGCCGACCGCCTCCTCCTCGGTGCGTGCAAGCGCGGCGAGGCCGTCGTCGTCCGCATTCCGCCATTGCCGCGGCCATTCCCACCAGGGGCGACCGAATTTGCGGCGCAGATACTCGAAACAAGCAAATCGACGAAGACCGGAGTGGTCTTGCCGAAAGCAATCGAAGGCTCGCCGTCTCTCGGCAAGGCTGTGTTGACGAAAGCGGCCATATGCCAGCTTGAGCGCACGCATCTTGGCATTGGCGACGCCGTCATAGTCGACGAGGTCCCGCGCTCGCAGCCGTTCGATCTCTGCGTCCAAGCCGACGGCGCGCGGGCCGGGAAATTCCGGCACCGCCTCCACGTCGATGTAAAGCGGATTGAGAAAAAGGCGACTGTTGGGGGAGTAGGGACTTGCCTGCTCGGCCTGGTCGTCGAACAGAGCGTGCAGCGGGTTGAGCCCGATGCCGGATGCGCCGAGGTCGGCGGCGAGGTCGACCAAAGCGAAGAGATCCGTGAAATCGCCATGGCCCCAGTTGCGCAGCGAGCGTACCGCATACAGCTGGACCGCCGGCGCCCACATCCGGCGAGGGGCGGTTTCGTCGCCCTGATACGCCTGCTCGGGACAAACGATGATGCAGGCGTCCTCGCTCTGCTGATAGGCCGGATCACTGATTGTGACGCGCAGGCGGAAGATGCCGGTTGGCAAACGCTGCGGCAGCGTCAATACGGGTGCGACGCCCTTCCCCTCGGCGATGATCCGACCCGAAACGACCTCCCAGCGAAACGGCTGGCCGGCGGCGATGGCGAGGCGAACATGGCGAGACTTGCCGCGAATGACGATGGTCCGCGGCAACAGGCGCCGAGGCACCCCGCCGTTGACGGCGAGCGCGTCAAGCACCCGAGCGAGCACCTCGGGCTCGACCTCCCGCAGCTGTCCGAACGCATCTCGATATTCGGGCTCTAGGCCCCAAAGTGCAGCGCGTTCCAAAATCCGGTCCATTGCCGACCTGCTCTACCGGGCCGCGAACTCGCTGCAGCGACCGACCGGCCTGAGCCCTGCGTGGGCGCAAAACCGAGATTTCTCGACAAAATCCACCCGACAACAGAGGCGCCCCGGGTTGGTTCCGTGGCACACCATTGCGTTCCCGGGGATTTCGCGCTTTCGTTCCGCGCAATGTATCGGAAACGGCGGCTCCCCGGAACCTGAACGGGGATTTGTCGGTTCCATCGGCATGTCCTTCTGCCGTGCGGGCGGGATGGCAGGATGGCACAGCACGACCAAGCCGTGACAGCGAATGTGAGTAGCCCGTCCGTGGACGACCTTTGCGGTCGTCGCATCTACATCGAAGACATCTATCCCGTCGTCGATGCCGGACGTTTTCCGGTCAAACGAATCGCCGGCGAGCCGGTGGAGGTATGGGCGGATATTTTCCGGGACGGCCACGCGGTCCTGGCGGCCGAGCTGTTGTGGCGGCCGCAAGCGGCCGCCAAATGGTCACGAACGCCGATGCGGCTGCAGGACAATGACCGCTGGCGCGCGAGCTTCATACCTCCCAGGCCCGGCCGTTATGTCTATGCCGTCGAGGCTTGGACCGACGCATTCGCAACCTGGCGCCGCGATTTTCTTGCCAAACGTGACGCCGGGATCGACGTCAGCCTCGAGATCGAGGAGGGCCGCAACCTGCTGGCAGCGCTCAAGCCGCGTCGTGATGCCGACGCCCGCCTGATCCGCACGCTGTGCCGGACCTCCGACACGGCCGAGGAGCTGGCTGCGCTGCTGTCGGATGAATTGGCGGCGGCGGCGCGCACGGGCGAGCAGTCCGACCTCACGCGTAGCGCCAGCTATCCACTGACCGCCGACCGGCCGATGGCGCGCGCCAGCGCCTGGTATGAAATGATGCCCCGCAGCCAAGCCCGCTCGCTCGGCGCGCATGGCACATTCGACGATTGCATCGCCCGTCTTCCCGACATCGCCACCCTCGGCTTCGACGTCCTGTATTTGACGCCGATCCATCCGATCGGTCGCATCAACCGCAAGGGGCGCAACAATTCTCTGCATTCCGAGGTTGGCGATCCCGGCAGCCCCTATGCCATCGGTTCGCTCGAAGGCGGCCACGATGCCGTGCATCCGGAATTGGGCACGCTCGATGACTTCCGACGGCTGGTGAGAGCATGCGCGGATTACGGACTGGAGGTCGCGCTCGATTTCGCCGTGCAATGCGCGCCCGATCATCCCTGGGTCGCGCGGCATCCGGAGTGGTTCAGGCGCAGGCCCGACGGCTCGATTCGATTTGCGGAAAATCCGCCGAAGAAATACGAGGACATCGTAACTCCGGATTTCTACGGCGCCGACAGCGAGGGACTTTGGAAGGCTCTGCGCGACGTGGTGCTGTTCTGGGTGGGTCAGGGTGTGCGTATCTTTCGCGTCGACAATCCTCACACCAAGCCGTTCCCGTTCTGGGAATGGTTGATCCGAGAGGTCCAGTCGGTCGACCCGGATGTCCTCTTTTTGTCGGAGGCCTTCACGCGGCCGAAAGTGATGAAGGCGCTTGCCAAGCTCGGCTTCACCCAGTCCTATACCTATTTCACGTGGCGCACCGGCAAGGAGGAACTGCAAGCCTATTTGAGCGAGATCACCCGCCACCCGGAACGCGAATATTTCCGTCCGAATTTCTTCGTCAACACCCCCGATATTTTGCCCTTCCATCTGCAGACCGGCGAGCCTTGGATCTTCAAGGCACGCGTCGCGCTCGCGGGCACGCTGTCGAGCAATTACGGCATCTACAACGGCTTCGAGCTGCTCGAGCACGAGCCGATACCGGGCAAAGAGGAATACCTCGATTCCGAAAAATACCAACTGAAGGCCCGCGACTGGAACCGGCCGGGCAATATCAAGAATTACATCGGGCACCTCAACTGGATCCGTAAGAGCAATGCGGCCTTGCAGCAGACCAGCAACCTGCGCTTCGCCCAGGTCGACGACGACGAGGTCATCGGATTCGTCAAGGAATCGGCGACCGGCGACAATGCGGTGGCCGTCGCGGTTGCATTGACGAAGGCCGGACCGCGCGAGTTCTGGTTTCATTTCGGCGACATCGAAATCGGTCCGATCGGCGTCGCGCCAGCGCGTCAAGTACGTTGAAAACCTGATCACCAGCGAGCGGCACGCGATCGAATGGGGCGGCGTGCGCCTGCGCATCAATCCCGAGCAGGACCCCGCCCTGTTCTTACGTTGCTTCCCGTGAAGGTCCTGCCCATGGATTTCGCCCCCGAGATCAAGGCCGAACCCAAGCTCGATGACGACGAGCTTTGGTTCAAGGACGCGATCATCTACCAGCTTCATGTCAAGGCATTCGCCGACAGCAACAGCGACGGCATCGGCGACTTCGCCGGGCTGACCGGGAAGCTCGATTATCTCCATGATCTCGGCGTGAACGCGCTGTGGCTGCTGCCGTTCTATCCCTCGCCGGGCCGCGACGACGGCTACGACATTTCGGACTACCGTCAGATCAATCCCGATTTCGGCACCATGCACGACTTCCGACGGTTCATGCAGGAGGCCAGGCGTCGAAGGCTGCGCGTCATCACCGAACTGGTCATCAACCACACCTCCGATCAACATCCCTGGTTCAAGCGAGCGCGCCGCAGCAAGGCAAGCTCCGATGCGCGTAATTGGTATGTATGGAGCGACAGCGACCATCGCTTCGCGGACACGCGCGTCATTTTCAGCGATACCGAAAAGTCGAATTGGACATGGGATCCGGAGGCGGCAGCCTATTACTGGCACCGCTTCTTCTCGCATCAGCCCGACCTCAACTACGACAATCCGCGCGTGCTCTCCGCCATCGTTCAGGCCATGCGGCGCTGGCTCGATCTCGGCGTCGACGGTTTTCGATTGGACGCCATTCCCTATCTCTGCGAGCGCGAGGGAACCAACAATGAGAATCTTCCCGAAACCCACGCCGTCATCAAGAAGATAAGGGCCGCGCTCGAACTCGTACGCGCCCGGCAAGCTGCTGCTTGCCGAAGCCAACCAATGGCCGGAAGACGTCAGCGCCTATTTCGGCGACGGCGATGAATGCCATATGGCGTACCACTTTCCGCTGATGCCGCGGATTTACATGGCGATCGCCCAGGAAGACCGTTTTCCGATAACCGACATTCTGCGGCAGACCCCCGACATCCCGGCCAACTGTCAATGGGCCCTGTTCCTGCGCAACCACGACGAGCTCACGCTCGAAATGGTGACCGACGTCGAGCGCGACTATCTGTGGTCGACCTACGCCACCGACCCTCGCGCCCGCATCAATCTCGGGATCAGGCGCCGCCTGGCGCCATTGATGGACAACGACCGGCGCAAGATCGAGCTCATGAACTCGCTGCTGATGTCCTTCCCCGGCACGCCCATCATCTACTACGGCGACGAGATCGGCATGGGCGACAACATCTATCTCGGCGACCGCAACGGCGTGCGCACGCCGATGCAATGGACGCCCGATCGCAACGGCGGCTTCTCCCGCTGCGACCCCGCGCGGCTCTATCTGCCGACCATCATGGACCCGGTCTACGGCTACGAAGCGGTCAATGTCGAGGCGCAGTCGCGCAGTCTCGCTTCGCTTTTGAGCTGGACCAAGCGCCTGATATCGGTTCGCAAGTCCAGCAAGGTCTTCGGTCGCGGATCGCTGAGCTTCATTCGTCCGGCAAACCGTTCCGTGCTCGTCTACGTCCGCCAGTACGAGAACGAAGTGGTGCTCTGCGTCGCCAACCTGTCGCGCTCCGCGCAAGCCGCCGAGATCGATCTCTCGCCCTGGCGCGGACGCATTCCCTTCGAATTGCTCGGTCGAACGAGCTTCCCGCCGATCGGCGAAGCCAGCTATCTGATCACGCTCGCACCCTATGGCTTCTACTGGCTGCAGCTTTGCGAAAGGGAACAATCCACGCTGGAAGTCCCCACCACCCCCGTGGAATTCGAGACGCTCGTCGTCACCGACGGCTGGAAATCGCTGTTGCACGGGCGTTCCAGGTCCATTCTCGAGCGCGACGTGCTGCCAGCCTTCCTGGCAGGTCGTCGCTGGTTCGCAGAAAGAGGAAACCTGTCGACGGCGACACATGTCACCAGCATCATTCCCCTCGTTGCGGAAGGTCCCGGTATCGGACTTGCGCTGGTGGAAGCGAAAGGCCAACGCGAAACCGCAAATTACATGCTGCCGCTGACCATCAACTGGACGCGCTTCGATCCGACACGACAAAATCCGAACGCGCTTGCCGCCGTGCGCCGCGGGCCGCGCGAGGGCACGCTCCTCGATGCCAGCGCGGAGCCGGGCTTCATCTCGTTTCTCCTCGAGCACCTTCGCGCCGCACAGGCGATCGAATTCGATCAGCGCCGCATCGAGTTTCTGCCCACGGACCGGTTTCCGAAGGCCGGTGAAGTCGCAATCCAAGACGTGCGCGCGGTGGATACCGAGCAGTCGAATACGACGGCGTTGGTCGGGACCGACTATGTCGTCAAGTTATTTCGTCGTCTCGAGCCGGGCGTCAATCCGGAAATCGAGGTCGGCCGGTTTCTGACGCAAACCGTCCCGTTCCCGCACGTCCCGCCTCTGCTGGGTATCGTCGAACTGGAGCAGAATGGAACGCACAGCGCACTCGCCGTGGTCCATGGTTTCGTTGGAAATCAAGGCGACGCCTGGACGGTGACGAGCGCGTACCTCGAGCGTTTCGTCGAAGAGCAGCGCCTGCTCACAGCCGAAGCCGCCGGGCACAGCGACGAGCAGTCAGCCTACCTGCGGCGGGTGGAGCAAATGGGGCGGCGGGTGGCCGAACTGCAGCAGGCGCTCGCGAGCCGCGACGATATCCCCGAATTCGCACCCGAACCGATCATGCCGGACGATGTCCGACGCTGGACCGAGGACGTCCTGCAACGCGCGGGCCGGACACTTGATGAGTTGGCACGTCGCCGATCGAACCTGTCGGACGACGATCGCCAGCTGGTTGACGGCCTCTTGTCCTATCGTGCCTCGCTGCCCGCACGACTCGGGGAACTGCTGCTGGCAAGCGCGGACGCAATGAAGATTCGCCACCACGGTGATTTCCATCTCGGGCAGATGCTGATCGTGAAGGACGATATCTTCATCATCGATTTCGAGGGCGAACCCCGGCGCAGCCTCGAGGATCGCCGGCGCAAAGCGCCCGCGGCGCGCGATGTTGCCGGGCTCATTCGCTCGATCGACTATTCCGCGACAGCGGCGCTGGAGCGCGCGCTCAAGTCGGCCCCCGATGACCAGGGAAAAATCGCCCACGCGCTCGATGGCTGGCGCGAACTCTCGGTCGCCGCTTTCCTCGCCGCCTATCGGCAATCCCTGGGCGGTGCGAAGCTGTGGCCGCCCTCCGTGCAGGATGCCGACCGCCTTCTCGATTTTTTCCTGCTGGAGAAAGCATTCTACGAAATCGAGTATGAACTGGCGCATCGGCCGGATTGGCTGCGGGTGCCGTTGGCAGGAACCTGGCGCATTCTGTCGCGTTCGGAGCGCATGCCCGAATGACCTCGCTCACGCCGGAAGCCCATGCCGTCATCGAGGGTCGCCATTCCGATCCGTTCCACTATCTCGGCCCCCATGTCGAAGGTGACGTGCAGATTGTGCGCATCTTCCTGCCGGACGCGGAAGGGGTAGCCATCATCGACGAGCGCGGCCGCGAAAGCCGCCTCAAGCGCATCCATGACGCCGGGCTATTCGAAGGCCCACTGGCGAACGGCTCGCGACGCTACCGCGTGCGCGCACGCTACGGCGAGCGGCAGGTCGAGCTCGAAGACCCATATCGCTTTCCTCCAACAATTTCCGATTTTGACCTCTATCTGCTCGGCGAAGGGACGCACATGCACGCCTACGACAAGCTCGGCGCGCATCCGATGGTACTTGAAGGCGTCCCCGGCGTGGCGTTCGCGGTCTTCGCGCCCGCGGCCCAGCGCGTCAGCGTGGTCGGAGATTTCAACCTGTGGGATGGACGGCGCCACGCCATGCGCGTGCGCGGCAACGGCTTTTGGGAAATTTTCGTGCCCGAAGCCAAGCCCGGCGACAGGTACAAATACGAGATCATCGGGCCCGACGGCCACATGTTGCCGCTGAAATCCGATCCGCTGGCGTTCGCATCCGAGCTACGGCCGCAGACCGCTTCGATCGTGATCGATCAGAGCGCGATCTCGCAACCCGCACCCGCCCCGCAGCGGCGTCAACGCATTGAGCGCACCGATATCGATCTACGAAGTGCATCTGGGCTCCTGGCGACGCGGCGGCGGCGGCCGCTGGCTGACCTATCGCGAGCTTGCGAATGAATTGCCGAACTATGCGCGCGAGCTCGGCTTCACCCATGTCGAGTTCCTGCCGGTCAGCGAGCATCCGTTCGACGGCTCTTGGGGCTACCAGCCGACCGGCCTGTTCGCGCCCACGAGCCGGTTTGGCACTCCGGCGGACTTCGCCGCGTTGGTCGATGCGTGTCACCAAGCCGGCTTGGCCGTCCTGCTCGATTGGGTTCCGGGACACTTCCCCGACGACCCGCACGGCCTCGGCCGTTTCGACGGAACGGCATTGTACGAGCACCTCAATCCGCAGCAGGGTCGTCACCTCGACTGGAACACGCTGATCTACAACTACGGACGCACCGAGGTGACGAACTTTCTGCTTGCCAGCGGATTGTTCTGGCTCGATCGCTATCGCGTCGACGGTCTGCGCGTCGATGCCGTCGCCTCGATGCTGTATCTGGATTACAGCCGTCCCGCGGGCGGCTGGGTTCCGAACAAGTTCGGCGGGCGCGAGAATCTCGACGCCATCAGCTTTCTTCGGCGCTTCAACTCGGAAGCATTCTCGCGTTTCCCGAATGCAACCACGGCAGCGGAGGAGTCGACTGCCTGGCCGATGGTATCGCGGCCGGTCGACTGGGGCGGGCTCGGGTTCGGATACAAATGGAACATGGGATGGATGCACGACACGCTGGAATACATCGGCAAAGACCCGATCCACCGCAAGCACCACCATGATCAGATCCTGTTCGGTCTGCACTACGCGTTCTTCGAGAACTTCATACTGCCGCTCTCGCACGACGAAGTCGTTCACGGCAAGCGTTCGATCCTCGGCCGGATGCCGGGCGACGGCTGGCAGCGCTTCGCCAATCTGCGCGCCTATTACGGGTTCATGTTCGGGCACCCGGGCAAGAAGCTCTTGTTCATGGGCAATGAGTTTGCTCAGGAGGCCGAGTGGCGTCATGACCATTCGCTCGATTGGCATCTCCTCGAGCGACCACCTCACGCGGGCGTCCAGGCATTGGTGGGCGATCTGAATCGCCTCTATCGCACCGTGCCAGCGCTGCATGAACTCGATTGCGACAGCGCGGGTTTCGAGTGGCTGGTCGCGCACGACGCCGACCGCAGCGTCTTCGCTTGGCTGCGGAAAGGGCGCGAGACACGCGAGCGCTGCCTGGTGGTCGTCAATTTCACGCCCGAGGTCTACCGGGATTACCGCATCAAGGTTCCGTTTTCCGGGACTTGGCGGGAGCTCCTCAACACCGATTCCGAGCGCTATGGCGGCAGCAATGTCGGGAACGCGGGCGCGGTCAGGACGTTGGACGAAGGCACGATTCCCGAGGTCAGCCTTGTCATTCCGCCGCTTGCAGCAATTTTTCTCGTCCCGGAGCACTAGGGTGCGCTTGTCGGCCGGTTCGCCGCACCCGCTGGGCGCCACCTGGGACGGGCGCGGAACGAATTTCGCGCTGTTCTCAGCCAATGCTCGAAAGGTCGAACTTTGCCTGTTCGACAACAATGGCCGGCGCGAGATCGAGCGCATCGCGCTGCCGGAGCGCACCGACGACGTCTGGCATGGCTATCTGAACGACGTCGCGCCGGGTCAGCTCTACGGCTACCGCGTTCATGGTCCCTACGAGCCCGAGCGGGGATTCCGCTTCAACTTCCACAAACTCCTGATCGATCCATACGCCAAGCGGCTCGCGGGCCGTCTGGTCTGGAGCGACGCGCATTTCGGCTATCGCGCCGGCAGCGCGCGCGCCGACCTGTCCTTCGACCGGCGCGACAACGCGCGCGGCATGCCGAAGGCCGTCGTGGTCGACGAAGCATTCACCTGGGGCGAGGAGCGCAAGCCTTCGATCCCGTGGGAGCACACCATCATCTATGAAGTGCACGTCAAGGGGTTGACGCAGCAACGCGAGGATGTACCGCCCGCCTGGCGCGGCACCTTCCGTGGGCTGACGGCCCCCGCCGTAGTCGATCATCTCAGGCGGCTCGGCGTCACCGCCCTCGAGCTGCTTCCGATCCACGCCTTCATCGACGATCGGCATCTGATCGGACGCGGCTTGAGCAATTACTGGGGCTACAACACGCTGGGCTTCTTCGCACCGGACGCACGCTACGGCCTGGACGGGCCGCTCGACGCCTTTCGATCCACCGTATCGCGCTTGCACGACGCCGGCATCGAAATCATTCTCGACGTGGTCTACAACCACACCGCCGAGGGCAATCACCTCGGCCCGACGCTGAACTTCCGCGGCATCGACAACACGTCGTACTACTGGCTGCTGCCCGAGCAGCCGCGCTACTACGACGACTTCACCGGCTGCGGCAACGCGCTCAACCTGACGCATCCGCGCGTGCTTCAAATGGTGATGGATTCGCTGCGCTACTGGGTCAAGGTCGGTCACGTCGATGGGTTCAGGTTCGATCTTGCAAGCACGCTCGGCCGCGAGCCGAGCGGGTTTGATCGTGGCGCGGCGTTCTTTGCCGCGCTCCGGCAGGATCCGGTTTTGGCCGGAACCAAGCTCATTGCAGAGTCGTGGGATGTCGGTCACGGCGGTTACCAAGTGGGCGCCTTCCCCGCCGGCTGGTCCGAGTGGAATGACCAGTTTCGCCGCACCTTGCGGCGTTATTGGTCTGGTGAAGGCAATCGTATCGGCGAGCTTGGCCGCCGCATGACAGGATCGGCCGATCTGTTCGATCACGACGGTCGCAGTCCGCGCGCGAGCATCAACCACGTCACTGTCCATGACGGGTTCACGCTGGCGGATCTGGTCAGCTACGAGCGCAAGCACAACGAGGCGAACGGCGAAGAGAACCGCGACGGCTCGGACGAAAATGACAGCACGAATTGCGGCGCCGAGGGAGCAACGGATGATCGCGATATCATCGAGCTCAGACGCCAATTGCGGCGCAATCTCCTGGCGAGCCTGATGTTGGCGCAGGGCGTGCCGTTGCTGCTGGCGGGAGATGAAGTCGGCAACAGCCAGAGCGGCAACAACAACGCCTATTGCCAGGACAACCCGATCGGCTGGGTGGACTGGACCGCGCTCGGTCGCGAAGGCGAGGACATGACGGCGCTGGTGGCGCAGCTCACCGAGCTGCGCCGACGCTTTGCGCAGCTGCGTGCCCGGCGGTGGGTCGAAGGACGCCGCGAGGACGGGTCGTTTGGCGTCCTATGGCTGACGCCGCAAGCCACCGAGATGACGGAGCAGGACTGGAATTTTCCCGAGGGACGCTTCTTGTCCTACGTGCTCGGCCCGGTGGAACCGGGAGATGCGCCGCTCTACATCGTGCTCAATGCGACAACGGAGACGATCGAATTCAAGCTCCCCGCTCTTCCCGAGTACGGCCGTTGGACCGTGCTGCTGGAAACTGCGCCCGAGCCGCGGATCAGCATGGAATTCCCGTCCGGATCGACGCTGCAAGCGCCGCCCCGCTCGGTCCTGGCCTTTTCGGGGGCGGCATGACGGCGAGCGTTCGCTTTGGAGCGGAGCTGCGTTCCAGCGGCGTCACTTTCCGCCTTTGGGCTCCCGCCGCCAAACACGTCGACGTAATGCTCGATCGGGCGTATCCGATGCAGGCTCAGGACGCGGGCTGGTACGAAATCACCATTCCAAATTGCCGCGCCGGCACGCTGTACAGATATCGATTGGACGGCGAAATCGATGTTCCCGATCCGGCGTCGCACTTCCAGCCGCAGGACGTATCCGGCCCAAGCGAGGTCATCGATCACGATCAGTTCGAATGGCGCGCCGACGAATGGCGCGGGCGGCCGTGGGAGGACGCGGTCTTTCTAGAGCTGCACGTCGGCACCTTCACGCCGGGCGGCACGTTTCGATCCGCGATCGAGAAGCTCGACTCCATCGTCGAAGCCGGGGTGACCGCAATCGAACTGATGCCGATCGCCGATTTCGCCGGCCGGCGCAACTGGGGCTACGACGGTGTCCTGCTCTACGCGCCCGACAGCAGCTATGGCCGCCCGGATGATCTGCGGGCGCTGATCGACGCAGCTCATTTGCGCGGGCTGATGGTCTTTCTCGACGTGGTCTACAATCATTTCGGCCCGGAAGGCAATTATCTGCACCGCTACGCGCCTGCATTCTTCGCCTCTGCGCACACGCCCTGGGGACACGCCATCGACTACCGCGTGCCGCAGGTGCGCGCCTTCGCGATCGGAAACGCGCTCCATTGGCTCGGACGTTATCGTTTCGACGGGCTGCGCCTCGATGCCGTTCATGCCATCGTCGAGCCCGGGCGGCCCTCGATCCTGCATGATCTGAGCCGCGTCGTCGGGCACTTCGCTGCCGCCACCGGACGTGCGATCCATCTCGTCTTGGAGAACGACGCAAACCAGGCGAGCTTGCTCGATCCGCAGGCGGATCCGCCGCAAGGAAAATATCGCGCGCAATGGAACGATGACTACCACCATGCCTGGCACGTTCTGCTGGCCGGGGAGGACAAGGGGTACTATCAGGACTATGCTGCCGACCCGCGCCGCCACATCGCGCGCGTGTTGGCCTCCGGCTTCGCCTATCAGGGCGAGTCCTCCCCGCACCGACAGGGCCGCCGACGCGGTGAAGCCTCGGGCGCGCTGTCGCCGCTGGCTTTCGTCAATTTTCTGCAGAATCACGATCAGATCGGCAATCGGCCATTGGGGGAGCGGCTTGCGACGCAGGCGGACGAAACAGCCGTCGCCGCGGCGCTAGCCGTTACCCTGCTCGCGCCGATGCCGCCGCTCCTGTTCATGGGAGAAGAATGGGGATCGATCCAACCGTTCCCGTTCTTCTGCGATTTTCGCGGCGCGCTGGCGGATGCGGTGCGCCAAGGTCGACGCCAGGAGTTCAAGACCGCCTATGCCGCTTTCGGCGACGAAATTCCCGACCCGCTCGCGGAGGAAACCTTCCGCGCCGCCGTGCTCGATTGGGACGCGCGGGCCATGCCCGAGGGGCGCAGACGGCTTGCGCTCGTGCGCGATCTGCTAGCCGCGCGGCGACGGGATATTGCTCCGCGGCTACGGGCAGCAGCATTTGGATCGGCCCGCTGCGATGCGGGAGTCTTGACCGCGAACTGGTCGCTCGACGACGGCCAGGCGCTCGTCCTGCTCGCCAATTTGTCCGATCTCGACGGAGACCGGCCGCCGCACTTTCGATCGGGCCGGCCGATCTGGGGAGGCGACCCGATGGACAAGTTGCCGCCGTGGTCCGTGTTCTGGAGCATCGGAGCGGGATGATGCCGCCCGCCATACCGATCGCAACCTACCGTCTCCAGCTGACCCCGAGCTTCGGGTTCGACGCCGCCGCCGCGCTGGTGCCGTATCTCAAGGCGCTGGGCATCAGTCATCTCTACGCTTCGCCCTTCCTCAAGGCGCGATCGGGCAGCACGCACGGCTATGACGTGGTCGACCACAATGCTCTCAATCCAGAGCTCGGCGGCGAAGATGCCTTCCAACGGTTGCGCGAGGCCCTCGCCCAGGCGGATATCGGGCTCATTCTCGATTTCGTGCCCAACCACATGGCTGTCCTGCATGCCGACAGTCCCTGGTGGCTCGACGTGCTGGAGTGGGGACCGAAATCGCCCTACGCCGCGTCCTTCGATATCGATTGGCAGACGCTGCCGGGACGCCCGCGCGGCGGCGTGTTGATCCCGATCCTCGGACGCTCCTACGGCGAGGCGCTCGAAAGCGGAGAGATCGAGCTTCGATACAATGCCGCGGAGGGCAGCTTTTCCGTTTGCTACGGCGAGCATCGGCTCCCGATCGGTCCCAACCGGTACGGCGAAATCCTGCAGAAAGCGGTGGCGGAGGCCGGCGCGCGCGATGAGCCGGCGGGCCGCAAGCTGCTCGACTTGGCGGCGCGCTACCGCGGCCCGCACAATCCGCCGCGCCCGCAGGCGCCGGCCTTCAAGGCCGAGCTTGCTGCGATCGCCGGCGGCAAGGACGTTATCGAGCGTGGCCTGCGCGCCTATCGCCCCGGCTCCGGCGAGCCGGGAGCCGTCCTTGCCCTGCATTACCTGCTGGAGCGGCAGCATTACCGGCTCGCGCATTGGCGCCTTGCCGGCAGCGAGATCAATTACCGGCGATTTTTCGACATCAACGAGCTGGCCGGGCTCCGGGTCGAGGATGCGCGCACCTTCGACGCCATTCATGGTCTGGTCCGCCGTCTCATCGGCAACAGCAGCCTGCAAGGGCTGCGCCTCGACCACATCGACGGACTGCGCGATCCGCACCAGTATTTCCGCCGGCTGCAACGGCTGATCGACACTCAAAGGCCGCCAGGCGATGAGCCGTTCTACGTCATCGTCGAAAAGATTCTCGCCGACGGAGAACGCCTGCCGCGCTTTGCCGGCGTCGCCGGCACGACCGGCTACGAATGGCTCAATATCATCTCGCGCGTCCTGCTCGACGACCGCGGTCTCGGCGCGCTCGAGCGAGCCTGGCGGGAGGCGAGCGGCGATGAACGCGCTTTTGATGCCATTCTCATCGAGGCCAAGCGCCGCGTGATCGAAAACATCCTGGCGAGCGAGTTTACCGTATTGGTACGTCTGCTTGCGCGCATCGCCGCCGGTCATTACGCCACCCGCGATTATCCCCCCGATCGCCTGCGCCGGGCATTCGAATTGTTCATCCTGCATTTCCCGATCTACCGCACCTACGTGACCCCTTCCGGCCCCTCGCGGGAGGACCGCGCCGTCATCGACGCGGCGCTCGCCAAGGCGCGCGCGGATTGGTTCGGTTCCGACAGCGCGATCTTCGATTTCCTGCGCGACGCGCTCACGCTCGACCTCGTCTCCCCCGGCCGAACAGGACACAGCATCGCGCGCGACCGCCGCTTCGCGTTCAAGGTCCAGCAATTCACCGGGCCGATGATGGCAAAGTCCCTGGAGGACACGGCGTTTTATCGTTATCACCGCCTGCTCGCGCTCAACGAGGTCGGCGGCAATCCGGCCGCCGGCGGGCTCTCCGTCGGCGCCTTTCACCAGCGCATGCGGGAGCGGGCGGCGAAGTCGCCGCACGGCCTGACCACGACCGCGACGCACGACACCAAGCGCGGCGAAGACGCCCGTGCACGACTGATCGCGCTCTCCGAGCTGCCCGGGGAGTGGGCCCACAAGGTGGAGGACTGGCGCAAGCTCAACGCCGCACTGGCGGAGTCGTCCGGGTCGGTGCGAATTCCGTCGCCGGCGCACGAATACATGCTGTATCAGTCCTTGCTCGGCGCCTGGCCTTTGGCCGGACGCGATGAAAGCTTCGTCGAACGAATGCAGGCCTACGCGGTCAAGGCCGCCCGCGAGGGCAAGCAGCAGACGAGCTGGCTCGCGCCCAACGAAGATTACGAGAGCGGGCTTCGGAACTTTGTGCATCGCCTGTTCGAGGATCGCTCGGCGCGATTCCTCGACTCGTTCGACGCATTCGCGCGTCGCGCGGCGTTGATCGGTGCGCTGAA
The DNA here is from genome assembly GCA_963712565.1 of uncultured Alphaproteobacteria bacterium. GTDB lineage: Bacteria > Pseudomonadota > Alphaproteobacteria > Rhizobiales > Xanthobacteraceae > VAZQ01. The sequence goes on along the minus strand of CAVQIP010000032.1, from coordinate 40,794 downwards.
CAGCCTGACGCAGCTGGTGCTGAAGACGACGATGCCCGGCGTCCCCGATTTCTATCAAGGTACCGAGCTTTGGGATCTGGCGCTGGTCGATCCCGATAATCGCCGGCCGGTCGACTTTGCCGCGCGCCGATCGGCGCTGAGCTCGATCGAACAACCGGATTGGCGCAACTTGGCCGCGGCCTGGCCGGACGGCCGTATCAAATTCGCCCTCATGCGCCGGCTGCTGGCGCTGCGGCAGGAGCTTCCCGAGGTTTTTGCCGGCGGCTCCTACCGCCCGCTCGACGTGGCCGGCCCGAACAGCGACGAGCTGGTCGCGTTCGCGCGCCTCAGCGGCCGCAGCGCCGTTATCGTCGTGACTGGGCGGTTGTTTGCCCGCGCCACCGAGCAGGGCCGGCGCTGGCCTTCCGGCGCGGCCTGGAACGCGACGCTCTCGCTCGAAGATTTTTCCGACGTCGCCGACATCCTGGCGCCCGGCAAGACGACGACAGGTCCGCGGCTGGCGGTTGCCGACCTATTCGATACGCTCCCCGTTGCCGTCCTGCGGGCCCGGGTCACGCCGACCAGGAGCGAGCGACCGGCCATAGGATCGAAGCTGCGCGCGACGGCCACGTGAGTGCGGCGCTCGGGAACGTTGCTGGTATCGAGGCGCATCCATGCCACGCCGCGCATCGCGATCCCCCGCTTCAAGCACGCTCGGCTTCGATCATTCGAGCCAGCATCCGCCGCGCCTGCAGCTGCGCGGCGTCGGCGCCGATGTCGACCAGGCCGTCGAGCGAGCCGTCGCGGCGGTTCGTCTGCACCGCCTCGAGCATGTCGGCGTCTTCGAGAAACGTGGCCCGCGAGCCCTCATAGAGCAGCTTGGACATTTCGGGGTCGCCGAGCGCAAAGTCGCGCGCAAAGCAGAACAGGTAGTGACTCGAACTCTCGCTCTCGGGAGTGATCAGGTGGCTCGACCAGATCGATATCCCTTGGCTGCGGTCGCCTGCGGGGGCGCCTGTTCCGGTCTTGGCGCAGCCGACGTCGAGATACACCGTCGCGGGCGGATTCCAGGTCGCGAACTGCCATCGGTCCACGTTGCCGGTGAAATTTCCGGCCCTGGCAAACAGCGGCGGCGGAACGAAATCGATCATCCAGCGTCCGACGCGAACGCCGTCCGGCAGACGTTCGGTCTTGGTCGGCGTCGTCGCTTCGCGCGGGTCGCCAGCCAGCGTCTTTTTGTGAACGTAGGCGACGTGCGTGAGATCGAGCAGGTTATCGATGAGAAACTGATAGTTCGATTTCAGATGAATGTAGCCGGGCGTGGCCGCCCACTTCGGATCGCCGAGCCAGTACAAGTTCGGAATCTTCGATTCGTCGGCATTGGCCGGCTCTCCCATCCAGATCCAGACCGCGCCCCATTTTTCGCGGACGGGGTAGCTTCTGACCTTGGCGCCGCGCGGAATCATGCTCTGGCCCGGCACCTCCACGCACTGCCCGTTGATGTCGTATTTCAGCCCGTGGTAGCCGCACGCGAGGTAGTCGCCCGACAATTCACCCTTCGACAACGGCGCCGCGCGGTGACAGCAGCAGTCTTCCAGCGCGGCGACCTGGCCGGAGGCGTTGCGGAACAGCACCACTTTCTCGTCGAGAAAGATTCGTCCGACCGGGCGCTCCTGCAGTTCCTTCGACCAGATCGCGGCGTACCAGCCGTTGCGCAAGAACATGGAAGCACCTCCGAAAAGACCTGTCGCATCGGCGAAGCCCCAATGCGCAGCAGATCGGAAATGTTAGTAGAGCCGCAGCGCCGAAGCCAGAGCGGCCGGACCACCGCTGCTACGCGGACGTGCGGGCAAAATACGGCATCACCTCGCGGGCGAACAGCCGCATCGACTGCTCGGCCTCGGCACGGTCGATCATGCCGAAATTGACCTGCAGCGAGGCGGACTCGAAGCCGCCGACATGGCGGTCGTAGCCCTCGATGGCGCTGCGGATCTCCTCCGGGGTGCCGATCCAGGCCGCGCCCTTCTCGACCTGCGACTCGAATGTCTCGCGCGAGAGCGCCTGGATCGTTTTCTGATAGTTGGGATAGTCGCGCGAGGATACGCCGGACATCCATTCCGACGCCGCGTCCACGATGGACTTGAGATACTGATTGAGCGGCGCGCGCGCGGCCGCCGCGGCCTTCGCCTTGGTCTCGGCGCAATACATGTGGAACGCGAGCATCACCTTGCCGCGCCCGGGATGGCCCGCCGCGGTCCAGGCGTCGCGATAGACCTGCAGCAGGCTCGCCATGTGCGCTCCGGCGAGCGGAATGCCCATGAGATAGTGGCCCAGCGTACCGGCATTCTCGAACGATTCCTTGGTGGAGAGGGCCGCGATCCAGAAGGGCGGGCGCGGCTTCTGCGTCGGACGCGGCAGCGAGGTCGCGTCTTCGAAGCTGTGGAAGCGGCCGCGCGCCGTGACCTTGTCCTCCTCGAGCAGGCGCCGGATTTGCTCCAGTCCTTCGTCGAACCGGGCGCGGCTCTCGTCCATCGAAATGCCGAAGCGGGCGAACTCGTGCGGCAGAAAGGCGCGCGCAAAGCCCACCTCCAGGCGGCCGCCGGAGATCGCATCCACCATTCCGATCTGGCCGGCGAGCTTCAGCGGATTGTTGAAAACCGGGAGCACCGCGCCGGTGATCAGGCGCACGGAACGCGTCACCGCCGCCGCGGCGCTGAGGAAGATCAGCGGATCGGGACTGTAGCCGCCATAGGACGAGAAGTAATGCTCGACCGTGCGCACATTGGTGAAGCCCAGCCGTTCGGCCAGTTGCGTGAGCTCGAGCGCCTCGCGCCAATATTGCTCGGCTGACTTCTGATCGGGGCCAACGGCCGGAAAGAACTGAACGCCGAACTCCATCGATCAGCTTGCCTGCCTGCCTAGAGCTGGACGCCGAGCTTGCGATCGACCGAATAAGGTCCTCCGCCCCGCAGCGCGATCGCAAAGCAGACGAGACCCCAGAGCAACGTGTATTCGTAGCCGCGGTTCAACCAGGAAAATCCGGTCTTCCAGTAGATCACCGTGATGATGAGCAGTTCGACTGCCGCGGCGGCGGCGAAGAAGCGGGTGAACAGGCCGAGAATGAGCGCGATTCCGCCCACGAACTCGATGATCAACGCGCTCCAAATCCACGGCAGTGCCGGATCGAAGCCGAGCTCGGTGAAGGCGCGGACGTAGGCGGACGGCCCGCGCGTGACCTTGCCCCAGCCATGCACCAGCAGATTCCAACCCACCGCGATGCGGATCACCGGCCAGGCCAGAGGGATGACCGTATCGTAAAACGACTTGAGGCCGGGAAACAGCAGCCTGGGTTCGTGCTCGATGCTCTCCGACATGAATTGTCCTCCCTCCCGGTGACTTTGGTTGTCATTATACCACGGCCATTGTCCCCGGCGTGAAGCGAAGCGCAACGATGCGCTGCAGACCACGGACGGATTGGATGCCTGGAACGGTCCCGCATCAGCGGTGCATCGCGCCGCGCCGCACCGCATCCGGGGACACGGAGGAGAACGCAATCCCGGCCGGCTCATCGCCTCCTGGCTCCTTGACGCGCGTCCAATCGGCGTCGAGCTCGTCGGCGAGGATCTGCGGCAGCGCGGTGTACGAGCCCTGCCCGACCTCCGGCTGCGACAGCCCGAGCGTGACCTCTCCGCTCGCCGCGATCACGATCCAGTCGGTGATTTCGTAGTCGGAGTCGTCCCTGCGTTGCGCGCGCGCCGGCCGCACGACGATCGGGACCAACAGCGACGCGGTCGCGAGCGCGGTCCCGGTGAGGACAAAACGGCGCGACACGGGCGACATCACAACCTCCGGTGCCTCGTCCGTCGCCCAACCCACTTTATGACCGCCGCGCCTGCAAATAACAGGAAAAAAACAGGGCGCCGGCCGGCCTGAGGGGACTCGCGCCGTTCCCGCGGCGCAAAAAAGCCCGGCGCGGTGTCCCCGCCCGGGTGTCATGCACAACTCTCGATCCTGCGCTTTCGCTAGGTGATTCTCGTTACGTCGTCAACAGAGAACTCTTAACCATGCGCGGAGGCGAGCGCGACGCGGCGGCCGCTGGCGCCGGCCGGCGTGGCGGCAAAGCCACAGGTGGCGGCCAATCGGCGCGGACGGAGCGAGGGCGAATTGATCGCGCCGATTTCCCACCGTAGCGTTTCGCCGGTCCGCGGGGGCGGAAGACGCATCGTGCACGGCCGGGGTTTCCCGGCCGTGTCGCGTGCGGGGGGATTGGGAGAAATGCGTTCGTATGAGTTGCCGGGGGCGCGGGCAGGAACACGCAAGCCGTTTGCGCTCGACGCCGCACATTCCAACATCGCGATTCGGATCGCGCCGCGCGCAGGCCGGGGACTCACGCGCGCCGCGCTGCTCGGGGGCGTGTGGCTCGGCGCGCTCGCAGTGGTTGCCCCGGGCGCCGCGCATGCGGTCGACGGCACCTGGACCGGGCCCGGCAGCGAGTGGACGGTGGGCACGAACTGGAGCTCAACTCCCACCGTGCCCGACAACACCGCGACGTTCACCAACAACATCGGCGCTCCCACCTCCGTCACCATCTCGGGCAACGCAGCAATCAACACCATTGAGTTCGACGCCGCGGCGCCGGCCTATTCGTTCACCGTTCAGAACGGGGCAACCTTCACCATCAACAGCGGCACCATCAACAATTCCTCGTTCGCGCCGGCTTTCACCGTCAACGCCGGAGCGGCCCTGACGGTCGGCAACTCCGCCTTTGCCGAGATCGGCTCGCTCGCGGGCGGCGGCACGGTGACAATCGGACCTTCCGATTCGTCCTCCCTGCTGAGCATCGTAGGGCCCAACAGCACCACGTTCTCCGGCACATTCGCGGGCGCGGGCACGCTCGAGCTCGACAACGGAACGCTGACGCTGACCGGCCTGGGGAGCAGCATCGGCGGTCTCAATATCTGCAATTGCGACACCAATGGTCTCATCATCAGCGGCGGGTCTCTCAACGTCACCGATCCCGGCCTTGGCACGGTGGTCGAAGGGGGAACTCTCTCCGTCATCAATGGTGGTACGCTGCAGACCACCAACTTGGCTGTTGTTATCTCTTCCGCGATGCTCATCAGCGGGCCCGGGTCGACGGTAACCGTGAATCCGGCCGGAATGACAGAAATCGGTGCTCTCGCCGGGCCAACCTCACTCACCATCGCCAATGGTGGCGTGCTTACCTCCCTAGGCGGGGCCGTGATCGACTCCGGCAGCCCGATTTTCGCCTCGACGGTCACCGTGACGGGGGCCGGCTCGACCTGGAACGTCGGCGCCGGCTTAGCGGTTGGAGGCGGCGGCACTTTCGGAGGCCCCGGGATACTCACGATTTCCAATGGTGGTGCTGTTAATGCCACGGGACTCGTGGGCGTCGGCGATCCGACAGGAAACTCCACGCTGACAGTCACCGGCGCGGGCTCAACCCTGACAGTCCTCTCTGCGCTCCTCGTCGGCGACACCATGTGCGGCTGCGGCCTAATCGGAACGCTCACCATCGCCGACGGCGGCGTGGTGAACTCCCCCGGCTTCACCGGCATCGCCACCGGCAGCACGCTCAATCTCGGCATCGGCGGGCTCGCCGGCGCGATCGTCACCCCGGCGATCGACAACGAAGGCCAGATCGTCGCCAATTTCACCGACACGGTCGCCCTTGCCGCCGACATTTCCGGCGCCGGCACGCTGAGCAAGGCCGGTGTCGGCACGCTGATCCTCACCGGCAACAATTCGTATGCCGGCGGCACGACCATCACCGGCGGCTTCATCAACTTCAATTCGGCGAACAGCTTCGGCACCGGCCCGATCACGATCGACGGCGGCGGCCTGCAGTGGGCGACCGGCAACACCGCCGACATCTCCGCTCAACTCACCGCCTTTGGCGCCGGCGGGGCCACGTTCGACACCAACGGCAACAACGTGACGCTCGCCTCCGCCCTCTCCGGCCCCGGCGGTCTCACCAAGGTCGGCGCCGGCACGATGATTCTGTCGGGCATCAACACCTATCAGGGCGGCACCACGATCAACGGGGGGACGCTCGCGGTCGCCGCGGACGCCAATCTCGGCGCGGCAGCGGGTGGCCTCGCCTTCGGCGGCGGCACGCTGCAATTCCTGGCCAGTTTCACCACCAATCGGACCGTGACGCTGAATGCCGGCGGCGGCACATTCGATACCAACGGAAACAACGCCACGCTTGCCGGCACGATCGGCGGCGCCGGCGCGTTGACCAAGATCGGGGCCGGCACACTGACGCTCACAAGCGCAAACGCCTATGCCGGCGGCACCACCATCAATGCCGGCACGCTCGCGGTCGGCGCCGACGCCAATCTGGGCGCCGCCGCGGCCGGGCTCACCTTCGGCGGCGGCGCGCTGCAATTCTTGGCGGGTTTCACCAGCAATCGCGCGGTCACGCTCAACGCCGGCGGAGGGACGTTCGACACCAACGGCAACGCCGCCACCCTCGGCGGCAACATCGGCGGCGCCGGCGCGCTCAGCAAGGTCGGGACCGGCGTGCTGACGCTGACCGGCAACAACAGCTACTCGGGTGGGAGCGTGCTCAACGCGGGCATGCTGGCCGTCGGATCGAACACAGCGCTCGGCGCCGGGACGCTGACATTTGCGAATGCGACCACGCTGCAGGCGGCGGCCAACGGACTGTCGCTCGCCAACGCGATGACGTTGAACGGTAGCGACACTGTGGACACGCAGAGCAACACGCTCGCGCTCGCCGGCGTCATTTCCGGCAGCGGCGCACTCACCAAGATCGGCGGCGGCGCGCTGACGCTCGCGGGCGCCAACACCTATTCCGGCGGCACCACGCTCGCCGGCGGCACGCTCACGCTCGCCAACAACCAGGCACTTGGCACCGGCGCGCTGACCACCACCGGCTCGGTGGTGGATTACGCCAACGGCGTCACCATCGGCAACCCGATCGTCATCGACAGCAACACCACGCAATTGCAGGTAACGGCCGGCACGGCGACCCAGGCCGGCGTGATCTCCGAGCTCAACGGCCCGCGCCCGCTCGAGAAGATCGGCGCCGGCGCCCTTGTACTTACGGCGACCAACACCTATAGCGGGCCGACCACGATCAGCGCCGGCACGCTCGTGGTCAACGGCTCGATCGCCAATTCGGCGGTGACGGTGAGCGCGGGCGCGCTGCTCGCGGGCAGCGGCATCGTGGGCGCGACCACCATCTTGAGAGGCGGCATGTTCTCGCCCGGCCCGGTGGGCTCGCCTGGCTCGATCACCGTCGCCGGAAACTTGGCATTCCAGTCGGGTGCGCTCTATGTGCTGCAGGTCAATCCGTCGACCGCGTCGAGCGACATTGTGACCGCGGGGGGCAGCGCCGCGCTCGCCGGCACCGTGCAGGCGGCGTTCGCCTCCGGCCGCTACGCGTCGCGCACCTACACCATCCTTTCGGCGGCGGGCGGGCTCAACGGCACCACGTTCAATGCCTTGACGACGAGCAATCTCCCCGCCGGCTTCAGCGCCAATCTCAGCTACTCCGCGACCGACGTCATCCTGAACCTGACCGCGCAACTGCATGCGATCCCGGGCGGCGGGCTCAGCGTCAATCAGACGAACGTCGCCACCGCGCTCGACAATTTCTTCAACGGCGGCGGCGCGCTACCGCCCGCATTCGTGACGATCTTCGGGCTCACCGGCGCCAATCTCGGCAATGCGCTCTCGCAGCTCTCCGGCGAGCCCGCGACCGGCGGCCAGCAGGCCGGCTTCCAGATCGGGAACCAGTTCCTCGGATTGATGCTCGATCCCTTCGTCGACGGCAGGAGCGGCGTCGCCGGCACCGGCGGTCCGGCCCTCGGTTTCGCGCCCGAGCGCGAGGCGCTGCCCGAGGACATCGCGCTCGCCTATTCCGCCGTGCTGAAGGCGCCGGCGAAGCCGCCGAGCTTCGAGCAGCGCTGGACCGCCTGGGGCGGCGCCTACGGCGGCGGCAACCGCACCTCGGGCGATCCGGCGGTGCTGGGCAGCCACGATCTCTCCGCCCGCACCGCCGGCTTTGCCGGCGGCCTCGACTATCGCGTGGCGCCCAATTCGGTCGTTGGCGTCGCGCTCGCGGGCGGCGGCACCAACTGGAGCCTCTCGCAGGGGCTGGGCGGCGGCAAGAGCGACGCGTTCCAGGCCGGCGTCTACGGCGCGACGCATTCGGGTCCGGCCTACCTCGCGGCGGCCTTCGCCTATACCAATCACTGGATGTCGACCGACCGCTTCGCCTTTGCCGGCGATCACCTCACCGCCAGCTTCAACGCGCAGTCGCTGGGCGGGCGCGTCGAGGGCGGCTACCGCTTCGGCATGCTGTTCGGCGGCGTCACGCCCTATGCCGCGATCCAGGCGCAAAACTTCCGCACGCCGTCCTACAGCGAGACCGACACCAACGGCGGCGGCTTTGCGCTCGCCTACGCCGCGCGCACCGCGACCGATACCCGCAGCGAACTGGGCGCCCGCTTCGACCGGCTGCTTGCGGTCAATCCCTCAGCCGCGCTCGCGTTGCGGGCGCGGCTCGCCTGGGCGCACGACTGGGTGAGCGATCCCGCTCTCGCCGCCGTGTTCCAGACGCTGCCGGGCGCGAGCTTCATCGTCAACGGCGCGACGCCGGCGAAGGATTCCGCGCTCGCCTCGGCCGGCGCTGAGCTACGCCTCGCCAACGGCGTCACCTTGCTCGGCAAGTTCGACGGCGAGTTCGCCGGCCGCTCCTCCACCTATGCCGGTACCGGGACGGTGCGCTACGCGTGGTGAGCGCGAACTCGGACCGCGCGGCGCACAATCCGGAACGGTCGGTGCGCTGGCGCCAAGCAGGCGCGATGCCGCCGACGGCTGCAGTGGCGCCGCTGCTTCATCCTGCTATGCTCCGGATGAGCCCCGATATCCGCCCCCACGATCGGTGAGCGACGATGATTCGGTTGCAGCGGCTGAGCGTGCTGGTCGCCGCGATGTCTCTGTCCGCGACGCTCCTCGGCGCGGCGTTGCCGACGGTCGCGGAGGCGCCGGCGCGGATCTCACTGGCAGGCCAGCTCCTGATCGCCTCGCCCACGATGGGCGATCCGCGCTTCCATCATGCGGTGATCCTGATGGTGCGGCACGATCAGAACGGCGCGCTGGGCATCGTCGTCAATCGACCGGTGGGGGAGCGGCCGCTAGCGGCCTTGCTGGCGGCACTCGGGGACAAGGACACCGGGCTTCAAGGTACCGTGCGCATTTTCTCGGGCGGTCCGGTCCAGCCCGAAATCGCCCTGGTGATTCACAGCGCCGATTACCAGCGGTCCGGCACCATCGACATCGACGGCCGCGTCGCAATGACGTCGAGCCTCGAAATATTGCGCGACATCGGCAGCAATCGGGGTCCGAGCAAGAGCCTCGTCGCGTTCGGCTATGCGGGCTGGGGACCCGGACAGCTCGAGGGCGAAATCGGGCACGGTTTCTGGTTCAACACGCCACAGGACGCGAAACTGGTGTTCGACCAGGAGCGGGACCAGGTGTGGGACGACGCCATGAAACGTCGGACGCAGGACCTTTGATCGCTCATAGCGCGCAAACTCCAACTCCGCGCCCCGGCGATCCGCAGCGTCGCCCGGGTGAATTCAGCGCCTGTCGCAATCGATTTAGGACAGGCCGCCGAGGGAAGCGACAAAAGGTGCGCTTGACTGTCGGCACGGTTCGCCCTTTGCAAGACGCGACAACGGGACGATGGAGGCGTTGCATGTTGGCAAAGATCACCGCTGCCATGCTGATCTCGCTCGGCGCGGGAATGGCGACCTCGGCGGCGCACGCGGATGCATGGCCGACGCGCCCGGTACGGATCCTCATCCCGTTCACGGCCGGCGGCACGGCCGACACGCTCGGCCGCCTGGCCGCGGAAAAGCTGTCGGCCGCATTCGGCCAGCAATTCGTGCCCGAGAACAAGCCGGGCGCCAGCGGTCTGATCGCCGCCGCCGAGGCGGCGAATGCCGCGCCGGACGGCTACACGCTGTTCGTCTCCGGGGTCGGCGGGCTCATCATTGCAACCGCCATCAGCCCCAATCCGCCCGCCGACGTGGTGAGCGGGTATACCCACATCGTCGATTTCGGAGGCCCACCGGCGGTGCTGGTCGTCAATCACGCCGTACCGGCCAAGAACCTCAAGGAGTTCATCGCCTACGCCAATGCCAATCGCGGCAAGCTCAATTATGGCTCGCCATCGCCGGGGTCGCTGGCCAACCTCGCCTTCATGCTGTTTCAGAAAAAGGCCGGCATTCAACTGCAGAATGTGATGTATCGCGGCGCGAACCAGGCGATGACCGACCTCATGGGCGGACACATCGCCGTCACCTGCACGGCGCTCACGTCGGCAGCAGCGACCATTCTGAGCGGCAAGGCGCGGGCGCTCGCCGTCACTTCGCGCAAGCGGGTCCCCGACTATCCCGATATCCCGACATTTGCGGAGGAGGGATTTCCGGATCTCGTCGCCGAAGTCTGGTTTGCCCTTTCCGGTCCGCGCGGCATACCCGACGACATCGTTCGCAAGATCAACGCCGTCGTAGTGAAAGGCCTGCAGGAGCCCGATGCGCGTGCGCGTCTGGCGCGCGACGCGATCGATCCTCCGCCTTACGATCCCGCTGCCTTTGCCGAATTCTACCGGGCCGAAAACGAAAAATGGGGACGACTCGCCAAGGACGTCATCGGGATGGAGAAGTAGCAGCAGCGGCGCGGCGCGCCCGCGAGTTGCCATGACCATGGCGACTACTGGGTGATGACGTCGACGACCTTCCTGTCGGCCGGATTGACGATCAACAGCTGCTTGCCGAGGATCGTGTACGCGTAAGGCTTCACCATCGGTATCTGCCCGGTGACGGTGGCCGGCAGCGCGCGGAGCGTTACCGAGGGAGGCACCGCTTCGCCGAACAGGGCTACAGCGGAAGGCACCGCCGCCCTGCTCGCACTCTGCTTTCCGGTGTTAGGAATGTTCTGCGCCGCCAGGCGCCGCCAGATGAGGCGCTCCTGGGCCCCCGTCAAGACGAGGTCGTCGGAGGCCCGGAACGGCCCGGCCGCTGCGGCCGACGCGGCCCCTATGCTGCAAAGCAGCAGGATTGCCACCACGTCCCGGCGATGAGACCTCACGGCGATCTCCGAACCGCTTTGCCCTCTTACCAATAACGACCGAACGGCGGCGATGTTGCATTAAAAATTTGTCATGGATCGATGGGCCGCCGGAAAACCGGCTGCATTCGCCGATCGCCGGCATATTACGATCGCCTGGCGGCCGCTTGGTTCAGACCCGGCGGTGCAAATGATGCTCCATCCACAGCAGTAGCGCATTGGCTACGGCGGCGAATGCGAACAGCAGGATCGCGATCGTCATCATCTCTTCGGTCTGCAGCAGCGACATGGCATTGATGATGAGAAACCCGAGCCCCTGTTTGGAGGCGAACATCTCCGCCAGCAGGACACCGAGCAGCGTGACGGTGAAGCCAATTCTCAGGCCGGCCACGACCTCCGGCAGGGTGGCCGGAAAAAGCACCATCGCGATCGTCTGCCAGCTCGACAGCTTCATGGTGCGCGCGGATTTCAGATAGACCGGCGAGATGTTGCGGATCGCCGCCATCGTGAGCAGCGCGACCGGCAGCACGCCGTGCAGCGCGCCGAACGCGACCTTGCCCGATATCCCGAGGCCGAAGATCAGCAGGATCACCGGATAGAGCGTGATCTTCGGCAGCGAGTAGATCGCGACCAGGATCGGCTCGCCGACCGCTCCGGACAGCCGATGCGCTCCCATCCACACGCCGATCGCAAGCCCGATGCCGTAGGCGAGCAGCAGTGCAAACGCGAACGACGTCGCGGTGGCAGCGGCGTTTTCGGCAAATCGGGGGGTCGGCACCAACCGGGCCAGGTAGGACATGGTCGCCAGCGGCCCGGGCAAGGCCGTTTCCCCCACCAGCTGATGCAGCGCCTGCCATATCATCAGCAGCGCGATCACGATGATCAGCGTGTCGGCGGCGCGCCGCGTCGCGGTCATGACGGCCCCAGACCGCGCCGCTGCGCCCAGCGCAGATCCCAGGCGTGCAGCAGCATGTTGACGACGGTGGCGATGATCAGCACGAACAGCATCAGCGCATACATGCGGCGATTGTTGAAATCGGCGTATGCGTCGGCGATGTCGCGTCCGAGACCGGCCGGGGCGAGAATGAACTCGGCTGCGATGACGGCGATGAAGCCGTAGCTGACGGAAAGCTTGACCCCGGTGAAGAGATAGGGCGCCGCGGCCGGCAGCTGCAGCCGAAGGGCGGTGGCGAACCGGCCCATGCGATGCACGCGCGCCACCTTGGTCAGGACGCGCGGGACACGATCCAGTCCATTCAGGGTCGCAATGATCATCGCGACAATGGCGGTGGCGACGCCGATCAGCAAGATCGGAACCAGCGACAAGCCGAAGATCGCGATCAGAACCGGGTAGAAGATGAAGATCGGCACGGCATAGTAGGTCGCGAAAAACGGATCGAGCGCCTCCCGCACCCGCGGCAGTGCGTGGATCAGCAAACCGAGTCCAAAGCCGAAGATCGTCGACAGGATCACCGCGATCACGATGACGCCCAGGGTCCGGACGATGTCGCTGTTGATGCTGCCGGAAGCGAGAATGCCGAGCAGCGCGGCCGCCATCTCGGATGGCGGCACCATGATGCGATGGTCGATCAGCCCCGTCCGGCAGGCGAGCTCGAGCGCACCGACGGCTGCAATGATGACGGCGAGCCTGACCCAGCCGACGCGGGTCATGCCGCCGCCATGCCCGAATGGCCGAGCGCCTTGATCGATTCGCCGCGCAGATGGTCCCACAGACGCCCGGTGATCGCTCCAAACGCCGGCTCCCCGACGATCGTGCTGTCACGCTCGCGCGGCCAGCCGGTCTCCACGATCTCGATGAAGCGTCCCGGCCGAGCCGACATCGCGCCGATGCGATCGGACAGCATCGCGGCTTCGTCGAGCGCATGGGTGATCAGCATCACCGTCGCGCCGGTGCGACGCCACAGGCGCAACACCTCGTCGCCCATCAGCAGGCGCGTCTGCGCATCGAGCGCGCCGAACGGCTCGTCGAGCAGAATGAGCCGCGGCTGCAGCACCAAGGTGCGCGCGATGCAGACGCGCTGGCGCATCCCGCCGGACAGCTGCGACGGGTAGGCGCGGGCGAAATCCTTCAGCCCCATGAACGCCAGGGAATCATCGACGCGGCGGCGCACCTCCGCCTCCGGCGCGCCCTGGCGGCGCAGGCCGAAGGCGGCATTGTCCCACACCGTCAGCCAAGGAAAGCTCGCATCTTCCTGAAAGACGACGCCGATGCCGTCGGGGACCACATCGGTCACGGCGCGTTGTTCGAACGTGACGCTGCCGGCGCTGGCGCGCTGGAGGCCGGCCAGAACCTCCAGCAGCGTGGACTTGCCACAGCCCGACGGCCCCACCACGGCGAAGAACTCGCCCTTGCGCAGGTCGAGGTCGATCGGCCCCAGCGCATGGACCGCGGGATGGCCCGCCGCCCCCGGATAGACGCGCGTCACGCCTGCCAATTGCGCGTGGATGTCGCCGTCCGGGAGCCGGCTGCTCATTTCTTCACGGCCTGCAAGTCACTCGGCAGGAACGAGGTGTCGACCATCTTGGCGAGATCGACGTCGTGGGTAAGCGATCCCACGTATTTCATTGCCCGCACCGCGTTCTGCAGACCCTGCATCTCGATCTGTCCCTCGCTCCAGAAGCGAGCCTCCACCAGTTGATTGACCAACGTGGCGACGTCCTTGGGCGGCAGCGGCTCGTACACCTTGCTCAGAATCTTGATCGCGTCCTGCGGGTGTTCGTAGATGAACTTCACGCCCTCGCGCCGACCGGCCAGCAGCGCGCGCAGCTTGTCCGGATGCTTCTTCATGAGGTCGCCGGTGGCGATGCCGATCGCCGGCGGCAACAGCGGCAAATCCTTCGGGCCCAGCAGGACGCGATACTTGCTCTCCCCTCCCCGGATCATGAACAGGATCCCGGGAATGCTGGTGGCGTCGACGACGCCGTTCTCGAGCGCGGTGAGCGCGCCGGAAAGGCCGCCGAGCGCGACGCGTTGCACGTCATCGGGCTTCAGTCCGGCCTGTTCGAACACCAGCACCGCGGTCATTTCTCCCAGCGATTTCGGATTGCTGATGGCGAACTTCTTGCCCTTGAGGTCCTTGACCGTCTTGATCGGCGAGTTCGGCATCACGATCACGACGTTGTCGGCGAGCGAGCGCGAACCGAGATTGACGATCTTGATATTTTCGCCCTGTTCGATGGCGGCGATCGCGGGCGCCGGCGACACGTCGCCGAAGCCGAGGTCGCTCGCGATCGCGCTGCGCACCGAGGTGCCGCCGCCGGCGCCCGAAATCACGCCCGTGATGTCGATACCGGCTTTTTTGAAAAAGCCTTTGTCGATGGCGACGCCGTAGGGCGCGCCGGATGGATCCGCCTTGTACTGAGTGATCAGGACGTCTTCCGCCAGTGCCGGCGTTGCCGCCGCGAGACACAACGCGGCCAAGACAGCGCCGCTTTTAAGCTTGAGCATGTACTCCTCCCAATGACGATTTCGATCCTCGGTCTGGCCGCCCCGCTGTTACCGAAACGCGAACGTGCCGGCGCCTAATGATTGACCATGTTCGCCACCGCGGCCGCGACCGGCTTCGGCGTTCGATAGATCTCCTGCACCATCGCCTGAACCGCATCGCCGGAAACCGGATTGATCTCCAGTTTCATTTTCTCGGCTTCGGCGAGAAACGTCTTGTCCGTCAGGGTCGCCATGAACGCCTTGCGCAGGGCGGCAACGCGGTCGGCGGGAATGCCGGGAGGCGCCAGGAACGGCCTTCCCATCGGCTGGCGGGCGAAGACCAGCCTGAAAATCTGCTTCTGCTCCTCGTTCTTGGCAAAATCCATGATCAGAGGAACGTTCGGCAGATCGGGGTGCTTGTTCAGCGACAACTGCACCAGGACGCTGATCTTGTTGTCATCGATCCAGCTCTTGTGGGTCGCGATAACGCTCGACCACGACCAGCCGCAGCGGCCCATCACCTCGCCGCGCTCCATCGCCAGGTCGATGTCGTTGCCGCCGGGATAGCCGGTGACGATCTTGAACTTGGTGCCGATCGTGCCGTTGAGAACCTTCGGAAATTGATCGGTGTCGGCCGCCGGTCCCGTCCCTCCCACCGTCAGCTCCTTTTGCGTGACCTGTTCGA
Source organism: uncultured Alphaproteobacteria bacterium (assembly GCA_963712565.1). Taxonomy (GTDB): domain Bacteria; phylum Pseudomonadota; class Alphaproteobacteria; order Rhizobiales; family Xanthobacteraceae; genus VAZQ01. The sequence goes on along the minus strand of CAVQIP010000032.1, from coordinate 25,552 downwards.
GCTTGCTGATGCCGGTCGTGTGCCAGGCGACGCACACGCTGACCTCGTCGTTCATGCTGCCGATCCAGTTGAACTTGGAGGCGTCGAACTGCGCCTTGGTCGAGCCGAGCAAGGGATCGAAACCGGTGCCGCGGCCGATCATGCCGAACGCGGTGCCGTCCTTGGGAGCGACGTTGTACAGCCAGTTGGCGAGCACGAGGCTGCCGGCGCCCGGCATGTTCTTGGTCACGACCGTGGGATTGCCGGGAATGAAGCGCCCGATGTGGCGCGCCAGCGCGCGCGCATACACGTCGTATCCGCCGCCGGCGCTGTAGCCGATGTAGAGATCGACGTTCTTGCCCTTGTAGAAGTCGGCCGGCTCCTGCGCGCGACCGGCCGAGACCGAAAACAGCGCCGCCATCGCGACCGCGACGCCGCAATGCAAAGTCACGAGACGCATGTCACCCTGCCATTCCGGTTTGCCCCGCAGCGCCGCAACCTAATGCAATGGCGTGATCTTGCCCAGGACCTCGGGACCAAGCCAGTCAGCGTCAGGGGCGACCCTCGGTCGCACGGCGGTCCGGACGGCCCCGGCATCTGCTATCATTCGCGTCGCTCACCGGCCATCGAGCCATGGCCGATATTGCCGCCCGGATCGCCTGCTCGGTCGACGCGCTGTTTCCAAACCGAGACAAGCGCGTGGCGCGAGCGGCGTGGGATCTGCAGCGAAACGGAAAGCCCGAGGAGAGCAGGGATGTTGACCAAGCGGACTATTCTCGTGACGCTGCTCGCGGCCGGCCTCGGCCTCCTTGCCGCCGCCCCCGCGTCGTCGCAGCCTTATCCGAACCGTGTGATCAAGATGATCGTGCCCTTCCCACCGGGCGGTCCGATCGACACCATGGCGCGGCTGGTCGCGCACCAGTTGTCGACCCGGCTCGGGCAGGAGGTCGTGGTGGAAAACCGGCCGGGCGCCGGGTCCACGCTCGGCTCGAAGGCGGCCGCCAGCGCCGAGGCGGATGGCTACACGCTGTTGTTCGGATCCTCCGGCTCGCTCGCTGTGGCGCCCGCGCTTTACACCAAGCTCGGCATCGAGCCACTGAAGCTGTTCACGCCAATCGCTGCGGTCTCGCTGCTGCCACACGTGCTCGTGGTGTCGCCGACGTTGCCGGCGAAAACCGTCCAGGAATTCGTGGCCTATGCCAAGGCCAATCCAGGCAAACTCAATTACGGCGCCGGGCTCGGGACGCCGCCGCATCTCTTGAGCACGCTGCTCAAGGCCAAGGCCGGCATCGACGTCACCTACATTCCGTACAAGGGCTCCGCCGCTTCCGTCACCGATCTCCTGGCCGGGCAGACCCATTTCACCATCGACGGACTGCTCGGCCTCTATCCGCTCATCAAGGAGGGCAAGTTGCGGGCCCTGGGAATCGCGCGCGGGGAGCGATGGCCGGCACTCCCGCAGGTCCCGACCCTGGTCGAGAGCGGGTTTCCTGATTTCACCCACGACGCCTGGACCGGAGTGGTCGCGCCGGCGGGCACGCCGCCCGCCGTGGTCGCGACCCTCAATCACGCCATCAACGAAGGGCTGCGGTCGGCGGAGATGCAGGAGAACCTGTCGCGCTTCAGCGCGATTGCGAAGGCCGGCACGCCGCAGGATTTCGCCGCGTTCATGCGCAGCGAGCTGCCGAAATGGGCGGAGCTCGTCAAGCTTTCCGGCGCGACCGCGGAGTAAGCCACGTACCGTTGCCGACCGGCCGCCATCGGACCCGAGACACCCGGCCGCCGCCGGCTGACGGGCCGCCGCGCCGACGGCGCGCGTCAATCCGCGAGCGAAGGCTCGCGGGTTCTGGCGCCGCCGTCCGCGCCTATGTCAGGCCCGCTGCCATGCCGCGAACGCGGACGTCTCGCGGCGGCTGTTGCCTCCACAAGAGGCTCGGCGATGCTCGGAGAATCCTGCACCGGTGCGAAGTCTCGCTTGCTATCTGCGACTTTTTCCCACCATTGCGCCGAATATTTTCCACTCATGAACCCCCTCCCGACTACGCCGACCGCGCGGGGCTGCGTTAGAAAAAAACCGAGGCAAGATTGTGTGCGTCCCACGCCGGCGGCGCTACCGAGCATGCAAGTTCCCGACAAGTTCCAGGCTGATCGAGGCGCGGCGGGCTGTTCAAGGTCCGTCCCGGCCCCTACTCTGGCGATGCGGGATCGTTTGGAAGAAACCAGATATCGAAAAACCCGGTTTGGGAGACCGTTGATGGCTTCCAAGATCGCGATCCGGCGCCCCCGGGGGGTCATCATCGGAGCGCGCTTCGGCGGACTCTCCGCGGCGAAGTCGCCTTCCGCAGCACCATTCGACGTGATCCCGACCGACCGCGCCGAGCCGAGCCGCGCGGGAGGTGGCACGAATTGCCGCGGGCAGGCGAAGATGTCGCGGCCTTTGTTGGCCGCGGCGATGCTCGCTGTTTCGCTGGCGTGGGCGCATGCCGGTCATGCGCAGGACCGCGTGTCCGGCGACGTGCAGCGGGTGAAAATGATCGGCTTTACGGTTGCGGACGTCGACCGCGAGGCGAGCTTCTTCACCAAGGTCCTGCAGTTCGAGAAGATCTCCGATTTCCGCGTCGTCGGCAGCGAGTACGACAAGATGACCGGCGTGTTCAACGCCAACATGCGCATCGTCCATCTAAGACTGGGCGAGCAGACCGTCGAGCTCACCCAGTATGTCTCGCCGCCCACCGGACGCCCCATCCCGGTGCCCTCCTACAGCAACGATGCCTGGTTCCAGCACATGGCCATCGTGGTCGGCGATATGGACGCGGCCTACAAGATCCTGCAGGAGAACAACGTCCAGCAGATTTCCGCGTATCCGATCACCATCCCGCCGTCGAATGTCGGCGCGGCGGGGATCAAGGCGATCAAGTTCCGCGATCCGGAACGTCACGATCTGGAGCTGATCTACTTTCCACCCGGCAAGGGCAGCATGGTCTGGCAGAAGCCGACGAACCGGCTGTTCCTCGGACTCGACCATACCGCGATGACCGTGGGCAGCACGGAGAAGGGCGTGACGTTCTACCGCGATCTGCTCGGATTCGAGGTCGGCGGCGTCACGCTCAATACCGGAATGACGCAGGCCGTGCTGGACAACCTGTTCAACGACACCTGCCTGGTCACGGCGATGATGCCGGCCGCGGCGCCGCCGCACATCGAGTTTCTCGAGTACAAGACCCCGCCGGGCGGGCGCCCGATGCCCGCCGGCACCAAGGCCAACGACCTCTGGCATTGGCAGACGACGCTGGTGACCAAGGACATCGGCGCGGTCGCCGATCGATTGCGCCGCGCGGGCACGCAGTTCATCACGCCGGACGTGGTGGCGATTCCCCCGGAGGCGCAGGCGCAGCTCGGCTTCAAGCGCGCCGTGATGGTCCGTGATCCCAACGGCCACGCGATCCGTCTGATCGAGGAATAGACGGGCGACGCGGCGGCACCGACATTTTCGTCTGGAGCGAACCCATGACCCGACAAGATGAATTGCTCGCTTTCATCGCCCGGCTTTGCCTGGTCCTGATCTTCCCGTTCAGCGCGCTCAACAAGATCTTCGACCATCAATCGGCGATGGCCCAGGCCGCGCAGGGGTGGATACCGCTGCCGGCCGCGGCAGCGGCTGTGCTGCTCGTGCTCGGCGGCATTCTCGAGGTCGTCGGCCCGGTGTGCATCCTGTCCGGCTTTTTTCGTCGCCAAGCGGCGCTGCTGTTCATCTTCTACGTGGTCGTCACGGCGGTGCTGTTCCACAATTTCTGGAGCTTCCCGTTCAACGGCGACGCCTGGAACCAGAACTTCTGGCCATTCCTGAAAAACCTGGGCTTGGCCGGCGGTTTTCTCTACATTGCAGCCGACGCCAAGATGCAGTCGCTGCGTGACGCCTTCTCGTTGAATCCGCGCTAGGCGCTGTCCGTCGTTCCGGAGCGGATTCGATGCAGGAGTCCAAATCGAAAGCGGGCGCCTCCCCCCTGCGGCAGCGGGCGGCGCAACCCCGCGCCGCGTCGAACTCGCGTCCGGCCGCGCCGCTTGCGGCGCCCTGTCCGGTCCGCTTTACCCGCGCGATCTGCGGCGATCTCGAGCAGGCGGAGCGGCGCGAATGGTGGCTCGCCAACGGGCTCGGCGGCTATGCCGGCGGCACCATCGCCGGCAGCTTGACCCGGCGCTATCACGGCCTGCTGATCGCCCCGGTCGGATCGCCACTGGGGCGCCGGCTGATCCTCGCCAAAGCCGATGCGACCCTGATCGCGGGCACGCGGTCTTGGCCGCTGTTCACCAACCGATGGACGAGCGGCGCCATCGCTCCGGCGGGGCACGTCCGGATCGGGAGCTTTCATCTCGACTATTCGGTTCCGGTCTGGACCTACGAGATCGACGACCTTCAAATCGAGGCGCGCATCTGGATGGAGCCCGGCGCGCACACGACCTACGCGGCGTGGCGTCTGCGGCCGGCCGCCGGCTTGCCGCAGGACGGGCTGTCGTTGCGGGTCACCCTGCTCGCCAACGATCGCGACCACCACGGCACGACGTCCGTCGGCGGCTTTGCGCCCGAGATTCGCAGCGATGGCGAGCGTCTCCTGCTCGCCGATGCCGGGCTGTTTGCGCTGACCGTGCGGGCGCCGGGCGGCGACATCGTGGCCAAGCACGATTGGTACCGGAACTTCGAGCTTCCGCTGGAGGCCGAACGCGGCCTCGACTCGACCGACAATCATCTGTGCGTCGGCGAAGCAACGATACCGCTGGTTCCCGGACAATGGCGGGGAATCGTCGCCAGCCTCGAGCCCGATCCGCCGGCTGACCTCGCGGCCGCGCTGCTGCGCCGTCTCGACCATGACAGGGCGGCGGTGTCGGCCGCGATGGCCAGCGGTCCGGCGATGCAACGGGCGCCAGCCTGGGTCGCCCGGCTCGCGCTCGCGGCCGATGCATTCCTGTTCGCGCGGCCGCTGCCGAGCGTGCCCGACGGCCAGTCGGTCATCGCCGGCTATCCCTGGTTCGGCGACTGGGGCCGCGACACGATGATCAGCCTGCCTGGCCTGACGCTGGCGACCGGACGGCCGCGGGTCGCGCATCGCATCCTCAAGACATTCGCGAGTTTCGTCAGCGAGGGAATGCTGCCCAACGTCTTCCCCGGTCCAGGGGATCGCCCCGAATACAATACGGCAGATGCCTCGCTGTGGTTTTTCGAGGCCTGGCGCGCCTACTTCGATGCGACCGCGGACCTTGCCGCGATCCGCGAGGCCTTCCCGGTGCTGTCCGACATGATCGAATGGCACCGCAAGGGCACCCGCTACGGCATCGCCGTGGATCCGGCCGACGGCCTGCTCAAGGCCGGGGTCGCGGGCGTGCAGCTGACGTGGATGGATGCGAAGGTCGGCGATTGGGTGGTCACGCCGCGCATCGGCAAGCCGGTCGAAATCAATGCGCTCTGGCACAACGCGCTGCGCATCATGAGCGCGTTCGCCACCCGCCTGGAACAGCCGGATCGTTTCGGCGCGCTCGCCGACACCGCCAAGCGCAGCTTTGCACGATTCGTGCGCGCGGACGGCGAAGGTTTGTACGACGTGATCGACGGGCCCGACGGGGACGATGCCAGCATCAGGCCCAACCAGATCTTCGCGGTCAGCCTGCCGCACAGTCCGCTCTCGGCGGAGGACCAGGCGCGCGTCGTCGCGGTGTGCCGGCGGCACCTTCTCACCGCCTTCGGGTTGCGCTCGCTGGCGCCCGGCAGCCCGGCATATCATCCCCGCTACGGCGGCGGCGTGCGCGACCGCGACGGCGGTTATCACCAGGGGCCGGTCTGGGCTTGGCTGCTCGGACCCTTCGTGCTCGCTGCGTATCGTGTCAGCGGCGACGCAACCGCGGCGCAAGCCATGCTGGAAGCGATCGGCGACGCAATGGTGGACCAGGCCGTGGGCACGATCGGTGAAATCTTCGACGGCGATCCGCCGCACCACCCGCGCGGCGCCCCTGCACAGGCCTGGTCGGTCGCATGCACGCTGGATGCGTGGCGCCTGCTCGCGCAGACGGCGGCGACCAACGGCACCCAAATCCCGGCCGATCCCGAAGCGGCCAGCCCGGAGCCGACCGCCCATGCCGCAAGCCATTGACGCCGAACAGCGCCGCATCGAGGAAAGCCGCAAGGGCGCAAAGAATTGGCGTCGCTGGGGCCCGTATCTCAGCGAGCGACAATGGGGCACGGTGCGCGAGGACTACAGCCCCGGCGGCACCGCGTGGGACTACCTCACCCACGACCAGGCGCGCAGCCGCGCCTACCGCTGGGGCGAGGACGGCATCGCCGGCTTTTCCGACGACCGGCAGCTGCTGTGCCTGTCGCTCGCGCTGTGGAACGGGCGCGATCCGATCCTCAAGGAGCGGCTGTTCGGGCTGACGAACGAGGAGGGCAACCACGGCGAGGACGTCAAGGAGCTGTACTATTATCTCGACGCGGTGCCGAGCTACGCCTACGCGCGCATGCTCTACAAGCTGCCGCAGGCGGCTTATCCGTACGAATGGCTGATCGAGGAGAACGCCCGCCGCCGCGGCTCGCCAGCGATGGAGTTCGAGCTGATCGATACCGGCATTTTCGACGACGACCGCTACTTCGACATCGAGGTCGAGTATGCCAAGGCGGACGTGGACGACGTGCTCATGCGGATCACGGTGCACAACCGCGGCCCCGAGCAGGCCTCCATCCATGTCCTGCCGCAGGTCTGGTTCCGCAACATCTGGAGCTGGTCGGCCGGCACGCAGAAGCCGTCGTTGCAGGATCAGGGCAACGGCGTCGTGCTCGCGCGGCACGACCAGCTGGGGCTCTATAGCATCGAGTTCGAAGCAGCGGATCGGCTGCTGTTCTGCGACAACGAGTCGAATTTCGCCCGCCTGTTCGGGGTCAGCGCGGCGCCAGGGTACTGCAAGGACGCGTTCCACGAATATGTCGTCCACGGCCGTGCCGACGCGGTCAACGCCGCCGGACAAGGCACCAAGGCGGCTGGGCTTTACCTGCGCACGGTGCCGGCCGGCGGCAATATCACCATTCGAGTCCGGCTGCGCACCGACGCTGGCCGCGCTGGCGGCTTCGCCGCGTTCGACGACCTGTTCGCCCGCCGCATCGCCGAGACCGACGCCTTCTACGCCGCCCGGCAGAGCGCCATCGCCGACGAGGACATCCAGCGCATCCAGCGCCAGGCCTTTGCCGGGATGCTGTGGAACAAGCAGTTCTACCATCTCCACGTGGAGCGCTGGCTGGACGGCGATCCGCTGCAGCCGCCGCCGCCGGAGAGCCGCAAGCACGGCCGCAACAGCGGCTGGCGGCACCTGGTGGCCGCCGACATCATGTCGATGCCGGACAAGTGGGAATATCCCTGGTTTGCGGCCTGGGACCTCGCCTTCCATTGCGTGACGCTGTCGTTGATCGATCCCGATTTCGCGAAAGATCAGCTCGAGCTGCTGTGCCGGGTCTGGCTGATGCATCCGAACGGCGAACTGCCGGCCTATGAATGGGCGTTCGGCGACGTCAACCCGCCGGTGCACGCGTGGGCCGCGATGCGCGTATTCGAGAATGACCGCAATCAGAACGGCGGCGCCGGCGATTTGGATTTCCTGGAACGCATCTTCCACAAGCTGCTGTTGAACTTCACGTGGTGGGTGAACCGCAAGGATCCGCAGGGCTTGAACATCTTCGAGGGCGGCTTTCTCGGCCTCGACAATATCGGCGTGTTCGACCGGTCGCGGCCGCTGCCCACCGGCGGCTACATCGAACAATCCGACGGCACGGCCTGGATGGGGATGTTCTGCCTCAACATGCTGCGCATCTCGGTCGAGCTCAGTCAGCGCGACCCGGTCTACGAGGACATGACCATCAAGTTTCTCGAGCACTTCCTCTACATCGCCCAGGCGATGACCGACATGGGCAAGGCGGGCATCGGACTCTGGGACGACGAAGACAACTTCTTTTACGACGTGCTGTCGATGCCGTCGGGAACCAAAATCCCGCTGCGCCTGCGCTCGATCGTCGGGCTCATTCCGCTGTGCGCGGTCGGAATTGTCGAGCAGGAGCTGATCGACAAGCGGCCCGAGCTCTGGCGCAAGATCGAACTCTACCGCGAGCGCCGGCCGGATCTGGTGAAGCTGGTCTCGCGCTGGAACGAGCTGGGCACGCAGGGACGCCGCCTGTTCTCGCTCGCGCGCGCCTTCCGCATGACGAAGATCTTGCACCGCATGCTCGATGAGACCGAGTTCCTTTCGCCATACGGAATCAGGGCGCTATCGCGTTCCTACCTCGAGCATCCCTACGACTTCCAATACAACGGGGAGCATTACCGCGTGACGTATCAGCCGGGAGAGTCCGATACCGGATTGTTCGGAGGCAACTCGAACTGGCGCGGACCGATTTGGATGCCGGTCAACTATTTGCTGATCGAGAACCTGCGGCGCTTCTATCAGTTCTACGGCGACGGGCTGAAGATCGAGTGCCCGACCGGATCCGGCGCCATGTTGACGCTGGACCAGATCGCCGACGAATTGTGCGGGCGCTTGATCAAGCTGTTCCGGCGCGGAACCGACGGCAGGCGTCCGGTGTTCGGGGGGTATGAAAAGTTTCAAACCGACCCCCATTTCAAGGACTACATTCTGTTCCACGAGTACTTCCATGGCGACAATGGCCGCGGCTGCGGCGCGTCGCACCAGACCGGCTGGACCGGACTCATCGCCAACCTCATCGCGCAACTGGTGCCGGAAGGAGGGATGGCGGCGCGCCCCGTGTGCACGGAGCGGGTCAATCCGGGCGCGCCTTCGCCGCCGCGACTGCATGCCTGAGGGGCTGCGAAGCGGCCCCACACGATCAGCGAGGGAACCATCATGTCGCTGCAGAACAAGGTTGCCATCGTCACTGGAGGGAACAGCGGGATCGGTCAGGCGATCGTTCTGGCGCTCGCCCGCCAGGGCGCCAGCATCGTCATCGACTACGTGGCTCATCCGGAAGCGACCGCGACGCTCGAGCAGCAGATCGCCAAGCTCGGCGACAAGTCCATCGGCGTCGACGCCGATGTGAGCAAGGTCGCCGACCTGCAGAAGCTGGTCGACGCGGCGGTGCGCAAGTTCGGCCGCCTGGACATCATGGTCAACAACGCCGGCATCGAAACCCGCACCTCGGTCCTCGACACCACCGAGGGCCAGTACGACAAGGTGATGGCGGTCAACCTCAAGAGCGCCTTCTTCGGCACCCAGATCGCCGCCAAGCAGATGATCAAGCAGGGCGGCGGCGGTCGCATCATCAACATCACCTCGGTGCACGAGGACTGGCCGATGCCCGGCAACACTCCCTATTGCCTGGCCAAGGGCGGCATGCGCATGCTCACGCGCACCGCAGGGCTCGAGCTCGCCCGCCACAACATCCTGGTCGTCGGGGTGGGTCCGGGGGCGGTGGCGACGCCGATCAATCTCAGCACGATGGACGATCCGGCCAAGCTCGCGCAGCTCGATGCGGCCATCCCGCTGGGGCGCATGGCGCGCCCGGAAGAAATCGCCAGCGTGGTCTCGTTCCTGGCCGGCGACGGCGCGAGCTATCTCACCGCGACCACCGTCTTCGCCGACGGCGGCATCATGCACAGCAGCGTCGGTCTCTAGCACGCATGTTTTCTTCGGAAAACCGGTCCCCACTTTTCCGCAACATGCGCTAGCGAGAAGCGGACATGGACAAGCGCTTCGACGTCATCATCGTCGGCAGCGGGGCGGGCGGCGGCACGCTCGCCCGCCAGCTCGCCCCCTCGGGAAAGAGCATCCTGATTCTCGAGCGCGGCGACTGGCTCAAGCGCGAGGCGCTGAACTGGGATACCGCGGCGGTGTTCGAGCAGAACCGCTACGTCTCGCCCGAGACCTGGTACGACCGCGACGGCCGGGCGTTCCAGCCGCAGGTGCATTATTTCGTCGGCGGCGCGACCAAGATGTTCGGCGCCGCGCTGTATCGGCTGCGGCAGCAGGATTTCGGCGAGCTGCGCCATCACGACGGCATCTCGCCGGCTTGGCCGATCAGCTACGAGGAGCTCGAGCCGTACTACGCCAGGGCCGAGCAGATGTACCACGTGCACGGGCTGCGCGGCCGCGACCCGACCGAGCCGCCCGCCAGCGGACCCTATCCGTGCCCGCCGGTCTCCAACGAGCCGCGCATTCAGCGGCTGTTCGATGAACTCACCGCGGCCGGCTACCATCCCTTCCCTGCTCCCTCGGCGGTGATGATGGACGAGCGCAACATGGCCTACAGCACCTGCATTCGCTGTCAGACCTGCGACGGCTTTCCCTGCCTGGTGCACGCCAAGTCGGACGCGGAGGTCGTGGCGGTGCGCCCGGCCGTCGAGTTTCCCAACGTGACGCTGCTGCGCAACGCCAAGGCCGTCAAGCTGGAGACGGATGCGGGCGGCACGGCGGTGACGGCGGTCATCGCCGACGTGGCGGGACAGCGCGAGGTCTTCCGCGGCGACATCGTCGTCGTGTCCTGCGGCGCCGCCAACAGCGCCAAGCTGCTGCTGATGTCGGCCAACGACAAGCACCCCAACGGTCTCGCCAACGGCTCGGACCAGGTGGGCCGCCACTACATGTTCCACAACAGCCAGGCGGTGCTCGCGATCTCGCTCGAGCCCAACCCGACCTTCTTTCAGAAGACCCTGGCGTTGAACGATTTCTATTTCGGCATGGACGGGTTCGACTATCCGATGGGCAACATCCAGATGATCGGCAAGTCGCTGGGCCCGATGTACCGGGGCGAGAAGCCGCTGGAGACCGCGTTGTTCCCGACCGGCCTGCTCGACGATCTCGCCTACCACGCGGTGGATTTCTGGCTCACCACCGAGGACCTGCCGGATCCCAACAATCGCGTCACCGTGGACAGGTCGGGCAAGCTGACGCTGAGCTACACGCCGAACAACCAGGTGCCCAAGCAGAAGCTGTACGACAAGCTCAAATCGATGCTCAGCCATCTGGGCATGCATCCGGATCATCTGATCCCGCGCAACATCTATATGAAGACCGAGATCCCGCTCGCCGGCTGCGCCCACCAGGCCGGGACCTGCCGGTTCGGCAAGGATCCGAAGTCTTCGGTGCTGGATGTGAACTGCAAGGCGCACGAGCTCGACAATCTGTACGTGGTGGACACCAGCTTCTTCGTCAGCATCGGGGCGGTGAACCCCTCGCTCACCGCGATCGCCAACGCCATCCGGGTCGGCGATCACCTGTTGCAACGGCTGGCGTGAGCGGACGGCCGAGCCGATGGCGAGCCGCACCGAGATCGGCGTCGTCTACGTGGCGGCCGTCATGCAGGGCCTGGCGCTGGTGACGTTCCCGGCCGCGAGCTCGATCTTCACCAGCCCGGACGGCTTCGGCTTCGACAGCACGCGCTACGGCGCGATGTTCGTGCCCCAGGTGGTGCTGGCGATCCTCGCCTCCGCGCTGGCGCCGAAACTGGCGCGGCGATGGAGCCTGCGTCGGGTGCTGCTGGCGGGATTTGCCGGCGATATCGTCGCGATGGCGTTGCTGGCGCTGAGCCGGCTGCTGCTGGGCGCGCCGGACGCGGCCTTCGGCGTGCTGCTGCTCGCCACCGGCGCGCTCGGACTGGGCTTTGGCGCCACCGTCATGGCGCTCAACACCTACGCCGAGGCGTTCTTCCCGGGACGCGCCGACCGCGCGGTGCTGGCGCTCAATGCGCTGCTCGGCCTGGGCACCGCGCTGGCGCCGGTGCTGGTGGCAATCGTCGCCGCCCTGGGCGTCTGGTGGCTGCTGCCGGTCGTGGTGGCGTGCGTGCTGGCGCTGCTGTTCGCCGTCGCCCTGATGCAGCCGCTGGGCATCGCCGGCGCGGGCGGCGCGCCTGCGTCGGTGAGCTGGGCCAGCCTGCCGCACCGGTTCTGGCTCTATGCCGCCGCCGTCTTTCTCTACGGCATCGTCGAGACGCTCAACGGCAACTGGGCCATGCTCTATCTCAGCGGCGAGCGCGGCGTGTCGACCCAGGGCGCCTCGTTCGCGCTCGCCGCCTTCTGGGTGATGGTGACTGCGGGGCGCGTCCTGATCGCGCTGATCTCGCGGCATCTGCCGGCGCGCTGGATCTATGTCGCGCTCCCGGTGATGCTGCTGGTGGTCTTTCAACTGGCTCCGCACGTGCAGGGCGAAGCCGGCGGGATCGTCATTTTCGGGCTCGCCGGCCTCGCCTGCTCCGGCTTCCTGCCCCTGAGCATCAGCTTCGGCGGCGACGAGTTTCCCCGCCTCTCGGCGGTGATGTCGGGCGAGCTGATCGCGTTCTATCAGCTCGGCTACGGCGTCGCCGCCTTCGGGATCGGACCACTGCACGATTCGGCCGGGGTGCCGTTCTCCACCATCTTCGCGGCCGGCAGCATCCTCGCGGCACCGATCGTCGTCGTCGCGTGGTTCATCGCCCGACGGCCGCTGGCATCGCCGGCGCGATCAAGCCCCGAACATTAGTCTAAGCAACAGGGGTCATTGGCGCGCGCCGTAGCCGGGCGCGAGCAGGCGATTGCGCACGAGCCAATCGAGGGTGCGTGACCAGGACTCGTCGGTATTGCCGCGCATATCCGCGCTCATGGCCGCAGCGGTCCGTCCCGACGCTGCGTCTCGGATGTAGATGTTCATGTTGAGGATCAGGTTCGACACCTTTTGCACGGTGCCGGTGACGGCGAGCTCGGCGCCGACGCGTGCCGCCAAGCGCGCGTCGCAGCCGCCGCAGGCTTGCAGGTTGCTGGCCCGCGCCTCGTCGGCGATCGGTGCCATATCGACGAGCGAGAACCGGCCCGATTCCGCGAGTCGGCGCCGCAATTGATCGCTCAGACGGACGAGCCGCGCCTGTTCATCGGCGCGCACGCCCTTGATCTCGCCCTCGAGACTGGTGTCGATCAGTTCGAAATCGAAGACAGCAACCGTCTGCGCAGCGGCCGGCGCCGGCACAGCCGCGAGCAGCGTCCATGCCGTCGCGATGGACAGTGTGATCCGCATGATCATTCCGCGGCGTACCAGAGCGACTATATGCGCGCGTCGCGCCTCCGAATGCGCGCAGGCAGTATGGAAACGGCGTATCGCTGCAAGTGGGTCACTGACACATCGCAGCGCGCCGCAAGGGCTCGACCTTGCGGTTGAAGCCGGATCAGATTCGAAACACTCCTGTTACGCCCGTCAGGCTACGGCACGAGCCGCCGCCGGCGGCTCGTGCATCTCGGCGTCCGTTCTATTCCGCAAGGAGGCAAGAATGCCATCGAAGATCATCGGCAATATCCAGGTTTTACCGCAGAGGCCGCAGTTTATCCCTCGGGCAGGAGCTACCGTGGGGTCGCCAGAGTATCGCAATCAAGCGTTGCCGCAGGAATATTTCCCAGTCTCGCGGAGGTGATCGTGACTGCATTCCGGGATGCGTATGCGTGATCGCAGAGGCCTGTCCCTGCTGTGACTCGATGATCACCTTTCCACGATCTTCCGCGGACCGGGCACGGATGCAGGCTAGAGATCCCTTCGAGGACATGTGCTCACAGTTGGGCGGCGGCATGTCCAGCGATCCGGACGGTGGCCGCACTTGTACGATTTACGTGTAGGACCGCTCGGCGCAGCGGCTCAAGTCTCCGGCGTAAGTTGCCCGTCTTCGACTTGCGTTGGCGTGGCCTCCTCGGCGGTCGCCGAGAAACCGGCTGGAACTCGCTAAAGTGATTGAAACCCATGGCGCTCCCTAGGGGACTCGAACCCCTGTTTTCGCCGTGAGAGGGCGACGTCCTGGGCCGCTAGACGAAGGGAGCAAGCGGAGAGGCTTGGGAAATACCCCCGATCCCAGGCGCGCGCAAGCCGCCGCCTGCCGCCGGCGCCGTTCACGGCTCGATCGCGAACTTGAGCCGTCCGGCGGGCTTGAGCGTCTTGAGGTCGAAGGTACGGATCTCGACCGCGCCGCCGACCTCGAGGGTGACGGCGATGCGGTCCTCACCCACGGCGGTGGCGGTGATGCGCGCGCCCTTCGGCAGCAGCGCGGTCACGTCTACCGCCGCCGCGCTTCCCTCGGCTTTGAAAACGCGATAGCCGATGACCCCGATCACCGCGGCAATGGCGACGAGCGTGGTGGCGCCGGAGATCACCATCAGCCAGCGCACCTTCGCGACCATGCGGGCGGCCGCGGGATCGAGGGGCTGGTCATCGTCCGCCGACGGGTTGCTCATGGCTTCGACGCAGGGGCGCAGCGAGAAACTGGTGGTCGCCGCCGAGGACGCCGGCGAACGGCTCGACCGCGTGCTAGCGGCGCGCGTGGCCGAGCTGTCGCGCTCGCGCCACAAGGCGCTGATCCTGGCGGGCCGCGTCGCGATCGACGGCGCCACGATCCGCGATCCGGGCCACCGCGTCAACGCTGGCGGCACCATCGTGCTCGATCTGCCGGCCGCGGCAGAAGTCACGGTGGGGCCGGAGAACATCCCGCTCGACGTGGTGTTCGAGGACGACGAGATCATCGTCATCGACAAGCCGGCCGGGCTGGTGGTGCATCCCGCCGCCGGCAACTGGACCGGCACGCTGGTCAACGCGCTCATCGCCCATTGCGGCGACAGCCTGTCCGGGGTGGGCGGCGTCAAGCGGCCCGGCATCGTGCATCGCCTGGACAAGGACACCACCGGCCTGCTGGTGGTCGCCAAGACCGATCGCGCGCATCGCGCGCTCAGCCGCCAGTTCGCCGACCACGGCCGCACCGGCGCGCTGCGCCGCGGCTATCTCGCCTTCGTCTGGGGCGTGCCCGACCGCCCCCGCGGCACCATCGACAAGCCGATCGACCGGCACCCGCGCGCCCGCGACAAGATGGCGGTGCGCGCGGGCGGCCGCGCTGCGGTCACCCATTGGGAGGTGCTCGAGCGCTACCTCGGCGCCGATGGTGCGCCGGTGGCGAGCCTGCTCGCCTGCCGGCTCGAGACCGGACGCACCCACCAGATCCGCGTCCATCTCGCCGCGATCGGACATCCGCTCCTGGGCGACGACGTCTACGGCCCGGGCTTCAAGAGCAAGGCGAATCAACTGCGGCCGGAGGCCCGCGCCGCGCTGGCGGCCCTTGGCAGACAGGCCCTGCATGCCTATTTATTGGCTGTCGAACATCCATCGCAGGGCAACGTTCTGGAGTTCCGATCGGAACTGCCGGACGATCTTCTTTGTTTACGCCACAGCCTCGGTGCACAGGGCACATCGGCCTGACCGCGAAAGCTCGGCCAATCAAGGGCTTAGGCACACACGCAGGGGTCACGGCGACGTGACGCCGAGTTCACTTCCTTTTGCCCCGGCTTGTCCTGTAATGTGTGCGCCTGCGATCCGCATTTCGCAGTCGCAGCAAGGACTGGCACCGTCGGCTCGGGGAGCGGCGGTGTGCTCCGCCCGCCGGTCCATCCGGGGGCCAACTTTTGGAGGGCGCTACTATGGCCCGTACCGCGGCTTTGCCGATCCTGACGGCCGAATCCGGCCTTACCCGTTATCTGGAGGAAATCCGGCGGTTTCCAATGCTGGAACCGCAGGACGAATACATGCTGGCCAAGCGCTGGCGCGAGCACGGCGACCGCGACGCCGCGCACAAGCTCGTCACCAGCCATTTGCGCCTGGTCGCCAAGATCGCCATGGGCTATCGCGGCTATGGCCTGCCGATCTCCGAGGTGATCTCGGAAGGCAATGTCGGCCTGATGCAGGCGGTCAAGCGGTTCGAGCCGGAAAAAGGGTTCCGCCTCGCCACCTACGCCATGTGGTGGATCAAGGCGGCGATCCAGGAATACATCCTGCGCTCGTGGTCGCTGGTGAAGATGGGCACCACCGCCAATCAGAAGAAGCTGTTCTTCAACCTGCGCAAGGCCAAGAGCAAGATTTCGGCGCTGGAAGACGGCGACCTGCGCCCCGACCAGGTCAAGCTCATCGCCCGGCGGCTTGGCGTGACCGAGCAGGACGTGGTCGACATGAACCGCCGGCTCGGCGGCGACGTGTCGCTCAACGCCCCGATCCGCGAAGAGGGCGATTCCGGCGAGTGGCAGGACTGGCTGGTCGACGAGGTCTCCGATCAGGAGACGCGGCTGGCGGAGAGCGAGGAATCGGACAACCGCAGGAAGGCGCTGGGCGAGGCGCTCTCGGTGCTCAACGAGCGCGAGCGGCGCATCTTCGAGGCGCGGCGGCTGGCCGACGACCCGATCACGCTCGAGGATTTGGCCGCCGAATTCGGCGTGTCGCGCGAGCGCGTTCGTCAGATCGAGGTGCGCGCCTTCGAGAAGGTGCAGCGGGCGGTGAAGAGCCGCATCGCGGCGATGGAAACCCGTCCGGCCGCGCCCGCGCTGTCGGCGCATTGATCGCACTCACACGAACGGCCGTCTTCGCGACGGCGGCCGTTGCAATGAGCGCGTCGCCGCCTACTGCTTCCAAGCCTTGAAGGCGTCGGCGAAAACGCGCTCGCCGGGCGAGCCTTTCTCGATGGCGAGGATGGCGCGGCGGTTGTTGTTGTAGACCACCGGGATATCGAACCAGGCGCGCTCTTTCAGCAATTGAAGATTGCGCTCCTTGTCGGCCTCCAGGTTGGAGAGGCCGATCAGGTAGAAGCCGGGCGTGACCTTGACCGCGAGCCCGGCGAGCGGCACGCCGCGCGTCTGCTCGGCTTGCTTCATCAAGATGCCGGGAACGTTGGAGATGCCGCCGGAGGGGAAATCGGCCGGCAGCTTGAACATGATCTCGACCGTGTGGCTCGCCGGCAGCCCCTTATCGGTGTTGCGGCGGAGCGACCAGGTCATGGCGAGCTTGCGCTCAGGCACCTCGACATCGGCGCGGATCGCCAGCTCCGGTGGCTGTCCCGGTCCGGGCGTCACGGTCTCGGTCCGCCAGATTGCCGAACCGACGAAGCGCTTGCCGTTGGGATCGGCGGGGTCTTCCTCGTACAGCACCACCTTCTGCGCCGCTGCGGCGCCGGGCTGCGCCCCGGGCGCCGGCGTGGCTGGAGCCTGCTGGCTGCCGGGCTCGATCCGGTCGGTGATCTTCGGACGCGTGGTCGCGGGCGGCGTATCGCGCGCGGTCTCGACCGCCGGCGTGCGGAACGACTGGTAGAGCGCGACCATGTTCGGCCACTGCCACAGCAGCAGACCGCCGATGGCGATGACGACACCGGCCGCGACCAGGCCCTTGATCAGATCGCGGTACGACCGCGACGGCCGCACCTCTTCCTCCTCCGCCTCCTCGAACTCGACCTCGTCCTCGATCGGAGGCGGCGGAACGCGCCGCTCGTGAGCCGGAGCCGGATGAGAGTCGTCGAGCGCGAACGACGATTCGAGCATCGGCTCCGAAAAGTCCTCGTGCGCCCGCGGCTCGTGCGGCGCCGGCTCGAACATGCGCTCCTGCGGCGCCTGCGGCTCGAACATCCGGCCATCGGAACGGTCGAACGGCGTGCGGTCGTAGGCACGCTGGGAACGGTCGAAATCGGGCGCCGGCACCGCGTCGCGCGCGGGTTTTTCCGCGCGCGCAGTACCGCCGGCCTCGTCGCTTCCGGCGGCGACGTGGCGGAAATCCCTGGCGCCGTCGGACGGCATCCGTCGCTCGCCCAAGAATCGGCGCAGCAGGTGGCGCGAGGGCGGCGCGGGCGCCGGCGGCTCGGGCGGCTGGTCGAGGATCGAATCGGAGGGCGGCCCATCGGGCGGCGGCGATGACGGCGACGGCGATGACGACGGCGGCCACTGCCGGCGTGCGTCTTGTGGCGGCGACGGCGCGCTCTCCGGCGCGGCCTGCGGCGGACTGACGAAGCGCCGCGGCGACGGAGCGGACGGCTCGACTTCTTGCCATTGGCGCGGCTCGGCCGGACGCGGCTCGCTCGAACGGATCTTGGCAGCCGGCGACTCGCTCCATTGGCGGGCTTCGGCTGCGCGCGACTCGACCGAGCGGATCCTGGCCGCCGACATCTGGCGCGAGGCCTCGACGAACTGACGCGCCGATTCAGCTTCCACCTTGCGGATCGATTCCTCGAGCGCGAGGCGCTCGCGGGTGATGTCCGACTCGTCGAGGGCCGGCGTCACCCCGCGCAACTGGGCCAGTAGCGCCGCGCGTGCGCGTTCGTACAGCGCGCGCCGGTTCTCGCCGTTGTTCTTTTCGAGACCGGCGACGGCGCGGGAGATGAGCGGGTAATAGTCGGCCATCGGAGTTGAGTTTACTCGTTCTTTGTCCGGAATTCCGCTTAATTCAGTTCTCGAACGGGTTGTGCATCAGAATGGTGTCCTCGCGCTCGGGGCTGGTCGACAGCAAGGCGACCGGGCAACCCACCAATTCCTCGACCCGGCGCACGTATTTGATCGCCTGCGCCGGCAGCTGCGCCCACGAGCGCGCGCGTGCGGTCTCCTCCTGCCAGCCCTCGACGGTTTCGTAGACCGGCTCGACATGGGCCTGGGCGTGCTCACCCGCCGGGAGATAATCGATTTCCCGTCCATCGAGGCGGTATCCCACACAAACCTTAAGCTCCGTCAAACCATCCAGGATGTCGAGCTTGGTCAGCGCCAAGCCGTTGATGCCGCTGGTGCGGACGGTCTGGCGCACGAGCACGGCGTCGAACCAGCCGCAGCGCCGCGGCCGGCCGGTCACGGTGCCGAACTCGCGTCCGCGCTCGCCGAGCAGGCGGCCGATATCGTTGGTCTGCTCGGTCGGGAACGGCCCTTCGCCCACGCGGGTTGTATATGCCTTGCAGATGCCGAGCACGTAGCCGATCGCCGCAGGTCCGAGCCCCGAGCCGGTCGCGGCCTGTGCCGCCACCGTGTTCGAGGAGGTGACGAACGGGTAGGTGCCGTGGTCGATGTCGAGCAGCGCGCCCTGGGCGCCTTCGAACAGGATGCGCTTGCCCTCGCGCCGCTTCTGGTCGAGCAGCGACCACACCGAATCCACGTAAGGCAGCACGCGCGGGGCGACGCTCTGCAGCTGCTGGTGCACGGTGTCGACCCCGACTTCCGCGAGATCCGAGCCCGCGCCGCAAGGCATTGTGATGCGCCAGCAGGCGCTCGATCTTGCGCCCGAGCGCCAGCGGATCTGCGAGGTCCATGACGCGTATTGCACGCCTGCCCACTTTGTCCTCGTAGGCCGGGCCGATGCCGCGCCGCGTGGTGCCGACGCGGGTGAGCAGGTTGGAGGACTCGCGAATGGTGTCGAGCTCCTGGTGCAGGGGCAGGATCAGCGTGGCATTCTCGGCAATGCGCAGGTTTTGCGGCGTGACATCGACCCCTTGCCCCCGCAGCCGGTCGATCTCCTCGAGGAGCGCGTGCGGATCGATCACGACGCCGTTGCCGATCACGGACAGCTTCCCCGGCCGCACCACGCCCGACGGCAAGAGCGACAGCTTGTAGGTGATCCCGTCGATGACGAGCGTGTGGCCCGCATTATGTCCACCCTGGAAGCGAACGACGATGTCGGCTTGCTCCGACAGCCAGTCGACGATTTTCCCCTTTCCCTCGTCCCCCCACTGGGAACCGACCACGACCACATTGGCCATGAGGCGCCTTTCCTTCGCGTCGCCGACGCCCGGGATAGCCTCGCCGCAACAAAGGCTTGCCCGACTTTCGGCGGCTCTACGGGTAAGGGATCAGGCCCATGCAGGCAAGGTGGCGGGCCCGGGACGGGGGTCCCCGTCCTTACGCCAACCGCCTGATTCTGCGGGTCTTATTCACCCCTTGCCGTCGCGCCGCGCTAACCACACCGGATGATTCCGCTCTCTCCAAGGCAATCTCGCGGCAAGATCGCGGCAGCCGCTGCGGGCCTGGGCGCCCGCTGGCAAGCGCACGCCGCCGGCGCACCAGCGCAGCGTCAGACCCGGATCGCATTCGGCTCGAATGCGCTCGGGCGCTGAAAGAATCCATCCGCTGTGTAAGCTAGTTCACATCAGCGTAGATCGTTGTCTCCCATCCTCGCGCGCGTCCGGTGAGCTTGGAGGGAGTCATGGAAAGCAGGACACAAGTCGCCCACTACGCTGCCACGATGACAAGAGAGCTCTGCAGAATGTGCCGCAAGGTCGAATTGGACGACCTCGCCTATCTCCTGGAAGTCGCCGCCGCCGAGGCGACGAAAGTGCGGATAACGAACGGCTCGCCGCGCGAAGCCGTTCATCCGATTGGCGCGCACAGCGCCTGACGCCGGGCGGCCTTCAAAACTTCAGCGGTCGCGCCTGCTGCACCTGCGGCAGCGCGCGCACCGCGGCGAGCACCTGCGGCGGCAATTCACCGTCGATCTCGATCAGGGCGATAGCGTTGCCGCCGGGTGCGTCGCGCCCTACGTGAAAGGTCGCGATGTTGATGCCGGCATCGCCCAGCGTGGACGAGAACCGCCCGATGAAGCCGGGCTTGTCCAGATTGGTGATGTAGATCATGGACCGGCCGAATTCCGCGTCCATGCGAATGCCCTTGATGTTGACGATGCGCGGGCGCCCGTCGGCAAAGACCGTGCCCGACACCGAGCGCGTCTGGCGCTCGGTGACCACTGTCACCGTGATCAGGCTCTCGTAGTCGCCCGCCGCCGCGCGCGTCATCTCCTCGACCACGATACCGCGATCCTTGGCGACGATCGGCGCGGAGACCACGTTCACGTCCTGCAGCATCGGCCGCAACAACCCGGCGATGGCGGCCGAGGTCAGCGCCTTGGTATTCATGCCGGCGACGTGGCCTTCGTAGGACAGCTGCACCTTGTGGATGCCGCTCTCGGTCAGTTGGCCGGCGAACGAGCCGAGCTTTTCCGCCAGCTCGATGAAGGGGCGCAGCCGCGGCGCCTCCTCGGCCGAGATCGACGGGAAGTTGACGGCGTTCGAGATCGCGCCGCGCAGCAGGTAGTCCGACATCTGCTCGGCGATCTGCAGCGCGACGTTTTCCTGCGCCTCGGTGGTGGCGGCGCCGAGATGCGGGGTGCACACCACATTGGGATGGCCGAACAACGGATTGTCGGTTGCCGGCTCCTCGGTGAACACGTCGAAGGCGGCGCCAGCGACGTGGCCGGAATCGAGCGCGGCGCGCAGGGCCGCCTCGTCGACCAGCCCGCCGCGCGCGCAATTGATGATGCGCACGCCCTTCTTCATCGCCGCGAGCGCCTTGGCGTCGATGATGCTTTTCGTCTTTTCCGTGAGCGGGGTATGCAGCGTCACGAAATCGGCCCGCCTGAGCAGTTCGGCAAGATCGACCTTTTCCACCCCGAGCTCCACCGCCCGTTCGGGCGCGAGAAAGGGATCATAGGCGATCACCTTCATTTTCAGTCCGATCGCACGATTGGCCACGATAGAGCCGACATTGCCGCAGCCGATGACGCCCAGCGTCTTGCTGGTGATCTCGACGCCCATGAAGCGGTTCTTCTCCCATTTGCCGGCCTGCGTGGAAACGTCGGCCTGCGGGATCTGGCGTGCCAGCGCCAGCATGAGCGTGATCGCATGCTCGGCGGTGGTGATCGAATTGCCGAACGGCGTGTTCATCACGATCACGCCCTTGGCGGTTGCGGCGGGGATGTCGACGTTGTCGACGCCGATGCCGGCGCGCCCGATCACCTTCAGGCTCTTCGCCTTGTCCAAGATCTTGGAAGTGACCTTGGTGGCCGAGCGGATGGCGAGGCCGTCGAAATGGCCGACCAGCTCGGCGAGCTGGTCCTTGTCGCCTCCAAGCTTGGGCTGGAAGTCGACCTCGATGCCGCGATCCTTGAAGATCTGCACCGCGGCGGGAGAGAGCGCGTCGGAGATGAGAACTTTGGGAGGCATGATCAAGGACCTATCTACGCGATATGCGGTGTCTGTTCTTGTCATGCGCGGGCTTGACCCGCGCATCCATCTTCTTGCGAAAAAGATGGATTGCCGGGTCAAGCCCGGCAATGACGGCAGTCGTTACGCCGCCTTGCGCAGCGCATCCTTGCTCTTGGCGAAGGCCCAATCGAGCCAGACCGTGAGCGCTTCCACGTCGGCGCGCTCGACGGTCGAGCCGCACCAGATGCGCAGCCCGGCAGGAGCGTCGCGATAGGCATCGATGTCGTAGGCGACGCCCTCCTTCTCCAGGGCGGCGGCGATACTCTTCACGAACGCCGCCTGCGCCTCGGCGGGAAGCTTGCCGATCGCCGGATCGACCACCTTCAGACAGACCGAAGTGTTCGAGCGGATCGCCGCATCGCGAGCGAGGAAATCGATCCACGGCGTGACCGCGACCCAGTCGGCGACCGCCTTGGCATTGGCATCGGCGCGCGCCATCAACGCCTTGAGCCCGCCGATCGATTTCGCCCAGGCGAGCGTGTCGAGATAATCCTCGACGCACAGCATCGAGGGGGTGTTGATGGTCTCGCCTTCGAAGATGCCCTGGTTGAGCTTGTTGCCTTTGGTGAGCCGGAAGATTTTCGGCAGCGGCCAGGGCGGCGTATAGCTTTCCAGGCGCTCGACCGCGCGCGGCGACAGGATCAGCATGCCGTGCGCCGCTTCGCCGCCGAGCGCTTTCTGCCAGGAGAAGGTGACGACGTCGAGCTTGCGCCAATCCAGCGCCTGCGCGAAGCAGGCGGAGGTGGCATCGCAAATGGTGAGACCCGCCCGATCCGCGGCGATCCAATCGCCGTTCGGAACGCGCACGCCCGAAGTGGTGCCGTTCCAGGTGAACACCACGTCGGACGCCGGATCGACCTTGGCGAGATCGGGAAGCTCGCCGTAACCGGCCTTGAGCACGGTGACGTTGCTGAGCTTGAGCTCCTTTGCGACGTCGCTTACCCAGCCCTCGCCGAACAATTCCCAGGCCAGCATGGTGACCGGCCGCGCGCCGAGCAGCGACCACAGTGCCATCTCGACCGCACCGGTATCGGAAGCCGGCACGATGGCGATGCGGTAGTCGGCGGGAACTTCGAGCACCTCGCGGGTGAGATCGATCGCGCGCTTGAGCTTCGCCTTGCCGATCTTCGACCGGTGCGAGCGTCCGAGCACGGCGTCGGTGAGGGCTGACAGGCTCCAACCCGGGCGCTTGGCGCAGGGGCCGGAGGAGAAGTGCGGAACGGCCGGCCGCACGGCGGGCATCGTGCTGGTCATGGTCTATCCTTCCAGATAGGCGCCCCTCGGTGGGGAGGGGTGTCCCGCGGTCGGGCATACGGGAAGGAGGCGGGCGCCGTCAAGCGGGGCGCAACCGCGCACGTCATCCGGCGCGAACGCGCCGATCGTTGCGACGGGCGGCAGGCGGCGGCAGAGCGCGGAACGTCCCGCCGCGCCGGCACGGCTGGCGGCCGATCGCTCCGCCGCCGCCTTCAGTTCGCGTGATCGTCGTCGGCCTTGCCGATGTGGTGCTGGGCATAGAGCTCGACGCCGAGCTTGGCGACGAGGTCGAGCTGGGTCTCGAGAAAGTCGATGTGCTCTTCCTCGTCGTGCATCAGCTTCTCGAACAGGTCGCGGGTGACGTAGTCCTTGACCGCATGGCAATGGGTCGCCGCCTCCTGATAGAGCGCGCGCGCCGACATCTCGGCCGCGAGATCGCAGTCGAGCACCTCCTTCACGTTCTGGCCGATGTGCAGCGGGTCGAGCACCTGCATGTTGGGAAAGCCGTCGAGGAAGATGATGCGCTCGACGAGCTTGTCGGCGTGCTCCATCTCCTCGATCAATTCCTTGCGCCACTGCTTGGCCAGCGCCTTGTAGCCCCAATTGTCGAGCAGCCGGTAATGCAGCCAATACTGGTTGATCGCGGTGAGCTCGTGCCGCAGCCCGCGGTTGAGGTACTCGATGACTCTCGGCGTCGCCCTTCATGGTCCGCACTCCCTGGCTGGACTGGTTGCGATCACGGATCGCCAAGATTGGAATAGCGCCAAGCTCGCGCATATCGCGCGTGGCGACAAGGGCGACAAGCGATCCCGCTGTCGATCGCGACCGGCCGTTGTGAATGCCGATGCTCAGCCGCGGTGCTGGCCGCTCGGCGCAACAGCCGCAAGCGCCCGCGAGCGCCTCGTCCATGATCCGGCGGATGGTGCGCGCGCAACGCCCGCACTGGGCGCTGCAGCCGAGGCAGCCATAGACCTGGCCGGTGGTGCGCGGGGTCTCCTCGGCGGTCAGCGCCGTGCGGACGTCGTGGTCGCTCAGCACGTTGCAAGAACAGACGATCATGGGGAAAGCGGCGGTCCCGGAGGTTAGTTCTTTATGCAACTATCGATACACGAGGCGATGGGGGCAGGCAAAAACAAAACGCTGATTTTATACGTATTCCAAACTGCGCGCCGACGCCGCCCGTGGCGTCGCGTCCTTTTGCCAGTGGCGACGAGGGGATAGAAGTTGGCGGCCGGGGAGGAAGCGCGCTCACGCGGCGTTGGTGAGCGCATCGACGATGCCGTCGACGACCTCCTCGACCAGCACCTTGTCGTCGCCCTCGCCCATCACCCGGATCACCGGCTCGGTGCCGGAGGGGCGCACCACCAGCCGGCCCTGGCCGTTGAGCCGGGCTTCCGGCGTCCTTGATGGCGGAGCGCACCTTGGCGTTCTCGAGCGGCTTGCCGCTCTTGTAGCGCACGTTCTTGAGCACCTGCGGCAGCGGATCGAAGCGGTGGCAGACCTGCGACACCGGCTGCTCCTGCTTCTTCACCACCGCCAGCACCTGCAGCGCGGCGACCAAGCCGTCGCCGGTGGTGGTGTAATCGGACAGGATGATGTGGCCGGACGGCTCGCCGCCGACATTGTAGCCGTGCTGCGCATGTGTTCGAGCACGTAGCGGTCGCCGACCGGGGTGCGCGCGAGCGAGAGCCCGAGTTCCGCAGATAGCGCTCGAGGCCGAGATTCGACATCACGGTCGCCGACCACGCCGGGCTTGGCGAGGCGGCCGTCCGCCTTCCAGCTCTCGGCGATCACCGCCAGCAGCTGGTCGCCGTCGACGATGTGGCCGCGCTCGTCGACGATGATCACGCGGTCGGCGTCGCCGTCGAGCGCGATGCCGATGTCGGCGCGCATCTCGCGCACCTTGCGGCACAGCGCCTCCGGCGCGGTCGAGCCGCACTCCGTGTTGATGTTGAAGCCGTCGGGCTCGACGCCGATCGAAATCACCTCGGCGCCGAGCTCCCAGAGCGCCTCGGGCGCCACCTGGTAGGCCGCGCCGTTGGCGCAATCGACCACGACGCGCAGGCCCTCGAGCGCGATTCCGCGGCAGCGTGCGCTTGGCGAACTCGATGTAGCGATCCTGCACGCCGTCGATGCGCTTGGCGCGGCCGAGATCGGCGCTCTTGGCGAGCTGCTTGGCGAGGTCGGCATCGATCAGCGTCTTCGATCTTGCTGCTCGACCTCGTCGGACAGCTTGTAGCCGTCCGGACCGAACAGCTTGATGCCGTTGTCGTCGTAAGGATTATGCGAGGCCGAGATCATCACGCCGAGATCGGCGCGCATCGAGCGCGTGAGCATGCCGACCGCCGGCGTCGGCATCGGGCCGGTCAGCAGCACATCCATGCCGACCGAGGTGAAGCCCGCGACCAGCGCGGTCTCGATCATGTAGCCGGAGAGCCGCGTATCCTTGCCGATCAGCACCCGATGGCGATGCTCGCCGCGGCGAAACACGAGGCCGGCCGCCTGCCCGACCTTGAGCGC
>CAVQIP010000031.1:0-35355 GCA_963712565.1 uncultured Alphaproteobacteria bacterium | reverse complement strand
GAACGGTCTGCGTCCGGCTGCGATTGTCGGGCCCGTTGGATCGCCGCCCAAACCCGGTGCGGCGTGTAGGGCATGTCCAGCTTATGAATCCCGAGCGGCGCGAGTGCGTCCATGACCGCATTGGCGATGGTCGGAATGGCCCCTGTGGCGCCGGCTTCGCCGGCTCCCTTGGCGCCAAGCGGATTGCTCGGCGAGGGAATCGAGCGGTCGTGCAGCGAGAGCGCGGGCACGCAGTCGGCACGCGGCATGTAGTAATCCATTAAGGTGCCGGTCAGCAGCTGGCCAGTATCGCGATCGTAGACGCACTGCTCGCCCAGAATCTGGCCGATGCCTTGCACCACACCTCCGTGGAGCTGCGCCTCGACCAGGACGTGGTTGTAGACTTTTCCGCAGTCGTCGACCGCGACATAGCGAACGACCTCGAGCGCGCCGGTATCGGGATCGATCTCGACCTCGGCCACGTGAGCGCCGCTCGGAAACGCCCCCGAGGTATGGATCTTGGCGACGGCGTCGAGCGGATGCGGCTGGTCGCCGGCATGCTTGCGCGCCAGCTCGTCGAGGCCGATCGCAAGGTCGGTCCCCGGCACGAGGTAGCGGCCGCGCTCGAACACGAGATCGCCGGCGGCGACCTCGAGCTCCTTCGCCGCCAATGCCATGCCGTTGCGGATCACCTCCCGCGCGCCGACCGCCAACGCGCTGCCGTGGCTGATAAGCGAACGTGAGCCGAAGCTGCCGGTTCCAGCCAACGCCGGGGCGTCGGGGTCGTTGTAACGCAGCGCGATGTCCTCCGCTGCCAGGCCGAGGATCTCGGCGACCAAGTCGGGAAACACGGTCTCATGGCCTTGCCCGGATGGGCCGGCATTGGCGTAGAGCTGCATGCCGCCCGCCGCATTGAACCGGATTGCGATCTCTTCTTGGCCGACGCCGCCGGACGGCTCGATGAACGTGGCGCAGCCGATGCCGCGCAATCGCCCGCGCGCCTTCGCCTCAGCCCGCCGACGCTCGAAATCGTGCCAGTCGGATTCTTTCAGGGCTTGCGCGAGCAGGCCTTGCGGATCGCCGCTGTCATAAGTCGAGCCGGTCGGGGTCTTGTACGGGAATACGTCCCGGGCGAGGAAATTGCGTTGGCGCAACTCGATGCGGTCGATGCCGGTGACCCGCGCAGCCTCATCGACTAGACGCTCGGCCAGATAGGCCACGCTCGGCCGTCCGGCACCGCGATAGGCGGTGCCCGGCGTAATGTTGGTGAAGACCAGCCGATTCAGTCCGTAGCACGCCGGCGTCCGATAGGCGTTCACCGCCATGCTGGTCGGCGACGCCGCGGTGTTGATAAACGGCCCGGCGTTCGAGCAATAGGCGCCGAGATTGACCAGCCACTCGATGCGCATGGCTAGGAAATTGCCGTCGCGGTCGAGGGCAAGCTCGCCGGTCAGTGTGACGCCGCGTCCCTGGTGGTCGCTGACGATCGTTTCGGCCCGCGTGCCGGTCCATTTCACGGGGCGGCCGAGGCTTCGCGTCGCCAGGAGAACAGCGGCGAATTCTGGATAAATCTCGTTGCGTACGCCGAATGCGCCGCCGACGTCCTGGGCGTGGACGCGCAACTGCTCCTGGGGAATGCCGGTGACATAGGCGAGCTCGGCACGGATGCCGGCGGCTCCCTGGGTCGGCATGTAGACGTCATGCATGCCGGTGCGCGGGTCATAGGCCGCTAGGCACGACTTTGGCTCCATCGGATTGCCGGAAATGCGCTGTGCCTCGAGCGTCAGGCGCACCACTTGCGCCGCCTTGGCGAAGGCTTCCTCCACCGGTGCACGACTGCCGTATTCGTAATCGACCGCGAGGTTGCGGGGCACGTCGGTATGGATGAGCGGCGCCGCCGCTTCGAGTGCGTCGGCGGCCTCGATCACGACCGGCAGGTCGCGATAGTCGACGACGATCCGCTCCGCGGCGTCCTGTGCAGCCGCTTCGGTCTCCGCCACGACCAGTGCCACCGCCTCGCCAACGAAGCGCACGCGTTCATGGGCGAGCGCAGGGCGATGCGGGACCTTGATCGCCGCGCCGTCCTTTCCCTTGAAATGCAGGATCGGCCGCGGGCTCTTGAAACCGGCCTTGATCACATGCTCGCCGCTGAACACGGCGAGCACGCCGGGGCCAGCCATCGCCGCGGCCGTGTCGATCGCCACGATCTCGGCGTGCGGCCGATCCGAGCGCAGGAAATAGCCGCGGGCTTGGCCGGGCAAATCCCAATCGGCGGTATATCGACCTTGTCCGGTGAGGAGGCGGTGGTCCTCGCGCCGGCCTTTGAATGCACCACTCACGCCATACCCGATGATATTGATCCGCTCGTACCGCGATCGAGATTCGGGATGAGCCCACCGGAATTGTCAAATGAATTGAAGAGGGCGCAAAACTATCGACCCATTCGCGGGCGCGAGCAACTGTTTCGGGTTTTGCGGGGGGGACAGGGGTGAAGCTCGATCACGGCATTCGCCGTTCGGCCGCGTTGCCACGCTGCAGCTTGGCTGTCCCGGAGGATCGGCCAGCAAATCCACAACCGAGGCATTAAGCCCCCTGCCGGTCTCGCGGTGGAATGCCCTGCCCAAGTCGCCCGAGGCGCTCGCTGCTCTTCGGAAGGCCGAAGTCGAAAGGTCGCGGCAGATCATTAAGTCGGCGAGCATCAAGGAGGCATTATGGCCAGCGGTCATGTGAACCGCGCAAACAGGCCAAACACATGGCTGCACCGACCAAGTCCTGCGACGTGAAGTTTTTCCTTGCCAACTCGGAGCCGTCCACACATGGCGCTTTGGACGCTGGACCCTGGCCCCGGAGGGCGCTCGGTCGCTGGGCCCTGTAGCCCCCAGCGTAGCCCCAAGCCCCCTTTGATCGCCCATCAGTGGCCAAAATGCCTGCCGATTGGGCACTTCTAAAAGTGCGCCTGGTCCTCGTAGACGACCGAGACGAGCTTCCAGGTGCCGACGATCTTCTGCCTGAGCTCCTGGTCGTCGGCGTGGGCGGGAGCGGCGATGAGTGCCAGTAGACAGATCCGCAGAACCAGCATGGATTTCCTCTCGGCCCTTGCTTGCAATGAGCCGAAAGCCTGCAGCGCTTTCCGGCGAAACGGATTTGTGACGAAGCCCGCCCCCATAATGGCTATTTCGTGTCGCCCAACCATTTGGCGCGGATTCGCCCCAGCGTGCCATTCACCTCGATCTTGTCGATCCAGATGTTGATGAAGTTAAGCAGCGTCTGGTCGTCGCGCCCCAACAGGATCGCCACGTAGTCCGGTTCGAACAATTTTTCTGGGCTCACCGCCGCGAGCCGAGGATTCTGCCGGGACATGTAGATCACCGCATTGGAATTGGATACCTGGGCGTCGACTTTGCCGGCGAGGAGTTCCGCGGTTGCGGCTGCGTTGCTCTCGAAGCCGACGGGGGTCGCGCGCTTGAACATAGTATTGGCGAATTGATCATTCAGGCCGCCGTGGTTGTAGGCGATCCTGATGCCCGGCTGGTCGAGGTCCGCAAGCGTCTTGAATCGTGCCTTGTCGGCACTGCGGATCATCAGCAGCCGCCCATAGCGCAAGTACGGCTTCGAGAACGTAGCGATCCGCGCTCGCTCCATCGTGCGCCCAAGCCCCGACATCGCGATATCGAATTTGTCGGCGGCGAGGTCCGCGAGCATCGAGCTGAAGGTCATCTTCACGTATTCGATCTTGACGCCGAGCGCGGGGCCCAGGGTCTCCAGCGCGTCGATGTCGAAGCCGTAAAGCTTTCCGGTCGCGGGATCACGCATGCTGAACATCGGCGTGTCCATCGTAGTCCCTACACGCAGCACACCGCGGTCGAGAATTCTCTGCAGGCGGTCGGGCGTCTGGCTCTGCGTCGCTGCCGGAGCCGCCGCGAGCACGGCGGCGAGGCCGAGGAGGAGCGAGCGGAGGTTCATCATATGGCACCTGTGATGTGTCGAATGGGCGTCATGAGCGCCATTCATTCCGCCGTCCAGCCGCCGTCGAGGACGAGAGCCGAGCCGGTCATCAGCGAGGAGGCGTCGGAGGCGAGGAAGAGGATGGCGCCGGTCAGCTCGTCGAGCTGGCCGAGGCGGCCGAGCTTGATCTTGGCGAGCACCTCCTCGCGAAATGCCTTGTTCTCGAAGAACGGCCGCGTCATCGGCGTTTCCAGGAAGGTCGGCCCCAAGCTGTTGACGCGGATGTTGTAAGGCGCGAGCTCGATCGCCATCGCCTTGGTGAAGCCCTCCATGGCGTGCTTGCTGGCGCAATAGACGGTGCGGCGCGCGGCGCCGACGTGGCCCATCTGCGACGAGACGTTGATGATCGAGCCCGGACGCTTCGCCTCGATCAGGCGGCGCGCCACCGCCTGCGCCATGAAGAACGCGGCGCGCACATTGAGTGCGAAGATGGCGTCGAAGTCCTCGACCTTGACGTCCATCAGAGCGGCCGGGCGATTGGTGCCGGCATTGTTGACCAGCACGTCGAACGGTTGCGCCGCCGCGATCGCGCGGCGCACCGCGTCGAGATCGGTGACGTCGAGTTGGAGCGCCTCGGCCTTGTCGCCGCGGGCGACGATCGCTTCCGCCGCCGCGGCGATCTCGGCCTGCGTGCGCGCGAGCAGCGTCACCTGCGCGCCCGCCTGCGCGAGCGCGGACGCCGCCGCCAGCCCGATGCCCCGACCGCCACCGGTGACGAGCGCGCGCTTGCCGTCGAGGCGGAACGAGGGCGTCTTGGCGAGGTCGACGGTTGGTGCAGGCATGACGAGCAAGGAGACCGGGCTATTCCGCCGCCTGCGCATAGGGCACGTTGCGGCCGCCGTAGCGGCGCACGCGCACATTGGCCTGCTCGGCATGGGCGGAGAAGCCCTCGAGGATGCACAGCCGCGAGCAGTATTCCCCGATGCGCGCGGACGCCTCGTCGGTGAGCACCTTCTGATAGGTGCAGGTCTTGAGAAATTTTCCCACCCATAGGCCGCCGGTGTAGCGCGCGGCCTTCTTGGTCGGCAGCGTGTGGTTGGTTCCGATCACCTTGTCGCCATAGGCGACGTTGGTGCGGGCGCCGAGAAACAGCGAGCCGTAGTTCTTCATGTTGGCAAGGAAATAATCGGGATCGCGCGTCATCACCTGAACGTGCTCGGAGGCGATGCGGTCGGCCTCGCGCACCATCTCCGCCTCGTCCTCGCACACGATCACCTCGCCGAAATCCGCCCAGGCCTTGCCGGCGGCGTCGGCGGTGGGAAGGATCGCAAGCAGCCGCTCGACCTCGCGCATGGTATCGCGCGCGAGCGGCTCCGAATTGGTGACGAGGACGGCGGGCGAGGTCGGGCCGTGCTCGGCCTGGCCGAGCAGGTCGGTGGCACAGATCTCGCCGTCCACGCTGTCGTCGGCGATGATCAGCGTTTCGGTCGGCCCCGCGAGCAGATCGATGCCGACGCGGCCGAACAGCTGGCGCTTGGCCTCCGCCACATAAGCGTTGCCGGGCCCGACGAGCATGTCGACCGCGGGGATGGTCTCGGTGCCGAGCGCCATGGCGGCGACGGCCTGCACGCCGCCGAGCACATAGATGTCGTCGGCGCCGCCGAAATGCATGGCGGCGACGATGGCGGGGTGCGGCCCGCCCTTGAACGGCGGCGCGCAGGCGATGATGCGCTTCACGCCGGCCACCCGCGCGGTCACGATCGACATATGGGCCGAGGCAACCATGGGATAGCGGCCGCCCGGCACGTAGCAGCCGATCGAATTCACCGGAATGTGGCGGTGCCCGAGCACGACGCCGGGCAGCGTCTCGACCTCGAGATCGCGCAGGGTCTCCTTCTGCTTCTGCGCGAAGTTGCGTACCTGCGCCTGCGCGAACTTGATGTCGTCGAGGTCGCGCTTGCCGACCTGTGCTATCGCGCGCTCGATCTCGGAGGCGGTGAGCTTGAACGCCGGCGGCGACCAGTTGTCGAATTTCTGCGACAGCTCGCGCACTGCCGCGTCGCGCCGGGCCTCGACCTGCCCGAGGATTTGCTCGACCGTTTCGCGCACCTTGGCGTCGGCGGCCTTGATCGCGCTCGCGTCCATTCCGCGCTTGAGATAGCGGGCCATGGGGGTCTCTCCATTCCCTATGCTGTCGTCCCGGCCAAGCGAGCGAAGCGAGCGCGAGCCGGGACCCCTATCCCCGCTGTTGCGACCAAACTCACCGCCTGTGGTTATGGGTCCCGGGTCTCCCTCGCTGCGCTCGGTCGCCCGGGACGACGATGGGATTGTATCACTTGATCGCCTGCGGATTGATCGGCGAGCCGGTGCCGCCGGTGATGACGAGCGGCGGGCCGCAGAAGAAGAACTCGTAGACGCGGTCGGCCGCACAGTCCTCCGCCAGCTCCTTGAGATAGAAGATCTCGCCCATGCACAGGCCCATGGCCGGGATCACCACCCAGTGCCAGGGCTGGTTCGCCTCCGTGGTCTCGTTCGGCCGCACCTCGACACCCCAGGTATCGGTGCAGATGGCGGCAATCTGCTTGTCCTGGCACCAGTAGCAGTTCTCGAATGTGACGCCGGGGGCGTCGCCGCCGGCATAGCCGCCCCACTTCTTCTCCGTGAGGCAGCGCTCCATCTGCCCGGTGCGGACGATGACGAAGTCGCCGCGGCCGATCTCGACCTTCTGCTTCTTCGCGCAAGCGTCGAGCTCGTCGTTGGAAATGCCTTCGCCGTCCTTGAGCCAATCCACGCCGCGGAAGCGCGCGATGTCGAGCAGCACGCCGCGTCCCACCATCTTGCTCTTGGAATGCTCGATGCCCAGTACGTTGAGCCCCTTGGCATCGATGAGCTTGGCGTCGTAGCCGTTGTAGGCCTTGTCCTCATAGAAGATATGCCCGAGCGCGTCCCAGTGAGTGGCGCCCTGGACGCACAGGTTGAGGGTATCGTCGGCGTAGCGAATCTTGTTCCAGTCCTGCCGCCCGGCGATGGCGTCGGTGCCGGTCGCGAGCATCTGATGGATCGGATTGAAGCGTCCGCCGAATAGTCCGGTCTGCGGGCCGTTGCTGTCGAGCGGGATGCCGAGCGCGAACACCTTGCCTCGGCGGATCAGGCCGGCGGCCCTGACAATATCCTCGGGCGTGACGTGATTGAGCGTGCCGATCTGGTCGTCCTTGCCCCAGCGGCCCCAGTTCTTGAGCTTCTCCGTCGCCTCCGCGATCGCCTGCTTTCCCACCTTGATGTCCATCAGCCGTTCCTTCTCATGCGCCAGCGCCACACACCTTGCGGAGCCGCGCCGCAAAATCAAGTCGGTGACGATCCCGGGACTCTTCCGAGCGCCTCCAAGATACGCTGCGGCGTGAACGGCATCTCGGTGAGCGGAGCGGCGCCGAGCGGACGCAGCGCATCGTTGATGGCGTTCATGACCGCGCCCGGCGCGCCGGCGGTGCCGGCCTCGCCCGCGCCCTTGGCGCCCAATTCGGAATCGGAGGTCGGCGTGACGACGTGGCCGACCTCGATGTCGGGCATCTCCACGGCCATCGGCACGAGGTAGTCGGCCATATTGCCGTTGAGGAGTTGGCCGCGCTCGTCGTAAAGGCAATGCTCGAACAGCGCCCCGCCGATGCCCTGTACCACGCCGCCCCTGATCTGCTCGTCGACGAGCTGCGGGTTGATCACGGTGCCGCAGTCCTCCACGCACCAGTGCTTGATGAGCGTGACGAATCCGGACTCGGTGTCGACTTCGAGATAGCTGGCCTGGATGCCGTTGGTGAAGGCGAACGGCCAGGCGCGCGGCACATAGTGGCGCGTCGCCATCAGCTCCGCCTGGAAGCCCGGCGGCAGCGTGTCCGGACGGAAATAGGCGATGCGGGCGAGTTCGGGCAGAGGCAGGCGCTCGGTGCCGCTGCCGCGATCGACCACCGCGCCGTCGCGGATGTCGAGTTCTTCCGGCTTGGCCTGCAGGATCGAAGCGGCGCAGGCGAGCACATTGGCGCGCAGCGCCTTGCCGGCCTGCCAGGCGGCTTCGCCGCCGATTCCGGCCGCGCGCGAGGCCCAGGTGCCGCCGCCATAGGGCGTGTTGTCGGTGTCCCCGGTGATGACGCGCACGCGCTCGATCGGCACGCCGAAGGCGGAGGCCGCGACCTGCGCGATGACGGCTTCGGCGCCCTGGCCCTGCTCGGTGACGCCGGTCTGGCAGATGATTGCGCCCTGCGCGTCGAGCTTGATGGTGACGCCGTCCTGGGCCGAGATTTTTGCGCCGCCGATCCCGTAGAAGGCGGCGCTCGGATTGGTCACCTCGATGAAGGAGGCGAAGCCGATGCCGCGATGGATGCCTTGCGCGCGCAGGCGCTTCTGCTCGGCGCGCAGCCCGGCGTAGTTCATCATGGCGTCGAGGTGGGCGAGCGCTTCGTGGTGTGACAGCGCCTCGAACTTGATCCCGGACGGGCCGCTGGCAGGGTAGGCGTCGTCGGGGATGAGATTGCGGCGGCGGATTTCCAGCGGATCCATGCCGATCCTGGCGGCAGCCAGCTCGACCAGCCCCTCGGTCACTGCGGTCGCGATCGGATGGCCGACGGCGCGGTACTGGCACATGACGTTCTTGTTCTGGAATACGACGCGCGCGCGGGCGCGATAGTTCGGGCAGGTATACGGGCCGCCGACGAGATTGACGATTTGGTTCGCCTCGATGCCCGACGTGCGCGGATAGACCGAGTAGGGCCCGATGCCGGTCAGGTCGTCGATCTCCCAGGCCGTGATGGTGCCGTCGTCTTTGACGCCGATCTTCGCCCGCACGCGGTGGTCGCGGGCGTGGATGTCGGTGACGAAGCTCTCGACGCGGTCGGCGACGAATTTGATCGGACGCTTGAGCAGCTTCGAAAGTGCGACCGTGGCCATCTCGTCGGCATAGGTGTGCACCTTGATGCCGAACGACCCGCCCACGTCCTTGGTCACGACACGGACCTGGTGCTCCGCCAGCCCGAGATGCTTGGCAAACAGGTTCTGCATCATGTGCGGCGCCTGCGTGCCGTGATAGACGGTGAGCCGTTCGTCGCCCGGGTTCCAGTCGGCGACGATGGCGCGCGGCTCGTTGGTGACCCCGGTGTGGCGGCCGAACACGAAGGTCGTCTCCACGACGGCGTGGGCGTCCTTGAAGCCCTTGTCGGGGTCGCCAGCGACAAGCGCGCGCTCGAACGTGAGGTTGTCGCCGAGCCCGGAATGGATCACCGGGGTGCCGGCATCGAGCGCGGTTTCAGGGTCAGTGACCGCCGGCAGCTCCTGGTAGCCGACCTCGACCAGCTCGCAGGCGTCCTCGGCTTCGGCGCGGGTGCGGGCGACCACGGCGCAGACCGCTTCGCCCTGCCAGCAGGCGCGCTCGATTGCGATCGCGTGCTGCGGCGCCGATTTGATGCCCTTGAGGTGGGTGAGCACGCCGACCCATGGCGTGATCACCTCGGCGAGCTCCGCGCCGGTGACGACGGCGATCACGCCGGGCGACGTCTTCGCGGCCGCGGTTGCGATCGTCTCGATCCGGGCATGGGCATGGGGCGAGCGCACGAAGGCCACATGCACCATGCGCGGCAGCACCACGTCGCTGACGAATTGCGCCCGCCCCTGGGTGAGGCGCGCGAGGTTGGGTCGCGGCACCGAGCGGCCGATATAGGAATTGGGCCGGTCGAGGGCGGAGAGGATCGGGGGCGAGTCTTCGGCGATCTTCATGACGTCTTCCCCGCGCGCACCTTCGCCACCGCCTCGACCGCGTCGACGATCGCCTGGTAGCCGGTGCAGCGGCAGTAGTTGCCGGCGAGGTGGGCGCGGATTTGCTCGCGGCTCGGAACGCCGCCGGCGGCCAGCAGCTCCTGCGCGGTGAGTAGCATGCCCGGCGTGCAATAGCCGCATTGGAGCGCGTTGCGCTCGACGAACGCCTGCTGCAGATCGGCGATCTCGCCGGCATCGGCCACGCCCTCGATGGTGTCGACGTGGGCGCCGTCGCATTGCACCGCCAGCATCAGGCAGCCGCGCACCACCGCGCCGTCGACGCGCACGCTGCAGGCGCCGCACACGCCGTGCTCGCAGCCGACGTGGCTGCCGGTGAGCGCGACGTCCTCGCGCAGGAAGTCGACCAGCGTCTTGCGTGCGTCGATCCTTTCGCGCACGTCCTCGCCGTTCACGGTCACCGTGATGTCGTGGAAGCGATCGTTCATGACGGGGCCTGGCCCAGTTGGCGCGCGACCCGGCGCAGCAGGACGCCGGCGAGGTGGCTCTTCACCGCGCCCGACGCCTGGACGTCGTCGGTCGGGCTGAGGTCCTTCGCGAGCGCGCTCACCGCCGCGTCGATGTCGCCGTCGGCGAGCGCCAATTCGGCATTGCGCGCGCGTACCGGGGTCGCACCGATGCCGAAATAGGCAAGACGCAGATCAGCGAGCCGGCTGCCGTCGGCGCGCGCGCAAGCGGCAAGCCCCACCATCGCGTAGTCGCCGTGGCGGCGGGCGAATTCGGCGAAGCCGACGCGGGTGGCGGCGCCCGCGGCCGGGACGCGGATCCCTGTGAGCACATCGCGTGCCGTGAGCGCGGTCTCGAACAGGCCCTTGAAGAAATCGTCGGCCTTGACGGTGCGCGACCCCTGCGGGCCGGCGATGTCGATTTCGCCGCCCAGCGCCAGCAGGCACGCCGGCAGCTCGGCGGCCGGATCGGCGAAGGCCAGCGACCCGCCGACCGTGCCGCGGTTGCGGATGGCGGGATGGCCGATATGGGGCAGCGCCAAGGCGATGAGCGGGGCCCCGCGCGCGAGGTCGGGCGAGCGCTGCGCTTGCGCGTAGCGCACCAGGGCTCCGATCTCGATCTGCCCGTTTTTCACCGTAATCCGGTCGAGTCCGCCGACGCCATTGATGTCGATCAGCAGGGCGGGATGGCTCAGCCGCATGTTGAGCGTGGCGATCAGGCTCTGGCCGCCGGCGAGCAGGCGGGCGTCGTCGTTCGCCAGCAACTCGATCGCGTGCGCGACCGAGCCAGCCTTGGCATAGGCGAACGGTGCCGGCTTCATCATCCTCCCCGCGGCGCTTTGGCGCTTATTGTCGCCGCCGCGGGCGGGGCGTCAATCCTTGCCGTTCGCCGCGCGGTTGGTGAAGCAGGCGTTGCCGAGGCCGGTGCCGATGGTGAGCGCGCCCCAATGGGTCACGTCGCGCATGAACGGCGCCTCGCTCAGGCCCTGCACCACCGCGTCGTTGTGCAGGAGGACGAGCGTTTCGTGCTTGCCGATCCTCGGGATCGCGTCGTGCAGGGCGGCCGGCAAATTGAAGCGGCTGCTCTCCCAGTTGCCCGGCAGGTTCTGGGCGCCGCGGTCGATGGTGCCGTCCGCCTCGATGATGCCCGGACAGCCGATGCCGATGAACGGCGCGAGCCGCAAGCCTTCCTTGCCGGCGCGCGTGATCAAGCCTTCGAGCATACCGACCAGCTCCTCGACCGCGTCTTCGCGCTTGAGTTTCTTCTCGTCGCCGTGCCGCCAGAGCTCGAACTTCCAGACCGCGGCCTTGGACAGAATTCGGCGCCTTCTTCAGGTTGAGCGCCACCACGCCGGCGCGGATATTGGTGCCGCCGATGTCCACCGCCAGGATCGCGTCGTGCGCCTCGAACATCCAGCGCGGCGCGAGGTGCGCGGCGCCGAGCAGACCTGCCTCGTCCGGATCGTTGCGGACCGGCAGAAGATCGATCGGCACCTTGTCGGCCGTGAGGATGACGGCGGCGCGGCCGATGGAGAGCTCACCCACGCGGCTGGCACGAAAGCCGCCGCCCACGACGATACGTTCGGTATCGCGCCAGGCCTTGAGTTTGAGGAAACGGCGGATAACGAGCGCGAGCTCCTGCGCGAAATCCTCGATCGCCCCCTGCAAAATACCAGCCGCTTCCGGATCGCCCTCGACGAGCAGCGAGTCGAGCGTCTTTTTGCTGATGTCTTCGCTCGCCTCGTCCCCGAACGGGTCTTTGCCGGCCTTGCGCAAGGGCTTGCGCCAGTTCTCGATGATGGCGCGGAAGGCGCCCTTGCTGGCGCGGTCGCCGAGGAAGCCCTCGTCGTC
Organism: uncultured Alphaproteobacteria bacterium; assembly: GCA_963712565.1. Taxonomy (GTDB): domain Bacteria; phylum Pseudomonadota; class Alphaproteobacteria; order Rhizobiales; family Xanthobacteraceae; genus VAZQ01. The sequence continues at coordinate 23,320 of CAVQIP010000031.1, read as the reverse complement.
CTTCAACTCGACGTTATAGCTGTCGACATCGACCATAGGGAGGCGGGAGGCGCCATGCGTCGCGATGGTCGGAGCGGTGGTGCTGGTATCGGCCATGAACTGTCCCGTGACGATCCCCCCATGACAACCCATGACAACCGCGAAGCGGTCGAAAGGTTTCATCGCGAGCGGGCAGCGGGGGCGGCCGGGGCGGCGGCGATGCGCCGCACGATGTCGATCGCCCGCCGCATCAGCGTTTCCGAGGCCTCCAGGGTGCGGAAGCCGGCGTGGGCGGTGAGCGTCACGTTCTCCATCCGCGCCAGCGGATGGTCTGGCCGTAGCGGCTCGGCATGGAAAACGTCGAGCCCGGCGTGGCGGATGTGGCCGCGTTTGAGCGCTTCGATAAGCGCGGCCTCGTCCACCAGCGCGCCGCGCGCGGTGTTGACGAGGATCACGCCCGGCTTCATCCGGGCGAGGCGCCCAGCGTCGATCAAGCCGCGGGTCTCGTCGGTGAGCGCTAGATGCAGCGAGATCACGTCGGCTTGCGCCAACAGCTGGTCGAGGTCCACCAGCGTCACCCCGCCGTCCGGGCGCGGCGAGCGGTTCCAGCCGATCACCTCCATGCCGATGCCGCGCGCGATCCGTGCCACTTCCGCCCCGATGCCGCCGAGACCGATCAGGCCGAGCGTCTTGCCCTTGAGCTGCATGCTTTCGAGCGGCTCCCACACCCCCGCGCGCACCGCGCGGTCCATGCGGGCGAGGTCGCGGCAGCAGGCGAACATCAGCGCAACGGTGTGCTCGGCGACCGCGGTGTCGCCGTAGCCCTTGATGGTATGCACTTTGATACCCAGACCCTCGAGTGCCGGAACGTCCATGTAGCTCGAGGCGCCGGTGCCGAGGAAAACGATGTGCTTGAGGCCGCGGCAGCGCGCCACGACCTCGGTCGGCAGGTAGGAATGGTCGTCGAGGCAGACCTCGTAGCCGGCAAGCAGCCGCGGCAGATCGGCGGATTGAAACGGATCGGTGTTGACCGCGATCGGCGGGTCGTCGGGCCGGTGCACGCGGGCAAAGACCGGCGCGAGCTGGTCGTTGCAGTCGACGAAGATCGATTTCATGGCCGCCCTGTTTCCTGCTCCTCCGCCGGCATAGTAATACTGCATGAGCGGATAACCATGGAGGACGGGAGATGGCGGGCGAGTTCGAGGGCAAGATCGTGGTCGTTTCCGGAGCCAGCCGCGGGATCGGCCGCGGCATCGCGCTCGCATTCGCGCGCGCGGGCGCGCAGACAGTGCTGGCCTCGTCATCCGAGCAGAACCTCGCCGGAGCGGCGAAGGCGATCGCGGCAGAGGGGCCGGAACCGCTCACCGTCGCCGGCGATCTGCGCACCCTTGAGGCCTGCGAGCAATTGTTCAGGCGGGTGGCGGAGCGCTTCCAGCGCTGCGATGTGCTCGTCAACAACGCCGGCGCTACGCGCGCGGGCGCGTTCCTGGAACTGCCCGATGCGGCCTGGCTCGACGGCTATGCGCTGAAATTCTTTGGCTGCGTGCGGCTCACGCGGCTGTTCTGGCCGCTGTTGAAGGCTTCTCAGGGAAGCGTGATCAACATCGTCGGCGGCGCCGCGCGCACGCCCGATGCCGAGTTCTTGATCGGCGGCTCGGTCAACGCGGCGGTCGCCAACTTTTCCAAGGGCCTGTCGAAGCTCGGCAATCGCGACAATGTCAATGTGAACGTCATTCATCCCGGCAATACCGACACCGAGCGGCAGGCGCAACTGCGTCAGCAGCGCGCCGCGGCGTTGGGCAAAACGGTCGAGGAGCTGCGTGCCGAGGCGCTCACCAAGAGCGGCATGCGCCGCTTCGGCAAGTCCGAGGACATTGCCGCGCTCGCATTGTTCCTGTGCTCCGAGCGCGCGCGGCACATCCAGGGTACCGCGATCGCCGTCGACGGCGGCGCCACGCCCGGCCACTATTGACCGAGTTCACATTTGCGAATGACGACGCCGGGGAACTTGCGCGCGCCGATGCAGGCTGGTCTCATGGGGAACAAACCCCCGACGGCAGGAATAACCATGGACCGCGGAGGGTTGGTTCCTTCGATCGCCGGGAGTTTGGCCGGCGACGGGGTTTTGGGAGGACGACAATGAACCAGATGTCACGACGCGTGTTCGGCGTGGCCAGCTTTGCGCTGCTGCTTGCGACATCCGCGACTTTCGCTCAGCAGTCCCCGCCGGTTCGCGTGCGCGGCACGGTCGAGGCGGTCGATGGAGGGGTTTTGACCGTCAAGTCGCGCGACGGCAAGACGACGTACAAGGTCAAGCTGACCGACAATGCCGCGGTGCGCGGCATCGTCAAGGCGCCGCTCACCGACATCAAGACCAACTCGTATATCGGCGTCACCGGCATGCCGCAGGCCGACGGCAGCCAGAAGGCGGTGGAAATCCACATCTTCCCCGAGCCGATGCGCGGCGTGGGCGAAGGTCATCGGCCGTGGGACCTGGTCCCCAACAGCACGATGACCAACGCGACCGTGGCGCAGATGGTCAAGGGCGTGCAGGGCGATGAAATCACGCTCAAGTACAAGGACGGTGACAAGAAGATCGTCGTCGTGCCGGAGACGGTGATCGTGACCTACGTTCCCGGCAACAAGGACGAGCTCAAGCCCGGCGCCAAGATATTCATCGCCGGCGCGAACAAGAAGGACGACGGCACACTCGAAGCCGCCTCCGTGTCGGTCGGCCGCGACGGCCTGACGCCGCCGATGTGACGCCGCGGATACGGTGGAGCGCGAAGCGCAAGCCTAGCGTGGCACCGCCGATCCCGGACCGCCACGGACTGAAACGGTCCGTGACGGCACCGTGCCATTTGGGAGGAACGACATGTACGGGATGACACGACCAATGCTGGCGGGCGCGGCGGTGATCGCGGTGCTTGCGGTTTCCCCGGCCTTCGCGCAGCAGCCGCAGACCCAGCGCGTGCGCGGCACGATCGAGAAGGTCGAGGGCAGCGCGCTTTCGGTGAAATCGCGCGACGGCGGCACGCTCACGGTCATGCTGACGAACAACGTGCAGGTCATCGGCGTGGTGAAGGCTTCGCTGGCCGACATCAAGGAGGGCTCCTACATCGGCAGCGGCGCGATGCCGCAAGCCGACGGCAGCCAGAAGGCGGTAGAGGTGCACATCTTCGCCGAGACCCAGCGCGGCACCGGCGAAGGCCACCGCCCGTGGACGGGTGCGCCCAACGGCACCATGACCAACGGGACCGCCGGCACCGCCGTGACGAGCGTCGACGGTCAGGTGATCATGCTGAAGTACAAGGACGGTGAGAAGAAGCTCATCGTGCCGCCAGGCACTCCGATCGTCCGTTACGTGCTGGGGGAGACGAGCGAGCTCAAGCCCGGCGCCAACATCACCATCGTCAACGCGGTGAAGAAGCCCGACGGAACCTTCGAGGCCGCGCGCGTCAATGTCGGTCGCGACGGTGTCGTGCCGTAACGGGTTTTGACGACGAGCCTCAGCGACGCCCGATTTTCGTGCCGCCGCGCCGCGACGGCGCGTGCGCCGAGCCGCGCGCCGGAACGTCGAGGTCGCTCGCCAGCAGGTCGGGAAGCTGCGCGGGCGCGGCGATGCGCGGCGGATTGCGGCGGCCGCGGGCGCGGCTGTCGATATCCTCGTCGTGCGGGCGCTTGACTGCGTCGGCGCGCGCGAGCGCCTCGATCGGAGGCGCGTCCTCGGTCAGGCGGGCAAGAAGCGGAGTAAGATCGTCGAGCTTGCGCGCGATCACGTGGATGACCCCGGATTGCTGCTGCACTTCCCCGCTCGCGGCAATATAGCGCGCGCCCAGGATGACGGGGCGGAAGCGCTCGAACGTCTTCGGCCAGACGATGATGTTGGCGACCGCGGTCTCGTCCTCGATGGTCATGAAGATGACGCCGTTGGCCGAGCCCGGCCGCTGCCGGATGGTGACGAGACCGGAGACGGTGACGCGCGCGCCCGACGCCCGCACCCGCAGCTCCTCGTTGCGGATGATGCCGCGGCGGGCGAGGTCGGCGCGCAGGAAGGATGCCGGATGCGCGCGCAGCGACAGTTCGAGGAAGCGGTAGTCGTTCACGACCTCCTCGCCCGGCGGCATGGGCGGCAGCTCGACGTCGGGTTCGCGCGGATGCGCGGTCGCAGTGCCTGCGTTGCCGTCAGGGAGAGCGAGAGCGGCACACGCGGTCTGCTCTCTTCCCCCTTGCGAGTGCGCGGCGGGGCGAAACAACGGCAGATCATCGTCCTTGTCGCCCACGCGGCCGAGTGCCTTGGCCGCCCAGAGCGCCTGCCGCCGCGTGAGGCCGAGCGACCCGAAGGCGTCGGCGTCGGCGAGCCGTTCGATGATGCGCGGTGGCAAGCCGGTGCGCAGCCAAAGATCGCGCACGGAGGCGTAGCCCGTTCCGCGGTTCTGCACGATGATTTTCCCGTGCTCATCCTCGCTCAATCCCTTGATCTTGCGAAACCCCAGGCGCAGCGCGTGCGTCGTGCGGATGTCGTCCGCCATCTCGCGATGAAGCGCATGCACGCGCTCGGCCGCGCGCGGGCCGGGCTCGAGCGTGGCATCCCAGTCGGAATGATTGATGTCGACCGGACGCACGTCGACGCCGTGCTCGCGCAGGTCGCGCACGATCTGCGCGGGCGCGTAGAAACCCATCGGTTGCGCGTTGAGCAGCGCCGCCGCGAACACGTCCGGGTAGCGGCATTTGAGCCAGGCCGAGGCGTAAACCAGGAGCGCGAAGCTCGCGGCGTGGCTTTCCGGGAAGCCGTATTCGCCGAAACCCTCGATCTGGCTGAAGCAGCGCTCGGCGAAGTCGCGCGGGTAGTTTCTTGCCACCATTCCCTCGATCATCTTGGCCTTGAACGTGCCGATGGTGCCGGTGCGCTTGAAGGTCGCCATGGCGCGGCGCAGCTTGTCGGCTTCGCCCGGGGTGAAGCCGCCGGCGACAATGGCGATCTTCATCGCCTGTTCCTGGAACAACGGGACGCCGAGCGTCTTGTCGAGCACGGCCGCCAGCTCCTTCGAGGGATAGGAAACCGGCTCGATTCCCTGCCGGCGGCGCAGATAGGGATGCACCATGTCGCCCTGGATCGGGCCCGGCCGCACGATCGCGACTTCGATGACGAGATCGTAGAATTCCTTCGGCTTGAGACGCGGCAGCATCGACATCTGCGCGCGGCTCTCGACCTGGAACACCCCGAGCGAGTCTGCGCGTTGCAGCATGCGGTAGACCGCGGGGTCTTCTTTCGGGATCGTGGACAGGGCGAAGAACTCTGGCCCGTCCTTCTGCTCCGGCCGGCGCGAGCGGAACGAAAGGCCATAGTGCTTCTCGGTGAGCTCGAAGGCCTTGCGCAGGCACGTGAGCATGCCGAGCCCGAGCACGTCGACCTTGAGGATGCCGAGCGCGTCGAGATCATCCTTGTCCCATTCGACGAAAGTGCGGTCCGCCATCGCGCCGTTGCCGATCGGCATCACCTCGTCGAGCCGGCTGCGGGTGATGACGAAGCCGCCGACATGCTGGGAGAGATGACGCGGAAAGGACTGGATCTCGAGCGCGAGCGCCCGCATTTTCTGCATTCGCGGGCTGTTCACGTCGATGCCCGCGCGCGCCAGTTCGGTGGTGCGCACTCCCCCGCCGCCCATGCCCCAGATCGAGGAGGAGAGCGCGCCGATCGTGTCTTCCGACAGTCCGAAGACCTTGCCGACCTCGCGGATGGCGGAACGGCCGCGATAGGAGATGACGGTTGCGGCGATGCCGGTATGATCGCGCCCGTAGTGCTGGTAAATGTGCTGGATCACCTCCTCGCGCCGCTCGTGTTCGAAATCGACGTCGATGTCGGGCGGTTCGCCGCGATCCGAGGAGATGAAACGCTCGAACAGAAGCCGCCCCTCGCGCGGGTCGACATCGGTGATGTGCAGGCAGTAGCAGACCGCCGAATTCGCCGCCGAGCCGCGGCCTTGACAAAGGATGTTGCGGCTGCGCGCGTAATCGACGATGTCGTGGACGGTGAGAAAATAAGGCGCGTAGTTGAGCTTGGCGATCAGCGCCAGCTCATGGTCCAGTGACCGTCGGACGTTGTCCGGAACGCCGTCGGGATAGCGGGCGACGGCGCCTTGCCAGGCCAGATGGGCGAGCGCGTCCTGCGGCGTCGCGAAACCCGCGCGCATTTCGTCGGGATATTCGTAACGCAGCTCGTCCAGCGAGAAAGTCAGGACCTGGTCGAGGGCCGATGTCTCCTCGATCGCTTGCGGCGCATCTCGGAACAGGCGCGCCATCTCGGCGGGGGGCTTGAGATAACGCTCGGCATTGATGGCAAGCCGGCGGCCGGCCGTGTCGATCGTCAGGTGCTCGCGGATGCAGGTCAGCACATCCTGCAGTTCGCGCCGGTCGGGGTGGTGATAGAGCACGTCGTTGACGGCGATGAGAGGCACGTCGGCTCGGCGCGCGAGCTCGGCGCGCCGGGCAAGCCGGACGCGGTCGTCGCCGCGAAAGAGCATGCCGGCGGCGAGCCGAACCCGGCCTGGGGCGGCGCCGCGCAGAACGGCGAGGAGCGAAGGCTTGTTGCAGCCGGCGACGAGCTTGAGCCTGGCCTGATCGCAGGCAGCGCGGGGCGCGATGACGGCGGTTGCGGCGGCGGTACCGCCCGCCGCATTCATCGATTTCCATTTTTCGGGCGGCGGCGCTTCCACCTCGCGCGTCGACCTCTCCATCACCACCAGTTCGAGGCCGTCGATGTGTTCCAGCAGATCATCGAGAACGAGGATGCAGTCGCCTTTCTGCGCGCGCAGATTGCCGCGCGTGAGCAGGCGGCAGAGCCGCCCCCAGGCCGGACGATCGCGCGGATAGGCGAGAATGTCCGGCGTGCCATCGGCGAAGACGAGGCGCGCGCCGGGGTGATAGGCGAGCGCCAATTCCTGCTCGCGTTTGATCAGGTGGGCGCGCACCACGCCGGCAACCGAGTTGCGATCGCAGAGCCCGAGACCGTCGAGCCCGATATGCGCCGCCTGCAGCATGAGCTCCTCGGCGTGCGAGGCGCCGCGCAGGAAGGAGAAGTTGGAGGCGACGGCGAATTCGAGATAGCGGGGCATGTCACGCATACATCCCGTGCAGGAACCAACGCGGCGTGGGCAGGCCGGGCGCCATGTCGCGGTAGAGCCCGGCGCGAAACAGCCAGAAGCGCAGTCCGGCTTTGTCCTCGACGCGGAAATAGTCGCGCGCGCGGCCGCCGGCCTCGCTCCACCAGGCGCCTTCGATGCGCTCGGGCCCTTCGGCGGCAACCACTTCATGCAGGGCGCGGCGCCAGCGGAAACGCACCGGCGGGCCGTCGGGCACGAGCGCGAAGACATCCGCGATCGGCTCGGGCTTGGCGAGCAACCGCAGCGGCCGCGGGCTCAGTCCGACATCGGCGCGGAAGCGGCGGAAAGCATCCCAGCCGAGCTCGGCTCGCGCCGTGGCTTGCGCCGCCACGGTTGCGGCGGCGAGTTCGGGGATGTGGCTGTCATCCGCGACCAGACGGCACACACGCCGCGGTCCGAGCCGGGCGCTCAAGCGGTCGACGAGGCGGTCGAGCTCGGCCTGATCTTCGCGTCCGCCGAGGCCGATCTGCTCGTCCGGACAGGGCTCGGCGTCGAGCACCGAGAGCCGCGCCAGATCGAAGCCGAAGCCCGGATCGATCTCGTCGCCGATTGCGGCGAGCCGCTCGACGAACAGCGCGCGGATCGCTTGTGGATCGCGCAGTGGTCGCGAGGTGCCGGCCGCGATGCGCTTGACCGCACCATCGGTGCGGAAGAGCGCAAGCTCGAGGCGGCGCGCGCCGGCGCCGCGTGCCGCCAGCGTCGTCTTGAGCCGCGCCGCGAGCCGCTCGACGGTCGCGAGCACATCCTCCTCGCGCGCGATCGGCTCATGAAAGCTCTTCTCCGCGACAAAGGGCGCGACCGGCAGACGGGGGGTCAGCGGTTCGTCCTCGTGCGCGAGCGCGCGGTCGAGCTGGCGCAACAGATCGGCGCCGAAGCGGGCGGCAAGCGGAGCACGCGGCAGACCGAGGATGTCGCCGATGCGTTTCAGGCCGACCCGCGCCAGCGCGGCGACCGTCTCGCCCGGCAGCCGCAGCGCCGCGAGCGGCAGCGGCGAGAGGAGATCGCGTTCGCCGCCGCTTGCCGTAATCGCCGCATCGCCGAAACGTGCGGCGGCGGAGGCCGCGCCGATGGTGGCGGCAATGGCGGCGCGGGCGGAAAAGCCCGCGCCCGTCACCCGCGCGAGGAGATCATCGCGAAGCTTCTCCTCGCCGCCGAAGAGATGCGCGCAGCCGCCGATGTCGAGCAGAATGCCGTCGGGCGGATCGGCGGCGACGAGCGGCGTATAGCGCTGGCACCGGTCGGCAATGGCGTCGAGCAGGCACGCGTCGGCGGCCTGATCCTCCGGCACGGCCGTCAGCGTCGGATGCATGGCGCGGGCCTGCGCCAGCGCGAGGCCAACGCTCAATCCGAGCCGCTCCGCTGCGGCGTCGACCGCGAGGAGGAGATCGAGGTTGCCGCGCTTGCCGAAGACGGCGAGGGGAGAAGGTGCCTCACGCCACTGCCGTGCGATGCGGTCGGTCGAAAACCGCTCCAGCCACAGGCTCAGAATGCGTTGCGAGCTCGAAACGCTGCTCCACACTGTTCCACTCCACGATCCATGCTCCGAGATGGCCACGGCGGTTGCGCACGAGACGCGCGGCCAAGCGCGGCGGACCGAGGCCGTGACGTCTTTCCTCGCCTCCTGCTGACAGCGGAGAAAACGGTGCCGCGCCGATGATCCAGCGCGTCGCGGCGGCGGACGGCGCATCGTCCGGCGCGGCGCGCAGGATGAGGCCGAGCGTGCCGCCGGCGGCGGCTGCGAGCGCAAGCCGGCGGGTCGCCACCTGATCGATGCCGCGCGGGCGCATCTCGCCGATCACCACGCCGACGGCGCGGCAGCGCAGCGCTTCCTCCATCGCCCACAACACGTCGCGCGCGCGGACGGCGGCGACCGTGATCAGCCGTTCGGGAGCGATGCCCGCCGCGTCGAGACCGGGCCCATAGGGCGCGCCGTTCTCGACCAGCGCGAGGTCCTCGACGAGCCAGAGCAGGTATCGTCCGGGAACGCGGGTGGAAACCGCGCCGTCGTCATTTCGGCCGCACCCGTCGTCGGGGCCGATCGCGGATAAATCCGGGAGCGCTCGTGCGCCCCGCCGTGACGGCGAAGTCTTTAGCGCGGCGAGCGCCAGCGCGAAGCCGGTGGCAGCGGCGGTCTCGGTCTCACGCGTGGCGGCGATCTCGTGCAGCGCGCCGCAGCTAAGCCCGCCGCCGAGAACGCCGTCGATCGCGGGGATTCCGAGCGCCAGGGACGCGCTGCACTCGCCGGTCAGACCGGTTGCCGCCTCGACCGCGCAGAGTTGGCGGCGCAAGCGGTCGAGGCGGGCTGTCGGCCTGCCGGCGGACGAAGCGAACTCCAGTCGTGCGGTTGCGGCCATGGGCCAATCCTGGTCGCATGTTCATGGTTTGTTCCAATTGATTCCCGAGACCGCCGCCGCCGTCAAGGCGAAAGCATAAGTTATTGAAAAGCAACATTCCTTGCCGCCTCGCGGCGGGCAACAAGGTTCGCTGATGCCGTTGTGGTCACCTGATAAACGGAACGCCGCTGAATGGGGTGGCGCTTGGCTGACCGGTTCCAGGCCCTGCGGTGTCGCACCGCAGCGATACCGAACTCCTGCCATCGTCTCACGGCCGCGCAATCACGCTGCGGTCGATCTCGCGCACGCTCTTCACCCCGCAGAGCGCCATGGTCACATCGAGTTCTTTCGCCAGGATTTCGATCGCCTTGGCGACGCCCGCCTTGCCGCCGGCGCCGAGGCCATAGATGTAGGAGCGTCCGATCATGCAGGCCCGCGCGCCGTGCGCGAGCGCGCGCAACACGTCCTGGCCGGAACGGATGCCGCCGTCGAACATCACCTCGATCTGCTCGCCCACCGCCTCGACCACCCTCGGCAGCGCCGAGATCGAGGACGGCGCGCCGTCGAGCTGGCGTCCGCCGTGGTTGGAGACCACGAGCGCGCTGGCGCCGGTCTTGGCGGCGATCCTGGCGTCCTCGACGTCGAGGACGCCTTTGAGGATCAGCTTGCCCGGCCACAGGCCGCGCACCCACTCGACGTCCTTCCAGCTCAGGGCCGGATCGAACTGGCCGGCGATCCATTGCGCCAGCGAATTCACGTTCTCCATGCCGCGCACATGACCGGCAAGATTGCCGAAGGTCTTGCGCTGGCCGCGCAGGATGGAGAGCGCCCATGCCGGCTTGGTCGCGATATCGAGGATGTTGCCGAGCTTGAGCTGCGGCGGCACGGTCATGCCGTTGCGGATATCGCAATGGCGCTGGCCGAGCACCTGCAGATCGAGCGTGAGCACGAGGGCGCTGCATTTCGCGGCGGACGCGCGCTCGATCAGCGCGCGGATGAAGCCGCGGTCCTTCATGACGTAGAGCTGGAACCAGAACGGCGCGGCGACCGCCCGCGCCACGTCCTCGATCGCGCAGATCGACATGGTCGAGAGCGTGAACGGAATGCCGGCGGCCTGGGCCGCCTGGCAGGCCAGGATCTCGCCGTCGCCGTGCTGCATGCCGCAGAGCCCGATCGGCGCCAGCGCCAGGGGAAGCGAGGCCTTTTCGCCGATAATGGTCGTGCTGAGGTCGCGTTGCGAGACGTCGACCAACACCCGCTGGCGCAGCTTGATGCGCTCGAGGTCTTCGCGATTGGCGCGCAGCGTTTCCTGCGAATAGGAGCCGGCCTCGGCATAGTCGAAGAAGGCGCGCGGCACCTTGCGGCGGGCCGCCTGCCGCAGGTCCTCGATGCAAGTGGCTGTGCGTATGGACATGGCTAGTCTCTTAGCACGATCCCTCCTCGCGCGTGACGCGGTCAGATGACCGGACGTAGGGGTGATTGCGGAGCGGGAACATCGGCCGTATTCCGCGCGTTATCTGCGGCGACAGCACCGGCGAGCCGTTGCCCGGGCTGGCGCTAGCAAGGAGAACCGCAATGGGAATCCCGAACGAAACCGTGACGGAAAACGAGCTTGGCGAAAAAGCCAAGCGCGACCAGGAAGAGGCTCGTAAGCGCCGGCTGGAGAAGTCGCTGGAACAGGGCCTCGAGGACAGCTTTCCCGCGTCCGATCCGATCAACGTCACGCAGCCGCCGCCCACCCCGGGCGATAAGCCGAAGAAGTCGTAACGGCGGCAACCCTTCTTAACCACACGCCGCCGGCCCGATTTGCCGCACCACCGGTGATCGGCCGGTGGTCGTTTATCATGAGCGCAAGAATTGCTCATCTTTTTTGAAGATTTCAGGCATTGAATTGACCTATTATCCAGCAAAACATCACCCTTTACGGGGTTAAGGGGAACATGGCTCGCAAGTATTTCGGCACCGACGGCATCCGCGGCCGTGCCAACGGCGTGATCACGCCGGAACTGGCGCTCAAGGTCGGGCAGGCGGCGGGGCTGATCTTTCGTCGCGGCGACCATCGCCATCGGGTGCTGATCGGCAAGGATACCCGGCTCTCCGGCTACATGATCGAGACCGCGCTCGTCGCCGGCTTCACCTCGGTCGGCATGGACGTCCTGCTCACCGGCCCGATCCCGACGCCGGCGGTTGGAATGCTCACGCGCTCGATGCGCGCCGATCTCGGCGTGATGATCTCGGCCTCGCACAATCCCTTCGACGACAACGGCATCAAGCTCTTCGGCCCCGACGGCTTCAAGCTCAACGACGACGTCGAACAGCAGATCGAAGCGCTGATCGATTCCGAACTCGTCAAGCGGCTGGCGAAGAGCGCCGATCTCGGTCGTGCCAAGCGCATCGACGGCGTGCAGGATCGCTATATCGAGTTCGCCAAGCGCACATTGCCGAGGAATCTCTCGCTCGGGGGCCTGCGCGTGGTCGTCGATTGCGCCCACGGCGCCGGCTACCGCGTGACGCCGGAGGCGCTGCGGGAGCTCGATGCCGAAGTGATCGCGATCGGGGTCGAACCCGACGGCTTCAACATCAATCGCGAGTGCGGCTCGACCGAGCCGGCGGCGCTGTGCCAGAAGGTGAAGGAAATGCGCGCCGATATCGGCATCGCGCTCGATGGCGACGCCGATCGCGTGATCATCGCCGACGAGCGCGGTCGCATCGTCGATGGCGACCAGCTGCTGGCGGTGATCGCCGAGAGCTGGAAGGCGGACGGCCGCCTGGCCAAGCCCGGCATCGTGGTGACCGTGATGTCCAATCTCGGCCTCGAACGCTATCTGGGGAATTTGGGAATTTCGCTCGCGCGCACGCCGGTCGGCGACCGCTACGTGCTCGAGCACATGCGCAGCCACGGCTACAATGTCGGCGGCGAGCCTTCGGGCCACATCATTCTCTCCGATTACACCACCACCGGCGACGGCCTGCTCGCCGCGCTGCAGGTGATGGCGGTGGTGAAGAAGCGGGAGCAGCCGGTGTCGCAGGTCTGCCACCGCTTCGATCCGCTGCCGCAAGTGCTCAAGAACGTGCGCTACAAGAGCGGCAAGCCGCTCGAGAACGCCGGCGTGCGCAGCGCCATCAAGGACGCGGAAGCCCGCCTCGACGGTCACGGCCGGTTGATCGTGCGCTCGTCGGGCACCGAGCCGGTGATCCGCGTCATGGGCGAGGGCGACGACAAGGTGCTGGTCGAGGAGGTCGTCGACGGCATCGTCGATGCGCTCACCAACGCCGCGTGAGCGCGCTTCCTCCCGGCCGCCAACCGCTCTTATCCCCTTGTCGCCACTGGCAAAAAGACGCGACGCCACGGGCGGCGTCGGCGCGCAGTTTGGAATATCTACAAAATCGGCGTTTTGTTTTTGCCTGCCCCGATCGCCTCGTGTATCGATAGTTGCATAAAGAACTAACCTCTGGGACCGCCTGCTTTCCCCATGATCGTCTGTTCGTGCAACGTGCTGAGCGATCACGACGTGCGCACGGCGCTGACCGCCGAGGAGACGCCGCGCACCACCGGCCAGGTCTATGGCTGCCTCGGCTGCAGCGTCCAATGCGGGCGCTGCGCGCGCACCATTCGCCGGATCATGGACGAGGCGATCGCGGGTGCTTGCGGCTGTTGCCCGAGCGGCCAGCACCGCGGCTAATCGGCATTCACAACGGCCGGTCGCGATCGACAGGCGATCGCTTTCGCCCTTGTCGCGACGCGCGATATGCGCGAGCTTGGCGCTATTCCAATCTTGGCGATCCGTGATCGCAACCAGTCCAGCCAGGGGTGCGGGCCATGCAAGGCGACGCGAGAGTCATCGAATACCTCAACCGCGGGCTACGGCACGAGCTCGCCGCCATCAATCAATATTGGCTGCATTATCGGTTGCTGGACAATTGGGGCTACAAGGCGCTGGCCAAGAAGTGGCGCAAGGAATCGATCGAGGAAATGGAGCACGCCGACAAGATCGTGGAGCGGATCATCTTCCTCGACGGCTTTCCCAATATGCAGGTGCTCGACCCGCTTCGCATCGGCCAGAATGTGAGGGAGGTGCTCGACTGTGATCTCGCGGCCGAGATGTCGGCGCGCGCGCTCTATCAGGAGGCGGCGACCCATTGCCATGCGGTCAAGGACTACGTCACCCGCGACCTGTTCGAGAAGCTCATGCACGACGAGGAAGAGCACATCGATTATCTCGAGACCCAGCTCGACCTCGTCGCCAAGCTCGGCCTCGAGCTCTATGCCCAGCACCACATCGGCAAGGCCGACGACGATCACGCGGACTGAAGGCGGCGGCGGAGCGATCGGCCGCCAGCCGTGCCGGCGCGGCGGGACGTTCCGCGCTCTGCCGCCGCCTGCCGCCCGTCGCAACGATCGGCGCGTTCGCGCCGGATGACGTGCGCGGTTGCGCCCCGCTTGACGGCGCCCGCCTCCTTCCCGTATGCCCGACCGCGGGACACCCCTCCCCACCGAGGGGCGCCTATCTGGAAGGATAGACCATGACCAGCACGATGCCCGCCGTGCGGCCGGCCGTTCCGCACTTCTCCTCCGGCCCCTGCGCCAAGCGCCCGGGTTGGAGCCTGTCAGCCCTCACCGACGCCGTGCTCGGACGCTCGCACCGGTCGAAGATCGGCAAGGCGAAGCTCAAGCGCGCGATCGATCTCACCCGCGAGGTGCTCGAAGTTCCCGCCGACTACCGCATCGCCATCGTGCCGGCTTCCGATACCGGTGCGGTCGAGATGGCACTGTGGTCGCTGCTCGGCGCGCGGCCGGTCACCATGCTGGCCTGGGAATCGTTCGGCGAGGGCTGGGTAAGCGACGTCGCAAAGGAGCTCAAGCTCAGCAACGTCACCGTGCTCAAGGCCGGTTACGGCGAGCTTCCCGATCTCGCCAAGGTCGATCCGGCGTCCGACGTGGTGTTCACCTGGAACGGCACCACTTCGGGCGTGCGCGTTCCGAACGGCGATTGGATCGCCGCGGATCGGGCGGGTCTCACCATTTGCGATGCCACCTCCGCCTGCTTCGCGCAGGCGCTGGATTGGCGCAAGCTCGACGTCGTCACCTTCTCCTGGCAGAAAGCGCTCGGCGGCGAAGCGGCGCACGGCATGCTGATCCTGTCGCCGCGCGCGGTCGAGCGCCTGGAAAGCTATACGCCGCCCTGGCCGCTGCCGAAAATCTTCCGGCTCACCAAAGGCAACAAGCTCAACCAGGGCATCTTCGAAGGCGAGACCATCAACACCCCCTCGATGCTGTGCGTCGAGGATTATCTCGACACGCTCGCCTGGGCGAAATCGATCGGCGGGCTCAAGGCGTTGATGGCGCGCGCCGATGCCAATGCCAAGGCGGTCGCCGACTGGGTCGCGGTCACGCCGTGGATCGATTTCCTCGCTCGCGATGCGGCGATCCGCTCGAACACTTCGGTCTGTCTGAAGGTGGTCGATCCGGCGATCGGCAAGCTTCCCGCCGAGGCGCAGGCGGCGTTCGTGAAGAGTATCGCCGCCGCCCTGGAGAAGGAGGGCGTCGCCTACGACATCGATGCCTATCGCGACGCTCCTGCCGGGCTGCGCATCTGGTGCGGCTCGACCGTCGAGCGCGCCGACGTGGAAGCGCTCACGGTCTGGCTCGATTGGGCCTTCGCCAAGAGCAAGGATGCGCTGCGCAAGGCGGCGTAACGACTGCCGTCATTGCCGGGCTTGACCCGGCAATCCATCTTTTTCGCAAGAAGATGGATGCGCGGGTCAAGCCCGCGCATGACAAGAACAGACACCGCATATCGCGAAGATAGGTCCTTGATCATGCCTCCCAAAGTTCTCATCTCCGACGCGCTCTCTCCCGCCGCGGTGCAGATCTTCAAGGATCGCGGCATCGAGGTCGACTTCCAGCCCAAGCTTGGAGGCGACAAGGACCAGCTCGCCGAGCTGGTCGGCCATTTCGACGGCCTCGCCATCCGCTCGGCCACCAAGGTCACTTCCAAGATCTTGGACAAGGCGAAGAGCCTGAAGGTGATCGGGCGCGCCGGCATCGGCGTCGACAACGTCGACATCCCCGCCGCAACCGCCAAGGGCGTGATCGTGATGAACACGCCGTTCGGCAATTCGATCACCACCGCCGAGCATGCGATCACGCTCATGCTGGCGCTGGCACGCCAGATCCCGCAGGCCGACGTTTCCACGCAGGCCGGCAAATGGGAGAAGAACCGCTTCATGGGGGTCGAGATCACCAGCAAGACGCTGGGCGTCATCGGCTGCGGCAATGTCGGCTCTATCGTGGCCAATCGTGCGATCGGACTGAAAATGAAGGTGATCGCCTATGATCCCTTTCTCGCGCCCGAACGGGCGGTGGAGCTCGGGGTGGAAAAGGTCGATCTTGCCGAACTGCTCAGGCGGGCCGATTTCGTGACGCTGCATACCCCGCTCACGGAAAAGACGAAAAGCATCATCGACGCCAAGGCGCTCGCGGCGATGAAGAAGGGCGTGCGCATCATCAATTGCGCGCGCGGCGGGCTGGTCGACGAGGCGGCCCTGCGCGCCGCGCTCAATTCCGGCCACGTCGCTGGCGCCGCCTTCGACGTGTTCACCGAGGAGCCGGCAACCGACAATCCGTTGTTCGGCCATCCCAACGTGGTGTGCACCCCGCATCTCGGCGCCGCCACCACCGAGGCGCAGGAAAACGTCGCGCTGCAGATCGCCGAGCAGATGTCGGACTACCTGCTGCGCGGCGCGATCTCGAACGCCGTCAACTTCCCGTCGATCTCGGCCGAGGAGGCGCCGCGGCTGCGCCCCTTCATCGAGCTGGCGGAAAAGCTCGGCTCGTTCGCCGGCCAACTGACCGAGAGCGGCATCCACAAGGTGCAGCTGTCCTACGAAGGCCACGTCGCCGGCATGAACACCAAGGCGCTGACCTCGGCCGCCATCGCCGGGCTGTTGCGGCCGATGCTGCAGGACGTGAACGTGGTCTCCGCGCCGATCGTCGCCAAGGATCGCGGCATCGTGGTCGAGGAGATGACGCGCGCGGCGGCGGGCGACTACGAGAGCCTGATCACGGTGACAGTGGTCACCGAGCGCCAGACGCGCTCGGTGTCGGGCACGGTCTTTGCCGACGGGCGCCCGCGCATCGTCAACATCAAGGGCATTCGCATGGACGCGGAATTCGGCCGGTCCATGATCTACATCACCAATCTCGACAAGCCCGGCTTCATCGGGCGCTTCTCGTCCACGCTGGGCGACGCCGGCATCAACATCGCGACCTTTCACGTCGGGCGCGACGCACCCGGCGGCAACGCTATCGCCCTGATCGAGATCGACGGTGAATTGCCGCCGCAGGTGCTCGCCGCGGTGCGCGCGCTGCCGCAGGTGCAGCAGGCGCGACCGCTGAAGTTTTGAACGCCGCCCGGCGTCAGGCGCTGTGCGCGCCAATTGGATGAACGGCTTCGCGCGGCGAGCCGTTCGTTATCCGCACTTTCGTCGCCTCGGCGGCGGCGACTTCCAGGAGATAGGCGAGGTCGTCCAATTCGACCTTGCGGCACATTCTGCAGAGCTCTCTTGTCATCGTGGCAGCGTAGTGGGCGACTTGTGTCCTGCTTTCCATGACTCCCTCCAAGCTCACCGGACGCGCGCGAGGATGGGAGACAACGATCTACGCTGATGTGAACTAGCTTACACAGCGGATGGATTCTTTCAGCGCCCGAGCGCATTCGAGCCGAATGCGATCCGGGTCTGACGCTGCGCTGGTGCGCCGGCGGCGTGCGCTTGCCAGCGGGCGCCCAGGCCCGCAGCGGCTGCCGCGATCTTGCCGCGAGATTGCCTTGGAGAGAGCGGAATCATCCGGTGTGGTTAGCGCGGCGCGACGGCAAGGGGTGAATAAGACCCGCAAAATCAGGCGGTTGGCGTAAGGACGGGGACCCCCGTCCCGGGCCCGCCACCTTGCCTGCATGGGCCTGATCCCTTACCCGTAGAGCCGCCGAAAGTCGGGCAAGCCTTTGTTGCTGCGAGGCTATCCCGGGCGTCGGCGACGCGGAGGAAAGGCGCCTCATGGCCAATGTGGTCGTGGTCGGTTCCCAGTGGGGGGACGAGGGAAAGGGGAAAATCGTCGACTGGCTGTCGGAGCAAGCCGACATCGTCGTTCGCTTCCAGGGTGGACATAATGCGGGCCACACGCTCGTCATCGACGGGATCACCTACAAGCTGTCGCTCTTGCCGTCGGGCGTGGTGCGGCCGGGGAAGCTGTCCGTGATCGGCAACGGCGTCGTGATCGATCCGCACGCGCTCCTCGAGGAGATCGACCGGCTGCGGGGGCAGGGGGTCGATGTCACGCCGCAAAGCCTGCGCATTGCCGAGAATGCCACGCTGATCCTGCCGCTGCACCAGGAGCTCGACACCATTCGCGAGTCCTCCAACCTGCTCACCCGCGTCGGCACCACGCGGCGCGGCATCGGCCCGGCCTACGAGGACAAAGTGGGCAGGCGTGCAATACGCGTCATGGACCTCGCCGATCCGCTGGCGCTCGGGCGCAAGATCGAGCGCCTGCTGGCGCATCACAATGCCTTGCGGCGCGGGCTCGGACTCGCGGAAGTCGGGGTCGACACCGTGCACCAGCAGCTGCAGAGCGTCGCCCCGCGCGTGCTGCCCTACGTGGATTCGGTGTGGTCGCTGCTCGACCAGAAGCGGCGCGAGGGCAAGCGCATCCTGTTCGAAGGCGCCCAGGGCGCGCTGCTCGACATCGACCACGGCACCTACCCGTTCGTCACCTCCTCGAACACGGTGGCGGCGCAGGCCGCGACCGGCTCGGGGCTCGGACCTGCGGCGATCGGCTACGTGCTCGGCATCTGCAAGGCCTATACAACCCGCGTGGGCGAAGGGCCGTTCCCGACCGAGCAGACCAACGAGATCGGCCGCCTGATCGGCGAGCGCGGACGCGAGTTCGGCACCGTGACCGGCCGGCCGCGGCGCTGCGGCTGGTTCGACGCCGTGCTCGTGCGCCAGACCGTCCGCACCAGCGGCATCAACGGCTTGGCGCTGACCAAGCTCGACATCCTGGATGGTTTGACGGAGCTTAAGGTTTGTGTGGGATACCGCCTCGATGGACGGGAAATCGATTATCTTCCGGCGAGCGAGCACGCCCAGGCCCATGTCGAGCCGGTCTACGAAACCGTCGAGGGCTGGCAGGAGGAGACCGCACGCGCGCGCTCGTGGGCGCAGCTGCCGGCGCAGGCGATCAAATACGTGCGCCGGGTCGAGGAATTGGTGGGTTGCCCGGTCGCCTTGCTGTCGACCAGCCCCGAGCGCGAGGACACCATTCTGATGCACAACCCGTTCGAGAACTGAATTAAGCGGAATTCCGGACACAGAACGAGTAAGCTCAACTCCGATGGCCGACTATTACCCGCTCATCTCCCGCGCCGTCGCCGGTCTCGAAAAGAACAACGGCGAGAACCGGCGCGCGCTGTACGAACGCGCACGCGCGGCGCTGCTGGCCCAGTTGCGCGGGGTGACGCCGGCCCTCGACGAGTCGGACATCACCCGCGAGCGCCTCGCGCTCGAGGAATCGATCCGCAAGGTGGAAGCTGAATCGGCGCGTCAGTTCGTCGAGGCCTCGCGCCAGATGTCGGCGGCCAGGATCCGCTCGGTCGAGTCGCGCGCAGCCGAAGCCCGCCAATGGAGCGAGTCGCCGGCTGCCAAGATCCGTTCGAGCGAGCCGCGTCCGGCCGAGCCGCGCCAATGGCAAGAAGTCGAGCCGTCCGCTCCGTCGCCGCGGCGCTTCGTCAGTCCGCCGCAGGCCGCGCCGGAGAGCGCGCCGTCGCCGCCACAAGACGCGCGCCGGCAGTGGCCGCCGTCGTCATCGCCGTCGCCGTCATCGCCGCCGCCCGATGGGCCGCCCTCCAATTCGATCCTCGACCAGCCGCCCGAGCCGCCGGCGCCCGCGCCGCCCTCGCGCCACCTGCTGCGCCAATTCTTGGGCGAGCGACGGATGCCGTCCGACGGCGCCAGGGATTTCCGCAACGTCGCCGCCGGAAGCGACGAGGCCGGCGGTACTGCGCGCGCGGAAAAACCCGCGCGCGACGCGGTGCCGGCGCCCGATTTCGACCGTTCCCAGCGTGCCTACGACCGCGCGCCGTTCGACCGTTCCGATGGCCGGATGTTCGAGCCGCAGGCGCCGCAGGAGCGCATGTTCGAGCCGGCGCCGCACGAGCCGCGGGCGCACGAGGACTTTTCGGAGCCGATGCTCGAATCGTCGTTCGCGCTCGACGACTCTCATCCGGCTCCGGCTCACGAGCGGCGCGTTCCGCCGCCTCCGATCGAGGACGAGGTGGAGTTCGAGGAGGCGGAGGAGGAAGAGGTGCGGCCGTCGCGGTCGTACCGCGATCTGATCAAGGGCCTGGTCGCGGCCGGTGTCGTCATCGCCATCGGCGGTCTGCTGCTGTGGCAGTGGCCGAACATGGTCGCGCTCTACCAGTCGTTCCGCACGCCGGCGGTCGAGACCGCGCGCGATACGCCGCCCGCGACCACGCGTCCGAAGATCACCGACCGGATCGAGCCCGGCAGCCAGCAGGCTCCAGCCACGCCGGCGCCCGGGGCGCAGCCCGGCGCCGCAGCGGCGCAGAAGGTGGTGCTGTACGAGGAAGACCCCGCCGATCCCAACGGCAAGCGCTTCGTCGGTTCGGCGATCTGGCGGACCGAGACCGTGACGCCCGGACCGGGACAGCCGCCGGAGCTGGCGATCCGCGCCGATGTCGAGGTGCCTGAGCGCAAGCTCGCCATGACCTGGTCGCTCCGCCGCAACACCGACAAGGGGCTGCCGGCGAGCCACACGGTCGAGATCATGTTCAAGCTGCCGGCGGATTTCCCCTCCGGCGGCATCTCCAACGTTCCCGGCATCCTGATGAAGCAGGCCGAGCAGACGCGCGGCGTGCCGCTCGCCGGGCTCGCGGTCAAGGTCACCCCCGGCTTCTACCTGATCGGGCTCTCCAACCTGGAGGCCGACAAGGAGCGCAATCTTCAATTGCTGAAGGAGCGCGCCTGGTTCGACATCCCGGTGGTCTACAACAACAACCGCCGCGCCATCCTCGCCATCGAGAAAGGCACGCCCGGCGAGCGCGTTTTCGCCGACGCCTTCAAGGCGTGGAAGCAGTAGGCGGCGACGCGCTCATTGCGACGGCCGCCGTCGCGAAGACGGCCGTTCGTGTGAGTGCGATCAATGCGCCGACAGCGCGGGCGCGGCCGGACGGGTTTCCATCGCGGCGATGCGGTTCTTCACCGCCTTCTGCACCTTCTCGAAGGCGCGCACCTCGATCTGGCGCACGCGCTCGCGCGAGACGCCGAACTCGGCGGCCAGCTCCTCGAGCGTGATCGGGTCGTCGGCCAGCCGGCGCGCCTCGAAGATGCGCCGCTCGCGCTCGTTGAGCACCGAGAGCGCCTCGCCCAGCGCCTTCCGGCGGTTGTCCGATTCCTCGCTCTCGGCCAGCCGCGTCTCCTGGCTCGGCGACCTCGTCGACCAGCCAGTCCTGCCACTCGCCGGAATCGCCGTCCTCGCGGATCGGCGCGTTGAGCGACACGTCGCCGCCGAGGCGGCGGTTCATGTCGACCACGTCCTGCTCGGTGACGCCGAGCCGCTTGGCGATGAGCTTGACCTGGTCGGGGCGCAGGTCGCCCTCGTCCAGCGCGGAGATCTTGCTCTTGGCCTTGCGCAGGTTGAAGAACAGCTTCTTCTGGTTGGCGGTGGTGCCCATCTTCACCAGCGACCACGAGCGCAGGATGTATTCCTGGATCGCCGCCTTGATCCACCACATGGCATAGGTGGCGAGGCGGAAGCCCTTTTCGGGCTCGAACCGCTTGACCGCCTGCATCAGGCCGACATTGCCTTCCGAGATCACCTCGGAGATCGGCAGGCCGTAGCCGCGATAGCCCATGGCGATCTTGGCGACGAGGCGCAGATGGCTGGTGACGAGCTTGTGCGCCGCGTCGCGGTCGCCATGCTCGCGCCAGCGCTTGGCCAGCATGTATTCCTCCTGCGGTTCCAGCATCGGGAACCGCCGGATTTCCTCGAGATAGCGGGAAAGGCCGGATTCGGCCGTCAGGATCGGCAAAGCCGCAGTGCGGGCCATAGTAGCGCCCTCCAATAGTTTGCCCCCGGATGACCGGCGGGCGGATGCGCACCGCCGCTCCCCGAGCCGACGGTGCCAGTCCTTGCTGCGACTGCGAAATGCTGATCGCAGGCGCAGCATACAGGACAAATTGGGGCGAAAGGAAGTGAACTCGGCGTCACGTCGCCGTGACCCCTGCGTGTGTGCCTAAGCCCTTGATTGGCCCGAACTTTCGCGGTCAGGCCGATGTGCCCTGTGCACCGAGGCTGTGGCGTAAACGAGCGAAGATCGGCCGGCAGTTCCGAGCGGAACTCCAGAACGTTGCCCGGCGATGGATGTTCGATAGCCAGTAGATAGGCATGCAGGGCCTGTCGGCCAAGGGCCGCCAGCGCGGCGCGGGCCGCCGGCGGCAGCTGGTCCGCCTTGGTCTTGAAGCCCGGGCCGTAGACGGCGTCGCCCAGCAGCGGGTGGCCGATCGCGGCGAGGTGGACGCGGATCTGGTGGGTGCGGCCGGTCTCGAGCCGGCAGGCGAGCAGGCTCGCGACCGGCGTGCCGTCGGCGCCGAGGTAGCGCTCGAGCACCTCCCAATGGGTGACCGCCTCGCGGCCGCCCGCGCGCACCGCCATCTTGTCGCGGGCGTGCGGGTGGCGGTCGATCGGCGCGTCGATGGTGCCGCGGGGCCGGTCGGGCACGCCCCAGACGAAGGCGAGGTAGCCGCGCTCGCAGCGGCCCGGTGCGGCCGTGGTCGGCGAACTGCGCGGCGAGCGCGCTGGTGCGCGCGGTCGGTCTTGGCGACCACCATCAGGCCGGTGGTGTCCTTGTCGAGCCGGTGCACGATGCCGGGCCGCTTGACGCCGCCGATGCCGGACAGGCTCTCGCCGCAATGGGCGATCAGCGCGTTGACCAGCGTGCCGGTCCGGTTGCCGGCGGCGGGATGCACGACCAGGCCCGGCCGGCTTGTCGATGACGATGATGTCGTCGTCCTCGTAGACGACGTCGAGCGGGATGTTCTCCGGCCCCGGCCGTCGGCGTCTGCCGGCGGCGGCAGGTCGAGCGCGATCGTGCCGCCGGCGTTGACGCGGTGGCCGGGATCGCGGATCGTGCGCGCCGTCGATCGCGACGTGGCCGGCCAGGATCAGCGCCTTGAGGCGCGAGCGCGACAGCTCGGCGACGCGCGCGGCGAGCACGCGGTCGAGCCGTTCGCCGGCCTCCGCGGCGGCGACCACCAGTTTCTCGCTGCGCCCCTGCGTCGAAGCCATGAGCAATCCGTCGGCGGACGACGAACAGCCGCTCGATCCCGCGGCCGCGCGCATGGTCGCGAAGGTGCGCTGGCTGATGGTGATCTCCGGCGTCACCACGCTGGTCGCCATCGCCGCCGTCATCGGCGTCATCGGCTATCGCGTTTTCAAGGCCGAGGGAAGCGCGGCGGCGGCCGACGTGACCGCGCTGCTGCCGAAGGGCGCGCGCATCGTCGCGACCGCGGTGGCGGAGGACCGCATCGTGGTGACGATCGAGGTCGGCGGCGCGATCGAAATCCGCACCTTCGACCTCAAGACGCTCAAGCCCGCCGGGCGGCTCAGGTTCGCGACCGAGCCGTGAACGGCGCCGGCGGCAGGCGGCGGCTTGCGCGCGCCTGGGATCGGGGCTATTTCCAAGCCTCTCCGCTTGCTCCCTTCGTCTAGCGGCCCAGGACGTCGCCCTCTCACGGCGAAAACAGGGGTTCGAGTCCCCTAGGGAGCGC
>CAVQIP010000030.1:0-190179 GCA_963712565.1 uncultured Alphaproteobacteria bacterium | reverse complement strand
GTCAGCTGCACGATGCGCACAAGCGTTTTTCCGGCCGCAAGGCCCTGGCCATCCTCCGCGAAAGCGCGTCTACTTGCGGATCGGAATGCGGATCGCGAAGTTGCGCGATCGGACTGGTTTGATTGCGGTCCCGAGCAGCCGTCGGCACGAGCAGGAGGTGCATCATGGGCCCGACCAGCCCTGCGGCTGGATCGCAGCTGCGGCTGCGCCGGATAAACCAGGCGCGGTGACGCGATGCCACGCCCCCCTGCACGGCACCGGCGAGAATCCGCAATGGCGCGGCGCAAGCGGCGACAGCCGGAGATGCCGGACACCGAGCCGTACGAAACCCAGATCGATGAAAGTTTGAAAGAAAGCTTTCCGGCCAGCGACCCGCCGAGTTGGACGGTCGTCAGCCGGATCGGATCGCCGCGGCGGACGCGTCGAACGTCGGACGATTCCGAACTTGAGCGCGCTGACGGGTTGCATCAAGCGTTCATGCGGTCGAGCGTCGCGGGATGAGCGTCGCGTCCAACCACATATTCGTGAGCGGCGCACCGGGAATCCGGCTGCCCGCACGCGCGTCCGGGCGATAGCTTGGAGCAACCCACTCGTGGAATCAGCCGCTGCCCGGTGCGAGGCTTGCGGCTAGAATGGTAGGAAAGCGTCCACCGCCCGAGCGAGGGAGATGTCGATGCCTTTGAAGCAGGAACTTGCCGCCGAGCGTCAGAGGTGGAAGCTCTTGACCATTTACCAGAAGTTCGAGCATGCCGTCATTCTCGTGCTTACCGCACTCATCGCCGTGGTGGTGGCGTTCGCGGTATGGAACCTGGTGCTGAAGATCCTGCTCAGCATTCTTTCCTCGGGCGGTTTCGACCCGAGCGACTATGCCGTGTTCCAGGCGTTGTTCGGGATGATCTTCACCGTGATCATCGCGCTTGAATTCAAGCGATCGCTGCTCGTGGTCGCGGAACGGCGGCACGGCATCGTCCAGGTCCGCACCGTCATCTTGATCGCCTTGCTGGCCATCGTCCGCAAGCTGATGATCATCGATCTGTCGGACACGGACGCGCAGCAGGTGCTGGCGCTGGCGGCCGCGATCCTGGCGCTCGGCGCCGTGTATTGGCTGGTTCGCGACCAGGACAGGCGCGAACAGGCCGAGAGCCCTTCCTGAACCGCCCCATAGGAGGTTTGCATGACGATCCGCAAGCTCGACAAAAAGCAGTGGCGCACGTTCTTCGACGGGGTCTCGAAGACGCTCATGGGCAAGCAGGCCGAAGTCGAGATCGCCTCGCTCCGGCTCGGCGACCAGGTTGCGGCGCAATGGCTGCCCGTGCTCGGCATCGCCTACGACCCCAACGACGACATCGTCGAGGTGGCGCTCGAGGGACTGGATCATCTGATCCACAATCCGCGCGAGATTCACGTCGACGATGGGCCCGAAGGACTGGCGGCGCTCGAAATCGTCGATGCCGATGACGTCAAGCAGATCGTGAAGCTGCGCAGTCCGTTGCGGCTGCCGGCGGGCTCGCAGAGCCGGTGAGCGGCGGGCACGACACTCCATCGGGGGCATGCTACGCTGCAGATCGCGAGGTCACGGGCAAACTGCCGGCGACTGCGCATCGGGAGAGTGGAATGTTGCGAGTCTGCGTCGGCCTCACCGCGCTCCTGGCGATGAGCGGGATCGCGGGACATGAGGCGGTGGCGGAGCTTTTGTCGTCGCGACCGATCACGATCATCATTCCGTTCACTCCGGGTGCGAGCGCGGACACGCTGCAGCGCATCGTGGCAAGGAAGGTCACCGAAAATACCGGCCAGACCCTGGTGGTGGAATCGCGGCCGGGCGGCGGCGGCGCCATCGGGGCGGCGGCGGTCAAGCAGGCGCCGCCGGACGGACACACGCTGTTCCAGGCCAACTCCGGCTCGCACGCGGCCAATGCGGCGCTCTATTCGACCTTGCCCTACGATCCGATCAAGGATTTCCGCCCGATCACGCTGATGTGGAGGTTTCCCCAGCTGCTCGCGGTGCCGCTCGACAGCCCGGCGCGGTCGGTCGCCGAACTGGTGGCGCTCG
This sequence comes from uncultured Alphaproteobacteria bacterium, assembly GCA_963712565.1. Classification (GTDB taxonomy): domain Bacteria; phylum Pseudomonadota; class Alphaproteobacteria; order Rhizobiales; family Xanthobacteraceae; genus VAZQ01. The sequence goes on along the minus strand of CAVQIP010000030.1, from coordinate 188,126 downwards.
CCAAAGCGAAGCCCGCAGGCTTGAGCTTTGCGTCGCAAGGGAGCGGCTCCGGCGGACACCTGCTGGGCGAGATGTTGAAGGTCAGGACCGGGGCCAACATGGTGCACGTTCCCTATCGTGGCGCCGGGCCCGGCGCGCTCGACCTCGCGGCCGGCCGCGTCGACTTCTTCTTCGTCTCCTATTCGTCGGTGCGGCCGTTTCTGCAGGCCGGCAAGGTGCGCGCGATTGCGGTCACGTCGCCGGAACGGCTGCCGGCCCTGCCGGACGCTCCCACGATGCGGGAAGCGGGGTTTGCCGGTATCGAGCTCGATGCCTGGTTCGGCCTGGTCGCCCCGGCCGCGACGCCGGACGCGGTGATCGACAAGCTCAACGCCGCGTTCGTGCAGGCGGTGCGCGACCCGGACGTTCTCCAGCAGATGTCCGAACAGGGGGCGGCGGCGGTCACCAACACGCCGACGGAATTCGTGGCGTTCATCGCCGCGGAGACCGAGCGGCTCGGAAAGATCGTGAAAGCGGTCGGCGCCAAGGCGGAGTGAACGCCGCGTCCGGCCCGCATCTGCACGCGATCGTCGCCGAGGGCTCGTCCAGTACGAACTCGAACCAGGAGCGTCGCAATGGCAACGTGGACACCTGACCCAACCTTCTATCCGTCGCCGCGCATGGCCATGAAGGCGCCGGCGGAGACCATGGCCTATGTCGCGGCCTTCGATCCGGCACGCAAAGTGCCCGACGGCATCGCCGTCGTCGATGTCGATCCCGCCTCCAAGAGCTATTCCAAGATTCTCAACACGGTGGCGATGCCGAACGCCGGCGACGAATTGCATCATTTCGGCTGGAATGCATGCTCATCCTGCCTCTGCCCCAACGCGCCGCATCCGCATGCCGAGCGGCGCTACCTGGTCGTGCCGGGTCTGCGATCCTCGCGCATCCACATCCTCGACACCAAGCCCGACCCGAAGAAGCCCAAGATCGTGAAGGTGATCGAGCCGCAGGACGTGGCCGAGCGGGCCGGATACACGCGGCCGCATACCGTGCATTGCGGCCCGGAAGGAATCTACGTGGCGGCGCTCGGAAACCGCGAAGGCAAGGGCCCGGGCGGCGTGTTCCTGATGGACCACGAGACCTTCGACGTGCGCGGCCAGTGGGAAATGGACCGCGGGCCGCAGTATTTCGCCTATGACGCGTGGTGGCATCTCGGTCACGACACCATGGTGACGAGCGAGTGGGGTACGCCCGATACGTTCGAGAACGGCCTCATTCCCGAGGTGCTGCTCGGCGCCAAATACGGCCGGCGGCTGCACTTCTGGGACCTGCACGCACGCAAGCACCTGCAGACCATCGACTTCGGCGATAAATACCAGCTCGTGTTCGAACTGCGGCCGGCGCACGATCCGACCAAGGCCTATGGCTTCGTCAATTGCGTGCTGAGCCTGGAGAACCTCTCCTCCTCGATCTGGACCTGGTACCGCGACGGCGGCAAGTGGGCGGTCAAGAAGGTGATCGAGATACCGGCCGAGCCGGCCGACGCGGACCAGCTGCCGCCCATGCTCAAGGGCTTCAAGGCCTGTCCGCCCCTGGTCACCGACATCGATCTGTCGATGGACGATCGCTTTCTCTACGTCGCCTGTTGGGGGACCGGCGATCTGCAGCAATACGACGTGTCCGACCCGTTCAACCCTAAGCTCACCGGCAAGGTGCGCATCGGCGGCATCGTGGCGCGGGCGGCGCATCCGAGCAGCGATCGGCCGCTCAACGGCGGACCGCAGATGGTGGAGATCAGCCGCGACGGGCGCCGCGTCTACTTCACCAACTCGCTCTACGGCGCCATCGATCCGCAGTTCTATCCCGACGGCATCGAGGGGTGGATGGTGAAGCTCGACTGCCAGCCCAACGGCGGGATCGCCTTCGATAAGAAGTTCTTCGTCAAGTGGCCGGCGCCGCATCGCCCGCATCAGGTCCGGCTCGAGGGCGGCGACTGTTCGTCGGATTCCTACTGCTATCCGTAGGCGCCGGCCGGGGCAGGCGCGTCAGCGCACTGCTTTTGCCGAATGACTGACACCTGGACTTGGCTCGCGCTCGTCGGCCTCGGAGCTTTTCACGGGCTCAACCCCGGCATGGGCTGGCTGTTTGCGGTCGCGCTCGGCATGCACCGGCGCGATCGGCGGATCGTATGGCTGTCGGCGGTTCCGATCGCGTTGGGACATGCCGTCTCGGTCGCCGCCGTCGCCGCCGCGTTCTTCTGGCTGGGCGTCCTGGTCGACGCGCATGCCTTGCGCATCGTCTCCGGGACGATCCTGATCGGGTGGGCGCTCTATCACTGGTGTTATGGACATCGTCATCGCGTGCGCTTCGGCATGCAGGCCGGGCTGGTCGGTCTCGGCGTCTGGTCCTTTCTCATGGCCACGGCGCACGGCGCCGGCCTCATGCTGTGGCCGGTGCTGATGCCGCTGTGCATTGCCGCGGCCTCCGCGCCCGACCGCGCCGGCCCGCTGGCAACGGCCGCGATCGGCGTCGGATTGCACACATTGGCGATGCTGGCGGTGACCACGGCGATGGCGGTCGCGGTCTACGAATGGATAGGCGTCGAAATCATGCGGCGCGCGTGGATCAACGTCGATCTGATCTGGGTCGCGGCGCTGCTTGCGGCCGGCGCGTGGCTGCTGCTGGGCTGATCGATCTTGTCCGCACGAACCAGCCCGGCCGGGGATTCTCGCCACGCAGCTCCATGGCGTCGAAGGCGAGAGGAGGCCGGGGCTCGCGGGAGCGCCCGGCGAGACTCGCTTTCTGTCGGCTGGGCGGACGCTGGTAGGATTTTCTATTTTAGTTGGGCCAATCACCATAATATTTTTCTCTTTTCATCGGTCTTTCGGGTGCAGCGAGAAAAATGGTACTACGCGCCGGGAGATTGGCCCTATGCGTTTCCTGCCGCTGTTCCTCGATCCCGCCGCCGGTGTCTTTATTCTTGTCGGCGCGGGGGAGCCCGCGCTCGGCAAATTGCGCCTGCTGCGTTCCGCCGGCGCGCACGTGCGCTGGTTCCCGGGCTCTGCCGACATTGCGGAAGAGGTGCTGACGCTTCCCGGGCGCGGCCGGCTCGAGATCGATGTCGGCGACCCCCTGCCAGCCGACTGGAGCGACGTTGCCGCCGTCGTTTGCGCGGCGGGCGATGCGCTCGATCAACAAATCGCCGCGCGCGCTCGCCGCGAGCGCATTCCGGTCAATATCGTCGACCGGCCGGAGCTCTCGACCTTCATCTTCCCCGCCATCGTCGATCGCGGCGAAGTGGTGGTGGCGATCGGCACCGGAGGAGCGTCGCCGGTGCTCGCGCGCCGCCTGCGCGAGCTGATCGAAGCCTTACTGCCGACGCGCATCGGCGATCTGGCCGAATTGATCGGGCGCCATCGCCGCCGTTTCGCGGCGGTGCCGCGGGCGCTGTCGCCGCGCCGCTTCTGGCAGAACATCATCGCCGGTCCGATCGCCGAGGCGGTCCTCGCCGGTCGCGCCGCCGAGGCCGAGGCGAAGCTCACCGCGGCGATCGAGACGTGCGCGCGCCGGGACACCGCCGCCAGGCAAGAGCGAGACCGTGTTTCTGGTCGGCGCCGGTCCCGGCGATCCGGATCTGCTGACCTTGCGCGCGCTGCATGCACTCGCCGATGCGGATGTCGTGTTCTACGACGAATTGGTGACCGCGCCCGTGCTCGACCGCGCCCGCCGCGGCGCCGAGCAGGTGTTCGTGGGCAAGCGGCGCGGCGCGCCCGGCATGGCGCAGGACGAGATCAACCGGCGTCTGGCCGAGGCGGCGCGCGCCGGCCGCCGGGTGGTGCGGCTCAAAGGCGGCGATCCGTTCGTATTCGGGCGCGGCGGCGAGGAGCTGGAATATCTGCGCCAAGCCGGCGTGCCGGTGGTCGTAGTTCCCGGCATCACCGCGGCGCTCGGCTGCGCCGCGGAATCCGGCCTGCCGCTGACCTTCCGCCAAGAAGCCTCCACGCTCGCCTGCATCACCGCGCAGCGCGCCGACGAGGCGGCGGCGGTCGACTGGTCACGCCTGGCCGACGCGCAGACGACCGTCGTGGTCTATATGGGTCTCGCCTGCGCCGCCGCGGTGCGCGACGGCCTGATCGCGGCCGGCCGCGACGGCGCCACGCCGGCTGCGGTGCTCGCGCGCGGTACGCGGCCGGATGCGCAGGCCGCGGTCGGTCGCCTCGACCGGCTCGCCGACTTGGCCGCCGAAGTGGGCGAGGGTCCGGCCATCCTCGTCATCGGCGCGGTGGTGGCGCGCTCCACGCCCTGGCGCGCCGCCGAGGCCGGCGCCGCTATCGCGCGGGAGGCCGCATGACCTCGCCGCTGCAGCAGAAGCTCAAGGTCACGGGCCCGGTGGTCGTCACCGCCAACCGGCTCGCCGACGGCGCGGTGATCTACCGCACCGCGCAGGGCAGTTGGACGAGCGATCTCGCCGCCGCCGCGGTCGTGACCACGGCGCCGGCCGCGACCGAGCTGCTCGCCGCCGCGCTCGCCGACAAGCTCGCGGCGGTCGATGCTTATGTCGCGCCGGTCGCGCTGACGCCGGAGCAGCGCGTCACGCCGGGCAATCTGCGCGAGCGCATCCGCTGCAACGGACCGACCGTCGCGCTGCCGGGCGAAGGCTGAGGGTCAGATGTACGTCTACGACGACTTCGACCGCACGCTCGTCGAAGAGCGCGTGCGCGAATTCCGCGACCAGGTCGGCCGCCGCCTGTCCGGCGAGCTGACGGAAGACGAGTTCAAGCCGCTGCGCCTCATGAACGGGGTCTATCTGCAGCTGCACGCCTATATGCTGCGGATCGCGATTCCCTACGGCACGCTGTCCTCCGACCAGATGCGAATGCTCGCGCACGTGGCGCGCGAATACGACCGCGGCTACGGCCATTTCACCACGCGGCAGAACATCCAGTTCAACTGGATCAAGCTCGCGCAGCTGCCCGACGCGATGGCGGATCTGGCGCGCGCCGGCCTGCACGGAATGCAGACCAGCGGCAATTGCGTGCGCAACATCACCACCGACCAGTGGGCGGGCGTGGCGCCCGACGAGATCGAGGATGCGCGCGTCTGGGCGGAGCTGTTGCGCCAGCACCTCACGCTGCATCCGGAATTCTCGTTCCTGCCGCGCAAGTTCAAGATCGCGCTCTCGGCCGCCGCGCACGACCGCGCGGCGGTGAGGGTGCACGACATCGGTCTGCGCATGCACCGCAACGGCGCCGGCGAGAGCGGCTTCGAGGTGATGGTGGGCGGCGGGCTCGGCCGCACGCCGCTCATCGCCAAGACCATCAAGCCGTTCCTGGCGACGCGCGATCTACTGAGCTACGTCGAGGCGATCCTGCGCACCTACAATCAGTACGGCCGGCGCGACAATATCTACAAGGCGCGCGTCAAGATCCTGGTGCACGAGCTCGGCGCCGAGAAATTCGCGCGCGAGGTCGAGGAGGAATGGCGGTCGATCCGGGACGGCGCGCTGGCGCTCGACTCGGCGGTGGCGGCCGGGATCGCGGCGCGGTTCCGCTACCCCGACTACGAGCCGCTGGCGGACGATCCGCCCGCGCTGCGCCAGGCCCGCGCCGCGGACCGGCGCTTCCGCGCCTGGCTCGACAACTCGGTCTTCAACCACCAGCGCCCCGGCTATGCCATCGTGACCCTGTCGCTCAAGCCGGTGGGCGGACCGCCCGGCGACGCCACCGCCGCCGCAGATGGACGCCATCGCCGATCTGGCGGATCGCTACAGCTTCGGCGAGATCCGCGTCGGGCACGAGCAGAATCTGGTGCTGCCGCACGTCGCCCAGCGCGATCTGCCGGCGCTGTGGCGGGCGCTCGACGGGATCGGCGTCGCCACGCCCAACGTCAGTCTGATCTCCGACATCATCGCCTGTCCCGGCCTCGACTATTGCAGCCTCGCCAACGCGCGCTCGATCCCGGTGGCCGAGGAGATCACGCGCCGGTTCAGGGATCTCGATCTGGCGAAGAGCCTCGGCCGGCTGCACATCAACATCTCCGGCTGCATCAACGCCTGCGGCCACCATCACGTCGGCCACATCGGCATTCTCGGCGTCGAGAAGAACGGCGAGGAGTATTACCAGGTGACGATCGGCGGCCGCGCCGACGAAGGCGCCGAGCTTGGCAAGATTCTGGGGCCGGCGGTGCCGTACGGAGAGATCGCCGACGTGGTCGAGGACATCGCCGCCGCCTATCTCGAGCTACGCGCGCGGCCGGACGAGCTTTTCATCGACACGGTGAAGCGGGTCGGCATCGACCCGTTCAAGGAGCGGGTCTATGCCGCTCGTTAAGGCCGGCCGCATCGTCGAGGATCGTTTCGTGCGCGTGCTCGACGAGGCGCCGGTGCCGGAAGGCGTGCCGGTCATCCTGCCGGCGGCGCGCTTTCTTGCCGACGCGCGCGACCTCGTGCTCCGCCGAGCCCCGAGCGGGGTGATTTGGCCGAACGATCGCAAGCTCGCCGAGCTCACTCCCTATCTCGACTGGATCGCGGTGATTGCGCTGGTGTTTCCGAGCTTTCGCGACGGCCGCGCCTATAGTCAGGCGCGCCTGCTGCGCGAGCGTCATGGCTTTCGCGGCGAATTGCGCGCCACCGGCCAAGTGCTGCGCGATCAGCTGCTGTTTCTGCAGCGCGCCGGCTTCGATGCTTTCGAGCTGACGAAGGACGCCGATGCGGCCGCCTTCGCCGAGGCGGTCCAGCGCTACAGCGTGTTCTATCAACCGACGGGAGACGGCCGCGTCAGCGCGCTGGAAACGCGCTTTGGTCGCGCCACGCCAGCGACGATTCGCGGGGCGCGCGAATTTGTCCCGTGACTTCCAAGTTCCGGCAACGCGAGAACGCTTCCTCCGAAATGGAAATCAGCTCGCGGCAGACGCGGTCTGCTCCCTCCCCCGCTTGCGGGGGAGGGTGGGGTGGGGTGGATGGAAATGCGCTATCATGTTGCATGCCCCCTCCCTGTCCCTCCCCCGCAGGCGGGGGAGGGACGATGTGGCACCGCCCGTCGTAATCCCACGAGCGCGGTTTAGAGGGTGCCGCGAGAGTTTGCGAACTTCGGAATCGGGACGCTATCGCAATGCCGGACTCCGCCGCAGCACACGCGCCGTCCACCGTCGCCGAGCCGCTCGTCGCGCCGGAATGGCTGGCGCATCGCCTGGCCGACCCGAGCTTGCTCATCCTCGACATTCGCTCGGTGGTCGACGGCGGCGGACGGGAAGCCTACGAGGCCGGGCACATTCCGGGTGCGATCCATAGCGACTACGTCAACGACGGCTGGCGCGTCGCCAAGGGGATGGCGACCGGCCTTCTCCCCGATCGCGCCGCGCTCGCCGACTTGCTCGGCCGCATCGGGCTCGCGCCGCATCGTCATGTCATCATCGTGTCGGCGGGAACGACGGTCGGAGATTTCAGCGCCGCGGCGCGCGTCTATTGGACGCTCAAGATCGCCGGCCACCGCAAGACATCCATCCTCGCGGGCGGCATGGTGGGGTGGCGACGCGATCCCCTGCGGCCGATCGCGACCGGGCCAGATCGCGCCAGGTCTCCGGCGCCGATCTATCCGGTCGAGCTCGCCGCCGACCTGCGCGCCGAGGTCGGCGCGGTCGAAAGCGCGATTGCCGATCGAACCGCGGTGCTGCTCGACAGCCGCGCAACGGACTACTTCGAGGGCCGCGCGAAATCTCCGCAGGCGACGCGGGCAGGGCGGCTTCCGGGCGCCGTCCAGCTCGACCATGCCGCGGCTTTCGACACGACCGCGATGGCATTGAAGCCGAGAGCCGAGCTGGAAATGCTGTTTGCCGCAATTCCAGCGCGACCCGTCATCAACTATTGCAACACCGGCCATCAGGCCGCGACCAACTGGTTCGTGCTCTCGGAAGTGCTCGGCCGCCCCGGGGTCTCGCTCTATGACGGCTCGCTGTCGGAATGGACGCAAGAGCCGAGCCGGCCGGTGGCGATCGGGCCGTCCGAGACGTGACGGCGCGTGCCGGGTCGTGGATCCGGGTTTCAGCATGCTCTCGTCGTCGAGCCCGGTGGGGATTGCGTCCTCGCACACGTCGTCGCGCGCCGACGCGCCGCGCGCCATGACGTCCAAACGCGCGGTTCGATGGGAACCGAAAACGCGCTAGGTTTCCGGCTGCTTTAGAATCGCGCCGATGCGTTCCACCGTGAGCGACGGGACGAAATCGGGATCGGCGCAGATTTTCATCGCCGCGGCCTTCTTCAGCGCTGCCGTCGAAGCGATATTGTCCTCGCCATCGCCGAGCGCCCACGCGCTCTCCCATATGACGGCGAGAAGGTGCGCGCCGCCCTGCATGGATTTGATGGTCCGCTTGCCGAACTTCTTCCACAGAAACTCCGAGCGATCCTTGGGCTTGCCTTTGAAGGCAATGAATGCATCCACGATCTCGGTGGGAGGAAGCAGGTTGAACGTCGTTCGCATCATCTCGATCGTTCGCTTCGCTGCCTCGAAGCCGTTGTCGATCAGCTCGGCTTTGGTGGCTTTGGGCGTCGCTTTGAGAGCATCGAGGATGTCCTTGCGATGGGTGTTCACCATTGCGTCTTCGTAGGCGCTGTGAACGCCTTGTCCGAGCGGCCTCTCCTCGGTTTCGCCGGCGTGCTTGCCCTTCTGGAAGGTATGTTCGATCTTGCGCAGCGGGTCGCCGTCGTGAAGAAACGAAATATGCAGCGGCTGGCAGGCGTCGCCGAGGTAGTGCGTCAGCACGCCCGCCGCGCACACGAATTGCGGCGCCTTGCCGTCGCCGACGAACTCGACCATGGCGTCGAAAATCTGCCAGACGCGGAACGGCAGAAGCCCGCGATGGTTGGCCGTGATCGGCTCGTCGGTCAGCAGATCGGCAACCGTGTCGTAGAAGGCATCCCATTTCGCAGGATCGATGAAGCTTGCGTCCTTGCACAGGGCGAGCAAGGTCTTCCCGTCGGGACCCGGCTGATCCATGTCGGCGAAGTGATTGGGCCCTTCGAACGGCCGCGCAAAGCCCTGTTTCGCAATGCGATTTTTCCAGAAGAAGTCGGGCACGTCGGCCATCGGCACGAAGGCTTCCTTGCCCATTCCCTTGAAGTCGTTGGTGAGGATCGTTTCCGCGTCATGGCTGATAATCTCCGCGTTGTTGTCCATCAGCTTGACGAGCTTCGGGAAGCGATTGGAGAGGGCGTTTTGCGTGCGTGCCGCGATCGAAAAATGACCGATCGCGCCCCATGTGTCCGGTTGATCGACATTCCAATTTCGAACGGGGTCGACGCCCAATTCGGCGCAGACCCGCGACAAAAAGGTCGCCAGCACGTAGCTCTGCGGCTTTGCCGACCGGCCGGAAAAGAGCATGTTGCGCCCCCATTGCATGGCGAGCGGCAGGTATTCCATATCCCCTGTGTCGGCCGTTTTTTTCGAAGTCACGGGCGCCTTCGGTTCCTGGACCGGCTCCAACAGCCAGAGCGATCCGGAATCGCCGGGATGAGTGGCAAACGGTGGGGCTTTGCCCCGCGACTGTGCGGCGGCGCGCGGACCGATCATGAGATCGGCGACATATTCGAATCCGCCGTTGGTCTTATACCGGTAGAACAGCGCTTCGACTTCACCGAACATGTCGCCGCTCGCCGCGCCCACGCCGCGAACGCGGCATCCGATGAGCGAAAGCGAAATATTGTTGACCGAGAGGTCGACCATTTTGCCCATCTGGCCAATGCCGCGGATGTCCGCCGTCGACTGGTCGATATTGTCGAATTCGATGAGGCCGACATCGAGATTGACGTAGACATCGCGTCCCGGCCAACCGGGATAGAGCGTGGTGAACGCCTCGCGCGTGAGCTGTTTCGCGGAGCTCACGCCGATACGCTCCAGGTTTCCGCCCAGGCGCGAATAGACTACTTCACCGGCATCGCCGGCCACGTGACGGTTGGTCAGCGCGTAGACCTTGTGTCCGTCGCTCACGAGACATGCGATGGTCGCGGCATATTGCTGGCCCTGGACGTCCGCGATGACCGGCGAGCCACCGCCGATATTGTTGAGCGGAAAGCGAATATCCTGGGCTTCGACTTCGGTCTTCTCTTCTTTTGGCGCTTCGATGATGCAAACCGGCACGCTCCGCCCGTCGGTCAAATACAGCGTCTTGGGAACGAGCGCGCCCGGGGTGCTTGCGAGCGCCGAGGGTTCGACCCACTTGTCGACAAAAACCAGAATGCAAGGCCACGAGTAAGGTCGAACTTCGGAATTTTCGAGCGTGCGCACGTTTTTGCCGTGAACCTTGCCGGTGCCCTTGGCAGAGGGCCAGCTGTCGCTACTGCGGATGCGATAGCGGCCAATGGCAGTCGCCACGACATTCGGGTGCTGCATCAGAAAGACGTGATATTGCTCGCGCGCATCCAGAAGATCGCGCAGCGACAATTGATCGAATTCATTCGCCGGACGGTAGCTGCTGAGTTTCATGTCTTTCTCCTCAGGAAACGCGGCGTTACGACGCGAACGCACCGCCGCCGGATGCGACACGCTCGGGACGGCGCTGCATCTGCATCGGCCGATCGCCACCGCGCGCCAAGCCGACGCAGCGAATTGTCGATTTCCGGTGATCGCGTGTTCCGCCCGACTCACTTGGCATAGAATTGTCTCGGGGCGATCACTATCTGTGATTGTTAAAATCTACTTGATATAATAAAAATTGCAAGCTGGTTGCAGACCTCGCGCCGCCCAGCCGATCACGCGGGTCCGTCTCAGTCCGACAGGCGCAGGACCACGTGCATCAGCACGGCGGCACCGGCCTGCAAGTGCTCGGGCTTGGTGTCCTCGCGCACATTGTGGCTCAGCCCGCCGATGCTCGGCACGAAGATCATGCTCGCCGGGCACAGCCGCGCCATCATCTGCGCGTCGTGGCCGGCGCCGGACGGCAGCCGCCGGCAGCTCAAGCCGAGGTCGCGCGCCGTCGCCTCGACCAGCGCCACCATCGCATCCGGAAACTGCACCGGCTCGAAGCGTGCAAGGCTGCGCGTCGAGATGGCGACCCGCTCTTGCGCGGCGAGGCGATCGAGAAACGCGGCGAGCTGTTGCTCGGCCTGATGCAGCCGTGGTCCGTCGGTGTTGCGCAGATCGACCGTCAGGACCGCCCGTTCCGCGATGACGTTGACGAGGTTCGGGTAAAGTTCGATGCGGCCGACAGTTCCCTTCTGATCGCCACCGATGCCTTGCGCCAGCCGACGCACGAACGCCACGATCTCGCCGGCCGCGCAGGCCGCGTCGCGCCGCAAATGCATCGGGGTCGTACCGGCATGCGCGGCGCGGCCGGTGATCGAGACTTCCGTCCACGACAACCCGGTGATGCCCTCGACCGCGCCGATCACGACGCCTTCGTCCTCCAGCACCGGCCCCTGCTCGATGTGCAATTCCAGATAGGCGTGCGGAGCGAGCCAGCCGGGCTTGGCATCTCCGGCATAGCCGATGCGACGCAATTCCTCGCCGACCGTCGCACCGTCGATGCCCCGGATGGCGTAGGCATCGGCGAGAGCCAGGCCGCCGACATAGACCAGGCTTCCCATCGCGTAGGGCGGGAAGCGCGAGCCTTCTTCATTGGTGAACGCGACCAGCGCCAGCGGTCGGCGGGTCGCGACGCCGGCTTCGGCGAGCGCCTCGCAGGCCTCGAGGCCGGCGAGCACGCCGAACAGGCCGTCGTAGCGGCCGCCGGTGCCGACCGTGTCGAGGTGCGAGCCGAACATCACCGGCGCGGCGTCCTCGCGGCCGCTGCGTACGCCGATGATGTTGCCGATGGCGTCGATGGTGACGGTCAGCTCCAACTCGCGCATCCATCGCACCAGCAGGTCGCGGCCGCGGCGGTCGTCATCGCTGAGCGCGAGCCGGCAATTGCCGCCATCGGGCAAGGCGCCGATCCGATTGAAGGCAGCGAGCCGGCCGAGCAAGCGGTCGAGGTCGATCCGAGGCGACGTCATCTTGCGCGCTCCCGGTTCAACGCAACCGGCCGCGCGCGGAAGGCCGGCATGGCAGCAAAAGCATCATGGTTCGATCGCCAACTTGGCGTCCCGATGACCTTGCGCCGCCCTTCGGCGCCGCAGACGAGTCCACCGAACTTGCGCTGTCAAGATCAGCGACGTCCCGCGGGCTCGAAACCGAGCGACATCCAGGCTTGCCGTTGCGCCGGCGCGGTCAGCATCGCGATGAACCTGCCGGCCGCTTCGCGATTGCGGCTCCCTGCCATGATGCCGGCGGCATAGTCGGTGGCGTTTTGAATGCCTGCCGGCAGCGGGCCGACCAGCGTGACGCCTTGCGCCGGCACGATCTCGCTGATGAAGGTCGAGCCGATCTCCGCGTCGCCGGCCGACACCTTCTCCACCACCTGGTCGCCGTCGACGCAGAGCCGCGCCTTGTTGCCGACCGCCTCGGCGATGCCGAGCCGTTCGAGCAGCCCGAGCAGAAAAATTCCGGACGTGCCGCCCGCCTGCGGGCTCGTATAGGCGACCGAGCGCGCGTCGAGCATCGCCTGCCTGAAACGTTCCGGCGTCGAGATATCCGGCGCCGCCGTGCCGTGCCGCACGCAAATGCCGGTGAGGGTGCGGCCGAGATCGGTCCGGCTGCCGGCGACGAGCACACCCGATTGCTCCATCTGCGTGATCGCCGGCGCCGTGCCCATGACGATGTCCGCGGTCTCGCCGGCCGCGAGCCGCTTGCATACTACTCCGATCGTCCCGAAGCTGAATTCGACGTGGTCGCCGGTCTCGCGCGTGAACTGCGGCGCCAGGCCGGTGACGGCGTATTTCACCGCGCCTGCGGACAGCACTTTGAGGCGGGCAGCGGTCTGCGGCTTGGATGCAGCGGACGTCATCGGACTCCTCACGCCAGCCTCGGCTGTTGCGCGCTATGAGCGAGACGGCGACCCTGCTTATGCATTCATCGCCGCCACTGTCAAACCGTCGACCGATCGCCCCACCGGGACGCCGCCAGCTTGCCGCCAGCCGACACCGCCGCGCAGCGGCGGGACTTGCGATCTCCCGCAGGGCGACAACTCGTCCGCCGCTTTCCATCATCGTGCACTTTCCCGACGCCGGCCGGTGTCCGGCGCGCCCGAAAGTGCTTTAGTGCGGCAACGACATCCGCAGACGCTTCCTTGCACGGAGAAATCCCGATGGCTCGCACCAGTATCCATGTCGGCGAGATCGCGCATCAGTCGCCCATTCCGAATGCGAGCCGGATCGGCAATATGATCGTTTCTGGCCTCATCCGCGGTGCGGATCCTGCGACCGCGAAGCTCGCGGCCACGCTGGAGCAGCAGTGCGCGTTCATGTTCCTGCACATGCGGCAAGCCGTCGAGGCCGGCGGCGCCACCGTCGAGGACATCATCAAGGTGACGGTGTGGATGAAGGAGCTTCAGCGCAAGCCGGTCAACGACGAGTGGGTGAAGATGTTTCCCGATCCGGCATCGCGCCCGGCCCGCCAGATCATGGAAGTACCGATGGAAGCCGGCGTGCTGGTGCAGTGCGATTTCATCGCCGTGATCGGGTCCTGACATGAATTTCGGGATCACGCTTTCGAACCGCGGAGTGCTGCTGGGACTTTGCAGCGCCCGTGACCTGCTCGTGCTGGCGGACGCGGTCGAGGCATGCGTCGCGATGGATTCGGTCTGGTGCGGCGACGCGCTGTTCGTCAACCGCCGTCTCGATGCATTGATGCTGCTCGCGGCGGTGGCCGGACGGACCGAACGGGTGCTGCTCGGGCCGGCCTGCATGGGCTCGTTCGCGCTGCGCAATCCGCTGGTCTTCGCCTATGAGTGGGCCTCGCTCGACGTGCTGTCGAACGGCCGCACCCGGCTGGTCGCCTGCGCCGGCGGAGGTGCCGGTCCGCTCTGGGAGGCCGAGAGCGCCGCGCTCGGCATAGCGCCGGAAGAACGGCGCAAGCGGATGATCGAGAACATCCACGTGCTTCGGCATCTCTGGACCAAAGACGGCGAGCCGTTCGCGGGCCGGTTCACGAGTTTTTCCGATGTCACGCTGGAGCCGAAGCCGCTGCAATCGCCGTGTCCGATCTGGCTGGCGACCAACCGCGAGCGGCTTGCGAAGGGGCAAGCCGATTCCGGCGGCTCCGAGCTCGCGCTCACCCGCGTCGGCACGATCGCCGACGGCTGGATGACCCATTCTGTCAGCCCCAAGGGCTTCCGGCGCTCGTGGGATTTCATTCTGCAGGCCGGCCGGGCCAATGGGCGCGACATGTCGGGCTTCGACAACGTGCTTTATCACCACGTCAACGTGAACGAGAACAAGGACGAAGCGCTGGCCGACGCCAAAAAATTTCTCGACCTCTACTATTCGGCCGACTACGGCAAGGAGCGCTTGGAAGCGTGGCTGACCTACGGTTCACCGCGCGATTGCATCGAGCACCTCAAGCGGTTCCGGGCGTGCGGCTGCCGGCGCGTCACCTTTCGCATTGCGACCATGGGCGATCCCATCGCGCAATTCCGGCGCCTGGTCGACGACGTGCTGCCCTACGTGGATTAGGCCGGGAGTGCCCGCTGCTGGCCCTCGACGTCCTTGACGTCGGTGAAGGCGATGCCGGGACTCTCCTGACGCGTGTAGTCGAGATTGAAAGCATTGCGCGCCAGAAAGACGAGGTCGCCGTCGAGATCCTCGGCGATGGCCGAGCGATGGGTCGCGACGAACCGATCGAGCGTCTTGCGATCGTCCGCCGCGATCCAGCGCGCGAGCTGGAATTCGGCCAGGTCCCAATTCACCTCGAGCCCGTATTCGTCGGCCAGGCGGACCCGCAGCACGTCGAGCTGCAGCGCTCCGACCACGCCGACCAGCGCGGGCGAGCCGTCAACCGGCCGGAACACCTGCACGACTCCTTCTTCCGCCATTTCCTGCAGCGCCTGCTTCAGCTTCTTGGCCTTCATGGCGTCGGGCAGGCGAATCCGCCGCAGCATCTCCGGCGCGAAGCTCGGCACGCCCACGAAACTGAGGTCCTCTCCTTCGGTCAGGGTGTCCCCGATGCGCAGCGTCCCGTGATTGGGAATGCCGACCACGTCGCCGGCATAGGCCTCCTCCGCGAGCGCGCGATTCTGCGCGAAGAAGAATTGCGGCGCCTGCAGGCTGAGGACCTTTCCGGTCCGCACCTGCTTGACCTTCATGCCGCGGGTGAGCTTGCCCGAACACAGCCGCACGAAGGCGATGCGGTCGCGATGGTTCGGGTCCATGTTGGCCTGCACCTTGAATACGAAGGCCGACATGTCGGCTTCCGACGCGGTCACGATCCGCCGATCGGCCGCCTGCGCCCGCGGCGGCGGCGCCACGGTCGCGAGCGCGTCGAGCAGGTCGCCGACCCCGAAGTTCTTCAGCGCGCTGCCGAACAACACCGGCGTGAGATGGCCGTCGCGAAAGGCGGTCAGGTCGAAGCGCTTGCAGGCCGCCCGCACCAGATCGAATTCGCCCTGGATGGCGGCCGCGTCCAGGTTGGGATTGAGCGCCGCCGCCTCGGACAGCGTCATGTCGCGACGCTTGGGAGCGGAGCCTGAATCCTCCTCCTCGAGCAGGCGGACGCCGCCGCTCGCCACGTCGACGGTACCGACGAAATCGCGCCCGCGCCCGATCGGCCAGGTGCTCGGCGCGCTGTCGAGCGCCAGCGTCTTCTCGATCTCGTCGACCAGGTCGAATGGATCGCGGCTCTCCCGGTCCATCTTGTTGATGAAGGTGATGATCGGAATGTCGCGCAGCCGGCAGACCTCGAACAGCTTGCGCGTCCGCGCCTCGATGCCCTTGGCGGCGTCGATCACCATGACCGCCGAATCGACCGCGGTGAGCGTGCGGTAGGTGTCCTCCGAGAAGTCCTCGTGCCCCGGCGTGTCGAGCAGATTGAATACGCGGCCGTCGTGCTCGAAGGTCATCACCGAGGTGACGACGGAAATGCCGCGCTCGCGCTCGACCGCCATCCAGTCCGACCGGGTCGCCCGCCGGTCGCGCTTGGCCTTGACCTGCCCGGCGAGCTGGATCGCTCCGCCGAACAGCAGCAGCTTCTCCGTCAGCGTGGTCTTGCCGGCGTCCGGGTGGGAGATGATGGCAAAGGTCCGGCGCCGCTCGACCTCGGTTGCAAGCGACGACCGAGCCGGCGCCCCCTCGGGGGGGCGAATGGGTATGTTCATGGCGGGGTGGATGTGGCAGTTCCGGCCGCCGCGATCAAGGTCGGACTTCGCCGCGCGTGCGCGCGCAGCCGCTCACGGGAAGGCGGGCGGGCTGGCATCGACGCGCGGCGGACGCTAAGACGTCTTCGGCGGCGATGCCGCGCCGGTCGTGCAATCGCTCGGCCAACGCGCCGGTCGGGGAGGGGTTTGCATGCAGACGCTCGGCCTTGGATTCACCTGGGAGCAACTGTCGCCCGGACAGCGCTTCCGGACGCTCAATCGCACCATCACCGAGACCGACCTGGTGCTGTTCACCGGCATGACCGGAATGCTGGAGACGATTTTCATCGATCGCACGTTCGGCGCGGAAAAAGGCGCGATCCAGGGGCAGTTCGTGCCGGCGGCGTTGACCTACAGCCTGATCGAGGGGCTGCTGTGCCAGAGCATGATCCAGGGAACGGGGCTCGCGATGCTCGAGCTCAAGAAGCAAGTTCTGGCGCCGGTTCGCATCGGCGATACGGTGCACGGCGAAATCGAGGTGGTTTCGGTCCGGCCCACCTCGAAAGGCAATCGCGGCATCGTCGTTTCCAAGATCGACGTGAAGAACCAGAAGGGCGAGGTCGTGATGACCTACGAGGCGACGCGGATGCTGGCGGGACGCCCGACCGGACGCGGCACGGCGCAGACGGCGTAATCGCGGAGCGGATATGCGCGGACTGAAGGATCGCATCGTGCTGGTGACCGGCGGCGCCAACGGCATCGGCGCGGCGATTGCGCGCCGCCTGGCGGCAGAGGGCTGCGCCGTCGGCATCCTCGACATGGACGCGGCGGCGGGAGAGAAAATCGTGGGCGAGATCGAGGCCGGTGGCGGGCGGGCCAGCCTCGCCGTTGTCGACATCACCGACTACGACGCCGTGTCGCGCGCCGTCGCGCATGTCGAGTCCGCATTCGGTCCGGTTGCCTTGCTGGTCAACAATGCCGGATGGGATCGCGCTGCGAATTTCCTCGACACCACGCCGGAATTCTGGCGCAAGGTCGTCGCCATCAACCTGTTCGGACCGCTCAATGTGAATCACGTCGTCCTGCGTGGCATGGCGCAGCGCGGCTTCGGGCGCGTCGTCAATATCGCCTCCGATGCCGGACGGGTCGGCTCCTCCGGCGAGGCGGTCTACTCCGCCTGTAAAGGCGGCATCATCGCCTTCACCAAGACGCTTGCGCGCGAGCTCGTCGGCAAGGGCGTAACCCTCAATACGATCTGTCCCGGCCCGACCGATACCGCCATTCTGCGGAGTTTCCTCGAGGGCCCGGACGGCACCCGCATCGCCGAAGGGCTCAAGCGCGCCATTCCGATGCGCCGCCTCGGCGTGCCGGAAGACTATCCGGGGCTGGTGGCCTTCCTGCTGTCCGATGACGCCGCCTACATCACCGGCCAGACCATCAGCGTCTCCGGCGGTCTCACCATGCACGGCTAAAGACACGAACGACCGTAACGAGACGCAAGATGATGATCGACATCTTCAACCATTTCATGCCGAAGGCGTATTTCGATCGCCTCGGCGACCTCGTTCCCGGCCACGTGGTGCTCACCGCGTTTCCCCGGATCAAGACGCTGTGGGACGTCGATGCGCGACTCGCCCTGCTCGACCAGTTCGATGGCCTGCAGCAGGTGCTCTCGCTCGCCAATCCGCCGCTCGAGCTGATCGCCGCGCCCGACCAGACGCCGGAGCTCGCGCGCCTGGCCAACGACGCCCTGGCGGAGCTCTGCGGCAAGCATCCCGACCGTTTTCCGGCCTTCATCGCCGCGCTGCCGATGAACAACATCGAGGCCTCGCTCGCCGAGATCGACCGCGCCGTGACCAGCCTCGGCGCGCGCGGCATCCAGGTCTTCACCAATGTCGCGGGCAAGCCGCTGTCGGCGCCGGAGTTTCGCCCGATCTTCCGTCGCATGGCGGAGCACGACCTGCCGGTCTGGGTGCATCCCATGCGCGGGCCGAATTTTCCCGACTACGCGAGCGAGCAGGCCTCCGAGGCGGAGATCTGGTTCAGCTTCGGCTGGCCCTACGAGACCACGGCCTGCATGACGCGGCTGATCTACTCGAAGCTCTTCGATGAGCTGCCCGACCTCAAGATCATCACCCACCATATGGGCGGCATGATCCCGTATTTCGCGGGCAAGATTAATCTCGGTTTCCGCCAGATCTTCTTCGGCACGCCCGATCGCAATCCGGCGGCGGAGGATGCGGGTCTCACGCATCGTCCGATCGACTACTACAAGATGCTCTATGCCGACACCGCGCTCAACGGCGAGCTCGAGCCGACGCGCTGCGGGCATGCGTTCTTCGGCACGTCATCGTGCCTGTTCGCAACCGATGCGCCCTTCGACGCCGAGCAGGGCCGCGGCTTGATCCGCAACACCATCAAGGCGATCGAGGCGCTTCCCATCACCGCCGGCCGGCGGGAGATGATCTTCGCGGGCAATGCGCGCGAGCTGCTCAGGCTGCCGGCACGGACCGCGGCAAAGGCACCGGCATGAAGACGCAGAATATCAGGGTCAAGCTGCGCGACGGCGAGATGGGAGCCTATCTCGCGATCCCGGACCGCACGCCGGCCGGTGCCGTCATCGCCATCATGGAGATCTGGGGCGTCAACGACACCATGCGGGCGCACGCGCACGAATTCGCCGAAGCCGGCTTCGTCTGCCTGGTGCCCGACCTGTTCTGGCGGCAGGAGCCCGGGGTCGAGCTGTCCGACCACGATCCCGAGCACGTGAAGAAGGCGTTCGATCTCTACTACGACTTCGATTACGACCTCGCCGTGCGCGACATGGAGGATAGCTGGCGCTTTCTCCAGAAACTGCCGGAATGCAACGGCAAGGTCGGCGCGGTCGGCTATTGCCTCGGCGGCAAGCTCTGCTACCTGATGTGCTGCCGCACCGACATCGACTGCGCCGTCGCCTATTACGGCACCTATATCGAGCACCACATCCGCGAAGTGAAGAACCTGCACCGGCCGTTCGTGCTGCACATGGCGATGAAGGATCGCTGGGTGCAGGCCGAGGTCAACGATCTGCTGGAGCGTCGGCTCTCACCCAATCCGCTGGTGACGATCCACAAATATCCCGGCGCCGACCACGCCTTCGCGCGCCACGGCGGCAAGACCTACTCGAAGCCGGAGGCGGACCGCGCGCTCGCGCTGACGCTCGAGTTTTTCAACAAGCATCTCGGCGCCGATGGTGTTTGATATCGCATTCGATTGATCAGTTGGAGCAGGTGTCCTCCCCGCTGACATCATCTGCGATGAGTGCAAGTCGATCATCGCCACGCTACACGCCAATGACCCGCCTTGAACGCCGCGGCGCCTTCACGCTTGCGACGCTTCATGAGCCGCCGTGATAGCTGCTCTGGAAAGCCTCTCCGTTTGATTGTTTAGAAATCAAAGGCGGCGCGGGCTTCATCACACGAATGGGAAGTCGTGTACCGTTCCGGCAAGTGGCGGCGTCCCCGCGGCTAGCGGCGTAGCGGGGTTGGTGCCGAGACCGCCAGCGGCCGACATCAGCCATTCGCTGGTGAGGCCTGGTGCGGTCTTCCAGAGAATATCCGTAGTGCCGTCGCCGTTGAAAACCCCGGTCGCGACCACGTCGTATCCCCCGGTCGCCGGTGTGCCTGCCGGGTTGGTGAGAAGGCCGCCATCGGGCGACATCAGCCATTCGCTGGTGAGGCCGTCGGTGGCGGTCTTCCAGAAAACATCCGTGGTGCCGTCGCCGTTGAAGTCCCCGGTCGCGATCACGTCCCATCCCGCGGTCGCCGGTGTTGTCGTCGCGTTGCTGAGCATGCCGCCATCGGGCGACATCAGCCATTCGCTGGTGATGCCGCCGCTGGCGGTCTTCCACAGAATATCCGTTGTGCCGTCGCCGTTGAAAACCCCGGTGGCGATCACGTCCCAGCCCGGGGTCGCCGGTATGCTCGTCGGGTTGCTGAGAATGCCGCCATTGGGCGACATCAGCCATTCGCTGGTGATGCCGCCGGTGGCGGTCTTCCACATAATGTCCGTAGTGCCGTCGCCGTTGAAATCCCCGGTGGCGATCACGTCCCAGCCCGCGGTCGCCGGTATGCTCGTCGGGTTGCTGCCAATGCCGCCATCGGGCGACATCAGCCATTCGCTGGTGATGCCGCCGGTGGCGGTCTTCCACATAAGGTCCGTGGTGCCGTCGCCGTTGAAATCTCCGGTGGCGATCACGTCCCAGCCCGGGGTCGCCGGTATGCTCGTCGGGTTGCTGCCAATGCCGCCATTGGGCGACATCAGCCATTCGCTGGTGATGCCGCCGGTGGCGGTCTTCCACATAATGTCCGTGGTGCCGTCGCCGTTGAAATCCCCGGTGGCGATCACGTCCCATCCCCCGGTCGCCGGCGTGCTCGGGTTGCTGCCAATGCCGCCGTTGGGCGACATCAGCCACTCGCTGGTCGCGCCGGTGGCCGCATTCTTCCACATCAGGTCATGGATGCCGTCGCCGTTGAAATCGCCGGCGGCGACGAGATTCCAACCTCCGGCCGGCGGTGTCGGCGGGATGCTGCCGACGCCGCCATTGGGCGACATCAGCCACTCGATGGTGTCGCCCGTGATCGGATCCTGCCACAGCACGTCGTGGGTGCCGTCGCCGTTGAAATCGCCCGAGGCGATAAAAATCCACGGCGCTGGGGCGATCGCGTTGACAGTGATCGCGATCATGTCGGTGTCGGTGGCGGTCCCGTCGCTGGTCACGACCGTGAGCGTGTCGCCGCCTTTGAAGTCGGGGTTGCCGGCATAGGCGAGGCCCGCCAGCGCCGTGTTGATCTCCGCCGCCGTGCCGGCGATGGTTACGAAGTCGGTGCCGTTGCCGGTGACGACGGCGCCGGGGCCGGTGGTCACGTTGAGGATGCCGTTGGTGACCGACAGCGTGGTCGTGAGCGCGCTGCTGTCGACGTCCGCCACCGAGACGCTGACGATCGGCAGGATGGTGTCCTCGGCGAGGCTCTGCCCGCCCGGCACGGTGTTGATCGGGGCGTCGTTCACGTGCAGTGATCGCGTCGTGTCGTGTCGGTGGAGTCCGGGCGGTGATATCGAGTGTCGTCGTTGCGGTCGTGACGGCCGTGCCATCCGATACGGACCAAGTCAGGGTCCGTTGCGGACTCGCGTCGAAGTCGGTGGGATTATCGCTCGTCGATTGGAATGCGACGGTCTGCAGCAGCGCCTGGTAGTTCGCGACCGAACTCGCACCTGTGAGGACCAACGCATGCAGCGTTGGGTTCCAGGTGAACGTGATGCCAGTCACTGTGCCGCTGGTGACGCCGCCGACGGTCAGGGTGTCGCCGGGAAACGACCCGGCGGTGATCTGCACGGCGGCGAAGTTGAGCTCGGTGTCGTCCGCGTCGGTGAGGCTGGCTAATGGCGAAAGCAATACCGGGGCGGCATTCTCCTGGTAGGTGGCGTCCGCAACGACGAGCGCGGGCGCGTCATTGACGGCCACGACGGTCAGAAGCGCGGTCACGGCCTGGCTGTTGTTTGCTCCGTCGTTGACCACGACTTCGACGATGCGGCTGCCTGCGACCGGATTCTCGCCGACGACGCTGAAGCGGATCGCTTCCAGGGCCGTCTCGTAGTCGGCGAGCGAGGCGACGTTGGAGAGCGTCAGGGTTCCGGTGACCGGGTTGTAAACGGAAGCGGTGATACCGCCCGGCAACGGCAGGGTGGCGGTCAGCAGGTCGCCGGCCTGCGGGTCCGTCAGCTTGATGGTCGCCGAAGCGAGAGTCGTGCTGTCGGCATCGGTGATCAGCGTATCGATGTCGGCGATCGGAATCGGCACCCCGCCTTCGGTGAACGTGGCGCTGAAACTCGTTCCGACGGCTGTCGAATCGTTGGCGTCGAGATCGACGACGGGGGCGGTGTTGTCGACTTGGGTGACCACGATGCTCGCTTGCGCCAGGTTGCTTGCGACCGTTCCATCGTTGACGCGTGATATCGAGTGTCGTCGTTGCGGTCGTGACGGCCGTGCCATCCGATACGGACCAAGTCAGGGTCCGTTGCGGACGTGGATTTCTCGTCGATTGAATGCGACTCTGCCGATGCGGCTGCCTGCGACCGGATTCTCGCCGACTACGCTGAAGCGGATCGCTTCCAGGGCCGTCTCGTAGTCGGCGAGCGAGGCGACGTTGGAGAGCGTCAGGGTTCCGGTGACCGGGTTGTAAACGGAAGCGGTGATACCGCCCGGCAACGGCAGGGTGGCGGTCAGCAGGTCGCCGGCCTGCGGGTCCGTCAGCTTGATGGTCGCCGAAGCGAGAGTCGTGCTGTCGGCATCGGTGATCAGCGTATCGATGTCGGCGATCGGAATCGGCACCCCGCCTTCGGTGAACGTGGCGCTGAAACTCGTTCCGACGGCTGTCGAATCGTTGGCGTCGAGATCGACGACGGGGGCGGTGTTGTCGACTTGGGTGACCACGATGCTCGCTTGCGCCAGGTTGCTTGCGACCGTTCCATCGTTGACGACCACGTCGATGATGCGCGTATCGGTCGAAGGATTGGTGCCGGTGTTGTCGAACGTGATCTGCCGCAGTGCCGTCTGATAAGCGGCCAGTGACGCGGTGCCAGTGAGCGTGAGGATGCCGGTGCCGGCATTGTAGGCGGAAGCCGTGATGCCGGCCGGCGGGGTCCCGCTGAACACCAGAACATCGTCGGTGTCGGGGTTGGTCAGCGTGACCGTCGCCGAGGTGAGCTCGGTGTCGTCGCTGTCGGTTATCAGGACGTCGGTGTCCACGATGGCGACGGCTGGGCCCCCATCGGTGAACGCGGTCAGATAGTCCACGCCCGGCGTCGTCGTGTCGTCCGCGTCGAGATCGAGCACCGGGGCGTCGTTCACGGCGGTGATATCGAGTGTCGTCGTTGCGGTCGTGACGGCCGTGCCATCCGATACGGACCAAGTCAGGGTCCGTTGCGGACTCGCGTCGAAGTCGGTGGGGTTGTCGCTCGTCGATTGGAATGCGACGGTCTGCAACAACGCCTGGTAGTTCGCGACCGAACTCGCACCGGTGAGGACCAACGCATGCAGCGTTGGGTTCCAGGTGAACGTAATGCCATTCACGACGCCGCTGGTGGCGCCGTTGGCGGTCAGGGTGTCGCCGTCACCGGCAAACGAGCCGGCGGTGATCCGCACGGCGGCGAAGTTGAGCTCGGTGTCGTCCGCGTCGGTGAGGCTGGCTGATGGCGAAAGCAATACCGGGGCGGCATTCTCCTGGTAGGTGGCGTCCGCAACGACGAGCGCGGGCGCGTCATTGACGGCCACGACGGTCAGAAGCGCGGTCACGGCCTGGCTGTTGTTTGCTCCGTCGTTGACCACGACTTCGATGAGGCGGTCTTCCGTGGCGGGATCGTCGCTGGTGTTGCTGTAGAGAATCTGCTGCAGCGCAGCTTCGTATTCATCGAGCGTGGCGTGACCGGTGAGCGTGAGCACGCCGGTACCGGAATCGTAGCCAACCGTGGTGATCAGTCCCGGTAACGTCCCGCTGACCGCGAGCAGATCGCCGGTCTGCGCGTTCGTCAGCGTGATCGTGGCGGACTCGAGGTGGGTGCTGTCGAGATCCGTGATGGAGGTATCCACGTCTGCGATCGGAATCGGCGCCCCGCCTTCGGTGAACGTGGCGCGGAAGCTCGTTCCGACGACTGTCGAATTGTCGAAGTCGAGATCGACGACGGGGGCGGTGTTGTCGACTTGGGTGACCTCGACGATCGCATGCGCAATATTGCTATCGGCCGTTCCATCGTTGACGATCACGTCGATGATGCGGGTTTCGGTCGAAGGATTGGTGCCGGTGTTGTCGAACGTGATTTGCTGCAGTGCCGTCTGATAGTCGGCGGCCGATGCGGCGCCCGAGAGCGTAATTGCACTTGACCCCGAGCCCGCAACGATGATGCTGCCGGGAGGTAGGCCATTGAACTCCAGAACATCGTCGGTGTCGGGGTTGGTCAGCGTCACCGTCGCCGAGGCAAGTGTTGGACTATCGTTGTCGATGACCGAGACATCGGTGTCGACGATGGCGACAGCGGGTCCCCCGTCGGTGAAGGTGGTCAGATAGTCCACGCCGCCGATCGTCGAGCTGTCCAAGTCGAGATTGAGCGCCGGGGGGTCGTTCACTGCATTGACAGTGATCGCGATCGTGTCGGTGTCGGTGGCGGTCCCGTCATTGGTCACGACCGTGAGCGTGTCGGCGCCGTTGAAGTTGAGGTTTCCGGTATAGGCGAGGCCCGCCAGCGCCGCGTTGATCTGCGCTGCCGTGCCGGTGATGGTTACGCTGGCGGTGCCGTTGTCGGTGACGACGGCGCCGGTGCCGGCGGTCACATTGAGCTTGCCGCTCGACACGTTGAGCGTGGTGGTGAGCGCGCTGCTGTCGATGTCCGCCACCGAGACGCCGGCGATCGGCAGGATGGTGTCCTCGGCGACGGTCTGCCCGCCCGGCACGGTATTGACCGGGGCGTCGTTCACTGCATTGACAGTGATCGCGATCGTGTCGGTGTCGGTGGCGGTCCCGTCATTGGTCGCGACCGTGAGCGTGTCGGCGCCGTTGAAGTTGGGGTTGCCGGTATAGGCGAGGCCCGCCAGCGCCGTGTTGATCTGCGCTGCCGTGCCGGTGATGGTTACGCTGGCGGTGCCGTTGCCGGCGACGCCGGGGCCGGCGGTCACATTGAGGGTGCCGCTGAGCGACCGACAGCGTGGTCGTGAGCGCGCTGCTGTCGATGTCCGCCACCGAGACGCCGGCGATCGGCAGGATGGTGTCCTCGGCGACGGTCTGCCCGCCCGGCACGGTGTTGATCGGGGCGTCGTTCACTGCATTGACAGTGATCGCGATCGTGTCGGTGTCGGTGGCGGTCGTGTCGCTGGTCGCGACCGTGAGCGTGTCGGCGCCGTTGAAGTTGAGGTTGCCGGTATAGGCGAGGCTCGCCAGCGCCGTGTTGATCTGCGCTGCCGTGCCGGTGATGGTTACGATGGCGGTGCCGTTGCCGCCGACGCCGGGGCCGGCGGTCACATTGAGGGTGCCATGAGCGACCGACAGCGTGGTCGTGAGCGCGCTGCTGTCGATGTCCGCCACCGAGACGCCGGCGATCGGCAACGTCGTGTCCTCGGCGACGCTCTGCGCGACCGGCACGGTATTGATCGGGGCGTCGTTCACTGCATTGACAGTGATCGCGATCATGTCGGTGTCGGTGGCGGTCCCGTCATTGGTCGCGACCGTGAGCGTGTCGGCGCCGTTGAAGTTGAGGTTGCCGGTATAGGTGAGGCCCACCAGCGCCGCGTTGATCTGCGCAGCCGTGCCGGCGATGGTTACGCTGGCGGTGCCGTTGCCGGTGACGCCGGGGCCGGCGGTCACATTGAGCATGCCGCTCGACACGTTGAGCGTGGTGGTGAGCGCGCTGCTGTCGATGTCCGCCACCGAGACGCCGGCGATCGGCAGGATGGTGTCCTCGGCGACGGTCTGCCCGCCCGGCACGGTGTTGATCGGGGCGTCGTTCACTGCATTGACAGTGATCGCGATCGTGTCGGTGTCGGTGGCGGTCCCGTCATTGGTCGCGACCGTGAGCGTGTCGGCGCCGTTGAAGTTGAGGTTGCCGGTATAGGCGAGGCCCGCCAGCGCCGCGTTGATCTGCGCTGCCGTGCCGGTGATGGTTACGCTGGCGGTGCCGTTGCCGCTGACGCCGGGGCCGGCGGTCACATTGAGGATGCCGCTCGAGCACCGACGAGCGTGGTCGTGAGCGCGCTGCTGTCGATGTCCGCCACCGAGACGCCGGCGATCGGCAACGTCGTGTCCTCGGCGACGGTCTGCGCGCCCGGCACGGTGTTGATCGGGGCGTCGTTCACTGGATTGACAGTGATCGCGATCGTGTCGGTGTCGGTGGCGGTCGTGTCGCTGGTCGCGACCGTGAGCGTGTCGGCGCCGTTGAAGTTGAGGTTGCCGGTATAGGCGAGGCTCGCCAGCGCCGCGTTGATCTGCGCTGCCGTGCCGGTGATGGTTACGATGGCGGTGCCGTTGCCGCCGACGCCGGGGCCGGCGGTCACATTGAGGGTGCCAGCGCGACCGACGAGCGTGGTCGTGAGCGGGCTGCTGTCGATGTCCGCCACCGAGACGCCGGCGATCGGCAACGTCGTGTCCTCGGCGACGCTCTGCGCGACCGGCACGGTATTGATCGGGGCGTCGTTCACTGCATTGACAGTGATCGCGATCATGTCGGTGTCGGTGGCGGTCCCGTCATTGGTCGCGACCGTGAGCGTGTCGGCGCCGTTGAAGTTGAGGTTGCCGGTATAGGTGAGGCCCACCAGCGCCGCGTTGATCTGCGCTGCCGTGCCGACGATGGTTACGCTGGCGGTGCCGTTGCCGGTGACGCCGGGGCCGGCGGTCACATTGAGGTTGCCGCTGGCGACCGTCGAGCGTGGTCGTGAGCGCGCTGCTGTCGACTGTCCGCCACCGAGACGCCGACGATCGGCAGGATGCTGTCCTCGTTGACGGTCTGCCCGCCCGGCACGGTGTTGATCGGGGCGTCGTTCACTGCATTGACAGTGATCGCGATCGTGTCGGTGTCGGTAGCGGGCCCGTCATTGGTCGCGACCGTGAGCGTGTCGGCGCCGTTGAAGTTGAGGTTGCCGGTATAGGCGAGGCCCGCCAGCGCCGTGTTGATCTGCGCTGCCGTGCCAGTGATGGTTACGCTGGCGGTGCCGTTGCCGCCGACGCCGGGGCCGGCGGTCACATTGAGGGTGCCGTGAGCGACCGACAGCGTGGTCGTGAGCGCGCTGCTGTCGATGTCCGCCACCGAGACGCCGGCGATCAGCAACGTCGCGTCCTCGGCGACGCTCTGCGCGACCGGCACGGTGTTGATCGGGGCGTCGTTCACTGGATTGACAGTGATCGCGATCGTGTCGGTGTCGGTGGCGGTCGTGTCGCTGGTCGCGACCGTGAGCGTGTCGGCGCCGTTGAAGTTGAGGTTGCCGGTATAGGTGAGGCTCGCCAGCGCCGTGTTGATCTGCGCTGCCGTGCCGGTGATGGTTACGATGGCGGTGCCGTTGCCGCCGACGCCGGGGCCGGCGGTCACATTGAGGGTGCCATGAGCGACCGACAGCGTGGTCGTGAGCGGGCTGCTGTCGATGTCCGCCACCGAGACGCCGGCGATCAGCAACGTCGCGTCCTCGGCGACGCTCTGCGCGACCGGCACGGTATTGATCGGGGCGTCGTTCACTGCATTGACAGTGATCGCGATCATGTCGGTGTCGGTGGCGGTCCCGTCACTGGTCGCGACCGTGAGCGTGTCGGCGCCGTTGAAGTTGAGGTTGCCGGTATAGGTGAGGCCCACCAGCGCCGCGTTGATCTGCGCTGCCGTGCCGGTGATGGTTACGCTGGCGGTGCCGTTGAAGGTGACGCCGGGGCCGGCGGTCACATTGAGCATGCCGCTGAACACCGCAGCGTGGTCGTGAGCGCGCTGCTGTCGATGTCCGCCACCGAGACGCCGACGATCGGCAGGATGCTGTCCTCGTTGACGGTCTGCCCGCCCGGCACGGTGTTGATCGGGGCGTCGTTCAGGGCGGTGATGGTGATCTGCGTCGTCTGCGCGGGGGAAGTGTAATCTTCGCCGTCATACAAAACCCACCCCAGCGTGCGCGTCGGATTGGCGCCGAAGTTCGTCGGATTCTCGCTGGTCGACCCGAATTGGACCGCCTGCATGAGCGCCTGGTAATCCGTGACCGCGGCCGGGCCATGGAACGTAAGGCTGCGCGAGCCGGCATCGTAAGAAAAGTCGATCTGGCCGCCGGACGGGCCGGCGAAGGTCCCGCTCTGCAGGCCGTTGACGGTCAGAACGTCGCCATCAAACCCGCCGGCAACGATTCTAACCTCGCCAAAGACCAGGTTGGAGCTGTCGACGTCGCTCGCGGTCGCGGCCGGCGAGATCGTCACCGGCGAGCCGTTCTCGGTGTACGCGGCGGTTGCGGCAACCGTCTCCTGAGGCGCGTCGTTCACGGCGGTGATATCGATCGTCGTCGTTGCGGTCGTAACGGTCGTGCCGTCGTTCACGGCCCACGTCAGGGCTCGCTGCGGACTGGCGCCGAAGTTCGTCGGATTCTCGCTGCTCGACTGGAACTGGACCTGCCCCAGCAGCGCCTGGTAGTTCGCGACCAAACTCGCACCGCCGAAGACCAACACATGCTGCGTAGGCATCCATTGGAACGTAATGCCGTTCACGGTGCCGCTGGTGGCGCCGCCGACGGTCAGGGTGTCGCCGTCACCGGGAAACGAGCCGTCGGTGATCCCCACGACGGCCCCGTTGAGCTGGGTATCATCGACATCCGATAGGGTCGCCAGCGGCGCGAGCACGACCGCCGCGGCGTTCTCGACATACGCGGCGGACGGAGCGACTGTGATGACCGGGGCGTCGTTCGTCGCGGTGACACTGATCACTGCCGCGGCCACATTGCTGTCGTTCGCCCCGTCGTTGACCACGACCTCGATGACGCGGTCTTCCGTGACGGGATCGTCGCTGGTGTTGCTGTAGCGAATCTGCTGCAGCGCGGTTTCGTATTCATCCAGCGTGGCCGTGACCGGTGAGCGTGAGCACGCCGGTACCGGGATTGTAGGCAGTCGTGGTGATCGGTCCCGGCAACGTCCCGCTGACCGTGAGCAGATCGCCGGTCTGCGGGTTCGTCAGCGTGATCGTGGCGGAACTCGAGCGTGGGTGCTGTCGAGATCGGTGATGGAGGTATCCATGTCGGCGATCGGCACCGGAGCGCCGTTCTCCGTGAATGCCGTTCGGAAGGTGGTTCGAAGGCGGAGCCGCCGGAGTCATTGGGATCGAGATCCAGCACCGGAGCGCTGTCGTTCACCACCTCGACCTGGATGAAGGCCTGTGCCGTGTTGCTGTTGCTGGCGCCGTCGTTGACGACAATCGTCGATGATCGCGCGTATCGGTCGACGGCGTGGTGTCGGTGTTGCTGAATCGTGATCTGCTGCAGCGCCGTCTGATAGTCGGCCAGCGACGCGGCGCCCGTGAGCGTGATTACACTTGTCCCCGAGCCCGATACGGCGATGGTGCCGGGGGGTGCGCCATTGAACGTCAGAACATCGTGCGCCTGCGGGTTGGTCAGCGTGACCGTCGCCGAGACGAGGTTGGGACTGTCGCTGTCGATGACCGAGACATCGGTGTCCACGATGGCGACGGCAGGTCGCCCATCGGTGAACCCGGTGAGATAGTTTGCGCCCGGCGTCGTCGAATTGTTGGCGTCGAGATCGAGCGCCGGCGGGACGTTCGGCGCTGGGACAACGACGTGCATGTAGGTCGTGCCGACATTGCTGTCGGAGGTACCGTCGTTGACGGTGACCTGAATGATGCGGTCACTAGTGGAAGTGCTCGTGGTGTCGAAGACCACCTGGCGCAAGGCCGTCTGATAGTCCGCGAGCGAGGCCGAGCCGCTGAGCGTGAGAAGCCGGTGAAGGGATTGTAGCCGAAGCCGTGATGCCGGGCCGGCAATGTCCCGGCGATAGCGAGCGTCGCCCGATCTGCCGGTTGATTGCGATCGTGATCGTGGCCGACTGGATCGTCGTGCTGTCGGCGTCGGTGATGGAAACGTCGGCGTCGGCGACCGGTATCCCCAGCCCGCCGCTGGTGAACGTCGCGGTATAGTCCGCGCCACCGCCGTTGGAATTGTTGGCGTCGAGATCGAGGACCGGAGGAACGGCGGCACTAGTTACCGTGATGAACGCGTCCGCCTCGTTACTCCAAAAGTAGCCGTCGAATACCCAGACTGCAATGGTCTTCTGTGTGCCGACGGGCGCGGTCGTGCTGAACCTGATCTGCTCGATCGCGGTCTGATAGTCGGCATGCGAGCCATAACCGAACAGCGTGAGGATGCCGGTGCTGGGATCGTAAGGCGATGCAAAAATTCCGAATGGCAACGTGCCGTTGACCGACAGCACGTCACCGAATTGCTGGCCCTTGATGTCGATCCACGCCGCGCTGATAAAGAGGCCGTCGAAATCGTCTATGTCGCTGTCGGTATCGGAGATGCTGACCGCGCCACCGCCGGGGGTGAACTCTGCCCGATAGTCGTCGCCCAGAGACGTCGAATTGTTGAGATCGAGATCGAGGACCGGGTGGTAGAAATAACGGAACGACGGGGACGCCGGGGACAATGCGTCGCTATCGATCCAGTTGGCCGAGTTGCTGATGAGGGGGAACAGCTGGGGGGCGGATCCGTCGATCGGCCCTGCGTAGATCGCATTGTCGAAGCCGACCGCGACCGCGTTTGACGCCGAGCGTGAAGCCGGGCGGCAAGGCGGTGGTGTTGTCATTGGTCGCATCGCCGGCGACGGTGTTGTTGCCGTCGGCGAGATCGACGACGTAGAGGATGGTAGGGCTCGCCTCCGTTCCCTGATAGGCGATGATCTGGTCACCAGCGTCATCGAGATCGAGGCCCGTCAGCGTGACGATGGTACCGGCAGTAATCCCCCCGGTGGGCGCCGTGTAGATGACCGTTCCTTCGCCCGGCCGGAATCCGCCGGTCGGCCAGCCAGCCGTTGTCGGTGAAATTGACGACGGTGCCTGCCTCGACGTCACGCCCGAAGACGAACGTGAACGAGTCTGTGGTGCTGCTGTTGTATTGAACGATGGCGATGTCGCCGACAGACAGAACGGTAGCCATCAGGCAGGCTCCTCAATTTCTCGAACCGGCGAACCCGATGCTGGCACCGGCGCGATACTCCGCAGCATCCGCCCAAAAAACGGCCACCCCCACAGCCAAGGTCATCTTGTCCCGCAGGCTACTCGCTCTTCCTTATACCAGATAAAGGGATAGAACCGATCCGGGGATATTCCGAATTGACAAATGTCAAATCGTTCCGGTGAACTTGGCAATGGTGTCGCGGTACCATCGGGCCGCGAACCTGGAGGCGAATCCAGGTGCCCTTGTAGGCGACGCTGGCGCGCAGGGCTGCTGTCCGCCAACGGCGGCAAGACCTATTCGAAGCCCGAGGCGAATCGCGCGCTGGCGCGGACGGTGGAGTTTTTCAAGCGGCATCTCGGCGGCGGCGATGTTTAATATCGACTGCGGTTGATCAGCTCAAACGGGTGTCGTCCCCGCGAAAGCGGGGACCCATATTCCAGAGACCGACGCTTGTGGCACGATGGGTCCCCGCTTTCGCGGGGACGACAGACCGGTTGTAAGGTCAACCCTACAGGCTCAATCGTAGACCGTCTCCACGTAGTGGTCGGAATCGACCACGGCCTCGATCACCGTAGGTCCTTTCGCCGCCAGCGCCGCTGTCACGGCCGCCTCGAGCGCATCGGCGCTGTTGGCGGCGACCGCGGGGACGCCGAAATAGTGCGACGGCGGCGCGCGGTAGTCTTCCGCCTGCAGCTCGGTGCCGTAGAGCGGGAACTGACGGCGGATCTGCTTCACCTTGATCAGCGCGAGCCAGCGGTCGTCGAGGACCACGATCGGCAGCGTGATGCCGAGCCGCTTGGCGGTGGCGACCTCGCCGCAGGTCATCTGGAAGCAGCCGTCGCCAAGGAGGCAGACCACGGGCAGGTCGGGACGCGCGAGCTTGGCCGCGATCGCGCCGGGGAGGGCGAAGCCCATCGACGACCAGCCATTGGTGATCTGAAACGTCTTCGGCGCGTGCGCGCTCCATTGGCTGGCGATCTGGTGCGTGTGCGCGCCCACGTCGAAGGCGAGGACGCCGTCGCGCGGCAATGCCCGACGCACCGCGTCGATCGCGGCGTGGGCGGCGAACGCGTTGGCCGTCGGGCGCAACGCCGCCTGAAAGCCGCGGCGATGCTTTGCCAGCATCTCCGCGTTCCACAGGTTGGTGGCGGCGGGCAGCGTGGCGAGCCGCGCCAGCGACGAATCGAGATCGCCGGTCACCTGATGCAGGAGCTTGACCGAGGATGCTACGTCGACCGGTTCGATATCGATCTGCAGCAGCGGGCGATCGCCGATCCAGGCTTCGTATTCCACCTCGACCGTGTCGTAGCCCACGCCGACGATGAGTTCGGCGGAGCGTAGGAACTTGCGCTGGATTTGGCGGCATGAGCGTTCGATGCAGCCGAGCGCGAGCGGATGATCCTCGTCGATCATGCCCTTGGCCATCGTGGTGGTGGCGAACGGCAGGCTGTGGCGCTCGATCAGCTTGCGCAGCAGCCGCGGGTCGGCGACGCGCATCGCCGACGACCCGAGCACCGCAATCGGTCGCTGGGCGGCGGTGATCAACTCCGCCGCCCGCGCCACGGCGGCATCGGGTGCGGGCGCGAGCTGCGCCGGCTGCGCCGGCGCCGGGACCGCTTCATTGGTCGCGGCGAGCGCCACGTCCTCCGGCAGATCGAGATGCACCGGCCCGCGCGGCTCGCTCAGCGCGAGCCGGATGGCCGCCGTCAGCGTCTCGGCAATGCGTCCGCGCTCGAGCGGCAACGTCGCCTTGGTGATCGGCTTGAACAGCGCGTGGTGGTCGATCCACATCTGGATGCGCCGGCCGAGCTGGTCGGTGTTGATGTTGCAGGTGATCGCGATGAGGGGCGAACGGTCGAGAAAAGCCGAGCCCACGCCGGTCGTGAGATTGGTCGCGCCGGGCCCCAAGGTGGCGATGCAAAGCCCGGGCGCGCCGGTCATGCGGCCGGTGACGTCGGCGGCGAAGCCGGCGGAGCCTTCGTGCGCAGTAAGCACGAACGCGACCCCGCCCTTGCGCATCGCCTCCATCAGCGGCAGCACGTTGCCGCTCGGAATGCCGAAGCCGTGCTGAATTCCGTTCGCCTTGAGCGTTGCGACGATCAGATCGGCGTTGTTCATGACAAGGCCACCGTCATGAGCGGCCCCGCGTAAGCGGCGTCCGGGCTACCACACCGATGATCTCGGTCGTGGGCTATTTGATGAAATCGTTGCTGTAGAGCTGATCGACCGGCAGCTCGGCCTCGATGAAGCCCTGCTGCTTGTAGAACCGCTGCAGGTTGGCGAGCCGTTGCGGGTCCATCGCGCCCAGGGTGCTCTGGCCCTTGTAGGTCCGCTCGGTGTAGTTCGCGAGGATCTTCTTCATCAGCTCTTCCTTGCCCTTGAACGAGGGCGCCGCTTCGACATAGACGAGCGCCGCCTTCTGCGGATCGTTCATGACGAATTGCATGCCCTTGAGGGTGGCCTTGACGATCCCGCGCACCATGTCAGGCCGTTCGGCGATCATCTTGTCGGAGGTGAGGATCGCCTGCGACATCGACTGGAAATAGTCCTTGGTGGGAAGCGACACCGTGTCCTTGACGCCTTCCTTGACGTCGACCTCCCAGTCGGGCGTGCAGGCGCAGGCATCGACGGTGCCCGCGACCACGAGGCTCGCGACCGCCGCTGGCCCCACCGCCTGGGCGTTGACGTCGTTCTTGCTGATGTTCTTCGAGGCGAGCGCGCCCAGGAGCGCGTAATAGGTCGTGTCCTGGAACGCGAGCACGGAAATCTTCTTGCCGCGCAAGTCCTCGAGCTTCTCGATGCCGCGGTCCTTGCGGCCGACCACGATGGTCAGCGCGCCGCCGCCCATCAGCCCGACCGACTTCACCGGCACGCCGTTGCCGCGCACGATGATGGGGGTGTCGCCGATCGCGCCGCCGATCGGCGCATTGCCCACGCCGATCTGCTTGGCGACGTCGACGCCGCCGCGGGCGACGACGAACTCCACGTCGTATCCGGCTTCGGCATAGTAGCCGAGATGCTTGGCGAGCACCCAAGGCGCGAAGGCCGGAAGGCTGGGCGGCGCGGGCAGCAGATAGGTGATCTTCTCGGCCGCGAACGCGGGGCCGGCCCAAGCGCCGACGCAGAGCGCCGCGGCCAGCGTCGACAGCTGCCTGTGCAGCCAACCGCCAAGAACTTTAGCCCACATGGCAATCTCCCTCACCAACTCTGGTGTACCGATCCGTTGCGCCGCGTGCGCGTCAACTCTTTGCGGTCGCCTGCTGGCCTTGCGCGCGGGCGCGCCACTCGCGCGCGAGCCGTTCCCGCACCGGGATGAAATCGTAGGTCGGGAAGAACTCGGTCGAGAACACGCCCCAGGCGCAGCGCTCGATCTCGACATTGACGACATTGAGCAGATGCGGCGGCAACCGCAATGTGACGATCTGCCCGATCCCCATCACCACGTTCCAGCTGACGATTTCCACCCCTTTCGGCGGAAAGCGCTCCCACCAGCCGGTGGCGGAGAGGTGACCCTGGATGCCTTCGAGATTTTTCGACTGGTCGTGCTTGAGAAAGATCGTCAGGAGGATCGTTTCGGCAGCATCGCTACTCACGCCATCGCCTCCCCGGCGCAGCGGCGGTTGACTCCGCCGGCGGCAATGTTACCTTGTTCTTATTCGAACGCAAGGTTCAAAATGCACCAAGCGGGAACGCGGAGCACGGCGTGACCGACCTTCACTCTCGGCTGATGCATCAATCCTTGGGCCGTGCGCTCAGCGCCGAGGAACGCGCGCTGGCCGATGCCTGGAGACGGTGTTTCGCACCGGCGAGCACGATTTCGAGGCGGTCGCCCGCGCGCTCGAACGCGACGGCGTGAAACGTCCCTCCGGCGCGAGCGGGCCGTGGACCGCCGCGGTGCTGGAGCAGGAGCTCGCCCAAATCAACGCCTCGCTGGATGCCGCCTATGCTGAAAACGGCATCGGTGCTTGATCTCATCGGCGTCACCAAGCGCTTCACCGCGCCCGACGGCGTGTCGGCGCTGACCGCGATCGAGCGCGTGAGCCTCGACGTGCGCGCCGGCGAGTTCGTTGCCGTGGTGGGGCCGTCCGGCTGCGGAAAAAGCACCATCCTCAACCTGGTCGCCGGCCTCGACCGCCCGAGCGAGGGACGGATCCTGCTCAACGGCGTTTCCGGTCGAAGGCCCCAATCCGACCGTCGGCTTCATGCTGCAGAAGGACCTGCTGCTGCCGTGGCGGAAAATCGTTCACAACGTGGAGTTCGGGCTGGAGGCGCGCGCGATCAGCCGCGCCGAGCGCCGGGCGCGGGCGCTGCGGGAATTGCAGCGCTGCCGGCTGCAGGATTTCGCGCAGAGCTATCCCTATCAACTGTCCGGCGGCATGCGCCAGCGCGCGGCGCTCGCGCGCACGCTTGCGATCGAGCCGGCGATCGTGCTGCTGGATGAGCCGTTCTCCGCGCTCGACGCGCAGACCAAGCTCATCCTGCAGAAGAGCTTCGCCCAGACCATCGCCTCCTCGGCGATCACGACGCTGCTGATCACCCACGATCTGATGGAAGCGGTGATCATGTCGGACCGCATCCTGGTCATGAGCGAGCGGCCGGGCCGCATCGTCGACGAGATACCGGTCGATCTGTCCGATCGCGACAATCCCATGGCGCGCATGTCGGCGCCGCGTGCGCGCGAATACGTCGATCATCTGCTCGCGAGCCTTCACCTGCAGGAGAAGGCGGCATGAGCCCGTCCGATGCCAGCACGGCAGTGGAGCGCACGGGCGTTCTGGCGGCCGAGCCGGTGGCGCGGGCCGCGCAGCCGGTCATGCCGGACCATCCCGCGCCCGCGCCGCCCGCCGGGCTCGCGTCGCCTTCGTCGATCCTGCTCGGAAGCCTCGGCTTTCGGAGCTCTGTTTCTGCTCGCCTGGCAGTTCCTGCCGCCGGCGCTCGGCGTGCCGTCCTACATCATTCCGACGGTCACCGATCTCGTGCGCGAGTTCGGCCGCATGGTCCAGCGCGAAAACCTGCTGGTGCATGTCGTTTCCACGGTGACCATCGCCACCGCTCGGCTTCGTGATCGGCAGCCTGCTCGGCGCGGCCATGGGCTATGTCCTCGGCATGTCGGTCTTCGTCGAGAAGGTGCTCTCGCCCTACATCCTCGGCCTGCAGATCGCGCCCAAGGTGGCGTTCGCGCCGCTGTTCATCATGTGGCTCGGCTACAATTCCTGGCCGAAGCTGATCGTCACCATCTTGGTGGTGTTCTTTCCGATCCTCGTGAACGTGCTGCAGTCGATGAAGACGGTGGACCGCGACCTCGTCAACCTCGCGCGCGCCTACAGCATGAGCCGCATGCAGATTTTCTGGAAGATCGAGGTGCCGGCATCGATGCCGGCGCTGATGGCGGGCCTGCGCATCGGCGCGACGCTCGCCGTGATCGGCGTCACCGTCGGCGAGCTCGTCGGCGGCAATACCGGGCTCGGCTATCTCATCACGTTCGGCGAAGGCCAGGCCAATACCGCCATGGTGTTCAACGCCATCGTGCTGCTGACGCTGATCGGCATCGTGCTTTACGCCGCGGTCGCCATGATCGAGGCGCGGGTGCTGCACTACATTCCGCGCGCCATGCGGTGAACAGCTCAAGGAGGAGGTCGCAAATGGAACACAAGCCCATCTATCCCGAGATCAGGCCCGAAAGCGTCGTGATCCCGAAGGGCAGAGGACCTGTCCTCGTGGCTCAATTCGCGCATCGCGCGTTACGAGACGCGTTCGCTCGACTGGCACGCGCTCAAATTCCAGGCCGACTACGATCAGAAATATCGCCGCGCCCAGATGCGCTACATCGGAACCGGCGGCACCGGCGTCGATGCCGACGACAACGCGGTTCCGGCCGAGCACTTCACCTTCTCCACCATGGTCCTGCCGGCCGGCTGCGAGGGCCCGCTGCATCTCCATACCGACGCCGAGGAGGTGTTCTTCGTCCTGCGCGGCAACAAGCTGCGCTTCATCATCGAGCATCAGGGCGAGCGGTTCGAAACCATCCTCAAGGAGCGCGATCTGTTCTCGGTGCCGCCCGGCGTCTATCGCGGCCTGGTCAACGAGGGCATCGAGGAGGCGCTGATGTGCGTCATCATCGGCAACAGCAAGCCGGTGACGCCGACCTATCCGCCGGAACATCCGCTGTCCAAGATCAAGCGGCCGAAGGGCGGCGGAGCAGGGTGATCATCATGCCTGAAGTCTGGCAGATGGGCAGTGACGGCACCGCGGTTTCGGTGTGCTCCCTCTCCCTATGGGAGAGGGAGCCGACCGAGCAAGATTAGAGTGCGCGCGAAAGACCGGGAGCACGGCAGATGAGCAGCGTCGACAAAGACCGGGTCGAGGACCGCCTGACGACGGGCATCCTCGGCCAGTGGTACGCGGTGGCAAAGTCGGTGCAGGTCAAGCGCGACAAGCCGCACGCGGTCAAGGCGCTCGGACGCCATCTCGTGCTGTGGCGCGACACCCACGGCACGCTCCACTGCCTGGAGGACTATTGCCCGCATCGCGGCGCGCGGCTGTCGCGCGGCGAGGTCAACGAAGACAACATCTCCTGCCGCTACCATGGCGTCACGCTCGACGGCACCGGCACCATCGTCCGCGTGCCGGCCATGCCGGGCTGCCCGCTCGAGGGCCGCAAGGCGGTCGACAGCTATGCGCGTGATCGAGGCGAACGACGGCATCTTCGTCTACTTCCCGAGCAAGGAGCGCCCCGACGCGCCCGAGCTGAAGCTGCCGGCGGAATTTTCCGATCCGGCCTGGAGCAGCATCCTCTGCATGGGACGCTGGGACTGCAGCTATCGCTTCGTCTACGACAACTTCGCCGACCCCATGCACGCCTGCTACCTGCACGCCGATTCCTTCACGCTTGCGTTCGGCGCCAAGCAGGACGTGCTGCAGGTGGAGAAGCGCGACGACGGCTTCCACATCGCCCGCGTCGAGCAGAAGGACGTCAATCTCGACTGGACCGACGTGATCATCGACGGCAGCCAAGTCTATTGCCGGCTCGACATCCCGTATCCGGAGGCGGCGGGACCGGGCGGGCCGTTCCGCATCATCGGCTACACCACGCCGGTCGATGAGCGCTCCTGCATGGTGTTCTTCTGGCGCTTCCGGCAGGTCAGCGGGATCGCGCGGGAATCGTGGCGCTTCCTCTACCGGGCGACGCTCGAGGCGCGCCATTGGCACGTGCTCGAGCAGGATCGCGAGATGCTCACCAATATTCCCGCCGACGCCCACAAGCGCGAGATGCTCTACCAGCACGACGTCGGCGTCGCGCGCATGCGGCGCATCCTGTCGCAGCAGGTCAAGAGCCAGCTCGCAGCCGAGGACATGTCCTCGGTCCGCACCGCGGTGTGAGGATGCTCGCCGGGCGCACGATCGTCGTCACCGGCGCCGCGCGCGGCGTCGGGCGTGCCATCGCGCGGGCCTGCGCCAGGGCAGAGCGCGTGCCTGGTGCTCGGCGACATCCTCGAAGACGCCGGCCGCGGGGTCGCCGAGGAGTTGGGCCAGATGACCGAGGCGCGCTTCGTGCCGGTCGATCTCGATGACCCGGATTCGATTACGGCTTTTGCCCGCGACGTCGCCGAGCGCGAAGGCGAGATTCATGGCCTCGTCAACAATGCGGCGATTGCGACCAATGTCGGCGGCAAGAACTTCGACGAGATCGATCTCGAGCTCTGGGATCGCGTGATGCGGGTGAATGTGCGCGGCACCTGGCTGGTCACGCGCGCCCTGGCGCCGCTGTTTGCCGCCGGCGGGCACGGCCGCATCGTCAACATCGCCTCCGACACCGCGCTGTGGGGCGCGCCGCGGCTGCTCGCCTATGTCGCCAGCAAGGGCGCCGTGATCGCGATGACGCGCTCGCTCGCGCGCGAGCTCGGGCCGCGCGGCATCGGCGTGACCGTGGTGGCGCCGGGCATCCTGCGCAGCGAGGCGACCGAATACGTCCCGGCGGAGCGCCACCGTCTGTACGAGGACGGACGCGCGGTCCCCGGGCCGCAACATCCGGAAGACATCGTCGACACGGTCGTGTTCCTGCTGACGCCAGGGGCGCTGGCGCTCACCGGCCAGGTGCTGCCGGTCGGCGCCGGCTTCGTGTTCACATGACCGAGATCAGGCAGGGCTCGGCCGCAGGTCTCTGCTACCTCGCTTGCGAGGGCGGCGCAGGCATGCCGGTCGTGCTGCTGCACGGGATCGGCAGCAACGCGCGCTCGTTCGCGCCGCTTGATGCAGGCATGCGCGCCGCGCCATCGCGTGCTCGCTTGGGATGCGCCCGGCTATGGCGACTCGCCGCCGCTTCCCGTCAAGCTGGCCCGACGCCTCCGACTATGCGGCGGCGTTGGAGCGGCTGCTCGCCGCTCTCGACCTGTCGCGCTGCGTCCTGGTCGGTCATTCGCTCGGCGCCTTGATCGCGGCCCGCTTTGCGCTCACTTCGGCGCGGCGGGTCGCGGCGCTCGTTCTGATCTCGCCCGCGCTCGGCCATGGCACCGGCAAAGGCGAGGCGTTGCCGCCGGCGGTTGCGGATCGGATCGATGCGCTCGACCGGCTGGGGCCCGAAAGGTTCGCCGCCGCGCGGGCGCCGAGCCTGCTCGCCGATCCCGCCGCGCGTCCGGACGTCCTGCGGACGGTCGAGCATGCCATGGCGGCGATTCGCCGCCCGGGCTACGACCAGGCCGCGCGCCTGCTTGCCGGCGGTCGGCTGCTGGACGACGCGGCGAAAGTCGACGTCCCAACCGCGGTCCTGGTCGGCGCGCAAGACCGCATCACGCCGCCCGCGAACGTGCGTCGCGTGTTCGAGGCCTTGCGCGGGCCATCGCAGCGGCAGGTTTATCGCGAGATCGCCGATGCCGGCCACGCGGTCTGCCAGGAGCAGCCGGCGGAGGTCGCGCGCGCCATTTTCGAAATCGCCGCGAGCCGGGCGAACGCCCATGCGTGACAAGGTGAAGCGCAAACGAGCCGCCGCGGCCGGACCCTATATCGCCCCGCCGGTGCAACGGGCGGTGCGGCTCATTCGCCACGTCGCCGAAGGCAATCCGGTGCTCAACATGAGCGAGACCGCGAAGGCGCTGAAGATCAACCGCACCACTCTGCTGCGCCTCCTTCACACCCTCGAGGCCGAGGGCTTCGTGGAACGGCGTCCGAACGGCGCCGGATTTCAGGTCGGCTTGGCGCTACTCGAGGTGGGGGCGCGCGCGCTGTTCTCGCAGGACCTGGTGCAGGTGGCGGTGCCGGTGTTGACGGCGCTGGCGGAGACTTTGCAGCTTTCGGCCCATCTCGGTGTGCTGGACGGGACCGACGTGCTCTATCTCGTCCGCCGCACGCCGAACACGCCGCTCGCCAGCAACATCCGCGTCGGCAGCCGGCTGCCGGCGCATGCCACCACCATGGGCCGGATGCTGCTCGCGTTCATGCCGCCGGTCGAGCTCGAGCGGCTCTATGCCGGCAAGGAATTGCAGCGCTTCAGCGAGCATACTTCGACGACGCTGGCGGCGCTGCGGGCCAAGGCCGAGAAGGACCGGCGCGCCGGGATTGCCTGGAGCGAAGCGCATTTCGAACGCGGCATCGGTTCGGCGGCGGTGCCGGTGTTCGATTTTGCCGGGATGCCGGTCGGCGCGATCAACGTGTCGGGACCCGTTGGCGCGTTCGCGGAGGAGGGGCGGCGGGCGATCATCGGCGACAAGCTGCGAATGGCCGGCACGGAGATTTCCCGCCGTCTCGGGTGGGTCGGCGCTGGTGCCGCACGCCACGGCGTGAAGCGAGCCCTGGTCGAGGCCGGAGAATGAACGATCGCACTGAAAACGCCGTCCGCCGGCCGGGCGTCGGCGCGGGTTGAAGCGGATGGATCTGGGGCTGCAGGACAAGGTTGCCGTCGTCACCGGCGGGACCTCCGGCATCGGGCTCGCCACCGCGCGCCTGCTGCTGGCCGAAGGCGCCGCGGTCGCGATCTGCGGCCGCGACCAGGCGCGGCTCGCGGCGGCGAAATCGTCGTTGCTGGGCAATGCGGCGGCGAGCCGGCTGCTCGCCGTGCAATGCGACGTGCTCAGACAAGAGCGCGGTCGAGAACTTCGCCGCCGCGGTCGAGCAATGGCTGGGCCGCTGCGACATCCTCGTCAACAATGCCGGCCAGGCCCGCATGTCGACCTTCGCGGACACGACGGACGAAGCCTGGCGCGAAGAACTCGAGCTGAAATTCTTCAGCCAGATTTATCCGGTACGCGCCTTCAAGCCGCTGCTGGACAAGAGCGACGCGGCGGCGATCCTGGCCGTCAACTCGCTGCTTGCCTATCAGCCGGAGCCTTACATGGTCGCGACTGCGGCGGCGCGCGCCGGCGCCCAGAGCCTGGTGAAATCGCTGGCGCGCGAATTCGCCCCGCGCATCCGCGTCAACTCGGTGATGCTGGGATTGATCGATTCCGGACAGTGGGAGCGGCGCTTCGCGGCGCGCACGGACCCCGCCCAGACCCGCGCGCAATGGTACGCCGAGGTCGCCCGCACGCGGCATATTCCCATGCAGCGGCTGGGCGAGCCCGACGAGGTCGCCCGCGCCATCGCCTTTCTCTGCTCGCCCGCCGCGGGCTTCATCACCGGCGCCCAGCTTGAGATTTCCGGCGGCGCCTCGCGGCATATTTGAGGAATGCAAGTAATGACCGCCGCCGTGCCGTCACCGCAGCTCGTCTCGACCGAAGAGCCCGTGGGCGACCTCATCGCCCACGCGCTGGCCGAGATCGGCGTGACGACGGTGTTCGGCGTCATCTCGATCCACAACATGCCGATCCTGGACGCCATCGCGCGGCACAACCGCATCCGCTTCGTGCCGGCGCGCGGCGAAGCGGGCGCGATGAGCATGGCGGACGCTTATGCGCGCGTTGCGCGCGCGCTCGGCGTCGTCATCACCAGCACCGGAACGGCGGCCGGGAACGCCGCGGGCTCGCAGGTCGAGGCGCTCACCGCCGGTTCGCCGGTGCTCCACATCACCTCCCAGATCGACCGCCCCTACATGGACCGCGATCGCGCCGCCATCCACGACGTGCCGCGGCAGGCCGACATGCTGCGCGCGGTCTCCAAGGGCTATTTCCGCGTGTGGGAAGGCCGCACCGCGGTCGGCATGGTGGAAGCGGCGGCGCGGGCCGCGCTCACGGCGCCGCGCGGACCGGTCGCGCTCGAAATCCCCATCGACGTGCAGCGCGAAAAAATCCCGCGCCCCGACCATATCGGCATCGGCCCGATCGCGCCGCAGGCCGCCGATCCGAAACTGCTCGACGCGCTGGCCGACGCTCGTGCGGCGTGCCAAGCGCCCGATGCTGTGGCTCGGCGGCGGCGCGCGCGCGGCGGGCGCGCCGGCGCTCGACCTGGCCGAACGCGGCTTCGCGGTCGTGACCAGCACCAACGGTCGCGCGGTCGGTGCCGGAAACGCACCGGCACACGCTCGGCGCCTACAACATGACGCCGGAGGCGCAGGCGATCTACGCCCGCGCCGATCTCATGATCGTGGTCGGCTCGCGGCTGCGCGGCAACGAGACGCGCAACAACACGATGCGGCTGCCGCGACCGCTCGTTCAGATCGACGCCGATGCCGGCCAGGCCGCGCGCAACTATGCCGTCGATCTCTTCATCAACGCCGATGCCGCGGCCGCGCTGGAGGGGCTGTGCGACCGCCTGCCCGCAAGGCTCGACGTCGATGCGAAATTTCTCGCGGATGTCGCGACCGCGCGTGCGCAATCCGAGCACAAGCTGGCGGCGGCGCTCGGTCCCTACCGGGTGGTGGCCGACGCGCTGCGAGCGCGCCTCGCGCGAGGTGCGACATCCGTTCGTGCGCGACGTCACGCTCGCGAACAGCACCTTCGGCAACCGCTATGTGCACCTGGCGGCGCCGCATCTCGGCGTCCACGCGCTGGGCGGCGGAATCGGGCAGGGCGTTGCCATGGCCGTCGGGGCGGCGCTGGCCGGGTCGCCGGAAAAGACGGTCGCGCTCGTCGGCGACGGCGGCGTCATGGTCAATCTCGGCGAGCTTGCGACCGTGGTCGACGTCGCCGCGGACATCGTGTTCGTGCTGATGAACGATCGCGGCTACGGCGTCATCCGCAACATCCAGGACGCGCAATTCGGCGGCCGCCGGCACTACGCCGACCTGCACACGCCGGATTTCAAGCTCGTCGCTGCGGCGCTCGGCCTTGCGCATCAGAGGGTGTCGCGCATCGAGGATTTCGAGCCGGCGCTGGACCGGGCATTGGCGGCACGCGGGCCGCAACTGGTCGAGGTCGACATGGTTGCGATCGGTCCGTTCGCACAAGCCTTTGCCGGCCCGCCGGCGGGCGCGGCGGGAAGCGCATGAATTCAGTATCTGGCCAAGCTGGCGAAGCCGCTGCGGCGTGGCGAGGTCGAGGACCTGCGCGGCCTCACCATCGACGAGCCGCTCGAGCTCGAGGACGCCGCGCTTCCTCACATGGATTTTTCCGGCTCGACTTTCAACGCTCCGGTGACGTTGCGCCGCGCGCTGTTCCAGGGGCTCGCCTGGTTCAGCGATTGCACCTTCAATGCACCGGCGAATTTTTCGGCGGCGAGGTTTCTCAGCGATGCGCGCTTCGACCGGGCGCGTTTTCGCCGCGGCGCCACCTTTTCGGGCGCCGAATTCCACGGCGTCGCCTGCTTCGACCGGGCCGAATTCGGCGACGCGGCCTTTCTCGACCGCATGAGCTGCTACGGCAACCTCTCGCTCGATCAGACCCGCTTCGCCGGCGCGGCCTCGCTGCAGGACAGCGAGTGCTTCGGCGGCCTGTGGTGCAACCGCACCATGTTCGCGGGCCGCGCCGACGTTCGCGGCCTCGAAGTCCACGGCCGCACCTGGCTGGTCGGCGCCGCGGTCGCCGAGGACGCGACCCCGTCGGCGCTCAGCCGGCTCATCGGATCGATCCGCAGCTACGGCTATCGCTGGATTTGACCCGGCGCGGAAGGCTCGCGCGACCGGGAGCCGGCCTAGCGTCGGCGAACCGCCTTTACGTCGAACCGGGCGGCCCCTAGAATCGCCGCGGGAGTATCGCCATGCACATCATCGATTCCCATTTTCACTGGTGGCCGCGCTCGGTTTCCGACCGGCTGTGCAAGCGCAAGAGCTATCCGCGCGCCGCAGTCAACGACATCGGCGGCTACACCTATTGGCGCCAGGACGGCGGCGACTACGTGCTCAACAGCTGGGCCGAATGGTTCGATCTCGACCGGCAGCTCGAGCACATGGACCGGCTCGGCCATCAGGTCGACGTGGTGTGCTCGATCGGGCCGCTCTCGGTCTACTTCTCCGACCTGCCGGCCGAGGAGGGGCGCGACCTCGCCATCCAGTGGAACGAGGAGATGGCGGGCGCCCAGCGCAAATATCCCGGCCGGCTGTGGGCGAGCGCGGCGGTGCCGCTGGTCGATACCAAGATCGCCATCGACGTGCTCGACGATGCGGTCGATCGCCTGGGGCTGATGGGCGTGAACCTGCCCGGCAGCATCGGCAGCGACCCTCGCATCGATGCCGAGCGCCTCGAGCCCTTCTACGCCCGGGTGCGAGCAGCTCGGCCTGCCCATGTTCCTGCATCCGACCGACGCCGTGTTCGTGGACATGCTCGACGGCTACGACGGCGCGCTGCATCTCAGCCTCGGCCGGGTGATCGAAGTGAGCGTGGCGGCGATGCGGCTCGTTCTCTCCGGCGTCATGGAGCGCCATCCGAACCTCAAGATCGTCATGTCGCACACCGGCGGCGCGTTGCCCTACCAGTCCGGCCGCATGGACAAGAACACGGAGAAGGCGAAGCTTCCGCGGCCCGCCAGCGACTACCTCAAGCGCATGTATACCGACACGGTCTCGCCCCATATGCCCGGAATGAAGTTCGCGATCGACTATTACGGCATCGACCACGTGATGTACGGCACCGACTATCCATGCTGGGACCCGGCGACGGCGCTCGCGCTGCTGGACCAGGTCGGGCTGTCGCAGGCGGACCAGGAAAAGATCTTCTACGGCAACGCGCGGCGCATTCTCGGCCTGCGCGATCCGGTGCAATCCGGTGTGCACAGCGCGGACGCGGCGAAATCCGCGCTCAGCCAATCCGCGGCGTGAGCA
This sequence comes from uncultured Alphaproteobacteria bacterium, assembly GCA_963712565.1. Classification (GTDB taxonomy): domain Bacteria; phylum Pseudomonadota; class Alphaproteobacteria; order Rhizobiales; family Xanthobacteraceae; genus VAZQ01. The sequence continues at coordinate 143,145 of CAVQIP010000030.1, read as the reverse complement.
GCGCCGGCGGCACGACTTTTAGCCACCCTGTGGAATTTGTATTTCATACCGATTCGGTTGATCAGTTCGTATGATTGTCGTCCCCGCGCAGGGCACCCCGCGACGCGAGCGTCGCGGGGACCCCCGTTGCGGGGACCCATAACCACCGGCTCTGGAATATGGGTTCCCGCTTGCGCGGGAACGACAGCAATAAAGTGAGGCCGAACTAATCCACAGGATTCGGGATCAATCCTTCGGCCCCGCCGCCTGCTGCGCCAGCGCCGTCGGCAGCGCGATCCCCAGACCCTGCGCGGCGGCCCTCTGGTAGATGCGCCAGGCGATGCCGATGTCGTGCGACACCATGCCGGTGGTGTGGATGAGAATGCGTTCGTCGTCGCGTTCGCGGCCTGCCTTGCGGCCGGCGACCACCTCGCCGATGTCGGCATGCAGGCGGGCGCGATCGAACTCGCCGGCCTCGATCATGTCGCGGAATTCGCGCACCGTCATGTTGCAGTCCCAGTCGTCGATGACGGTCTTGTCGAACTTCGCCCAGCCGGCCGGATCCATCTCGCGGCGCGCCAGCGAAACGAAGGTCGCCCCGCGCTGCACCCACGGTTCGCGGCTGACGATGTCGGTGCGGGTGGTGCCGCCGACGGCGATGTCGGCGTTGCGCACCACCTCCTCCACGCTGTCGAGCGGCCGCACCGGGATGCCGAGTGCCTTCGACCATTTCGCCGCGAAGGCTTCGCGGGTTTCTTTGCGGCGCGACGTGCAGATGATCTCGTCGAAGCGGTAGAGGTGCCGCAGGCAGCGCAGGCAATTCTCGCCCATGGTGCCGACCCCGACGAGCCCGAGCCGGCGCGGCGCTTTCGGCCCCAGCCATTTGAGCGCGACCATCGCGGCGGCGGCGCTGCGGATGGCGTAGGTCCAATGCTCGTCCACGATGGCGAGCGGCTGCCCGGTCCTGGGATCGGCGAGAGCGATGTAGCGCGCGCAGTCGAGCCGGCCGACGGTGTTGCGCACGCCGTCGTCGTAATAGGAGTAGAGCCGCACGCCCGCGATCGGCTCGTCCTCCAGGATCACGGTCTTGACGTGCCAGTGGTTGTGAAAGGGCGCGCCGACGTCGAGCTTCTGGCTCGGCGGCACCGACCATTGCACCGAATTGCGCGCATGCATGCGAAAGACGTCCTCGCAGATCGCCATCGCCTCGGGCACCGAAAGCAGCTTCACGGTGGTGGCGTAGTCGATGAAGAGGACGCTGTCGGCCGCGCTCATCGGCAAAGATACTCCTCGATCATGCCGAGGTAGGAGACGGCGCCGGCCGCGAGATCGGTGACCGCGATGCGCTCGTCCTCGGAGTGCCATTGCTCGATCGCGCCCGGCCCCCACATCGCGGCCTCGGCGCCCTTGAAGCAGAAGAAGCCGGCGTCGAGCGCGCCGTGGCTGTGAAAGGTCGGCGGCGACGGCAAGCCCATGCGCCGGCATCCGCCGCTGACGGCGCGCATGAATGCGCCGTCGGGAGCGATCTCGGCGGGATACATGAACGGGCCGAACTCGGTCTTGACCTGCCACGGCTCGCCGATGTCCGCCGCCGCGGCGATGGCGGAAAATGCGGCCTGCGGATCGTCGCCGGGGAGGAGCCGCCGGTCGAACACGAGACGGGCTTCGTCCTGCACGGTGTGGGTCGCCTCCGGCCACGAGCGCATGGAGGTGGGGGTGAGCGTCGCCCGGCCGAGGCCCGCGTGTTCGTGTCCGCCGACATCGACCGCCGCGACACACTCGAGCACGCGGCGCGCGCCGTCGATCGCGTTCACGCCCACCCAGGGTGTGCTGCTGTGGGCGGCCTTGCCGCGCACGGTGACGATGGCGTCGATGCGGCCCTTGTTGGCGAGCGCCACCCGCCCGGTCGTTCCGATCACGATGACGGCGAGCTTGGGGAAAAAACCCAACGCCTCGCAGATGCTGATGGCGGCGTCGTGCCGGCCGGTCTCGCCCGCCGTGCTCACCGTGAACACCAGACGGCCGCGCAAGGCGAGGCGGTCGGCGGCGGTCTTCACCGCCGCCAGCGCCGCGGCGAGCGAGCCTTTCTGCTCCGACACCCCGCGGCCGCGCACATGGGCGCCGGTCGCATCCTCGATCAGCTCGCCGGCATAAGGATCGTGCATGCGGTTCGCCGGATGCGTCATGGCGTAGGCCATCAGCATCAGGCTCCTGTCGGCGCGCTGCGGCCCGAGCTCGACCAAGAGATTGCCCATGCGGTCGCGCCGCCACGGCAGGCCGAGCCGTTGCAACAGCGGAACGACCTCGCCGCCGATGAAGCTCTGCACCTGCGGCTCCTGCTCGAAGCGCTCGGTCTGCGGACTGGGATGACGGACGAAGGCGCGCGTCCACGCGACCATGTCGGCGGTCGCAACACCCAATCGCGCATCGGCTTCGCTGATCATCGTGGCTCCCATCGCAAGCGCCAGCCGCCAGTTTTGTGCTGAAAGACTCTTCGGCGCAAGCCGCGCGCGAACCTCACGTTGGCGTCGAAGCGGCCGTGCGCGGAGTGCCGGGCTCGCCCAGGTCCCAGAACAATCCCGCCATGGCGCCGAGCCCCTCGCGCGCGATCGGCGCGAGCAGATGCTCGTCCGGCGCGTGCTGCGAGCAGCCGGCATAGGAATGCGGGATCCAGATCGTGCGCAAGCCCAGCACGTCGGTGAAATTGTCGTTGGGCAGCGATCCGCCGAGGTTGGGGAGGATGGTCGGCTTGCGCCCAGTGGTGCGCTCGAGCGAGCGCGCGGTGAAGCCGACCCACGGATCGTCGGGATCGAGCCGGCTCGCGCGGAAAAATCCGCCGCCGCCGCGGCGCACCTCGACTTGAGTAAAGCCGTGACGGTCGAGGTGACGGCGCAGCGCCGGGATGATGTCGTCCGCCTCCGTTCCAACGACGTAGCGCAGTTGGCAGTGCGCGCGGGCGCTGCCCGGGATGGCGTTCACCGGATGGTCGGGCGTGCCGGTGGTGAAGGCCAGCACCTCGAAGCTGTTCCAGCCGAAGACGCGCTCAGCCGGCGTGAGCTCGGGCTCGCCCCAGTCGCGGTCGACGGTCGGGCCGTTGCCGCCGGCCTCGACCTCGACGCCGTCAAGCAGCCGCCGCACCGACTGCGGCAGCGGCGGGCGCCATTCCGGAATCTGGATCGTGCCGCGGGCGTCGGTGATGCAGGCGATGGCGTGCGCGAGGATGATGCCGGGATTGGCGAGCAGGCCGCCCCAGTTGCCGGAATGGTGTGCGCCCTCGCGCAGATCGACGTTGAGCTCGATCATGTGGCCGCCGCGCGCGCCGAGAAAGATCGTGGGCCGGCCGGGCGCGATGCGCGGGCCGTCCGAGGCGATCAGCAAATCCGCCTGCAACAGCCCATGCTTGTGCGCCAGGCACAGCTCGCGCAATCCGGCCGAGCCCACTTCCTCTCCCATCTCGATCAGGATCTTCACGTTGAAGCCGAGGCGACCGCGCTCGGCAAGCACCGCCGCGAGCGCCGCGATGTTGATGCTGTGCTGGCCCTTGTTGTCGGCGGCGCCGCGGCCGTAGATGCGGTCGCCTTCGACGGTGAGCACCCAGGGCGAAAGCCCCGGACGCCACAGCTCGTCGAGGCCGCGGATGGTGTCGCCATGACCGTAGATCAGGACCGTGAGCAGGGCGGGGTCTTCGCTGCGCTCCGCCACCAGGAACGGCGGGCCCGACGGATTGTCGATGACGCGCGTGCGAAAGCCGAGCGGCGCCAGGCTGGGCACCATCTCGTCCTCGAGATAGCTGCGCAGCGTCCCGGCGCGCTCGGGCTCCTGGCTCGTGCTGGGAATGGCGACCCGCCGGCGCAGGTCGACGAGAAATTCGCCGCTGTCGAAATAGCTGTGCGCGCGAGCGATCGCGGCGGCGCGGCTCATGCTGTCACCCCTGGCGCGACGAGTCCGTCCCGATTACGGTCCAAGGATATCGCATGCGGGCCGCCGCGGCGGCAATGGGAGACGCGCGTGTTCAAGATCCTGCATCTGGACGAGTGCCCGGCGAGCCCGATGGAGCCGGGGCGCGGCGAGCAGATCAAGCTGGTCAACCCGGCGCTCGGCACCGAGAAGGTCGACGTCCATCTCAACCGGCTGGTGCCGGGCGGCCCGCGCGGCAAGCTGCATCACCACAGCCAGGCCGACAACGTCTACATCGTCAAACGCGGCGAGGGGACGCTGACCGTGGAAGGGGACAGCTACCTGATCCGCGAGAACGACGTGGTGTACATTCCCGCCGGCATGAAGCATTCCCTTGCCAATCTCAGCGACGACGTGTTCGAGATCTTCGAGATCTACGCCCCCTCCGGACGGCATTTCGACTTCATCGTGGACGAGTGAAGCTATCGACATGGCGTCACGCGAGTGCATCCACAGCGTCGTCCCTCGTGCGGATCGATATCCAGAGCCAGCGATGGCACGATGGGTCTCCACTTTCGCGGGGAACACTTGCTTGAAAGTGGCCCACCGACATTCCAGAAGCCAGCGTGTGTGGCACGATGGGTCCCCGCTTTCGCGGGGACGACACTTGCGTGAAAGTGGCGCGCACGAGATTCCGAGTCGCACATGAGCGATGACAAAGGCGTCCTGTTCGTTCCCTACCGAGACACGCTCGCCCTGCTCGACGTCGCGGACGCGCTGCGCATCTGCGAGCAGGTCTATGGCATGCATGCCCGCGGCAGCGTGGTGCTGTCGAACCCGCAAAGCTTCAAGCTCGACGTCGCCGACGGCTTCCACAACCACTGGCACGTGAAGTCGGTCTTCCTCAAGGACATTCCGGCGACCGGCGTTCGCCTCTACAACTATTACGACGATGGCGAGCGCAACACCGTGGGCGCGCTCGGCTGCACGCGCTACATCGTGCTGTCGGAGCCGCAGAGCGGCGAGCCGCTCGCCATCGTCGACGAGCACTGGAGCTACGCCATCCGCAGCGCGGCCGCCGCCACCATCGCCTGCAAATGGGTGGGCCCGAAAGACCCGAAGATCCTCGGACTCGTCGGCGTCGGCACCATGGGCACGAATTCGCTGCGCTGCCTCACCACGATGTACCGGTTCGCGGAGGTCCGCTGCACCTCGCGCCGGCGCGAAACGCGGGCGGCGTTCGCGGACAAATGGTCGCGGGCGCTCGGCATTCCCGTGGTCGCGAAGGACTCGGTCGAGGAGGTGGTGCGCGGCGCCGACATCGCGGTCGGCGGCACCACCTCGGGCGAGGTGGTGAGCCGCGAGCCCTGGCTCAAGCCCGGCTCGACCTTCATCTCGCTGGCGCGGCGCGAGCTCGATCCCGCCGGCTGGTCGAGGATGGACAAGGTCGTCATCGACAGCTGGGAATTCAACATGCTGCAGCGCGAGTTCAGGCGCATGGTCGAAGCCGGCCTGTTCTCGCGCGATGCGCTCCATGCCGAGATCCACGAGCTGGTCGCCGGCGAGAAGCCCGGCCGCGAGCGCGACGACGAGCGGATTCTGATCCACACCACCGGGCTTGTGTCGCAGGACGTGGCGCTGGCACACTTCTTGTATCGAAACGCACGCGAACGCGGCCTTGGCATCTGGCTGCCGAGGGCGCACTGAGCAGGAGCACAAGATGAGAAGCAATTCGCGGATCGGTCGGCGCGATTTCTTGCGCAAGGCGGGCGGGGCGGCGCTCGGCGCCGCCGCCGGCGGCATGGGCCCGTTCGGCTCCTCGGCGCGGGCGCAGGAGAAATTCCCGGCCCGCGAGGTCAACTGGATCATCTATCAGGCGCCGGGCGGGTCGATCGACACCACCGCGCGCATCATCCAGCCCTACCTCGAGAAGCACGGGGTCAAGACCAGCCTCGAATACGTGCTTGGGGGCGGGCGGCCGCGTGGCGCGCAGCAAGCTCTTCACCGCGCGGCCGGACGGCTATCTGATGATGACGGAGTCCGCGCCCGGCGGCGCCATCGACGAGGTCATCGGGCGGGCCGGCTACAAGGCGAGCGAGTTCATTCCGATCTACGGCTGGAGCGTGGTGAGCTGGCAGCTGTGCGTGAAGAAGGATTCGCCGATCCAGACCTTCCAGCAATTCGTCGACGAGTGCAAAAAGCGCCGGGTCGTGGTCGGCACCATCGGGCGCTCGGGCTCGAGCCACATCCAGCTCGCGGCGCTGCAGAAGGAGCTCAACCTGCCGTTCGGGCTGGTGCATTTCGAGGGCTCCGGCAAGGCCTATCCGGCGGTGATGGGCGGCCATGTCGATGTCGCGATCAGCGGGCCGGGCTCGGGCTCGCGCATGCGCGACAGCCTGCATTTTCTCGCCGTCACCGGCGCCGAGCGCGAGAAGGCGCTGCCCGACGTGCCGACCTTGACGGAGCTCGGCTTCAAGGTCACGCCCATCGATCAGATCTGGTACGCCATGAGCACGCCGAAAGTGCCGGACGACCGGATCGCGCTGCTGGCGAGCGCCTTCGCCAAGGCGTTCGAGGACAAGATGCTGTGGGAGCAGATGCAGAAGGCCGGCGAATATCTCAAGCTGCTCACCCGCCCGCAGATCGAAGCCATGGTCGCCAAGCAGGCCGAGGTGATCGAGAAGTACAAGGAGCTCCTGGGCTGAGGCTCGGGCAACCGCGGTTGGGCGGGCAGTCGTATTACCGGGGCACACAAATGCTGACTCGTCATGGCCGGCTTTATGCCGGCCATCTACGTCTTTCATTCTGCAACATAAGACGTAGATGGCCGGGACAGGCCCGGCCATGACGGAGAAGACGGTCAATCCCAACGAAGGTTAGTAGACGCGGCGACATGTCCATCGACACGAGAAACAGGGAATACCGGCGCGAAGAGTTCGTTCTGATCGCGCTGCTCCTGCTCTTCTTCGTCGGCATCGTCGCGCTCGGCTACAAACTGCCGTTCGATGCCCGGCTTTTTCCGGTCATCGTCGGAACCGCAGGCATTCTCCTCATGCTTGTGGTCGCCGGCGAGCAACTGCGCGGCCGGCGCGCCGCCGATGCGGCGCCGGTCGACGATCCTGCGGCCCGCGCTGATTGGCCGCGCTATGCCACCGCGCTCTTCGCCGCGCCGGCGTTCGGCCTGTTGTTCTGGCTGTTCGGTTTCGTCGTCGCCTCGCTCGCCGCCATGGTGCTGGTGCCGGTCTTGATGGGATATCAGGATCGTCGGCGGCTCGTGGTCACCGCGTTGGTCACGGTTGCGGTCCTGGCCTTGATCGGACCCTATCTGCTCAACGTCGACCTTCCGCACGGGCTGGTGGGGGACTGGCTCATCGACAAGCTCGCGCTGCGGGCGCGCTGAGCCATGCTCGACAACGCTTTGCTCGGCCTGACCGCCGCCCTGCAGCTCAAGCAGCTCTTATTCATGATCGCCGGGACGGTGATCGGACTGTGGGTCGGCGTGCTGCCCGGCCTCGGCGGCCCGGTCGCCATGGCGATCCTGATCCCGTTCACCTTCTCGATGGATCCGCTCTCCGCGCTGCTGATGCTGGCGTCGATCTCGGTCGGCGCCGCCTTCGGCGGATCGGTCACCTCCATCCTGCTCAATATTCCGGGCGAGGCGTCGTCCGCCGCCACCGCCTATGACGGCTATCCCATGGCGCAACAGGGCAAGGCCAAGGTCGCCATGGGGCTCTCGGCCGGGGCTTCGATGGTGGCCGCGATCGTCGGCGTGCTGATCCTGATGTTCGCATCCGGCCCGGTGGCGAAGGCGGCGCTCGCCTTCAGCCCGGCCGAATATTTCGCGCTCGCCATCCTCGGCCTCACCGTCGTGTCGGTCGCCGCGCTCGGCTCCACGGTCAAGGGGCTGGCGATGGGGGCGCTGGGGATCGCCATCAGCCTGATCGGCATCGATTCGATCCTCGGCTCGGAGCGCTACACCTTCGGCTACGTCTACCTGCTCGACGGCATCAGCTTCGTGCCGGTGATGGTCGGGCTGTTCGCGCTCACCGAGCTCACCAGCATGATTCTCGAGGGCGGCACCATCGCCAAGGCCGGCCGGCTGGAAGGCTCGCTGTGGGACGGATTTTGGGACACCTTCCGCTATCCGTTCACGCTCATTCAGAGCACGGCGGTCGGCGCCTTCCTCGGAATGATCCCCGGCATCGGCGCAACCGCGGCGAACTTCCTCGCCTACAGCGTGGCGCAGCGCTCCTCGCGCCATCCCGAGCGGTTCGGGCAGGGCGCGCCGGAAGGGGTGATCGCGCCGGAAGCCTCGAACAATTCCTGCATTCCGACCAGCCTGATCCCGGCGCTCACGCTCGGGATCCCCGGCGGGGCGACCTCCGCCATCCTCTTGGTGGCGGTCACCCTGCAGGGGCTGCGGCCGGGGCCGATGCTGTTCACCTCGAACCCGGAACTGATCTGGGGCTTCTTCATGGGCCTCTTGATCGGCGCGGTGCTGGCGACGGCGCTCTATCTCGTCATGATCCCGTGGTTTGCGTTGATCACCATCGTGCGGATCGAATTATTGGCGCCGATGCTGCTGATCGTCACGCTGTTCGGCGCCTATGCCAACGAACGCAACGTCATGGACGTGTTCGTCGCGATCTTTTTCGGCCTGCTCGGCTATTTCCTGCGCCGCCACGGCTACCCGCTGATCACGCTCGTCATCGGGCTCATTCTCGGCAAGCTGGCCGAAGGCTCGTTCCACCAGGCGCTGATGATCTCGGATCACGACTACTCGGTGTTCTTCCTGCGGCCGTTGTCGGCGACGATCTTCGCGCTCTGCCTGGTCCTGGTGCTGTGGCCGGGCGTGAAGAAGCGGCTCGGCCGCGGCGGCGCCGAGGTGACATGATGAGCCAGGCGATCCGACTAGGTCAGTGAAGGTGCCGCGGACTCGGTCTGCTCCCTCCCCCCTTGTGGGGGAGGGGTGGGGAGGGGGGTGATGCGTTCGGCAATATTGGAGCGTCAATCTCACGACCCCCACCCCCAACCCCTCCCCGCAAGGGGGAGGGGAGCGCACCGAATTTGCCGCTCGGACCCGGGCCGACTGGAAGGAATTGCCCATGCGTGACACCGACATCAAGACGCTGCTGGACGCGCGCATCTCGCGCGCGCGGGCGAAGGAGCTGCTGATCGAGCTGGTCAAGGTGCCGAGCCCGCAGACCGAGCTGCTCGAGGACGAGCCGCTGCTCAAGGCCTTCATCAAGACCGCGATCGAGCCGCGCCTGCGCGCCATGGGCTTTGCCGACATCCGCTACGACGCGATGGGCAACCTGATCGCCGCCTATGGCGCGGGAACGAGCGGCAAGTCGCTGATGTTCATCGGCAACGCCATGAACCAGCCGGCCTCGACCATGCCCAACCCCTATGTCGGCGACGTGGTCGACGGCGAAAGCTACGGCCTGCCCGGCGAATGCGTGCTGGGCAAGGGCGCGAGCGAGCAGAAGGCGAATTTGGCGGGCATGCTGCACGCCATGGAAACCGTGATCGCGAGCAAGGCCGCGATCGCGGGCAAGCTCGTCTTCACCTGCTGCCTCTCGGGCGAGACCGGCAAGCACGACGCCATCAAGAGCGTGGTCGAAGGGGCGGGCGTGCGCGCCGACATGGCGGTGCTGGGCGGCACCGGCCTGAAGGTCACGCTCGGCAACCGCGGTCGCATCGACGTGTTCGTGACGGTGAAGGGCTCGCCCTGCCACTCGTCGCGGCCGTGGGACGGCGTCAACGCCATCACCGGGGCGACCGAGGCGATCCGGGCGCTGCTCGCCAAGGTCAAGCTCGACAAGAGTCATCCGCAGCTCGGCAAGCCGTCGCTGACGGTCAATCACATCCGCAGCTTTCCGGATTCGACCCACACGGTGCAGGACCGCTGCGAGTTCACGCTCGACCGCCGCCTGCTGCCGGGCGAGGACCCGAACGCGGCCTTCGCCGAGATCGAGCGCATCGCCAAGGAGGTCGAGCGGATCGCGGATCCCGTCAGCGGAAAGGCCTACGGGATCGACGTGCGGCTCGGGCCGTTCATGTATCCGTCATTGGTGACGGAGGCGTCGCCGATCGTGCGGGCGATCCTGCGCGCGAGCGCGGTGATGCTGGGCAAGCCGGCCGAGACCTATTACTCGCCGGCCGCCTTCGACCAGGGCTACCTCAACCATGTCGGCATCGCGACCGCGAATTACGGCGCCGGCGAGCACCAGTACGCCCACACCGATAGCGACATGGCCTCGGTCGAGCGCACGACCAATTCGGCGCGCGTCTACGCGTTCATGATGCTGGATTATCTCACCTGAGGGCGGGGGAGGGGAGGAAAGCCGCGGTCAGCGCGACGGCTCGCTCTCGCTCTCACGCTCGGCATCGGCGGCTTCCTTGCGCAATCGCAGCGCGCGCAACCGCGCCGTCTTTGCACGCATGGCCACGCCGGCAGCCTCGTAGTCCGCCATGGCCTTTGCCCCCTCCCGCGCCCTTTGATCCTTCTTGAAGCTTGCTTCGGCACGATCGAGGGCAGTCTTCGAATTATTCGCCAATACTATCTCCTGTTTCCAAATTCAGATCGAACCAGTGCACAATGTTCTATATATGTCTTGCCGCCTCGCATAACAAGGCATCCATCCCGAGCGCGGCAAAGCGAATCGCGACCCAGGGCGTGCGGGTTGCGAGCTCTTCTCATTCTGAGCCTGACCGCTTCTCACCCGAGCGGAAGTCGGAAGGCTGCAAGCGAGCGGGCATTCTTGCCCACCGTGCACGCGCCCTTCGCTATTGACCTAAAAAACGCCGCTCGAGCTCGCGCGTGAACCCATTGTGGGGCTCGCCCCTGTGGCGTCGCAGATGCGCCCGTATCACCTGCTCGGCCCTGCGGCGCTGGATCGCTTCGATCGCGTCGATCAATCGCCACCAGAACGGGCGGCGCTCCAGCGTCGCGGCAGCGAGGGGCGGAGGGACCAAGTGCAGCGTCATGGGCGGCCTCCGGCGTGCGCGGCACGGGACGGTAGGCCCTAGCAGAAGACGAGATGGCAGGCTTGAAACCCGCCTTGAATCTTCTTGGAGATTCTTTGGAGATTTCCTCGAGGCGGTATGATGCCACGGCTCCTCTCGCCGCGCTCGCGCGCGACGCGGGAGGCAATCAGTCGATCTTCAATCCGAGCGTCTTGACTACCGGAGTCCAGCGCGCGACGTCTTCCGCGAGCAAGTGCCGGAATTTGTCGGGGGTCGAATCGACGTCAGGCTCGAAACATCCGTCGATGAGAAACTGCTGGTAGGCCCGTTCAGCCAGGGCCATGCGCGTCGCCTGTGCGACCTGCTCGACGATCGCGCTTGGCGTTCGCGCGGGCGCCAGAATGCCCCAGAGGCTTGGGGCCTTCAGGCTGGGAAATCCCATTTCGCCGACCGTCGGAATCTCAGGCGCGGCGACGAGACGAGCGACACTCGTCACCGCGAGAACGCGCAGCTTTTTGGAGCGATGAAGTTCGAGCATCTGCCCGGTCAAGGACGATATGAATATCTGAACCTGTCCGCTGATGAGGTCGGTGAGCCCCGGCCCCGCTCCGCGGTAGGGCACGTGGGTGATGTCGGGCGTTTGCGCCAGTGATTTGAGCAATTCGGCAGTCAGGTGGGGCAGCGTGCCGACACCGGGTGAGCCGTAAGACAGCTTGCCGGGATTCGCCTTGGCATAACCGATAAGCTCTTTGAGGGTTTGAGCCGGCACCGACGGATGCACCGCGATGGCGAAAGCCGAGACCGCGATGTTTGAGATCGGCTCCAGATCCTTGGTCGGGTCGTACAATGGCCGGGTCTTGAGGATCGCCTCGGTGACGTGAGGGATCGACCCGCCCAGGAGCAGGGTGTAGCCGTCCGGGCGGGCGCGGGCGACCGCGGCAGCCCCCAGCGAGCTGCCGCCGCCGCCCACGTTTTCCACAATGACCGAGCCCAGCATCGTTTTCATCTTGTCCGCCCACGGGCGACCGATGGCATCGGCCGCGCCGCCGGGGGGAAAGGGAACGACCAGTCGGATTGGCTGCGACGGATAGCTGTGCGCGCCGGCGAGCCGCGATGCGGCCGGCACCGCAACAGCGCCCGCGGCCAGACGCAGGAATGTGCGGCGGGGAAGGGTCATGACCCGTTCTTTCTCCCACGCGTCATTCGATCACCTCGTCGGCGCGGGTGAGTAGAGCCGGCGGCACGTCAAGGTCGAGCGCCTTCGCAGTCTTGAGGTTGACCGCCAATTCGTATTTCACCGGCGCCTGCACCGGCAGATCGGCGGGCTTCTCGCCCTTGAGGATGCGATCGACGTAGCCTGCTGCGCGGCGATACTGCTCAATTAAATCAGGCCCGTAGGAAATGAGGCCGCCGTCGGTGACGAAGAAGCGGTAGGGATAGACTGTCGGCAGCCGGTGCCGGGCCGCGAGCATGATGATCAAATGGCGATGAGCGATCGTCAATCCGCTCGATAACACAACCATGCCGTCGTTTGCCCCACGCGCAAACGCTGTGATAGCGCGCTCAATCTCGTCGGAGTCGCGCACACCGACCGGGCTCAACTCCATCCCAAACGATGGCGCCACGGATTGTATTGCGCCAAACTGGCCGATCACCGTGGGGTTGGTGGGATCACGGAGGACCGCTGCTCGTGTCACGCCGGGCGCGATCTCCTTGAGCAACTCCAGCCATTTCGCGCTGATGCCATATTCGAATAGGGTAAAGCCCGTCGTGTTGCCGCCCGGCCGCGCCAAGCTCGCGACAAAGCCCGCGCCGACCGCGTCTATGACCTGCGCGAATACGATCGGCACCGTGCGGGTCGCTTGCTGCAACGCTCGCACGGTCAAGCCGGCACTGGCCAGAATGACGTCCGGCGCGAGCGCAACCAATTCGGTCGCGTATTTGCGAAGGCGGTCGGTATCGCCTGCGCCCCAGCGATAGTCGATCCGCACATTGCGGCCTACGATCCAGCCCAGTTCCTGCAGCCCCTGCAGGAACGCCGCATTACGGGCCTGTGCTTCCGGATCGTCCGCGGCCAGGTTCGAAAGCACGCCAATGCGAAGCACCCCGCGCTGCTGCGCCCGTGCTGCGAGCGGACACGACGCCACGGCACCGCCGAGCAGCCTGATGAACTCGCGCCGGTTGCTCATTCGATCACCATGTCGGCGCGCGCGAGCAGTGTTGGCGGCACGTCGAGGCCCAGCGCCTTGGCGGTGGTCAAATTGATGACGAAATCGAACTTGGTCGACTGCACGACCGGCAGGTCGGTGGGCTTGGCGCCCTTGAGGATACGGCCGGCGTAGAGGCCGATCTGCCGGAACACCTCGGTGAGGCTCGTGCCGTAGCTCATCAGGCCGCCGGCTTCAGGGAACTCGCGCACGGTATAGACGGCGGGAATCGCATGACGCGTTGCCAATGTGGCGAGCTGGGCCCGCCGGTTGAAGAAAAAGGGATCGGCGCCGACGACGAGTGCACCGGTCTTGTTGCGGACAAGGGTGGCGAAGGCAGCATCGATCGCTGGGCGGTCATTCGCCCGCATGACCTCGATCTGCACCCCGATGGTGGATGCCGCTGCCGCCATTTCTCGTGTCACGGCTTCGGCGTTTGCATTGTCGGGATTGACCAGTAGACCGATGCGCGTAGCAGTGGGAGCAAGCTCACTCAGAAGCCCGAGTTGCTTCACCGCCAGATCAGACAGGAAGAAGTACACGCCGGTAGCGTTACCGTCCGGCCTCGCGAGGCTCGCAACGAGACCTAGCTTGACCGGATCGTCGGTCACGCCGAAGACGATGGGAACGGTCGCGGTCGCGGCCTTGGCCACCAGTGCCGGGGGCGTGGGGCTTGCCACGATCACGGTCACCTGGCGGCGCACCAGCTCCGCCGCCATCGCCGGCATGCGATCGTATCGACCTTCGGCCCAGCGATATTCGATGGCGACGTTGCGTCCCTCGACGTAGCCGGCCTCGGCCAGAGCCTGACGGAATACCGTCATCAGTCGTTCATTTGCTCCAGTCGCGCTGAGATACCCGATCACCGGCATCCCTGGCTGCTGCGCGCGCGCCGCGAGCGGCCATGCAGCTGCCGCCCCGCCGAGCAGGATGACGAACTCGCGCCGTCTCATTCAATCACCTCGTCGGCGCGCGCCAACAGCGAAGTGGGAATAGTGAGGCCCAGCGCCTTGGCGGTCGCGAGGTTGACGACAAGCTCGATCTTGGTCGGGAACTCGACCGGCAGATCCGCCGGCTTTTCGCCTTTCAGGATCCTGTCCACGTAGAAGGCCGCTCGGCGATAGTTCGCGCGCAGATTGATGCCATAGCTTATCAGGCCGCCAACCTCGACGTGCTCGCGGAAGCTGTAGACAGTGGGCAAGCGCGCCGACAGCGCAAACGCCGCGATCTGCCGGCGCATGGTGACGAACGTCACCTGCCCGAGGACAATCACGACGCCTGCGCGCTCGCTTGCTAATTTCCCGAAGGCGGGACCGATCTCATCGGCGGTGCGGACCTCGACTAGCGACAAGGTCACACCCGATTTTGCGGCGGCCGACTCGGTTTCTCGCCATTGCAATACGTTCGATGGCTCGTCGAGGTTCCCCAAGACACCGATCCTGCTTGCTCCGGCTACGGCATCGCGGGCAATCTCCAACTGTTTCCCGGCCTGACCCGGCACGCGGACGAGAACCCCGGTCACGTTCGATCCCGGCCTCGCTTCGTTCGCCACCAGGCCCGTGCCGACGGGGTCATTCATGTTGACGCCGACGATCGGGATGCTGGCTGTTGCCTGCCTTGCCGCCAGAACGGCGGCGCCGGGAGCGGCCACGATCACGTCGGGCGCCAGGCGGACCAGCTCTTGCGCCAGCGCAGGCAAGCGCGCGACATCGCCGTCGGCATAACGGTCCGCGAAGACATAGTCGCGCCCTTCGATGTAGCCCAGGTCTCGCAAGCCTTGAGGAAGACTGTCGTAGAATTGCCGGTTCGCTGCCTTCGAGCCGCCACCGAGAAAGCCAACGGTTGGGCGCTTGGATAAAGCTTCCGCCGATGCGTCGAAAGGTCGAAGCGCCGCCGACGCCAGGAGCATTGCGATGAACTCGCGCCGTCTCATTCGATCACCTCGTCGGCAGCGGCGAGCAGCGTCGGCGGCATGGCGAGGCCGAGCGCCTTGGCGGTCTTCATGTTGATGACCAGCTCGATCTTGGTGGACTGGTGCACCGGCAGTTCGGCGGGCTTCTCGCCCTTGAGAATGCGGCCGGCATAGGTGCCGACCAGACGCCACGCGTCCCTGAGATCGCCGCCGTAGCTCATCAGGCCGCCGGCCGCGGCGGACGGGCGATACTGGAAGATCGTCGGCAGCCCGTGTCGGACCGCCAGGGCGGCGATCGGTCCGCTCCGGGTGGTGAGGAATTGATCGGGGGCGATCACGAGGCCGCCGGCTCGCAGTCCGGCCAAGGTCGCGAACATCGGTTCGAGGTCGCGGTCGGCGCTCGCGTGCACGACCTCGATCGCAAGCCCGAGGGTGCGGGCCCCGGCCTGCACGTTTTTCACAAAGGCCTCGGCATCGGAGCCCTTCGGGTTGACGAGCACGGCAATGCAGGTCGCCGCGGGGACCAGCTCGTGCAGCAGCTCCAGCCGTTTCGGCCCGAGCTCCGCGCCCAGCGTGGTCACCCCCGTGAGGTTGCCGCCCGGCCGGTTGAGGCTGGCGACCAGCCCGCTCGCGACCGGATCGGCCGCGCTGACGAAGAAGACGATCGGAATCGTCGTGGTCGCCGCTTTGGCGGCGAATGTCGCGGGAGGACTTCCCGGGGTGACGATGACGTCCACCCGCTGGCGCACCAGATCGGCCGCCAGCTCCGGCAGCCGATCGGTCTGGTAGCCGGCATAGCGGTATTCGATCGCCACATTGCGTCCCTCGACATAGCCGGTTTCGCGCAAGCCTCGGCGCAGCGCGGCAAGCGAATCGTCGGAGTCCCCGGGCGACACGCCGGACATGAAACCGATCACCGGCATTGCCGGCTGCTGCGCGCGCGCGGCCGGCGGCCACAGCAGCGACGGCACGGCCGCTGCGCCGCCGAGCAGCGTGATGAACTCGCGCCGCTTCATTCGATCACCTCGTCGGCGAGCAACTGAAACGAATCCGAAATGTTCAATCCAATCGACCGCGCAGTCTTGAGATTAATCACCAATTCGAACTTGGTTGGCTGAAGAATTGGCAGATCTGCCGGCTTGGCACCCTGAAGAAGCCTTCCTGTATAGACACCGGCTTTGCGATACTCGTCCCTCACGTCCGCTCCATAGGACGCGAGCCCGCCGGCTTCTGCGTACTCGCGAGACGGATAGATCGCAGGAACAGCGGCCCTTGTCCCGAGGGCCGCGATTTGAGCGTGCCTGCTGGTGAAAAACGGATCAGAATGAACCAAGATCGCACCGGATTTCTGGCGAACGATTGCTTCGAAAGCGGAATCGATTTCGGGTCCGGTGCTTGCCTCGAACACCTGGATGTTTCGCTTGGAGGCTCGACCTGCATCTCGAGTTTCTTTTTCCAAAAAGTTCCTTCCCGGGTTTGTCGGATTCACCAGAACGGCAACCGTGGTCGCGTCGGGTGCCAGCATGTTTAGAAATCCAAGCCGCTTTGCTCCAAGCAACTGCGTCAGAAAGCTTACCCCGGTCACATTTGCTTCGGGGCGAGCGAGATTAGTGACGAGTCCCGTGGCGACCGGGTCGGCTCCGGTCATGAACACGATAGGAATCGTCGCTGTCGCTGCCTTCGCCACTGGTGCGGACGCCACACCGCCTGCGGCAACAATGACCGAAACATTGCGACCCACCAGATCGTCTGCCATTGCGCGCAGGCGTTCATAATTCCCTTCCGCCCAACGAAACTCGATTGCGAAATCCTTACCCTCGACGAGACCCGTCGCGCTCAACCCTTGGCGAAAGCCCGCCAGCCTGCCTGCATACGGCTCTGGCGATCCGCTATGCAGCATCCCAATCACGGGCACGGTTGCCGGCTGCTGCGCGCGCGCCACCAGCGGCGAGGCCATGGCCGCACCCGCGAGCAGCGCCATGAACTCGCGGCGCTTCATTCGATCACCTCGTCGGCGCGAGATTGTAGGGTGGGCAAAGGCGCGCTGTTCGGTACATCCGCGTGGGCAAAATCGTGCATGCGCCGTGCCCACGCGGCCACGATACGGCAAGCGATTTTGCCCATCCTACGTCGTTTCATTCGATCACCTCGTCGGCGAGCGCGAGCAAGTTCGCCGGTATGTCCAGACCGAGCGCCTTGGCGGTCTTGAGATTGATGACGAGCTCGTACTTGATCGGCTGCAGTACTGGCAGATCTCCAGGTTTGGCTCCCTTGAGAATCTTTCCGACATAGATGCCGGCCCAGCGATATTGGTCGGTCAAGCTGACGCCCCAAGCCATCAGCCCGCCGACCCTGGCCCAATCCGAAGTCGTGTAGATTGCGGGCAGTCTGTGACGCATGGTGAGCGCGGCGATCCGCGCGGAACGTGAGGTGAGGAGTGGATCGGCGCCGACGACCAATGCCCCGGGCGTTGCTGGGCCAGGGCCGCAAAGGCGCGTTCGAAATCATCCTCGCTCTTGACGGAGAATACGATGATTTGCAGTCCAAGCACCGCCGCCCCGACCCGCAGATCGCGCAGGAGCGGTTCGGTCGCGGGGTTGTCGGCGTGGACGAGCACGGCCACGGACTTGGCGGAAGGCACGAGCTGCCGAAGAAATTCGAGCCGCTTTGCCCCGAGCGCCGAGGTGAGATAGGCCATGCCGGTGGCGTTGCCGCCGGGACGATTGAAGCTTTCGACCAGGCCGGCCTTGACCGGGTCGACGGTGGTCACGAACACGATTGGGATCGTGGAAGTCGCAGCCTTCGCCGCGGACGCGCCGGTCGATGCGCTTCCGACGATGACGGAGACTTGGCGGCGGACCAGATCGGCCGCTAGAGCCGCAAGCCGCTCGGGGTGACCGTCGCCCCAGCGATATTCGATCGCAACATTCTGCCCTTCGACATAGCCGCTTTCGCGCAGTCCTTGGCGCAGCGCGGCCACGAGAAGCTCGGAACCCTCGGCCGTGCTGCCGCGAAGGAAGCCGATCACCGGCATCGCGGTCTGCTGCGCACGTGCCGCGAGCGGCCAGGCGACAGCCACGCCGCCGAGCAGCGTGATGAACTCGCGGCGCTTCATTCGATCACCTCGTCGGCGATGCTGAGCAGAGTCGGCGGCACGGTGAGGCCGAGCATCCTGGCCGTCTGCGCGTTGATGATCAGCTCGAACTTGGTGGACTGCTCGACCGGCAGGTCGCCCGGCTTGGCGCCCTTGAGGATACGGCCAGTGTAGACGCCGATCTGACGATACACATTCGTGATGTTGCTTCCGTAACTCATGAGCCCGCCGACTTCAGCAATGTCGCGTGAACCGGATGTTATCGGAATCGCGTGCCGCGCTGCCATGTTGGCAAGTTGCAGCCGCCGGCTGACGAAAAATCCATCTTGGCTGACGAACAGGGCATCGGCCCGCTTGCGCTCAAAAGTCGCGAAGGCCGCATCGATTTCGCGGCTGGTGCTGGCATTGAGGACTTCGATTTGCAAGCCCATGGCAGGGGCAGCCGAATGCAACTCCCTCAACGTGAGCTCCGTGCTGGTGGGGTTGTTCGGATTGACGAGCACCGCCACCCGCGCGGCTCTGGGCACCAATTCGCGTAGGAGCTCGAGCCGCTTTGCCGTCAGCTCAGCGTTGATAAAATTGATCCCGGTCGCGTTACCGCCCGGACGGGCGAGGCTGGCGACAAGACCAAGCCTGACCGGGTCTTCGGGGACGCCGAACACGATGGGAATGGTCGTAGTTGCCGCCTTGGCCGCTAGCGCCGCCTGCGGACCTCCTGCCGTGGCGATCACGGCGACCTGCCGGTGAACCAAATCGGCCGCCAAGGCCGGCAGCCGGTCCATCTGATTCTCCGCCCAGCGATATTCAATCGCCACGTTGACACCCTCGACATAGCCGGTTTCCTTCAGGCCCTGGCGGAATGAGCGCAAGCGCTCCACGATCACCTCAGGCGATCGGTTTTCGAGAAACCCGACCACCGGCAGCGCTGGCTGCTGTCCACGCGCGGCGAGCGGCCACGCCACTGCCGCGCCGCCGATGAGCGTGATGAAGTCCCGCCGCCTCATGTCGAACACGGGGCGTCCTTCCCCGTTGTGCCGGTACCGCCGGTCATGACAGCCAGCAAGCCACGGCCGCCCGCAGTCGGTTTACCGCACGCTCAGCCTGCCGCTAGGTGTCCGGCAAGTCCTTGGGCCGGACCTGAATCGTTCTGAATTTGAGGCGTGGGCGGTCGGCTCGGATCGTCCTGTTATCAGAGACTTAGCACATCGCGACGGGGCGGTGTGCCGGCTTCCCTAAATCAGCCAGGCGCCGGCCTGCTCGATGGCGCGTTCGGCGGATAGCCCGGCGCTATTTCTCCTCCGGCGCAGTGACCGGCTCCCAGTCCGCCCCGGGCGGATGGTGCGCGAGCCGCCGGGTCCGCTGCAGGAACAGCGCCGACGGCCGATCGTCGCCGGCGGCAAGGGCGAACTGCTCGGCCGCGCCGGCGAAATCGCGCGCGCGATAACGCGTCAGGCCCTCGCCATAGGCCTGCGCGCGCGACATGAGGTCCGCCCCGACCGCGCCGGCTGCGCCGAGCGGCTCGAAAATCCGCACCGCCTGGCTGCGGCCCTTGACGCGGATCGCGTCGAGCTCGCGCCAGAGGAACGCCCGCCCGCTCAGCGCCATCGTGGCCTCCGAGGCGACGATCGTCGTGCCGTAAAGCTTGTTGGCGCCTTCGAGCCGCGAGGCGAGGTTCACCATGTCGCCCATAACCGTGTAGTTGAAGCGCCGCCGCGAGCCGATATTGCCGACCAGCGCCTCGCCGGAGTTGAGCCCGATGCGCTGGCGCACCGTGCTGCCGAAGGCGGCGTTCACACGCTCGAGCGTGCCGAGCAACGCGGCGCACCGCAGCGCCGCCTGCACGGCGTGCGTGGCGTGATCGGGATCGTCGAGCGGCGCCCCGAACACCGCCACGATGGCGTCGCCGAAATACTTGTCGACGAAGCCGCCGTGCGCCTCGATCGCGTCGGTCATCGCCGAGAGATAGTCGTTCATCGCCGCCACCAGCTCGGCCGGCGGGATTTTCTCGGAGATCGAGGAGAAGTCGGCAATGTCGGAGAAATAGACGGTGACGTTGCGCATCTCGCCGCCGAGCGCGGGCGGCTTGTTGGACGACAGCATTTTTTCGATGACCGCCGGCGCGAGGTAGAGCCCGAAGCTCTGGCGCAGCAGCCGCTTGCCCTTGTCCGCGATCACGAAGCGGTAGCCGATGGTTGCCAGCAGCGCCGCAAGGCCGGCGGTCAGCGGTTCGATGAGCGGCAACACCAGCGCGTGCCGGAATGCGACCGTCGCGCCCGCGATCCAGGCGATGGCGAGGCCGATCGTAGCGGCGGCCGCCGCTATCGGACCGAAGGCCAGCGCCGCCGTTGCGGCGAGCGCCGCGAACGCAAATGAGGAGACCGCGGCGCCGATGCGGCCGAATTCGATCAGGCCGTCGTCGCGGACGAGGTTGTTCACCGCGGTCGCGTGGATATAGACCCCCGCGATCGAGTCGCGGGCGAACTTCTGGCTTGCAACGGGGATCGGCAGCGCGCAGCGCTCCGCCCGCGCGCCTTCGGGTGCGGTCGCGAACCGCTTCGAGGTGATCTTGCGGTCCTCGAGGTCCAGCACCGTGCCGATCAGCACGATCTTGCCGCCGAAATGGCGCTGGAAGAACTCCTTGTCGCCTTTCGACGCGCAGGCATAGAGGTCGGCGAGCGAATAGGTCGGGATGTCGTCGGCGCCGCCTTCAAAGTTGAGGGTGAGCATCCCCGGCGTTTGGCGCGGCGGCCGCGCAGCGTCGGACGTCGGCGCGCTGGTGCGCGCGACCAGCTCGGCCGCCATCGAGGGCACGCTCTCGCCGTCCACCTCGAAGCTCATCGGCACGCGGCGGATCACGTCGTCGGGATCGCTGTGGACATTGAGCGGGCGGATGTTGCGCCCGAATCCGACGGCGGCGCGCTGGCCGGGCGAAGGCAGCAGCGGACGGTCCTGATGCTGAACCTGGCCGAGCACGACCTTGCCGGCGCGCGCGCCGAGCGCCAGCGCACGCAGGTAGTCGCGGTCGAAGCCGCGCAGCCGTGTGCCCAGCGTTTCCTCGCCGAACGGCACCGCGGACTGCTCGATCGAGGTGGGAAACACGATGTCGAAGCCGACGACCCGGGCGCCGCCCTCGATGATCGCGGTCAGGACCTGGCCGATCTCGCGCGTCCAGGTGACGCTCGGTGTGCCGTCGAAGGGCGGCGTGCGGAAGGTCTCCTCGTCGAGCGCGACGACGACCGCGGGAGAGGTCTCCGGCGGGTGAGAATTGCCGAAGATGCGCCAGCGCAGCTCGGTGAGGACGTCGATGGAGAAGCCGCGCAGCGTATCGAGCGCCGGTGCGACGGCAACGAGGGTCGCGGCGAGGGCGATCACGAAGGCTGCGAATGCAGCGCGCAGCCGGGATCCGTCCATGAGCGCGCCGCGGGCGCTCAGCCTGGCGGGAAGCGCAGCAGCCGGCTGACGACCGGCGTCTTCCCGGTTTTGGCCTTGGCGTCGACCTTGAAGATGAGCGTGCGGCTTCCGAGCGTCGCGGTGTAGAGCGTGCCGCGCCGCAGCCGCGCCGATGTCTTGGAGAGATCGTAGAAGCCGCCGTTGGCCAGCGACTCGTCGAGCTCGACCGCGAAGCGCTCGCTCGGGCGTCTCGTGCGCGCGATGACGAGGGTGCGGCTGTCACCGCTGCGCATCTTGGGAATCTCGATGACCGGAGGCAGCGCGTAGACCGTCGGCTCGAACGCGGCGTTCTGCAGGCGGAACGATGATGCACCGCTGGCGTTGGCCTGCTCGCGGCTGAGCTTCATGTTGCCGCCGTTGCAGGGCACATTGGCGCGGACGATCGTGCCGCCTTCCACGTCGCTCTTGTCCGCTCCGACGCGAACCGTTCCGCCGGTGATGGTCTCGTGCTCGCACGACCTCAGATAGCTCAGCACCGAACGTCGCTCGGCGCGAGCTTGATGACCTGGCCGGTGCCGACATAGTCCATGAATTCGATATCGGCGGACGCGCTGTTGACGTCCTCCACCAGCGCCGTGGGAACGAGCGGCGCGGGCGCGCGCGCCGAGGCCGGGCTGGCTATGGCAAGCGCGGCGGTCACGACGGCCGCGCCGAGAGCGTTGTTCGTCATCCGACGATCTCCGACTCCGCTCCCCCGCGGGGTTTCTAGCATGAGCAACCGGGAATGCCATCCCGGATTCTGCGGCGGCGGTCGGCGTCCGCGCCGACCGGGTCATTCGCCGAAGCTATGGCCCAGCCAAATGCCGGCACGCGGCAAGATCGCGCTCACGATCGCTGGAGGCGCGGGTCAGGCGCGTCATAGCGCGGGCATTTCGCATTCCCATCGACGGGCCGGAAGCGGACGGCACGATTTCGTGGAATGCAACGACGTTGGTCCTCGCCGAAATCGATGCTGGAGGCACCACGGGTCGCGGTTACAGCCATGCCGATGCGGCCGTCGCGGAGATTGTTCGCGGCACATTGGCCGAGATCGTGGTCGGCCAGGATGCATTCGATATCCCGAGACTGCAATCGGCAATGGTGCGGGCGATGCGCAATATCGGATGGCGCGGGGTTTGCGCTTGCGCGATTTCGGCCCTGGACGTGGCGCTTCGGGACCTCAAAGCGCGCCTGCTCGGTATTCCGCGACGCGCCGACGAACACGCTTCAGGTCGTCGTCACATGATCCGGATCGGCTGGTCCTGCCATCTGGTTTTGGACGAACCGGCGCACCGTGATGTGCTATTTCTCGCCTGATCACGGCCCCAGCCGCGGCCGGGGCCGCCCGTAACACCTGTCGATTCAGAACGATTCAGGTCGGTCCCAAGGACGAGCCGGCCCCGCTGCGGCAGGCTGGGCGTGTAGAAGACCGACAGGCGGGCCTTGTTGCTGGTCATTCCTGGCGGCAAGAAAGGCCTAGGTCCGGCATGAGACGGCGCGAATTCATCAGGCTGCTCGGCGGCGCGGCCGCGGCGTGGCCGCTCGCGGCGCGCGCGCAACGCGGCGAGCGGGTGCGGCGCGTCGGAATTGTGATGCCCTACGCTGAGGGCGATCCCGAATACGAAGGCCGCGTTCGGGCACTGCGGCAAGAGCTCGCAAAGCTGGGGTGGACCGATGGCGGCAATGTTCAATTCGACGAGCGTTGGACCACGGACAGTCTGGAGCGGGTGCGCGCCGATGCGGCAAGCCTGCTGGCGTCGAATCCGGACGTCGTTGTCGCCATCGGCGGGCGGGTCGTCCCGATCCTGATGCAAATCTCTCGCTCGATACCGATCATTGTCCCGGGCGCGACCGATCCAGTCGGCACGGGTTGGGTGGAGAGCCTGGCTCGGCCCGGCGGCAATGTCACCGGCTTTACGTTCTTCGAGCTTTCGATCTTCGGCAAGATGCTCGAGATGTTGATGCAGATTGCACCTGCCACCGCTCGCGTCGCGTTCATCTACAATCCGGACAATCCCAACACCGTGCTTTTCCGGGGCGCATTCGAGGCCGCCGCCGGTATGCTGGCGATCGAACCCGTCAGTATCCGCGTTCACAGCCTCGGTCAAATCGACCGCGCCATCGCGGGTATGGCCGAGCGGCGGAATACCGGGATTTTCTTTCCGCCTGACATTACGATTCAGGCGCTGCGTCGGGAGATCATCGCGCTGGTGCAACGGCACCGCCTGCCTGCGATCTATTCCGACCCGGTCTTTCCGAAGATCGGTGGCTTGGCGTTTTACGGCGCTGATCGCATCGACATGTTCCGTCGAGCCGCCGGCTACGTCGCCCGTATTCTCCGTGGCGAAAAACCCGGCGATCTGCCGTTTCAGCAGCCGACGAAATACCAGTTCGTCATCAACGTCAAAACGGCGAACGCACTCGGCATTGAACTGTCCCCCGCTGTGCTCGTATTGGCCGACGAGGTGATCGAATGAAGCGGCGCGAGTTCATCACGCTGCTCGGCGGCGCGGCCGCCGCACCCTTGCTTGCTTGGCCGCTCGCGGCGCGCGCGCAGCAGCCCTCGCCCGCCCTCATCGCCGTCTTGAACGCCAGCTCGGCCGCGACGCTCGTGCCGCAACTGGAGGCGTTTCGCGGCGCCATGCGCGCGTTCGGCTATGTCGAGGGGACGCATATTCGCTACGCGTACCGATTCGCCGACGGCCAGCTCGAGCGCCTTTCGAGTCTGGCCGCCGAGTTGGTCGAGCTCAAACCGAGCATGATCGTCTCCGCGCCAGTGCCGGCCAACCTAGCGGCGCGCCGGGCGACCGACACGATTCCGATCGTGATGGCGTCGGGCGCCGATCCCGTCGGCTTCGGGCTGGTCAAGACCCTGGCACGCCCCGGCGGCAACGTCACCGGACTCACCAATTTTGCCGAGGAGCTGGCGTCGAAGCAGATCGACGTGATGCGCGAGCTCTTGCCGCATCTGGCGCGGCTCGCCGCGCTGGTCAACGTCGGCAACCCGCTGCACGTACCGCAATGGCGCGAAACGCAGGCTGCGGCGGCGCAGGCGAATCTCGCGCTGGTGCCGTTCGAGATCCACGACGCGGATCAATTGGAGGCGGCCTTTGCCGCATTCGCGCGTGAAAAGGTCGACGCGCTCCTGGTTCCGCCGGATGTGACGTTCACGACCCACCGCCGGCGTATTGCCGCGCTCGCCGCGACCGCACATCTGCCGGCGATCTACTTCGCCCGGCAGTCGGTCGAGGATGGCGGCTTGATGAGCTACGGCCCCAATCCGGTCGAGAACTATCGCCGCGCCGCCAGCTATGTCGACAGGATTCTCAAGGGCGCAAAGCCCGGCGACCTGCCGATCGAGCGGCCAACGAAGATTGAGCTCGTCCTCAATCTCAAGACCGCCAAGGCGCTCGGCCTCGAGGTGCCGCCGACGCTCATCGCCCGCGCCGACGAGGTGATCGAATGAGGCGGCGCGCGTTCATCACCCTGCTCGGCGGCGCGGCGACCATGCCCTTGCTTGCTTGGCCGCTCGTGGCGCGCGCGCAGCAACCGGGGAAGATCTCCCGCATCGGGTTCTTGGGTCTGGTGTCCGCATCCAGTCATGCCCCGCGGATCGCGGCCTTCCGGGCAGGGCTGCGCGATCTCGGCTACGTCGAAGGGACGAACATTGTCATCGAGTTCCGCTGGGCGGAAGGAAATTATGACCGGCTGCCCGCTTTAGCGGCCGAACTGGTGCGGCGCAATGTCGACGTCATCGTGACCCATGCGGCGCCGGGCGCATTGGCTGCCAAGCAGGCGACGACGACGATCCCCATCGTCATCACGGCCATCGCCGATATGTTCGCATTTGGTCTGATCGACAGCCTCTCGCGGCCGGGCGGCAACGTGACTGGATTGAGTTTTTTCAACGCCGAGCTCGGCGCCAAGCGACTCGAGCTGCTCAAGGAAGCCGTGCCGCTGTTGACCAAGGCGGCTGTGCTCCTAAATCCCACAAATTTCGCTGGGAGCCGGCTGATCCTGCAAGAGGTGGAGAAGACAGCGAGGGCATTGCAGGTGGAACTGCAGCCCTTCGAGGTACGCGCGCCGGGCGATTTCGAGCGCGCCTTTGCGGCGATGGCAGATCAGCAGATCGGCGCGGCTGTCATCCACGAAGACCCGATGCTGAATGCAAATTCCAAAGCGATCGCAGACCTCGCCGCGAGGCACCGACTGCCGGCGTGCGGATTCCCGGAATTCGTCATGGCCGGCGGCCTGATGGCCTACGGGATAAACCTTCCGGACATGGATCGCCGCGCGGCCACGTTCGTCGACAAGATTCTCAAGGGCGCCAAACCGGGCGACTTGCCCGTGGAGCGGGCGACCAAGTTCATGACGATCGTCAGCCTCAAGACCGCGAAGGCGATCGGCATCGACTTGCCCACATCGCTGCTGTTGCGCGCGGACGAGGTGATCGAATGAGGCGGCGCGAGTTCATCTCGCTTCTTGGCGGTGCGGCAGCGGCGTGGCCGCTGGCGGCGCGCGCGCAGCAGTCCGATGTCCCAGTCATTGGCCTTGTCAATGCCGGGGCGCGCGAGCCGTCAGCGGACCGGGTAGCCGCCTTCCGCAAAGGCCTCAGCGAAACCGGCTACGTCGAAGGCCAAAACGTGGCGGTGGAGTACCACTGGTTCAGCGGTCAATACGACCGGCTGCCGACGCTGATGGCCGACCTCGTCCGTCGCCGCGTAGCCATAATCGCCACGCCCGGTGGCACGCTTGCTGCGAGTGCGGCCAAAGCCGCGACCACGACAATCCCGGTCGTGTTCGGCGTCGCCGAAGACCCCGTCAAGCTCGGTCTGGTATCAAGCCTTGCCCGGCCGGGCGGCAATGCGACCGGCATCAACATTTTCCTCTGGGAGGTCGCGGCCAAGCGGCTGGGTCTGCTGCACGAGCTAGCGCCGAGGGCCGTTCGCGTTGCCGTGCTGATCAATCCGGGCAACGTGCCGAGCGCCGAGGCCACTTTGCGAGACCTGCCGGAAGCAGCTCGCGCTATCGGACTGCAAATTCAGATCCTCAACGCCAGCACCAGCCGCGAGATCGAGGCAGCATTCGCCACCCTCGTGCGCGACCGGGCCGATGCCCTGTTTGTCGCGCCGGACACGTTCTTCATCAGCCGGCGCGTCCAATTTGCGACGCTTGCGACGCGCCACGGGATTCCCGCGGCCTATTCCACTCGCGCGGAGGTCGAAGCCGGCGGCCTGATGAGCTATGGGACCGATATTCCGGACATGTGGCGTCAGGTCGGCGTCTATGCCGGTCAAATCCTCAAAGGCGCCAAGCCTGCCGACCTGCCGGTTGTGCAGGCCACCAAGTTCGAATTCGTCATCAATCTTCAGACCGCGCGAGCGCTCGGCCTCGAAGTGCCCCCGACTCTGCTCGCCCGCGCCGACGAGGTCATCGAATGAAACGGCGCGCGTTCATCACCGTGCTCGGCGGCGCGGCCGTCTGGCCGCTCGCGGCGCACGCGCAGCAGCCGGCGGCGCGCCTGATCGGCATGCTGCACAGTTAAACGCAGGGCTCCGAGGCCACGCGGATGCCGGCCATCGAGCAAGGGCTGAGCGAGGCCGGCTTCGTCGCCGGGCGAAACGTGAGGATCGAGCACCGCTACGCCGACGGCCACAACGACCGTCTGCCGATGCTGGCGGCCGAGCTGGCGCGGCTGCCAATCGACGTGATCTTTGCGAATACCACCCCGCCCGCGCTCGCGGCCAAGGCCGCGACCGCGACGATTCCCATCGTCTTCGTCACCGGCGTCGATCCGGTCGAGGTCGGCCTCGTCGCGAGCCTGAGCCGGCCGGGCGCAAACGTCACCGGCGTGACCTTCCTGTCCAACAAGCTGGTCGCCAAGCGGCTGGAGCTTTTGTGCAACCTGGTGCCCGGCACCGCGCCGATCGGCATGCTGGCGGCGAAGGTCAACCCGAATACCGAGACCGACGTGCGCGACGCCCTGGCGGCGGCGCAGGCGCTCGGGCGGACGCTGCACGTCGTAACGGTCGCGCCCGACGGCGACATCGACGCCGCCGTCGCCGCCCTCCTGCAACAGCGGGTGGGGACGCTGTTCGTGGCCCCGCAGGCGGATTTCAGGATGTGGCGTCCGCAATTGCTGGCGCTGGCGGCGCGCCATGGCTTGCCGACGAGCTTCTCGAGCAGCGACCACGTGACCGCGGGCGGCCTGATGAGCTACGGGCCCGACCAGACGGACTCCTATCGCCAGGCCGGCGTCTATGCCGGCCGGATGCTCAAGGGCGAAAAGCCGGCCGATCTGCCGGTGATGCTGGCGACCAAGTTCGAATTCGTGATCAATCTCAAGACCGCCAACGCGCTCGGCCTCACGATACCGCCGTCGCTGCTCGCGCTTGCCACCGGCGTGGTCGAGTAGCGTCCCCTGACTCGCGATTGGGTTAATTCGATGTCCCGCAATGCGGCACTGGCTGGCAGGTGTTGAATGCAATTCGATCGAATGAAACGGCGCGCGTTCATATCCCTGCTCGGCGGCGCGGCCGCGCCTTCGCTCCCCTGGCCGCTCGCCGCGCGCGCGCAGCAGCCGGCGATGCCGGCAATCGGGTTCCTCGGGGTCGCATCGCCCGACGCAATTGCGGACCGTCTACGCGCATTCCGTCAGGGCCTCCGTGATGCCGGCTATGTCGAAGGCGAGAACGTGGCGATCGTCTACCGCTGGACCGAGCATCCGAAAGATCAACTGCCGGAGCTGGCGGCTGAATTGGTTCGCCGACCGGTCGCCGTGATCGCCACGATCGCAGGGGCCGCGCTGGCGGCCAAGGCGGCAACCACGACGATCCCGATCGTCTTCATCGCCGCCGAAGATCCGGTCAAGCTTGGTCTTGTCGCCAGCCTGGCCCGGCCGGGCGGCAACCTGACGGGTATCAACATTTTCAGCGCCGAGTTGGTGGCAAAACGGTTGGAGCTCCTGCGCGAACTCGTGCCGAAAGCCACCCGCATTGCTGTGCTCGTGAACCCGACTGGCCCCACTGCCGAGACCACGGTCAGAGACGTGGAACCGGCTGCCCGCGCTATGGGGCTGCAAGTTCAGATCCTCAACGCGAGCACCAGCCGCGAGGTCGATGTGGTCTTCGCAACTTTTGTGCGCCAGCGGCCCGACGCGCTTTTCCTCGGCGGCGATCCCTTTTTCACCAGCCGGCGGGTACAGCTTGCCAACCTCACCGCGCGCCATGCGGTTCCCATGACAGCCGGTACGCGTGAAATCGCCGAAGTCGGCGGGCTGATGAGTTACGGAACCAATATTGCAGACGCGTGGCGTCAGGTCGGCGGCTATGTCGGCCGCATCCTCAAGGGCGCGAAGCCCGCGGACCTGCCGGTCGTGCAATCGAGCAAGTTCGAGCTGGTCATCAACCACCAGACCGCCCGGATGCTCGGGTTGACCGTGCCGCCGTCGTTGCTCGCCGTCGCCGACGAGGTGATCGAATGAGGCGGCGCGCATTCATCACCCTGCTCGGCGGCGCGGCGGTCGCGTCTTCGCCGCTTTGGCCGCTCCGGGCGCGCGCGCAGAGACCCAACCCCATGCGGCGGGTCGGTGTGCTGATGCCGCTCCCGGAGAGCGATCGGGAAGGGCAGCGCCGGATAGCCGCTCTCGCAGAAGCGCTGCGAAAGATGGGCTGGTCCGAGGGGCACAATATTGCGTTTGAAGTGCGATATGCCGACGGCGGGCCGCAACGGCTGCCCGCGCTTGCCAATGAGCTGGTCGAGGCAAATGTTGATCTGATCATTACGCAAGCAGCGCAGCCCGTCGAAGCCGCCAGAAAAGCGACCAGTACAATTCCCATCGTCATGGCCGCTCATGGCGACGCGCTGGGGTCGGGCGTTATCGCCAGCCTGGGGCGGCCCGGAGGCAACGTTACCGGGCAAACGCTCGTCGCAACCGAACAGGCCAGCAAGCGGCTGGACCTAATCAAAAAAATGTATCCGGGGCTGCTTCGTGCCGCGATCCTTTGGAACGGAAACGCTGCGGGCCATCGCCTGCAGATGGAGGCAATGGAGGCCGCGTCTCCAGTCTTGGGCATAACTCTGCAGTCCCGCCCGACACACAACCCCACTGACATCGATGCGGCGCTGCAAGCCGCAGCGGAAGCGAACGCCCAGGTCATCGTCACAATGGATGATCCGATGATTTAATCGAATCGGACACGCATCGTCGCGTTTGCAATGCAACAACGCCTGCCCGTGGTCGGCGAGTTCAGGCCTTTTGCCGAGGCTGGCGCCGTCATGTCCTACGCTCCCGACCAGATCGAGTTGTGGCGCAGCGCCGCGGCATACGTTGACAAGATTTTCAAAGGCGCCAAACCTGGGGACCTACCGGTGGCCCAACCGACGAAGTTCGAGCTGCTGATCAATTTAAGGACGGCCAAGGCAATTGGCTTCGAAGTGCCGGCGCCGGTGCTCGCCATCGCGGACGAAGTGATCGAATGAAGCGGCGCGAGCTCACCGTGTCCCTCGGCGGCGGCGTGGCGGCGTGGCCGCTTGAAGCTAGGTGGCATAACGACCGGCGGCGATACGCGCGAGCAGCCGTGTCAATACGGCGCCGCAAGATTGAAACGTCCCGGCGGTCTGAGGGATAAACGTCCAGCTTGACCTGTTCCACAGGAGTTTCAGCCATGGCTGAACAGAAACAGAAATTTCGAATCCAGGACAACTCCAGCGTCGTCGAAACCTACGCGAACAAGTTTATCGGCTCATCCTTCGACGGCGGTGCGGTCATGCTCACGTTCGGAACAACTCGTTTCAGCCCCGAAAAGACCGACGAGGGGTCGAAAGAAGGCCCGAACGCCGTCGTTCACGTCACGACCCGGCTGGCGCTTTCTCCATCGTGCGCCGTCGAATTGATGAAGGGTCTGAACGCCATCCTTACTGCAATTACCCAGGCGCAGGCGCAGCGAGATCAGCTCCCCGACAAGGCGGTAATGTGAAGGTCAGTCACGCCGAGAGGGGTGGGATGCTCGGCCTCACCTGCCGGCGCAGCCGCTTGCCCTCGCCGACGAGGTGATCGAGCGCGGCGGCGCGAGTTCAGCGCGCTCATGCGCGGCATTTCCCGCTCCTCGCGCGGAACCACCGCCCTCCGTCTTCGTTGTCTTTCCACGAGGAACGGAACCGGAAGAACCGGCAGTTCCTCTCAAAGGCCACTCGGCTAAGCTCCCGGGTGGCCTTTTGACGCTGGCACCACGGGGACGGCGGTAGCCCCCGCGCTGACGACCATGACCCCTCCCGCGCATGGGCTCATAGCTCATGGCCCTCTGCAGTAGCGTTCGCCGGAGCCTTTCCGCGTCCTCGCGCCCCCGCCTTGCGCGCCCACAAATCGACCCTTGCGTGATGGCCATCACAGCGGCCGACGTGGTTTGTCGGCATATTGTTCCCGTGAAGGAGCCGGGCGTCTCCGGCCCCGAGGGGAGTTGGTCATGCGTACATTGGCTTTCGCAATCGCCGCGGTCGCGCTCGGAATGCCCTTCCTGGTGCCCAGGATGTGGGGCCGCATAGAGCAAGCCTGACGCTGGCCGGACCTGCGGTCGCCCTGCTCCCCATGGCGCAGAAGCTGTACGACCTGGCCGAGAGCGGTCCGGGCGGGAATTTCGAGGCCGTCGTGCGGGAGTTTGATGATGGGCGGATGAGCGGCACCGAACGCCAGGTCGGCGGGGAGCCCGCGATGCAACAGCAGCAGCAAATTCAGCCGGAGAAGGAAGAATAGAACGAGTGGTGGCCTCGTCACTTGTAAGGGGAACCGGAAGTGTCCGGTGGTAGGGGATCATGGCCAGAATTGACGATTTTCGCGCGGAACTAAGCGCTCAACTCAGGCGCGCCGAAGACTGCGGCGCGTCTCATGTCGAAATCAATGCCGGCGAACTTCACCGCCGGGTTGGAGGCTATCCCGGCCCCGCGCCGCAGATGCCCAGTTGCTGTCGGGCGATGCTTCTGGCGAAAAGAGAGGGCGACGACGTGCTGACGAGCGCGCCGGAAGGGGATGGCGCGGCATTGACCATCCGTTACCGGCTGCCCCGCAACGGCGCGGCTAAAGGCCCGAGGTGAGAAGCGCCGCGACCGGCGGCCTGATGTCTCGTGGGATCGACCCCGCCGAAGCGATGCGCGCGCAGCAGGCGACGACGTTGGTCATGGCGGTCGGTCGTCACCGAAGAGCCGTTTCGCCATCCGACAACTGACGCTGGTGAAAAAGCCACTCGTCGGCAATCCTCGCTCCTCATACCCGGCCGAAAGATAGAACAAGCGAGCCGTGCCCGTGCTGGTGAGGACGCACGTCTCGTTGCCGAGTTCTGCGGCCTTCGCCTCGAGGCGTTGCAAGAGAGCCTTGCTGATGCCTCGGAAGCGGGCATCGGGCGATACGTAGTTGAGGATGACCTCGCCCGACGTGGTTACGGACGCGACCCCGAGGATTGCCTCGCCGTCCGTCGCAACGAACATGTGGTTGTCGGGCGCTGCGATCCAGGAACGCAGGTTTTCCGGTGTCTTGTTGGCGAGCCATTTTTGCAGGATGGCCGGGTCGTCGTGGTGGTCGGCGAAGCAAAGCTCCGTAATTGAACGCCGCAGCATCTGGCACGCTTCAACCGCGTCCTCCATGCGGGCTTCCCGGATTTGCATCGGGCAATGATGCAGGGCGCAGGATAGGGTCGCAAGCGCAGCGCTCCTGTCGTTCGGCTGTCCGCTTGTGGCGTTCTCGGACTTGGGGCGCGCGACGTCCGCCTTGAGTCCGCAACGGGCTCCCAATCCGGCATCGACCAACCGTTGCGCCACCACCCGGCATCGACAGCCCGCCGCCATCGGCGGGGTCGAAGGCCTCCGTTCGCGACCCTAAGGAGATTCCCTGAATTGCGCGCGGCGTGATCCCCGCTATGTCACGGACATGCCGAGCGATCACTTCGCGCCCCCGTTGTGCGCCCATTGCCGCGAGCCGATGACGCTCGCCCGCACGGTTCCGCCCTTGGGGGCGCTGCCGGAACTGCTGGTTTTCCTGTGCCCGCGCTGCCGTCACGTCGACACGAAGGCGCAGGAGCGGGCCGCGGATGCCCGCTAGGCCCGCGCCGCCCGCAGCGCGGCGCCGGCGGCATCGCCGGACTTCTCGGACACCTCCTCGAAATCGCCGCGCAGCGCCTTGAGCGCCTGGCGCTCCTCCTCGATCTCGTAGGAGGTGCGGAAGCCCAGCCGTCGCAGGATCGGGATCGGCGGGCACCAGCCCTGGACGGCGTGCTGGAACAGGAAGCCGGTCACCAGCGCGGGCAGGACGAGCCAGCGCCGGTCGCGCAGCACGCCCAGCGCCACGCCGGCAAACGCACGCGCCGCGGCGTTCGCCTGGATGGCACGCTCGATGTCCCACTCCGCGTCGAGCTCGCGCAGGCGTTCCGCGAT
Organism: uncultured Alphaproteobacteria bacterium; assembly: GCA_963712565.1. Taxonomy (GTDB): domain Bacteria; phylum Pseudomonadota; class Alphaproteobacteria; order Rhizobiales; family Xanthobacteraceae; genus VAZQ01. The sequence continues at coordinate 110,237 of CAVQIP010000030.1, read as the reverse complement.
CTCCCGGCGGTGCTCGCTGTAATAGCGGACGTTGTCGGCGATGGCGCGCCGGATGCGGCGGTTGATTTCCGGGCTGGTATGGGCGGGAACGCGGTTGCGGGTGCTGGCCATGGCGGATCTCTCCCACGCCATTAACGCGAGGCGGCGGCCTTTGTTCACTTTCGGCCGCGATGGCCCAATCGCGAGGTTCCGCCCCGTCCGAGGTGCGCAGGCTTGCCGCCCCGCTGCGCGGCAAGTGGCAGACGAGACACCCCGTCCGGTCACACCTCGCCTCGCCACATTTGCACGCCCTGACGACTTTTCGACTGCCAGGGCTTCGACGCCTGCGTCGATCACCGCGCGGGCGATTTCGCCGCGCAGCTCGTGGCCGCCTGTCCCACGGGCATCGACGTCTATTTCGAGAACGTCGGCGGCGGCGTGCAGCAGACGGCGTGGCCGCTGCTCAACGATTTCGCGCGCATTTGCCTGTGCGCCTGAGCGCGCAGTACAACGCGACGATACGCGGGTTCACATTTTGGCCGCAAGTTCCGGTACGAAATAAGGCCGATGGCCGCGTCCACAGGCCCCGCATTTCAGCATGGAGGCGGCCAGGGCTGGCCACCAAGGATAGCGAGAACCTCGCGGGGCGATTCGAGGACGTTGACGGCCGAGAGCTCGGTCGGTGCATTCGGCTGAAGCATGATCCCAAGAACCGGAAACCGGTTTTCGGAAGAGATCATGCGCGATGATTTGAGCGAATTTGATCGAAACGCCTGCGGAGCAATCCATGGCAAGCTCGTTTCTGCTCGGAGTCAATCTCGCCGGAGCTGAATTCGGTTCGAACGTGCCGGGAGTTTTCGGCACCGACTATACCTACCCTACGCATACCGAGATCGACTACTACGCGTCCAAAGGCATGGGCGTGATCAGGCTTCCATTCTTGTGGGAGCGCATGCAACGCGCCGAGTTCGCGGCACTCGATGCCACCGAGCTCGGCCGCCTCGACGACGTCGTGAACTATGCGACCGGCAAGGGCCTGAAGATCGAAATCGAGCCGCATAACTTCGGCTACGGCTTTGGCGCACTGATCGGAAGCGCGCAAACGCCCAATTCGGCGTTCGCGGATTTCTGGAGCAAGCTCGCGCTGCACTTCCAGTCCAATTCCAATGTCGTGTTCGGGCTGATGAACGAGCCGCATGACCAATCGGCGAGCGCATGGCTTGGCTCGGCAAACGCCGCGATCGCGGCGATCCGGAGCGCCGGCGCCGTGTCGCAGGAAATCCTGGTGCCTGGCAGCTATTGGGACGGGGCATGGACGTGGACGAGCACGGATAACGACACGGTCATCGGCACCGGCGTGCAAGACTCGGCGCATAATTTCGCGTTCGAGGTGCACCAGTATCTCGACGCCGACGGCAGCGGCACCCACCCGGGCGCCGTTTCGGCAACGATCGGCGTGGAGCGGTTGACCGCGATCACGCAATGGGCGGAAGCGACCGGAAATCATTTGTTTCTCGGAGAGGTCGGCGTCACCACCGACCAGACGAGCCTGACCGCGTTCGACGGGATGCTGACCTACATGCAGCAGCATGCCAACGCGTGGGAAGGCGTGACCTACTGGGCGGGCGGCCCGTGGTGGGGGAACTACATGTTCTCGATCGAGCCGCAGAACGGCGTCGACAAGCCGCAAATGACCATTCTGGTGCAGCATCTGGCTTCGACCGGAACCGACTGGGACCCCGTCGCCAGCGGCGATTTCAACGGCGACGGCATCGCCGACCTGCTGTGGAAGGACGCAGCGACTGGCGTCACCCAGGAATGGCTGATGTCGCCCAATGGCGGCGTTGCCGCCATGCTCGACACGCCGGCCGCCCCGGGATGGAACGTGGTCGCCAGCGGGGATTTCAACGGCGACGGCATCACCGACCTGTTGTGGCAGCACGCCTCGGGCGCGACCGCGGAATGGCTGATGGCGCCCACGGGCGGGGCCGCCAGCTTGCTCGGCACGCCGGCTGCCCCGGGATGGAACGTGGTCGCCACCGGCGATTTCAACGGCGACCACATCGCTGATCTGTTGTGGCAGCACGCGTCCTCGGGCGCGACCGCCGAATGGCTGATGGCGCCCACCGGCGGGGTCGGTAGCATGCTGAGCACGCCGGGAGCCGGGGGATGGACCGTGGTCGCCAGCGGCGATTTCAACGGCGACCACATCATGGACCTGATGTGGCAGCACGCCTCCACCGGCGCGACCGCCGAATGGCTGATGGCGCCCACCGGCGGGGTCGGCAGCATGCTGAGCACGCCGGGAGCCCCGGGATGGAACGTGGTCGCCAGCGGCGATTTCAACGGCGATCACATCGCCGACCTGCTGTGGCAGCACGCGTCCTCGGGCGCGACCGCCGAATGGCTCATGGCGCCCACCGGTGGGGCCGGCAGCATGCTGAGCACGCCGCCGGCCGGGGGATGGAGCCTGATCGCGGGCGGCGATTTCAACGGCGACGGCACCGACGACCTGATGTGGCAGAACGCAGCCGGCGCCACCAGCGAATGGCTGATGGCGGGCGGCAGCGTGGCCAGCAACCCATTCACCCCGCCAGCCCCGGGATGGGACGTGGTGGCCACCGGCCATCTCAACGGCGATGCCACGATCGACTTGATGTGGCAGAACGCCCTCACCGGCGCGACCGCCGAATGGCTGCTGGCGCCCACCGGCGGGGTCGGCAGCTTCGTATCCACGCCGATGCTCTAGGGATGTGCCGATGCTTCGTTGCGGAAACCGTCAAGATGCGGGCGTTGCCCGATCGCAGGCCCGATGTACCATTCGGCCGACGCTTCGCCCGGCAATCAACGCATCCGCTCCCAAGCCAGAGGCCGGAACACGATGAAAGCTGCTTTCATTGAACGATATGGTGGGCCGGAAGTCTTGCAGTACGGCGACTTGCCGGATCCCGTCGCCGGGCCGGGCGAGGTGGTGGTCGACGTGGTCGCCGCCAGCGTCAACGGCGCCGATTGGAAGGTGCGCGTCGGCCAGTACAAGCAATCGAAGTTTCCGTTTGCCCTGGGCCGGGATTTTTCGGGCGTGATCAGCGCCGTCGGCCAAGGCGTCACGGATCTCAAGGTCGGCGATGCGGTGTTCGGCGTTTGCGAAGCCGGCCAGGAGGGCGCCTACGCCGAGAAAATCGCGGTCAAGGCGGCCATCGTCGCCAGGAAGCCCGACGGGCTGTCGCATGTCCACGCCGCCGCCCTGGCGCTCACCGGCCTCACGGCATTGAGTGCCATCGAGGACACGTTGAAGCTGCAGCGGGGCGAGACGATCCTGATCCAAGGCGGAGCGGGCGGGGTCGCGAGCTTCGGCATTCAGCTCGCCAAGCATATCGGCGCCCGCGTGATCACAACCACGAGCGCCGTCAATCGTGCCTATGTACGCGACCTCGGGGCCGACGAGATCATCGACTACAACGCCAGCGATTTCACGCGGATCGTGGCCGGTTGCGACGCCGTCTTCGATACCGTCGGCGGCGACGTCGCCGAAAGGTCGTTCGCGGTGCTCAAGCCGGGCGGCCGCGCGGCCTTCATCGCGTCCGGCGCGCAGGCGCCCAAGCCCGATCGCGACGACGTAGCGTCGCTGCGGCCTCCGGTCGGACGCGCGCGCCGGCACCTCGATCGCATCGCCCAGCTGTTTCAGGCGGGGGCCATACGGCCTCCGGAAATCAAGCTCTATCGCCTGTCCGAGGCCGGCGAGGCCCATCGGCTGAGCGAGTCGCGGCATTTCAGGGGTAAGCTCGTCTTCCAGGTGCGTTGAGACGCGTGCATGCCGGCGCAGGCATAACGCCAATTCCGATGCGACTGAACCATGCACGCTGCGGATCAAGATGACCGCAACGCGCTAATAAATGCCGGGAATGAGCCGCGACGTGCGGCGGCGGTAGGCGTCGTAGGCGTCGCCGAATTGCGTGCGCAGCAGCGCCTCCTCCGCGCGTATGCGCGCGAGAAGCGGCGGGATCAGCAGCACCGTGAGCAGCACGCCGACGCCCGAGCGAAACGCCAGCGCCCAACCGAGCGAGCCGATAAGCAAGCCAAGATAGCTGGGGTGGCGTATGACGCCGTAGACCCCGCCGGTGACCAGGGTGTGCCCGGGCTGGATCGCGACCAGCCCGCTGAAGCGATGGCCGAGCACGAACACCGGCCAGATCCGCAGCGCGCCACCAGCGGCGAACAGAACGACGCCGAGCCAGCGCACGGCGTCGCCGTCGAGGGTCCAGAACTCCCTGCGGTCGGTGTAGGCCGGCAGATAGGCAGCCAACAGCCCGAGCACCCCGAAGGCCGCGAGCACCCAGCGGTTGCCGCGATCCTCGCGCTCGCCAGGACTGAGATTTCCGCCGCTGAACAGCGCGACGCCGGTCAGTGCGAACAGCACGACCGTGAGCGCGACCAGGGCCGGGTGGGAGAAGAAAGGAGCAAACCCGCCCCAGCCGAGGATCGCGAGCCCGAGATAGGCGAGCGTCCCCACCACGGCGAAGAATGCCATTGTGGGCGTAAGCGTCATGGCCGCCTCGCTTGGACGATCGCTCTCTTATGTGCAACAGCGGCCCGTGATGACCGGGCCGATGAATGAGCCGTCGGCGCCAAGGCTGGACGTCGGCGCAGGTAAACGAGACCTAAATTAGATACCGGCCAAAGTAAAATCGACCTAAATATCGGCACATCGCGCTTGCGAACGCCGCGGCCCGTCATAGTTTGCGGCGGGCGACCCCGGGGGCGCGGGGTGATGTATCTTGCACGAGCCAGATTTATTGATCTTTCTCCACATGGGAAAGACCGGGGGCACGACGCTCAGCGACGTGCTCGTGCGCAATTTTCCCGAAGCTCGAAGGTTCAGCGGCTGGTCGACTGATTCGTATTCCGTGCTCGGCCTTTATCGCTTCTCGGCGATAAAAGAGTGTCACGATCGCTTACCGCGCGAGAAGCGCCGGTCGTTTGCACTGCTCAATGGGCATGTGCCGTTCGGCGTGCACGCGATATTCGAGCAAAGCGCCAAGTACATAACGCTCGTGCGCGAGCCGGCAGACCGTGCCGTGTCCAACTTCTATTATTTGTTGGAGACACCCGCCGAGCCGTTGTTCCATCCGTATCTGAAAGATATGACCTTCCGGGATTACGTCGCCAGCGACCTTTGCGTTGACAATTCGCAGGTCAGGGCCTTGAGTGGCTGCCAGGAATTGGGGCCGCAGTGGGATGGCAGCAGACCGCTGTGTGCCGCGCCGGTGAAGCCGGAACATCTGGAGGCCGCCAAGCGCAACATCGAGCGACATTTTCTGGCTGCCGCGCCGCTCGATCGCTTCACCGACATGCTCCTGCTGCTGCGCTTGACCTTCGATTGGCCGATGAGGATGATTCGATTCACGCGCAAGAACGTCACCAAGACGCGGCCATCGCTGTCCCAAATCCCGGTCGATGTCAGGCGGCTGATCGACGACAAATTCGGCCTCGACCGCCAGCTTCACGAATGGGTCACGGATCGGTTTCGTCGCCAGGTGAAGGCTATGGAGGGCGCATTCTTGATCGAGCGCGACGCCTTCCACCGGATGAACGCCTTCCCCGCCTGGTGGCCTGGGAAGGCGGCCCTGGCGGAGTCAAGATTGCTTCGTGCACGCGCCCTCCCGTCCGGTCACTGAGGCGTCGAGAGCAGAACGGCAGCACGCAGGAGGGTGCAATAGCGACCCGCTCGAGCGCGGCGCAATGCGTTGCGCTATTGCGTGTGTCGGGGAGCGCTTGGGCGGTTACACTGCACCCTGACGGCGCGGACGTGGATTGCCTTACAACAATCACACCCGCGCCATCGCCCGCACCTCGCGCGGGAACAGATCGTCGACGGTCATCCGCCGGTGCGTCACGCCCTGGTCGTGGGCGTAGCGGCAGAACGCCTCGATCGTGGGCCGGCTCGCCTCGATGCCGTAGGGATAGGGATCCGGTCCATAGGCTGCGGCGAGCTCGTCGGCGATCGCCGCCGCCCAAGGGAGCGGGATGCGCGCGCAGGTGAAATCGGTGAGCCGCGCGAGGCAGCGGCGCTTGGCTTCCTCGAACATCTTGGTGAGGTTCATCGCGACCCAGGGATGCTGCTCGAACACCGCGCGACGAATGGTCATGAGATGCATGATGGGGAAGATGCCGGTCTTCTTGAAGAAGCGCTCCTCCTCGGCGCGATAGTTGGGATAGAGCCGCACCACCGCGCCACCGGGCGCGAAAGCATCGGGGGCGCGCGCGGAGATCACCGCGTCGACCTCGCCGCTCGCGAGCATGGCCGAGAGGCTCGTCTGCGGCCGCGGCCGATAGTCGATGCCGGCCGGGAGCTTGAGTTCGACCTTCTCCGCGCGGCCGGGCTCGTTGACGCCGGCCTGCAGCCAGCGGATCTTTGCGAGGTCGACGCCGTATTCCTCGACGAGGGCTCCCCGCACGTAGATGCCCGCGGTTTGAGCCCATTCCGGAATGCCGACGGCGCGGCCCTCGAGGTCCTTGGGCGTCCGGATGCCGCGGTCGGCGCGCACATAGATTGCGGAATGGCGGTGCACCCGCGACGGGAACACCGGGATCGCGACCATCGGCGCCGCGCCCTGCGAGGTCAGCGAGATATATTTGCCGAAGGAGAGCTCGGAGACGTCCCATTCGAGGCCGCGGGTGAAGCGGAAGGTGATCTCCTCGATCGAGGGAAAGATCAGCGGGGTGAGCGTGATGCCGTCCGCGCGCACCAAGCCCTGCGCGATCTCGCGCACGTGCTCGTAGTCGCAGACCGCGAGCGTGAGATGCAGCGCGGCGGTGCCGCCGCTGCCGATGATTTGCGCCGGGCGCAAGTCGGGTGCCGGTCGGCGCGCCGGATCCGGTCCTTGCTGGTCCCGTCCTTGCTTGTCTTGCGCGGTCATCGCGGCTTCCTCGTTGCGCTACTCTGACGGTGCCGAACCCGGGTAAATCCGAGGTCGGGCCGGCGGGGCGTGGGACACGAGCCGATTCGCAATGCCCCATCGCGTGGCGCGACGAGCAGTCGCCGCCTCGGGTTTTGCCATGAGGCGGAGCCGCGCATTTCAGTGACGACCGCGGCCGTCACTTCGACCGCGCGAGGAAATAGGCGAGCTCGACGAAATCCTCATCCTTCATGGTGTAGACCACTTCCGCCATCTGCGCGTCGTAGCCGCGCCGGGAGTTGTCCTTGTAGCCGCGCAACGCCTTGAGCAGGTAGTCCTCGCGCTGGCCGGCGATGCGTGGAACGTTCTCCTGGCCCTGATAATTCGCCTGGTGACAGAAATTGCAGCGGTGCTGTTGGCTCGAGCGCGCGCGCCTTTTCCATGCGGACGGGATCGGGCGTGCCGGGATCCGGCGTCGGCGGCGGCAGCTTCGCAATGGTCTCCCCAGCCTTGCGCAACTCGTCGTCGGTAAGGCCTTTGGCCATCTCGTTCATCGGCTCGGTAACGCGCATCTTCTCACGGAACATGAGAAGCTGGACCATGCTGTAGAACGCCTGCTGCGCGCCGAGCGAGGGGGTCTCAGGGAGTTGCGACGTTCCGTTCTCGCCGTGGCAGGCGAAGCAGGTCGGCAGCCGCTCGTCGAGCGACTGCGCCCACACCGGCAGCGCAGCCAAACCGGCGAGGATGGCCCCGACAGCTAGGCCGCGCATGTTGCCCTCCGGAAATTACGCAAGCGGCGAAGGGCGAGGGCGGAACAAGTGCCCTCGCCCTTGCGCGGCGGTCAGCGCGCGCCGGCGGTGCGCGCGTTGCCGTAGCTCACCCGCCACACCGCGCCGTTCCAGTCATCGGAGACGAGCACCGAGCCGTCCTTCATGACCAGCACGTCGACCGGCCGTCCGACATAGCTGTTGTTGTTGAGGAAGCCGGTGACGAAGGGCTCGATCGCTCCCGCGCTGCCGTCCTTCTTGATGTTGACGAGAACGACGTCGCCGCCGATCTTGTTGGTCTTGTTCCAGGAGCCGTGGCGGGCGACCAGGATCTGGTTCCGGTACTTTCGCCGGGAACGAGGTGCCGTTATAGAACTTCATGCCGAGCGCCGCCGCGTGCGGGCCCATCAGCGCGATCGGCGGCGTGAACTCGTCGCACTTGCGGCCCCAGCCGAATTCCTGATCCGGCAGGTTACCCTGGTAACAGAAGGGCGAGCCGAAGTGCTGGCCGACCTTCGTGATGCGGTTGAGCTCGTCGTTGGGCAGATCCTCCGACATCCAGTCGCGGCTGTTGTCGGTGAAGTACATTTCCTTCGAGGTCGGATGCCAGTCGAAGCCGACGGTGTTGCGGATGCCCTGCGCGATCGTCTCCATACCGGTGCCGTCGAGATTGACCCGGCGCATGGTGCCGTAACCCTCGGGCGGCAAGCAGTTGTTGCAGGGTTGCCCGATCTCGAAATAGAGCTTGTTGTCGGGACCGATGGCGAGATATTTCCAGCCGTGCGCTTCATCCTTGGGCAGGCCGTCGAGGATGACCGTCGGCTTCGGCGGGTTGTCGAGCTTGTCCTCGACATTGTCGATCTTCGAGAGCTGGGACAGCTCCATGATGTAGAGCGTGCCGTTCTTGAAGGCGACGCCGTTCGGCCGGTAAAGGCCGGACGCAAGGACCTTCGCCTCGCGCTTGCCGCCCTTGTCGACGATGGCATAGACCTTGTCCTGAAGCCGCGAGCCGACGAAGACGGTGCCCTTGTCGCCGAGCGCGAGCGAGCGGGCGTTGGGCATTCCGCTGGCATAGACCTCGATCTTGAAGCCCTTCGGCGCCTTGAGCTTGTCGAGCGGCAGCTTGTCGGCCGCGGCCGCGACCGGCGGCGCCGGCACCGGCGCGAGCTTCTGGGCGCCGGGAGTGTCTGGGCGTCCAATGAGCGGGGAGCCGGGCGGCAACGGGGCGGGCTGCTGGGCGGCCGCGGGCCATGCGGCGACAAGAGACGTGACGAACGTTCCGGCGAGCACGAGGCTGCGCCGTCGCGACCAGTAGTTCATGGCTGATCCTCCCTTGTGCAGAAGACTGATCGTGGTTGCCCTCGCCGACCCGCCTTTGTCGTGGGCCGTGCGCGATCAGCTTCCTCGAGTTCAGTGTCCGATATTTTGCCCCCCGCGCGCAATGGATTTCCGGGAGCGAAGGTGGCGTTGCGCGCCGCGTCCCCGCAGGGATCGCGGCGCGTGGAAGATTTGCAGGTGCTCAGCGTCGAGCAGCGACGCGACGACCGCCGTAGCTGATGCGGTAGATCGCTCCGGCGTAGTCGTCCGACACCAGCAGCGAGCCGTCCTTCATCACCTCCACGTCGACCGGCCGGCCGATGTAGCTGTTGTCCTGCAGGAACCCGGTCAGGAACGGCTGCGAGGATTTCACGCTGCCGTCGGGGTTGAGCTTCACGACGAGGATGTCGCCGCCGATCTTGGCGGTCTTGTTCCACGAGCCGTGGCGCGCGATGAAGATGGCGTTGCGGTACTCTCGCGGAAACATTTTGCCGGTGTAGAAGCGCATGCCGAGCGCCCCGGCATGCGGGCCGATCAGCGCCACCGGCGTCTCGAATTCGCTGCACTTGTGGCCCCAGCCGTACTGGTCGTCGGGCACGTTGCCCTGGTGGCAATACGGGTAGCCGAAATGCAGCCCGGCCTTGGTCACCCGATTGAGCTCGTCGTTGGGGATGTCCTCCGACAGCCAGTCGCGGCCGTTGTCGGTGAAATACAGCTCCTTCGTCACTGGATGGAAATCGAAGCCCACCGAGTTGCGCACGCCGCGCGCATAGGCTTCGAGGCCGCTGCCGTCGAGATTCATGCGCGCGATCTGCGCGTTGGTCTGCGGCGGCTCACAGATGTTACAGGGCGCGCCGACATTGATGTAAAGCTTGTTGTCGGGTCCGAGCGCAATGAACTTCCAGCCGTGCGACTGGTGGTTCGGGAACTTGTCGTAGACGACGACCGGTTTCGGCGGGTTGTCGAGATTGTCCTCGATGTTCTCGAGCTTGGAGATTTTCGTTCCCTCGGCGATGTAGAGCGTGCCCTTGCTGAAGGCGAGGCCGTTGGGTCGATCCAAGCCGGAGGCCAGGACCTTGAGCTCGCGTTTGCCGCCCTTGTCGACCACGGCATAGACCTTGTCGAGGAGGCGGTTGCTGACGAAGACGGTGCCCTTGTCGCCGAGCCGCAGCGAGCGCGCGTTCGGCACCCCGCTGACGAAGACTTCGACCGTAAATCCCTTGGGCAGCTTGAGCTGGGGAGTCGGCAGCTTGTCCGCCGCCATCGGGAAGGGCGGGGGATTGATGCCGCGTAGTTTGGTCGCTGCCTCGGAGCTCGGCTGATTGGGCGTGGGCGGTGGTGGCGTCGGCGTCGCCTGCTGCGCAGCGGCGGGCCAGACCGCGAATGCAGTCGCCAACGTTGCGGCAAGCAAGAAGCCGTTCTGCGATCCTAAGCTGATGGGCATATGATCCTCCCTGACCAGATTGTTCTTCTGATAGTGTCGGCCAGATCGCGGCTCCTGCGCAATTGGAAATAACAGGACTTGCGTCTCGCGTATGGTGCGGCGGCTCGGCCGAGCTCGTGTCCCGGATGCCGTGCAGCGCCGGCGCGGGCCGAAAATCCGGGCTGAGCGGGTCCCGCGTCTGCGGCGCATCACTCGCGTTTGGTCGGCGCTGCGCTGCGCCGGACCACGACCCGCTTACATGCGCCGATAGCTGTAGGGGCCGTCGGTCTGAATCGCGGCGAGCGCCACGACCCGCGCGTGGTCGGGTGCGAGCTGGCAGACCGGGTCGGTGGCCGCGGCGTCGCCGGTGAGCGCGAAGGCTTGGCAGCGGCAGCCGCCGAAATCCTGTTCGCGGCGCGGGCAGCTCGCGCAAGGCTCCTTCATCCAGGCCGTGCCGCGGAAGGCGTTGAAGGCGGGCGAGTTGGTCCAGATGTCGGCGAGCGAATGCTCGCGCACGTTCCAGAATTCAAGGCCGGGAATCGACTCGGCGGCGTGGCAGGGCAGCACCTTGCCCGCCGGCGTCACGTTGAGCGAGCGCCGACCCCAGCCGCCGACGCAGGGCTTGGGATAGCGGGCATAGTAGTCGGGCACCACGGCGTCGATGACGATGCGGCCGTGGTGGCGTACGCGCAACTCCTCCACCAAGACCGCCGCACGCTCGACCTGCTCGCGCGTCGGCATCAGCATGGCGCGGTTCTTGAGCGCCCAGCCGTAGTACTGCACATGCGCGATCTCGACCCGGCTCGCCCCGAGCGCGAGCGCGAGATCGACCATTTCTCCGATCCGCTCGATGTTGGCACGATGCATGACCGCGTTCACGGTGAGCGGAAGCTTGAGCCGCACGACCTCCCCCGCAAGCGCGCGCTTGCGCTCGAACGCGCCGGCATAACCGGCGATATGGTCGGCGGACGAGGCTTCGCTGTCCTGGATGGAGATCTGCACATGGTCGAGTCCGGCTTCGGCGAGCGCGCCGAGCGTCTTGGCCGTGACGCCGACCGCAGAGGTGATGAGGTTGGTATAGAGACCGGCGGCACGAGCGCCGGCTGCGATGTCGACGAGATCGCGCCGCGCGCCGGGCTCGCCGCCCGAGAGATGTACCTGCAAGACGCCGAGCCCCGCCGCCTCGCCGAAGACGCGCCCCCAGGTGGCGGCATCGAGCTCGTCTTCCCGCGCATCGAGCGCGAGCGGATTCGAGCAATAGGGGCAGCCGAGCGGGCAGCGATGGGTGAGCTCGGCGAGCAGGCCGAGTGGCTTGTGCAATGCGGCTCCATTGACCGGCGCCACGTCGGGCTGACCTTCCTAAACGCCTGGCTCTGGGGTCATCGCGGCCGGTTGGTCACGGCAAGCGAAGATCCTTGCCATACCTATTGCCGACCTCGCGAGGCCGGCTCCCGTTGCCGCCTACGTCTCTGCGACCCTACCGGCAATGTAAAGTCGCTGACGCCGGGAACAAGCCCCGAAACCCTCCGTCCGTGCCCGCTTTTGTCACAGTTCCAAGAGTTTCTTGTCGGCCAAGCCGCGCAACAGGGCGCTGACGTCGGCGCGGATTTTCTCGCGCGGCGCCGCGTAGGTTTTCACCAGATCATCGATGATGTCGTCGAAGGTGGCCTCGCCGGTGCAGCGCTTGATGATCTCGACGGCAATTTGGTCGGCCTTGAACACCCGTTCGGGCGCGAGCAGCACCCATCCGCCTTGCGCCTCGTTGTGGGCGAGCCGCACGCCCCGCGGCAACCGCGGGCGGGCATCGGCGGCGATGCTGGCGCTGGGGTCGCTCATGCGCGCCTCCTAATCCTTGGGCTCGAAGGCGCCGGGCGGAACGTGCTTGGGCGCTACGTAGGCATGATAGAGCGCGTCCAGCATGGCCCATAGCACGTCGCATTTGAATTCGAGCGCCTTGAGCACGGCATGCTGGGCGTCCGGCGTCTTGGCGTGGCGCTTGACGTAATCGAGCGCGAAGGCGGAGTCGCGCTGAGCGAGCGGCGGCCGCTTCGAGAAATAGGCAAGCGTGTCGGCGCTGACGAAATGATAGCCCTTGAGCATGCCTTCGAGCCGTTCGCCGATGATCTGCGGCGAGAACAATTCGGTAAGCGAGGAGGCGACGGCTTCGAGCAGCGTTTTCTCGCGGACGAAATGCACGTAGGCCTCGACCGCAAAGCGTGTCGCCGGCAGCAGTCCCGCAAGCGAGACGACGTAGTCGCGGTCGAGCCCAACGCCGTCAGTCAGCTTGAGCCAGCGCGCGATGCCGCCGTCGCCCTCGCGCTCGCCGTCATGGTCGACGAGGCGGCTGCGCCACTCCCGGCGCAGCGCGGAATCGTCGCAGCGCGCGATCAGGCTCGCATCTTTGACCGGGATCATCGACTGATAATAGTAGCGGTTGAGCGCCCAGGCCTGGACTTGGCCCTTGGTGCACTTGCCGCCGTGCAGCAGGACATGGAACGGATGCAGACGGTGGTAGCGCCGCGCGCCGATGTCGCGCAGTTGCGCCTCGAGCTCCTGCGGCGTCATCAGCTTCACAGCACGATCTCCATTCCGTCTTCGCCGATCTCCCAGCCCTCGCGCTCGGCCTGCAGGCGCTCGGCCGAGCCGTCGACCAGGATCGGATTGGTGTTGTTAATGTGGACGTAGATGCGCCGACCGGGAACGCCCGCAAGCGTCCGCAGCGAGCCGTCCTGCCCGTCGATGGGCATATGCCCCATGCGGCGGCCGGTCTTGGTGCCGGTCCCGGTCGTGATCATCTCGTCGTCGCGAAACAGGGTTCCGTCGAAAAAAATGACATCGGCGCGTGCGATCCGTTCGGTCATCGCCCGGGTCACGGCGGCGGCGCCGGGGATATAGGCGATACGCGCCGTCCCGGCCGAAATCTCGACGCCGACATTGGCCGCGGTCTCGCTCGCGGTCTGCGGGTTCTCGCCCTCGAGATAGAGCGGCACCTTGCCCGGCACGGTGAACAGTTGCGCCTGCAGCCCGCCCGGAAACGCGATCGGCGCGCCCGGCACCGCCGCGCGCCGCACCACCAGGTCGGGCGCCAGCACCCCGAACATCGGATTATCGGCGACCGCGGCGAGGGTGGCCGCCGTTGCGCAAATTTCGAAAGGCTCGCGTTCCCGCAAGCTCAACAGGCCGGCGACCTGATCGATCTCGGCGCCCGTGAGTACCACCGCCTTGATCGGGCTGCCGCGCATGGCTGCGCGCGGATGCAGAGCCTTCGACTGCCGAAGCTGCTGCGGAAGATCGGGCGAGGCGTTGATCAGGAGCCAGTTTTCGCCGTCGGCGCTGACGGCAAGGCTCGCTTGAGTTCGGGGACGCACACGCGCGTCACCCGCCCATGCCAACCGGCATGTCGGGCAACGACAATTCCATTGCGGAAATCCACCCCCCGCCGCCGAGCCGAGCACGATGGCGGTGAGTTGCCCCATTCAGAGCGGATGCGCGGATCCGTCGGGGGTCAGAACTCGGCCGGCAGGTAACCGTTGATCTCGAGGCCGATGCAGATTTCGACGAGGGTTGGGGTTGTCCAGGCCATTGGTCGTCTTCCCTAGAGTTTGTATGAGAAAGGTTAACTTAGATCGGGTCGCCACGGCGCGCAAGCGCCCCGGGCGCAAGGCAAAGCGCCCGTTTCCGGACAGCTTAAAAGAAAACCGGACCCTTTCGGGTCCGGTACAGTTCGTCGGCGCGGGGCCGACAATCACCTTCCAGAGGGGAACAGCTGACGATAGGCCAATTGCAATCTGGGAGGATAGGCAACCGTCTGTCGCCAGTTCTGGCAGTATGCAGCCGGAATTTTGTCACACAACACAAAGGGTTGCATGCCAGCCATGCGGGTCCGGCACGAGCCGTGGGCCGGTCGCGTGGGCTGCCGCATCGCCCTCCGGAAGATCGCGCTCAGAAATGCCAGCGCTGCGCCTTGGCCACCAGAAAGTCGCGAAAAACCTGCACCCGCGCGACCGATTTGAGTTCCTCCGGATAGACGAAATAGGCATCGAGCGCGATGGTGTCGGATTCGCCGAACAACTGCACCAATCCGCCGTTCTCTTCGACCAGGTAGTCCGGAAGCAGGGCGACGCCGATGCCGCGCTGGCATGCGCGCAGCACGCCGAGCACGCTGTTGATGGTGAGCGTGGGCGTGCGCGGGCCTTTGCCGTCGCGCGCGACCTCGATCAGCCAGCGCCGGTTCTCGAGATAGTTCGGCACCGTGCTGCCGCCGAGCAGCAGAAGGCGATGATTATCGAGATCGTCGAGCGTGCGTGGCGTGCCGAACCGCTTGATGTATTCGGGCGAGGCATAGGCGTGGAACCGCACTGAAAAGAGCTTGCGCTGGATCAGGTCGGGTTGCGTCGGCAGGCGCAGTCGGATCGCCACATCGGCCTCGCGCATGGCGAGATCGAGTTCCTCGTCGGTGGTGATCAGCGTGAGGTGGATGTCGGGATAAAGCTCGATGAACTCGCCCAGGCGGGGAGTGAGCCAATGCACGCCGATACCCGGCGTCGTCGTCACCCGCAGTTCGCCGTTCGGCCGCTCGCGACTGTCGGTCAGCTTTGCGCGCGCGGCTTCGAGCTTCATGAACACGTCGTGCGCGGTGTGATGCAGGAGTTCGCCCTGCTCGGTGAGAATGAGTCCGCGGGCATGGCGGTGAAACAGCGACACGCCGAGCTCCTGCTCGAGCGCCGACACCTGCCGCGACACCGCCGACTGCGACAGACCGAGTTGCTCACCGGCGTGCGTAAAGCTGCCGGCTTCGGCGGCCGCGTGGAAAACCTTGAGCTTGTCCCAGTCCATGCTCATGCGTGCTCAAAGCGCTGTCATTCCGCCGCGACCGCCGGCTCCGCCTCGCCCAGCGCGGCGAGGAAGCGTTCGGCTTCGAGAGCGGCCATGCATCCTTGGCCGGCGGCGGTCACCGCCTGGCGATAGACGTCATCGGTCACGTCGCCGGCGGCAAACACGCCGGGCACCGACGTCGCGGTCGAGAACGGCGCGGTCTTGATGTAGCCCGACGGCTTCATCTCGACTTGCCCGACGAAGAGCTCGGAGGCCGGAGTGTGGCCGATCGCGATGAACACGCCGTCGGCAGCCCGCTCGCTCATCGCGCCGGTCTTGACGTTGCGCAGAATAACGCCCCGCACTTTCAACGGGTTCTCATCGCCCACGACTTCCTCCAGGACGGCGTCCCAGATCACGGAAATTTTCGGATTTTTGAACAACCGGTCCTGCAGTATCTTTTCCGCGCGGAAACTGTCGCGCCGGTGCACCACGGTGACCTTGGAGGCGAAATTGGTGAGAAACAGCGCCTCCTCGACCGCGGTGTTGCCACCGCCGATCACCACCACGTCCTTGCCGCGATAGAAGAAGCCGTCGCAGGTGGCGCAGGCGGAGACGCCATAGCCCTTGAATTTCTGCTCGGACGGCAATTCGAGCCAACGCGCCTGCGCGCCGGTTGCGATGATCACGCTGTCGGCGCGATAGCGATCGTCGGAATCGCATTCCAGACGGAAGGGCCGGTGGGCGAGATCGACCTTGGTGACGTGGTCCGTGACCATCTTCGTCCCGACATGCTCGGCCTGCTTCTGCATCTGTTCCATCAGCCACGGCCCCTGGATGACGTCGGCGAAGCCGGGATAGTTCTCAACGTCGGTGGTGATGGTGAGCTGGCCGCCGGGCTGAATGCCTTGGATCAAGACCGGTTCCAGCATGGCGCGGGCGGCATAGATCGCCGCCGTATAGCCGGCCGGCCCCGAACCGATGATCACGACCTTGGCGTGGTTGCTCATCGAGAAAAGATCCCCTCCTGGTCCAGTTTGAAGCAGAGCAACCCCGGCGGGCTGACCGGACGCGTGCCTGGATGGATGCCCGGCTCAATTTATGGGTTCCTGGCAGCCATGCAAGATATGCAGACCACTAGGCCACAGCCTCGCGCGTCGCCTCGTTCTGGTACTATTATACTAGCATCACGCAATAATGTTTCGTGGTGCCTGGGACGCGAGTAGGGTCGGACGAACCCGTTTGCGGAGGCCGCCGTGGCCGCGCGTCTCGACGCCATCGACCGCCAGATTCTCCGGCACCTGCAGGACGACGGCCGCATCACCAATGTGGACCTCGCCCGCCGGGTCGGCATCTCGCCGCCGCCCTGTCTGCGGCGGGTGCATGCGCTCGAACGGGCCGGCTACATCAAGGGCTATCGCGCGCTGCTCGACGAGAAGCTCCTCGGCTACGAGGTGACCGTGTTCGCCATGGTGCACCTGACCAGCCAGGCCGACGCCGACCTCAAAGCTTTCGAGGATTTCGTGCGTGCCCAACCGCTGGTGCGCGAATGCTGGATGCTCTCGGGTGAGATCGACTTCATCCTCAAATGCGTGGCACCCGACTTGAAAACCTTCCAGGCCTTCGTCGCCGAGCTCACCGCGGTGCCGCAGGTGCGTAACGTCAAGACCTCGCTGACGCTGCGCAATTCCAAGGACACCGCCATGGTGCCGATGGAGCTCGATCGGCCCTGACGAGGGGCGCCGCGCCGCCGAGCACGCCGAGCGGGGCGAGGGCCCGCTCCGGTCTGGCGCGGCAGGCTCAGCGCGCTGCGTCCGTGCCTGCGTCCGCGAAAGTCGGCATCACCTCGCGCGACAACAGTTCGAGCGAGCGTCGCGACTCGGCCAGGGTCATGTCGCCGAACGCCAGCCACGACAGCAGGTAGTTGCTGCCGGTCGCCGCGATCTCCGCCGCGATGAAATCACGGACGGTGCGCGGCGACCCGGCAACGCCATTATCGATCGCCATGAGCTCATCGAATGTCGCCGGATAAAGCGCGGCGATCCGCGGCTCGGCACCGTGGCGCGCAAACAACCAGCGGAAGCTGTCGCGCCAGCGCGGATAGGCGCGTCGCGCGATCGCAAGCGCGTCCCGGTCGGTGTCGGCCACCACCACGTGGCGGGCGACCCCCACCAGCGGGCCCTCCGGATTCTTGCCGAGACGCGCGCGCACGGCGCGGTAACGATCGGCAATGACGCGCACGGTCGGGCGCAGCGCAATGGTCACGATGTTGACGTCGTTCGCTGCCGGCCAATCCGCGTTCTCGGGAATCGTGGTTCCATACCAAAGCGGCGGATGCGGCCGCTGCACCGGCCGCAAGATCATCGGCACGTTGTGAAACCGGTAATGCTTTCCTTCGAATGTGAGCTCGTCTGTCGCGAGGCCCTGTAGGATGAGTTGGAAGGCCTCGTGATAGATGTCTCCGGTCTGTGCAAAGTCGAGGCCGTAGGCCCGGGTCTCGAACGGCGACACGCCGCGTCCGACCCCGAGCTCCAAGCGCCCGCCGCTCATTTGATCGAGCATGCAGATTTCCTCGATCAGGCGCAGCGGATGATAGAACGGCAAGAGATAGACCAGCGGCCCGAAACGCAACGTGCCGGTGCGTTGCGCTACCGCGGCGAGAAACAGCCCGGGCGAGGAGGCGCAGCCAAGCGGCGTCGAGTGATGCTCGGCGAGGTGATAGCCATAGATGCCGCTGCGGTCATAGGCTTCGACCAGCGCGAGCCGGTCGGCATAAAGCTGCCCGAGCGGCACCCCGGCATCGTCCATGTGGTCGAACACGCCGAATTTCATGCCGGTCCCGAAACCGAACGTTTGTCGTCAGGCCCGGGCTTGTGTCGGCAAGTCGAGTCCGCGACTTTGAACCGCCGATAGATCCCGTGCGAGGCCGGACCGGAGCGGTCGGCTAACGCCATTCGATCTTCTTGACTTCGTAGGCCTTGGCGCCGCTCGGCGTCACCACTTCGACGCTCGTGCCCTTGGCCTTGCCGATCAGCGCGCGCGCTAGCGGCGAGGTGATCGAGATCTTGCCTTTCTTGGCGTCGGCCTCGGGTTCGCCGACGATCTGCCAGACCTGCTTCTTGTCGGTGTCCTCGTCGAGCAGCGTCACCGTGGCGCCGAATTTGATGGTGTCACCGGAGAGCTTGGACACGTCGATGACCTCGGCGCGCGCGAGCTTGTCCTCGAGCTCGGCGATGCGGCCTTCGTTGTGCGACTGCAACTCCTTGGCGGCGTGATATTCGGCATTCTCCGACAGGTCCCCGTGCGTGCGCGCGTCGGTAATCTGCTGGATGATGCGTGGCCGCTCCACCTGCTGGCGGTGCTTGAGCTCGTTCTCGAGCGTCGAATAGCCCTCCGCTGTCATCGGGATCTTGTCCATCTGTTCCCTTCAAACCTCCGACTTCAGCCAAGAGACAATAATTCCGATCGCGGGCCGAAGTTTCGTCCGGCCACGCGACCCAGAACTCTGTCCCAAACGTACCGTCAGGCGGCCGGCCCCGGTTTCCCGGATACCGCCTTGCCGCCGAAATAGCTCTGCAGCGCGCGCACCTCGAGGTCGCCCCCGAGATAGGCTTTGATTCCCCGCGCCGCGGCGACGGCCCCAGAAAGAGTGGTGTAGTACGGCACTTTATGCAAGAGGGCCGCCCGCCGCAGCGAACGGCTGTCGGCCAGCGCGGTGGCCCCCTCGGTGGTATTGAAAACGAGCTGAACCTCGCCGTTTTTGATGGCGTCGACGATGTGGGGGCGCCCTTCGAGCACCTTGTTGATCTTGCTGGCCGGCAGCCCCTGTTCGGCCAGGTAGCGCTGGGTGCCGGACGTTGCGATGATGCGGAACCCGAGCGCGACCAGGAGGCGGATGGCCTCCAGCACGCGCGGCTTGTCGGCGTCCCTGACCGAGACGAAGACGGTGCCCGCCCGCGGCAGCCGCGAGCCCCCGCCGATCTGGCTCTTCGCAAACGCCATCGCGAAGTTGCGGTCGATGCCCATGACCTCGCCGGTCGACTTCATCTCCGGCCCGAGCACGGTATCGACGCCGGGGAAGCGCGCGAACGGAAACACCGCCTCCTTGACGCCGACGTGGTCGAACCGGGAAGGCTTGAGCTTGAAACTCGCGAGCGTCTCGCCGGCCATGATCCGGGCCGCAATCTTGGCCACCGGGATGCCGATCACCTTGGCGACGAAAGGCACCGTGCGCGAAGCCCTCGGGTTGACTTCCAGCACGTAGATATCTCCGTCCTTGATGGCGTATTGCACGTTCATCAGGCCGCCGACTTCGAGCGCGAGCGCCAATGCGCGCGTCTGCCGCTCCAGCTCGGCGATGACGTCTGGTGCAAGCGAATGCGGCGGCAGCGCGCAGGCACTGTCACCGGAGTGAATGCCGGCC
The DNA here is from genome assembly GCA_963712565.1 of uncultured Alphaproteobacteria bacterium. Lineage (GTDB taxonomy): Bacteria > Pseudomonadota > Alphaproteobacteria > Rhizobiales > Xanthobacteraceae > VAZQ01. Next base: position 90,617 of record CAVQIP010000030.1, on the reverse strand, counting down.
TCCTCGATATGCTCCATGATGCCGACAATGATCGTGTCCTTGCCGTCGGCGAGGCAATCGACGTCGACCTCGGTGGCGTCGGAGAGATAACGGTCGATTAGCAGCGGCCGCTTGCCCGAGACCACCAGCTCGGAGGGGCGGTCGAGATCGCCGGCTAGTCGCGCGATGTAGCGGTCGAGCTGGGGGGCGTCGAGCACGATCTCCATGGCACGGCCGCCGAGCACGTAGGAGGGCCGGATCACGATCGGGTAGCCGACCGCCTCGGCGATCGCGCGCGCCTCCTTTGGGCTGGTGGCGACGCCGCTGGTGGGCTGGCGCAGGCCGAGCTTGTCGAGCAATTTCTTGAAGCGGTCGCGGTCCTCGGCCAGATCGATCATATCGGGAGAGGTTCCGAGGATCGGAATCTTGGCCTGTTCCAGGGCCTCCGCCAGCTTCAACGGCGTTTGACCGCCGAACTGCACGATGACCCCGCGCAGCTTTCCGCGCGAACCTTCGGTCGCGATGATCTCGAGTACGTCCTCGGCGGTGAGCGGCTCGAAATAAAGCCGGTCGGAGGTGTCGTAATCGGTCGAGACCGTCTCCGGATTGCAGTTGACCATGATGGTCTCGTAACCGGCCTCCCTGAGCGCGAACGAGGCGTGGCAGCAGCAATAGTCGAACTCGATGCCCTGGCCGATGCGGTTCGGCCCGCCGCCCAGGATCACCACCTTGTTGCGGTCCGAGGGGGCTGCTTCGCACACGGGTGGGCCGGCGAACGGTGCCTCGTAGGTCGAGTACATGTAGGCGGTTGGCGAGGCGAACTCGGCGGCGCAGCTGTCGATGCGCTTGAACACCGGCCGCACGCCGAGCGCATGCCGTTTTCGGGTCACGGTCCCGGCAGGGATCCCGGCGAGCTTGCCGAGGCGTGCGTCGGAAAAGCCCATGCCCTTGAGACGGCGCAACGCGTCCGCGGTCGCCGGCAAGCCCTTGCTCGTGATCTCCGCCTCGGTCTCGACCAGGCTGCGGATCTCGGCGAGGAACCAGGGATCGATCTTGCAGGAGGCGTGGATGTCCTGGTCGGAGAATCCGAGCCGCATGGCCTGGGCGACCTTGAGAAGGCGTTCGGGCGTCGGCGTGCCGAGCGCGGCGCGCACCGCATTCTTGTCGTCGCCCTGACCGAGGCCTTCGATCGCGATCTCGTCGAGCCCGGTGAAGCCGTTCTCGAGCGAGCGCAACGCCTTCTGCAGGCTCTCCTGGAACGTGCGGCCGATCGCCATGGCCTCGCCGACCGACTTCATCGAGGTGGTGAGCGTGGGCTCGGCGCCGGGAAACTTCTCAAAGGCGAAGCGCGGAATTTTGGTGACCACGTAGTCGATGGTCGGCTCGAACGAGGCGGGGGTGGCCCCGCCGGTGATGTCGTTGGCGATCTCGTCGAGCGTGTAGCCGACCGCGAGCTTGGCCGCGACCTTCGCGATCGGGAAACCCGTTGCCTTGGAGGCGAGCGCCGAGGAGCGCGACACGCGCGGATTCATCTCGATGATCACCAGGCGCCCGTCCGCCGGGTTGACCGCGAACTGCACGTTCGAGCCGCCGGTTTCCACTCCGATCTCGCGCAGCACCGCAATCGAGGCGTCGCGCATGATCTGGTATTCCTTGTCCGTGAGCGTGAGCGCCGGTGCAATCGTGATCGAATCGCCGGTGTGCACGCCCATCGGATCGAGATTCTCGATCGAGCAGATGATGATGCAGTTGTCTCGCTTGTCGCGCACCACCTCCATCTCGAACTCTTTCCACCCCAGCACCGATTCCTCGATCAGCACCTCGTTGGTGGGCGAGGCGTCGATGCCGCGCTCGACGATGTCGATGAACTCCGCCTTGTTGTAGGCGATGCCGCCGCCGGTGCCGCCGAGCGTGAACGAGGGGCGGATGATGGCGGGCAGGCCGATATCCTCGAGCGCTTCGAGCGCGTTGATCAGCGTCTTGACCTGTCGCGAGCGCGGCGTCTCGAGCCCGATGCGCTGCATCGCCTCGCGGAACAGCTCGCGGTCCTCCGCTTTGTCGATCGCTCGCGCGGTGGCGCCGATCATCTTGACGTCGAAGCGATCGAGCACCCCCATCTTGTTGAGCGACAGCGCGGTGTTCAGGGCGGTCTGCCCGCCCATGGTCGGCAGGAGAGCAAACCCGCCGGGAAGCACGTGCCGCTCCTTCTCGATGATCTTGGCGACGATCTCGGGGGTGATCGGCTCGATGTAGGTGGCGTCGGCGAGATCGGGATCGGTCATGATCGTCGCCGGATTGGAGTTGACCAGCACGATTCGGTAGCCTTCGGCCTTGAGCGCCTTGCAGGCCTGCGTCCCCGAATAATCGAACTCGCAGGCCTGGCCGATGACGATGGGGCCTGCGCCGATGATGAGGATCGAGGAAATGTCGGTTCGTTTGGGCATGTCGCTCGGCGATATCTGGGTCTCTCGCGGCACAAAAAAAGGGCGCGCGTTCGCGCGTCCTTTCGAGCGGCGCAGAGGCTGCGTCCTCGCGCGCGCGCGCTCTTTAGACCAGAATCGCCGGGCTGGGAAGGGCGGCCGGCCCCGGCGCCGGCAACAGGCTATTCGTCCGCGGCCAGTACCGTTGGGGATGAAACTGAATGCGCGGCAGATCGTTGACGACCGGCCCTGCCGGCCCGTTCCCGGGTAATTAGCCATGCCCCGCCGCTTCGATCACCCCCGGATTGACAATCTGGTTTCCTGGTTCGCCGCCTCGGTCATGGTGACCGCCGGCGTGATCTACGCCCTCAAGCTTAGGGAGGACCGGCGCCAGCCGGAACCTGCCTACGTTCCGCTGCGCCCGAGGCCGGCGCAGGAGCCGCTGGCCTTGCAGCAGGCGCGTGCCGTCGAACGCGGCCGCGGCCGCCGGGCCCGCGCGCCGTTGCAGATCCCCTGGCGCGGCTGGAAGGACATTCTTGCCCGCACCTATCAGGAAATTCAGAACAACCGCCTATTGGCGCTCGCCGCCGGGGTCGTGTTCTATTCGCTGGTCGCCCTGTTTCCGGCCATTGCGGCCGGAGTTTCGTCCTACGCGCTGTTCGCCAATGCCGCCACCATCGGCAAGCACCTGTCGATCGCCGCCGACATGGTGCCGGCCGGCTCGCTCGACATGCTGGGCGAGGAGATCACGCGCATCGCGGCCAAAAGCGACGGCAAGCTCACTTTGGGATTCGCCGTGGGGCTCGGCATTGCGCTGTGGAGCGCCAATGCGGGCATGAAGGCGATCTTCGACGCGCTCAACATCATCTACCACGAAGACGAGAAGCGCGGCCTCATCCGGCTCAACCTGGTTTCGCTGCTCTTTACCATCTGCGCGATCGCCGGCACGGGGCTCGCCATCGCGCTCGTCGTGGTGTTTCCGCTGCTGTTGGCGGCATTCGGTCTCACCAGCTCCGACCATCCGATCATCGGATATCTGCGCTGGCCGCTGATGTTCGTGCTCGTCATCCTCGGGCTTGCCGTGCTCTACCGCTACGGGCCGAGCCGCCGGTTGGTGAAGTGGCGCTGGATCACCGTCGGCAGCGTTTTCGCCGCGCTCGCCTGGCTGGTGGTGTCCTCGCTGTTCTCCTGGTACCTCGGCAATTTCGCCAACTACAACGCCACCTACGGGGCGCTCGGCGCCGTGGTGGGCTTGATGATGTGGATGTGGCTTTCGACCATCGTGGTGCTGGTCGGCGCCGAGCTCAATTCCGAGATCGAGCATCAGACCGCGAGCGATTCGACGGTCGGGCCGGAGAAGCCGCTCGGCGCCCGCGGCGCCGTGATGGCGGACACGGTCGGAGCGGCAGTGACGTAGCAGCGCAGGCGCTGCATGCGCACTGCGGCCCCCCGCTGCGTGGGCATCTCGTCAGGCGGGCCGCGCCAGGAACGTCATGCGCGCCGGGTTATGGCCGATATTGGCGGTAGCGCGAGTTGCCGAAAATCCGGCGGCGCGGAGTTTCTCGATAATCGCCGCCTCGCCGTAGCGCGTCAGGCCGAGGCGCGAGCGCAGGCGCAAGTAGTCGGATGCGACGACCATACGCACCAAACCGACGAGCACGGCGCCGAGAAAGCCGTTGGCCGCGGCGAAGCGGATGAGCGCGGCCGCGTCGGTCGCCGCCGAGACATTCGGCGGGACGACGTCGCCGAGGATGAAGACGCCGTTCGCGCTCAGGAGACGGCGGAACAGGATGAGAAGTTCATCAAGCTCGTTGGGCGAGAGATATTGTGCGACCGAATGCAAGACCACGACGTCGATCGATCCCGCGGGCAGCGCCGCAATTTCGTCCGGCGCGCGCACCTCGATCTTTGCATCGCCGGCGAATTGGACGGCAAGCGCGGCACGCACCGCGGGCGCCGCCTCGCACAGGATCAGCCGCCGCGCCGGTGCGGCGACGAGGTCGGCGTGGAGCGCCTCCCCGCAGCCATAGTCGAGCACGACCGCGCCGGCGCCCACATGCGCCCGGATGTCCTGCGCGATGGTGCGGTAATGCACGTCGCGATGGCGTGCACTCACGTAGATCGAATGTTCGGAATCCCAGAAGGCGATCCAGCCGCCCATCGGTTCGATCCCCGGCTCGCCCGACGCGGGCCGGCGGACTATAGGGCAACCGTCGCCGCCCGCCAGAGCGTGCTCGGCGGCCGGTGGCATGCGCCCGCCGGCGACCACCCCGCCGCGGAATTCAGCGCGCCATCCTGCGCGCCAGCCGTTTTTGCCATGCCGGCGCGGTGGCGAGCAGCAGGTAGGCCCACATCGCGTCGCCCGGGCGCACCAGGCTGATGCCGACCGAGAGGAGCGCGACCAGGATGAGGGTGAGCAATCCGACCACCCAGTCGGCGTGCTCGCGCTCGTCGGTCGATGCGCCGGCGAGGCCGACGAGACGCAGCATCACCAGCGCGGCGAGGATGGTGTTAGCGGCGTAGACCCAGACCGCAGGAGCAAATTCGCCGTAGCGCCCGACCAGCATTGTCGAGAACGGAATGCAGGCGACGAGGAACAGATGAACCAGCGACCAGGCGACGAAGCGGTCGGCGAGCCGCTCGGTCCGGTCGGCGAGCTTGGCAAGCGCGACCCACCGCGGCGCGAGCACGAAGAAGCTGATAGCGTAGGCGAGGAACTGCGTCGACAGGTCGGCGATGGCGCGCCAGAGCTCGGCCGCATCGCGGGGATGAAAGCTCTCCGGCAGCCGCAGATCGATGACGAGCAGGGTCATCGCCACGCCGAACACCGCGTCGGTGAGACCATCGAGACGTTGCTTGGCAATCACAGGACGCCCTCCCGGCGCGGAAAAATGAGCCGGTCGATTGAAGCTCGTCGGCGCAAATTGTCCAGTCCGGGGCGAACTACACCGCACAACATTTGATGCCGAAGCGTGCCTTTGACCGTCCGATTGACCGGCGAAAGTCCCGGCCTCTAAGATCGTCGCAAAACTTCCGCGATCCTTCGTGGCGATCGAGCTTCGAGAAATTGGGGAGGACGACGTGCTCACGCTCTACCATGGCAGGACATCGGTGTGTTCGATCAAGGCGCGTCTCGCCCTGGCCGAGAAAGGCCTGGAGTTCGAAAGCCGGCTGATGACGCTGCGGGGCGACCAGTTCGATCCCGACTACATGCGGCTCAATCCCAACGCCGTCGTCCCGACCTTGGTCCACGACGGCGGGGTCATCATCGAATTGACCGTGATCATGCATTACGTCGACGAGGCGTTTGCCGGCGCGGCGCTCACGCCGTCCGATCCGCTCGAACGCGCGCAAGCGCGCATGGTGGAGAAGTTGATGGACGAATACGTGCATGTCTCCTGCATGACCATCACCTTCGCGACGGCAAATCGTGCGAGCCTGGCCCGGATGAAGCCGCAGGATATGGAAGCCGAGCTCGCCAAGGCGCCCGATCCGAAACGCTCCGAAATCAAGCGACAAGTGGTGGCGCATGGGCTCGACGCGGCGCCGGTAAAGGACGCGCTGCGCCAGCAGGAAAAACTGCTCGATCGGATCGAAGCAGCGATGCGGCACGGGCCGTACTTGGCCGGAGCGGATTGGTCGCTCGCCGACGCGGCCGCGACGCCTTACGTCTGGCGTCTCGACAAGCTCAAGCTCGCGCGCATGTGGGATGACCGGCCCGGCGTCGCCGCCTGGTACCAGCGCATCCGGGAGCGGCCGTCGTTCAAGCTGGCGCTGGAGGACTGGGTGACGGCAGCCGACCATGAGCGTTACGCAAATGAGCCGGACCCCTGGCCGAAAGTGCGCGCGATGTTGCGTGCGGCCTGATGGGCTGACGCAGAGTAGGGTAGGCTTTGCCCACGCGACGGTCGCGCGGCCGTCATTTTTGCCGAGACTTGCGCATCACCTCGACAAATCGGTCGAACAGGTAATGGCTGTCGCGCGGGCCGGGGGATGCTTCCGGGTGGTACTGCACCGAGAACACCGGCTTGTGCTTGAGCGCGATGCCGCAATTCGAGCCGTCGAACAGCGACACATGGGTCTCGGTGGCGTCGGCCGGCAAGGTCGTGGCGTCCACGGTAAAGCCATGGTTCATGGAGGTGATCTCGACCTTGCCGGTGACCAGGTCCTTCACCGGATGGTTGGCGCCATGATGTCCCTGGCGCATCTTCATCGTCCGGGCGCCGACGGCGATGCCGAGCATCTGGTGGCCGAGACAGATGCCGAAGGTCGGGATGCCGCGGTCGATGATGTCGCGGATGACGGGTACGGCGTATTCGCCGGTGGCGGCGGGGTCGCCGGGGCCGTTGGAGAGAAAGACTCCGTCGGGCGCGAGCGCGACGATGTCCTCGGCCGAGGTCTGCGCCGGCACCACCGTCACCTTGCAGCCCTTGCCGGCGAGCTGGCGCAAAATGTTGCGCTTGATGCCGTAGTCGATGGCGACCACGTGGAACTCGGGGTGCTCTTGCCGGCCATAGCCTTTGCCCCATTCCCACGGCGTTTCGTCCCAGGTGAAACGCTGGCCCGACGTCACCATCGGCACCAAGTCCATGCCGACCAGGCCCGGCCATTCCCGCGCCTCTCGCTTGAGCGCGGCGAGGTCGAACTTCCCGGTCGGTTCGTGCGCGATCACCGCGTTGGGCATGCCCTTGACGCGGATGAAGCTCGTGAGCGCGCGGGTATCGATGCCGGCGAGCCCGATGATGCCGCGCGCCTTCAGCCATTGGTCGAGGTGGCGGGTCGCGCGGTAGTTCGACGGTCGGCTGATCGCGGTGTGCAGCACGACGCCGCGCGCGCCCGGGGTCGCCGCCATATTCACGGTCTCGATGTCGTCCTCGTTGGTGCCGACATTGCCGATATGCGGGAAGGTGAAGGTGATGATCTGCCCGGCATAGGACGGATCGGTGAGGATCTCCTGGTAGCCGGTCATGGCGGTGTTGAAGCAGACCTCGCCCACCGCGTGGCCGGTGGCGCCGAAGCCGAAGCCTTCCAGCACGGTGCCGTCGGCGAGCACCAGCAGCGCGGTCGCCTTCGGCGCGAGCCAAGCGTCGCCGGAAGGGGTATCCGCCGGTTGTTTCCCGGTCATCGAAGGCCTAAATCTCGGGCGGCGCAGCCGGTCGCGGGTCCGGTCGACTCACGGCGGGCTGCGCGCAATTTCGCGAAAGGCCATAGCCGTGCTGCGCGACGAGATCAACTCCGCCCTCAAAGACGCGATGAAAGCCCGCGACGAGCGCCGGGTGTCGACGCTGCGCCTGGTCAATGCCGCGCTCAAGAACGCCGACCTTGAGGCGCAAGGGCAGGGCAAACCGGTGCTGTCCGACGATGATCTCCTCGGCCTGCTGCAGAAGCTGATCAAGCAGCGCCAGGAAGCGGTCGAAATCTACGACCACGCCGGCCGCAAGGAGCTTGCCGATCAGGAGCGCGGCGAGATCGCGATCATCCGCGCCTATCTTCCCCGGCAGATGTCGGAAGCCGAGGCAATGGCGGCGATCAACGAGGTCATCAAGGCGACCGGCGCCCAGAGCATCAAGGACATGGGCAAGGTCATGGCCGCGCTCAGGCAGGGCTATGCCGGTAAGATGGATTTCGGCAAGGCGAGCGGACTGGTGAAGGGGCTGCTGGCGGGGTAACGACATGCCGCAATGCTTGGTGCGCGGTGTGCGCAGCGTTGAGCTCGTCGCCACGAACTTCGAGGAGGCCGGGCGGTTCTACGAGAATGTCTGGGGCCTGCGGCCGGTCGAATCGCGCGAAGGCACCCGGCTTTATCGCGGCACCGCGGCGTATCATCACATTCTCGGGCTGCATCGCGGCCCCCGCCCCGCACTGCTGCGCATCGTATTCGATGTCCCCGAGCGGGAAGGGGTCGACGCGCTCTACCGCGCCGTCGCGGCATCGGGTTGCCGCGGCCTCACCGAGCCGACACGACTGTCCGCCGACGGCGGCGGCTACGGTTTCGGCTGCCGGGATCCGGAAGGCCGCAACCTCGCGTTCATGAGCGGATGCGCGGATCACGCCGACACGGAGCCCCGGCCCGACCGGCCGTGCCGGATCGCCCACGTCAATCTCAACAGCAGCGACTTCGACGCCAGCTTTCGCTTCTTCACGGAGACGCTCGGCTTTCGTCAGATCGACGAGAATGCTCCGCTCTGGTTCCTGCATTGCGCCAGCAGCGAGCACAGCTCGATCGTGCTGGCGAAGACCGGCCTCACGACGCTCAATCACGTCGCCTTCGAGCTGCCCGACTTCGACTCGGTCATGCGCGGCATGGGGCGAATGAAGGACAATGGTTATCCGATCGAGTGGGGTCCGGGGCGCCACGGCCCCGGCAACAATGTGTTCGCCTATTTCTGCGGGCCGGACGAGGTGCCGATCGAATACACCGCCGAGGTGCTGCAGGTCGACGACAGCTACGCGCCGCGCGGATCGGAGTTCTGGAAATTTCCGCCCGGCCGATCGGACCAGTGGGGCATCACGCAGCCGCGCTCCGCGCGCTACTACCGCGTGCAACGGCTGTTCGGTTTCACCGCCGACGGCTATCGCCTCGGCGCGACCTGAACCGGCGCGCAGACCACGTATCGCGGCCCGCGTCGCTTTCCAACGCGCGCGCCGGCGATCAAGATGCTAGGCTGTTCGGCACGAGCACAGGCCGAGTACCTACGCATCCTCAAGGATGCGGGCTTGCAGCCACAATGAGATAACCGGAGAACGGAAGCATGAAACCCATCGTCGCTCTGATCGGGCTGGTCGCCGTGATCGCGGGCGGGACGCCGTCGCTCGCTCAGGACTATCCGACGCGTCCGATCAAGGCCCTGACCACCACCAGCGCGGGCGGGATCAGCGACATCTTCATGCGCGCGCTCGGCGACGAGATGCTCAAACGCTGGGGACAGCCGATCGTCGTGGAAAATCGCCCGGGCGGCATGCAGAACGTCGGCGCGCGCGCCTGCACCGAGGCGCCGCCGGACGGCTACACCATCTGCATCCTCAACGCCGAGCCGATTGCATACAACCAGTTCCTGCTCAAGAACATGCCGTTCGACCCCGACAAGGGATTGCAGCCGGTCACGAACCTCTACCACCTGATCCAGACGCTGGTGGTGAACTCGAAACTCAACGTCAAGACGATCGACGAGCTGATCGCATTGTCGAAGGCGAAGGCCGGCACCCTGAACTATGTGACCGCCTCTGTCCCGCTCGCGCTTTACATGGAGACGCTCAAGAAGGAGAAGGACGCGGACTGGGTGCGCGTCCCGTTCAAAGGCGGCGGCGAGGCGGTCAACGCGGTGATGAGCGGATCGACCCCGATCGCGCTCATCGGCGAAGGCAACGTCATCGGACAAATTCGCGCCGGCACGATGACGCCGCTCGTCATGGTCAACAACATCAAGTCGCCGAATTTCCCGAACGTGCCGACGCTGGCCGAGACCGGCTATGCCGGGACGCCCTCGCGCAGCTGGTACGGGCTGTTCGTGCCGGCCGGCACACCCAAGCCGATCGTCGACAAGCTCGCCAAGGAGGTGGCGAGCATCGTCAACGACCCCGCCTTCCGCGAGCGGCATCTCACCGCCCGCAGCCTGGTGCCGGCGATCAATACGCCGGAACAATTCGCGCAAGACATCAAGAAGGATCGGGCGACCGCGCAGCAGGTCGTCAAGGACGCCGGCCTCGAGCCGCAGTGAGCTGGCTGCGCGGTGTAGCCTCGCATCGGCGGATCCTTGCCGCGTCCCGCGCGCTGGCGCATTCTGGCTTGACTTGGATGTCCGAAAACGAACGTCGTGGAGGGATCCGTGAGGGGCGTGGTCGTTCTCGCGCTCGCGCTGCAGCCGGTCGCGTGGCCGGCATTGGCGCAGGACTATCCGACCCGGCCGGTCAAGGCGATCGTGGCGGTGGGCGCCGGCGGCACCGGCGACATCTTCATGCGCGTCCTGGGCGAGCAGCTGCATCGGCGCTGGGGGCAGCCGGTCATCGTCGAGAACCGGCCGGGCGGTGCCTCCAATATCGGCGCCCGCGCCTGCGCCGACGCGCCGCCGGACGGCTACACGATCTGCATCATGCCGGGCGAGCCGCTCGCCTATAACCAGTTCCTCTACAAGAAACTGACATTCGATCCCGCCAAGGACTTCGATCCGATCATCAATCTGTTCTTCAATACCCAGGCGCTGGTGGTCAACGCCGCGCTCAAGGTGAAGACGGTGGACGAGCTGGTGGCGCTCTCCAAGGCGAAAGCAGGAACCCTGAGCTACACCGCGCCGTCGCTTCCGTTGGCGCTCTATCTCGAGAAGCTCAAGCGCGAGCGTGGCGCCGACTGGGTCGCGATCCCGTTCCGCGGCGGCGGCGACACCACCAACGCCGTCCTGTCGGGATCGACGCCGATCGCATTCCTCGGCATGCAGAATTTCATTTCCCACCTGCAGAGCGGCACGATGACGGGCCTGGCGGTCGACGGCGCGCAGCGCTCGCCGCTGTTTCCCGACATTCCGACGCTGGCGGAACTCGGTTATCGCGGCAATCTCACCCGCGTCTATTTCGGACTGGTTGCGCCGGCGCGTACGCCCAAACCGATCATCGACAAGATCCGCGAGGATGTCTTTCGCATCGGCAGTGATCCGGCCTTCCGCCAGAAGCAGTTCACCGACCGCGCGCTCGAACCGATTCTGAACACGCCCGAGGAATTCGCACGTTTCCTCATCGAGGATCGCGCCACTTCCGAGCGTGTCGTCAAGGAAGCGGGACTGCAGCCGCAATGACCAACGCCATGACCGGCTGCCTTCGCGTCCACGCTTTGCTGGCGGCGCTCGCCACGCTGCCGGCGTCCTCGCCGGCGGTCGCGCAGGATTACCCCACGCGGCCGGTTCGCGTAATCGCAACCTCGAGCGCTGGCGGCACCAGCGACGTCTTCATGCGGGCGCTGGCCGAGGAGTTGCACAAGCGGCTCGGCCAGCCGTTCATCGTCGAGAACCGGCCGGGCGGGGCTTTCAATATCGGGGCGCGCGCCTGCGCTGAGGCGCCGCCCGACGGCTACACGCTCTGCATCATTCCGGGCGAGCCGCTGGTCTTCAACCAGTTCCTGTTCAAGACCCTGGCGTTCGATCCGGAGAACGGATTCGAGCCGATCACACAGCTGTTCTTCATCACGCAGGTCCTGGTGGTGAGCGCGACGCTCAACGTCAAGACGCTGCCGGAGCTGATTGCGCTGTCGAAGGCGAAGCCGCGCACCTTGAGCTATTCCACCGCGGCGGTGCCGCTCGGCGTGTTCATCGAGCGGCTGAAGAAGGACACTGGCGCCGACCTCGTGCGGGTGCCGTTCCGCGGCGGCGGGGAGGCGGTGACCGCGCTGCTCAGCGGCGCGACGCCCGTCGGCTTCTATGGGATCGCGAATGTTCGCTCGCAACTCGAGAGCGGCGCGGTGGTCGGCCTCCTGGTCGACAGCGAGACGCGCTCGCCGCTGTTCCCCGACATCCCCACCATCCGCGAAGGGGCGCAGAGCGGCTTCGCAGGTCGCTCCTATTTCGGTTTGCTGGCGCCGGCGAAGACGCCGAAACCGATCGTCGAACGCCTGCAGGCGGAGGTCGCGCGCATCGTCAATGAGCCGGGCTTCCGCAGTCGCAACCTGATCGAGCGCGGCCTCGAGCCGGTCGCCAACACGCCCGAGCAATTCGCGCGCTTCCTCAAGCAGGACCGCGCGGCCTCGGAGCAGATCGTCAAAGAATCCGGATTGCGGCCGCAGTAGTCGCCTCGGCGGGCTGCGCCACGGCGGCACGCCGACAGGTCACGCGATCTGCACAAGCTCGACTGCTGCGTGGTTGCCCACACCTATCATCCTCGAGCCGAGACAACGCCGCGTGGGCGCGCTTCGCTCGGCCCACGCCCTGCATCCCAACGGCTACGCCACCTCGACCAGGATCTCGGCAAGTCGGTCCGGCATGTCGACCATGGCGTCGTGGCCGCAGGGAAGCTCGTAGACGCGCCATTGGGCGTCGGCCTTGAGCTTCTCCTGCGTGCCGTCGAACGGCACGCTGGGATAGCCCTTGGCGCGGATGTAAGTCTTCTTGGCGATGCGGTCACGCGCACCGCCAACGGTGATCTTGTCGGTGAGCGTGGCGACCGGATGCGGCGTGCACATGGCGTCGACCCAGGCGCGATCCTTCTCGTTCACCCGGAACACCGCCGCCGGCACCGGCTTCATTGTCTGCTCACCCTTTTCCACCAGCGCCGCGATGGCTTCGCGCACGGGCTGCGACGCCTTGGTTGCCAGGCTGTCGCCGCTCTCCGGCACGAAGGCATCGAGGAACACAATCGAATCGATGGTCTCGCGCAGCTGTTCGGCGACGCCCGAAATGATGACGCCGCCGTAGGAATGGCCGACCAGCACGATGTTGCTGAGGCCCTCCCACTTGATGACGTTGACGACGTCGGTGACGTGGGTCGCGAGGTTGACCTTGGGATCGAGCAAGTGCGAGCGCTCGCCCAGCCCCGTCATCGTCGGCGCGAACACCTTGTGCCCCTTCTTCTCCAAGAGGTCCGACACCCGCCGCCAGCACCAGCCGCCGTGCCAGGCGCCGTGCACGAGGACGAAGGTTTTGGGCGCGTTGGTCTGCGCCCGTGCCGGCGTGGTGCCGAGCGCAGCCGCGCTCGCACCAGCGCCGGCGCTGGCGAGCACGCTGCGACGAGTCAACGACGAGTCGTTGGTTGTACTCATTGTTTCCTCCCTACGATTTTGTTGTCGGCGCATCGTAGCGCCGGCGTGATTGCTCGTCCCGTCGCTGCAATGATGCCGGCGCATAGCGTCCCCCACGGATCGGTGGTGGCTGCCGCCCACGCCCCGTCGAGTGGGCAAAGGGCGCGAGACCGGAACTTCCTCGGGGTGGCCACGCATCAGAAACCAGCCAACCCGAAAACGCTCGACCAGGCCTCGCCTTGCGCCCCCTCGGCGGCTTGCCCTGTGGATAACTGGGACAATCCCGCTCCCCCCGGTGGCCGCCGCTCGCGGGTCTATACTGCGAGGTCCAGCAAATCAGCAGGCCGGCCGTATGCGTTTCCCGCCCCAATTTCTTGACGAACTGCGCGCGCGCCTTCCGGTCTCGGAGGTCGTGGGCCGGCGCGTGAAATTGAAGAAGGCCGGACGCGAATGGAAAGGGCTTTCCCCGTTCAACAAGGAGAAAACGCCCTCGTTCTTCGTCAACGATCAGAAGATGGCGTGGTTCGACTTCTCCTCCGGCAAGAACGGCAGCATTTTCGACTTCGTGATGATGACCGAGGGTCTCACCTTCCCCGAGGCGGTCGAGCGGCTCGCGGCGCAGGCCGGTATGGCGCTGCCCAAGGTCTCGCCCGAGGCGGAGGCCCGCGACGAGTGGAAGAGGACGCTCAACGACGTGGTCGAGCTGGCGGCCAAATTCTACGAGGCGACGCTCGCCTCGCGCGCCGGCGCCAAGGCGCGCGGCTACCTCGCCGATCGCGGGCTCGATCCGGCGACGCAGCTCAGGTTCCGCCTGGGCTATGCGCCGCCCGACCGCTTCGCGCTCAAGGAGCATCTCGGCAACGAGGGAATTTCGAGCGAGGACATGGTGGAGGCGGGGCTGTTGGTCGCCGGCGACGACATCCCGGTACCCTACGATCGCTTCCGCGACCGCGTGATATTTCCGATCACCGATCTGCGCGGCCGCGTGATCGCCTTCGGCGGCCGCGCGCTGGAGAAGGACGCGCAGGCGAAATATTTGAATTCGCCGGAGACGCCGCTCTTCCACAAGGGCGCAACGCTCTACAACATCGCCGCGGCGCGCGCGGCCGCGCACAAGGGCGCGGCCGTGATCGCGGTCGAAGGCTATATCGACGTGATCGCCATGGTGGGCGCCGGCTTCGAGGCGACCGTGGCGCCGCTCGGCACCGCGCTCACCGCCGAGCAGCTCGTTCTGCTGTGGAAGATGGCGGACGAGCCGATGCTCTGCTTCGACGGCGACGCCGCCGGCCGCCGCGCCGCTTATCGCGCCGTCGATCTGGCTTTGCCGCTGATCAAGCCCGGCAAGAGCCTGAAATTCGCCAGCCTGCCCGAGGGCCACGATCCCGACGATCTCGTGCGCGCGGGCGGCCGCGACGCGATCGACGAGGTCATCAGCGGCGCGCGTCCGCTCGCCCATGTGCTGTGGATGCGGGAGACCGAAACCGGCGGCTTCGATACGCCGGAGCGGCGCGCGGCGTTCGAGGCGCGCCTCGTCGAGGTCACCGCGGCCATCGGCGACGACACCGTGCGCAAATATTATCGTCGCGAGTTCGGCGACCGGTTGCGGCGACTGTTCGAGATCGATGAGCCCGCGACGATGCGCACGAAGCGCGGGCGCGGCGACGCCCGCGCCCGCTGGCCGCAGAGCGCGGGCAGGGGCCGCGGCACGCCGGATCGTGGCCGCCCGCTCGCCAGGCTGGTCGGCGGCGAGCCCTACGTGGTGGCGAGCGCGCAGCTGGCGTCGAGCCCCGTTCATCGCGGCCACCGCACCGCCATTCCGCTACGCGAGGCGCTGATCCTGCAGGCGGTCGTCAATCACCCCTGGCTGTTGCACGAGCACCTCGAGGAGCTGGCGGCGGCGGAGTTCCGTCATGCCGAGGCGGCCAGGATGAAGGGCGAGCTGATCGACATCTTCGCCCATGGCGGCGCGCCGGACGGGGAGGCCATGGCCGCCGAGCTCGCCCGTAGGGGCCTTGCCGACATTGCCGCCCGCATTCACAAGGCCATCACCACACCCTCGGTCTGGGGCGCCCGGCCGGAGGCGGCGCCCGACGACGTTCTGATGACCTGGAAGCAGCTTGTCGCCTTGCATCGACAATGGCATTCCCTAACTAAGGAACTCAGAGACGCCGAGCAGGCCTTGGGCCAGAATTCGACCGAGGCCAACTATTCCTGGTTGCAGGATGTGAAGGCCCGCCTCTCGGTGCTCGACGGCACCGAGGCGCTGATCGAGGGCTTTGGAGCCTCTTCGGGCCGGCCGGTTCGGTCTCTTTAGGGGTACGGGCGATAACGGAGCCAAGGAGCCCCCGGCGGTGGAACCGGGAATAAGCCTTTGGCTTCTGATGTATGGAGGGTAATCGGAGCTTAAGCGGCTCCGGTGACACTGCGGCGGGCCCGAATCAAGGCGCGGGAGCCGGGGTTGCGGCCCGGCTCGGCCGCGTGGCGGCCTGATCGATTCTCCCCGCATAGGGTAGGGGTGGCGTGCTGACCGGCGTCCCGAACGGACGTTTCCAGGAGAGAGTGCATGGCGAGCAAGACCAAGGCGGCGCAGAAAGAGAAAGAAAAAGAAGAGGCGCCCGAAAAAGAGGCCCCCGAAGCGCCCGACACGCCGCTGCCGCTGCTCGACCTCTCCGATGCGGCCGTCAAGAAGCTCATCCGCACCGCCAAGAAGCGCGGCTACGTCACCCACGACCAGATCAACTCGGTCCTGCCCTCCGAGGAGGTCAATTCCGAGCAGATCGAGGACGTGCTGGCGATGTTCAGCGAGATGGGGGTCAACGTCGTCGAGACCGAGGAGGCGAGCGAGGAGGGCGAGGAGCAGCGCGAGGAGGCGGACGAGGAGGCCGAGAGCGAGAGCGGCGAGCTGATCGAGGTCCAGCAGAAGGTCCCGGCCAAGTCCGAGACCAAGGAGCCGACCGAGCGCACCGACGATCCGGTGCGCATGTACCTGCGCGAGATGGGCTCGGTGGAGCTGCTCTCGCGCGAGGGCGAGATCGCGATTGCCAAGCGCATCGAGGCCGGCCGCGAGGCCATGATCGCCGGCCTGTGCGAGAGCCCGCTCACCTTCCAGGCCATCATCATCTGGCGCGACGAGCTCAACGAGGGCAAGGTCTTCCTGCGCGACATCATCGACCTCGAAGCCACCTATGCCGGCCCCGACGCCAAGGCCATGCCGGCGCCGGCGGTCGGTCCCGACGGGCAGCCGATGGTGGCGGCGCCCGGCGCGCCGGCAAGCCGGCGCGCTGGCGCAGACGGCGGCGCCGCCGGCGGCGCCCGCGAGCGCGACCCCGTTCAAGCCGGCGTCCGAGCGCGCCAATGGCGAGGAAGGCGAGGGCGGCGAGACGCCGCCTGCCGAAGGCGATTTCGACGACGACGACATGGAGAATTCGCTGTCGCTCGCCGCCATCGAGGCCGAGCTCAAGCCCAAGGTGGTCGAGACCTTCGACAACGTCGCCGACGCCTACAAGCGGCTGCGCCGCCTGCAGGACCAGGACATCGAATTCAAGCTCAAGAACAGCACGCTCTCGCCCGCGCAGGAGCGCCGCTACAAGAAGCTCAAGGACGACATCATCACCGAGGTGAAGTCGCTGCGGCTCAATCAGGCGCGCATCGATGCGCTGGTCGAGCAGCTCTACGACATCAACAAGCGCCTCGTCGGCTACGAGGGCCGCCTGATGCGGCTGGCCGAGAGCCACGGCGTCGCGCGCGAGGACTTCCTCAAGAACTACCAGGGCTCCGAGCTCGACCCGCGCTGGCTCAACCGGGTGTCCAAACTGTGCGCCAAGGGTTGGAAGAGCCTGGTCGCCAAGGACAAGGACAAGATCAAGCACCACCGCCACGAGATCCAGGTGCTCGCGGGCGAGACCGGGCTCGAGATCGGCGAGTTCCGCAAAATCGTGCACATGGTGCAGAAGGGCGAGCGCGAGGCGCGCCAGGCCAAGAAGGAGATGGTGGAGGCGAACCTGCGCCTCGTCATCTCGATCGCCAAGAAATACACCAACCGCGGCCTGCAGTTCCTCGACCTGATCCAGGAAGGCAATATCGGCCTGATGAAGGCGGTCGACAAATTCGAGTACCGCCGCGGCTACAAGTTCTCGACCTATGCGACCTGGTGGATCCGCCAGGCGATCACGCGCTCGATCGCCGACCAGGCGCGCACCATCCGCATCCCCGTGCACATGATCGAGACCATCAACAAGATCGTGCGCACCTCGCGCCAGATGCTCAACGAGATCGGCCGCGAGCCCACGCCCGAGGAACTGGCCGAGAAGCTCGGCATGCCGCTCGAGAAGGTGCGCAAGGTGCTCAAGATCGCCAAGGAGCCCTTGTCGCTCGAGACCCCGATCGGCGACGAGGAGGACAGCCACCTCGGCGATTTCATCGAGGACAAGAACGCGATCCTGCCGATCGACGCCGCCATCCAGTCGAACCTGCGCGAGACCACCACCCGCGTGCTGGCGTCGTTGACGCCGCGCGAGGAGCGCGTGCTGCGCATGCGCTTCGGCATCGGCATGAACACCGACCACACGCTGGAAGAAGTGGGCCAGCAGTTCTCGGTGACGCGCGAGCGCATCCGCCAGATCGAGGCCAAGGCGCTGCGCAAGCTCAAGCATCCGTCGCGGTCGCGCAAATTGCGTTCGTTCCTCGACAACTGATTTTCCCAGTCGTCCGCCGCCGGCGAAAGCTTGAGAAGGGATGTTTCCCTTGGCGAGCGCTGCTCACTTTGCCTGCAGCACCCAGGTCTCGAGCTCGCGTCATCGGCGCCCAAGCGCCGGAGCATGAGCGGGCCCGACGTGTTTAAGACACCATCGATCTTGAAGAACCGACAGGCCCGACGCGTCACCGCGCCCCGCCGGGGGGAACCAGCGCGGTCCGGCGATCGCGCACCGCCGCCGCGATGAGGATCTTGGCGAGCGGAGCAAATGCGCTGGCGTTGGTGTTGCCGAACGAATGCTCCGGATCCGCCGCGCGGACCAGAACGAGCCACGAATAAGGCTCGCCGTCCACCACCAGGCCGCCCACGATCCAGATGTGAAGTGTGTCGCTTCCGACGGCGTAGGTGCCGGTCTTGCCCCAGAGCAGGCTGATGCCGTCGTGGTCCGAGCGGACGCCCGCCAGCTCCTGCAGCGTCCCGTGTCGGATCGTCGCGGAAAGCACGTCGCGCGCATAGGCCGCCACTTCGGGGCTCACCACCCGGCGGTAGGCGGCGGAGGATATGAACGCACGCGCGACGGAAGTCTCTTCCGTCGTCCCGTCAGGCTTGCGGACCGTGATCGTGTCGATGACGGTCGGGGTCTCGGCGGGTTCGCTGCGCCCGGCAAACGCGAGGGTCACGGCATGGACCGCTCGGTGCAAGTCGAGCGGACGCGCCTCGATATGGCCCATGGCGGCCGCCGTCCTGAGCGAGCGATGCTGCAGCTTCGCGAACCCCAATTGTTCGAATACGTCTCGCAGTTCGGCTTCCGTGACGACCTGGAAGCTGCGCCACAACAGCGGACTTGGCATCGATCGCGCGAACGCGTTGCGTGCGCTCACGCTGCGACCGCCCGGCCCGCAGCGCGCGGCCAGCATGGCATCGACGGCGAGCCAGGTGGTGACCGCCGCCGGGTTGCAGTAGCGGGCCGCGGGGTCGTCGTGCCTGCCGAGCGCGAGCGCCAGGAAGATTTTCGCGGTGGAGGCGAGCGCCAGCGTTTCCGGGCCGAAATACATCCACTCGGCGTTGCTGTACATCGCGCGGATGCGCCCCCTCCCATCGGCGAGCACGGCGTTCACGCGCGCGGGATGGCGGCGGGAATTGAACAGGCCTCCCAGGGTGGACCGATCGATCGTCTCGAATGCCTGCTCCAGCGCGGTCGTGGCCCATTGGTTGACCGGCGGATTGATCGTGAGGCGGGCCGCGATCGCGTCCCTGGGCAAAGCGTCGAAAGGCAGCGGTGCGGCATCGAGAGACAGGCTTCCCCCGCGGCTGAGATCGACCTGGGAATAGGCGCTCCGCGGCGGCGGGCCCGGGACGAAATCGTGGGCGAGATCGGGCAAGAGCCAAGCCGCGCCGCAAACGACGACGGCGATCGCGATGCCGCGGCGGCGAACGCGCGCATCGCGCTTCGCACTTGTCCGCGAGCGGTCGATCGAGGTCATGCGGGGCGTACCTGCTGCGGTAACTGACGCGATTTTCTGCGGCCCGCCCCCCAACGCGCAGAATTGCGGAACGCGCGCTGGAGGGAGCTCAAAGTCCAATGATCTTCGACGCGACGCCGACCACCAGCATGATCAAAAGGCCGACGGAAATCATGCCGCCGATCGCGAGCAGCGCCTGGCGCGTCGCCGTTTGCGCCGTGGCGGTGCCGCCCGCCGTTGCGGTTGGTGCCGCCGACGACAAGACCGATTCCGGTTGTGTCGCGCCGCGCGCCGCGGCCGAACTGTCGGCGGCTGACGTGGATTGTGGCTGCGCTGCGGGGAAGGCTGCGGCCAACGGCGGGCTCGGTTCGATCGGGGTTTCGACGGTTTCCGCGCGGGGCACGGCCGGCTGCCGGCCTCCTTCGGTCGTTGTCGCTCGCGCCGTGCCTGCGGCAGGCGCGGCGGCCCATTCGGTTTGCGGGGTGCCCGACCGCTGGGCTCGCAGCCGCATTGCCAGGTAGGCCGCAAGCAGTCCGAGGATCGCGACCGCGGCGAGCAGCCAACCGACCAGGAGGCGCCGGCTGTTGCGCTCGTTTTCGAGACTTTCCGCAGCCTTGCTGCGTTCCGCTTCCAGTTCGGCGATCTTGCGCTGCGCCGCGCGCAGCGCAGCGTCGTCGGTGCGCGGAGCCGGGGGCGCCGCCTGCGCTGTCGGTGCGGGAGCTGGTGCCCGCGGTGCCACCGAGGGCGCTACAGGTTCGGGAGATGGCGTTCGTGGTTCGGGGGGTTGCGTCCTCGGTTCCGGAGTTTGGGCGATTGCGGCTGCGGGCTGCCGCACCAATGACGCCGGTTCCGTTATCGCCGCCGTGGCCAGTCTTGGAGCTGCGCCGGCATCGAATCCGGGAGCGAACGGCTGCATCGTCAGCGACATCATGGTGATCGCCGCCGATAGCGGAGCGATCCTTTCCGTCGGGAGCTCTTTGTCGTAGATGGCGAAGAAGCCGCTGACGAGGTCGTTGCGGCCGTGGTACCGGACATAGAAACGCTTGCTGTCAGTTTCTCCCGACAGCACCATCCAATCGCTGCGGAGCACCGAATACGGCACGCTTGCCGTCCTGAACGCTTCCTTCAGCTGCTCGTATACGGATCCGAATTCCTGGCTGGTTCTGAAGGTGCGCAGGCCGATCTGCACGCGACCGTCGGGCGACTGAAAAGTTGTGCCGGCGGCGGCGCGTTTCTTCTGTGAGGCTATGGCCGATGGGATCCCGACCCGAATGCCGGTGACCGGATCGGTCTCGATCGCGAATCCGGCTGATTGAACTTGGCCATTTGCTCGCTCGGCGAGAGTCACCGATTGCGATGCACTGAGCGTGCCGGTTTCTGCCGCGCCGAGATCGCGTTGAAACCGCTTGACCGCGGCGGTGGTCCCGGCGCCGGCGTCACCGTCGAGCGGGCCGTCGTAGTAGCCGATCCACACCAGCCTTTCCTGCATTTGCCGGATGTTCGCGCTGGTGGGTTTTGCCGGCTCCTGCCGCTGAGCGAACTGAAGGAGGGGGCGGATCTCCGTGGTTTGACCGACCGCATCGGCTGCGCTGTCGCTCGAGCCGAGCGCAATGACGGCGGCGGCAATCACGCAGCGAGACGGAGAAGCGATGGCCATTTCCGCACCAAAGTACCAACCCGGTCGCTAGGCGATGCTACCACCTGGGGTTGATCGCGTCGAGTAGCGGAAACGCACCGGTTCGCAGCAGCCCCGCTTGCGATGTTACTGGTCAGCCTCAACTCGTCCCACTTGCGTGAGCCAAGCGCCGGGGACGAGTCTGACCAGTTACCTCGTGCAGGCAGCGAGTCGCGACGTGCGGTTCGTGCTCGCGGGCAAGACCGAGGGGCCGGGGAAAGGCTCGCGGCCTTCGGAAACCCTGATGCCACGGACCTGCAGACCTGGCTTCTCGTATGCGGGGATCCGGCCGGCCGGCTGGTACGGGCTCGGCTTCGTGCGAGCCGCCCATTGCGCGGCAACTAAACGCACGATCGCGCGCTCGAATGCAGGGGGCGCGGCGTTCGGCAGGGCGAGCCCGACGGCGCGCAACCGCGGCCGCGCTGCGCACGAGACTCGACGCAATCGGGGGTTGCTGCTATCGTTGGGCCAAGAAAGAGGAGTTGCAGCAACGAAGGGGCATTCGCCATGAGCGCCGACGCAACACCGACCGGCGGAGCAACGCCGCCCTATCGCAGCGGATTCGACTTGCTGACGCTCAACGTCAACCTCATCGCTCTTCTGGCCGCGCTGGTGCTCACGGTCGTGGGCGTCAAACTGACCTCGTTCCTGCCGGAGAAGTATTACTTCAGCTTCGCGAAGGTCGTGGAACCCGGCAGGACGACGCCTTTCCTGGTCGGCCCACCGCCCTACGTGTCGGACAAGGACCTCAAGGCGCGCCTCGACAACGACCCGGAGTGGAAACAAAACCAATGCGGCGACGAAGGAAGAACTCCGGAGGTCGCAGAGGCGAACTCCCAGATCTGCCAGGACATCCTCAAAAGAGAGATCAAGAACGGCACGCAATCCGGGGATTTTCTCAGCAACGTGGTCGGATTCGGGGTGAGACTGTGCATTCCGCTGCTTGCCGGCTTTATCATTGGCAGGGTGTTCGGTCCGCAGGGTGAGCTCGCGGCACCGGTCGGCGCGGCCATGGCCGCCGTGCTGATGTGCTGGCCCGTGGTAGTTCTCTGGGATGTCGCGGTAACCCCGGATTTCAAGGATCTCTACGGACAATTCCTGCTGCTTTACCTGCTCAATGGCGTGGCGTTCTTCTACATGGCGAGGGTCGGTACCATCTTTGGCGGCGTGATGAGCACGCGTGCTCCGGTGCTCACTCTCAATTTTTCGAAAATCATCGAGTCGTCGGTGATCGCGATCATCAGCGGCGTGGGCGCGAAGTTCGTGGAACATCTGGTGCTCAAGTCATGACCTTGCTGCGGTCCCTGTCGCGGGCGGCTGTCGTTGTCCTGGCCTTGTTTGTCTGCATTTTTGGCGTCGGCACGCTCTCGCGGCAGGAGACGCTGCACAATTCGCCGTTTCGGCTGAGCGACGCGCTGTCCAACGCAAGGGACGTCGGCGACGAGTGCAAGGATCATGTTGCCCCCGGGATGCGCGCGGCACTCATCACCTATCTCGCCGTGGAAGATTATTTTCGCCCGCCCTGGCTCCGGCGGCTGGAGTTTTGGCTGGCGTCGGCTGCTGCACGCTTAGGGATCAGGATCATCGGCACCCTAGGCGTCGGCCAGATCAGCCTGGAAAAATATTTGGAAGTGCGCGCGGGTGATCCGAATGGGACGCCCTCCACGCAGCTGACGCAATGGATTTCCGACTTGCAAAGTGACTGCGCGAACGTGTCGGTGTTGCGGGACCTCGCGCAAAGAAATGGGCTGAGCTGCGTGGGCGGCGATTCTGCCTGCGCTGTACTCCATGTCTGTTTTTGGCATACCGGGAAGCCGGACAGCTGCCGTGAAGCGAGGCACCAGTCCTATCTCAGCAATATCATGATAGCGCATTCCAAAGTCGTGGCCGGACCGGCGCCTCGCTCGCTCGAGAAAAAAGGTTCAGCGCAGCCGTTCGCGGCAGTTGACGATGGGCGACGCCTGCGCGCGATGGCCGAGACCGCGTTGCGCTGAATTTTCCAGGCTGCAGGCGAGCCTAATTGGATGTCGAGCCCGACGATGCAACTCTCGCCCTTCGGGGGGCGCGAGCGATGACAACTCGCGGGCGCGAGCCGGTTTGGTACAACATCGGTTTACCCGACCTTAACCTTGTTTCCCGATGATGCTGAGCCAAGCATTCGTCCCACTGTCATCTGGATTGAAAAATGAATGCCATGGAACCCGAAACGTCCACGCCGGCCGCAGCCGCGATGACGGACGTCGCAGAGGAAATTCGCGATTTGCTTCCGGCCGATGGGCTGTGGGCGCGCCGGCCGCCGGCCGAAACCGAGTCGGAACTGGGCGGTGACAAGTTCGCGTCGCTGGTCGAGAAAGTCAGCACGGCTTCCCTGGTCGAATTGGACAGGCTGATCGGCGAGTTGCGGGAGGCGAGGGCCTATCTGCAATCCGAAGGCGAGCGCATCCGGCGCGAGACTGTCGGCTATGCCGAGCTCAGTCAGACCGCCATGGAGTCCGTAAGGATCATTTCGGAAACGGTCGG
The DNA here is from genome assembly GCA_963712565.1 of uncultured Alphaproteobacteria bacterium. GTDB lineage: Bacteria > Pseudomonadota > Alphaproteobacteria > Rhizobiales > Xanthobacteraceae > VAZQ01. The sequence goes on along the minus strand of CAVQIP010000030.1, from coordinate 67,150 downwards.
CGAATGGCGCAAAGCCGGGCATCCCGTGCGCAGCGCCAAGCGAGCCTGACGTTTCCCGATCCGCGGGCGCGAACCTGACTGGCGGCGGCTCGATCGTGGCGCGGGCCGCCGGTTCGGCGCGCGCAACGTACCGCGGCATGGGCGCTTGCGCCTGACGCCGCGACGCAACGGATGAATTCGTCCGCTCAGTCCTCGGCCCCCCGGCTCCTGGGTTTCTTCTTGGTCGGAAATTTGTGAATCTTTGCGCCCACTCCGGCGCTTTGCCGTAGCGCGGCCTTGAGATCGGTCGGCCGGCCGTGCTTGCGCAGCAGGTCGCGGAACGCTTCGTCCGCCAGCTCCTGGAAGTCCATCATGCGGTCGCGCGCGAGCAGGTCGAGCGCCTGCCAGGTCGCGTCATCGAACTGGACACGCTTGCCGGGCATCATCTTGTCCGTCGCTGCCGATGTCTTGCCGTCATCACATAGTCCGCCGGCGCCGGCGGCACAACGACATTCCGCCGTCCTCGGTTCCACGCCACCCGCCGCTTCGGCGGGGGAGGGCTACTTTTCCGGCGCAAAGCCGAACGTCCGTTCGAACCGCGCCGCATAGGCCGGCCACACCTGCGGGTTGACGATGCGCGGCGGGCGCTTGCCGTCGAGCGTCATGATCAGCTGCTCGGCGGCGATGCGGCCCATATTGGCGCGCGCCTCCCGCGTCACGCCGGCGGTGTGCGGGCTGGCGATCACATTGTCGAATTGCAGCAACGGATGATCGGCGGCCGGCGGCTCCTTGTCCCACACGTCGATGCCGGCGCCCGCGATCTGCTTGCTCCGCAGCGCTTCGGCGAGCGCGCGCTCGTCATGGACGAAGCCACGCGCGGTGGTGATGAAATAGGCGTGCGGCTGCATCAGCGCGAATTCTCGCGCCCCGATCATCCCGCGCGTGCTGTCGTCGAGCGGGCAGTTGATCGACACGAAGTCGGCGCGCCGTAACAGCTCGTCGAGCGTCACCTTGACCGCCCCGCGGGCGGCGATCGTCGGCGCGTCGAGATAGGGGTCGCAGGCGATCGCCTGCATGCCGAACGCGCCGCGACAGAGCTCGGCCACACGGCCGCCGACATTGCCGAGGCCGACGATGCCGATGGTGCGGCCCTGCACGTCGCTGCCCATGAACGTCGCGCGGTCGCGCATGGCGCCGCGTCGCAAGGCGTGGTTGGTCTGGATGATCTGCTTCGACAGCGTCAGCACCATCGCCAGCACGTGCGCCGCCACTGCCTCGGCATTGCCGCCGGCCTGGTTGACGACGAGCACGCCGGCGCGCGTGCAGTCCTCGACGTTTACGGTGTCGAAGCCGGCGCCATTGGTGGAGACGACGAGCAAGCTCGGCATTCGCGCGAGCAGGTCGCGGCGCGCGTGGAACCGGGGCGCGAGCTCGTCGCGCGCCGATCCGATCTGGTAGGCATGCGCGGCCGCCAGGATCGGCTGGGCGATGTCGTCCGCTGTTTCATTCTCGAGCTTGTCGATGCGGATCTCCGGCCGTTGCGCGATGATGTCGAGGTAGCAGGGATGGGCGACCTGGCGCACGTAGAACACGCGCTTGACGTTGTCTTTCATTTCTCCTGAAGTCCTTGGCCGGCCGAACGGCGTCGTGTTCTAACTACCCCAGCGCCTTGCCGGTGGCAAAGGAGGGCGGATGACACAGCCGCACCTCGTGGTCTGGTACAATACCCGTTGCCCGGTGTGCGACGCCGGCATCAAGCGCCAGCGCAACAAGCTGATTGCCGCGGTGCAGGCCGGCACGATCGTATTTCGCGACATCAATCTCGAGCCGCAGGCGCTCGCTGCCCACGGCGCTTCGCTCGAGGATGTGCGTCGCCGCCTCCATGCCACCGACGAAGCCGGCCGCCTGCTGGCGGGCGCCGACGTCGCGATCGCGGTTTGGCGGCGCACGCCGCGTGAACGCTGGCTGGCCGTGCTCCTCGGCAATCCCATCGTTCGTCCGCTGGCGCGTCTCGCCTACGATCGCTTCGCCGACCTCCTTTACGCTTGGAATCTGCGCAAGGGGCGTTGGTAGAGACGGCACGCCCGTTTCCTGCGGCTGCAATTTGTGATAGCATATCTATGGTATTCCCGTAGCGGGAGAGTTCAATGAAACGCAAAGAGGCCGCCGCCTTCGCGCCGAATGCGCCATTGCTGAAATCGGTGGCTCGCCTGCCGAAAATCGAGCACGGCGCCATGCACAACAAATCGGTGCGCACGTTGAGCCACAAGGGCCACGAAGTCTCGATCGCGACGGAGTACGAGGTCAAGATCGATGGTCGCGTCGTTCACCTGCCGCTGATCGTGAGTCAAGACGGACAGGTGCAAAGCCACGCCATTCCGAACTATTCGCTGTCGTCCGCGGTCGATATCGTGAAGACGATCATCGATCTTTTCCCTGAGGACTTCGAAAAGAAGCGGCCGCCGCGCGGCCGGCGAGGGGGAAGGCAACATGGCGGTCACTCGCAAGGACATCACCACTGATCCATCGGTCCGCGACGAGTACATCGATGGAGTGCTGCGGCTCAAGCGCGAGACCAACCCGCAAAGCGGATTGAGCACGTACGACGCCTTGGTCATTTGGCACGTGCGGGCGATGATGACGATGACGCCGCCGACCCAGGGCTCGCGCAACGCGGCGCATCGCGGCCCGGTGTTCCTGCCGTGGCACCGCTATATGCTCATTGTGTACGAGCAGCAGCTCCAGCGTGTCCTGCAGGACGACGCCTTCGGCCTTCCGTACTGGGCCTGGAATCGCGACGGCGATCTGCCCGCGGCGCAGCAGACCCAGGCGCCGGTCTGGGGCGTCGACTGCATGGGCGGCTCGGGCGATCCGGTCACGACCGGGCCGTTCGCCAATCCCGGTGCCGACCCCGACAAGTTCGTCGTCCGCGTCGAGACCAACAGCGTGGGCGAGCTCGTGCGCGCCAACAGAGGGCTCGCGCGCGGCCTCGCCGGCGACATCGCGACCCTGCCGACGACCGCACAGGCGCGCGCCGCGGTCGACCTCGATACCTACGACGAGCCGGATTTCGGCGTCGATTCCGCGACCACCATGCGCAACGTGGTGGAGGGGTGGCAGCCGGATCCGCCGGGTACGCATAACCGGGTGCACGTCTGGATCGGCGGCGACATGGCGCCTGCGTCCTCGCCGAACGACCCGGTGTTTTTTCTCAATCACTGCAACGTCGATCGGCTGTGGGCGGCTTGGCAACGCAAGCACCCCGATGCCCCTTATCTCCCCGGCAACAACGCGCCTGCGTCGCTCAAATTCCATCGCCTCGGCGACAAGCTGTTCTCGGTGTTTGCCAATGCTCCGAAGGTCGGCGACATGATCGACGTCGCGGACGTCTACGGCTACGACACGGTCGCGGACGTGCTGTAGATCGAGCCGAGGTCTACGCCAGCCCCTCGACGATACGCAGATCGCGGTCGGCGGCCTTGCCGAACACCTTCAGCGCCGCTTGGTAGCCTTCGCTGTCGTGGGCGGCGACGGCCTTCTCCACGCTGTCGAATTCGATCACGACCACGCGCTGGGCCACGCCCGACTCGTACGCCTTCGCGGCGTTCCCGCGCGCCAGAAAACGCCCGCCGGCGGCGGCGATCGCGGGTCCGGCGAGCTTGGCGTAGGCCGCCAATGCATCGGGATTTGAAATCGAACGATAGCACGCGATCCAATACGCCTTGGCCATTGTGGTCTCCGTCTCTTTTGCGTCCACCCGCTGGGCGGGGAGGACGGGAGCGTACCGGATTGCCGGCAGGAAGACAGCCCCGCGGACGCAAGCACGAGCCGTGCGGAATGCGCTAATCCCGCCACTTGATCGAGCATCCCATGCTCGCGGTCTGCTCGCGGGGACCGCTTCCGGTCTGCGCCACCTGCCTCATTGCCTCGAACAGCTCGCGGCGCCCCGGCGGCATGGCGCTGGCGCCGGCGGCATCGAGCCGGCCGCGGTACTGCAACTCGTCCCTGGCATTGAAGCCGAAGAAGTCGGGCGTGCATTGCGCGCCGTAGCTGCGCGCGACCTCCTGGGTCTGGTCGATCACATAGGGAAAGGTGAAGCCGTGCTTATGGGCGAACGCCTTCATGTTGTCGAAGGAGTCTTCGGGATAGGATTGCGTGTCGTTCGGCATGATCGCAATCGTGCCGATGCCGATCGCTTCGAGTGCGTTGGCTTCTTCCACCAGGCGGCGAATGACGGCGCGCACATAGGGGCAATGATTGCAGATGAAGACCACCAGGGTGCCGTTCGGCCCGCGCACGTCGGCGAGCGAATAGGTCTTGCCGTCCACCCCCTTGAGCGCGAAGTCGCGCGCCTTCCAGCCGAAATCGCAGATGTTGGCATTGCTCAGCGCCATAGCTGTTCTTCCACCTGAAGCTTCCCGTTCGCGCCGCGCGTACGGGGCAGAACGCTGGCGACGTCGTGTCCTACGCGCGGTCGTGCTGCGGCGGCCGCGCATCCGCCACGCCCGGCGGGCACCGGTTCCAGACCTGGATCGGCGCGTCGGGGGCGCCCTGGCGTGCATGGGCGAGATATTCCGAGAGCAGGATGATCGAGACGGTTTCACCCGCGCCCGCTTCGCCCGCCGGAACGACGTAGACGAAGCTGTGGCGGGTGTAATCGCCGCGTGTTTGGTTTCCGCCCGGCGTGACGATCTCGGGACCCTGGATCTTCATCCGTTTGCCGTCCGCCTTGCACCAATCGCCGTCGATCACGTCTGCGTGTACCTGCGTCGCCGCGAGGCACATCAGTGCGACGCCGGCCGCCAGCACCGGGAAGGGTCGTTGGCCCATGGCTGCGATCTCCGTCCGCTTGCCCCGCCTCGTTTCGACCGGCGGTTCCGGGGCAATTCTTGCCGCGCTGCGACCTCTCGTCCAGAGCCCCGGACCCGCGGCGGGCCAAAGCCGCGGTTTATTTTCGCGCGGTTCACGCTACGATAGAACCACCGGTTTCAGCCCGGAGATTGGCCATGAAAACCCTCGCTCTCATCGGTGTGCTCGCGATTGTCGCCGTGATCGCCGCCGGCATCTATTTCCTCGGCGGCTACTACAACGTGGCGAGCACCGTCGAGGATCCTGTCTTGGTCAAATGGGCGCTCATCAAGGTGCGGCAAGCCTCGATCGCGCGTCACGCGCAGGACACGCCGCCGGCGGCGCTCAACGACTCCGCCACCGTGCAGGCGGGGGCGCGCGCCTTCTCCGAGCGCGGCTGCGTGAACTGCCACGGTGGGCCGGGCGTGGAGTGGGCGAAATTCTCCGAAGGCCTGCGTCCCGATCCGCCCGACCTCAAGGAGCTCGCCGATCAGGTCACGCCGCAGCAGCTGTTCTGGGTCATCAAGAACGGCATCAACATGACCGGAATGCCGAGCTTCGGTCTCATCGAAGTGCCGGACCAGGAAATCTGGACGATCGTCGCCTTCGTCAAGAAGCTGCCGAACGTATCGGAGTACGACTTCAAGACTTGGACCGCGAAGCGTTGAGCAGCGCCGCCGTTCCGGCGTGACCGGTTCGGATGATGCGTGGCGTGCCGGCTAGCGCCGGCATGCCCTCAAGATGCGAGCTCAAGCCCCCGCGCTCGAAGGCCAGGCCGGTGCGATCCTGCACTCGCTGCCGGGAGACTTGGCGGAGCTGTTCTTCTGGAAGCTCGCCGATCAGCGGCTGCTTTCGCTTACTTCTCCCCTGCACGACGAACTTCCTTGATGGGTATCGTCGGGAGCCCCGATTTCCCGGCGATCGCGCGATCCTGCTCCTCGATGATCGTGCGCGCGGGAGCGTCGCCGTCCAGGCCACCCAACGCTGTGCTCGGCACCTTGCGGTTGGATCGCTGCGAGCCGTCCGCGTAGAACACGTCGAACAGCACGAATTCAGCGCGCGTTCCGGGTTTCCTGGCCATGTGCATTATCCTATCCCAGATGCGGAGGTACCCCCAGGCCCGCACGATCGAGAAACGAAAAGCCCGGCGCATTCGCGCCGGGCTCGAACCTCGCGTCGCTGGCTAGACGACCTGCAGATTGGCTGCCGCCGCTTTGCCGCTGCGCCGGTCGGCTTCGATGTCGAAGCTGACCTTTTGACCCTCGACCAGGCCGCGCATTCCGGCGCGCTCCACGGCCGAGACGTGAACGAACACGTCGGGGCCGCCATTCTCTTGTTGAATGAAGCCAAAGCCCTTTTGGGAATTGAAAAACTTCACGGTACCTGTCGCCATAATGGCCTCCTTGAAACGCAAAAGCGTATGGACCGCACAACCATTTGTGCGAGCCGATATCCGGATTGGCGTGTTCTTGGGAAAGGCCCTGTGCGGGCGAGTAACAAGGCAGGCAAATCTCGAACGGCGCACATATAGGACTGGTTTGCTCGGTTTGCAACCGCCTATCCCGGCTCGGGTTGCCAGCGATGCCTCAAGCAATCTCGACGATCTCGGCCTGCGAGCGTCCGGCCTCGATCGTGTCGCCGACCTGCTTGCCGAACAAGGCGCGCGCCAGCGGCGAAACGTGTGACAGCGTCCCGCGCCCGGGATCAGCCTCGTCCTCGCCCACGATCCGGAAGGTCTGACGGCGTCCGTCGTCGCGCACGATGCTCACGGTCGAGCCGAAATGCACCTGCGTCGCATCGGCAGGCGGAGGAGCGACCTGCGCCGTCGCGCGCCGCGCGCTCCAATAACGCAGATCGCGTGCAGCCCGTGCCAGTGCGGCACGGTCGTTGCGCGCCTGGGCGGCCGCGTGCTCCTGCTGCAGGCGCGCGAGCTCGGTTTCGATCTGCACGAGACCCTCGGCAGTCACCGGATTCGGATGCGGCGAAAGCGGCCGGTCCGGCAACTCCTCGAAGGCGCTCTCGCCGTCCTGCTCTTTGACGAATGCTCTGCTCATGATGGCGCAAATCGATTCTGCCGGTGCCGCGCTCGCCGGTCGCGTGAAGCGCGCTTGCATCCATATGGGGACGTCGCGGGCCGAACGCGAGCGCCGCACGTCGCGACCGTCGATGGAACTATTCCGCTGGAAAAAGGTTTTCCATTGTTGAGCGCCGGTTCAGGCCTCGTGCCGGCTATCGCCGATCTCACCCGTTTCGGGAGGACCAGATGCACAAGGCCTTTGTTGCCCTCGCGCTGATGCTGGCGTCGATCGCCACGCTCGCGCATTCGCAAACTGCGCCGCAGCCGAGCGCACCGCCACAGCAGGAGCTCGCGCCCACCCCCAAGCTCAACCTCACGCTGGAACAGGGACACACCATCAAAGAGTTCATCAAGGACATGAAGGCCGATTCGACCTCGGCCAAGGCGCCGGCGGTCGGCGATCCGGTGCCGCAAGGCATCAGCCCGCGGCCGCTGCCGAGCGAAGTCGCCCAGAAGGTCCCGCAAATCAAGGCGCACAAGTTTTTCCTGACCGCGCATGAAATCGTGATCGTGGATCCGAAGGACAACAAAGTGGCCGAGGTGATCAAGCTCGAGGCGGAGTGATCGACCGCATCGCGCGGCGCGTTGCGCCAGAGGCCACATGCGAGCGCGGCCGACTGGGGCTCGCCGCGCTCCCACAGGTTGCGATCCTAGGATCCGCGCTTGAGATACCGCTTGTCCAGCATCACGTGGATGCCCTTGTTGCCGTTGACCACCTGCGTCACCCGCAGGTCGGCGACGAGGCTCGCCAGCGTATAGGCCTGGTAGCGGTCGAGTCCGGCGCGCGCGCAGATGAGATCGAGCATCTGGCGCAGCGCGATCACCACGCAATCGTCGAGGTCGGGATCGAACGCCATCGTGATCATGTGCGTCGGCGTCTCGGCCAGCGGCCATTCCAGTTGCATGTCGTCGCGCAGGCTGAGGCGGAAGGTTCCGGTCAGCCCGGTCTCGACCGCGGTGATGCAGACCTCGCCGTCGCCCTGCACGCCGTGGCCGTCACCGACCGAGAACAGCGCGCCCTCGACGAAGATCGGCAGATAGAGCGTGCTGCCGGCGACGAGCTCCTTGTTGTCGATATTGCCGCCGTTCCTGCGCGGCGGCGCGGTCGAGATCATGCCCCAGGCCGGCGGCGGCGCGGTGCCCATCACGCCGAAGAACGGCGCCAGCGGAACCTCCTGCCCCCACGGCAACCGCCAACATTTGCGCGCACGGTCGAGAACGATGTGGATGTGGCGGTTGTCGGAGAAATCGTCGGGCAAGGCGCCGGCGAGCGGGCGCACGGAGTTGTAGCCCCAGTCATAGAGCACATCGATCGCTTCGATGTCGACCTGGAGCACCTGCCCGGGCCGGGCGCCTTTGACGGCGACCGGGCCGGTCAGGATATGCGGCCCCAGCTGGCGCGCGACCTTGGCGTGAATGGCGGGGAGCGCGGGCGGAATCTCCAGCGGCGGTCCCGGCATCAGCTCGGGGCCGCCCGAGACCGACGAGATCGTCACCCGCTCGCCGCTGCCGACCGTCAACCGCGGGGCAAGGCGCGCGTCGAAATAGCCCCAATGCACGTTCTCGGGGAGGGGCTCTAGGTGAATCGGCATAGGCTTGGTCCGTTGCGGGATGAAGGGTCAACACAGCATGTTTTTGAGCTCCGTCCAACAGGCGCAGGAAGAGTCGTGTCCGTTGGACTGGTCCTATCCGCGTCGTGCGCGGGCTTGACCCGCGCATCCATCGTTTTGCGAAATGATGGATTGCAGGGTCCAGCCCGGCAATGACGACGGAGCGCTCACAACGCCGCGACCGTCTGCACCTCGATCAGGAAGCGCTCCTGCACCAGCCGGTCGACGATCAGAAGCGTGTTGGGCGGATAGACGCCGCGCGGAAACATGGCCGGAAACTCGCGCAGCCGGTAGCTCATGAATTTCGGGATGTCCTGTGAATGCACGAGATAGGTCGTGAACTCGACCACGTTGGCGAAGCTCGCGCCCTGCGATTTCAGCGCGGCCTCGATATTGGCGAAGGTCTGTCGGCACTGCCCATCGAAATCGTCCGCGGTCTTTCCGCCCGCGTCGGTCGCCACCTGGCCGGCGATGAACAGGAATTCGGACGCCTTGACGCGGGCGATCTGCGAGTATTGGCCGAGCGGCTTGCCCAGCGCATCGGGATTGTGAATCGTGATTTCGGCCATGATGGTTCCTCGTTGGCGGCAATCGGCATTCAGGCGTTCGGAATGACCGGAAGCAAGAGGTGCGACGGATGCCTGGGGTCGTGGTAGACGCGGTGCAGCACCGTCTTGCTGCTGCAGATGTGATACGGGATGTATTCGACATTGGTGGCGCCGCCCACGCCGGTCGCAACGTCGAGACTGGTGATCTCGACGCAGATGCGGTGGCCCCGCTTGAATTGGTTCGCGGTCGCCATGATCTCGATGGCGTATTCTTCGATCTCGCCGGGCACGACGGGCTTGCGCGCCGCGCGCGTGAGCGGGTGCCACGGCCGGCCCGGCAAGGATCGCGCGGGATCGACCGCGCGGTGGGAAGCCTTGAGCCAGCCGCGGCTGATTTCCCGTTCGTGCAGGCCCGGCGTCACCTCGCGCTCGCCTTCGCGCGCGGTCTGCACGCCGGCGTCCGGGCCCACATCCTTCAGTACGACGATCCAGTTGGTGTCGTCCTGGTCGAGCGAGGCGTAAAGGTTGAGCACGCTCGGGCCGGCGATGGTCAGGTCCGCGGCCAGCGGCTCGCTCAGATAGCGCAGCTTCTGGATGCGGCTCGTCTGGCTCGCCGGCATTTGCGCAAACGCGTCGGGTGCCTGGTAATCGTCGGCGCTCGCCGACACGAACGGCTCGGTGGTGAGCCGCTCCCAGCCGCGCAGATAAAACTTGATCCACTCGGTCTCCGGCAGCGGCCAGTCGCTGCCGCTGCGCCATTCATTGGCGCCCATCACCCAGAATCGCACCGGCGGATCGTCGAGAATTCCGGTGTCGATGCCTTTGAGCCATTGGTCGTACCAGCGCAGCATCTCGTTGTGGAACGCCTTGACCGGCCGGTCGAGATGGGCGGGGCCGGCGAGCAGGAGCTTCTTGTGCGGCGCCTTGATGTTGCGAAACCAGTTCTGCGCTCCGTTGAGATGGGTCTTGTAGCTGTAGCCGTACCAGCCCGAGCCGGTATAGGTCGGAATGTCGATGTTGGAGAATTCGGCCTCGCTTTTCCTGACCGCCTCTTCCTTGTCGTAGGGATCGATGAGAATGTCGAAATAGGCCGGGAAGTGCTGTCCCTTGAGCGCCAGCACGTTGTAGACGTGCGGATACATCTTGAAGTCGGGATTGGCGATCGCCTCCCGCCACAGCTTTTCCCGTTCGGGTGGGAGCGGCTTGGGCTGCCCCTTCTGCTGGTGGGCCGCGGCGTAGACCTGCAGCAGAAACCGGAACAGGTGGATGACGCCGCCGGGATATTCGTCGCGGAAGCCGCCGGCTTCGCCATAGGCGCCGCGCGGATCGAACGGAAAGATCGCCTTGAGATGGGGCGGCTTGAGCTTCGCCGCCATGAACTGCTCGGCGCCGAAGCCGGAAATGCCGACCATCCCGACATTGCCGTCGCACCAGGGCTGGGCCGCGATCCATTCGATCAGATCGTAGCTGTCGAAGGCGCGCGAGCCGCCCGCTTCCGACTTGCCGATGCCGCGCGGGTTTCCGATCACGTGCACGTAGCCGCGGCTGACGAAAAAGCGCGTGTCGCCGGCTTCCGCCGGACCGGTCCACAACATCGACCAGGCCGGGTGTGTGAGCGACGCTTCGGCCGGCTCGGGACCCTGCAGATCCTTGTTGTGGATCGAGAACGCGAGCAGGGCAGGGAGCTTTTCCGTGGTCTGCGGACGATAGATGTCGACCGCGATCCTGACGCCGTCGCGCATCGCCACCAGCACGTCCTTCTCTGCGATCGTTTCGGAATAGGTCGGCGCCCGGTCATAGTCGACCGGCGCGCGCTGGCCGGACAGCGAGAGTTGAAAGGCGCGCTCCGTGGTCTTCGTCATCGCTTCCTCGTCATCGGCTCGGACCCTTCGCGATCTCCCATGCCGCGTGAGCGGCTGCAAAGTCCTTGGGCGTCGATGAGGGTGACGCCGATCGCTGCAACCGCCCGTGCCGTTTCCCCCCTTGTTCTTTAGCCGCGATGGACGCGGTCTTCGATCGTGCGTATGGCGTTGCAATCGCCCGGCAGCGGCAAGGTATCACGGCAGACCCGCGTTGCGACAAGTCCCGCGCCACCATGGTTGCGGCGCGCAGCAGCCATGCCGACGCCCGATTTGAGTTGCTCGACGTCAATGCCTTTGGCAAGGAAGTCCCGAAACCCGCCGCAAGCACGCCCGCGGAAACGGCCGAGAACAAAGCCTAGTCGAACATGTCCGCTTCCGTGACGATCGACGTCGGGGTCGAATCCCCCTTCGCCTGGTGGCGGCTTGCCGCCGCCGTGGTGCTCGGCACCATCGGCAGCGTCGGCATGTGGTCCGTGCCGGTCGTGTTGCCGGCGGTGCAGAGCGAGTTCGGCGTCGCGCGCGCGGATGCGGCGCTGCCCTTTACCCTGGCCATGATCGGTTTCGCCTTCGGCGGCGTGGCAATGGGGCGGCTGTCCGATCGGCTCGGCATCGTCGCGCCCGTGGCGTGCGGCGGCACCGCGCTTGCCGTCGGCTACATCGCCGCGGGTTTCGCTCCCAATCTCATGCTGTTCGCGCTCGTGCATATCCTCGTCGGGCTCGGCGCCTCCGCCACCTTCGGGCCGCTGATCGCGGACACCTCGCAGTGGTTCACGCGCCGGCGCGGCATCGCCGTCGCCGTCGCTTCCTGCGGCAATTATCTCGCCGGCACGGTCTGGCCGCCGGTTCTGCAGCACTTCATCGCGACCGAGGGCTGGCGCGCCACCCATATCGGCGTCGGCGTGTTCTGTGCGCTCAGCATGTTGCCGTTCCTGTGGCTGCTGCGGCGCCGGGCGCCGGCGCACGCGCTCGAAAGCCAGGCCGCTTTCGCGGGCGCCGCGGAGCGCGGGCTGGGGCTCTCGCCCAACGCGTTGCAGGCAGTGCTGTGCGTCGCCGGCCTCGCCTGCTGCGTGGCGATGGCGATGCCGCAGGTCCATATCGTCGCCTATTGCGGCGATCTCGGTTACGGCGTCGCGCGCGGCGCCGAAATGCTCTCGTTGATGCTGGGTTTCGGCATCTTCAGCCGCATCGCCGCAGGCTTCGTCGCGGACCGCATCGGCGGCGTGGCGACGCTGCTGCTGGGCTCCGCCCTGCAGGGGGTGGCGCTGTTCCTCTACCTCTGGTTCGACGGCTTGGCGTCGCTCTACGTGATCTCGGCGCTGTTCGGCCTGTTCCAGGGCGGCCTCGTGCCGATGTATGCCGTCATCGTGCGCGAATATTTCTCGCCGCAGGAGGCCGGCACGCGGCTCGGCATCGTGCTGATGGCGACGCTGTTCGGCATGGCGCTCGGCGGCTGGATGTCCGGCGTGATCTTCGATCTGACCGGCTCCTATCAGGCGGCCTTCGTCAACGGCCTGCTCTGGAATCTGGTGAACGCGTCGATCGCGCTCTGGCTGCTGATGCGGCCGCGCCGGCGGCTCGCGCCGGCGTAACACCCGGCATCACTGCTCCGGCTTGTAGTCGGCACGCGGCTGGTCCGCGATCTTGATCAAGAGTTCGGCGTCCCGCCGGTCCTTCTGCAGGAACGCGGCGAATTCAGCCGGCGTCCCGGGCGCCGGCAGCACCGCCTGCTTCTCCAGATAGGCGACGAACTTCGGTTCCCGATAGAGCTTCACGAATTCGGCGTTGAGCCGGTCGACGATCGGCTGCGGCACTCCCTTGGGCGCGGCAAGGCCCCACCAGCCGAACGGCGGAAAATCGATCCCGGCTTCGGCGAGCGTGGGGACCTCGGGCAGGAGAACCGAGCGCCGCACGGCGGCGACCGCGAGCGGCTTGATCTTGCCGGTCCCCAACAGCCCGAGGAAATTGCCCAGGCCCATCTTGGCGATCTGCAGGTCGCCGGCGACGAGGGCCTGCGCGATCGGCCCGCCGCCGCGGTAGGGGATGCCGACGATGTTCACGTTCCAATTCTGGTTCATCCACTTCAAGAACATTTCAGGATTGGAGCCGGGTCCGAGCGTGCCGTAGTTGAGCGAGTTCGGATGCGCCTGGGCATAGGCCTTGAGCTCGGCGGCGCTGCCGACGTTGAGGGAGCTGTTCACGAACAGCGCCTCGACCAGGAAATAGAGCGCGGTGATGAGCGTGAAGTCCTTGTCTGCGTCGTAGGGCAGCTTGTTGAAGATCAGCGGGTTGATCGACAGCGTGTTGTGATAGACGAGGCAGAGCGTGTAGCCGTCGGGTGCCGCCTGCGCGCAGGCCTGCGCCCCGGGAATACCGCTGGCGCCGCCCTTGTTTTCGATCACGAACGACTGGCCGAGCCGCGGCGCCAATTCGCTCGCCGTGGCGCGCATGATGACGTCGGTCACGCTGCCGGCCGCGATCGGCACGATCACGCGGATCGGGCGGTCGGGATAGGTCTGGGCGTTGGCCGGCAACGCCCAGACCATGAGCAGCGCCGCGATCGGCGCAAGCGCCGCGCGCCGGAGCGCAGGTGCGAATGGCATCGGCGCAGAGCGCTGCGTTGCGGGCATCGCTTGCGCACCGTCACTTGAGCTGGTCGGCGACCTTTTCGATGGCGGCCTTGACGCAGGCTTCGTCCTTTTCGCCGCCCGGCGCGCCGGAGACCCCCGCCGCCCCGATGACCTCCTCGCCGACCATGATCGGCAGCGCGCCGCGCGCCGTGGTGAAGCCGGTGAGGAACTGGGCGCCCATCTGCGGATTTTTCTTCAGCCGCTCTTCCATCTCGCCCGACGGAATGCGGAAGGTGCGGGCGGTGAAGGCCTTCTTGAAGCTGTTCTCCATGGTGTGCGGTCCGGTGCCGTCGCCGCGGATCTGGACGAGCACTTCGCCGTTGCGGCCGACGACGGTGGCCGACACGCGATAACCGTTCGCCGTGCAGGTCGCGATGGCGGTCTGCGCGATCGTGACGGCGATGTTCGCGGACAAATCCTTGCGCGCGAGAAGCTGCGCGCTCGCGGGCGTGACCAAAGCACAGGCCAGGCCGACGGCGGCCAGGCGATACGACACCACAGACATGACGGAATCCTCCCTTGGCGATCGAGACCGCTCTGGTGCGGTTGGCGGTCTGCCGGAAAAGCCTAGCTCATTTCGGCGGGTTTGTACGGCCCTCGGATCGGGTTTCCCGTCAGCGTTCCCGATGTGGTATCTGCAGGCTCGATCGGCCGGCTCGGCGTGCCCGCTCGCCCGCCGCGGGTGAGTGCAGCGAGTTCGTGGTGGGACGGAAGGGCGCTCGAGGCCGCGCGCCGTGGAGACATCGCCGTGATCGGAGTAGGGATCGTCGGCTGCAATTACGGACGGACCGTGCTGCTGCCGGCATTTCGCGCCGATCGGCGCTGCGAGGTGGTGGCGCTGGCGGGGACCGATGCCGCGCGGACGGTCGAGCTGGCGCGCGCGGCGAATGTCGCGCGCGGATTCGGCGACTGGCGGGCGCTGGTGGACGACCGCACGGTCGCCGCCGTCGCCGTCGCGGTTCCGCCCGACCTGCAGCCCGCGATCGCGCGCCGCGCCCTCGATCTCGGAAAACCGGTCTTCGTCGAGAAACCGCTCGCCGCCGATCTTGCCGGCGCGCAGGCGATGCTCGCCGCCGCGCGCGAGAGCGGGCAGCCCACGATGATCGACTTCAACTTTCCCGAACTGGCGTCGTGGCGGCGGGCCAAGGCGATATTGGATGGCGGCGGGGTCGGACGATTGCGTCACGTGGTGGTGACCTGGAACGTCGAGAACCAGGCGACCCGCCTGCGCCTCGAAAGCTGGAAGACGCGCGGCGACGGCGGCGGCGGTCTGCTCGGCAATTTCGTCTGTCATTGCTTTCACTATCTCGAGCGATTGTGCGGCCCGATCACCGGCCTCGGCGGCCGCGTGTTCCCCTTGCCCGGCCGTGAGGCTGAAAGCAGCATCGCGCTCGCGCTCGCCTTCGCGTCGCAGGCCGGCGGCAGCCTGCAGATGAGCTGCGCGTCCTTCCTCGGCTCCGGCCATCGCATCGAATTCTACGGCGACGACGGCACCCTCGTTCTGGCCAATCCCACGACCGACTACTTCCGCGGCTTCGAGCTGACGCATGCGCGCCGCGGCGACACCAGCCTGCAGAGGGTTGCCGTCGAGGACGCGGACATCGATCAATTTCCCGATCCCCGCGTCGCCCCGGTGTCGCGGCTGGTCCGTCGCTTCATCGATGCCTGCGAGGGCGGCGGCTCGCCCTCGCCGGGCTTCGCGGAGGGATATCGCGTGCAATGCCTGATCGACGCCGCCCGGCGCGCGCACGCGTCCGGCCGCTGGATCGAGGTCGCGCCGCCGTTCGGGGAGCAGCGGCCGTGAGCGCGCGGCGCATCCTGGTGACCGGCGGCAGCGGCTTCATCGGCTCGGCCCTGGTCAAGGCGCTGCTGCGCGCGGGCGAGACGGTGCGCGTGTTCGACGACAATTCGCGCGGCGCCTTGCGGCGGTTGCAGGAGGTCGAGCACGACATCGAGTTCGTCAGCGGCGATATCCGCGATGCCGCCGCGGTCGATGCCGCCATGCGCGGCATCGACGAGGTGCATCACCTCGCCTTCGTCAACGGCACGGCGACCTTCTACAGCGCGCCCGATCTCGTGCTCGATGTCGGGGTCAAGGGCATCGTCAACGTCATCGACGCCTGCCGGCGGCAGCGGGTCGCACGCCTGGTGCTGGCGTCGAGCTCGGAGGTCTACCAGTCGCCGCCGCAGGTGCCGACCGACGAGCGCGTGCCGCTCGTCGTTCCCGACCCGCTCAATCCGCGCCTCTCCTACGGCGCCGGCAAGATCATCAGCGAGATGATGGTCATCAATCACGGGCGCAAGCATTTCGAGCGGGTGCTGATCTTTCGGCCGCACAACGTCTATGGGCCCGACATGGGCTTCGATCACGTGATTCCGCAATTCGCGGTGCGCCTGAAGCGGGCGATAGCGGAGCATGCGAACGGCGCGCTGCCGTTCCCGATCCAGGGCAGCGGCGCGGAGACGCGCAGCTTCTGCCACGTCGACGACCTGGTCGCGGGCGTGCTGGTCATGCGCGCGAAGGGCGAGCATCTCGGCATCTACCACATCGGCACCACGGAAGAGGTCAGCATCGCCGATCTTGCCCGCCGCATGGCCAGGATCGCAGGCCGCGAGATCGTGCTCGCGCCCTCGGCGGCGCTCGCGGGCAGCACGCCGCGCCGGTGCCCCGATATTTCGAAACTGGCCGCGCTCGGCTATAGGCCTCGCGTGGCGCTCGACCAAGGGCTGCCCCCGACGCTCGAATGGTACTGGGCCCACGACAGCATGGCGCCGGCGGCGTGAGCCGGTCGCAGAAGGAGATGGCGTTGCGTCCTGCAAAAATCGCCCGCGCCGCCGGCAGCGGAGCCAGCGTCCCGGTGGAATGCTGCCAGGTCTGCGGCCATGCGCCGCTGACCGACGTGCTGTCGCTCGGCTACATGCCGCCGGTGAACCAGATGGTTGCGATCGGCGAGGTGCCGCGGCAGCAGCCCTGGTTTCCCACCAATCTCTTGCACTGTGCAAAATGCGATCTGGTGCAGCTCGGCCTGGCGGTCGATCCCGTCATCATCTTCCCGCCCGAATATCCCTACACCAGCGGCACCACCAAGCTGTTGCGCGACAATTTCGCCGAGCTGTACGCGGAAGCATCGGCCATGCTCAAGCTCGCGCCGCAAGACCTCGTCATCGATATCGGTTCGAACGACGGCACGCTGCTCGCGAACTTCAAGCACGGCGGCCACCGCGTGCTCGGCATCGAGCCGACCGAGGTCGGCCGGATCGCGACCGGCCGCGGCATCCCGACACTGACGCGCTATTTCACCCCGGCGGTGGCAGCCGAGGTGAAGCGCGAGCACGGTGGCGCGCGCGTGGTGACGGCGGCGAACTGCTTCGCCCATATCGAGGACGTGCATTCCATCGTCGAAGGCATTCTCGACCTGCTCGGCCCCGACGGCGTGTTCATATCGGAGTCGCACTATCTCATCGGGCTGCTGGACCGGCTGCAATACGACACCATCTATCACGAGCACCTGCGCTACTATTCGCTCAACAGCCTCGCCAACCTGCTGCGCATGCACGGGCTCGAAGTCTTCCACGCGCGGGCGATTCCGACCCACGGCGGCTCGATCCGCGTCTATGCCGCGCGCCCGGGCGTGCAGCCGGTGAACGACAGCGTCGGCAAGATGCTGGCTGCCGAGCCGCGCGGGGAGGCGATGCTGGCGCGGCTGAAGACCTTCCGCGAGCAGGTGATGCTGTCGAAGCTCAGGCTCCTCGCCATGATCCGCGACCTCAAGGAGGCGGGCGCGCGCATCTGCGGCATCAGCGCGCCGTCGCGCGCCTCGACGCTGGTGAATTATCTCGGTCTCGATGACGCCATCATCGACTACGTCTGCGAGATCGCGGGCTCGCTCAAGATCGGCAAGTGCATGCCGGGGACGTCGATCCCGGTGGTCGAGGAAAGCCGGCTGTTCGCCGACCAGCCGGACTGCGCCATCATCTTCTCCTGGCACATCGCCGACGAGCTGGCGCCGAAGCTGCGCGCCAAGGGCTACCGCGGCAAGCTGGTGTCGCCGTTGCCGGTCCCGCACGAGCTGTGATCGACGTCGCACAACGTGCGCGTGTAGTTTCCCTGTAAAAGAACAGGCCGGAAACAGGGGCCCGCCGGGCCTGCCACCTGCGGTAGCAGCGATCGGCTACGCGCGGCCGCCGGCAGAGACGGGTGCCCGGCACCATGATCGACTCGCAATTTGGGAGTGTGCGTCACCGCTACATGATTCGCGTTACGGAGTCGAGCGGAAATTCCGCGTGCGAACAGCGGGGTCGAGACCATGCCCGCCGCTCCGCCGCGCGATGCCCGGCTTTGTATAATCCGCAGAGCTGGGCTATCACTCCGCGCGCGCGGGCGCATCGAACCTCGGAGAGCTTTCCCCCGTGACTTTTGCCGGTCGCAAGCCGACAGCAGCGAAATCTGCGCGTCTCGACGCGGCCGACCTGACCATCGTCGGCGGCGGCGGTCATGTCGGAGTTCCGCTGGTGCTCGCCTTTGCCGAGGCCGGGTACCGGGTCAATGTCCACGACACCAACCGGCAGGTGCTCGAGACGTTGCAGTCGGGACGACTGCCGTTCATCGAATACGGCGGCGAGGAATTGCTCACGCGGGCGCTCAAGCAGGACCGGCTGGTTTTTACCTCCTCGCCGGCGGAGATCTCCCGCCCGGGCCCCGTCATCGTCACCATCGGCACGCCGATCGACGAGTTCCTCAACCCCGTCCGCAAGGTCATTCAGGACTGCATCGACGCGTTGCTGCCGCATCTCGCCGACGGCCAGCTGCTGGTGCTGCGCTCCACCGTGTTTCCCGGCACCACCGAGTGGCTCGATGCCCATCTCAAGCGCAACAACCGCGCGCTCAAGGTCGCCTTCTGCCCGGAGCGCATCGTGCAGGGGCACGGCATCGCCGAGCTCAAGGAGACGCCGCAGATCATCAGTGGAACGACGCCGGCGGCCGAGGCGGAGGCGGGCAAGCTGTTTTCCGCCATCGCCCGCGAGCTCGTGGTGGTGACGCCGCGCGAAGCCGAACTGGCCAAGCTGTTCAACAATGCCTACCGCTACATCGAGTTCGCGACCGCGAACCAGTTCTACCTGATCGCGAAGGCGGCCGGCCTCGATTACCGGCGGGTCTACGACGCGATGAAGCGCAACTATCCGCGCGCGCGCGGCATTCCCACGCCCGGGCTGGCGGCAGGCCCGTGCCTGATGAAGGACACGATGCAGCTCGCCGCCTTTGCGCAGAACCAGTTCAGCCTCGGCAACGCCGCCATGCTGGTCAACGAAGGGCTGGTGCTCCACATCTGCCATGACCTCGGCGAGCGCTACGATCTCGCGCGCATGACGGTCGGGCTGCTCGGCATGGCGTTCAAGGCGGAGATCGACGATACCCGCGCCTCGCTCAGCTACAAGTTCAAGAAGGCGCTCGCGAGTCTCGCCGGCGCGGTGCTGACCACCGATCCGTTCGTCACCAGCGATCCGGAATTGCGCGGCCTCGACGAGGTGATCGCGCGCAGCGATCTCCTGATCCTGTGCGCGCCGCATTCGATCTATCGCGACCTCGATTTCGCCGGCAAGCCCGTGGTCGACGTCTGGGGTTTTCTCAGGAAGGCGAACGTGGTCGCGTGAGCGCCGCGGCGGGATGCGGTGCCGGCGTGCCGGATGCCGCGGCGCCGGGCGACAGCGCGCCGCAGCCTCAGGGCTTCATTCCCTTCACGATCGGATCGTCGGGCGTGGTGGGCGTCTCGGTGCCACCGACGGCGCGCTCGCCTCGGCGCAGCAGGTTCGGCACCAGGCTTTCGCTGAATCCGCCGATGAAGGTGAACATGAGATAAAAGGCGAGGCGCCGCTCCAGGCTGCCGTCGGCGGTCTCGGCCGCCGGCTCCGTGGCGAAGCCGAGCGTCGGATCGATGAATTTGGAGTCGAGCGCAAGCCCGATGATCAGCGCGCCGATGACGCCGATCAGGATGCGCGTGGCACCGGCAAAGACGTGCTCCCAGGTCTTGAGGTCGATATCGACGTCGATCGAGCGGATGCCGGTGATGACCGAGACGAAGGCGCCGAGCGCGCCGAACGCACCATACACCGCGTAGCGGTGCACCGCGGCCAGGTTTGCCGGCAGGCTCCATACCTGCCCAAAGACGATCGCCATGGCGATCAGAACGACCTCGATCACGGCGAACGCCGCCAGGTTCGCGAACACGTATTTCTTGCGATAATGGCTCTTCACCAGGCTGCGCAGCCGAGCGTCGACCCGTTCCAGTATCTCCCGCGGCTTCTCCGACGGCGGCGAGGTCTCGTCTTCGAAGGCCTGGGCCAGCGCCCAGGCGATCTCTCGCGCGGCTCGCATCTTCTCGGTCGACGAAAGCGAGGGCTCGGCCCGCAGATCCTCGATGCTCGCGCGCAGCCCGCCGAGATCGGCGATCTTTCGTCGCAACGCTTTTGCGATCTCGTAGTCGTCGGGCAGGACATAGCGGACCTGATTGTCCGCCTCGTAGATGACGAAATGGCGCGTCGACGCGAACACGTTCTCGATCTTCAGGCCGTTGGCGTCGGTGCCGCCGCGATGGGGCGGATCGTGGATCTCCTTGTCGCGTGCGCCGGTGTCCGCATCGCGATCGCCGGTGGGCTGGCGATCCGGACCATTGCCGCCCGGGCCAGGCTTGGGCGACGCGGGCTGGCCGCCCGCGTCGTCGTGCGGGGCGCGAATATCGTCGCTGGTCATGACGTTCACCTCAGCACTACGCGCCGTCAGCCACGCGGCTCGATGCGCCCAGCTTCGTGGCCGGCCATTATGGGCGCGAGGATACCGCCCCTGCAAGCGGGTTGCAATAATATGGTAATACTATTTTTGGTTTAGTCGGGGACCCAGGCAACAGGCGTGGCGAAGTATCCGCGGCAAGGTGCCCCCCGAGAGCCTGCCCGCGCCGGCGTCTCACATCCGATCAGTTCGGCGTCATGTTGGCCAGCTTGATCAGCTCCCGCATGAGCTTGGCGTCGGCTTGCAGGTAGGCTGCGTACGCCTCGGGATCTTTCAGAAAGAGTTGCGCGCCCTGCGATTCGATCTTGTCTCGCACTTTCGGCGTGTTCAGCGTCCCGGCGATGGCGGCATGAAGCTTGCCGACGATCTCGCGCGGTGTTCCGGCCGGCGCCGAGATTCCGTACCAGGTGCTCATCGCGAAATCAGGGTAGCCGGCCTCGGCCATGGTCGGCGTGTCGGGCAGCGCCTTGGCGCGCGTTTCGCCGGCGACGGCGAGCGCGCGCAGCGTCCCGCCCTGCACCTGCGAGAGCACCGCCGGCACGTTGAGGAACGCCAGGTCGACCCGGCCGCCGATGAGATCGAGCGCGGCCGGGGCGCCGCCCTTGTAGGGCACCTCGATCAGCTTCACGTCGGCGCGCTGCTGCAAGAGGATGCCGAGAAACTGCGGGATGCTGCCGACGCCGACCGTGGCGAAGGTCATGTTGCCGCGCGCGCTGCGGGCGGCGGCGACGAGCTCCGGCACGCTCGCGTAGGGGCGGCTCGGCGGCACGATCAGCACGTTCGGAACGTCGGCGACGGTGGCGATCGGCGCAAACGACTTGATGCCGTCGTAGCCCGCGTCCTTCATCAACGCGGGCGTGATCACGTGCGACGGCGAGCCGCCGATGAACAGCGTATAGCCGTCGGGCTTGGCTTGCGCGACGGCGCGGGCGCCGACCGCGGTGCCGGCGCCCGGGCGGTTGTCGACCACGACCGGACGGCCGAGCGCCTCGCTCATCCCCTCGGCGACCGTGCGTGCGAGCAGGTCGGCCGGGCCGCCGGCGGCGTAGGGGTTGATGAGCGTGATCGGCCGCTCGGGAAAGGACTGGGCGAGCGCTCCGCCCGCGAGCGCCGACATGGCGAGCAGAATGGCGAGTGCCAGGCGTTTCATGCATCCCTCCGCAGCGGTCGCGCCGTGGCGCCGGATCGCGCACGACCGGCGTCTTCTGGCGTCTCGCTTTTGCGGCCTACAATAAGGTAGAGCCACGCACCAGGAAACCGCATCGGCCGCGAATGACGCAAAGCCCCCCGCATACCCTGCTGCCGACGACGCTGGTCGGCAGCTATCCGCAGCCCGACTGGCTGATCGACCGCCAGCGGCTGGTTGAGATCGTCCCGCCCCGCGCCCGCGCGCGCGAGCTGTGGCGGGTCGAGGAGGCCTGGCTCGAACAGGCGCAGGACGACGCCACGCTGCTCGCGATCCGCGACCAGGAGCGCGCCGGCATCGACGTGGTCACCGACGGCGAGATCCGCCGCGAGAGCTACTCCAACCGGTTCGCCACCGCGCTCGACGGCACGGACAGCGACCACCCGGCGCAGATCCCCTCGCGCACGCCGGGTCGCATCCAGATCGTGCCGCGGGTGGTCGGGCCGATCCGGCGCCGCCAGCCGGTGCAGGTGCGCGACGTAGCGTTCCTGCGCGCCAATACCGACCGGCCGATCAAGATCACCATTCCCGGCCCGTTCACCATGACGCAGCAGCTCCACGACGAGCACTACCGCGATGAGGTCGCGCTGGCGTTTGCCTGCGCCGCGGCGCTGAACGAGGAGATCAGGGACCTGTTCGCCGCCGGCGCCGACGTGGTGCAGCTCGACGAGCCGTTCCTGCAGGCGCGCCCCGAGGAAGCGCGGCGCTTCGCCGTGCCGGCGATCGACCGCGCGGTCGACGGCGTGGGCGGCACCACCGCGCTCCACCTCTGCTTCGGCTATGCGGCGCGGGTGAAGGTCAAGCCGTCCGGCTATTCGTTTCTGCCCGAGCTCGCAGGCATCGAAGGTCGACCAGATCTCGATCGAGGCCGCCGAGCCCAAGCTCGACTGCGCCATCCTGGCGCGGCTGCCGGACAAGCGGATCATCCTGGGCGTGCTCGATCTCGGCGACATGGCGGTGGAGACGCCGGCGCTCGTCGCCGAGCGCATCCGCCGCGCGCTGCCCTACGTGGCGCCGGAGCGGCTGATCGTGGCGCCGGACTGCGGGCTCAAATATCTGCCGCGCGTGGTGGCGTTCGCCAAGCTTGCGGCGATGGTCGCCGGCGCGGCCATCGTGCGCCGGGAGCTCGCGGGATGAGGACGAGCACGGGACGAGCGACGTCGAGTCGTTGCTCTACAATTGGCGGATCGAATAGATCACTTCGCCTTTGAACTTTCCTTGATCCGGCACCCAAGGGAAGTAGATCACCCATTGCAGGTGCACCTGCGCGCCGACTTGATCGAGGCCGGCGAACTTTTTGACGAGCTTCCCGGTCATATTCACCACGTCGAGGACACCCTGGGGGCCGATGACCAACGCCTGCGGAACCCACTTCATCCCTTCGAAAGAGCCAAGGAAGATGCGGTAGAACTCCGTGGCCTGCGCACGGCCGTCCCAGCGCGCCCCTGCCGGCACCAGCTCCATCACGCAATCATCGGTGAAGACGCTGAGCATGACCTCCATCTGCGTCTTGAACTCGTCCTCCGTGAACGGCTTGAACAGGAACTCTTCGGCATGAACGTGGGTCAGCCAAGCGCGCCGGACGGCATCGTAGCCCTCCGACGTGACTCCCCACGTGATCGGCTTGCCCCTAAAGCGAGGATCGCTGAGCAGCTCTGCAACCGGATCTGCGCTCATCTCGCGGTTCCTTTCCGTAGGCGAGCTGCCGGGGACATTCGGGTGCGGCAGGACAGCACCTTGTCGCAGTAAGGCGCGCGAGTAAGACGCGCGAGCGCTTCCCGCTCCTGCTGTCGGGCTAAGCTTCCGCGGTCGCCCTATCGCGCGCTGCTAGCTCTTCTTCTGATGCGGGGTGCCCAGGTACGGAAACTCCTTGAGAATGTCACTGTGCGATTTCAAACCGCTGGGAGGGCATTCGCCCTTGGTCAGGAACGCGAGGCGGTAATCGATCACGTCGTCAGTGAAGACGCGGCCGTTGGGATACTTCGCAGGCTTCGACGGATCGAAACTCAGCACGTCGGGCAGTGTTCGCTCCTTGTCGATCTCGGCAATCGCTTCTTCGCGCGAGTAATTTCCCGTGTGGCCCATCAGATGCACGAACTGATCGAGCCAGCGCTTGCGATCGTTCACCGGCTCGCTGGCGTTGTATTCCAACTTCGTGTCGTCGGTGTTGAAAAAGCTGCTGACACTCGGATGGCCCGCGCGATCGACGTGGAGCAGCTTGCCATCCTGGCGCACGCTGCATCGTCCCCAGATGTGTACTTCGGGCTTCGGGGCTAGTTCGCTCGTCGGCAGTTCGACCACCGTCGAGAAGACGTTGGCTTCGGTATTCGAATCCACGCCAGTCCACGGTGACTTGCCGCTTAGATGAGGCTCGGTGAAATTCCGCTTGCCCCTGATGTCGAACAGATTCTTGATGCCGTCGAAATCGAAGAAGAAAGCGTCGCTGCGACTGCCGGCGAAGAATGTGTAGTCGCCCGCCTTGACGAGGTTGGGCTTGGGGCCGAATGAGACTTCTGCATCGGCGACTATCTTCTTCCCGACGGCTTCGACCGAGCGCGACTCCGCGCCTTTGGCCAGAAACACGTTGAAAGTCTGCTTGCCGTTTTGCGGCTTCGAAAACACGTAGCTAAGCGCGATGTCCGTCAGCAAATCACCGTCGTTGTCGATGTTGAGCCGGTAGATGGCGTCGGGATGGAGCGCGTCAGCATTTGGATTTGCGTTGAGGATGATCACGGTTCTCGACGCGTCGGTGGGCGACTGGAACGCGTAGAGATCGCACAGGTCGAGTCTTTGGTCGCCGAGCGGCGGACCGAGGCTGAGTCCAGTAAAATGATTCGACATTTTTTTCTTCCTTTCGTAATCGAGGCATTCGAGCCCCTAAGCCATGATTGTGAGGATATCGAATTGGCCGGGTTCAGTCAGCCGCTATGAACGCGATTGTGCAACCGGCCGACTGCGCGAGAACGACAGCCAGTAGGGCGGATTAGCGCAGCGTAATCCGCCGTCTCGCCGCAGATGGCGGGTTACGCCTTCGGCTAACCCGCCCTACGTCTCGCTACGCGGAATCCGCATTCAATACGGCGTCTTGTCGATCTGGCCGTTCGAGCGCACGAACCAGTGCTCGCTCGCGAACGGCTTGCCGGCGAGCCGATCGGCCAGCCAGTCCGCGACCAGGATCGGCGGAAACGGGCCAAGATTGGCGGCCGGCACGTTGCCCACCGAATGGCGCGATTCCTGGTAGACCACCATCTGCTTCGGCCCCTTCACCGTCTTGACCAGCCGCTCGGAGTGCTCGAGCGGGCTCAATTCCTCGCACTCGCCGGCGACCACGAGATAGGGCGCGCGGATTTTGTCGGCGTGGCCTTCCCAGGTGATGGTCTTGCGGAATTCGTCGAACTCGTCCTCGTCGGTGATGCCCGACATATACATAAAGCGCTTCTTGAAGGTCGGTGACGCCTCCTGGAAGATGGTGTGGCAGCCCGGCTCGTGGCACACCGACATGGCGGCGAAGGCGCGGATGCGCGGCTCGTGCGCGGTGAGGATGGTGCCGAAGAACGTGCCGAAGCTGGTGCCCGAGCAGCCGATGCGCGCGGCGTCGACCTCCGGCCGGCTGGCGAGCCAGTCGACCAGCGCCTTGCCCGCCGCCGCCCAGTTCTCGACCGAGAAGTACACGCCGATCATGGGCGCTTCGTATTGGCCGGGTCCGTCGATCGCCAGCACCGCCATGCCGCGGTTGAGGAAGCGGTCGCCGTAGAGCGCGACCGAGATTTCCTTGAAGCTGTCCATACCGGGGATGGCGATCACCACCGGGATGCGGCCGCCTTTGTAACCCGGCGGCAGGTGAAACCAGCCCGGGATCGCCTTGTTCTGGAACGGCACCCAGACCGGCTCGATGTGATGGTCCGCCAGCGCGGCGTATTTGGCGTAGCATTCGCGTTTCTTGTTGTTGTAGGCGATGTTGGTCTCGTCGTTCTGGTCGTAGGGCCATTGCGCCGCGCCCCAGTGCACGGCCGCCATGAAGTAGTTGTCGCGCGCGCTCACCTTGTGGTCGGCTTCCTCGGCTGCTTTCGCCTTGGCCTCGCGCCGGCGGGCGACCGCCTCGAAGGCCGGGCCGATATCCGCCATCTTCTTCACCCGCTCGCGGATGCCCGCGAAATCGGCGTTGGCCTCGTTGCCGCACGGGCCGCTGAGATAGAGCGAGCGCGGCTGGTCCCAGTCGATGCCGTTGGCGCGGATGATGTTGTCGAGGAGCCAGCGCTGTTCCTCGAAACGGCGCACGCGCGGCTCGCCGCGCTTGTCCAGAACGGGTTGCGGCGGCTGGATCACGTTCATGACAGTACCTCTTCCATGCGTGGCAAAGCAGGTGGTCAGTTCGGCTTGGTGCTCACCGTCTTGAGAATCGGCATCCAGCGCACGAGCTCGTCCTGGAACACGCCCGCCGCCTTGTCGGGGCCGACGGCGAGCACCGGCTCGAAGCCGAGCCGGTTGAGCTCGTTCTGGAACGCCGCCTCCGCCATCGCCTGCTGGGTGACTTGGTTGATGCGGTCGAGCACCGGCCGCGGCGTGCCGGCGGGCGCGAAGATGCCGAACGTGGTCTGCGCCACCATGCCCGGCAGGCCCGCTTCGATCGAGGTCGGGATGTCGGGCGCGCTCCGGATGCGCGCCTGCGAATTCACCGACAGGATGCGGACCTTGCCGGCGCGATGGAGGTCGAGAATCTGCCCGGTGGCGTTGGCCGACATCATCGGGATCTGTCCGCTGATCAGGTCGGTGACGCCTTGGCCGATCCCCTTGTACGGCACGTGCACGATGTCGAGGCGGCCGGCGCGCTGCTTGAACAGCTCGCCCGCCATATTGGAGATCGAGCCGTTGCCGGCCGAGCCATAGGACAGCTTGCCCGGATTGGCCTTGGCGTAATCGATGAACTCCTGCAGCGTGCGCGCCGGCACCGAGGGATTGATCACGACCGAGGTCGAGCTGTAGGCGAAGACGGCGACCGCCGAGAAATCCTTGACCGGATCATAGGGCGGGTTGGCCAACACGGGGGTGATCAGGACGTGGGTGGTCGTGCTTCCGAGCAGGATGCTGTAGCCGTCGGGCTGCGCGTGGGCGACGTCGTTGGCGCCGATCAGGCCGCCGCCGCCGCCGCGGTTGTCGATGACGATGGCGCCGAACTGCGGCTTGACCTTCTCCGCCCAGACGCGGCCGATCACGTCGTGCACCCCGCCGGGAACCGACGGGATGACCAGGCGAACCGGCCGCGCGGGATAGCGGTCCTGGGCCGGCGCCGGCGCCGACGCGGACACCGCTGCCGCGAGCAGGGCGAGTATCAGCACATGCGACCGCGTCATGGCGTTTCCCCCGTCGCGTTGTTGTTGCAGCCGGTGCCGGCGCCCCAGATGGTAGTGAATGCCGCCGCCGGTGCCAATAATCCTCGCACGGCGGACAGGCAGGACGCTTGCTGGGCGGTGAAGGCGGACGCACACTGCGCCGCGGTTGCCAGCTCGCCTGCGCTGGCCTTAAACAACGGCCGCCGCCGCGGCGCGGCCGTCTCGAAAGCGGGCCAAGGAGCGCAATGTCCGACGCGCGATCCGAATTGACCGTCTCGCTCTGGCGCGGCGCGCAACAGGGCCGCTACCAGACCTACAAGGTCCCGCTGCGCGCAAACCAGACCGTGCTCGACGTCGTGACCTTCGTGCAGCGCCATCTCGACCCGACGCTGTCCTACCGCTTTGCCTGCCGGGTCGGCGTCTGCGGCTCGTGCGCCATGACCGTGAACGGCCGCCCGCGCTGGACCTGCCGCACCCATGTGTCGAGCGTGGCCGAGCGCGGCCGGCTCGAGATCGGCCCGCTCGCGAACCTGCCGGTGATCAAGGATCTCGCCACCGACATGCGCCCGTTCTTCGAGAAGTGGCAGCAGGCCAAGGGCGCATTCGCGCCGTCGCAGACGCGCCACGACCCGATCGCCGCGATACGCCCGGACAGTCCGGCGCGCATCGCCGCCGATGCCGCGATCGAATGCATCAATTGCGGCATCTGCTACGCCGCCTGCGACACCGTGCGCTGGAACGCCGACTACCTCGGCCCGGCGGCGCTCAATCGCGCCTGGACGCTGGTGAACGACGAGCGCGATGCCGGAAATCCCGCGCGGCTGCAGGCGGTCGCGGCCTCCGGCGGCTGCCACGCCTGCCACTCGCACCAGTCCTGCCAGGAGCAGTGTCCGCAGGCGCTCAACCCGACCGCTTCCATCGCCGGCCTCAAGCGCCAGCACGGTGGCCGCCTATCTGCGCGGCGAGATCAAGGGGATCTAGGTAGAGTATGGATCGAGGCGAGCGGCAAACTCGGTCTGCTCCCTCCCCCGCTTGCGGGGGAGGGGTGGGGAGGGGGCAGGCTGGCACGAGTTCTTTCATGCCCCCACCCTAACCCTCCCCCGCTTGCGGGGGAGGGGACGCCAGAGCCGCCTGGCCAGAATCCGCGGCGTTGAGTCCATGCCAAAGGAACGCCTCTTGACATGAACGTGCGGCTCTATGTCTGGCAGCGCGCGACCGCGGCGCTGATGGCGCCGCTGATCCTGCTGCATGTCGCGGTCATCTTCTATGCCACGCGCCGGGGGATGACCGCCGCCGACATTCTCGCGCGCACCCGCGGCAGCCTGCTGTGGGCCTCGGCCTACGGCGTGTTCGTCGTCGCCGTCGCCATCCACGCCGCGATCGGCGTGCGCAACGTGCTGATCGAATGGTCGCCGCTGCGGGAGCGCAGCGCCGGCATGTTCGCCATGGCGTTCGGCGCCGCGCTGCTGCTCCTCGGCCTGCGGGCGGTCGCCGCCGTGGTGCTGCCATGAGCGCGCGGCGATTGGCGCATCGCACCAGCGTGCTCTGGATCGCGGCGCTGGTGCACCGGCTGTCCGGCCTGGCGCTCGCGATCTTCCTGCCGCTGCATTTCCTGGCGCTCGGCCTCGCCATCCACGGCGAGGCGCAGCTCGAAGGCTTCCTGCGCTGGAGCGATCAGCCGCTGGTGAAGGTCGCCGAGAGCGGTCTCGTTTTCCTGGCGTTGCTGCATATGTTAGGAGGACTGCGGTTGCTCGTGATCGAGAACTTCGATTGGCGCGACCGACAGAAGGAGCTGGCGACGATCGCGGCCGGCATATCGGCCGTCATCGCGTTCATCCTGCTGGCGCGCCTGTTCTGAGCAAGGCATGGCCCTCGAACGGCTCGAGACCGACATTTTGATCCTCGGCGCGGGCGGCGCCGGCCTGTTCGCGGCGCTGCATGCCCTCAAGGCCGATCCCGATCTCGACATCACGATCGTCAGCAAGGGCCTGCTCGGTAAATGCGGCTGCACCCGCATGGTGCAGGGCGGCTACAACGTGGCGCTCAATCCCGGCGACTCGGTCGAGCGCCACTTCATGGACACGATCGAGGGCGGCAAATGGCTGCCGCACCAGGAGCTCGCCTGGACGCTGGTGTCGACCGCGGTCGAGCGCGTGCGCGAATTGGAGAACGAGATCGGCTGCTTCTTCGATCGCAACCCGGACGGCACCTTGCACGGCAAGGCGTTCGCGGGCCAGAGCTTCGATCGCACCGTGCACAAGGGCGATCTCACCGGCATCGAGATCATCAACCGGCTGATGGAGCAGGTGTGGGCGCGTCCGGTCCGCCAGCTCGAGGAGCATCGCGCGGTCGCGCTCGTTCCGGCCAAGGACGGCGCCCTTGCCGGCGCGCTGCTGATCGACATCCGCACCGGCGAGTTCCGCTTCGTCGCGGCGCAAGCGGTGCTGCTGGCGACCGGCGGCGGGCCGACCATGTATCGCTACCACACGCCCTCCGGCGACAAGAGCATGGACGGGCTGGCGATGGCGCTGCGCGCCGGCCTGCCCTTGCGCGACATGGAGATGGTCCAGTTCCATCCGACCGGGCTGCTCGCCGGCCCGGACACGCGCATGACCGGCACCGTGCTGGAGGAGGGGCTGCGCGGAGCCGGCGGTCACCTGCTCAACGGCGCGCTGCACCGCTTCATGGGCGACTATGACGACAAGCTCGAGCGCGCCACGCGCGACGTGGTCAGCCGCGCCATCGATGCGGAGATGCGGGCCGGCCGCACCACGCCGCACGGCGGCGTCTACATCAAGATGAGCCATCTCGGACCGGCCAAGGTCGCCCGGGAGTTCAAGGGCATGGTGGACCGTTGCCGCGACAGCGGTTTCGATCTCGCCGGCGGGCTGGTCGAGGTGGTGCCGACCGCGCACTACTTCATGGGCGGCGTCGTGTGCGGCGCGGACACCGCGACGGAGTGGCCGGGGCTGTTCGTCGCCGGCGAGGACGCGAGCGGCATGCACGGCGCCAACCGGCTGGGCGGCAACGGCGTCGCCAACTCGACCGTGTTCGGCGGCATCGCCGGCGACGTGATGCCGCGCTGGATCGCCGCCAATCCCGGCCATCGGCCGCCGGACGAGGCCGTGCTGGATGCGGAGCTCGGCCGCGCGCTGGCGCCGTTCGCGCGCAAAGGCGGGAACCTGAACGAGCTGCGCGAAAAGCTGCTCGATACCATGTGGGACGATGTCGGCGTCGTGCGCGACCGGGCGGGGCTCGATCGCGGCATCGCGGCGCTCGACGCCATCGAGGCCGAGCTCCTGGCGACCGGCGTGGCCGACGACGGCCGCGCCTTCAACCTGACCTGGCACGACTGGCTCAACCTGCGCTCGCTCACCGAGATCAGCCGGGTGATTGCGCTCGCCGCGCGCAAGCGCGAGAATTCGCGCGGCGCCCACTTCCGTTCCGACTTCCCGGAACCGGGCGACTTGGCGACATCGTGGTTCACGGTCGCGCGGCAGACCGCCGGCGCCATCGCGATCACCGAGCAGCCGGTCGAGTTCACCCATGTGAAGCCGGGCGCGCCCACCCTTGCCCTCCCCCGCGAGCGGGGGAGGGAAGGGAGGTCGCGGCCGAGTAGAGCGAGACGAACATGATTCCATTGGCGAGCGTGCAGCGCACCGCGGAAGACTTGATGGCCAAGGCGGCGATCGAGATCCCCGAAGACTATCTCGCCGGCCTGCGCCGATGCGCCGACACCGAGAAGGGCGACCTCTCGGCCTTCGTCATCAAGGCCATGCTGGAGAACTACGAGGCCGCCAAGGAGGACCGCCGCGCCATGTGCGGCGACACCGGGCTGCCGCGCTGGTACGTCAAGATCGGCAACGAGGCGAGCATCGAGGGCGGCCCGGTCGCGCTGGAGGCGGCGCTGCGGCGCGCCACCGCGCGCGCCACGATGAACGTGCCGCTGCGGCCCAACCGCGTGCATCCGCTCTGGCGCACCGACCACAACAACAATGTCGGCATCGGCGCGCCGGAGATCGAATACGCGTTTCACCCCGACGCCGACTGGATCGAGCTCACCACCGTCCACAAGGGCGGCCTGTTCGGCTCCGACTACCGCATGCTGTTCCCCGGCGACGGCATCGAGGGCATCAAACGGTTCTACCTCGACACCCTGATCGGCTTCGGCAAGCGCGGGCTCGCGTGCCAGCCGGCGATCGTCGGGATCGGGCTCGGCGGCTCGAAGGACATTTCCATGGTGCTGGGCAAGCAGGCGTCCTGCCTGCGCATCGTCGGCTCGCGCAATCCGGACCCCGGGATCGCCGCGCTGGAGGAAGAGTTCAAGGATCTCGGCAACAGCATCGGCATGGGCGCGATGGGATTCATCGGGTCGTCGATGGTGATCGATTGCCACATCGAGGTCGGCTACTGCCATACCGGCGGCATGCCGATGTCGGTGCACATGTTCTGCCTGTCCTCGCGCCGCGCCTGCGCGCGCATTGCCGCCGACGGCCGCGCCCAGTTCCGCACCGACCCGATGTGGTTCACGGACTACATGCGGCGCTCCACCGTCGAATGGGGCGCACCCGCCGCTGCAGCAGCGGAGTAGACCATGGCCGCGCTCAAGACCGTCCATTTGAACCTTCCCGCGCGCAGTGGCGACCTGCGCGACCTCGAGATCGGCTCGGTCGCCTATCTCACCGGACGCGTCTTCACCGCGCGCGAGGGCGCATACAAGCACGCGATCGAGGACGGCGCCGGAATGCCGGCCGCAAAGGACGCGCTCGGGCTCGCCAACTTCCATTGCTCGCCGGCGGCGTCGGTCAATGCCGACGGCAGCTACACCGTCGGCGCGGTCACCGCGACCGCGTCGTTCCGGTTCGCCAAGTGGCTCGAGGGCTGGTTCGAGCTCTCCGGCTGCAACCTCATCCTCGGCAAGGGCGGGATGACCTCCGAGGTCTATCGCAAATTCTTCGTTCCCAATGGGGCGGTCTATCTCACCACGGTCGGCTACGGCACCGGCGCGCTGCTCGGCCGCGGCATCAAGCGCGTCGCCGGCGTCTATTGGCTCGAGGAGCTGGGGCTGGCGCAGGCGGTGTGGGTGCTCGACGTGGAAAATTTCGGGCCGTTCCTGGTCGAGAGCGATCTTTCCGGCAACAGCCTGTTCGAACGCGAGAACGCCAAGATCGCCCCCGGACTGGAGAAGCTCTACGCCGGCACCCGGCCCGCCACGTTGCGCCGCTACGGCGAGACCGACGACAAGACCGAAGAGGTGATTTGAATCTGTCGCCGCATCGCGGCGCGTCGCGTTCGCGCCTGCCTGCGCGGCGCTGTCATTGCTGCCGGCGCGGAAAATGTGCTGCTCGGCCACCAGCGCCGACGCAGCAAGCCGCGCTTGCTTAAGCGGCGTGCGCTGCCCATCATCGCAGCGTGTCGGCCGAGGGAGGAAGACCATGCCGCTCACATGCCGCTTGATCGCCGGCAGCCTGCTCGCGCTCGCGTTGCAGAGCGCGCCCGCCGCCGCCCAGTATCCGAACAAGCCGATCACCGTCATCGTGCCGTTCGCGGCTGGCGGACCGACCGACGTCGTCACCCGCCTCGTCGGCGACCATATGTCGCGCACGCTCGGCCAGACGCTGGTGGTCGAGAACATCGGCGGTGCCGGCGGGACGCTGGGCATGACCCGCGCCGCCCAGGCAGAGCCCGACGGCTACACCATCGCGGTCGGCAACATGGGCACGCAGTCGGCGGCGCCCGCGCTCTATCCCAACCTGAAATACGATCCGGCCATGAGCTTCGCGCAGGTCGGCATCGTCAACTACACGCCGCAAGCGATCGTGGCCAAGAAGGACACCGCGGCGAAGACGCTGAAAGAGTTCATCGACTACCTCAAGACCAACTCGTCGAAGCTCAACTATGGCCACGCCGGGGTCGGCTCGATCGCGCATGTGGCCGGCCTGGTCTTCAACGCGAAGTTCGGGCTTCACGCCGAACATGGTGCCCTATCGCGGCACTGGGCCGGCGCTCCGCGATCTCGTCGGCGGCCAGATCGACTACATGGTCGACCAATCGCTCAACGTCATCCCGCAAGTCCAAGCCGGCACCATCAAGATTTATGCCGTCGCGGCGCCCGAGCAAATCCGACTTGCGTGGTCAAGCCCGCGCATGACGACCGATGGATCCCAAACTGCCCTCCAGCCGTCGGCTCGATCACAGCACGCGAATGAACGGGCGCTCCGCGGTCGGATCGACCTCCACCCTGGCGCCGTTCGGGATCGCCTGCGTGATGTCGAGCTCGAAGCCGGAGATCATGGTGAAGTCGGCGAGTGCCGCGCCCTGCACCATGATCGGATTGACCGCGTTCAAGACCAGCGCGGCCGGAACGACCCCGCGCGACTTCATCTCGTGCAGCATCCAGGCGGTGGCGACGCCGCCCTTCGCCGCGTCGAGCACCAGCACGCGGTCGACGTAGCTCTGGCCGGCGAGCTTGTGCTCGGGCCGCGAAAATACGCCGCGCACGCGGTCGAGATCGTAGCGCGCGGAAAATCCATCCTTGGCGACCAGGGCTTCGCCTTCGACCCGCCGTCCCATGCCGGCGGCGGCGATGAAAATCCGGCCGCTCATCTTGCGATCCGGCCGCCGCGGCAGGCGGCATCGACGCAGGCGCCCATGGACGAGCAGCGCGGGCCGGTAGCCATAGCCGCCGATGATGTTGACGAGCTTGGCCGAGTTCGTCGCTAGCCGCTTCCAGCCGTTCGCCTCCGCCATTTCGCGGGCATAGCTCTGGTAGAAGCACATGCCGGAGAGCACGCTGCCGCCGGCGGCCTCGATGCGCGCGGTCAGGCCCAGCGGTCGGCGTCGGGCTTGACCTGCGGGCTGGTCACCGCGAGGAGCGGGATGGTCGCGCGGCGACCGTCGAGCAGGCCGGCCAATTGCTGCATCTCGACCAGGCTGAGCTGCGGCGCCGAGAACACGACGAGATCGACGGTGTCGATCCCGCGCGCGTAGCTCCGCCGCGAAGGCGCGAATGTCGGCTTCGCCGACCGCGTGCCGCGGCAGCGTTGCGCGCGCAGCCACGACGTCGGCCCCGCGCTGTGCCTCCGGCGTGATCCCGACCATGTGGAACAGCGCAACCGAGCCGTAGCTCGCGAGCGCGGCGCCGAAATGCTTCATCTCGTCGGAGCTCGGGACGCGATCGATGCCGACGAGGGCGGGGACCTGCCAATAGTCGCCGGCCAGGCGGCCGACGATGCCGCCGAGCGCGCCCCAATCGTTGAGCTCGCGCGGAGTCCAGCCGACATCGACGACGAGCGTCGCCGCGCGCCGCTCGTCGAGGTGATAGCCGTAGCGCGGGGTGCGGCCGGTGAGCGCGGCGCTCAGCGCCGACGGTCCGCCCTCGAAGTTCGAACGCGCGCCGCACACGCTGTTGCAGTAGATCACCACCCCGGTATCGCCGTAGGCGACGTGCTCGCCGCATACCGGCGGCATGATCGTCTGGTAGTTGATGCAGGTGTTCGTCATCAGCACGCCGAGCGCCTCGAACGCGGCGATCGCACGGCGCTCGAGGTCGAGCATCCAGGGCTGCTGCTTGAGTCGATGGGCGGCCGCGAAGTCGGTGCCGCGCGGATCGGTGATGGTCGGAATGCGCACGCGCCGCTGCAGCGGGCGGGAGCCGCGCCATGCGTTCGAGCCATTCGACCCCGGCGACGCCCAGCGACTCGGTGTCGGCCATGATGTGGGCCTGCGTCACCGGCACGAAGTCGCCGGCGCCGAGATAGTCTCCGACCTTGATCTGATGCTCGATCGCCCACTGCGCCGCCGGGCCGCATTCGCCGGCGCGCAGCGCCTCTTCCTCGTCGGTCAGCTTCATTCAGTTGGCGGCTTTGATGTTCAACTCCTTCACCAGCCGCGCGTACCTTTCGAAATCGTCGCGCACGAGCCGCGCGAATGCCTCCGCGCTGCCGCCGACCGGCTCTTGCGCCGATTGCAGGAAGCTGTCGCGGATCGCCGCCTCGGCCAGCGCCTTGTTGATCTCGGCATTGAGGCGGGCGCCGATGGCCGGCGGCGTGCCGGCGGGAACGAAGACGCCGAGCCACTGGTCGAGAACCAGCCCCTTGATCCCTGCCTCCTGATAGGTCGGCACGTCCGGCAGGCTCGGCGAGCGCTCCGCCGTCGATTGCGCCAGCAGCCGCAGCGTGCCGGCCTTGTAGTGCGGGATCAGCGGCGAGGAGCCGAGCGACGCGATCTTGACGTGGCCGGCGATGAGATCGTTGATGGCCTGGCCGCCGCCGCGATAGGGCACGTGATCGAGCTTGATGCCGGCGATCTTGGCGAACCACTCGGCGACGATCTGCTGCTGCGAGCCGACGCCCGAGGTCGCAAAGCTCATCCCCGGACGGGCTTTCGCCAGCGCAATCAATTCCGCCAGCGAACTCACGCCGAGCGAGGGATGCACCGCAAGCACGACCGGTTGGCGCGACAGCTGCACGACCGGCACCAGATCCTTCAACGGATCGACGCTCATCTTGAAGATATGCGGCGCGCTCGTCACGAAGTCGGGAGCGATCAGGACCGTATAGCCGTCCGCTGCGCTCTTGGCGCCGCTCTCCACGCCGATCACGCCGCCCGCGCCCGACTTGTTCTCCACGACGATCTGCTGGCGGAGCGAGCGCGACAGGTATTCGCCCAGCACGCGTGCCGCGATATCGGTCGAGCCGCCGGGGGGATAGGGCACGATGAACCGCAGCGGGCGGCTCGGCCAGTCCTGCCCCCAACTCGTCGCCGGCGCCGTGATCGCGAGCACCGGCAACAGGAGCACCAGCAAGAGGCGCACGGCCGCCATCGAAATGCTCCTGCCCTATCCATTCGTCAGTGGCTATCCTATCGGCCGTTCTCCCGCCCGGCTAGCAGAGCCGCGCCGCTCTCGAGGTCGCACCCCCATCATGCCGTTCTCGACCTATCTCCCCGAGCACATGGGCTCGATCGAGCTCACGCCGTCCGGGCCGTTCGTCGCGGGCTCGCACGCCGAGCTCACGTTGATCTATACCGCCGGCACGTTCGGCATCGACGATACCGGCATGGTGAAGATTTCCTGGCGGACGACGTCCGACATGAGCAAGCCGCAATTCGACCAGCCGGCCGCGCCGAATTTCACCACCGTCGAGGCGAGCAACGGCGCCAAGCTCGAGGTCTGGTTCGACCGTCTCAACATCCGGCCCTACGCCAACACGCTGCTCATCCGCATCGGCCGCGGCTATCTGCGCGCCGGCGACACGCTGACGGTGCGCATGGGCGACCGCCGGCAGGGCTCGCCCGGCTACCGGTTGCAGACCAATTGCGAGGAGCGCGTCGAGCTCAGGACCTCGATCGATGCCTTCGCCACCTATGAATTCACCGAGCTGCCGGAACAGCCGGGCTTTGCGCTGGTGCCGGGGCCGGCCGCGCATTGGAAGGCGATCTGGCCTTCGCTCGCGCTCGTCGGCGAGGCGTTCCGGCTCGCCATCGTCGCCGAGGACGTGTGGGGCAATCCGACCAGGCAGGTCGATCGAGTGGTGACCCTCGCGCCGTCGCGGCCGGTCGCCGGATTGCCGAAGTGCGTCGCAGTCAAGCCCGGCAACAGCCCGTGCGTGCTGGAAGGTCTCGTCGCCGACGCGGCCGGCGATCTCGATCTTAAGCTCACCGCGGACGGCGCAGGAGCTCGCGCGCGCCAATCCCCTGCGCGTGGTCGCCGCGGCGCCGCTGCGGCGCTATTGGGGCGACTTGCACGGGCAGAGCGGGGAGACGATCGGCATGGGCACGGCGGAAAATTATTTCCGCTACGCGCGCGACTTGGCCTTCGTCGACATCGTCGGCCACCAGGGCAACGATTTCCAGATCACCGATGCGTTCTGGACAAAGCTCAACCGGCTCACGGCCGAATTCGACGCGCCGGGCCGTTTCGTCTGCCTGCCGGGCTACGAGTGGTCGGGCAATACCGGCATGGGCGGCGACCGCAACATCTTCTTCCGCCGCGAGGGCCGGCCGATCCGCCGCTCCTCGCACATCCTGGTGGAGGGCCGAACCTCGACCGACGCCATCTACACCGCGGATGAGCTGTTCCGCGCGCTGGACGGCGAGGACGCCGTGGTCATCGCCCATGTCGGCGGGCGTTACGCGGACATCGGCTACGCCCATGACGGGCGGCTCGAACGCACGCGTCGAGGTGCATTCGACCTGGGGCACGTTCGAATGGCTGCTGCACGATGCCTTCGAGCGCGGCTACCGCGTCGGCGTGGTGTGCCACAGCGACGACCACAAGGGCCGGCCCGGCGCCACCCGGCCGGGCGCCTCGACCTTCGGCGCCATCGGCGGGCTCACCTGCTATCTCATGCCGGAGCTCACGCGCGATGCCCTGTTCGAGGCGCTGCGCCGGCGGCGGCACTACGGCACCACCGGCACCCGCTTGTTCCTCGACCTGCGCGGCACGTTCGCGCAGCCGGTGACGGGTTTCGCGGAGGACCCCCAGCTCGCGCGCGCGGATGAACACGCCGTGCGCGAAGCCTTGATGGGCGACATCATCCGGCCGGGATCGGTGCCGATGCGGCTCGCCGCCGAGGTCATCGGCACCGCGCCGATCGAGCGGGTCGACGTCCTGCACGGCACGCGCGTGGCGCAGACGGTTCGTCCGTTCGCCGCCGCCGATCTCGGCCGCCGCGTGCGCGTGCTGTGGCAGGGCGCCGAGTATCGCGGCCGCGGCCGCGAGACCCTGTGGCGGGGGAGGTTGACGCTCACGGGCAATCGCTTTGCGCGCTTCGCGCCGGTGAATTTTCTCAATCCGGAACGCAAGGTGGAGGAAACCACGCCCGGCACGGCGCTGGCCTGGACTTCGGTGACGACCGGCAATCTCGCCGGCATCGACATCTGGCTCGAGGAGGCGAAACGGGGCACGCTCGCGCTCGACACCAGCGTCGTTTCGGGTGCCGTCGAGCTCGCCGCGCTCGCCGAGAACACCGTGGCGTTCGAGGGCGGCGGGCTCGGCCGGCGGATCAGCGTCTATCGCCTGCCCGAGCAGGACTGGAGCCGGCGCGTCGCGGTCGACCACGCCGTGACGTTTTCGGGCGGCGCCGACCTTCCGGTCTATCTACGGGTGACGCAGAGCGACGGCCACCAGGCCTGGTCGAGTCCGATCTACCTGATCGATTGAGTCGCGGCGTGTGCGGCGATCGACCTTGCTTAGACGGGTCCTATTTGCCGCCGTTCGGGACTCCCCCTAGCGATCCACCCAAAGTGGAACCGCTAGGTATTCGGTTGCACATGCAGTCCGGGGCGGTTTACATCTGCGTACGCAAGAATCAAGTTTTTTGGAAGCGACAGCGAACTCAGCACGCGGTCGGCCAGCGCCGATGGCGGCATAGAAAGCAGGAGCATGGATAAGCCGGAGTTCGCTCGCAAGGCGGCACCAGTGCATCATGTCGATGGCCGTGATCTCTGGACTCGTCATGCTGCCGCGCCGGCAGAGGGTGACGACCTTGACGAAATCAAGAGCGCCGTGCTTGCCAAACTGGCGCTGGAATTGGGCAAGGATGCGTCTGTAGCCACGGACCGAGACTGGTTCGTCGCGGCCGCGCTGACTATTCGAGACCGCATTGTCCATCGATGGCTCGCGGTGGATCGCGCCAGCCATGCTCGGGGCCGCAAGCGCGTCTACTATCTGTCGCTCGAGTTCCTCATCGGGCGACTTTTTGCCGATGTGCTCTGCAACCTTGGTTGGACTGAGATCTTTCGCGCGGCACTCGGGGATCTGGGGGTCGATCTAAACCGGCTGCGAGCCGCTGAACCGGACGCGGCACTCGGCCATGGCGGCCTGGGTCGGCTCGCCGCCTGCTTCATGGAGAGCATGGCGACGCTCGGAATTCCTGCCTATGGCTACGGCATTCGCTACGATCATGGACTGTTCCGCCAAGTCATCAGGGATGGTTGGCAGCAGGAATATCCTGAGGAATGGCTGTCCTTCGGCAATCCATGGGAGTTTGCCCGGCCGGAAGTGATCTACGATATCCACTTCGGCGGTTGGGTCGAGATGACGATTTCGCCGACCAGCGTCAAACGCTCGGTCTGGCACCCGGCCGAGACCCTCGAGGCGGTCGCCTATGATATCCCGATCGTGGGATGGCGCGGCCGATACGTAAATCCGTTGCGCTTGTGGTCTGCCCGAGCGGCCGACCCTCTGCGCCTCGATGCATTTAACCTGGGCGATCACGTCGGGGCGTTGTCGGAGCAGGCGCGCGCCGAATCGATCTCGAAGATTCTCTATCCTAGCGATGCGACCCCGGCCGGCCAAGAGCTTCGCCTGCGCCAGGAATACTTCTTTGTTTCAGCGTCGCTGCAGGACCTCGTGCAACGCCACCTACGGACCGACGGAAACCTCTATTTGCTGCCGCTTCGATCGGCAATCCAGCTCAATGACACGCATCCGAGCGTCGCGGTTCCGGAACTCATGCGCATCCTCGTCGACCTGCACGGGCTGCCGTGGGACGAGGCGTGGCGTATCACCGTCGGCACATTCTCCTATACCAACCATACGCTCCTGCCTGAAGCGCTTGAGACCTGGCCAGTGGATCTGTTCGGGCGCGTTCTGCCGCGGCACCTGGAAATCATCTATCGCATCAATAGGGAGCATCTTGAGGCAGCGAAGCTGAAAAATCCCTCTGCTTCCGATTCGCTCGGGTCGATTTCGTTGATCGACGAGCATAACGGTCGAAAGTTGAGAATGGGGCACCTTGCGTTCGTCGGCTCCCATCGCATCAACGGCGTGTCCGCGCTTCACACCAGCCTGATGCGCAAGACTGTATTCCGCGAGCTCCACGCGATCTATCCGGACCGGATCGTCAACAAAACCAATGGAATCACGTTCCGACGCTGGCTGCTGCAGGCCAATCCTAATCTCACCAGGGTCCTTCGCGAGGTCTGCAGCGATGCCGTTCTGGATGATCCGACCCAAATGACCCGTCTTGCCGACCACGCCGAGGACTGTGGGATTCAGGAACTGGTCAGAGCAGCCAAGCGCGCCAACAAGGTGGCCCTCGCGCGTCTGATCGTCGAACGACTTAATTTGAGTGTTGACCCGGATGCGCTATTCGATGTGCAGATCAAACGTATCCACGAATACAAGCGCCAATTGTTGAATCTACTTGAGACGGTCGCGCTCTATCACGCCATCAGGGCTGAGCCCAATCGGAATTGGGTGCCGCGGGTGAAGATATTTGCGGGAAAAGCGGCAGCGAACTACGCGCAGGCAAAGTTAATTATCAAGCTCATCAATGATGTGGCCAAAGTCATCAATGGGGATCCAGTCGTTCGCGATCTGCTCCGGGTCGTCTTCCTGCCCGATTACAACGTCAGTTTGGCCGAGAGGATTATTCCCGCCGCCGACCTATCCGAGCAGATTTCGACGGCCGGAATGGAGGCATCCGGCACTGGCAATATGAAACTTGCCTTGAACGGTGCGCTTACGATCGGCACGCTGGACGGAGCGAATATCGAGATTCGCAATCACGTTGGCGCAGAGAACATCTTCATCTTCGGCTTGCAGGCAGAGGAAGTCGAGGAGCGTCGGCGCGCAGGCTTGGAAGCAAGTTCGGTGATTGCAGGGTCTCCCAAGCTTGCCGAGGCCATCGATGCGATCGAGACCGGCGTCTTTTCACCCGACGATGCCGGCCGATTCGCTGCGCTTATGAATGCGCTGCGGTATTCCGACTACTACATGGTGACTGTGGATTTTGATGCCTATTTCGCAACGCAGAGAAGCGTCGAAAGCCTGTGGCTGTCGACATCCGATTGGACGCGGATGAGCATGCTCAACATCGCACGAATGGCGTGGTTCTCCTCCGATCGGACCATCGCCGAGTATGCCCAAAACATTTGGGAAGTGCCGTTTCAACTTCCCAGCAATGTTCTCGGCCGGGAGCACGAACGAGAGTCGTTAATCGGAGGCAGAGCAGGCTAGGACCTTGTGGACTAGCGGGGGGGGGCGATGCTGCGGCTGGTCGGAATGCCGCGCCACAGTCGTGCGCGCAGTGTCCGACGCGCCTGCAGAGCATCACTTTCTCCCTGTTTTCGCCTCGGCCTCCC
The DNA here is from genome assembly GCA_963712565.1 of uncultured Alphaproteobacteria bacterium. Taxonomy (GTDB): domain Bacteria; phylum Pseudomonadota; class Alphaproteobacteria; order Rhizobiales; family Xanthobacteraceae; genus VAZQ01. The sequence continues at coordinate 26,208 of CAVQIP010000030.1, read as the reverse complement.
GGATCGTGCGCCAGATGTTGTAAGGCGTCGCCGGCATCTTGATGTCGCGCACGCCGTAATCGCGCAGCGCATCCACGATCGCGCTGATGACGACCGCCGGCGCCGCGGTCGTACCGCCTTCGCCGCCTGCCTTGATGCCCAGCGGATTGGTCGGCGAGAGCACCTCGGCGATTTCGGTCTTGAGCGGCGGCACCGTATCTGCGCGCGGCATGCCGTAGTCCATGAGCGAGCCCACCAGCGGCTGGCCGGAGTCAGGCTCGACATAGCATTGCTCCCACATGGCCTGGCCCACGCCTTGCACGATCGCGCCGTGAGTCTGGCCGTGGACGATGAGCGGGTTGATGCAGCGGCCGACGTCGTCGACCGAGGCGTAGCGGGTGATCCGCGCCGCGCCGGTGTCGGGATCGACCTCGACCTCGCAGGTGGCGCAGCCGTTGGGAAATACTGGGTCGTGCATCTCGTTGTCGGTCACGACCGCGATGCCGTGCTCGAACTCGCGCGCGAGGTCCGGCGCGAGGTCGTGGCGTGCGGCCTCCTTCGCAAGCTCGAGGAAATCGAAGCTGCGGTTGGTTTCGCGCGAGCCGAACCTGCCGTCGCTGAACTCGATGTGGTCCGGCGCCGACCCCAGAATCGCGGCCGCGAGCTTCTTGCCCTTGGCGATGAGCTCGGGGGCGGCTTTCGCGAACACGGTCGCGGCATGGCGCATGGAGCGCCCCGAATGCGAGCCGCCGCCCGCCTGCACCACGTCGGTGTCGCCGAGGATGATGTTCACGCGCTCGACCGGCACATGGAGCAGGTCGGACACCACCTGCGCGAAGCTGGTCTCGTGGCCCTGGCCGCTCGGCTGGGTGCCGATGACGACGTCGACGCGGCCTTCCGGACGCACGGTGATGCGAGCCTGCTCGTTGGGCGCGCCGATCGAGGATTCCACGTAGTTCGCAAGCCCGCGGCCAAGCAGCTTGCCGCGTCGGGCGGCCTCGCGCCGGCGGGCGTCGAAGCCTGTCCAGTCGGCGAGCTCCATCGCCCGGTCCATGTTCTCGGCGTAGCGGCCGCTGTCGTAGGTCATGCCGACCGCGTTGCGGTAAGGCATCGCCTCCGGGCGGATCAAATTCTTGCGCCGCAGTGCGATCCGATCGATGCCGAGCTCTTCCGCCGCGGTATCGATGAGGCGCTCGATCGCGAACGTCACCTCCGGCCGCCCGGAGCTGCGATAGGCCTGGGTCGGCATGGTGTTGGTGTAGACCGCGAGCGCGCGCAGCGTGGCGGCGGGGATGGCGTAGGAGCCTGGGATCAGGCCCGCGCCTTTGGAAAGCGGCGAGAGCGAGACGCAGCGCGCGCCGACATTGCTGATATTGGTCGCGCGCATGGCGAGGAAGCGGCCGTCGCGGGCAAGCGCCAGCTCGACCTTGGTGACGAGATCGCGGCCTTGATAATCGCTGAGGAAGGCCTCGGAGCGCGTCGCCGTGAACTTGACCGGACGGCCGAGCTTGCGCGCCGCCCATAGCACGAGTCCGAATTCGACGAAGACGCGGTTGCGGGTGCCGAAATTGCCGCCCACGTCGTAGGACAGAACGCGCAGGCGCTCGGGCGCAACGCCGAGCACGGTGGCAAGCTCGCGCTTCTGTCGCACCGCCCCGCCGCTGCCGGCATAAAGCGTGTAGCGCCCGCTCTCGGCGTCGTAGTGCCCGAGCGCGGAGCGCGGCTCGAGCGGCACTCCGGTGACGCGGTCGATGTGGAAATCCATCGCCACCACGTGATCGGCGCGCGCGAAGGCTTCGTCGGTCGCCTTGCGATCGCCGAACAGCGTGTCGACCGGGATGTTGTCCGGAACCTCATCCCAGACGACCGGCGCGCCCGGCCGCATCGCGTCCTCGGAATGGTAGACGCCGGGAAGCACCTCGTAGTCGACGGCGACGGCCTCCGCCGCATCGAGCGCCTGCGGCAGGGTCTCGGCCACGACCATCGCGACGGCCTCGCCGACATGGCGCGCCTTGTCCGCGGGCAACAGCAGGTGCGGGCCGATGAAGACCGCGCCGCCGCCCGCGGCGCTGAGCTTCATGTCGTATCTGGTCTTGGGCAGCGGATCGTGTGGAATGGCGGCGAGCCCGTCGGCGCGACAGTCGGCACCGCTGAACACGCCGAGCACGCCCGGCATCGCCCTGGCGCGCGCCGCGTCGACCGCGCGGATGCGCGCGTGCGGATGCGGGGAGCGCACCATCACCGCATGGAGCTGGCCGTCGATACTGACATCGTCGCTGAAGCGGCCGTGACCGGTGGTGAGCCGCGCGTCCTCCTTGCGGACCACGGGCTTGCCGACGATGCGGAAGCTCACGGGTCGCGTCGGTTGGTCAAGGTCCGTCATCGGCGGCCAAGCTAGAGACATTTCTGTCGTTGCGGGAGAGGGACGGATCTCCCGAGCGCGCTCCACGCGCGGCGGCGCGCGGGACTGGCGCGGCACCGCGGGGGCTTTCCCGCGACCGGGAATGGCCCTGGCCACGGGCATGGCGAGCCTATACCGTGAATAGCATTAGCTGAGAAATGCAACCTCAGCGCTATTTGAAGGGAATAGGCCATGCGATCCATTCCGCGTCCACATCCGCTCGTTTTGTCGCCAGATCGCCGCGTTGGCGATCGCGCTATGCGTGCCATCGGCCGCGTATGCGCAGACCGTGATGCCGCCCAGCGCGGCAGCGAACTGCGTCCAGAACGCCGGCAACGGGGAACTGGCATGCGGCTCGGGCGCGACCGCCAGTCCCGGCACCGGCGCCACCGCGGTCGGCATCAACGCCACAGCAACGGCCGACGCGGCGATGGCCTTCGGCTCGAACGCCAATGCCGGCGCCATCTCGGCGATGGCCTTCGGCCTCGGCGCTGCGGCCAGCCAGCAGGGCAGCGTGGCGATCGGCCAGGGGGCGACCTCGAGCGGGTCCGCCAGCACGGCGGTGGGCTTTGCGGCGCGTGCGCTCGGCAACGAGAGCGTCGCGGTCGGCGACACCGCCACCGCCGGCAGCGCGAGCGTCAACTTCAGCACCGCGATTGGCAGCAACACGTCGGCCAATTTCGATGCCAGCACCGCCATCGGCTTCGGCGCCCAGACCACGGCCGCGAACCAGATGATGTTCGGGACCGGGACCAGCATCTACACGCTTGCGGGCGTCAACTCGGCCGCGAGCCATGCGGCGCAGAAAGCGCCGCTGATGATGCTCACGGTCGACGCGGCCGGCAACGTTTCGACCGCGCGAATTCCGACCTGCCGGTGCCCGGCGCCTCCACCGGTCAAGCCGAAGTCGCGTCGAAACTGAGCCGCGAGGTTGGCGCCGCTCACGGCGCGTCACCCACGCCGTCGTTCCCGCCGCTGCGGCTCAATCCGCGCGCTCGACATTGTCGCGCACGCGCCGGCGAAGCGCCGCGACGTCGATCTGCTGCACGCTGCCGCTGCCCGCGAGATCGAGGGCGTGCGCGGCGGCGGCGCCCATGGCGATGCAGGGTCCCATGACCCGTACGCTGGAGAGCGCCGCGCTGTCGCCGTCGATGCAGCGGCCGGCAGCCACGATGTTGTCGGCCTCGGCCGGGACGAGGCTGCCGAATGGCACGTAGTGCACGTGGTCATCCGGGAACGGTTCCCAGAGGTAGCCTTCGGGGCGATCGTGCAGCTCGATCGGCCAAGCCGTGCGGGCGATGGCGTCGGCAAACGGCGTGCCGGCGCGCACGTCGTCGACCGTGAGCTGCTGACGGCCGGCGATCCAGCGCGTCTGGCGGATGCCCGGCAGGCCATAGCTGCGCACGCGCGCTTGCCCGAAGGCATCCGGATATTCGCGCTTGAGAAATCGCAGCACCCTGTCGGCCTGCGCCTTGCCAAGCAGCGCGCTCTTCGAGGCCGCGATCGGGTCGAGCGGAGTCTCGACATGGGTGAGGTTGACCAAGGCGGTGGCGCGGCCGGGAAAGATGAAGGCAAATCCGTCGGTGCGCACCAGACCATAGTCCGCGGCCTTGGCGCGCGCCCGCGCGGTCAACTCCTCGCGCGTGGGCTGTCGCGCCTCGTCGATTCCTTCGAGCACCATCATCTGCGTGCCATAGATCGGGCCGCCGGCGTGCTCGCGGCAGGCAAAGCCAGCTTGCCAGGTGAGTACCGCGTCGCCGGTCGCGTCGACGAAGCCCGCCGCCGCCAGCTGGACGTCGCCGTAGCGGGTGGCGAGATCGAGCTCGCGCACGCGGCGGCCGTCGCGCCTAGCGCCGCGCAGGATGGCGCCCAGCAGCACGGTGATATCGGCCGCGCGAATCGCCTCCTCGATCCAGCGCGACAGCGCGACCTCGTCGTACATCACGACGGTGGTGTTCGACGGCCCGCCGCGGCGGTAGTGCAGCGCGCCCTGCGCGCCGAGATCGCGCAGGATGTCGTCGGCGATGCCGTGGGTGAGTTGATGGCCGTGCGTGCCGTTGGCGAACAGTCCGCAGAACGTGCCGATGATCGAATTGACGGCCTGCCCGCCGAGCGCGGGAAGCCCATCCAGGAGCGCGACCTTGCGGCCGAGCCGGGCCGCTTCGAGCGCAGCGGAAACCCCTGCGATGCCGGCGCCCAACACGCAGATATCGGCGGACACGGAGCGCGGCGGCGCGTTCGCCGTTCGCCGGACGATCCGGGTCGAGGTCGAAACCGTCGCGGCGCCCGTGTGCGCGTTCGCTGGCTGGGTCGATGTCACGGACTCAGGATACCGATCAGGCCTGACCTGGTGAACTGCCGTCGTGCCGGAGCGGCCATCGCAGCATCGCTGCCCCTGCCTGCGATGATCGCAACGTGTGCCAAGATGGCGCGCGATGGGCTGCGCGGGTCAGCGCCGGCAATTGACACCCCCGTTGATATCCGCTGCTATCCCCATCGAGCGACCGCCAGCGGGAAGGGGTTCGGTTCGCCGTTCGATATTTCTCGGAACATAAGGGGCTGTCGCGCATGAGTTGCGCAAGCGCCGTTCTGCGGCCCGGCGTGCCGGTCACCCTCGCACCGGCCGGAAACATCAGCTTCGAAATCGAGACCGGTCAGCGCCTGCGTCTCACCCAGCCCGAGGGTGAGCAGGTCGCAGATTTGATATCGTTCAGCCGCGACGACGTCCGCGAGCTGCTCTCGATGCATTCAAGCCGCGCCGTCAATCTGAGTTGGAAACTGACCGCGCCGCACGTTCTTTACAGCAACCGCACGCGTGCGATGTGGCAGATCGAGGACGACCTGACCGGCGAGAACTATTGCGGCGGCGGCTACTGCAGCGAGCACCTGAACACGGCGCGTTACGGCGCGACTGCCGCGGGCGCGCCGAATTGCCAATCGAACCTGGAGACCGCGATTCGCGGTTACGGCATGGACCGGCGGAATTTCAACATCGATGCGTGCTTCAACGTGTTCATGACCGTGGCATACGATGAGAACGGGGTGTGGGAGATCCGGCCGCCCAAGGGAAAGCCCGGCGAATACATGACGCTGCGCGCGCTCATGCCGCAAATCGTCGCGATCTCCAACTGTCCGATCCTGTTCAATGCGTGCAACAATTTCCGCCTCAAGCCGTTGGCGCTGGAAATCTTGGCGGAACGGGATTAGATCGACGGCCTAGGTATCGCACCTCGCCGCTCGCGTGGCGCGCGCGACCGGGGCATCGAAGAAAAACCAGGCGGTCAAGCTCGGTTCGACCAGCGCACCGGCGTTTGCGAATTGAGGATGCGGTCCGCTTTCCCGCGAACAGGGAGGTCGGGGGCGAGCGTTGAACCAGTCGGATCTGGAGCCCGTGACGATAACGGTCGACGACGCGCACCGCGTCTCCGGCCTGCTGCTGACGCCGTCGCACCCGCGCGCCTGCTACCTGCTCGCGCACGGCGCGGGGGCGGGAATGTCTCACCCGTTCATGGATGCCGTTGCTGCCGGGCTCGCCGAGCGCGGCATCGCGACGCTGCGCTATCAGTTTCCGTATATGGAGCAACGCGCCCAGCGGCCCGACCCTCCCGAACTCGCCCACGCCACGGTTCGCGCTGCCGCGGCCGAGGCCGCCCGGCTGGTGCCGGCGCTTCCTCTCGTCGCCGGCGGCAAGTCGTTCGGCGGCCGCATGACGTCGCAGGCGCAGGCCGCATCGCCTCTGCCGGGCGTGCGCGGCCTCGCGTTCCTCGGCTTTCCGCTGCATCCGGCGGGGCGGCCGTCGGACGAGCGCGGCGAGCATCTTTTCGCGGTGCGGGTCCCGATGCTGCTGCTGCAAGGAACCCGCGATCAGCTGGCGGACATCGAGCTGCTTCGGCCGTTGAGCGAACGACTGGGCGCGCGCGCATCGTTGCGGCTGTTCCAGGATGCCGATCATTCCTTTCACGTGCCGGCCCGCAGTGGGCGAAAGGATGCCGACGTCAGACGCGAAATGATGGATGCGCTCGCCGCCTGGACCCTGTCGGTGGTCGCCCGGCGGGACTAGAGCGGGATGACTTTCCTCGAATTGTCATCCCGCTCTAAGTTTTTGTTTGAGCATGTCCTTTTTCGCAAAACCGGTACCCACTTTTGCGGGACATGCTCTAGCGCGACCGAAAGCGTCTACGCGCCTCTCGCACCGGAGGTGTGGAAGCGCTCCGCCGCCCTCGCGCGCGCCTTCGAGGCCTCGACGGTACGGTCACGGGGCGGAGCAGTGGTGACGAGCGCGCCGAGCAGCTCATGGGCGGCTTGCGCCACCTGGTCCACCGCCCGGTTGAACGCAAGTTCGTTGGCTTTTGAGGGGCGCGTGCATCCGCTCAACTTGCGGACGAATTGGAGGGACGAGGCACGGATCTCTTCGTCGGTGGCGGGCGGTTCGAAATTGTGCAGCGTCCTGATGTTTCGACACATGGGAATCCTCATCCAACGATCGCGCATCCGCGGTCCGCGATCGATGGACCGTGGCCACGGAACGTGCCCGACGGTCGCACATGCCGGGCGCGCCAATCAAGCCATTCACATGTGAGTTCCGAACGCGGCGGGGAGGCCCGGCTGCGTTCCGCCTCGATGGGCTTTGAGTCTATTGATCAAGATGGCCCGGGACAGGCTCGGCGGGATCGGGCGTTCGGCCGAACACGACCGAGACCTGGATTTGGCCGCGCCGTTCGAGGATTTCCACCGACACGTCGTTGGCATGGCGGCGCACCTTGAGATCGACGCTCGACTGCTTGAGCTGCAAATTGCGCAGCACCACTTCGTCCAGGAACGACGGCAGCCGCGGACTTTGCAGGCGAATTTCGTTCGCCGCCGGATCGAATTGAATGCCGAGCGAGGCTTCGATCAGCGAGAACGGCGTGGCGCTCGCCCATGCCTGTGGCGCGCACGCGACCGGATAGTGCGTCGGCCCGCGTCCGCGGCCGCGCTGGAAGCCGCAGAACAACTCGGGCAATCGCCGCATCTCCATATAGGTCGCCGCATCGAACAGGCCTTTGAACACGCGCTCGACCGAGTGCTTGAGGCCGTAGCGGGCCAATCCGAGCGCGATGAGCGCATTGTCGTGCGGCCAGATCGAGCCGTTGTGATAGGACATCGGATTGTAGCGTGCCTCGGTGTTGGCAATGGTGCGAATGCCCCATCCGGAGAAGAATTGCGGTCGCAGCAGGCCGTGGCCGACCTGGATCGCCCGCGCCGGTTTGGCGATGCCGGTGAACAGGATCTGACCGGCATTGGAGCTTCGCACCCGGCAGGGCTCCTTGTCGCCGTCGAGCGCAAGGGCATAGGTGCCGAGGTCGGGACACCAGAAGCTTGCATCGAAGCGCTCGGCCAGGCGATGGGCCTCGGCTTTCAGGCGGCGTGCGCGGTCGCTCCGTCCCAGGCGCTCGGCGCAGCGCGCCGCCAGAAGCTTGGCGCAGTAGACGTAGCCTTGCACCTCCGCCAGCGCGATCGGGCCCTGAGCCAGGCGGCCATCGGCATGGAAGATCGCGTCCTGGGAATCCTTCCAGCCTTGATTGGCGAGCCCTTGCTCGGTGGCGCGGTGGTATTCGACGAAACCATCACCGTCGGGATCGCCCGGCCCGTCGATCCAGGCGAGCGCCGCCTCGATCGCGGGCCACAGCTCCACGATCGTGGCATCGTCGCCGGTGCGCTCGGCATACAGGCCGGCGAGCATGACGAAGAGCGGCGTCGCGTCGACGCTGCCGTAGTAGAGACCGAACGGGACCTCGCGCAGGGCAGCCATCTCGCCTTCGCGCATCTCGTGCAGGATCTTTCCCGGCTGCGCGTCCGATTCGGGATCGTCGGTCTTGGCCTGGAACGCGGCGAGCCGCCGCAGCACGCCCTGCGCGATGCGCGGATCGAGCCAGAGCATCTGCAGCGCCGTGATCAATCCGTCGCGGCCGAACGTGGTCGAATACCAGGGGATGCCGGCGTAGGGATAGCGTCCTTGCGGCGTGCTGGTCATCAGCATGTAGAGGTCGGACATCGACCGGCACAGCACCTCGTTGAAAAGATCGTTCGAGGTCTCGACGGTGGCGGCATTGTGCGAAACCGATCGCAGATTGCGCTGGACTGCGCGCAGACCGCGCAACAGCGGCACCGGTTCGGGTGGCTCCGGCGCGCCGCAGCCGATGCTGAAACAGATCCGCGTGGCCTCGTTGGGGCCGAGATCGAGACGATAGGACGCCGTGGTCGCGGTCAGCTCGGCCGGCGGCGGGTCGAACCGCAGGGCGGTCTGGCGCAACTTGGCGTCGAGCCCTTGGTAACTGAGCATGGCGGTGGCCGGGCGGACCGCCCGGCGGCCGACGACGCCGCGGTGCTTGCGCCGCAGCCCGCGAACCTCGAACAGGTCGGCGAAGTCGCTGTCGAACAACATGCTCAGGCGCAGCTCGACCGCACGATCGCCATGATTGCGGATGGCCAGTCGCTGATAGGCCGTGTCGCGCCAGAGAAAAATCGTGCGCACGACGTGCAAGGTGTCTTTCGGCAACGCCAGGTGATCCTCGAAATACACGTCGGGATTGGTCAGATCCACTGTCAGCAGGGTGTTGTCGTCGCGCAAGTTGGATCCGAGCAACAGCGGTTGCATGCCGTCGAGCAAAAGCTCGAGATGCGAGAGGAAACGCGTGTCGCAGTGAAACAGCCCGTCGGCGCCGCCGGCCGAGGCGCCGATATCGCCATAGCTGTCGAGCACCAGAAAGGTATCGTCGTGCTTGAGCGAACGGCGCGGTCGCGTCGCCGGGCCCGTCGCTGGAATGTAGAACGGAGCCTCGGGTATCGTGTCGAACGACAATATCGGGAGCGCCGCGCTCTCGATCGCCATGCCATGCCTGTCAGTTCATGCCTTTTTCAAGCTCAGGCTGCAGCCTGGGATACGCAGCGACGGCCCGACTGGAGCGGGGGTCTCGCACGGAGGCCGCACGCTCTTGCGGCGACGGCCGCTTGAGCGCTGAACGGTACAGGTGAACGTAGTCTTTGGCCATGCGTAGGGCGGAAAATCTTTCGTCGAATCGCCGTCGCACCGCACGCCGGTCGAGGGCGATGACCTCGGGCAACCTGCCGATCGCCTCGTCCATCGTATCGACCACCACGCCGGTGACGCCGGGATCGATGATCTCGGGCACCGAGCCGCAGCGGAAGGCGAGGATCGGCGTGCCGCAGGCCATGGCCTCGATCATCGACAGTCCAAACGGCTCGGGCCAATCGATCGGGAACAGCAGGGCGCGGGCATCGCCGAGGAATTCGCTCTTGGCGCGTTCGTCGATCTCGCCGATGTAATCCACGCCTGGTTGATCGAGCAGCGGCGCGATGGTTTGGTGGAAGTAGGCTTCGTCGACCTTGTCGACCTTGGCGGCGATCTTGATGGGGATGCCGAGTGCGCGGGCGATCATGATGGCCCGGTCGGGCCGTTTCTCGGGCGAGATGCGCCCCAGGAACGCCACATAATCGCCGCGCGGCTTGTAGGTCGGCTTCAGCAGGTGCGTGGGAATACCGTGGTAGACCGTGGCCACGAAATTGGCATTGGGGATGGGGCCGCGCTGCGCATTCGAGATCGATACCAGCGGCATCTCGGCGAAGCCGATATACAACGGCTTGAGATCGTGCAGATCCTGGCGGCCGTGAAGGGTGGTCACGGTCCGATTGGCCACCGGCCGAAACAGCGGGAAGTGAAACTGGTCGATATGGAAGTGCAGGATGTCGAATTCATCGGCCAGTTCGCGCACCCGATCGAGCATCAGCATGTAATAGGGAATGATGTCGCGAACGTTGGCGTCGAGACGCAGTGCCATCGGCACGCTCGGCACCAGGTTGGCTCTCGACACCGAATCACCGCTCGCGAACAAGGTCACTTCGTGACCGAGTTGGACCAGCTCATCGGTGAGATAGGAGACAATTCGTTCGGTTCCACCATATAGACGCGGCGGCACGCTCTCCATAAGCGGCGCGATCTGCGCAATTTTCATATTTTTCCTCTCCTGCAGGACCGGCACTGACCGCAACGTGTCGCGATGCGAAAAGTTCCGCGCTTCCACTCGTTGCGGCAGCAAAACAGGGCATGCACAATCAGCTTTCAGCGTAGGCGACCGTCGACAACAGGGCAACTTCGGCGCGGCGCGAATCGAGTCGGGTGTGCTGCACGACGATCGGTACGTCCGACTCGAATACCGACGCATAGTCGGTATCGAGCGGGATCGGCTGCGGATCGGCGAGATCGTTGAAGCGCAAGTGCAGCGTGCGGCGGGCGGGGACCGTCACGCGATACGGTCCGGCCGGCTCACGGTCGGCGAAGAGGACGGTGATTGCGACGTGCGCGTCGCGGTCCCCCGCATTGAGGATGCAGGCGGTCTCGTGCGAGATCAGCGCGCGCTCGGAAAACGAGCTTCCGGATGGAATGTAGCCCTCCGGGATGGCCCATCGCCTGCGTCCGATGGCCTCCATGCCGCGCCTCCACGTTGCTCACCAAGAATGACAACGCGCACGGTCCGATTTTCGTTTCGGGTCGGCCGGAACTTTTCTAAGCTTCCGGCGTAGAGGTGTCGTCGAAGGCGTTTTTCGGCGATGAGGAATGCTGTGCGCCGCAAAAACCGCGGGATCGGCACGCCGGCCGCGATCCGAATCCAAGCAATCCAGGCAAAGGGATGCGCGCAATCACCGTTTCGCCCGGAATCGCCAATTCGGCAAGGCTTGACGACATTCCCGAGCCGCCCGCGTCGGACGGTGCGGTATTGGTGCGCACGCTGGCGCTCGGCGTGTGTGCCACCGACCGCGAAATCCTCAACGGTACTTACGGCTTTGCTCCTCCCGGCGAGCCGCGACTGGTGCTCGGGCACGAATCGCTGGGCACGGTCGCGGCGGCGCCGCCGGGTTGCGGCCTGGTGCCCGGCGACCTCGTCGTCGGCATCGTGCGCCGGCCCGATCCCGAGCCGTGCCTCGCCTGCGCCGCCGGGGAGTGGGACATGTGCCGCAACGGACGCTACACCGAGCGCGGCATCAAGGAGCGCAACGGCTACGGCGCCGAGCGCTTCCGGGTCGAGCCCGAATTCGCCGTCAAGATCGAACCGACTCTGGGCATTCTCGGCGTGCTGCTGGAGCCCGCCAGCATCCTCGCCAAGGCCTGGGACCATACCGAGCGCATCGGCCATCGCGCGCGCGCGTGGCAGCCGAGGACTTTGCTCGTGACCGGCGCCGGCCCCATCGGGCTGCTGGCCGCGCTGATGGGCATGCAGCGCGGCCTCGACGTGCACGTCCTCGATCACAACAAGGGCGGTCCGAAGGAAGCGATCGTGCGCGACCTGGGCGCCACCTATCACAGCGACGCCAGCAGCCTCGATCGGCTCGCGCCCGACGTCCTGATGGAATGCACCGGAGCACCCGCCGTCATCTGCGATTGTCTGGGTTCGACGGCCGCCGCCGGCATCGTCTGCCTCACCGGCGTCACCGAGCCCGGCAAGCGCTGCGACATCGATATCGGCCGCCTCAACCGAGACATGGTGCTCGACAACGACGTCGTGTTCGGCACCGTCAACGCCAACCGCCGGCACTACGAACTGGCGGCGGACGCGCTTGCGCGCGCCGACCAGCGCTGGCTCGGACGGCTGATCACCCGCCGGGTCCCGCTCGAGCGCTGGAGCGAGGCGCTCGAACGCCGGCGAGGCGATATCAAGGTCATCATCGATTTTCCGCAATAGGCCGCCATGTCGTCTCGCATCGAAGATTACGCATTGATCGGCGACTGCGAGGCGGCTGCGCTCGTCGGGCGCGACGGCTCGATCGATTGGCTCTGTTGGCCGCGCTTCGATTCCGATGCCTGCTTCGCCGCGCTTCTCGGCTCCCACGATCACGGACATTGGCAGATCGCGCCTCGCGACCGACAGGCGCGTGTCACCCGGCGATATCGGCCGAACACATTGATTCTGGAAACCCGCTTCGAATGCGGCGAAGGCGTCGTGACCCTTGTCGATTTCATGCCGGTGCGCGCAATGCACTCGAACGTGGTCCGTCTCGTGGTCGGGGAGCGGGGCCGCGTCACGATGTGCGCCGAGCTCGTGCTGCGCTTCGGCTACGGCGCGATCGTTCCCTGGGTCACGCGCCTCGACGATGGCACTTGGCGCGGGATTGCCGGCCCCGACATGGTCGTGCTGCGGACGCCGGTGCGCCTCACCGGCCAGAACATGCGCACGGTCAGCGAATTCACCGTGCCGGCGGGTGAGATGGTGCCGTTCGTCCTCACCTATTCGCCCTCGCACGGGCCGCCGCCGGAACCGCTCGATCCCCGATCCGCGCTCGAGGCGACGGAAAGTTTTTGGACGGGTTGGTCGGAGAAGTGCCGGCCGAATGGGTACTGTTCCGATGAGGTCCTACGCTCGCTGATCACGCTCAAGGCCTGCACCTATTGGCCGAGCGGCGGCATCGTCGCGGCGCCGACCACGTCGTTGCCGGAACGGTTGGGCGGAACGAGAAATTGGGACTATCGGTTCTGCTGGCTGCGCGACGCCACTCTCACCTTGCTCGCGCTGATGAATGCCGGGTTCAACGACGAGGCGCAGGCCTGGCGCGAGTGGCTGTTGCGCGCGGTGGCGGGCAGCCCGGACCAGGTTCAGATCATGTACGGGCTCGCCGGCGAGCGGCGCCTCACCGAATGGGAGGTGCCGTGGTTGCCAGGATACGAAGGCGCTGCGCCCGTGCGCATCGGCAATGCTGCCTGTAGCCAGCTTCAGCTCGATGTGTTCGGCGAGGTGATGGATGCCCTCCATCAGGGGCGGTGCAAGGGGCTCGCCGCGAGCGAATCCGGCTGGGGCCTGCAGGAGGCGCTGCTCTCCCACCTCGAGCGAATCTGGACCGAGCCCGACGAAGGGATATGGGAAGTGCGCGGCAAGCGCAGGCACTTCACCTATTCCAAGGTCATGGCATGGGTCGCCTTCGATCGGGCGATCAAGAGCGCGGAGCAATTCGGCCTCGCAGGTCCGCTCGATCGCTGGCGAGAGATCGCCGCCACAATTCACGCCGACGTGTGCCGGCATGGTTTTGACCGGGATCTCGGGAGCTTCGTGCAGTCCTATGGGGAAAAACAGCTGGATGCCAGCCTGCTGCTACTGCCCGAGGTCGGCTTCCTGCCGCCGGACGATCCGCGCGTGCGCGGGACGTTGCAGGCGATCGAGCGGCGACTGATGGTCGACGGCTTCGTCATGCGCTACGACACTGCCGCTTGCGACGACGGCTTGCCGGCCGGGGAAGGTGCCTTCCTGGCGTGCAGCTTCTGGCTGGTCGATGCCTACATCCTGCAGCATCGCTGGCAGGACGCGCGGCGGTTGTTCGACCGGCTGCTCGAACTGCGAAACGACGTCGGATTGCTGAGCGAGGAATATGATCCGGGGACCGGCCGGCTCGTCGGCAACTTTCCGCAAGCGTTCACGCATGTCGCTCTGATCAACAGCGCGTTCAACCTGACGCGTTTCGAGAAGCCGGTGGAACAGCGCGCGCAGCCCGCCGCGGAGGGTGCAACCTCCGCCGCCGCGGTCGAGGCTTAGAACGACGAGACCGCTGGCAAGCGACGCGCCTGGAGCGCGTTCTGTTTTGATTGAATCATGCTCTTCCCCGTCATGCCCGCGCTTGGCGCGGGCATCCACGTCTTCGGGGCCGGTATGCGCATTGAACCCAATTCCAGGGCGGGACGCGGCTAAGCGATGTCGGCGCCGATCGACGGGCGGAGGCCGAGCTGCTGGCGCCACAGCGGCAAGTCCGCTTTCTGCGTGAGTGACGCGAGGAAGAGTTCACCCCAGGCTTTGACGTCGTTCTCCGAGATCACATGGAACAGCGTTTCATGGCGCTGGCGCCGCTCCTCGAGCGGCATCGAGAGCGCGTGCGCGATCGAGGTTGCGACCGCCTCCGGATCGTACGGATTGACCAGCAGCGCGGCCGTGCATTCGGCGGCCGCGCCGGCAAAGCGCGACAAGATGAGAACGCCGGGATCGACGGGATTCTGGGCGGCGACGTATTCCTTGGCCACCAGATTCATGCCGTCGCGCAAGGGCGTCACGAGCCCGGCGCGCGCGGAGCGGTAGAGGCCGGCCAGGGCGCTGCGGCTGTAGGCGCGATTGACGTAGCGGATCGGCGTCCAGGCGGCTTCGCCGTAGGCGCCGTTGATCCGGCCGGCGGCCTCGCTGATGGTGCGCTCCATTCCGGCGTATTCCTGGATTTCAGAGCGGCTCTTCGGCGTGATCTGCAAGTAGGTGACCTTGCCGCGCCAATCCGGATAAACAGCAAGGAAGCGCTCGAACGCGTCCATGCGCTGCGCCAGGCCCTTGGAATAGTCGAGCCGATCGACCCCGATCACCATGGCCCGGCCGGCGAGGCTTTCGAGCACGCCGCGCACCAGGGCCGAGCGGACCGAACGCCGCGCCAGGCGGCTGAACTCGCTGGTCTCGATGCCGATGGGAAAGACGCCCACGCGCACCGTCCGGTCCGCGGTTTGATAGGCGAACGCGCCGCGCTTCTGCAGTCGGCATTCGTTCTCGAGGTAGTGCGCGAAATTCATCGCGTCGTTCTCGGTCTGAAGCCCGACCAGATCGTACGCGCTCAATTGCGGAATCAGCCATTCGTGGTTCGGCAGCGCGGTGAGAATCTCCGGCGGCGGAAACGGCACATGCAGGAAGAATCCGATGCGGTTGCGGTGACCGCGATCGCGCAGCATCTTTGCAAGCGGAATGAGATGATAGTCATGTACCCAGACGATGTCGTCGGGTTGCAGCAGGTCGTCGAGCTCGGTCGCAAAGTGCGCGTTGACGCGCCGATAACCGCTGAGGTCGCGGCGTGAGAACTCCGCCAGGTCGAGGCGGTAGTGCAGAATCGGCCACAACACCCGATTGGCAAAACCGTTGTAGTATTCGTCGTAGTCCGCTTCGGCCAGGTCGGTCACGACGTAGGACATGCCGCCGCGCCGAATGGTCTTGCTTGCTACGTCCGCATCGGCTGAAACGGTTCCGCTCCAGCCGAACCAGAGGCCGCCATGGCGCTTGAGCAGCGAGCGCACGGCAACGGCGAGCCCCCCGGCCTGGTTATCGTGGGTCGGGACCGCCACGCGGTTCGAAACCACAATCAGCCGCGCCAATATCGGTCCTCCCAGCTTCGCGACAGCCGCATCGCGGTCAAGATCAGGCCCGCCATTGAATAGGTCTGTGGAAAATTACCCCATAAGGTCCCGGTTTGCGGATCGATGTCTTCCGATAGTAGTCCATAGCGGTTGCGATATGCCAATGCGTCGACAAATAATTCGCGCGCCTCGTCGCGGCGGCCGAGCGACCACCAGGCATCAACCAGCCAGAACCGGCAAATGAGGAACGCGGTTGCCGGCAGGCCGAAATCGTCCGCCGCCGCATATCGCATAACGTGTTTTTCGCGCAAAAGTTCGCGCTCCATGGCCTTGACCGTGCTGGCGAAGCGGGGATCGTCGGCTTCGATCACGCCGAGATCGGGCAGCAGCAGCACGCTGGCGTCGAGATCATCCGAACCGAAGGCGGCGGTAAAGGCTTGCCGTTTGTCGTTCCAGGCACCCCGCAGGAGCGCTTGGCGCACCGGGTCGGCAACGGCGTTCCAATGGGCCGCGCGGTCCGGCAGATCCAATCGGGAGGCAATGGCGGCGAGCCGGTGGCAGCCGGCCCAGCACATCGCGGTCGAATGGGTATGGATGCGCTGCCGCCCGCGATATTCCCAAATGCCGTTGTCGGCTTCCAAAGCGAGTTCGCCGGCCTTGCCGCCGAGCGTTTCCAACAATCGAAACAATCCTTCATCGCCGAGCCGCGGCAGGCGCCGGTCGTAGAACATCGGCATCGCGGCGAGAATGACGCTGCCGTAGGTGTCGTTTTGCACCTGCCCGGCGGCGGCGTTGCCGATGCGCACCGGCCCGTCGCCGCGATAGCCCTTGAGCGCTGGCGCCGTTGTTTCGTCCATCGGCTCGATCGGAACGACGCTGTAAACCGGACGCAACGGTTCGTTAGGATTGGACGCGATGCTCAAGGTGAAGGAGATGAAATCTTCCATCGTCTGCGTCGCGCCGATGCGATTGAGCGCCTTCACCACGAAATAGGCGTCGCGCAGCCAGCAATAGCGATAGTCCCAGGTGCGTCCGGAACCCGGAGCTTCGGGAATGGAGGTCGTGTGTGCCGCGATGATGCCGCCGGTTTCCTCGAAGTTGCTGAGCTTGAGCGTGATCGCGGCGCGGATGATCTCGTCCTGCCAGTCGTAGGAGATGGAGAGACCGCGGGACCAATCCATCCAATAGTCGATGGTACGGTCGCAGAATTCGCGGCAGGTCGTTTCCAGATCGTCTTGGAACCGTTCATCGACGCCGAAGACGAGATGCATCGGCCGCGTCAGGACGAAGGGAGCCTCGCTTTCGATGTAGGACAGCGGCGCATCGGTGGTGAGCCGGATGACGGTGCTCTCGTGCACATAGCGAATATGATTGCTTCCGACCGAGTGATGCTCGAACGGATGGCCATAATCATGCGTCGGGCGGAAGCGAATGGTGATGCGCGGCAAGCCGGCCACCGGCTCGACCATTCTTACCAGCTGCGGCGGCCGGAAGACGCGACCGAATTGCCGATAGCGCGGCGCGAAATCGGTGATGCGGACGGCACCGCCTTGCCGATCGGTGAGAACGGTCGATACCACCGCGGTATTGCGGAGATATTCCGACTGAAAGTCCGCCATGTCGTCGAGCACGACATCGGAAAATCCCTTCTCCTCGTCGGCCGAGAGCAGGCGGCAGAAGATCGGATCACGGTCGAAGCGGGGATAGCACCACCACACCAGGCGGGCGGTCGGATCGACGAGCGCGGCCGTGCGCCCGTTGCCGATGACGGCAAGATCAAGCCCGTGATCCGTCATGACGTCGCGAATGCGTCGCTGCGAGAAATTTGTTCGAGCCAGTGCCGAACGTCCGTCGGCTGTTCGAAGCAGCATTGGACGCCGGGGACATTGCGTCCGACCGAAATGCCGATACCATCGAAATCGGGCAGGATCTCAAACACGCCAAGGTCCGTTACATCGTCGCCAATGAAAATAGGGCGCCGGTGAGAGAACGGCGCGTAGGTCATCAATTCCCGAACGGCAGTCGCCTTGGTGAAACCGGTCTGCTTGATCTCTATCACCAGTTTGCCAGGCAAGAGCTCGATCGATGCACCCTTCAGCGCGGCGCAAAGCTTGCTAGCGGCCTCCCGCACCGCGGATTCCTTGTCCGGCGCCAGCCGGTAGTGCAGCGCGAGCGCGTAGCCTTTGTCTTCGAGGATGATCCCGGGGCCGGCTTCCGCAATGGCCGCGAACTGGCGCTTCACCGCAGGACTGAGCGGCGGCAGCCGCGGCGCCTCGGGCGCAGCTCCGGCAGTCGTGCGAAGCTCGGCGCCGTGCCCGCCGATCGCCGGCAATTGCAGCGGGGAGAAGATGAGATCGAGCTCGCTCACCGGTCGGCCGCTCACGAAAGCGACGGCACCCCCGGTGCGGTCCCAAAGCCGGGCCAGCGTGTCGCGCAATGCGTGCGAGACGAAGACTTCGCGCGGAGTGGGGGCGAGGTCGAGAATCGTCCCGTCGACATCCAGCAGGATGGCAAACCGACTGAGATCGGAAGGAAGCGACGGAATGCGGTTCGACATAAATGGTTCCGCGGTCGTCAATTGCAGACGGGAGCTGGAGGCCCGATGCGTGCGCAATTTCGAAAGCTCATGCGCCGCGCACCGAAACGACAACCCGACAATTTCGACAACTCATTGATTCCTTGATCGTTCCAAGCGCAAAAATGCGACGGTTATGCGGCCGCAATCCGTGCTCATAGCAAATCTCCGATCGCTTCCCGGGGGACCAACGCTGATTACGCCCAGATAAGTCGTTTGTGCTCAATTATAAGGCCCCTCGCAGCTAGAGCGCCATCCCGCCATCGACCAAATGCGGTTGTCCAGTGATATAGCTCGCCTCGTCGGAAGCCAGGAACACCGCGAGTGCCGCCACCTCCTCCGGCCTGCCCAGGCGGCCCATGGGCTGGCGTTCGATGAACGCCCGTTCCACGTCGGCGACCGATCTGCCGGTGGCCTGCGACCGGTCTCTGATCCGGCCCTCGAGCGAGGGCGATTCGATCGTGCCCGGACAGATTGCGTTGGCGCGGATCCCTTGCCGGATGAAATCGGCGGCGACCGCCTTGGTGAGCCCGATGACGGCGGCCTTGCTGGCGCCATACGCGTAGCGGTCGGGAACGCCGCGGATCGATGACACCGCCGAGGAAATGTTGACGATCGAGCCTGCCTGCTTCCGCAGCATGCCGGGCAGGAACGCCTTGATCGTCCGATGCATCGACTTCACGTTGAGATCGAAGGTGAAGTTCCAATCCTGTTCGGAGCAGTCGAGCACGCTGCCATGGTGCACATAGCCGGCGCAGTTCACGAGCACGTCGAGCGCGCCGAACTCGGCCGCGATGTCCTGGGCGAGGGTTTCCACCGCAGCGGTCGAGCGCACGTCCAGCTTGAGCCGCCTTGCGCTCTTGATGCCTCCGAGCTTGTTCTCGTCCACGTCGGTGGCGATCACGCTGGCGCCTTCGGCGGCAAACGCTTCGGCGATGGCGCGGCCGATTCCCTGTCCCGCCGCGGTGACGAGCGCAAGCTTGCTCTGCAAACGTTGAGCCATGGCCATGTTCCTCCGAGCCGCAGGCAGGTAACGGCCTTCGGGTCGCTTTGGTTCAGGCGCAAGCGCCCCGCGCTCAGGATCGAATCCAATCCTGATGTTCGCCGCGCACGAATTTAGCCGCGGCACCGGCCGCCTCCCGCAACCATCCGTCCTTGCGCTTGCGCAAGTCGCGATCGATCGCCGCGCGCCGATCGCCGGTCCCGAGGTGGACGTTGGCGAGTTCGCGCCCCATGGCACGAAGCATGCGGGGATCGAGCAATTCGTCGGGCTGGGCGCTGACCTCAATCTTGCGGTTGTTGGGCGACAGCCGGCGCACGACGGTCCTGCCGATCACATCGAACCAGGCGTCGGGCGCCCGATAGCGGCCGAAGGCGATGTCCCGGCATCGCAGGCGTTGCGAGCCGCGTCCCGGGACTCGGGTCCAGCCGGATGCCACCAGCGCCTTGGCTTCCCGCACCACGCGGCTGCCGCGCCAGTCGGCGACGCCCACCCAGCGCGGCCGCCCCAGACTGCCGGTGCCCGCCGCTCGCCGGCAGAACTTGGTGATCTCGCAGTTTCGATCCGGCATCGCCGACAGGATTGCCTCGCGGTAGCGCGCGGCAGGCGGTTTCTTCGCAGGCTTGAGCGCGTCAATCTTGCTCCAGAAATGGGCGCGCTCCTGCTCCGGCACGACGACGAGCGCGCGCAGCCATGCGCGCTTCTCGTCGAGCACGAACGGTTGCGGGTCGGAGAGGCCCCTGCCGTATCCGTCCAGAATGGCGGTGCAAATGTTCTTGTCTGCGAAGGCACGCGATGGCCGAGCGAGCAGAGCGCTCGCGGCCAATCGCACCAGGTCGAGCGGGTAGGGCATTTCGGCCGCTTCGTCGAAGTCGTTCACGCCCCACACCAAGCGACCGTCCTCGTCGCGCCAGGTGCCGTAGTTTTCGAGATGGGTGTCGCCCACGGCGAGAACCGGCGGCGCCTTGGCGAGACCGGGGCAGATGTCGAGAATGGTCTCCGCCCAACGCCAATAGGTCGCCCGCAGAAACGGGAAGGGCCCGCTCGCCATCTTGTCGCGCTTCGCCCGCAGATCATCCTCGACCACCTCGCCCTCGAGTTGGGCCCGCAGCCAGCTCTCGTACGTTGCGTTCGCCCGCTTGAACGAGGTCATGACCGGCGCGTCAGTGGTTGTCCCGAGGTACGCTCCTTTGCGCGACGCAATGATATTTCACCGCCGGTTCGAGCACCATGCCGTCGGCGAGCTGCTCGACCATGCCGCGTTGGATCTCCTGCCACGGCGTCTGGTTCGGCGGATAGCGGTAGCTGCCCCGCTTCTCCAACGCGGCACGGCGGCGCGCGAGCTCGGCGTCGGAGATCAACACGTCGGCGGAGCCTTTGCGCAGGTCGATGCGCACGCGGTCGCCGGTCTCGAGCAAGGCCAGCCCGCCACCCACCGCCGCCTCCGGGGAGGCATTGACGATCGACGGCGAGGCCGAGGTCCCGGACTGGCGTCCGTCGCCGATGCAGGGCAGCGAGGTGATGCCCTGTTTGATCAATGCGGCCGGCGGCTGCATGTTGACGACCTCCGCCGAGCCCGGGTAGCCGATCGGCCCGACGCCGCGGATGAACAGCATGGTGTTCGCGTCGATCTGCAAGGATGGATCGTCGATGCGACGGTGGTAGTCCTCGGGCCCGTCGAACACGACCGCGCGGCCTTCGAAGGCATCCGGGTCCTTCGGATTCGACAAGTACCGTTGCCTGAACTCGTCGGAGATCACGCTCGTTTTCATGATCGCGGACTCGAACAGATTTCCCGATAGCACCTTGAAACCGGCATGCTGCTTGAGCGGCTTGTCGTAAGGGCGGATCACGTCGGCGTCATCGATCTTGGCGTGCTCGACGTTTTCACCGATGGTCTTGCCGTTGATCGTGAGCGCGCGCGCATGGAAGCGGCCGGCCGCGATCAATTCGCGCAGCACTGCCGGCAATCCACCGGCGCGGTAATATTCCTCCCCGAGATATTTGCCGGCAGGTTGCATGTTTACCAGCAGCGGCACGTCATAGCCGATCGTTTCCCAATCCTTGATCGAGAGCGCAACGCCGACGTGGCGCGCGATGGCATTGATGTGGATCGGCGCGTTGGTCGACCCGCCGATCGCCGAGCAGGCGAGGATGGCGTTCTCGAACGCCTCGCGGGTGAGGATGTCGGACGGTTTGAGATCTTCGCGCACGATCTCGACCGCGCGGCGGCCGGTGTCGTAGGCGATTTGCCCGCGTTCGCGGTAGGGAGCCGGGATAGCGGCGCAGCCCGGCAGCGAAAGGCCGAGCGCCTCGGCGAGCGCGTTCATGGTCGAGGCCGTGCCCATGGTGTTGCAATGGCCGATGGACGGCGCCGAGGAGGCGACGAGATCGAGGAACTCTTGGTAGTCCATCCGGCCGGCGGCATGCTCCTGGCGCGCCCACCACACCACCGTCCCTGACCCCGCGCGCTCGCCCTTCCACCAGCCGTTGAGCATCGGCCCGCCCGAAAGCACGATCGCCGGCGTGTTCACGGTCGCCGCCGCCATGATCGCGGCCGGCGTGGTCTTGTCGCAGCCCGTCGTAAGCACGACCCCGTCGAGCGGATAGCCGAACAGCAGCTCGACCAGACCGAGATAAGCGAGGTTGCGGTCGAGCGCCGCAGTCGGACGTTTGCCGGTCTCCTGGATCGGATGCATCGGGAATTCGAACGCAATGCCGCCGGCGTCGCGGATGCCTTCGCGCACGCGCTTGGCGAGTTCGAGATGGTGGCGATTGCAGGGCGACAGGTCCGAGCCGGTCTGGGCAATGCCGATGATCGGCTTTCCGGCCGCGAGCTCCGCCCTAGTCAGGCCGAAGTTGAGGTAGCGCTCGAGGTAGAGCGCGGTCATGCCCGGATTGTCGGGGTTGTCGAACCACAATTGCGAGCGCAGGCGCGTCTTCTTTGCGTTCGTCGGCATGCGAGCCTCCACTCCTGAGTTCCACGGCTCGGGAATTTATATAGGCGATCGCGGACATGCGTCCTGCGCGTTTCAGCCGTGCACGGGAACCCGGGAAAAGTCAAAGAAACGGCGCGCCGTCCGAGGAGCCGCCGACGTCGATCACCCGTTACAGCCCAAGCGCGCCCGATTGTCGCCCGGTCCGCGCGCTCAAGCCCCGAATGCGCAGGCGCGGAGAGCCATGTCCGATAGCCATCGATCGCTCGGCGCCCGCGGACCGTTCAGTCGGCGAAATTTTCTCATGGGTGTGACCGCATCGTCCGCCGCCGCTCCAGTTATCGCGCGCAGCCTGAGGGCGGACGCCGCGCCGGCGCCGCGGCGGGCCGCGATCCGGCCGTCGTCACCCTCGCCATCAATGACCGTGAGCGCCGGCTGGCGCTCGACATGCGCCTGCCGTCATGCGGCGGCGATCCTGTCGTAGGCGCCGGCTCGGCGCAGCGCATCGACGATCCGGTCGGGCGTCAACGGCATCTCGGCAAAGCGCACGCTGAACGGCGAGAGCGCATCTTCGATCGCCGAGATGATCGCCGCCGGCGCCGGGATGGTGCCGCCTTCGCCGGCGCCCTTGACGCCGAGCGGATTGAGCGGGTTGGGCGTTTCCACGTGCTCGATCCTGCAGCCCGGCACATCGCACGCCGAGGGCAGAAGGTAGTCCTGAAAGGTCGTCGTCAGCGGTTGCGCGCCGGCATCGTACTTCATCCACTCGAACAAAGCGTTGCCGACGCCATGGGCGACGCCGCCCTGGATCTGGCCGTCGACGATCAGGGGATTGATGATATTTCCGCTGTCGTGGGCAACCGTATAGCCGAGGAGTTTGACGCCGCCGGTGAAAGGGTCGACCTCGACCTCCGCGACGTGGGTGCCATTGCAGTACGAGGCCTGCGGCGGCGTGAAATAGGCCGTGTGCTCGAGGCCGGGGGCCTGCCCGGCGGCGAAGGAAAATCCCGGTGTGCCTTGCGCGATCCGCGCGAGCTCGCCGAGCGTGAGGGACGGCTTGTTGCCGCCGCGGGCGGTGGCGCGGCCGTCCTCGATGTCGATATCGCTCTCCGGCACGCCTAGGGTGCGGGCCGCGAGGGCGACGACCTGTTTGCGTACGTTCGCTCCGGCGATCAGCGCGGACGAGCCGGCGTTGATCGCCTGCCGGCTGGCAAAGGCGCCGATGCCTTGCGAGATCGCCGCGGTGTCCCCGGCGTTCATGACGATGTCCTCGATACGGCAACCGACCCCATCGGCCACGATTTGCGACAATGTCGTGCGTGTGCCCTGTCCTTGCGAGGTGGCGCCGGTCGCGACCGCGACCTTGCCGCTGGGAAGGACACGCACGGTCACGCCCTCGAATGGTCCAAGCCCCGTGCCTTCGACGTAGTTGCCGATGCCGATGCCGAGGTAGCGGCCTTCGGCGCGGGCCTTTGCCTGGCGCGCGCGGAAGCCCGCGTAGTCGGAGAGCGCCAGCGCCCGCCGCTGGCTCTTGGGAAAATCTCCGCTGGCGTAGACCAGCGGCTTGCCGTCGCGGAACACCAACCCGACCGAATACGGCATCTGCTCGGGCCTGATCATGTTGCGCGCCCGCAGCTCGGCGCGATCAAGTCCGAGCTCGCGCGCCACGCGGTCCAGCAGTCGCTCCATGGCAAAGACCGCTTGCGGTCGGCCGGCCCCGCGTACGACCGTGGTCGGCACGCGGTTGGTGAGCACGATCGTCGCCTCCAGCGCATAGGCCGGCACGACATAGGGCCCCGGGAAGGTCGTCGCTGCGATATAGGGCGCGATGATGCCCCAGGGCAGAAATGCCCCGGTGTCGTGCAGCATGGTGCCGCGAAGCCCGAGGATTTTTCCGTCGGCATCGACGGCGATCGCCACCTTCCAATGCTGGTCGCGCTCCTGCGTCGCCGACAGGAAATGCTCGCGCCGGTCCTCCTGCCACGTCACCGGACGGCCGAGCTTCATCGCCGCGGCCGGAATGACCGCCTCCTCGGCGTAGAACGGCGCCTTGGTGCCGAAGCCGCCGCCGACAACGGGGGCGATCACGCGGATCGACTCGAGATCGCGCTCGAGCAGTGTCGGCGAGCGTCGCGCGGCAGAGATGCGGCGTCTGCGTCGCGGACCACACCGACAGCAGGTCGCTGCCCCCGTCGTAGCTCGCGAGCACGGCGCGTCCTTCGAGCGTCATGGCGGCGCCGCGATGAAGGCACATTTCCTCCTCGAAGACATGCGCCGCGCCGCGAACGCGGAGACCACATCGCCATAGCTCATGGGAACGACGGCGCCGACGTTGCTCGCGAGATCGCTGTGCACCCGGGCGGCGCCGGGCGGACGGCGTCGCGGCAGTCGCTCACCGCCGGAAGGGCCTCGAAATCGACGGCGACGGCAGCGCCGCATCCTCGGCGAGGTAACGACACTCGGCCGCGACCACAGCGATCGGCTGGCCGACAAAGCAGACCTCGTGCCGCGCGAGCGGGAGCTGCGTGCGCGGCGCCTCGATCGACGGATGGGGCACCAGCATCGGAATCTGCCGGTCGCAATGGACGGCGGAAGGTCGTCGTCGTGAGCACGGCATGAACGCCGGGCATGGCGCGTGCCGCCGAGAAGTTCATCGCGCGAATTTTGGCGTGGGCATGCGGGCTGCGCACGAAGCACGCATGCAGCGCGCCGGGAAGCGCGATGTCGTTGACGAAAACGGCCGCGCCCGGTGAGCAGCGCCGGATCTTCGAGGCGCGCAACGTGGGCGCCGAAATGCTTCGCGCCCATGGTAAAAAGTCCCGGAACAGCGCAACGCGACGGGCCGACGATACACCGAAGGCATTGCATTGCAATCGCGAGCAGGCCGGAGCGTTGCGCGCGCATCGCTCGTTGCCGTTCCAGCCGCGAGCTCAGGGCTGATCCGTGGGGATTCAGTCGCCATCGACGGCTTGGTCGGGTCGCCGCCACAGCCAAGTGCGGACGGCTGTCGTATGGACCGTGCTGCGACTGCGGCGCCCGCAACCGACTTCTCACTAAGAGGTTGCAATCATGCTCGACGTCAGCGCCGAGGCGCGCCGATCTGGACGACCCGCCGGCGGACCGCCGCTCGACTTCCAGGCCCATCTCGCCGCGCTCGAGGAGCACGGTCTGCTCGTGCGCGTCGACCGGCCGATCAACAAGGACACCGAGCTGCATCCGCTCGTGCGCTGGCAGTTCCAGGGCGGGCTGCCGGATGAGAAGCGCCGCGCGTTCCTCTTTACCAATGTGGTGGACTGCAGTGGACGCCGCTACGACATGCCGGTCGTCGTCGGGGCGCTCGCGGCCTCGCCGCGGATCTACGCGCTCGGCATGGGCGTCCGGTCGAGGAAATCGACGCCGCGTGGATGAACGCATCGACAAATCCGATCCCGCCGGTAACGGTGTCATCGCCGCCGTGTCAGGAAGTCGTGATCACCGGCGACGCGCTGCGCGCGCCCGAGGCGGTCTCGACGGCGCTGCCCGTGCCGATCTCCACGCCGGGCTTCGACGCCTCGCCCTATCTCACCGCAACGATTTGCGTCACGCGGATCCCGAAACCGGTGTGCGCAACATGGGCACCTATCGCGGCGCGCTCAAGGCGACCGATCGCCTGGGCGTGCGCATGGCCTCGCGGCTCGGCGGCGCCGGCGGTTATCTCCACTGGCAGAAGCATCAGAAGCTCGGCACGCCGATGCCGGTTGCGATCGTCATCGGCTGCGCGCCGTCGCGATGTTCACCGGCCGCAAAAGCTCCCCTCGATCTCGACGAAATGGGCGTGGCGGGCGGACTGGCCGGCGCGCCCATTCGCATCGCCAAAGCAGCAAGCGTCGATCTGCACGTGCCGGCCGACGCCGAGATCGTGATCGAGGGCCTGATCGACAGCGAACTGCTCGAGCCGGAAGGCCCGTTCGGCGAGAGCCACGGCCATGTCGCACTGGAAGATTTCAACATGTCGATGCGGGTAACCGCGATCACCCACAAACGCAAGCCGGTGTTCGTCTCGATCATCAGCCAGGTCACGCCGAGCAAATCGAGCGTGATGAAGAAGGTCGCGTTCGAGCCCATGTTCCTCTCGCATTTGCGCGACCAGCTGGCGATCAAGGAGTGCCGCCCACGTGGTGATGCACGAGCCTTTGTCCA
>CAVQIP010000029.1:0-93096 GCA_963712565.1 uncultured Alphaproteobacteria bacterium | reverse complement strand
GTTCCTTGCTCAACGGCGCATCGATGAATTTGAGCTTGACCGCGTCGCGCTGAATGCCTTCGACGTCCTTCATCTCGTCGGTCTGCATGGCTTGTTTGGGATGAAACTCCTTGATCGAGTTGGCGATCATGCTCTCGGGGAGCTTCATCTTTTCCGCATACATCTTGATCGCCTTGGGATCGCTGTACATCCAGTCGACGGCTTCGCGATAGCCTTGCACGAAGCGCATGATCGCGTCGCGCTTGGTCTTCAAGGCGTCGGCGTTGACGATGATCGTTCGCACCGTCTGCCCGCGCAGCGAAGGCACCTCACTGCCGCGGATGAGGATGCGGATCTTGCCTTCCTGCAGCTCCTTCATGCCGAACGGCGGGGCCGCCCACCCGATGTCGATCTGGCCCGACATGACCTGCGTCAACGTGCCGGCCGGGCCGCCGGTCGGCGTCGGCTTGGCCTTGACGCCGAGCTCGTTGACGAAGGCCAGCACCAGATTGTTCGAGCTCGAACCGCTGGTGGAATAGGCGATGGTGTTGTTGGCGGTGATGTCCTTGATGGTCTTGAGCGGCGAATCGGCCTTCACGTACCAGAACAGGTCGCCGGTGCCGGTGAAGGCCGGCAGCAGGATGCGGACCGGCGCACCGCGCGCGAAGGCGCGCATGACGCCGGCGACGCCGACGCCGGCGCCGAGATCGGCGCTGCCGGCAATCACCGGCTGCATGGTCTCGCCCGCGCCCTGGGTGCCGACATTGTCCAGCACGAGGTTGTGCTTCTTGAAGATGCCGACGTCCTGGCCGAGCGTCGGCGCCTGGTTCTCCCAGTTGTTGATCTGACCGATGGCGACCTTGAGCTGGTCTTGCGCGAACGTCGCAGTGAGAGGGAACAGCGCAACAAGCGCGAGCACGCACGCCCGCGTCACAAAATGCATTGCTATCATCGCAGTTTCTCCGCAGCGGAGCGACGGCCCGGGATTAGCCACGCTGCGACAACGTAGCATGGCGTCAGTAGATCGCGCGAGACGCCGCGGCAGGCGCGCGACACTGCGCCACTGCAGTGCTTTCGTCCGAGCAACGATTGCAACGGCGGCAGGAAGCGCTCCGGCCCCTCCGCTCAGCCTGCCGCTCGATTGGTGCCAAAGCCCTCCTGCACGCCGAGAACCGCGAGCGGGAGCTTGAGGCTCTCCTGCCACAGGAGGCTTTCCATGGCGATGTTCAGCGGCTGGTCCTGGACCGTCAGCTCGTAGACGAAATCATCGTATGAGGCGTGGTTGTGCACCGCCCAGCCGGGGGCCGACAGCATGAGATCGCCCGCCTTCCACTCGAACACCTCGCCGCCGACGGTCGAGCGCCCCGTGCCGTGGAAGTAGTAGTTGATGGCGGCCGAGGTGTGGCGGTGCGGCCGGTCGACGATCTTGGGCGGACGTATCGTCATCGTGGCGAAGAACGACGGGGTGCAACCGTTGGTGCGGCCGGTCATCGGATTGTAGAGCATGTAGAGGCGCCGCCCGATATAGTCCTTGCCAAGCGCCTGCAACTTGTCGAGATGATGCTTGACCTCTTGCCACGGCCAGTGCAGCGCCTTCGACTCCACCGTCGGCGGGTTGATCAGCACCTCGTAAGGCATGAGGCATGCACCCTCGTCATCGAGCTTGATCGTTCCATAGGGCGAGATGCGGCGCCGCTTGTCCTCCTCGCTTTGCTCCTCGTGTTTGACCGGCTCGATCGGCGGCGGGTTCTCCTCCACGTAGTGGATGTTCATCAATTCGAGCAGCGCAGCGTTCGAGTAGGTGAGTCGCGCCTGGATATCCTTGCTGTCATTGCCATGCCAATAGATGTGCATGGAGGGCGTATTCCAGACATCGTACAGATTCACCTCGAAACGCTTGCCTCCCACGATCGAATGGCCGCGCCCGCGAATGACGAAGTTGACCTGCGTCGAGTTCTGCCGGTAGGGCACGGTCCGCTCGCCCGGCAACAGGACATCGAGCGCAACCTGGATGCCGGCGGCGAGGCCGTTTCCCCTCTCGGCGCGCGGATGCGCGATGATCGAGCGCCGGCGGCCGTTGGCGGGACGGGGCAGGCTCGCCAGCCGCTCGACCTCGGCATCGATCGTTTCCTTGGGGATGACGATCGCGGGCCAGAGATTCATTGCTCCGGGCTTGGCACCGGATTGATCGATGAAACGGACGGTCTCGTTCATGGGAGCCTCCTTCAGGCGAACAGTTTGGCAGGTTGCGGGTGCGGAAATTCGCGGCCGAGGCGTTGCTCACCCGCCCGGCGCAGGATTTCGATACCGAGCGCGAGGTCGGAAATGCCCATGCCCATGGCCTTGAACAAAGTGAGGTCGGCGCCGGCGGGCCGGCCTTTGCCCTCGGCCACCACGGCAGACAGCGGACGCACCGCGCGCCATTTCGATTCGTCGCGGCCGTAATATTGCATGAACTCGCTCGACAGGTTTTGCACCTGCGGCACGCTGTCGGCAACCACCGCCGCGCAACGGGAGAGCAGCGCCGGCTCGAACTCCGTGCGCTCGGGCGAGATGGCGCCTACGGCGTTCACATGCGTGCCGGCTGCGAGCATGTCGGACTCGAGGATGGGCTTGGTCGCGCGCGTCACCAACGTGACGATGGCGGCGCCGTCGACCGCTTGGGCGACCGAGGATGCCTCCTCCACGTTCAATCCCAGCGCCTTCCTGGCCCGCGCGACGAACTCCGCCCTCGCGGCGCCGTCGCGACTGAAGGCGCGCACTCGCCGCAGCGGGCGCACCGCGGCCACGGCGGCGAGCTGCGTCATGGCCTGCTTGCCGGTACCGATAAGCGCCATGTCGGAAGCGCCGTCGGCCGCCAGGTATTTCGTCGCCAGCCCGCTGATCCCGCCGGTGCGCAGTTGCCCGAGCGCGAAGGCTTCGATGATCGCCTTGAGCGACCCGTTGTGGCTGTCGAACAGAATGAGCAGCGGCGCCGCACCGTTGGCATGCGCCCAGGTCTTGGTGCCGACGAAGCCGTCATCGGCAAAGGTGGCGCCGATCGCGTGCAGCGTATGATGTCCGCCCCAGACGGCGTGCGTCTTCACCATGTTCTCGGCTTTGCCGGCGGCTTCCAGGCCCAGCGCGCGGTCCAATGCGGCAATCGCCCCCTTCATGTCCATGAGGCGCACCACCTCGGCTTCGGTAATCCAGAGGCTCACCGCGCCGGCTCCTGACCTGCGATCGTGCTCACTCCATGGGCTTTCTTCCCGGCATCGGCAAGCGACCGTATCGTCCTCCGGGGTGCGGTGCGGAGCCGGGCTCGCCGGCGTGCGCGATCGCCGCCGGAGCGGCCCGACAAAACGAAAATACTATATCAATCAACGGGGTCGGCAAACCCACGCCGCGCGTTCAACGCCCGGCATTCTCCGCCCGCGCGGTCCAATAGTCCCAGGCGCGCGACAGCGGAACGGACGACAGATTGATCGCCGCGGCGAGCCTGGTCTCGCCCGGCGTCAACGCGCCGAAGCTCCCCAGCGCCAGCGCGCGCATCTGGTATTCGGCGTTCTGGCACATGGCGATCGAGCGGAAAACCAGCTCGCGCACATTGCCGCCCACCACGGTCGCGCCGTGCCGCCGCATCAGCACCGCGGAATGGGGGCCGAGCGCGCGCGCGAGCGAGCGCCCCTCTTCCGGCTTGACCACCAGCAGATTGCTGTCGCCGAAATCGTCGCGCTGATCCCAAAACGGCACGGTCTCCCCCATGACCGCCGCCACGTGGAACACCGGAACGAGGGGAGCGCCGGCAATGCAGAACGGCATCACCGCCGGCGCATGATGATGGCAGACCGCCATCACGTCTGGACGCGCCCGATAGATGCAGCCGTGGATGACCCGCTCGGCGTAGAGTTGGACCGTGGCAGGATCGACCGGGTCGGAGTCGAGCGTGAATTCCAGAATGTCCGCCGCCTCGATCAGCGCGGGCGAGCGCGAGCGCGACAGCAGATAGCGTTCCGGATTGCTCGGATGCCGCATGCTGACGTGACCGAAGGCGTCGAGCACGCCTTCGTTCGCGAGCATGCGGTTGGCAAGCGCGACCTCGTGGCGGAGGTCGGACAGATTATCGGGCACGGGGCGTTTCCTGTCGAACGGGCGGCGGTTGGGCCGCGAGCAAAGCGCAAATAGTAGCGATTGCCAAGCCGCGGCGGCGCCTGTCGCGGGCGCAGCGCAGCAGGAGCGAAGCGAAGCGGTGCGCTGCGTGCGGGACAGCCACCGCCCCCTTGCCTGCACGCCTCGCCGAGGTGCAAGGATGTCGGCAGATCGCGCCCGCAGCCCAACCGGATTGGAGAATGCCATGAATCCCGTCGTCGCCGTCATCGCGCCCGGCATGATGGGCGCCGCCGTCGGAAGGCGGCTTGTCGAGCATGGCCTCAAGGTGCTGACTTCGCTCGAGGGGCGCAGCGCCGAGACGACCGCGCGCGCCAAGGCCGCCGGGATGGCATCGGCGAGCGACGAAGAGATCGCGGCAAGCGATTTCATCCTGTCGATCCTTCCGCCGGGCGAGGCCGTCGCGCTGGCGCGGCGGTTCGCGCCGTCGCTCACCGCCAGCAACAGCAAGCCGGTCTTCGTCGACTGCAACGCAGTCAGCCCATCGACGGTCGAGCGCATCGCCGCCGCGGTCGCGCCCACCGGCTCGCCCTTCGTCGACGCCGGCATCATCGGGTCGCCGCCAAAGCCGGGCGATGCCGGCCCGCGCTTCTACGCCTCCGGACCCGCCGCCGCGCGCTTTGCCACGCTCAGGAATTTCGGCCTCGACGTGCGCGTGCTCGAGGGCCCCTTGAGCGCGGCCTCGGCGGTGAAGATGTCCTACGCCGGCATCACCAAGGGCACGCAGGCGCTGGGCGCGGCGATGCTGCTGGCGGCGACGCGCGGCGGAACCGCCGATGCGCTGTTCGCCGAGCTGCAAGGCAGCCAGCCGCAGATGCTGGCGTGGCTCAAACGCAATTTGTCGCTGATGCCGCCCAAAGCCTATCGCTGGGTCGCGGAGATGCACGAGATCGCCGATTTCGTCGGCGAGGATCCCTCGGCGCACGAGCTCTACGTCGGCGCCGCGCATTTCTACGAACAGATCGCACGCGATTTCGCGAGCGAGAAGCACGACGTCTCCGCGCTCGAGGCATTCCTGCACAAGGGCGCGACGGGCTAGCAAAAGCACTTTGGAGGCGCGGACGCCTCTACAACCTGGGATAGACGTGGCCGTACAGCCATAACACCACTTGACTGGCCCATTGCTGCTTTCCCTGTAAATAACAGGCGAACAACAGACCGCCGGCCCGCCGACCTGCCCGTTGACACATCCATAAGTTGTACTCGCCTTGGGCATCCGGCCAAGCCATTTGATGCGCGGGAAGCCGAGGCTCGACCCGCGGACGGCGCCGCGCCGCGAGCAGAGCTCGCGCCGACATTCAGGCGCATGTTGCGATGATGCCCGTCGCATAGGTGATTCGTGTAACGCATGTCAAATCACGGAATCGGAGGCTTCACTGCCGCTCCCACAGGAAGCCGCGCCCCGACGCGCGTGCGACTTCGCTATCGCTGGGGAGAAGCAGTCGCGCCAAGTGCTTGCATGAGCGTACCGAGACACCGTCCAATGCGGCAGTCGAGAATTGGGCCACTGTGCGCGATCGCAGCCGCGATGAATCCGCGCAACTCCCTCGCGACGGGATTGTCATAGCTGCGCGTTATCGCGCTCGACCAGGAACGCGACTGAAATTGTGGAGCTACGGCGATCGATCGTGTAAGCTGTCCAACGGGTGGAGCTTACGAACCGGCGGAGGACATCATGCCGGTATCAATGGACAATCGTCAGGCTTCGCTCGCGCTGACCCAGTTCATTCCGCTGTCGGGCCCCATCTTCCCGTCAAATATCGGCGATCCGAACATCGACCCACAGGGCGTTCCGCTCGGCTCGATCCGGACCTTCGCCGGCAACTTTGCTCCGGGCGGTTCGGATGCGGCCGAAGGGCAGCTCCTGCCGATCAATCAAAATACCGCGTTGTTTTCCCTGCTCGGCACAATTTACGGGGGCAACGGAACAACGCAGTTCGCGCTTCCGGATTTGGACGGGCGGACCATGATCGGAGCGGAACAACTGGGCTTTGCCCCGCGTTCCGCCATCGGCTCGAACGCGATCACGCTTTCGAAGGAGCTGCTTCCGAGCAGCCTGGGCGGCGGCTCCCAGCCCTTCGACGATTATCAGCCCTCGCTGCCGATGACCTACCTCATCCGGACGGCGGGCGTTTTTCCCTCCTTCACTGGCACGGGCGGAGTCGACTTCATCGGGCAGGTGGTGCCGTTCGCGGGCAGTTTCGTGCCCAGCGGCTTCATGCAGGCAGCAGGTCAAACATTGCAGATTGCCGATTTCCCGACCTTGTTCTCGCTCATCGGCACGACCTACGGCGGGAACGGCGTTACGACGTTCAGCCTGCCGGATTTGCGCGGCCGCACCATCGTCGGCGAGTTGTTCCAATTGCCGGTCGGCGCAACCGAGGGGCAAGTGCAGGCCACGCTGTCGAATGCCAATCTTCCCGCCGCGGTCGGCGGCGGCGGCCAGCCGCTCGACAATCACGAGCCGTCGCTGGTTCTCATCTACATGATCTCCCTGGAGGGCATTTTTCCGTCGATGGTCGGCGGCAGTATCGATCCCACGCAACAGTATCTCGGCGAGGTGGTCGCGTTCGCGGGCAGCTTCGTTCCGGACGGATGGGCGGAGGCCAACGGCCAGCTCCTGCCGATCAACCAGAATACGGCATTGTTTTCCCTGCTGGGCACGACATACGGCGGAGACGGACGGATCACCTTTGCGCTCCCCAATTTGCGTGACCGCACGGCGATCGGCACCGGCGACGTGGCGGACGTCGGCGCCACGTTGGGCAGCAACGCCCTGACGGTGCTGCCCGCCAATATTGATTTCCACTTCGTCGCCACCACCGGCGATTTCAACGGCGACGGCATGGCGGACTTGCTGTGGAAGAACGCGTTGACGGGGGCGACCGCCGAATGGTTGACGGCGCCCAATGGTGGGATCGCCACCTTGCTCACCATGCCGCTGGCCCAGGGCTGGAACGTGATCGCCAGCGACGATTTCAACGCGACGGCACCGTCGACCTGATGTGGCAGCAGGTGTCCACGGGCGCGACCGCCGAATGGTTGATGGCGCCCAATGGCGGGGTCGCCGGCTTGCGCTCCCTGCCACTCGCCCAGGGATGGAACCTGATCGCCAGCGACGATTTCAACGGCGACCACGTCACTGACCTGATGTGGCAGCACGCGTCGACGGGCGCGACCGCCGAATGGCTGATGGTGCCCAGTGGCGGCGCGAAGTTGCTCGGCACGCCGCTCGCTCAGGGATGGAGCGTGATCGCGAGCGCGGACTTCAACGGCGACGGCATCACGGACCTGCTCTGGAAGCACGCGTCCTCGGGCGCGACCGCCGAATGGCTGATGGCGCCCACCGGCGGCGTCGGCAGCTTGCTCAGCACGCCGCTCGCCCAAGGATGGAACGTCATCGCCACCGCCGATTTCAACGGCGACCACATTACCGACGTGATGTGGCAGCACGCATCCTCCGGCGCCACCGCCGAATGGCTGATGGCGCCCACCGGCGGCGTCGGGACCTTGCTCAGCACGCCGCCAGCGCAGGGGTGGAACGTCATCGCCAGCGCCGACTTCAACGGCGACGGCATCACGGACCTGCTCTGGAAGAACGCGTCCAACGGCGCGACCGCGGAATGGCTGATGGCGCCCACCGGCGGGGTCGGCACGTTGCTCGGCACGCCGCTCGCCCAGGGATGGAACGTCATCGCCACCGGCGATTTCAACGGCGACCACGTCACCGACCTGATGTGGCAGCAGCCATCCACGGGCGCGACCGCCGAGTGGCTGATGGCGCCCACCGGCGGCGCGAACTTGCTCGGCACGCCGCTCGCCCCGGGATGGGAGGTGGTCGCCACCGCCGACTTCAACAGCGACGCGATCATCGACTTGATGTGGCAGAACGCGCTCACCGGCGCGACCGCGGAATGGCTGATGGCGCCCACCGGCGGCGTCGGCACAATCATCTCCACGCCGCTGACCTAGCGCTCATTCAATCCCGGGCTGGCCGAGCTTCACCGCAAGGCGAACCTCACCTCATAACCGCTCCTTGAGAAAGCGGATCAGGCGCGGCGCCATGAAGCCGGAATAGCTTCTCGGCTCGTCGATCGGGTCGCCGACCCAATAGTGCGGCGCACCCTGCACGATGCAGGTGCGCACGAAGAAGTTCGCCTGCTTCAATTTCATCAGGAACGCGTCGGTCTGGGCGCGCCGGTCGACGAGATCGTCCTCGGTGCCGACGCTCAGGAACACGCCGAGCTGATTGTTCGCGAACGTCGCATAGTTGACGGGCGAGGCGTCGAAATAGAGCCGCGGGTCGTCCATCGGCGCGGCGCCCATGAAATTCTCGATATTGTTCTCGCGCGGGCTCTGCAGCTGGTAGCGCTGCCACATCTCGACGAGATCGTAGACGCCGTAGACGCCGACCAGGACCTTCACCTTGGCGCTGACCGCGGCGTGGGCGTCCTTTGGATAGGCGCCCTTGAACAGCTGACTTGCCCCGCCGAGCGCCGCCAGCGACGCGAGGTGGGCACCGGCGGAAGCGCCGAACAACCCGATGCGATCGGGATCGACCCTGATCTCGCCCGCGCTGCCGCGAACGAATTGCACCGCCGCGAGCACGTCGTTGACCGCCTGCGGAAACATTTTCTGGCCCTTCTTCGCCAGGCGGTAGCTGACCGCGAACAGCGCGTAGCCGCGCTCGGCGAGATACGGACCCCAGAATTGAAAGGCGTTGCGCGCACCCGCCTGCCAGCCGCCGCCGTGCACGGCCACAAGCGCCGGAAACGGCCCCGCTCCCGCCGGCAGGTAGAGGTCGCCGGCGAGCGAAACGCCATCATGGTTGGCATAGCCGACCCCGGCGCGCGTCTCGATCTGTTGCGATGCTGGCATCTCCATTTTCCTCCCGTGCATTTCAGCGATTGGTCACCGATTTAGCCGGAGCACGTTTCCTGACGTTGGACAACGGCGCGACGCACTCGGTGCACTCCCCTCCCCCTTGCGGGGAGGGGTTGGGGGTGGGGGTCCTGAGGTTCACACACCGACTTTGCCAAACGCGCTACCCCCCTCCCCAGCCCTCCCCCGCAAGGGGGGAGGGAGCACACCGAGTTCGCGGCACGATTGGTGCGCTCGTGATTCTGCTCTCCGTTCAGGAAACCGGGCCTAGTTCCGGATCAGGTTGGCGCCGAGATGCTCGCCGGCGTCCATGCGCAAGCATTCGCCGGTCATCACCACGGCGTCCGCCACCAGAAACAGCGCCGCCCGCGCCACGTCGATCGGGCAGATCCCGCGCCGGAGCGGAAATTCGGTTTTCGCCTGCCGCACGCGCGCTGCGTACTGCTCCTCGGTCATGATCTTGCGCGTCCAGCTGCCCAGGATGCCGCCGGGACACAGCGCATTGACGCGCACCTCGGGCGCGAGCGCGCGCGCCATGCTGACCGTGAGCGTATTGAGCGCGCCCTTGGAGGCGGCATAGGCCATGGAGCTTCCGGCCCCGCGCATCGCGCCGATCGAAGAAATGTTCACGATCGCCGCGTCGCCGGTCGCCTTGAGATGCGGCGCGGCGGCCCGGCACATCTGATAGTTGCCGATCAGATTGACCGCGTAGGTGCGCTGGAATTCGTCGGCATCGAGCAGGTCGAGGCGCTGGTGCGAAATGGTCCTGGTGACGGCGGCGTTGTTGATGAGCACGTCGAGGCGGCCCCAGTGGTCGACCGCCGCCTGCACCAGCCGCCGGCAGTCGGCGTCCTTCGCCACGTCG
Organism: uncultured Alphaproteobacteria bacterium; assembly: GCA_963712565.1. Classification (GTDB taxonomy): domain Bacteria; phylum Pseudomonadota; class Alphaproteobacteria; order Rhizobiales; family Xanthobacteraceae; genus VAZQ01. Next base: position 83,225 of record CAVQIP010000029.1, on the reverse strand, counting down.
CCCTGCACGGCGACCGAGCGAGCGCCGGCCGCCTCGCAGGCGGCGACCACGGCGGCGGCGCCCTTCGCGTTGCTCGCGTAGTTCACCACCACGTTGCAGCCGCGCGAAGCGAGCATCTTCGCGCACTCCGCACCGATGCCGCCCTCGGAGCTCGATCCGGTGACGACGGCGGCCTTGCCTGCGAGCTCCAACACGCCCCTCCCCGCGCTCATACCGCACAGGTCGATCAGTTCATATGACTGTCGACAGCAAACTATGCCAAGCCACTCAGCCAGGACGTCGCGTCACGCCCGGGCGTAGCGGCCGCGGTTGAAGAAGCGGTCCTTGTCGTCGTCGGAGGCGGTCTCGCGGTTCGACTTGATCGCACCGATCTTGGCGAGCGCCGCCTTCACCGCCGGACGCTCGTTGATGGCGTTGAACCAGCGCGCGAGATTGGGGTTGTCCTCCCACTTCACGCCCTGGGCGTCGTGGTTGCGGGTCCACGGGAAGGTCGCGATGTCGGCGATGGAATAGTCCTGCCCGCCGAGATAGGGCACCTCGCCGAGCCGCTTCTCCAGCACCTCGTAGAGCCGCTTCAATTCCGAGGTATAGCGCGCCATCGAATAGTCGCTGCCGGTCTTGGGCGCGAACAGCTTGAAATGGGTCCATTGCCCGAACATCGGCCCGACGCCGCTGAGCTGGATCATCAGCCACTGGATCACCTCGTATTTCCTGGCCATGTCCTTGGGCAGGAATTTGCCGGTCTTCTCGGCGAGGTAGAGCAGGATGGCGCCGGATTCGATCACCTTGCACGGCTTGCCGCCGGGCCCGTCGTGATCGACGATCACGGGGATCTTGTTGTTGGGATTGACCTTCGAAAATTCGGGCTTGTACTGGTCGCCCTTCCAGACGTCGACGAAATGCTCCTTGTAGGGTAGCCCGCATTCCTCGAGCATGATGTAGATTTTCTGCACGTTCGGGCTGGTGAGCGCGTAAAGATCGATCATGGGGATTGGCCTTTGGCTGTGGGAGCGCCGCAACGGTAACGAGCGGCGCCTGTCGGGGCAAGCGCCCAGCCGCGCATCGGGCTGCGCTACGAGACTGCGCTGCTTTTTCACTCCCGGCGATGGATGTAGAGTGATGTGCCAAATGGCGAAGAGCAGAGCGGGAGCGCTCCAGTGACCATTGCGCAGACGAAGCGATTGACCGGTCGCATCGCGGCCGAGAACATCAGGCTGATGGCGGTGCCGCGGCCGCCCGCGGGCGCGATCGAGCGCCTCATCGCGCTGGGCGACCCGACCGGCATCATCTCCGACACCATGGACGAGCTCGGCATCCCGTCGGGCGTGATCGGCGCGTCGGTGCTCAAGCCGACCATCGCGGGCAAATGCATCGCCGGGCCGGCGCTGACCGTGCGCAACATCCTGCAACGCATCGATCCGCTCGACGGCGCGCGCCGACACGTCAACCGGATGGCGGAGTTCGAAGCCCACAATCTCGCCCAGCCGGGCGACGTGCTGGTGATCCAGGGCGTGGCCAATGTCTCCAACATGGGCGGCATCTCCGCCCAGACCGGCAAGCGGCAGGGCGAGCTCGGCGCGATCGTGCAGGGCGGCGTGCGCGACATCGCCCATTCCCGCGCGCTCGGCTATCCGGTGTGGGCGAGCGACATCACGCCGGTCACCGGCAAGTGGCGGCTCGAGACCGTGGAGATCAACGGCGCGATCCAGATCGGCGAAGTTCGAGTGGCGGCGGGCGATCTCGTGGTCGCCGACGACACCGGCGTCTGTTTCATTCCGCGCGACGTCGTGCTCGAAGTGCTTGACGCGGCGGAAGCGAAGGCGAAGGCCGAAGCGGTTCGCTGCAAGGCGATCGACGACGGCATTCCCGTTCCGGACATTGCGCGCGCAACCTACGGCGAGAAGTAACCCCGGCGCTGCGATACCTGCCCCGCCGCAATCACGTTGGCGTGACAGCGACAATGGCGCGCCGTGGTATGCTGTTTGTTGGAACGGACAACCGGCCAGCAGCCCGATACTGCAGCGCAAAGAACGGAGGCGCCCATGTCCACATCGCAATCCGATCGCATGCAGCCCGATCGCCGGCAGGTCGTCATCGCCGGCGCCGCCTTGCTGAGCACGGCCGCCCTGCCCGGCGTCGCCGCAGCCGCCGCCGACAGCGGGCTTGCGCCGGCCGCCGAGCTCTTGGCCGGCACGCGCAAGTTCCTGTCGGGCCTCGACCCCGCCCAGCGCAAGGCCGCCTCGTTCGCCTGGAACGGGCCGGAGTGGAGCGGCTGGAACTACTTCGGGTCCGCCGGCTTCATCAAGCCGGGCCTGCGGCTCGAGCAGATGAGCGCGGCGCAGAAAGCGGTCGCCTGGGATTTGCTCGCGACACTGTTGTCGCCGGCCGGCCAAGCGAAGACGAAGAACGTCATGACGCTGCAGGACGTGCTGGCGGCACGCGGCGACGGCGCCGGCCAGCGCTCCTCGGAACGGTTCTCCTTCGCCGTGTTCGGCACCCCGGCCGAGACCGGCGCGTGGGGTTTCCGGCTGGAAGGGCACCATCTCACGCAATCGATCGCCGTGCGCGACGGCAGGATCGTTTCAGTCACGCCGTCCTCGTTCTCGGCCAATCCCAACCGCGTCACGTCCGGAAAGCATGCCGGCCTGGTCACGCTCAGGGACGAAGAGACGCTGGCGCGGCGGCTGTTCGGCGATCTCGCCGGACGGCCGCAGGCCAGAGCGCGCATGTCGGACACGGCGCTGAACAACATCCTGTCGTATGCCGGCCGCGAACGCGCGAACGCGCAGGCCGTGGGTCTGGCGGCAGCGGAGCTCAACTCGGCGCAGCGCGACCTGCTGTGGCAGTTGATCGAGACCTACACGGTCGAGCATCTGTCGCCGGCGCTCGCCGACGCCCAGCGCGCGCGCGTGCGATCGGGCGACCCCGAGGCCGTGCATTTTGCCTGGTACGGACCGAACACGGCGGAGACGGCGTTCGGTTATCGCGTGGTCGGCAACGGTTTCGTCATCGAGATGGGTTCGGTGGACGCCGCGGCGCAGCACCTGCACACCGTGTACCACGACCTCGCCAGCGTGCTCGGGCGCACGGCCTGACGCGGGATCTCGTCGCCAGTCAGTCGTAGCAGCCGCCTTGGCGTGCGACCGGGCGCCGCATCGGCCGATCGCGGATTTCGCTCGTGCTCCGTCCGGGCTACGCTCGCCGCCGCTGCTGCGCGCGCCCGCGCAGCCGGCCCACGGCCCCAGGAGGTAAACGACGTGCCAGTTCTTCTACGCGCGAGCTTCGTCTGTGCGGCCGGGCTCATCGGCCTGGCGGTGCAGGCCTCGGCGCAAACGCCCGAGCAGTTCTACGCCGGCAAGACCGTGGACTTCGTGATCGGCTACCCGCCCGGCGGCAGCAACGACGTGCTCGGACGGCTGGTCGCCCGGCATCTCGGCAAGCATCTGCCGGGGCAGCCGACCCTGGTGCCGAAGAACATGCCCGGCGCCGGCAGCTTCCTGGCGGTGAACACCATCTTCAACGTCTCGCCCAAGGACGGCACCGTCATCGGCATCGGCGCTCCGACGATGGCGCTCGACGAGAAGCTCGGGACCAACGGCGTCCGCTTCAAGACCGCCGAGCTCAACTGGATCGGGCGCACCGATTCCCTCGTCAACATGGTGTTCATGTGGAAGACCTCTCCGGTGAAGACCTTCGCCGACGCCCAGAAGATCGAATCCACGCTATCGGGCACCGGCATCGGCTCGACCGTCTCGATCTACCCCACCGTGATGAACAACGTGTTCGGAACCAAGTTCAAGCTGGTCATGGGATACAAAGGGTCGAACGAAGCCATGCTCGCGGTCGAACGCGGCGAGGTCGAGGGCCACTCGACCTCGTGGACCGCGCTGAAAGTCGCCCATCCGGACTGGATCCGGGAAAAAAGCGTCGCGATCCTGGTGCAGTTCGCGCTCAAGCGGCACCCCGAGCTCGCCGACGTTCCGACCGCCGTCGATCTCGCACGCAGCGACGAGGAACGGGCGATCCTCGGCGCGATCATGAACGCGACCGAGGTCGGCACTGCTTTTTTCACCACTCCGGGCGCGCCGGCGGACCGCGTCACGACGCTGCGGCGCGCGTTCGACGCCACGATGAAGGATCCCGAATTGCTCGCCGAGGCGCAAAAGATCAAAGTCGGTATTTTGCCGATGGCGGGCGAAGACCTGCAGAAGCTCGTGGCCGAGGTCAGCAACCTGTCGCCCGCGCTGCTGGAAAAGGTGCGCGCCGCCTATACCACGCATCGCACGAATTGACGGTGAGCCGTCCCGAGATTGCCGCCGGGAACGTAGATGGCTACCCTGCGTGGAGATCGAAATTCATCTCGGGAATGTCGGCTAAGGCCAATGCTGTTTGTGATTCACGCCGTCGACAAAAGCGATGGGATGGCAACGCGAGCCAAATTCTATCGCGCGCATCGCATCCACCTTGACCAGGCGGCAAAATATGACGTCGAGGTCGTGACGGCCGGCACCCTGTTGGCAGACGACGGCGAAACACCGGTCGGCAGCATCTTCGTCATCGACGCCAGAGACCGCACCGCGACGGAGGCATTCGCTCGCAGCGATCCCTACCACGTCAATGCGGTCTGGGAGACGGTTCAAATCCATGGTTACAGTCAGAAGCGCGGCGCACCGATCCTGCGGACGCCGTGACCGTCATTGCTACGGGTCAGGGTGACCCGCTCCCATGGGAAAGGCCGGTGATATTGTCGGCACCACCGGCCGACCATGACAACCCGACAGCAAAAAGCGCCAGCTTGCTCGTCCGCTGCTTCCCTGGCCAAAACCATTGGAAGCAACGCCGCCCCTTGTCATCACTCCGGCTTGAAGTTCATGGCGATGCCGTTGATGCAGTAGCGCAGATGCGTCGGCGGCGGGCCGTCGTCGAAGACGTGGCCCAGATGGCTGCCGCAGCGGCTGCAATGCACCTCGGTGCGGACCATGCCGTAGCTTCGATCGCTCGAGGTTTCGACCGCCCCCGGCACCGGATCGTTGAAGCTCGGCCAGCCGGTGCCGCTCTCGAACTTCTTGTTCGACACGAACAGCGGCTGGCCGCAGCCCGCGCAGGCGAAGGTGCCGTGCCGTTTCTCGTAGTTCAGCGCGCAGCTGCCGGGCGCTTCGGTGCCATGGCCGCGCAGCACGTCGTACTGCTCGGGCGTGAGCATCCGCCGCCACTCCTCGTCGCTGTGGGTGACCTCGAACCGCTTGGTTTCCATGTTCCGGCTCTCTCCGATCCGCCTCAGGATGCGCTGCGGTCGAGGAGCTCGATCGAGACCCCCTCGGGCGCGCGCAGGAAGGCAACCCGCACGCCCGGCCGCACCGTGGTCGGCTCCCGGCTGAACTCCACGCCCTTGGCCTTGAGCTCGGCGACGACGGCGTCGATGCCGCTGACGGTGAGCCCGAAGTGATCGAGGCCCTGGTAGGGGGTGACCGGCGGCGGGTTGACGCCGTCACCGGCGACCACCGGCGCGATGAAGATGTTGGCGCCGCCGAGCTTGAGATCGATGCGCGGCTTGCCCTGCTGCATCGTGCGGATCACCTCGGCGCCGAGCATGCGTTCGTACCACTGGGCGGTCGCTTCCGGATTGGTGGTTCGCAGATGGATGTGATCCCAGGTGTACTTGACCATCGTTCGATCTCCGTGGGTTGCCGTGTCAGCGTAGCCCGGATGAAGCGGCAGTGAAATCCGGGCGGGTTGGAATCCGCAATGCGCGAAAGTGCTAGCGCTTCATCCCGGCGACGCTGGCTTCGCGCGTCCCGTAGCCGAGCTCCGCCAGGATGTCTTCATTGTGCTGGCCGAGCGCGGGCGGCGGCGTGTCGATGCGGGGGCCGCCGTGGGCGAAGGTGAACGCGGCGAGCGGCACGCCGAAGCCGCCCTCCACTCCCGCCGCGCTCGCGTGACGATGGACGATGCCTCGGGTCGCGAGCTGCGGATCGGCGAGCGCCTCGCCCATGGTGCGCACGCGCGCCGCCGGCACATGGCGCGCCTGCAAGAACTCCTCCCACTCGTCGGCGGTGCGCGTGCGCATGATGTCCGACAGCACCGCGATTTCGCGCGCGTGATCGGCGTCGCGTTCGTCGTTGCTGCGCTTGACCATGTCGGGGCGTCCCAGCACCGTCCACAAACGGCGCTGCTGGCGCAGGTTGCTGGCGCCCAGCATCACCAGCCCGTCCTTGGTCTCGAAGGCGCCGTTGGTGGCGTGGGGATGGCGGTTGCCGTGCGGCTTGGGATGCACGCCGTTGCGCAGGTAGCCGGTGAGATGCGAGCTCATCAGGATCATCGCCACGTCGAGCATCGCCATGTCGATGCGCTGGCCGCGCCCGCTGCGCTCGCGCTGGAACAGCGCGGAGGCCAGGGCGAAGGCGCCGGTCATGCCGGTGGCGTAGTCGATGGCCGGGGCGCCGAACTTCACGGGGTGCACGTCCTCGGTCCCGGTCATCGCCATGATGCCGGAGGTGGCCTGGATCACGTGATCGTAGGCGGTCTGCGGGCCGCGCGGCCCGTGCTGGCCGAAGGCCGAGAACGAGGCGTAGATCAGCCGCGGATTGATCGCGGCGAGCGCCTCGTATCCGAGCCCGAGCGCCTCGAAGGCGCCGGGGCGGTAGTTCTCCACGAAGATATCGGCGGTGGCGACGAGCTTCTTGAGGATGTCGCGATCCTCCTCCCGCTTCAGGTCCAGCGTGATCGCGCGCTTGTTGGAGGCCTGGGTCAGGAACGACGTTCCCATATTGCGGCGGTTGAGCGCCTTGTCGGTGCCGGAGCCGCGGCTCTGGTCGGGCTCGTCGGGATGCTCGACCTTGATCACGTCGGCGCCCAGCACCGCCAATTGATAGGTCGCAAACGGTCCCGCCAGAACGTGGGTGACGTCGATCACCCGGATGCCTTCGAACGGTCGCGCCATCGCGCCCTCCTTGCAGATGCGGTTGCCGACGCTGCCCGGGCCCAGCGTAGCGCAGTTCGCGCGACCACCTCCAGCGTCATTGCCGGGCTTGCCCGGCAATTCGCCGGTCTCGCGAAAACGACGGATGCGGAAGAGCACGCGACGCCGCGGCGCTACCGCGCGGGCCGGCGCAGGCGTGAGGCGCTCAGGTCCCGCTCTTCGCCGCCGGAGTCGGGGGCACCGTGGCGATCTTGGTCGCGGTATGCATGTGGCCGTCCCAGCGCTTGGCGAAGGGGGCCGGGATATCGAACTGGTCGAGCACGCGCGCCACGATGTGGTTGACGATGTCGTCGACCGTCTGCGGATGATTGTAGAAGGCCGGCACCGGCGGCACGATCGACGCGCCCATGCGCGCGAGCTTGAGCATGTTCTCGAGATGCACCTCGGAGAGCGGCGTTTCGCGCACGACCAGGACCAGACGGCGGCGCTCCTTGAGCACGACGTCGGCGGCGCGGTGGACGAGATGCTCGCCGTAGCCGTTGGCGATGCCGGCGAGCGTGCGCACCGAGCAAGGCATGACCACCATGCCTTCGGTCTTGAACGAGCCGGACGAGATCGAGGCGCCCATGTCGCCCTGGCTGTGGACGATGCTGGCGAGCGAGCGCACCTGCTCGACGCTATAGCGGGTCTCGTGCTCGAGCGTGCGCTGCGCCCACTTGCTGATGATGAGATGGCTCTCGATGTCGCTGCCCTTGAGCGCCTCGAGCATCCGCACGCCGAAAATGGCGCCGGTCGAGCCGGTCATGCCGATGATGAGACGCCGCATTCAAGTCCTCCGCGCTGACCGCCAGCGACGGCCATTTATCACAGCAAAATCCGTTCGGTTGCAAGCACATCCCTGCCGCTCTCCCCGCCCGCCCGGAAAGATCGAGAGGAACGGTTAAGCGCTGCGGCCGGATCACTTCCGGAACAGGTGTCCGAACTTCTCCTGGGCGATGCGACGCTCCTCCACCGTGGGCACGTTCACCTTGGGGAACTGGTCGCGCCAATGCCACGGCCGGCAGGCGTCGATGACCGCCCGGCTGTTGGTGTTGTCGCCGATCGCCTTGCGCTCCGGCTCGATGCGCGGATCGAGCGGCGTCGACCAGGCGTTGCGGATGATGTCGATCGAGGTGGCGGGGTCCGAGCGCGTCAGCAGGGCCCAGACCAGCTCCTCGAGATTGGAGACGTCGATGTCGTCGTCGACCACGATCACGTAGCGCCCGCAATAGGCGCCGACATGGCACATGGCGGCGATATGGCCGGCCTGCTTGGCGTGGCCGGGATAGCGCTGGTTGACCGCGACGGCGAGCAGGAGGCGGGCGTTGCCGACCTCGTGCGCCCAGGCGGCGGTGACGCCGGGCACGCCGGCCTTGGCGATGTTCTCGCGCAGCAGCGCGGAGCGAACCACCGCGCGATAGCGGCAGATCTCGTCCGGCGGACGCTGCGGCGCGCAGCCCAGCAGGATCGGATCGTTGCGATAATAGACCGCCTTGATGTCGAGCACCGGCTCGGGGCGCAGATCGCTGGCGTAGTAGCCGGTCCACTCGCCGAACGGCCCTTCGATGCGCTCGTTGCCGGGTGCGACGAAACCCTCGAGCACGATCTCGGCATTGGCCGGGATCGGCAGGCCGGTGACGGGAGCCTTGACCACGTCCACCGGCTTGCCGCGCATGCCGCCCACGATCTCGTACTCGCTCACCCCGTAGGGCACCTCGCTGCAGGCCATCAGGAAAGTCATGGGATCGCCGCCGCACACCACCGCGACCGGCATCGGCTCGTTGCGGGCCTGGTACTTGTCGCGCATCTGGCGCCCGTGCTTGCCGGGCGAGATATAGAAGCCCGCGGTCTTGGCGTCGTGGATCATCACGCGGTAGGTGCCGCAATTGATCCAGCCCTCGTCCGGATCGCGGCTGACATTGAAGCTGCCGGTGCCGATATAACGCCCGCCGTCGGGCTCGTGCCATTTCGGCGCCGGGAATTGGGTCACGTCGATGTCGTCGCCGGTCATCACATTCTCGAAGATCGGACCGTCGGCGACGTATCGGGGCGGGATGCGCGTCATCGGCGCCATGAAATTGGTGCGGAAGCCTTCGCTCAACTCGAGCTTGCTGAGATCGGTCGGGAAGCCGAGCGTCATGTTCTTGCGCCTGCCGCCGAAGAAGTTGACCAGCACGCGGCTGCCTTCGATCGTCCCCGGCACGTCGTTGAACACGAAACAGGGCGCGTCATCGTCGTGGAACGCCACGCCCGCGACCATGCCGATGTCCTGCTGCCAGGAAAGCCCGCTCACCTCCTTGACCTCGCCGAGCCTGCGCGCCTCGTCGAGCCATTGGCGCAGATCGTCATAGGGGAGCCGCGGCTCGATGTTGGAGCGCGCGGTGCCATCCGCGACCGGCGTTCCGATCCGACTGACAGCGGCGTCCTGTGCGGCCATGGTTGTCTCCCGGAAGCGACTTTACACGCGCAGCCAAGGCCGCGCACCCGAGGATTTCTTCGCCCCGCGGCCCTCAATCCCGTGTCGAACCGACTTGAAGCGCGGCGAAAAAAATACTTATATTGCTAAGCAATCTCCGTCAATGCGGCTTGCCCGATGCCGATCGAGCCAGGTCCGAAGCTGTTGCGCGGCTGGATCGCCCGAGCTGCGCAACGCCATCCGAAGAAGCCGTGGCTCGTCTCCGCCGACGACGGGCGCAGCGTCACTTATCGCGAGCTCGGCGACGCGGCCGGCCGGATCGCCGCGTTCCTGCACAGCCGCGGCATCGGGGCCAACGACCGGGTGGCGCTGCTTGCCAACAACTCGATCGAGCATCTGCTGTGCTATTTCGGCGTCATGAGCTATGGCGCGACCATCTGCACCGTTCACGTCGAGATGAACCGCAACCAGCTCGACAACATCTTCGCGCGGCTCAAGCCGACGCTCGTTCTGCATCAGGACGGACTGGGGCTGGACGACCTCCTCGCCTGCGTTGCGGCGCCGCGCATGCGGCTGGGACGCTGGGACCGGCCGGAGCCGGAGACATTCCATGCCGAGCTCGCGCGCCATGCGCCGAGCGACGCGCAGACCACGGCGGGAGGAGACGACGACGCGGTGATCCTCTTTACCTCGGGCACCAGCGCGCGCCCCAAGGGCGTGGTGCTGAATTATCGCGAGCACTTGACGAATATCGAGCCCGCCGCCGACGGCTTCGGCATCACGGCGGACGACCGGGTATATGATTTCCGCTCCTTCAACTGGGCCTCGGCGCAGCTCCTCGGCGCGCTGGTGCCGCTCAACCGCGGCGCCACCCTGGTGATGGCGGAGAAATTCTCCGCCAGCCGCTTCTTCCGGCATATCCGCGAGCATCGCGTGACGGTCGCGGCCGGCAATCCGACCACGATCAACATCCTGCTCAACACCGAGACCGACGCGCGGCGCGACAATCTGCCGACGCTTCGCTTCATCACCTCCAGTTCGGCGCCGCTCACGATCGAGGAATGGCGCCGGTTCGAAGCGTGGTTCGGCATTCCGATCGCGCAGGGCTACGGCTCCAGCGAGACCGGGTGGATTGCGGCAATTTCCGGCGAGCAGCGGCGCCTCGGCACCGCCGGACGGCCCCTGGCCTATCACCGCCTGGCGATCGTCGACGCCGACGGCCGGTCGCTGCCGCCGGGCGAGATCGGCCTGATCGAGATCGGCGGCAATGCCTCGCACGATTACCGCTATCTCGCCGACGACGGCAGCGTGAAGATCAACAGCCGCGGCCGCATCCGCACCGGCGACCTCGGCCTTCTCGACGCCGACGGATATCTGCGCGTCACCGGACGCGAGAAGGACCTCATCATCCGCGGCGGCGTGAATATTTCGCCGGTCGAGATCGACAGCTTCCTGATGCAGCGCCCCGAGCTGATCGAGGTCGCCACCGTCGGCGTGCCGGACGCGATCTACGGCGAGGAGGTGGTGAGCTACGTGGTGGCTCGGCCGGGCGCGACGGTCGATCCCGGCGAGCTCTTGCGCTATTGCAGCGATGGGCTGCCGGCATTCAAGGCGCCGAAGCAGATCGTGCTCAGCGTCTCGCTGCCGAAGACCGAACGCGGCAAGCTCAACCGGCGGGCGCTGGCGGAACGCTGGCGCCGGGAAGCGGGGGGTTGAGGCGGCATCTGAGATGTGTCGTCCCCGCGCAAGCGGGGACCCATCGTGCCGCACACGTCGGTCTCTGGAATATGGGTCCCCGCTTGCGCGGGGACGACAGCGTGGATGGCCTCACCGCCCGGTGCGGGCGAGCGAGTGCACCCAGCCCACCATGCGCGAGCGCGCGTTCTCGATGTCCTTCTTGCTGAAGAAGTCTTCCGGCTTGACCTTGTCGACGGGATAGACCGGACGCAGGAAGTCGCTCTCGTAGCCGAACGGCACCGTGGCATCGATGCCCATGCCGCCCTCGAATTGCGTGTTCGACGCGGTCCACTGCTTCTCGCCCGCGGTCATGCGCTCGGCCGGCATGAAGGTCTGGCCGCGCCCGCCCGGAATCGGGTTGAGGATGTCGGTCTTCGGATTCACCCGCGTGGTGAGGCACCACATGACGTCGTCCATCGAATAGGGATCGACGTCCTCGCTCACCGCGATCGCGAGCCGCATGCCCTGCGAGCAGGAGAGCGCGGCGGCCATGAAGTTGCGCTGCCAGCCCTCGTCGAGCTGGTGGCGCTTCTTGACCTGGATGATGCAGCCGCCCCAGTCGGTCATGCAGTAGGGGATCACCACGTTCTGCACGATGCCCGGCTGCAGCCGATTGCACAGCTCGTAGATCGCCGCCTCGCGCACGGTGGTGTCGATGTTGTGGTCGTCGAGCATGTGGACGCCGAGCGCGTAGATGATCGGCTTGCTCTTGGGGTCGCGCATGGTGATGCCGGTCACGTGGAAGGTCGGCGCCTTGTAGGCCTTGCCCATGTAGCCCGCCCATTCCGGATGGAAATGGAAGCGGCCCTGGATGCCGGCGTCCTCCAACTCCTTGGTCTCGAAGCGCCGGTCGCGCGGATCGACGTAGCCTTCCAGCACCAGCTCGGAATCCGCCAGCGCCATGGCGTTGACGGTGCGCGCCTTCACCAGGCGGATCGGCGTGCCCTGCACGGCGCCGGCGATGCCGATCTCGTCGCAGCCCATCGGCAGCACCGCGTAGTCGAAGCCCGCGCCCGCGAGCAGCGTGCAGGCCGGCGGCACGCCGAAACACATGGTGATGGGAACCGGCTGCTTCGACTTGTAGTACTTGTTCACCACCTGCCACATGTGCGAGCCGGGCGAGATCTGGAAGGTGCCGACGTTGCCCCAGCGGAAATTCATGCGGTTGTAGCCGAGGTCGGAGCCGCCATCGAATTCCGGCCCGGTGACGCAGCGAATGGCGGAGCCCACGGTCAGCTCGGGCTCGTAGGTGGTGTGCCGGATCGGCACCACGTGCTCGTTCACGTCCTTCGGATTCTTGATCACGTGCTCCTGGCACGGCGCCGCATCCTGCGGGATCTCGACCGGCTTGAGCGGATGGCTCAGCGCATAGGCGAGCTTCTGCACGCGCTCGGCGTCGTGCTTCCAGCCGAACATCTTGTTGATGACCTTCATGTCACCGAACAGGTTGGTGACCACGCGGTGCTTGGGCTTGCCTTTGACGTTCTCGAACAGGACCGGACAGCCGCCGTCCATGTGCTTCTGCAGGCCGGTGACTTCGAGATCGGGATCGACCGGCTTGTCGGTCTCGATCAGGTCGCCCTCGCGGCGCAGCCAGTCGAGCGTGCTGCGCAGATCGCGCGCATGATGTTGCTTGGCGGGGGCGGGCTTCTCCTTGCGCAGGGCTTTCTGCATGGCTGCAGCTCCATGGTGCGGGGCGGCGCGGGCGCGCGCCTTTGCTCGCGATCGTTGAAATCCGATCCGGATCTCCGCCGGCCGCTCGGGAGGCATCCGGCAGTTCCATTACATAGATTTCTAAGTATTATGTGTGCCGAGACAATGTTGTCAACGCCGGCCGGCGTTGCAGCTCGGGAGCGAGGCTTCGGGTGGCATCGCGTCGCAACAGCAGACGCCGACACGACGGCGCCCGAGCCGCATTCCCGCTGGCGGAGAGCTCGGGCTTCCTCGTGCGCGATGCCAACCGTGCGTTTCAACGCCTGCTTGAGAAGCGCATTGCCCGCTACGGCATTGCCCGCGGCCAGTGGTACTTCCTGCGGGTGCTGTGGAGCGAGGACGGGCTCTCCCAGCGCGAACTGTCCGCGCGCGTCGGCACGATGGAGCCGACCACCGTCATCGCGCTGCGCAGCATGGAGAAATCCGGCTTGATCCGCCGGGTGCGCAGCGCCGACGACAAGCGCCGCTCGCATGTGTGGTTGATGCCGAAGGCACAGCGAATGCGCGGCGAGCTGCTGGCGCTGGCACGCGGCATTACCGACCAAGCCGAGGACGGCATCGCCCGCTCCGAGCTCGCGCTGTTCCGGCGCGTGATCGCGCGCATGACGGCGAACCTCGACCGGATCAAGACATAAGCCATCCCCAGCCGTCGCTGCCGGGCTTGACCCGGCACTCTGTCTTCCTCGCCCGATTCTCTTGCAAGACGGATGGATGCCCGGGTCAAGCCCGGGCATGACGAGCGAAATTTCCTGTCACTTGCGCGGCGGAATCTGGATCAGCTCGGCGAGTTGTTCCTTGGTCAGCGGGGCCGCGGTGAATTTCAAGCTGACCGCATCCGGAACAATCAGGTCGAGGCCCGTGATCGTGTCGGGCGAGAGCGACGATTTGGGAAAGAACCCGTCGCGGATCCGCTGCGCCTTGGCTTCCGTGATGCCGGCGAACTCGGCGTAGGTTTTCAAGGCGGCGGGATCCGAATACATCCAATCGATCGTCTCGCGATAGGCTTTCACGTATCGGTCGATGGCGTCCTTGCGGTTGTTCAGGGTCTGAGTATTGGTGATGTTGAGCCGGACGGTTTGCCCCTTGAACAGCGTGTCGTTGCCGGTGGCGATCTGGCGGATCTCCTTGCGGTCGAGCTGATCGAGACCGATCGGCGGCGCCGACCACCCCACATCCACCTGTCCCGACATCACCGCCGTCAAGGTCGCGGGCGGCCCTCCGGTCGCGACCGCCTTCGCCGCCGGCACGTATTGCTTGATGAAGGCAGTGACGACGCCATGGGTGGAGGAGCCGTTGGTCGAATACGCAATCGTCTTGCCGTTGGCGTCGGCGAGCGTCTTTATCGGCGAGTTGGCCTTCACGTACCAAAACAGGTCGCCGGCGCCCGTGATCTCGGCCGCGATGATGCGGACCGGCGCGCTCTTCGAGTAAGCGCTCAGCACGCCCATGATGCCGACGCCGACGCCGATCTCGACGCTGCCGGAAATCACCGCCTGCTGGGTTTCCCCGGCGCCCTGGGTGTAGAGAATTTCCAGCGTCAGGCCGTGCTTCTTGAAAATGCCGGCGCGCTGGCCGACGTCGGATATCGACGTATCCCACAGCCCGCGCTGGCCGACCGCGAGCTTCAGCGTGTCGTCCGCGAGCGCTGCCGAGCACGTGGTCGCGAGTGCGGCGACGAGCGCCAGCCGGATCGTATCCTTGCGCATCGCGCGTTCCTCCTTCGGCCGCGTCCCAAGCGTTGCGTGCGCGGTCCTAGAGTATTTTCAGCGCGCAGCCAAGCAACATCAGCAGACCTGCGGCATCAGGGCTTGCGGCTCTGCGCGTTCCAGTAGCGCTCGAGATTGGCGATCAAGGCCGGGCTGAAGTGGCAGTAGGCCTGCTCGCGCGCATAGACGGCGAAGTAGGAGCGAAACAGGTCGAACGGCTCCTGGGTGACGCGCAAGGCCCGCCGGTTGCCGGCCGCGCTCACCACCCCTGAATTGGTCAGGCCCTCGACCACGCGCTCGATCGCCGCGTCCATCTCGCCGGCCTCGACGATCTCGTCGCAGATCAGACGCCCCTCGGGGCTGTCGCAGGGGAGCCGGCGCTCGTACAGGATCGCCTGGCGCGCGATGCGGTCGCCGGTGAAGCGCGGCAGGCGCATGTTCGCCGCGCCCGGGATGATGCCTTCCTTGCGGGCCGGCAGGGTCAGGAACGCGCTGCGCTCGGCGAGCACGTAGTCCATCACCAGCAATAGTTGGCAATGGCCGCCGATGGCGAAAGATTCGACCGCGGCGATCCACGGCTTCTCGATGGTGCCGCCGCCGAACTCGTCGGGCGGCGTATCGTCGGCAAAGGCGAGGCCGCGGTAGATCTTGTTGACGTAGCCGAGATCGCGCTGGAGGTACCACACGAACGGGATGCGGCCGTGATAGAGATGGGTGAGATTGATGCCGGCGCCGAACACCCGGCGGCCCCGGTATTTCGGATGTTCGACCGGCGCGCCGCGCATGACCGCGATTTCGGTTGCACGGTCGAGCAGCGCGAGATCGACGCAGATTTCCGCCCCGTCGAGCGAGGTCTGGTCCTCGGCGTTGAGAAACCGCGGATTGTCCTGCGTCACCACCGCGGCCTTGCCGGCGCGGTGAACCGACGCGCCGTCGAGCTTCACCACGCCGTCGCGCTCGAACTGCGGCAGCAAGGCTTGCGCCTCGGGCCGCGGCAGCAGCATCGCGTGGCAGAGATGACGGCCGGAACGCTCGCTGCCGAGAACCGCCGAAAGGAACAGGCCCTGGTCGATCTCGAGGCCGCTCTTGTCGCGCTGGAGTGCGCCGTCCTCGGCGGCGATCTCCTGCGCAGTGGGGACCAGGCCCGGCACCACGCCGGCCGCCCGCGTGACCAGATCCTCGATCCGCACGAAGCGCGACCGCCGCACCGTCAATGCATCGTAGACGGCGTCGCCGTGGCGCTTGAGAAAGCACACCCGGGCGTCGCGCGATCGATCCTGGATAAGCGCCGCTCCCGCATGCTCTCGCTCGTTGCGGCGCGGCTTGGGCGGCAGTTGCGCCAGGAGGCGCGACGCCTTCTCCCAGTAACGGGAGAATTTCCTGCGATCGGCGGGAAAGTCGGTAGTCTCGCCCGGCTCCGCCTGCAGCCACTCCCGAACGGCGCCGGCGGGCAAGCCTGCCGCCGCCAGGTATTCCACCGCGGTTGCATCGCTCGCGCGGGCGGTCATCACGAGCACTCCCGACTACTCGAACGTCATTGCGCTCCAATCCACGCGTCCCGGACGCGAGGCAGCGCGGGCACAGCGAAGCGACGCATCGCTTGTCCGAAGCCGTCCCGCTCCGTAACGATCACACACGCTCGACCCGGCGACGATGCCCCTGCGCGAACGGCCGGCGCGCGGACGATCATGCCGCCTTGCCGAAATACTTGCGCAAGTTTCCGCGCACGCGCGCGAGCGGAGCGACGGAAAGGTCGGGCAGCACAAATTCTCGCCCGGTGAGCTTTTCATAGACGTCGATATAGGTCGCCGAGGCCTGCAAGATGACCTCCGGCGGGATATCGGGAATCGGACCGGCATAGGGATCGCAGCGCTCGGCGACCCAGCGACGGATGAAGTCCTTATCGAGCGTGTCGGGCGGCGCGCCCGCGGCGAAACGCGCTGGGTAGCTGCTGGCCAACCAGTAGCGGCTGCTGTCGGGAGTGTGGACCTCGTCGGCCAGGACGATCGAGCCCTTCTCGTCGAAGCCGAACTCGTATTTGGTATCGACCAGAATAAGCCCCTGCCGCGCCGCGGTCTCGCGTCCGCACGCAAACAGCGCCAACGCCTTGTCCGACACTTCCCGCCACTGCTTTTCCGTGAGCAATTTGCGCGCAACGATGTCCTCGGCGCTGAGCGGCGCATCGTGCGCGCCCTGTTCCGCCTTGGTGGTGGGGGTGATGATGGTGTGCGGGAGCTTCTGGTTGTCGCGCAGGCCGTCCGGGAAGCGGTGGCCGTACATCTCGCGGCTACCGCGCTTGTACATCTGCAGGATCGAGGTGGAGGTGGTGCCCGCCAGGT
This sequence comes from uncultured Alphaproteobacteria bacterium, assembly GCA_963712565.1. Taxonomy (GTDB): domain Bacteria; phylum Pseudomonadota; class Alphaproteobacteria; order Rhizobiales; family Xanthobacteraceae; genus VAZQ01. Next base: position 66,356 of record CAVQIP010000029.1, on the reverse strand, counting down.
AATCGCGCACCACGATCTCGACCGGCATCATCGACAGGCGCTTGCAAACCAGGACGTTGGGATCGGGATATTCGATGACGTGGTTGGGACAGAGGTTTTGCGTGGCCTCGAACCAGTAGCGCGCGGTCTGCGTCAGCACCTGGCCCTTCAGCGGGATCACGGCGAGGTTGCGGTCGAACGCGCTGATCCGATCGGTGGCAATGATGATGCGGGTGCCGTTCGTGAGGTCATAGTTCTCGCGCACCTTGCCGCGGTAGTAGCCGGGAAGCTCGGCAATGACGGCTTCGGAAAGCACGTGGTGCGCATAGGGGGCGAGCATGGAAGGGCTGATCATGGCGGATTGGAACGACCGGTGGGCAATTTCGAATGCGATCGAGTGTAATGTTTCGTCCCTCGCGCCTCAATGCTCATTGCCGCCGCCGGTCGTGGTTGTCCCCGTTTTGCGCCGTTGGTCCCGCGAACGGTTCCCGGCGGTGAAGAGTCCGGAACCCGGCTTGCGTAATTGCCGGCAAGCGACTTGAATTCCGGGCGGCGCAAGCGCGAGGCAGGGCGCCGCAACGCCGGCCTCTGTGTCCCATCCGATGGGATTCTCTGGCCATACCGCCGCGAGGGAGCAAACCTATTATGAAGCCAAGCCTTCGCCCGGGCGTCACGCGGGTCAACCGGATCGCGATCGGCCGCGAGCGCACCATCGGCTTCATGGGCGAGGAGGCGCGCACCTACGCCACGCCCTCCATGATCCTCGATATCGAGCACACCTGCCGCGAGCTCATCATCGAACACGCCGATGCCGGCGAGGATTCGGTCGGGATGGAGGTAGCGGTCAAACATCTCGCGCCGACGCTGATGGGGATGACGGCCGAGATCACGGTGCGGGTCGTGGCGGTCGATGGCCGCAAGGTGTCGTTCGAAGCCACCGTCAAGGACGAGCTCGACGAGGTCGGCGCCGGCACCCATACGCGCTTCGTCGTCGATAAAGCCAAGACCTTCGAGCGTCTCAAGGCGAAGGCCGCCCGCTTCGCGGCGCGATCGGGCTGAACGTCCAATGGCCGTTCGCACGGATGACGTCTTCATGTTCGATCGCGCGGCTGAGACCATGCCGCGCGCCGATCTGGCCGCGCTGCAGCTGCAGCGCCTCAAACAGACGATCGAGCGCGCCTATGCCAGAGTTCCGCCGGTCCGCCGCAAGCTCGATGCCGCCGGGGTGCGGCCGGAGCATCTCAAGACGCTCGCCGACATCACGCGCTTTCCGTTCACGACCAAAGCGGACCTGCGCGACAATTACCCCTTCGGCCTGTTCGCGGTGCCGCGCGAAAAGCTGCTGCGGCTGCACGCATCCTCGGGAACCACCGGCAAGCCCACCGTCGTCGGCTACACCCGCGCCGATCTCGACCTTTGGTCGGACCTGATGGCGCGTTCGCTCGCCTGCATGGGCGCCAAGCCCGGCGACGTGTTCCACAACGCGTTCGGCTACGGGCTGTTCACCGGCGGCCTCGGATTCCACTACGGCGCCGAGCGCCTCGGCCTGACCACCGTGCCGGTCTCGGGTGGCGCCACCGAGCGGCAAGTGCTGCTGCTGCAGGATTTCGGCGCACGCATCCTGGGCGCGACGCCGTCCTATGCGCTCAACATCGCCGAGGTCGCGGCCGGCATGGGCGTCGATCTGCACCGGCTCGCGCTGCGCTACGGCTGCTTCGGCGCCGAGCCCTGGAGCGAGGCCATGCGCGACGACCTCGAGGCCAAATTCGGCATCAAGGCCCAGGACACTTATGGCCTGTCCGAGATCATCGGGCCGGGCGTGGCCAGCGAATGCCACGAGGGGCAGAGCGGCCTGCACCTGTGGGAGGATCATTTCTTCTGCGAGGTGATCGATCCCGATAGCACGCAGCCGCTGCCTGCGGGCGAAGCCGGAGAACTGGTCCTCACCACGCTCAGCAAGGAGGCGCTGCCGATGCTGCGCTACCGCACGCGCGACATCACGCGGCTGATCGAGGAGCCCTGCGTGTGCGGGCGCACCCACCGCCGCATGATGCGGGTGACGGGGCGCAGCGACGACATGCTGATCATCCGCGGGGTCAACCTCTACCCCTCCCAGGTCGAAGCCTTTCTGGTCGGCTTTCCCGGGCTCGCGCCGCACTATCAGCTCGTGGTCACCCGCGAGGGGCCGCTGGACGCGATCACGGTCGAAGTCGAGCTGGCCCCGCCTGCCCCGCGCGATGAGCCGTTCGTCGCAAAAATGGCCGACGATCTACGCAATCACCTCAAGGCGATGGTCGGTGTGACCTGCGACGTCGTGCTCAAGGCGCCGGGCGAGGTGCCGCGGTCACAGGGCAAGGCGGTGCGGGTGAAGGATTTGCGGCAGGCGAACAAGCCATGACGGAGCATCCGCCGATGCCGGAAGAACAACTGATCCTGGTCAACGAGCGCAACCGCGCCATCGGCTCGGCCGGGAAGATCGCCGTTCATCGCGCCGGGCTGCTGCATCGCGCCTTCTCGATCTTCATGGTGGACGGCAGCGGACGGATCGTGGTCCAGCAGCGCAGCCGGAAGAAGTATCATTCCGGGGGATTGTGGGCGAACTCCTGTTGCGGCCACCCGCGTCCGGGCGAACGGACTATCTCGGCGGCGCAGCGCCGGCTGCGCGAGGAACTCGGCGTGGCGAGCATGCTGTCGTTCGGCTTTTTCTCGCGCTACCAGGCCAAGCTCGGCGAGCGCATGCACGAGAACGAATTCGTCTACATCTATTTCGGGCGGCTGCGGTCCGAGCCGAAGCCCGATCCCGCCGAGATCGCCGACGTCGCGCACCTGTCGCTCGACGCCATCGGCCAGCGCATCGAACGCGAGCCCGATTCTTTCGCGTTCTGGTTCAAGCATTATTTTCGCAATCATGGCTCCGAGATCGCTCGCTTGGCAGAGGCGGCGTCTCGTTTCCCGGGAATGTGACGTCGAGGCAGGCACGCATCCCTCGCGATGCTTGCGCTCGTGTGGCGCTTCGCTTGCGGCCTCAGACGAGGGCGCCGGAACGGCGCTCCCCTTGTGCCGCCATCGGCGTTCGCCGCCTATGCAGCTTCGCGCCTTGACAGCCGCCGGGCCGGCCGTCACGCTCGACAATCAAACTGGAGTGACTTTCGCGTTCCAGTTGGGACTAGCGCCCAGAAAAAGTCCATCGGGGAGGAAGCACATGAGCCCAATCCGGACGGTATTGGCAATCGCGGGCGCGTGCGCGCTCGCGGTCTCGTGGATGCAGGCTTCGCCGGCCCAAGAAGTCAAGCAGCGGGCCAGACCCGCCGCGGCCGCCAGCGTGACGCCGACGAACGTCACGCAAGACATGCTCGATCGCGCCGCCAACGACGGCAGCAACTTCCTGCACACCAACGGCGACTATACGCAGAAGCGCTACCATCCCGCCGCGCAGATCAACGCCGGAAACGTGCGGCGCCTGCGTCCGGCCTGGATCTTCCAGACCGACGTCAAGGAATTGATGGAAACCTCGCCCATCGTGGTCAACGGCATCATGTACGTCACCACGTCGTTCAGCCAAGTCTACGCGCTCAACGCGCAGACCGGCGAGCAGCTGTGGTACTACAAGCAACCGCTCGGCCCGATCACGACCTATTGCTGCGGACCGAACAATCGTGGCGTCGCCGTCTACGAGGACAAGGTCTATCTCGCCACGCTCGACTCCAAGCTGGTCGCGCTCGACGCCAAGACCGGCAACAAGGTGTGGCAGTCGGATATCGCCGACCCCGAGCTCGGCTACAGCGAGACCATGGCCCCGACCGTGGTCAAGGGCAAAGTGCTCATCGGCACCAATGGCGGCGAATACGGCATCCGCGGCTTCGTGAAGGCCTACGACGCCAAGGACGGCAAGCTGCTGTGGACCTTCTACACCATTCCGGAGAATTCGGTCGGGGTATGGGCGGAAAAGGATGCCACCGGTCGCGACATGCACCGCAACATCCAGGCCGAGAAGGACCAGCTCGCCAAGAGCGGCGATCCCTACAAGACGCTCGGCGGCGGCGTGTGGCAGAACCCCGCGGTCGATCTCGCCACCAACCGCATCTATTTCGTCGTCGGTAACCCTTCCCCCGACCTCGACGGGTCGCTGCGCCCCGGCGACAATCTCTATACCAATTCGCTGGTCTCGCTCGAGCTCGAGACCGGCAAGTATGTCTGCCACTTCCAGTATATCGCTCACGACGTCTGGGATCTGGACGCGGTCAGCCCGCCGATTCTGGTCGATGTGCGTGACAAGAGCGGCAGAACCATTCCCGGCGTCATTCATGGCGGCAAGACCGGCCACGTCTACGTGCACGACCGCAAGGACTGCAGCCTGATCCGTTTCTCCGACGCGATGGTGCCGCAGGAGAACATGTGGACGCTGCCGACGGCGGAGGGTGCGCGCATGCTGCCCGGCGCCAACGGCGGCGTGGAATGGTCGCCGATGGCGGTCAACCCGCGGCTCGGGCTGAGCTACGCCATCAATCTGCACCAGCCCATGACCTATCAGGTGCAGAGCTCGCCCTATCCGGGCGGCAAGCTGTGGCTGGGCGGCGCCTTCAAGGTCATCCCGAGCGAGGAGCAGTGGGGCAACATCACCGCCGTCGACTACAATACCGGCAAGATCCGCTGGCAGGTGAAGACGCCGCAGCCGATGATCGGAGGCATCCTCGCCACCGCCGGCGGGGTGGTGTTCACCGGTGAGGGCAACGGCAGGTTCCGCGCCTACGACGCGCGCAACGGCAATGTGCTGTGGACGTTCTATGCCGGCGCGGGCGTCAATGCGCCGCCATCCACCTACACGGTCGCCGGCAAGCAGTACGTCGTGGTCGCCGCCGGCGGCAACGTCCAACTCGACTACAAGCGCGGCAACGCCATCATCGCCTTCACGTTGGATTGATGACCGACGCAACGATCGAGCGGCTGTGAGCGTCAAGGGGGACGGGACCGCGCGGTCCCGTCCTTTTTTGATCGCCTCGCATCGGCAGCTGCCGGCGAAGCCAAAGCCGAGCGTGGAGCATGAGGGCCAAAGTGCTGCCCGGAACTCCGGTTGCAAAGGCGGACATCCGGCCGGGGCAAGGCGCACGGCGGGCGCTGGCGTTCGCCGCCGCCGTTGCGACGGTCGTCCTGCCGGCGGCTGCACGTGGCGAGACGATCGCGGAGAAGGCGCAGCTTTGTGCCGCCTGCCACGGCGAGAACGGCATCCCGCAACAGAAGACCATGCCGGTCATCTGGGGCCAGTATCAGGGCTATCTCTATTTGCAGCTACGCGATTACAAGAGCGGAGCGCGCAAGAACGACATCATGTCGCCGCTCGCCCAGACGCTCGAGCGCGACGACATGATGGCGCTGGCGCGCTATTTCTCGCAGAAGCCTTGGCCCGATCTGCAGCAGCCGCCGGCGCCGGCGGATGTGGCCGCGCGGGCGGTGCGGGCCAACACCGCGATCGGATGCACCGGCTGCCACCAGGGCCAGTATCAGGGCGAAGGCACCCAGCCGCGTCTCGCCGGCCAGTGGAAGGAATATCTCCAGCAATCGATGCTGGATTTCCGCAACCGCAGCCGCGGCAACAACCCCGGCATGACCGACCTGATGCTGGCGATCTCGGAGGACGATATCGCCGCCTGCGCGCAATACATGGCCGGGCTGCACTAGATGGGCGGGCAACAGTAGGACGCGGGCTCAGCGCGCGAGCTTCGCGCGCACGCTCTCGCTGGCCGCGAGATCAGCGGCGCGCTGTCCGTGCTTGTCCGCGATGGTGCGATCGGCGCCGCGACCGAGCAGGAACTCGACGATGGCCGCACGTCCGAGCTCGGCCGCGATCATAAGCGCCGTGCGGCCGCGGTTGTCGACCGCGTCGATGGCAGCGCCGGCGTCGAGCAGCAGCGCGATGACGTCGATGGCCGCGCCGGCCCCCACGCCGTCCTCGTGGCCCGCCGCCCACATCAGTGCCGTCAGGTCATTGCCGTAGACGCGTCCGGGGTCGACCCCGATCTCGAGCAGGCGACGCACGATGATGGCGAAGCCGCGCCCAGCGGCATAGGTCATCGCCGCCTTGCCGGTCGTATCCAGCACGTTCGGATCGGCGCCGCGGGCGATGAGCTGTTCGACGATGCGGCCGTTGCCTTTGAAGGCCGCCGCCGCCAGCGGCGTGACGCCCGCGCGCCCCGCCAGGTTCGGATCGGCACTGTTCGCCAGCAGGACGGCGACGGTCGCCGGCCGCTCGTTCTCGCTCGCGGCATAGAGCGCGGTCGCCCCCACGAGATTGCGCGCGTCGATCGCCGCGCCCCGCGCGAGGAACAGCTCGACCAGGGCCGCGTGCCCGGCGCGCGCCGCGCGCGCCAGCGCCATGGCGCCGAGGCGGTCGCGGGCGGCGAGCGAGGCGCCTGCCTCGATCAGTCGGCGCGCAAACGGCACGCAACCGCCGTCGGCCGCCCCGAATAGCGCCAGGTTCAGTTGGGTCGCGGTGACGTCGGCCTCGATCAGATCGAACCGGCGTTCGAGCTCGCGGCAGGCGGGCGCATCGGCGGCGCGCGCCGACGCGATCGCTGCCGCGCCCGCCAGCACCGCGGCGGCGAGGAGCGAGGCCGGTCGGATCAAGCGATAGCCGGCGGTCATGAATGCCTTGACGCCATTGCTCATGAGTATCGTCTCGGACGGATGACCGTTGGACCCGATCGTCCAGCCTGCATTGTCCGATCATACCGGGGCGATGTAAATTGCCGGCCGAAGCACGCTCCGCGCCCTGGTGAGCCCGTGACCGGCATTCCGCTGCTGACGACCGACGGCGATCCGCATGCCTGCGGCCTCGCGCACGGCCGGCGATTTGCGCGCGAAATCGCCGACAATGTCGCGACCTATCTGCGCCGCTTCGCCGCCGCGGGCCTCGGGCGGGATGCGGCGTTCGCCGAGGCCGAGACGTGGCGCGACGCGATCGATCGGCACAACCCGTCCTATGCCGAGGAAATGCGGGGAATTTCCGACGGCTGCGGCCAGAGCGAGGCGACCATCGCGCTGCTCAACGCGCGCTACGAGCTCGCCTTCACCCTGTTCGGCCGCGAGGCGACCGAGCAGGCGGCGACCAAACCGGCGAAGGCCGAGTTGCTCGACGCCGGGCCCGACGGCTGCACCACTTTCGGCCTGCTGCCCGAGGCAACCGCCGACCGCCATACCTGGCTCGGCCAAAACTGGGACTGGCTCGAAGGCGTGCACGGCCGCACTTTCGTGTTGCGTGTGCGGCGAAAGGCGCGGCCGAGCTTCGTCTGTCTCACCGAGGCTGGGATCGCGGGCGGAAAAATGGGGGTCAACGAATGCGGCATCGGGCTGGTCGAGAACGGCCTCGCCTCCAGCCACGACGGCCGCAATGCGTACCAGAAGCCGTTCCACGTGCGCTGCCGGGAAGTCTTGGACGCGGAGCGGTTCGACCAGGCATCGCGGCCGGTGACCGACACGGCGCGCACCTGCTCGGCCAATTTCGTGATCGGAGCGGCCGGCGACGAGATCGTCGATCTCGAGGCGAGCCCCGACCATGTCAGCCGTCTTCTTCCCGAGGATGGCATCATCACCCATTCCAACCATTTCCTGGCGCCGGGACACGGCGAGTCGCTGCTGGAGAAGATCTCGCCCAACACGCTCTACCGCGCCGATCGCATGCGCGCGCTGTTGCAGCCGCACCGCGGCGCGCTGTCGTTCGCCCACATGCGCGCCGTGGCGGCCGACCATTTCGGCGCGCCCTACGCGATCTGCCGCCATCCCGATGCCGGCCAGCCGAGCGCCAAACGCACGATGACCGTCGGCGCCGTGCTTATCGACCTCGAGGCGCGCACCATGCACGTGGCCAACGGGCCGCCGTGCGCAAACGAGTATAGGGCGTTCGAGGTCTGGCGCGCCGATTGTTGAACCAGCCGCCGCAGCCCACGACGGCCCCAGCGACCTCATCGCCAGAACGGCTTGACCTTGGCCAACTCGGCATAGGCTTCGATCGCGGCCGCCATGGCCGCGTCGCAGCGCGCGTCTTCACGGCCGGTCAAGAGTCCGGCGGCGAAGGCGCGTTTGCGACTCCCCCGCCGGCGCCGGGCCCCCATCGCGGTCATGAGACCCTCGTGCACCGCGATGTCGTTGAGATCGCCGAGCCCGTCCTGCAGGCGCTCGAGCGCCGGGAGGAATTTCTTCCGCCGCTTCGACGACCGCTTGCCCGCAAACAGGCCGGCGAAGAACTCCGCCGCATAACGCAGCTTCTTCGCCTGGATGCGAAGCTTGTGGCGACTGCGCGCATCGAGCCGCGCGAGCGCCTTGCCCCGCTTGCGGATCTTGCTCCAGCGCCGGGTCAATTGCTCGGCGGCGAACAGCTCGACCGCAATCTCCCCGCGATCGCGCACGAGATCGTCCTGCGGTTTCGTCCACTGCCCGATCTCCAGCCACGCCGCGGTCTCGAGGGTCAGCGTGCGGAAGCGCTCGGACCTGACGGCATTCTGCGCCTGCACGAGCGCCGTCGCGCGCTTTTCGCTGAGCTCCTGCGTCAGCGACGGGATGCCGTCCCAGCGCGCATGCCGTCGTCGCACGGGAGTAACGACGCGGCTCATGAGCACGTCGAGCTCGCGCGCGGGCGCGAGCTCTCCCGCCAGCCATTTGAGCTCGGCCTTGATCGCCGCCGTCTGCGGATCGCGCAACATATCGGCAAACAGCGACATCGCCGCGCGCAGCCGGCGCAGGCCCACCCGCATCTGGTGCACGCCCTCGGCGTCGCCCGCGATCAGCGCCGGCTCGTTGCCGACGATTTGCTTCAGGCAGGCGCGGCCGATCGCCTTGAAGCCGTCGCGCGTACTCGTGCCGGCGGCGAGATCGACCGGCGCGGCTCTAACCGGCGCGCCCTGCTCGTCGTCGATGAGCTCGTATCCGCGCTCCGACTTGCTCTTGAACGCGAGCTGGGCCGGAAGCGCATCCATGAGCTCGCGGGCGACATCGAATAAGTCGGACACGTTCCCGCGTTCGAGCTCGAGCTCGATCTCGCACAGCGGCGCCGAGCGGGCCCCGGTTTCGATCGAGCCGCGGTCGATGGTCAACGCGATCGCCCGCCTGTCGTCGGCGAGCGGATAAGCCGTCCGCCGCACCCGCGTCTCGAACAACGGCTTGAGCTGCCGCCGCAACTTGCCGTTGACCAGCGGCTCGAGCGCGGTGCCGCCGGCCAGGCTCAGGTCCGGCGCTTCGCCCGCGATCTCGGTCTCCCACTCGTCGCGCTCGAACAGCCCCGCCTTCCCGTTCGCCTTGATGGTCTGGATGTGGCGGTTCCCGATCCGCCGCACCCGCAACAACAAGCCTTTCTTGTGCAGCTTGTGCTTGCCAGTGTCGAAATAGACGGAAACCTCGGTCCTCGGCCTCGGGCGCGCCTCGAGTGCGCGGATGAGCGGGATTTCCTTGAGGCGCGGCAGGCTTGCGGGCGCAAGCTCGAGCTTAATCTCGAGTTCCTTTCCCGTGTTCATCGTTGTTTCCGCGGTCAAGGCAGGCGCAAGGCGACACGACATCAACGATGTGCCGACGACCAGTGTTCCAATGATGCATTTTTGTGACGCGATTATTGCGCTGGATCAAGTTCCCGAAGATTTCGCCGTGCATCCCCGCATGTGCGAGGCGATCGGGCCCCCGCCGCTCATTGATCCGCGAACATCCGCGCCTGCGCCTCGGCGGCGGCATCCTCCATGGTCATGAAGACCGCGCCCGCCGCGGCAAGATCCTTTACCAGCCCCTCGAACGCCAGCATGCGATAGCCGCGCCCAATCACGTAAGGGTGCATCGTATAGGTCAGCACGCCCCAGTCGACGCTCTTCTGCATGTAGCGAAACTCGTCGAGCCAGTTCTCCATCACCGCGCGCGCGGACTGCAGGCCGGGCAGCACAGTCGTCGACGTGCGCACGAATTCGAAGTGCGGATAGTCGTCGAGCGACCAGCTGATCGGCATCTCGATCAGCGCGGTTTCCTCGCCGGCGCCATAGGGCTCGCCCAGCTCGACGCGATCCCCGCGGCGGGCGCGATACGGCCAGTAGTCCGCCCCCATCAGGCTCGAGTCGTAGACGAAGCCATGGGCGAGCAGGAGGTCGACGGTGTGCGCGCTCAGGTCCCACGCCGGCGAGCGGTATCCGCGCGCCTTGCGGCCGGTGAGCCGGGCGATGGCGTCGTTGGCGCGGACGAGATCGGCCTCCTCCTCCGCGCGGCTCTGTTGCGCCGGCGGGACATGCGCCCAGCTGTGGTGGGCCACTTCGTGGGCGTCTCGCACCACCGCCTCGCAGGCGCGGGGATGGCTCTCGATGGTAAAGCCCGGAATGAACCAGGTCGCGCGAATGCCGAACGACTTCAGCAGCGCCAGGATGCGCCGCGCGCCGAGCAGACCGAACTCCCCGCGCGAGAGCGGCGTCGGGCTCGTCATGCCGCGGGCAACGAACCCCGATTGCGTGTCGAAATCGAAGGTCAGGCAGACGATGTGGCGGGGCACCTTGCTCTCCCGGAACGTGGACAGGGGCGCGACCGGCATAGCATAGTCGCGCGACGATCTCCCCTCACCTTCCGCAGCCCGGCCGGACGTGCACGATGGCGACCCAGACGATCGGGATCATTGTCAACGGCGCCACCGGCCGCATCGGCTCGACGCAGCATCTGGCCAACGCTTTGCTGCCGATCATCGAGGAAGGGGGTCTGACGCTCGCCGATCGCCGCCTGGTCCCGCGATTGCTGCTGGTCGGCCGCAACGCCGACCGCGTTGCCGCCGTCGCGCGCGCCCACAAGGTCGCGGACTGGACCACCGATCTCGACGCCGCGCTCGCCGACCCCGGCTACGCGATCTTCTTCGATGCGGCGGCGACGCAGCAGCGCGTCGCGGTGCTCGCAAAGGCGCTCGCCGCCGGCAAGCATGTCTATTCCGAGAAGCCGGTAGCGCCGACCGCCGCGGAGGGGCGCACGCTGCTGCAGCAGGCGCAGACGCGTGGCCGCAAACACGGCGCGGTCGAGGACAAGATCCATCTGCCGGGCCTGCGCAAGCTCGCCGCGCTCACCGCCGGCGGCGAACTCGGGCGCATCGTGGGCTTCCGGCTCGAATTCGGCTGGTGGGTGTTCGACGGCAGCGCGCAGCCGTGCCAGCGGCCGAGCTGGAACTACCGCGCCGGCGGCGGCGGCCTGATCCTCGACATGTATCCGCACTGGCGCTACGTCATCGAGGCTATCATCGGCCGCATCGTGCGGGTGGCATCGAGCGAGTGGACCGCGACCCCCGAGCGCATCGACGAGGCGGGCGCGCGCTATGCGGTCGCGGTCGAGGATTCGGCCGCGACCCTGGTCGAGCTCGAGGGCGGCGTCTTCGGCACCATTCTGAGCTCATGGGCGACGCGCGTGCGCCGCGACGACCTGCTCACGCTGCAGGTCGACGGCAGCAAGGGCTCGGCCGTCGCCGGCCTGCATCGATGCCACCTGCAGCCGGCGGCGCAGACCCCGACGATCGCGCATTTCAGCGTGATGAAGGACATCGGCGCGGATTACCGCGACGGCTGGACCGAAGCCGCGCCGCTGCCGGGCTACCGCAATCCCTACCGCGTCGGCTGGGAGCAATTCCTGCGCCACGTGGCGACCGACGCGCCGCTCGCCTGCGACTTCGCGGCCGGCATTCGCGACGTCGCCTTCGCCGAAGCCTGCCACCGCAGCATGAATGAGCGGAGATGGATCGAGCTGCCAGATCCAGGCGAGAGCGTGCCGTAAGGGGTCTATCCTGTGTCGTCCCCGCGAAAGCGGGGACCCATATTCAGAGGCTGGTGGTTATGGGTTCCCGCTTGCGCGGGAACGACAGCAAAAGTCAGCCGGCCATCCGGAGCTAGTATCACGCCGCGGCGGCGGACTTGCCGATCGCCGCGTTCACCCGCGGCATGACCTCCTCCGCCATCAATTGCATCGAACGCTTGTTGAGCGCCGGCTCGACCCAGTCCATGCCGGCATAGACCAGCTCGCCGAAATCCCCGATCTCCTCGCGCAACGCCAGGATGCGATCGACCACCTTGTTGACGCTGCCGTGGATGACGCAGTGGTCCATGACCCAGTCGTGAGTGATCTCCTCGTCCGGCTGGTCCTTGTGCGACTTGAACACGTAGAGCCGCTTGCCGCGTTTCATCTTGGCGCGCATCTGCTCGTAGTAGAATCGATACGGGCTGTTGGCATCGTGGCGGCCATAGCGCGCCGCGACCTTGTCGTCGTCGTGCACGCAGATCGCGCGCGCCACCCGCCAGTCCGCGACCTTGGCCTCGGCGCCGACCTCGGCCTTGCCTTTGCAGTAATTCTCCCAGTGCGACTTCAGGTGCTTCGACAGCAGGAAGTTCGCCGACAGCGGATGGAAGTCGCGCTTTCCCATCAGCACGACGCCGGGCGAGAACGGCGCCACCACCGTGCCGACGATCTCCGGCCGCGGCTTCTGGTAAGGCTTGCCCATGATGCCGACGCCGAGATCGAGCGTCATGGTGCGCCCGGTCGAGACCTTGTAGCGATTGTCGGGGAATTCGATGTCGTAGGGCGGCTCGCGCTCCCAGATGGCGAGGATGACGTCGATCGCCTCGGCGAACATCTTGTTGCGATCCTGCTCCAGGATGCCGAGCGCCTCGGCGTCGGTGGTGAGCGCGCCCGGGCTCACGCCCAGGATGAAGCGCCCCTCCGCCAGATGATCGAACATCGCCGCCTGCACCGCGATCAGCACCGGGTGCATGTGGGAGAGGTTGGCGGTGCCGGTGGCAAGCTTGATCTGTGTGGTCTCCGGGATCAGCGAGGCATGAAACATCATGCTGTTGGTGATGTTCTCGCACGCGTCGGTGAGGTGCTCGCCCATGAAGGCGTCGTAGAAGCCGAGCTTGTCGGCGAGGATGATGGCCTCGCGGTCCTCCTTCAACGTCTCGGCCCAGTTCCGGTGCATCGGGTGAACCGGCATGGTGAAGTAGCCCAGTCGCATTCCTCGTCTCCCGTCACGCCGCGGCGCAGTTTGGGCCGCTGCCCAAAGCGGCTCATGTGGCCCAATTTGTCGGCTTGGCACAAGCGTCAATTTGCGGCGCAGTGGCGTGTGAAAGCGGCGCGGAAATTCTGCCGCGAACCGTGGTAGAATAATGGACATTCTGCGTGGAAACCGGGCGCTGGAGAAAACAACGACATCGCAAGGCGTCCATTCAGCTCCCGGGGCATGAAAGGGGCTGAGTCATGATGAGATACGCTGGATTGCCCATCGCAGTCGTCGCCGCCGTTCTTGTGCTGCCCCACCGGCACTCGTTCGCGCAGTTCTTCCCCGTGTTGCCCGACCTGACAATCAAGCAAACAATCTTGAGCCAGGTGTGCGCTGGGCCCGCGCGCCTGCGGCTGTTCCTCTCCATCGAAATCCGAAACATCGGGAAGGGGCCCGCAATACGTCCCTCGCCGTTTACCCCGTGGTACTCAATACGAGACAGAAAGTCCGGTGGTCCCCCAGGGGTTCACGCGATGCCACCGGATCAGTTGCTCGCCGGACAAGCCGTGACCTTCAAGGATCAGGCGGTTTTGCAGCAGATGCCCGATCCGATCGTTGGCATCCCGAAAACATATGAGGTCGCCTGGGAAATCAAAGTCGATCCTTTTAATTCCATCATAGAAACCAGCGAAATTAATAACATTGCCCAGGGTGGCCTTATAACGGTGAACAAGCCGAAAGGGATCCCCACTGACTTTTTCCCAGCGCGTTGCAAATGAGACGGGGCTGAGAGTTGATCAGGGGTACCTCGGCGGAAGCTTGTGCGCGAGTTCCCGCCACTCATCCTCGATGAGGCCGCGCATTTGCGTCGGAAGCCGCAGCGCCACCGAGTACACCGAGACATTCGCGCCGCCTCACGTCCCATGTAGACGCGATGATCACGCGAAAGCGCGCGGGCAGCTCCACCCGCTGGCAAGCTCGCGCCGACCACGCAAGCTTGTCGGTTCTGCTCGTAACTCCGGCGCTTACCGTCCCGTCTGCGCCTTGAGCGCGGCCAGATCGGCTTCGCTGCGCAAGGTCATGACGCCCATCTGGTTGGTGCGGTAGACCGGCAGGATCACTTGCGTCACCCCGTTGCGCTCGTCGAGCGAGATGTGGCGAATTTCCGTGCCGCGCACCGGCAATTCGAAGATCGTCCACTTGGCGCTGGCGGGGTCGTATCGCAGGATCTGATCGTTGGTCCACAGATTGCCCCACACGTTGTGGCCCTTGTCCACGACCAGGTGATAGGGCTGCATCGAGGTCGGATCCGGCAACGGCACGATCGCCGTTGCCAAGGTCTTGGTGTCGATCCGGGTCAGACTGCCGCCCCAGGAATTGCCGATCCAGAGCACGTCGGCGTTCTTGTCGGTGCCCATGCGGCGCGGTCCCTGCTGCCACGGCAACGGGCTGTTGAAGGACAGCTCGTCGACCTTGTCGTAGAACGCGCGCGTCTCCGGCGTGGCGCGGTCGAGCTCCGCCTGCACCGCCGGCAGCTTCACCTCCTGGGTCTTGCCCGTCGCCGTGTCGCCCTTGCCGACGGTGTCGAATGCCATCTGCGTCCACCAGCCGTTGCCGTCGCGGTCGCCGGCGGCGCCGTAGGTCATGCCGGTGCCGCGCGCGGTCTTGTAGGACAGCGACTTGAAGTCGGTGAAGCGTTCGGTCTCGGGGTCGAAGCGCACCGCGCCGTCCGGCGCCGATGCCCAGACCTTGCCCTTGCCGTCGACGTCGAGCGTCACCGCCCCGCCGAGCGGCGACATGCTGGGCGGCGTCATGTAGACGTCGATCTTTTCGGTCTTGGGATCGAGCCGGCCGAGGCTGCGGCGACCGGGATTGACGTCGAACCAGAACACCCCCTGCTGATCGCGCACCAGCCCGTGCGCATTGGCGGCGAGACCGTCGTTGCGGTTCACCTTCAGGAGCTTCACCTCCCCGGTCTTGGCGTCGACGCGGCCGACGGTGACCTTTCGGTTTGGATTGTTGGACGTGAACCAGAGATTGCCGTCGAAATCCATCCCGCCGTCGTGGGTGATGAGGCCGAGCTTGGAGGTCGTTCCCAGCGACCAGTCGGTGCCGTCATTGGTCTGATAGGCGGTCCCGATCCCGGCCTCCGGAACCGTCGGCAGGTCGTAGAGCTTCCACACCACCCGCGCCGCCTCGCCGCTGGGACGCGGACGCGGTGCGATCTTGAGCGAGCTTTCGCCCGGCCCGCGCGCGCGGGCGAGATAGGCCGCGAGCTGCTTCTGGTTGAAGTCGATGATGGCGTTGGGCTTGGGATTGGCCGGATAGACGCCGGTGTTGGGCACGACCTTCATCATGTCGATGATCTTGTTCCAGCCGTCCTCGTCGAACCGGAACTGCAGCACGTAGCTCGGCGTGTGGCAGCCGGTGCAGTTGTTGCGGAACACCCGCTTGATGCGGGCGTCGTCCGCGGTCGCCTCGGGCAGCGCCGCCATCAGCATCTCGCCCGGCAGTTGGCGCACCTGCCGCTCGGGATCGGTCATCGGCTTGAGCGTGAGGTCCGCGCGCCGGGCGGCGGTGAGATCGACCTCGCCCTTGGCGGTCTCGAACGCCAGAGCCTGCGCCCAGATGCTGTAGTTGCCGGCCGGCAGCGGCGGAAAGTAGTAGGCGCCCTGCTCGTCGGTATAGACGCTGGTGGTGATGGTCGTGCCGTGGGCTTTGGCGGAGACGGTCACGCCGCCAAGCTTCTCGCCGGCCGCCGACGCGATCGTGCCGCTGAGCAGATGATCGGCGGCCTGCGCGGTGGTGGCGAGACCGGCCGCAACGACCGCGGCAACGCCGAGCTGATAGGCTTTCATGGCGAGTCTCCTTGTGCCCGTCGGTTCAACGGGTGGCGGTGGCGGGAACGGTTTTCAGATACGCAATGATCGCGTCGATCTCGGCGCGCTGCAGATAATGCTTGAAGCCGGGCATGCGCGGCGTTCCCTCGCTGATGACGCCGCGGATGACGTCGTCGCTGCCGCCGGCGGTGTCCTTGGACAAGGCGGGACCGAAAGTTCGCGCGTTGATCGCCGGCGGCAGGTGGCAGACGCCGCACGACTGCGCGAAGACCTGCCGGCCGAGTTTCTGCGTCGGGTCGAGCCCATCGTCCGGGCCGGCCTGTTGCGCCGGCACCGCTTGCGGCCACGTCGCGAGCACAAACACGAGAACCGCGGCGCTGCGCGTCATCTCAAGTCCTCCCGACATCGCACCCTTTTTCAAAAGCCTACGCCGGCACGCCTGCGAACGGAAGGCTTGCACCCAAGACCCGGCAGCGTAGCCGGCATGCGCACGGTGGGGAGCACGTATGTATCGGAATGGCATCCACCGTCGGCGGCGGATGCGGCCGGGTCAGCAAGGCTCCTCGCAGGCAGCTCACAGCGAAATTTTTCGCAGCCGCAAAGAATTCCCCACCACGCTCACCGACGACAGCGCCATCGCCGCCGCCGCGATGATCGGCGAGAGCAGGATGCCGAACACCGGATAGAGCACGCCGGCGGCGATCGGCACCCCGGCTGCGTTGTAGATGAACGCGAAGAACAGGTTCTGCCGGATATTGCGCATGGTCGCCTGCGACAGCCGCCGCGCGCGCACGATGCCGGTCAGGTCGCCTTTGAGCAGCGTGATGCCGGCGCTTTCGATGGCAACATCCGTCCCGGTGCCCATCGCGATGCCGACCTCGGCCGCCGCCAGCGCGGGAGCGTCGTTGACGCCGTCGCCCGCCATGGCGACCGACCGCCCTTCCTTCTGCAGCTTCTCGACCACGGCGCTCTTCTGGTCCGGCAGCACCTCCGCTGCCACCTCGGTGATGCCAAGACGGCGGGCGACGGCGTCCGCCGTGGTCTTGTTGTCGCCGGTGAGCATCACCACCCGGATGCCTTCTTGCGAGAGCGCGCTGAGCGCATCGGGGGTCGTGCGCTTGATCGGATCGGCGATGGCGATCACCGCCGCCGCCTTGCCGTCGACCCCGAGGAAGATCGCGGTGGCGCCCTCGTGCCGAAGCCGCTCGGCGTCCGGCTCCAGCTCGTCTGGCTGAACGCCGAGCTCGCGCAGGAACCTGGCGTTGCCGAGCGCGAGCCGACGCCCTTCGACCGCGCCGACTACGCCTTTGCCGGTGGGGGAGTCGAATTCGGCGACCGCCGCCAGCTTCAGACTGCGCTCGCGCGCCGCGGCGACGATGGCGAGCGCGAGCGGATGTTCGCTCGCCTGCTCCACGCTCGCCGCCAGGCGCAGCGCCTCGTTCTCCTCGAAACCCTTGGCTGTAACGACCGCCACCACCGACGGCTTGCCCTCCGTGAGGGTTCCGGTCTTGTCGATGACGAGAGTGTCGATCCGTTCCATGCGCTCCAGCGCTTCGGCGTTCTTGATCAGCACGCCGACCTGGGCGCCGCGCCCGACCCCGACCATGATCGACATCGGGGTCGCGAGGCCGAGAGCGCAGGGGCAGGCGATGATCAGGACCGTGACCGCCGCCACCAGTCCGAACGCGAACCGCGGCTCCGGCCCGTAGATGCTCCATGCCGCGAAGGCGGCAAGCGCGATCAAGATCACCGCCGGCACGAACCAGCCCGAGACCTGATCGGCCAGCCGCTGGATCGGCGCGCGCGAGCGCTGCGCCGCCGCCACCATCTGCACGATGCGAGACAGCATGGTGTCGCGGCCGACCTTTTCGGCCCGCATGATGAAGCTGCCGGTAGTGTTGAGCGTGCCCGCGATGACTTTCGAGCCCACCTCCTTGGTCACCGGCATGGATTCGCCCGTGACCATCGACTCGTCGATCGCCGAGCGGCCTTCGATCAGCTCGCCATCGACCGGGATCTTCTCGCCCGGGCGCACCCTGAGCCGATCGCCGACGGCGATGCCGTCGAGCGACACTTCCTCGTCGCTGCCGTCGGCTCGCAAGCGCCGCGCCGTCTTGGGGGCGAGATCGAGCAAGGCGCGGATCGCGCCCGAGGTCTGCTCGCGCGCACGCAACTCGAGCACCTGGCCGAGCAGGACGAGAACGGTGATGACGGCGGCGGCTTCGAAATAGACGGCGACCGCGCCCTCCGGGCCGCGAAAGGCCGGCGGAAACAGGCCGGGCAGCAGAATCGCGACGACGCTGTAGAGCCACGCCACGCCGGTGCCCATCGCGATCAGCGTGAACATGTTCAGGTTGCGGGTGAGGAGCGATTGCCAGCCGCGCACGAAGAACGGCCAGCCCGCCCACAGCACCACCGGCGTGGCGAACACGAATTGCAGCCAATTCGACCATTTCTGCCCGAGCAGCATGTGGAGATTGGTCAGGTGGCCGCCCATTTCCAGCGCGACGACCGGCAGCGCGAGCGCAAGCCCGATCCAGAACCGGCGCGTCATGTCGGCAAGTTCCGGATTGGGCGCGGCCTCGGCGGAGACCAGCTCCGGCTCGAGCGCCATGCCGCAGATCGGGCAGGAGCCGGGGCCGACCTGCCGGATCTGCGGATGCATCGGGCAGGTATAGATCGTGCCCTCCGGCACGGACGGCGGCGATTCCGCCGTCCCCGGAGCGAGATATTTCGCCGGATCGGCGGCGAATTTGTCCCGGCAGCCGGCCGAGCAGAAATAATAGGTCCGCCCCGCGTGCTGCCCCCGATGAGGCGTCCGATGCGGGTCGACCGTCATGCCGCAGACCGGATCCCGTGCGCCTTCGGCGGCGTCGGCGCGCGGCATATGCTGATGCCCGCTGTCGGCAGGATGGGGATGGACGGCGGCGCCCGTGCGCGCCGGAGCGGGATGATCGGAGGCCGCCGCGCAGCACGCGTTGTGTTTCTTCGATGCAGCAGCGCGGGCCATCGCCGTTCCTCGGCCGGAGGGAGGGATTGAAACGGATACCGTGTAGGGGTATATAACGAGCATGCGAAAAGACATCAAGGCGTCCTGCGCCAGGCGGCTGAGCCGGATCGAGGGCCAGGTGCGCGGCATCGCGCGCATGGTCGACGAGGACCGCTACTGCATCGACGTCGTGACCCAGGTATCGGCGGTGCGCGCGGCGCTCAGGCGCCTGGAGGAGGAGATCCTGCGCGATCACGTCGCCCATTGCGTGGAGCACGCCATCGCGTCCGGCAACAAGACGGATCAGCGCCGGAAGATCGAAGAGCTGATGGAAGTGGTGAGCCGCGCCGACCGCTGATCGGCCTGCGATACAAACCAGGACTTACCTTTGTTCATTGTCCCCCGGCCAATCGCTGAAGGCGAGCACCCACAGCGCAATCAGGTTGACGAGCGGAATTAACGCCAGCACGGACCAGAACGGCGATAGTCCGAGACGCCCGAGGATCCGCCCCAGGGGATACAACACAAGGGCAACCATCACGGCAAAGACCAGCAGATGAGCAAGGCCAAAGCCAGGCATCCACATCCAGTTGTCCATCATCATGACTTCACCTCGGGAGCCGTCAGGGTTGCGCAGGACCGCATCGAAGCGAGCTCGCCGACCGCACTTGCCAGGATTTGCCCCACCTCGATGCCGTTGCTGGCGTGAGGGATGGTGTTCGAGGTGACGACGCGCGCGCCCGCTTGCGCGAGCAGCCGGTCGGAATGGTCGGCAAACACGCCGTGGACGGCGATACAAACGGGGGCGGCCCCTCCCCGCTGCACGATCAGGCGAACGGCCTCGATCATCGTTCGCCCGCTTGAAATGATGTCGTCGACGAGCACCGGCGTTCGTCCGTCGAGCTCGCGCAGGTCTTTGACGGAGATTTCAACGTCGCGGTCGCCGCGGCGGACCTTTTCCAGAACGGTATAGGGCGCGCCGGCATCCTTCGCGACCGCCGACACCCACTGCTCGCTCTCGCTGTCGGGACCGATGACCAACGGCTTCATCACATGCGCCTTGATCCACTGCGAAATCAGCGGAGCGGCGTGAACGACGCGGGTCGGAATGCGATAGATGTCGGCGAGCGCGCCATAGCGGTGAAGATGCGGATCGACGGTGACCAGCCAGTCGAAGGCGCCCGACAGCAGCGCGGCGACCTCCCGCGACGTCACGGCCTCCCCCGGCTTGAACCGCCGGTCCTGCCGCATGTATGCGAGATATGGTGCAACCAGGCCGACCTGCTCCGCACCGAGCCTGCGCGCTGTCGCCGCGGCAAAGAGCAACGGCAATATCTTCTCGTTCGGCCGATCGAGCGTGCAGACGATCTCGATCCTCCGACCCGAGAGATCGGAGAGAAAGCGCAGATAGGTTTCGCCATCGGGAAATACACGCAACTCGATCCCGCCGATGTCGATACCGAGTGTTCGGGCGAGCGTCTGCGCCATCGCCTCGTTGCCCGGCATCGCGATGACGAGCGACGCGATCATGGCGCGCGGATCACGACGATGTCGCGGTTTGCCGCCGCATAGTCGAACGCATACGCCAACTCGCCGGGCGACTCGGCGTGAACCGTGCACAACGGCTGGCCCGATTCCACCGGATCGCCGATTGCGACATGCAGGTCCACGCCGGCCGCCTTGTCGTCGGGCGCACCGGCGAGCTTGGCCAATCGGGCAATCTTGCGATTGTCGATGGCGTGCACGCGTCCGGATCGCCCGGCCAAGAGTGGTCGTTGCTGGCGCGACATCGGCGGCACGCGCATTCCGCCCTGAGCCTCGCAGATGCGCTGGAACTTCTCCCAGGCGCGACCATTGTCGAGCGCCTGCGTCGCCATTGCCTCGCCGCCGCGTGCTGCCGCGGTGCCCGCGAGTTCGAGCAAGGCGCCTGCGAGCGCAATGGCCCTTTGCCGCAAATCCTGCGGTGCATCCGGCTCGCATTGCAGAACCGACAGGACATCGCGTGCCTCGAGCGCGGGGCCGATGCCCCGTCCGACCGGCTGCAAGCCGTCGGTCAGCACGACCTTGGTGTGCAATCCGAACGTCTCGGCGACGCTGATCAAATCGCGCGACAGGATCTCGGCGCTTTCGGCACTGCGCACCTTCGCCGTCGGACCGACGGGGAGATCGATGACGAGGTGGGTCGAACCGGCCGCGATCTTTTTCGACAGTACCGAGGCGATCAGCTGCCCTTCGGTATCGAGATCGAGCGCGCGTTCGACGCGAATAAGTATGTCGTCGGCCGGGCTGAGCTTGACCGCGCCGCCCCATACCACGCATCCGCCCTCACGCTCGACGACGCGACGAATGGCCGCCGTATCGAGTTCGACCGGGGCCATGGTCTCCATGGTATCGGCGGTGCCAGCCGGCGACGTGATCGCCCGCGACGAGGTCTTCGGCATCATCAGGCCGAGCGATGCCACGATCGCCACGATGATCGGAGTGGTGCGATTGCCGGGAAGTCCGCCGGCGCTATGCTTGTCCACGACGATGCCGGCCGGCCATCGCAGCCGTTCGCCCACCTCCACCATAGCGTGGGTCAGCGCAAGAATCTCCTTATGATCGAGCGCGCGGGCGGCGCAGGCGGTCAGAAACGAGGAGAGATGAATGTCGGAATACTTGCCGTCCACGATGTCCTCGATGATGGTGTGGAGCGAGGACTCGCTCAGAGGGTGGCCATAAATGCGGCTGCGGACGTGACTCAGGGAATCGAGCGGGCCGGGGTGGGTCACGATGATGCGATCCCCATCCGTCAACCCTAACCGCGACCAGGCGGACTTGGACAGCGCGGCCTCATCGTGCCTGATGAGGTCGCCGGTCGCCTGGTACAACGTGGCGATCACCTGCTGCTTTCCGTTGCGCAGCAAGACGCGTGCATGCGCGCCGAATCCTTCGGATCGGCAGACTTGGCACTCCTTGTGCATGAAGACGACGGCCTCGTATTGGGTGTCGAGACCAAGGCGGCGGGCGCGAACGCTGTTCGTCGCCGCTCGCTCCGGCGCGTCCGCCGGTGTGTGCTGGCTGTCATTCATGTGAGTTCGACCTTCTGACCATGGTCAGGAACCAGGCACGGCCAGCCGAGCTCCTCTTCGATTCGATGGCGCAACGCGTCGGATGCCGAGGGCTCGCCGTGGGTGATGAACGTCATGCGGGGCGCTGCTTTGAAGCCGCGCAGCCAGCGCATGATTTCGTCCGCATCGGCATGGGCGGACAACATGTCGAGATTATTCACCTGCGCACGAACCGGCACGTATTCGCCGTGAATCTTGACGCTGTCGACGCCCGCGATCATGGCGGCGCCGCGCGTTCCGCCGGCCTGAAAACCGGCGAACAGAATGGTGTTCTTGGGGTCGGGAGCATAGCGCTTGAGATGGTGCAACACGCGCCCGCCGGTCGCCATCCCGCTGGCGGAAATGATCACCTTGGGCACCGGATCGGCGGTGAGAGCCTTCGATTCCTCGACGCTGCGGACGTAGTGTGCGACGGCACAGGAGCGCCGGCACTCGGCCTCGGAGAGCTTATGGTCCTCGATGCTGCGGCAGAAGATCTCGCTCGCGTCCACCGCCATCGGGCTGTCGAGAAAGATGGGAACGGTTGACAGCAACCCTTTCAATTTCAACTGGCGGAAGCGAACCAGCAGACTTTGGACCCGTCCCACCGCGAAGGCAGGAATGATCACCGTTCCTCCGCGGGCAATCGTGGTCGCCACGATCTCCGCCAGCACCTCTCCCGGATCGCGGGCATCATGCCGCCTGTTTCCATAGGTCGATTCGACCAACAGATAGTCGGCGCGGTCGATCGATACCGGATCAACCATGATGGGGTCGTCGTATCGGCCGAGGTCGCCGGAGAACACGGTCGTGGTGCCCGCCCAATCGAGTTGGACCGATGCTGCGCCGAGGATGTGGCCCGCGCGCCGCAGCCGCACCGCGCCTCCGCCCGGCAAGGCCTGGTCCTGATCGAACGGGATTGGCGATCAAATGCTCGAGCGCCGCCTGCGCATCCTCCAGGGTATAGAGCGGCAACGCCGGTTTGTGTTTCGAGAAGCCGTGGCGGTTGGCGAACTCGGCGTCCTTTTCCTGCAGGTGTCCGGCGTCGGGCAGGAGGACCGCGCATAGCTCGACCGTGGCACGCGAGCAGTAAACCGGCCCGCGAAAGCCGCGCTTGATCAGCAACGGCAGGTAGCCGGAATGGTCGAGATGGGCGTGGGTGAGAATGACCGTATCGATGCTGCGCGGCTCGACCGGAAATGGCGTCCAATTCTTCAAGCGCAGCGCCTTGAATCCCTGGAATAGGCCGCAGTCGACGAGAACCTTATGGTTCTCGTGCTCGACGAGATATTTCGAACCCGTAACGGTTCCGGCACCGCCGAGAAATGACAGTCTTGCGGTCACGCCAGCCAGCCTCTGCCCTGCTGCGACAAATCCGGGCACTCGTAATGATGAGGGTACGGTCTATGATGCAGACGCCCTAGTTTTCGTAGAGTTGATCTCCAGAGTCGCAATTGATTTGCATCAATGTCCGAATTTTTGAGGTCGGCGATTGTGCCATCGATCAAATGAGGCAGGCGCCGTGTTCAGTCGGCCAAAGGCAGTGCCTGAGGAAGGCGGGGCCGTTTGGATGAAGCCTCCCCCGGACTTTTGACCTCCTTGAGTGTTGGCCTGCCTGCGGCGATCGCGCGACGGGTATCGTCGACTCGTCGTCCAGCGCGGCGATCCGGTTGCCTCTGCGCCGTCGTGTCCATGCGTCGAGCAGCCCTCCGGCAACCAGCTGAACAGTCCGGTCGAATCCGGATGCCGCCGAAGACGCATCGCCACGATCGACGAAGACAGGAGAACGACCATGAAAGCATTGATGATCGCGACCACGCTGATGCTGCGCCGCAGTTCCGAGCGCGACCTGGGCGCAGGCGCCCGCCGCCGGCGATCCGCATCATCCGCCGCCAGCCGCAACGCCGGCGCAGCCGGGATCGCCGCCGGGCCATTCCGGGATGGGAATGATGGGTGGTGGCATGCCGATGATGAACATGATGGGCGACATGCCCATGATGCACATGATGCACATGCACATGATGGCGATGATGCGAATGATGGAAATGGACCAGGGCATGGCCGCCATCGACCGCATCGAAGGCCGCATCGCGTTCCTGCGCGCCGAGCTCAAGATCACCGACGCGCAAGCGAGCGCCTGGAACGCGTTCGCCGATGCGCTGCGCGCGAACGCGCAGAAGCTCGGGCAAGTGCGTGCGGCGATGGCGCACCAGCCGGCCGCCGCCGGGCAACATCACGCGGCGACGATGGCCGAGCGTCTCGATGCGCAGGAGCGGTGGCTGCAGGCGCGGCTCGAAGGCACCCGCGCGCTGAAGTCCGCTCTCACGAGCCTCTACGGCACCTTGTCGGATGACCAGAAGAAGACGGCCGACGAGCTCCTCGCCCCGCACATGGGGATGGGAATTAGGGGGATGATGGGAATGATGCCCGGCCAGATGCAGCAGCAGGGGCACGAGCACGGGCAGATGCAGCCAGGACAGCCAGGGCAGATGCAGCCGGGCGCGCGATGACTCAGCGCCGCGCGGCCGGGCCGCAAGGGAGACCAACCGGCAAGTATGACAAGGCCGAGCCGCTCTTTCTTCGGGCGATAGCGATATTCGAAGCCAAACTCGGGTTGGAGCATCCAAACACTCGCGCGGCGAAGGAAAACTACGACCGCTTACAGCGTCGATAAAGTTGTAGTATGGTCGCACGCGAGGGCCGAGCGATGCGGCAACCAACGCGGCTCAACATCGAAACTGAGTGCGATCGTCTGCGCCACGATCTTGGCGGCGGCGGTTTCGGCGTCAGCGAAGGAGGGCGAGACACGCACGTGCGAGACCATCTTCGGCGGTCAGGTTGTCTGTGGCGATCTGGTTATCGGCATCACGCTTGAGCAATACGAAGCCGGCCTGAAGAAGCGGGCCGAGGAAATTCGCGCCGAGGAAGCGGAAAAGCGCATCCAGCTCCAGAAGCTGGTGGAATTGACCGAGCGCGCAACCAGCGCGGAGAAGGACAGCCTGCGCGGCCAGATTGCCGCCGTCGAGGCCGAGAAGCGCGCGCTGGAAGCGGAGAGCAAAGGGGTTGCTGACCGGCTAACAAATTTGCAGGCGAGTTATGACGGGCTGGTGCAGAAGCTGGCTGAGGCCAATGCCGCCCTGGAGGCGTTTGCGCCGCTGATCTCGAAGGATGCGTTCGAGCAGGCAC
The DNA here is from genome assembly GCA_963712565.1 of uncultured Alphaproteobacteria bacterium. Classification (GTDB taxonomy): domain Bacteria; phylum Pseudomonadota; class Alphaproteobacteria; order Rhizobiales; family Xanthobacteraceae; genus VAZQ01. The sequence goes on along the minus strand of CAVQIP010000029.1, from coordinate 41,297 downwards.
AGGCGATGCTCAGCCGTGGCGACGTGCTTGGGGCGGAACGCAAGTTCGTCGAGATCGCGGATACGGTTCGCAAGATTCGAGAGCAGGCGGATGTGGTCGAAGCGCGCGCGATCTTCGAGGCCGGTAAGTTGGCCGAGGAGCGGATCGACTGGCGTGCGGCCTATGCTCACTATGCCCGCGCCGCGAGGCTGCAGCCAAGCAACTGGCAGTACGCCCAGCGTGCCGGAAGACTGGCGCACGTGATGGGCGATTACGCCGCTGCCGCCTCATTCAATGAAGCGGCATTAAGTCTTGTGACCTCCGAGTTTGGCCCCGACGCCGCGGAAACTGCCACGGCATTGAACAACCTCGCGCTCACGTACCAATCACTCGCGCGCTACGTCGAGGCCGAGCCGCTCTATCGGCGGGCGATCGAGATCGACGAAAAGATTCTCGGCAAGGAGCATCCCGACGTTGCGACCGACTACAACAATCTCGCCGTATTGCTTCAGGACCAGGGCAAGTATGCCGAGGCCGAGCCGCTCTTTCGGCGGGCCATCGAGATCGACGAAAAGGTTCTCGGCAAGGATCATCCCGACGTTGCGATCCGATACAACAATCTCGCCGTCTTGCTTCAGGACCAGGGCAAGTATGCCGAGGCCGAGCCGCTCTATCGGCGGGCGATCGAGATCGGCGAAAAGGTTCTCGGCAAGGATCATCCCACCGTTGCGACCCGGTACAACAATCTCGCCCTATTGCTTCAGGACCAGGGCAAGTATGCCGAGGCCGAGCCGCTCTATCGGCGGGCGATCGAGATCGGCGAAAAGGTTCTCGGCAAGGAGCATCCCGCCGTTGCGATCGGCTACAACAATCTCGCCGGTTTGCTGCAGGACCAGGGCAAGTATGCCGAGGCCGAGCCGCTCTTTCGGCGGGCGATCGAGATCGACGAAAAGGCTTTCGGCAAGGAGCATCCCACCGTTGCGATCCGCTACAACAATCTCGCCGTATTGCTTGCAGGACCAGGGCAAGTATGCCGAGGCCGAGCCGCTCTTTCGGCGGGCGATCGAGATCGACGAAAAGGCTCTCGGCAAGGATCATCCCGACGTTGCGACTCGGCTACAACAACCTCGCCGGTATTGCTTCAGGACCAGGGCAAGTATGCCGAGGCCGAGCCGCTCTATCGGCGGGCGATCGAGATCGGCGAAAAGATTCTCGGCAAAGATCATCCCGCCGTTGCGATCCGGTACAACAATCTCGCCGTATTGCTTCAGGACCAGGGCAAGTATGCCGAGGCCGAGCCGCTCTATCGGCGGGCGATAGAGATATTTCAATCCAAACTTGGTTCGGACCATCCAAACACTCTCACGGTCAAAGCAAAACTACGATCGTCTACAGCAACTAAAAAACCAGAATTCCGGGAATCCCGCTCGGTAATGCGCCTCGATGGGACAGAAGTTCTTCATCAGTTTCAACTCGGCCGATCGCACCAAGGCGCACTGGATCGCCTGGACCCTCAAGGAGGCAGGGCACGAGGTTGCGGTCCATGACTGGGAGATTCCGGCGGGCGGCAACGCGCCGCTCTGGATGAATACCAAGCTTGCCTGGGCTGACCGCTTGATCGCCGTCATTTCGCCCGATTACGTGCCGTCACGCTATTCGCCGATGGAATGGGCTTCGCAAATCTGGAACGACCCCGACGGCACGAAGGGCTCGGTCATTCCGGTCATTGTCAGGCCAACATCCAACATTCCGCCGCTGCTGAAGGGCCTGAGCCGGATCGATCTGACGAACTGTTCCGAGGACGAAGCGACGCGTCGTCTCATCAAAGGCGTGGATATGCCCGCGCCCCCGGAACGGAAACCGGCATTCGAGAAGATCGAGGGCGAGGCCCCCGATAGTCAGCACGCCGGGCCAGCCGAAAAGCCGACCTTCGTCCAGGTCAGTCGATGATGGAGTGCCGCGTTGGCTGAAGCTTTCAGCGGCCATCGCTGCGGTCGTGGGTGCGGTCTTTGCGGCCCTGACCTTCTTCTTCGGTGGTGGCGCGAGCGAGAGGGAATGCAAGACCATCTTTGGAGGAATGGTGGTATGCGGAGATTACAAGGATCAACGCGTTCAAGAGCGAAACTGAATGCGATCCTTGCTGTGAACATCTCCCGAACAAACCGCACGGCTTTCTCTTGAGGCGAAAAAAATGAGTGGCCTCTTCGCTGCGTTGCTGATGCTAACCATCGCCGAAACTTCCCTGCCTGCTGGCAGCGGATCCGGCCGCAGGATTTAGGGTGCGATGGGAGCAAGTCATGGCTGACCAATCGACCCGGAATAAAGTTTCTTTGCGCGATCGTCTGAAAAAGCGCGGCCCGAAAAAGTTGTTGGCGCTTGATGGTGGCGGTATACGCGGCGTGCTCTCGCTCGAAATTCTTCGCAAGCTCGAAAGTCTGCTCAGTTCCGCGAGTGGCAGGACAGATTACAGGTTGGCCGATTACTTCGATTACATCTCCGGCACGAGCACGGGCGGAATAATCGCGGCCGGTCTTGCGATTGGCAAGTCCGTCGACGAGCTCCTCGAGTTCTACGAAAAAAGCGGGCCTTATATGTTCGAGCCGGCACAGCTCCGGCATCGTCTGCACTATCAGTATCAAAGCGAGCCGCTCGCGAAGATGTTGAAGTCCGTCTTCGGTGAGACCACGGAACTAGGATCGGAAGCGGTCGAGACGCTGCTGCTACTGATCATGAGGAATGCCACCACAGACTCCCCATGGCCTATTTCAAATAATCCGTTCGCAAGATACAACGCTCCCGACCATTCCGCCTGTAATTTGCAATTGCCGCTTTGGCAGTTAGTCCGGGCCAGCACCGCCGCACCCATCTATTTTCCGCCCGAGGTGATATTGGTCAAAGGTCGGCAATTCATCTTTGTGGACGGTGGTATTACGATTTACAACAACCCCGCGTTCCAAATGTTCCTACTGGCTACCGTCGACCGTTATTGGATCAATGCCTCAGCAACTGAGCGAGGATGGCCCACCGGTCCGGAAAAGATGCTGATTGTCTCCGTCGGGACGGGAACAAGTCCCGGCGAAAACGAGCAGCTCAGTGCTGGCGAGATGAACTTGCTCTTTAACGCAAGAAATATTCCATCCGCTCTCATGTTTGCGGCTCTCAACGAGCAAGACTTCCTCTGTCGGGTTTTCGGTGATTGCGTCGCAGGGGACCCGCTCGATCGGGAAGTGGATACGATGGTCTGTTCGGCCGGACCGCTGAAACAGAAGCTTTTCCGTTACGTTCGCTACAATGCTGAACTCACGCGAAGTGGCCTTAATCAGCTCGGATGCGCCGACATTGAGCCGCAGCAGGTACAGAAGCTCGATTTCATCGACGCCATCCCCGCATTACGAAAAGTCGGAAAAGCCGTCGCTGATGGCAAAGTTCAGGACGCTCACCTCAACCTCGAGGTTTTCCTGCCATGACCGTTCTGCAGCGTCATCGATAGAGACCGAAGCGGCTACATTGCCCTGCCTGGTCCGACGTCAGTTGGCGCAGCGGACTATCCTTCATCCCATCCTTGCCAAGGAGTGCTCGGCGTCTGCGGCGCTGCCAGCGTTTGCGTGGCAGTACCAAGGCGTGCGCGACCCGTCAACGAAGGCATCCTGAACGACGCTTTGAGGCCGCTTCGTCACCATCTGCATGGCCCGCGGTCTCAAGTGGCATGAACCAAAGTGCTCGACAACGCCGTTTCAGCCCCCGCGCTGGGACGCATACACGCGGGGTCGTCGAAGGTTCGCGCGCGGGACCGAATGAGGTCTCAGGGGGTCTTAGGGCTCCGAGACTCCGTGACCCCATACTTCTCCCGCAGCGCCTTCGCCTCCTCTGCGCGGCCAAGCGCGTCGAGCGCGTCGGCGCTGACGCGGGCGCTGCCCTTGGTCCAGGCGTGATCCCGTCCAAGAACTCTTGTTGTGAGCGTCGAGAGCGGTTTCGCCAAGAGCGAGTGCTTCGGTCGGCTGGCCATTTGCGATCAACAGGAAGGCCACATGGCTGCGCGCGAGTTCGTAGTCGGATGCTCGGGGCCGAGCGCCTTTTCGTTAATCGCCAGTGCGCGCTCGAAAAGCGGCCGCGCCCCCGTCGAGGTCGCCCTGGGCCTCGAGCAGGCCGGCGAGGTTGTTGAGGCTCGTCGCCGTATCGGGATGCTCGGGGCCGAGCGCCTTTTCGCTGATCGCCAGTGCGCGCTCGAAGAGCGGCCGCGCCCCAGCAAAGTCGCCCTGGTCGTGGAGCAGGACGCGCGAGGTTGTTGAGGCTCCTCGCCGTATCGGGATGCTCGGGGCCGAGCGCCTTCTCGCGGATCGCCAGCGCGCGCTCGATAGAGCGGCCGCGCCCCCGCAAGGTCGCCCTGGCCTGCGAGCAGGATGGCGAGGTTGTTGAGGCTCGTCGCCGTATCGGGATGCTCGGGGCCGAGCGCCTTCTCGCGGATCGCCAGCGCGCGCTCGTAGAGCGGTCGCGCCGCTGCAAAGTCGCCCTGGTCCCGAAGCAGGATGGCGAGGTTGTTGAGGCTCGTCCGCCGTATCGGGATGCTCAGGGCCGAGCGCCTTTTCGCGTATCGCCAGTGCATCGCGAAGAAGCGGCGCGGCTTGGGAGTAAGCCGCGCGCCCGAGGAAATAACTGCCTGCCCGGTTCAAAAGCTCGGGCCAGTCTGCAACATCCGAAGCGTCATCAGGGCCGCGCTTCACGCCGCGCAAGCAGATGCGGTGTAAGCTGCGCGCACAGTGGCCATGACTGCGGATCGCTGTAGCCCTCCTTGGGATAGATCGCCACCAGCCGTGCAATCAGTCGCTCGACGGCATCCTGCGCCGAACCCTTTGCCTCCGACCGTGCTCGTGCCACTGCCTGCACGAGACGATGCACCGTCACCGCAGGAGTGCCGTCCTCGAATGGGTCGTGCTTCAGAAGCGACACTTCGGCAAGCGCAGCGAGCGCTTCCATGCGCTCCGCTTCATCCTCAACCGCGCCCTCGACCAGTGTCATTGGGATGCGCTCGGGCGCGCACTGGGCCAGATACGCCATGAGCGCTTCCGCCGCTGGGCATTGCGCCACGGCCTCGGTGATGGCGAGGTCGAAGGTCGCGGCGACGCTCCTGGGATAGCCCGCGCCACGCGGTGCAGCGGCGATGAGGCTCGAAGCCTTCGCCGCGTAGTCGGCGAAGCGCATCTGCGTGCGCTTGCAGTAGGCCGCTGCATGGTCGAGAGCGAGCGGAAGGCGACCGAGAGCCTCCGCAAGCGTCTTTGCGCCCGCAGCATCGCTGCGTCCCGTGCGGCTCTGAAGCAGTGCTACGGCCTCCTCAAGCGGCAGCACGTCAAGCGCGACCTCATCGGCCAGTTCGCTCCAGTCCGAGAACCGCGACGTGATCAGCACGCGCGCCCCAGCGGATGGCAGAAGGTCTGCTATGTCATCTGGCGCGGTGACGTTGTCGTAGACGAGGAGCCATGTCGCGCGTTGTTCGGCCAATCGGCGCAGCGCTGCCTTCGCCGCCTTCTCAACATCGGCTTCTTCTGCCGTCGCTGCACCCAACGTCACAGCAAGGCTCGCAAGAGCACTCAAGAGCCCCGTGCGCGTCTCGGCCGGACACCAACACACGCCCGCATAGAGACCTCGAAGCGATGCGCATACTCAACGGCCAGCGAAGTCTTACCCACACCGCCCATGCCCTGCACCGCCGCGCGACCGACCGACGCCTGCGTCACGGCAGCGGGCTTGTCCTGCATCAGGATGGCGTCGAGCCGGTCGAGTTCGTCAGCGCGACCTGTGAAGCTCGCGATACGCGGCGGCACCCCGATGAATGGTCGTGGTGGCGGTGGCGCTGCCTGCGATTGGCGCTCGGCAGCGGCGATGATGCGACGCTTGCGTTCCTCGGGGTCCTCGATGCCAACAAGGTCTTGATAGACATTGTCGGCGAGCAGCCCACGCAGCGGCACGTCCTCACAACGCAGCACGATGATGTGACGCTCTTCGGCGGTCTTTGCGCCGCTCCGCCTCGAAGCTCGTGAACTCCTTGCGGGTGTAGGGCGACGCGTAGATAGTCCTCGGTAAAGAGGATGATGAGGTCACGGGAGTTGATGATTGCCTCGTGCATCGCCTCGACGAAGCTCGCGCCCAGCGGAATGTCGTAGTCCTGCGACGAGGACCCTGTAGCCCTTCTCCGTGAGAACGTCGGTGACCTCGCGCGCAATGGCGGCCACCGAGCCCCGACGGCTCAGGAAGAAGTCGTATCGCTCACCCGGCCCGCTTGGCATGAGTGTTTCAATGACAACCCTTCAACGCGCCTTCTGTGCCACTATCACTGTCTTATCCTCACTGGCGAACTGAGCCAACCGTAAGCCGCCGCTCACTTGATCCTGCAGCCGGTCGCCCTGCTTTTGCTGCCCGCCCTCCCCAAAAGCCTTTTGCTTGTCGCGACCAATTCACGGCAACTCGCCAATTGGATGTCGGCGTTTACCTCCGGCGGGATACTGACCGAGTACGAATTTCGGTCTCGACACAGAATTTCCCAGTTATCCAGCCCAACCGCAGTCCCACTAAACAATGTGCGGATCACCCGGTCGCATTTCTCATTGCTATTCCGCAGCAGGTGCGTGAAGGCTTTCGTTCGTCTTCACTGAGCGCCAGGAGTATCTGGCTCGCATCGTTTTGTGCGGATGCTTGTAATGAAGCGAGACCACTCAACAGCATCGTGAACAGCAGGCGTATCATCGGGGCTGTTCTCCGCTGGAACGGCTACAGAGACCGTGCACCGCTCCTGGACAATAGAGCGGCATTTCTTCATTTTAGATGAAGACCGATGCTCAAGAAACAAACGATACGGCGGCGTGCCCACCTCAATCGAGAAGGCGAAGACAGCAGGCCTCGGCAAGGCGACGGTCAACGCACTCAAGGCTGGGCTCACGGTGCTGAAGCGCAAGCGAGTGGTGAGACTTGAACCCGAAGCAGCCGTAGCTGCCATCGGATCACCACCAGCGCTTGAAGCACAGACTGGACAAGCACGCGGCGGAAAATGAGCCTCCCTTTTGCCGTTGATTTCCAGAAAAGATCGGCCGCCCCCGACTTCAAAATCAACCTGAAAGGGCGCGTTGTTGTTTGACTTTTGCGAGTAGAGAGAGCGGCGTTCCATCAGACGGGCCGATGAACTGGATGGATGCGCCTCCGTTCATATCTTGGTCCATTTGGCGGCCCAGCTTGTGTTCTCTTCAGAAATGATTGCTTCGCAGCGGTTCACAAAGTCGGACCAATTCTCCGGCGACAGTGCATTTACGCCGCTCGTGGCAAGTTCAGCACTCAACCGCCGCGCAGAGGCTCGATAAACCATCACCAGAAAGTCGGATCGCGAAGCTTCAATATGCGCAAGGATGGCCCCTGCGATGGTCGTCAACACGGCGGTGAGCGCAACAAAATCAAACTTGATGCCAAAGAGTTCCTTGCCCAGCTATACCGACCATGGCGGTTATGATAGTCGCGGCCAGGGCTAGGCTGAACTCGGCCCATCGAAGACTTTCGGCGATCTTCTTGTTGGCATTGGCCCTGGGCAAATAGAAGTCGTTGATCTGTTTGCGTAGTGCGGTTCGTTGACTTGCTGATGAAGCTACAGCCCTTCGCTGCTGGGCAATGGCTAACACCATTTTAGTCAGCGCGTTGGCCTAGTAGTCACTCGCGATCGGACTTCCAAACACGGTCTTCGCGTCGCTCGCTTCGCACACCGCCTTGCAGACTTCCGGACTCTTGTCAAGTCGAGCGCCCGTAGCTTATCGCCGACCTTCGCAACAGATTCGATGCGGCGGTACACGTGAGCATGTTGTTCAGCATACCGAGCCAATCCCTGGAGCTTTGGGATTGCGTCGCTGAATTGGGTCCCGTGCGGGTCCACGATGTCCGCAGCTATTGTGCCGTTCGCCTGTGAGGAGAAGAAAATAAAGTCTGGCCGGACAATCAGGACCTGCGTGTCAACGTTATACGCGACACCGAGGGAGTCTTGACTAGAGCGCGATGGGTTTCGGTACCACGCCAAAAAGCCTTCGCGCTGCATTTCGGCCTTTAGAACGTCGACCTCCCACGTATTCAAGTCAGCAGGGAACGCCCCCTCCTCACCGCAAAGCATATGGTTTTTGTAAATGGGCAGTGGATGTTCGGTGCCATCCGCTTCGCGTACTGAAGTAGCCTCCATCCAGGACTTCGGTTTGACAAGATCGAGGTCCTGCGGATCTGCAGACATTGATTTGATTTGGCGATACGCCTCCTGCCGCTCGTCTGGCAAGCGCCTGACCTTCGTCGCAGGGCGAACGCATATAAGAAGACTTACAGACGGTTGCGGGCCTCGGCGATCACATGGCGCAGCATGTGGATTTGGCAGTCCAGCTCGCGCGGTACCGACCACACTTGCCCTAGGCGGTGCAGGATGAATCGGCTCATCGGGAGATCGTGCTCGAGGGCGAGCTTCAAATCGTCGAACGGGATGTAATCCTCCGCAGCCTCGAGGCCGCGCCAGATGAGATCCTCGGACATGGGGAACATGGTCGTCCTTCATGATGTGTGCCACTGGCGGAAATAACCGTTGCGGCCCAAAGCGCGCCCGGGTGCCCTTGTGCCACAGCATCGCCTTGATCTAACTGAATTCAGGCAATCCAGCCGGGGTCGCCAACTATTGATTCAATGCTTGATCTCTCAGGATTTTTCGCCTTGATTGGCTAACCGGGTCTCGAGGTTAGCCACTTCTGTTCGGTCTTTGAGCTTGCGAGCTGCCTGCAGCGCGAGCCGCTTGCGGTTCGCAGCTTTAGTGTAGCGCTGCACTTCTTTGATCGACGACCAGCCGCCCCACGCCATGATCTCATGATCGGTGCAGCTATGCTCGGCAAGGCGCGTCGCGCCCGCCTTGCGTAGACCATGCGCGCTCAACTTCCGCAGGCCGGCAAGCCGTGGTGGTGAGCGTTGCAGTCAAACTTGGACCGAAGGTCCAGGACGGCAAGGTCGAGAGAGGCGAGCGCAAGCGAACCGCTGCAGAAGTGTCGAAATCGGATTAGGCGATGTCAGAACCGGGGGTTGACCCGTCCTCCGGGAAAAGCTCGGGGGATGGCATGAGACCGCCCGAGCGGCATCCGGCATGTAGGCGGCGCGAACCTCGACTAGGCTCTCGTGCGGAACGTGAGAACCTGGCCGGCGATGGCAAGGGAAAAGGCACAAGCGGCTCCAACCGCGAGGCCGAAAGTACCGATGCGTCGGCTAGGGGCGGACTGCTTCGTAGTAGCAAGGAAGCGGGTGTAATGCCCGCGGAGCGAAGGGGGCAGGTCATCGACGTTGGGAGCGAGCCAACTGGCAACAGGAGGAGCTCCAATTCTCAACGGAAGGCGGCAGCCTTCGTGCGGTGGCACGAGCCGGATGACGCGAGAGTGTCAAATCCGGATCTGTGAGAGGCTCGGGGTGAAATTCCCCGGGCCTACTCGGCAGGAACGGACATCGCTGCTTGACTAATTTGATAGCGGCTTGGCTTGCTGAGCCTCGACAGGGACTGTGACGAAAAACGTCGAGCCCTCTCCGACGACTGACTCCACCCAGATTCGTCCGCCATGCATCTCGATGATCCGCTTGGAGATCGCGAGCCCTAGCCCTGTGCCCCCCTTTTTAATTGAATGGTCGCCTTGCTGAAACTCCTGGAAAAGCTTGGCCTGAACGGCGGGTGAGATGCCGGGGCCGGTATCGCGCACCGACAAATTAAACGCTCCGCTGGTTGCGCTAGCTTCGACGACCACCTCGCCCGCATCGGTGAACTTTATCGCATTACCGACAAGATTGAGCAGCACCTGCGTTAGCCGACGTTCGTCGCCGCGACCAGGCGGCAGATCAGTCGATACTTCAGTCTTGAGTGCGATCTTTTTGTCAGCCGCCAATGGCTCGACTACCGTGCATACGGCCTGCACCAGATCCTTGAGTGAGTAGTCGGCGAGTTCGAGCACTAGTTGATTAGCCTCGATCTTCGACAACTCGAGCACGGCGTTGATCAGGCCAAGGAGATGCTTGCCATTACTCTCGATCCGCTTGAGCACGTCGCCCATCTTCTCTGGCGGCACGCCGTAAACGCCGTCTATGATCAATTCGGTGTAGCCGAGGATGGCATTGAGTGGGGTGCGCAGCTCGTGACTCATGTTGGCGAGAAACTGTGACTTGTGCTGGCTCGCCTCGGCAAGCTGCCGGCTCTTGTCCCGGGTCTCGTCGAACAGCCGTACGTTCTCGATGGCGATGACCGCCTGGTCGGCGAAGGTCGTGAGCAGGTCGATCTGCTTGTCGGTGAACGGTGCGACCTCCGTCTTCCACAGACCTATTGTGCCGAGCGGCACGCCCTCGCGCAGCAAGGGTACCGCTAGCACCGTCCGAAGGCCCGTCAGTTTCTGCGCTTCTGGAGAATCATATTCCGGGTCCGCCTGGACGTCTGGAATCTGGACTGGACGGCGCTCCAGTAGCGCGCGACCCACCGTGGTTCCTCGCCCTGCGCGAATTGGGCTCCGCTTCCAGAGCTCGAGGCTGCCGGGCGGGGTATTGTAGGCAGCGGCGGCGCGGCAGCATTCGCCATCGTAGCGAAAAATCATGCCGTGCTTGGCACCGCAAATGCGGACGGCATTCTCCAGCAACGTCTCAAGGACGCGCTGAAGGTCGAACGCCGTCCGGCTGATGGTCTTGAGCACTTCGGCCGTGGCAGTTTGTTGCCGCAGCGACTCGCTCAGTTTCTCCGTGCGCGCCTGCACCTCGTCGAACAGCCGCACGTTCTCGATTGCGATCACCGCCTGGTCAGCGAAAGTCTTGATAAGCGCGATCTGCTTGTCGTCGAACGGCTCGGCGCCGCGGCGCGCGGTGCCGATCGCGCCAATGACCTTGTCCTCCCGGATCATGGGAGCAAAAATGACTGCGTTGAACCCCCGCTCGCGCGCAAACAGTTGGGTTACGGGTGGCGCAGCGGGATTGCCCAGCACCGGCACTAACTGAAGGACCTGCTTCGACAGCATTGCGCGGCCACCGCCCGTGCTCTCGTCCAGCGGACGCGGGAATTGCTGGTTCAGCCTCTCAAATTCCGGCTCGTGAGCAGCGGCAGCCAAGACGCCGCGGCTGCGGCCTCGGCGTCGCGTTGCACAGCCGATGTTCCCCAATTCACCAGCATCCCGATCCTGGTCGCGCCTGGGACCACTTCGATGGCGAGTCTCAGCTGCTTGCCAGGGAGCGTATCTACGTTCCAAAGCATGCCTGTCATTTGCCCCCTGGCCGGGCATGGCTCGCCACCCAGCCTTGACCGATCGGGTCGACCAGCGCTGCGGAGACAATGGGTATAGCGGCCGTCGCTTGTTTCACCGCAACATTGGCTCCAACACTTGCGGTCACGATGACCTCGGGCTTAAGCCGAACCAGTTCCTCTGCCATCGGCGCAAATCGGTCCGAACGACCCTCGGTATAGCGCTCTGCTAGCTCGAAGTTTCTACCTTCGACGTAGCCGAACTCGCGCATGCCTTGCAAAAAACCGCCCTTGAGGCGTGATGAGGCTTCCGGCGTCGTCCCAAACAAGATTGCGACAAGCGGGCGTTTTGACGACATCTGCGCACGCGCGGCGAGCGGCCACGCCAGCGCGCTGCCGAGAGCCAAGATGAACTCGCGACGTCTCACTCGATCACCTCGTCTGCGCGGGCGATGAGCAAGGGCGGGATCTTGATGCCGAGCGCCTTAGCGGTCCTGAGGTTGATGACCAGCACAATCCTGGTCGAGAACTCGATCGGCAAATCGCCGGGCTTGGCTCCGTTCAGGATCTTGTCAACATGGGCGGCGGCGCGAAGAAAGTTCGCGCGCACATCGACCCCGTAGCTCGCGAGCCCTCCGGCTTCGAGCAAGTGGGGATATGTCGTGACCGTCGGCAGACGCGACGCGAGTGCGAGTTCTGCGATGCGCGTAACTTGCGAGTTGAACAGCCCGTTCGTCGGCACGATGACGGCCTGCGCCTGCCGCTTGGCGAAGCCCTCGAATGCACGAACGAGTTCGTCGGTCGTGCGGGCTTCTTGGAACAGCACCGCGACGCCGCGAGCACGGGCGGCGGCCTCGACCTGCTGTGCCCAGAGCCCCATAGATGCGCCGGCGGGATTGGCGAGAAACCCGATCCGGACCGCCCCGGGAAGCGCTTCAAGCGCCAGCTCAAGCACCTTGCCGAACAGCCCCTCGACGAACGACGCGATGCCGGTCACGGTGCCGCCCGGGTGCGCATAGCTCGCCGCTAAGCCCGGCACCAGGACATCGGTAATCGTGGGGCAGACGATCGGCAATTCCGGCGCAACGCTTTTGACCGCAATTACCGGGCTTGGCGCGCTGGCAAGGACCACGTCCGGCTTTAGAGCAACCAGCTCCTGGGCCAGCGGTTTCAGCCGTGCCACGTCGCCATCGAGGTAGCGGTAGTCGATGTTCGCGGTCTGGCCCTCCACATGTCCGAGGACGCGCAAGCCTTCGACGAAGGCTGCAATGTTCTTTGACTCGCTGGCTGCAGAATTGATTGAGAGGACCGCGATGCGCGGCCGCGCTTTGGCCGCCCGCGCCGCGAGCGGCCATGCCGCCGCGCCGCCAAGCAGCGAGATGAAGTCGCGCCGCCTCATGTCGAACATGGCGGCTTCCTCCTCCGCAGTCGGTTTAGCGCACACTCAGCCTGCCACAGAGTGGCCGGCAAGTCCTATGGACGGACCTGAATCGTTCTGAATCGGGATTGCTACCAGTTTTCATCGAGGAGGCCGAACTCAATCGGCGCTGGCCAACTCGCTGTGATCGCCAGCAATACCAAAGCAGCTTGCCGCCATCCCGCCGCCGAGTATTGCGATGAACTGCAGCATCAAGGGACGCGCGCCGGTCTATCGGCTCAAAAAGATTTTCCGGAGTTGCTGATGTTCATTGAGCCGGAACTCAGTCTCCGGCCCAGATCGGAACGGTTTGCTGAGGGTTTTCTGCGCGATCACCTGGGCTCGCTCGAATGCTGAGTCCGCAACGACGATGCCGATTGCACTGACACCGACGAACGCGATTCCGATAGCAACGACCATTCTGATGGTGAATTGCGTGATATAACTGCGCATGCTTAGCCCCCATCCGTTGTGTGAGCATGTGGTGCGCCTGTGAGAGTATAATCACCCGACTCTGAGCAACGAGCCTGTGACGTATTTCATAGCCTGCGCAAACTTTTTTGCTCACAACCTCGCACAACCGCAGCATTGCCAGTTGAGCCCAGCTTGGCTTCGAAGCTCATATTTTAAGCGGGCGCATCTCGCCGACCTCACACAACCGCAGCTCTCCGGTTGAGCACTTCGGTTGTGAAGCCGTCAGCAGATTTGTTTTCATTCCGGCCAAGGGTGCGTAATGTGGAGCGGCTACCCTACTTCATGGGAGGGGGTAGTTCCTGTTGGTGAACTAGGCCCCGCTTCGGTGGGGCTTTCTCTCTTTGTCTCGATCAACAAAAATGCCCCGCCTTAGGCGGGGCAGTTTTCCTTGTGAGAAGGGAGGAGGGTCCGCCTCTCCCCCTTCATCACTCCAAATCCGCGAGCGCGCAGTTTGGTTCCAGTACATTCGAATGCCCGAATTAGGACACGCTCATCTGCCAATTAGGATGGGTTCCCCTGTTGAGACTGACTTGGCCTCGTCCTAGCGGGGCTTTCTCTTTGTGCGCAACAGGCAATCCTCCGGTATCGTTGCGGCCGTGTCTTCCGCGTACCTTCAAACGAAGCTCACCCGGCCGATCTCGACGAAAGATGGCGGCGTTCTGCGCACTGTGCTCTACCCGGGGCAATTTGATGCCCGAGCTAAGCGCTCCAATTAGCGCCGCGCCGTCGGCTTCACTACGCAACGGGTCGCGCATCATCGACATGACGTGGGCCGACGGACGATTGAACGAGCCGCATGGCCGGCGCGTCAGCGTGAAAAACGGCCGGGTGGCGGTGTTTCGGGAAAGCGACTAGGCAACCATCTCGGTATGGGCTGCGACGGCGCTGACCCCTCGGTGCCATCCGGCTTCACCGCCTCGGTGGAGTTGGGGATCGATGGTTTCTTTGGAGGCAGCACAACGGTCTGCCGTTGCAGTTTGCCCGCTGTATCCTTCGGCTGCGGACGCCGCGGCGTTTTCTCCGATGGAACCGCAGGGGTCGCGTCGGGCAACTCGTTGGCAATCACGCCCGGTCCGCTCGGGAGTTTCTCGGACTCGACCCAGCGCAAAAAGGCCTCTTTTAGCTCCTCAATCGCAGCACACCCCGCTACGGCAAAGCTCGCGGGCACGGCCATTGAGACGAGCGCGACCCGAGCATAGGCGCGCATTGACAATCTTGTGATCCGTCGCGTTTGCGTGGTCCCGTTGGCGTTTGGGCAGGTGCGAGGGTGGCACCGTTTGGTTGCCGCGGAGTTAATGGAAGAGAGGGGGGCATCGCGTGACGGACACTCAGTGCGACAAGCTGTTTGCTTCTGGAATTGAAGAAGACGTCACTACCGATGACAAGCCCACCTACTCGCAGTTGGAGCAAGTTTGCAAAGACCGAGCTTAAGTCGCGTTCGGTGCTGGCATGCGGGACATGGATGCGCGTGCCGAGGACGCAGGCCGTAGTGCTCAAGCATTTCCATGCCAGGATGGGCTGGCGGTGCCCGATGTGGATTCCACCGCAAAAGTGAGCGTCAGGAAGTGCTTATCGTGGTAGCGTGTCCGCCATGGTTTTTTTGCCTCCAATCCCCCTCGCACTTGCTGTCTTTGCCCTCGTCGCTTGGGGATATGAGGTTCGCGCGCGTCGGGCATACGAGGCGACGTTGAGCCCAGCGGAGAAACGGCAATTCCGCGCCTTTTGCAGGGTCAATCCCTCATGGCGGGCCTTCATGTTGCTCAAACACGCTGAGCGCGACCGTACCGCGAGCGGCTAAAGCGTATGAAGACCCCGACACAAGGCAGCAAGCTCGCCTAGCGACGCTGGATTTCATGCATCCCTTATAGCGTTGACGCGGTCGGGCCGTGCGCGAGGGGCTTAATGTAGTGCCGGCAGCTCGGGCCGGTTGGCCTCCATCGGAGCGATCAGCTTGTCGTGAATTTCTTTCTTGATCGTTTCGAGCCATCGCTCGGCGCGACTTGCGCGATTCTGGAGACGTTCTACTTCGCTCTGAAGCTGGGCAATCCGATCCTCGGCAGCTCGCAGCTGGATTGAAAGCTTGTGCGCCAGAGTCATCGATCGCTCGACATTCTCGTTCGAGATACTCGCCGCCTCTCGCACCACGGCAATAAGAGCGTGCCCCGCCTGATCAAGTGGGTCACTTGCATCGCGCGGCTTCTGGTTAGGAGCAAATGCAAGAACTTCGGACGTTTCGGACGTGCGCTGATCCATTTTTGACCCCCAACTAAGGCGGTTGATCCGGTCATAATGGATCACCCATCACAGGCCCCTTGGCAAGTGGTTCCGGTGGGAGGCGCCATTTGGCTCGCGTCCGTTGATTGCTTCTATACTATCTGACAGCGCCGATGATGTAATCGCGACCGCACTGCCAAGCCGTACCGTCTACCGATTCTTCGGATTGCAACGGCGTCGCCATCGCGGCGAGGCACAGGGCGAGGGCGAGCCTTTTTTTCATGGCACGTGCGCCTATCGGAGGATTATTTTTTGGACAAACATTCCGCTACCGCGGCTCGGCGTAATTAAGACACGATCCGACCGCCCCTTTTCTGCGGGGGATACGGGGCACTGGGAGGCCCCATGAAATTTCTCGCTGCGCCGGCGTTTCTCGTCACCATCTGTATCGCGCACACCCGAGTGGTGGCGCTAATGCTCCGCATCACGCTCGCCGGCATTCTCGGTGCCACCCTCGCCCTGACCGGCACGGCGGCCGGCCAAGGAGCCAATACCTCGGTCCACGTCAAGACCATCACCATCAACGCCCGCCACACGATCGAGCAAATCACCGGGCAGCCGCTGGCCAACGTCGTGGACCCCGGCGCCGCCCGCAAGAAACCGCCTCGATCTCGAGGCGCCACGTCTTGCGCGCGCTGCGCTCGTAGCTGACCCCAAAGGCCCCATCTATAACTACTTCGTGCGCTCCTCACACGCCGCGGCGGCATCGCTCGCGATCGAGGTTGTGCCCGCCCCTATCGAGAATGCCGCTGACATAGAGCGCGCTTTCGAGGCCTTCGCGCGCGTGTCGGACGGGGGTCTGCTTCTGCCGCCCGATATCACGACCATCACCCATCGCGATCTTATCGTCATGCTTGCGGCCAGGTACCGCCTGCCGGCGATCTACTCATTCCGTCTCTTTGTGACGGCCGGCGGTCTCATGTCCTACGGGACCGACCAGATCGAGATGTTTGGGCAGACCGCCTCTTATATCGACCGCATCCTGCGCGGTGCCAAGCCAGCCGATCTTCCAGTACAGGCGCCGACCAAGTACGAAACAATTCTCAATCTTAAGACAGCGAAGGCGCTCGGCTTGACCGTGCCGCCGGGCCTGCTGGTCGCCGCCGACGAGGTGATCGAGTGAGGCGGCGCGAGTTCATCACGCTGGTCGGCGGCGGCAAGCTCCGGCGAGCGCTGCGACGTTAGTCGAGGCCGCCTTTGCGGGTGCCGCGAAAACAGTCGTGTCCGCTTCTCTAATCGGCCGTTTGGGGTCAAGCGCTTTCAGACTATCCGCCGCTGCAGTGTCGATGTCGCTCGCGGGCTCGCGCTTCTCTTCGGAATCGGCACCAAGGCCCTTCCATCATGGGATCCGAGGACGAGGTGGAACAATCTTTAGGGCGGCCTTGCCGTTAGAAGAACGGTAGGTCCAAGCGGACATGCGAACTCACCTCACCCATCGTCCCGCGAGGGACATCATTCCACCGCTCGGTGGAGACTTCGAGTTTCCTCCTATTGATCCTGCACGTCCCTCATGCCACTGCGACCTCCTTGGTCCAGCGGAACTCGGTGCCGTCAACCCAGATGCGGTGCATGATCACCGCCAACCGGCGTGCCAGGGCGACGATTGCCTTTTTCATCCCGCGGCGCCTGGCGATCTGCATCGCCCAGGCCTTGAGCCAGGACCATCTCTTCGAACGCAGCATGCTCTGCGCTGCTTCGTAGAGCATGACCCGCATCATCTCGTCTCCGCAGCGTGATATTCTGCCGCTGTAATCGACCTCGCCCGATTGATACTTGCAGCACGTCAGTCCAAATACCGCCCCGACGGCCTTGGATTTACGGAAGCGAGCGGGCACGTCGACGGTTGCGCGATAGGTCAACGCCACCACGGGGCCGACACCTGGGGTCGTCATCAACCGCCGGCACACCTCGTCGTCTCGGACGATGGCCAGCAAGCGGCGATGCAGAATGACGATCTGTTCGCGTAGCGCCCGCCGGACAATAAGAAGCGGTTCGACCAGGGTGGTCAGATCAGGGATATTCTCGACCAGCTCCTTGATGCGCGCTTCGAATTTCCTCGTTGCCACTACGCCGACCTTAAGACCGAAGTTGCGCAACGTGGCGCGCAGGTCATTCTCGATCGCGATGGCCTTCGACTGCAGCAGCTTGCGGTGGGTCAGCAGCATTCGCAGCTTCTGGCTCCGTAACGTCTTCACGTGCACCGGACGATAAAGCCCCGCCCGCATCATCTGCGCGATCCCGCGAGCGTCGTTGCGGTCCGTCTTGTTGATCTGCGCTTTCAACGCTGCCCGCATTTGCCGCGTCTCAACGCAGATCGCCGGCAAGCCCGCTTCGGCGAGAACGCTGAACAGCCATTGCGATAACGGGCCAGCTTCCAAGCCAATTCGCTTGAAGTGGTAGGCGGGGTTGGTCAGCACCTTCAGCAATGCCTCGGGTTCGCTCGCCACCCTTACTTCCCGAACAATCTTGCCCGTATCATCCACAATGCAGACGCTCGTCTCCTTGACCGAAACGTCTAGTCCAGCAAAATAGTCCATGCTGCGCTTCTCCTTCTGATGCTTGAGGCCGTACACACGGACCTCGTTTCACCATCAGCCTGAAGCGCAGCACCCAAAATCTTCATCTATCCACAAGCCGCCGGCCGATTACCCCATCTTTAGACGGCCACGGGTCGGGGGTTGAGTGAGCAACCCCAAATGGGGGGTGTGGGTCTCTCGCGACGCCGTCATTTTTTGGACAAAGGTTCGACGGAGATCGCGAGCGCCTCGCCATCAGCTATCTTGAACTCGACGAATAGCTGCCGTCCTTCGCGGGGTGGCGGATCGTGATTTTGTCCTGCCTAGGACTCGCCGGCCGGTCTATGGCAGGCTGAGCGTGCGGCAGACCGACTGCGGAGGGAAAGCCGGACATGAGACGACGCGACTTCATCACGCTGCTCGGCGGCGCAACGGTCGCGTGGCCGCTAGCGACGCGAGCACAGCAGCCGGCCCGCATCCGAAGGATTGGCGTGCTGAGTGCGTTCGCCGAGAGCGATCCCGAAGCGCAGGGTAACGTAACTGCGTTCCGGCAGGCGCTTAAAAGTTGGGATGGACAGACGGCGGCAACGTGCGAATTGACTACCGCTGGGGCAGCGCCGATGCTGAGCGAATACGGGCCTATGCGATCGAGCTCGTGGGCTTGAAACCGGATGTGATTTTAGTCAGCACTGCGCTGGTGTTGCAGTCGCTTCAACAATTGACCCGCAGCGGGGTAGGTATAAGGAGATGGCCGGGAGCTAAAGGTGACTGCGTTATTCGCATTTGTCGATGATCACGTTGCCGAGGGTCAGGGGCACCCCAGCGTTGATTATCAGCGTCATGACGTAATTTCCGGCCGGGAGGTTGAACGTCAGCGACCGCGTCGCGGACTCGCCCGATTCCAATGGGTCATTAATAAGCGCTTTGCTGCTACCGCTGCCCTGGTCATTGAGGTCAAACGTGTCCTGGTACTCGCCGGACGCC
Organism: uncultured Alphaproteobacteria bacterium; assembly: GCA_963712565.1. Classification (GTDB taxonomy): domain Bacteria; phylum Pseudomonadota; class Alphaproteobacteria; order Rhizobiales; family Xanthobacteraceae; genus VAZQ01. Next base: position 22,402 of record CAVQIP010000029.1, on the reverse strand, counting down.
TCATCGCCGACGTTCTTCTCCTGCCAGGAGACCGTGAAATCCTCACCGGCACAGGGGCTAACAGGATCGGTCACAAAGGTGACCTGATCATCGAGAACAATGTTTGCGGGCATGAGGTGGCTCGGTTGAAGTGGGCCTGATCGGGGTCTTCCGGTCAAGGCTCGAACGGGACCTTTCGGTATTATAGAAGCAAATGTAACGGTCGTCGAGACGCGGGCCGCTGCCACCGTCTCATAGGCCTTGAGATACCTCCTCGTGTATGTCGTCAGAGCATTTCGGACAGTTGGCTTGGCAATTTAAGAGAATGTCTGGCTCATCTGATTTGAAGGTTCAGCTTAACCAGCGAAACTTCGATCGTGCCCTATGAGATCCGAGTGAATCGACACGGCACAAGACCAAGATCTTGATGCACAGTAAAGAATTCACACGTAGCCACCGCAGAAGTAAAGGCCTCATTGAACACCATCAAGAACCTGCCGGTCGTCTGGTCTCCGGGATTCGACGCGGCCCAATCGAGCTGTGCACGATTTCCCGTGAGCACCGCAATGCCCCTTGCGTTGCCAAGTCCTTCCTCGACCGCGTCGAACTGGTTGCCGCTGCGAAGGCTAAAGGTATACTTCGACTTGCCGCTCGCGGTTACCATTTCCCAGACCCCAGCGAGGGTCGGCCCTATCGCCCGCTTCTTGAATACGACTGGTCGCGGTTTCGGGCTAGCCTCGAACACCTGGGGTGGATTCATTTTGCCTGTGGCAACCCTAATGGCGTGAGCCATAAGCCCATTAAGGGCCCGTCGGTACTCCGACTCGATAATACCCAGCTCGGCCGCTGGCGGAAGATCCTCAAAGAACACGGTCCCATTGGGTCCTTGTGCGAACTGCAAATCCGACAACGCTTTGAGGAATTGCATTTTCTGCGTGAGGCAGTCTGCCAGGACGATGTCTCGGTCCTCGGTCTCCTCGGGCGTCGGGATAGGAATGGGAATTGTGTCGTATGTTGCGAGTTCGGCTTCGTACCCGACAGGATGTTCGTGAACCGACTGTGGGAATTGGCTTAGTCTTTCCAAGACCCTTGCCGCGTCCGGTCCTGTGAACGAGGCTTGGCCCCCGATGCCACCGGATTGGCTCATGACCACCATAACCTCCGTCTGGCCGCTGGTTTCGCTCGTGGCCTTCTCAAAGGCCGCCTTGAACGTCCCGCTCGCCACCAATCCGTTGTACTCGGCGTGAAGGCTCGCGGCTACCTTACTTTGGTGCGCTTCGCTTGCGGACGTGACACGTGCGACGAGGTAGAATTCCCCGCCTGTCTTGAGAGATCGAACGAACATGTCTCCAAAGGCGGCCTTGAACTTCTTCGGGTCGCTCAAGAGCGCCCTGGCTTCTTCAGTCAATGCGAAGCCATGGCCGTGTCGCGTCGCGTTGTGAACCTCACATCGACCTGTGACGAAGGACGAAAAGGAGTTTACCGCGTTGCTCTGGGCGAAGTTCAGCTTCGCGTCGCCTGAGAACAGACCGTAACGCGCGTCGACTGATGCCGAGATGCCGAGCGCCTCCACGAGACTTTCTTGCGTCGTGACGCTTTGGAAAGACGTTCGGACGACTACACCGTTGACGTTGGGATCTTCGGAAATGGTTGCGACGGTCAAACCCGTGCCGACGCGCTCGCGCGTGTCGACGTTGAAGCCCTGTCCAATCTCATGATCGTCGAACGGCGTTCGAATAATCTGGCTCATAGTTAGGGCTCCTGTTTGGGCGGAGGCTGGTGCCTCGGAAGCATCCCCAAAGTACTTCAATCTCATCCAATCTGACAAGGTTGAGGCGCCTCGTTGCCGCAACTTGAACGACGGCTTCAATCGATTTCTACGCGCAGTTCGGAGGATCCCCCAGGCCGACGGCTTCGGGTCTTGGTCGCGTGAAAACGCCCTTTGGACCTCATGCGATTTGTCGGCGCAGCTCATTTTGTAGCACCTGCAAAAAGATCGGGATTACCGCGTGCGCAGCATTTATGGTTATGCAAGCCTGTTCTTTCTGCATAGCGCTGCCGAGGCCATCAACGATCTCACCGTTCGACCTTCGTCATAGGTTTGCCGAGACTGTCGAAACCCGCGCATATCCCAGCTTCATCACATGCATCGGACCACTTCGTCGGGGGCGGATCATGGGCCGCTCCCGTTTACTAGATGAAGTCCGGTCGTCGTGATGGCAGAGAGAAACAATCGCCTCTTCAAAGATCCCGATTTGATTTATGTGGGACCAGGCTGTGCTGTGAGCACGAAAGAGCTTCGGCGCATCGGTCAATGAGATGCGATTGTGTTAGAAGAGATGGAGTTGAAATTCCAGGCGGCGATGACGAGTGCAATTACATCGGGCCAGAGAACGCACCCACAAGTCCCTCAACGCATTTCGGAACGCGGGCCCCGATTGCTAATTATTCCCGCCCTTGATGATTATGGCGCGGCCGCGAGAACTTGCGGGCGGGGGCACTCATTTCGAGGCAGTGCTGCTCGACAACTCTATCCCCGCGTCAGGTCGTGCTGCAGAATTGAGACCCGCCACGGCCACCGCCAGCAGTCCGATCGCCAGGACCGAACCGATGACGGCATTTGCCTCGAGCCACCCGTCGAATTCGCGCGGATTTCTCTGATAGTCGCGCAACATGCGGATTCCCATGACGATCCTCCAGCCACCGAGGAACCGTCGAACTCTAGTCCAGGACACATACGGGGGGTGTGATCTAGTTCACAGACCACTCTGCACAACCGCGACATTGCCGGTTGAGCCCAACTTGGCTTCGAAGCTCAAATTTTATGCGGGCCAATCTCACCGACCTCGTACAACCGCAGCTCTTCGGTTGTGCACTTCGGTTGTGAATCCGTCAGCAGATTTGGTGTTCATTCCGGCCAAGGCGCTGTAACGTAGGAACGCCCTCATTGGGCATTTCCTCATCAAACTAGGCCCCGCTTCGGCGGGGCTTTGTTGTCTTTCGCTCAACAAGAGAAAAAGTAGGCCGCCTCAGTTGGTGGCCTCGTCGTCTTACATCACGTCGGCGTCACGCAAGCGTGACCTGGCGTGGTGAACCTGCCTCGCCGCTCCATGCGACGAACGGGCATTGCAACACCTAGAAGCCAGCCAGCGACCCCAGCAGCAAACACGGTGGTCCTGGCTGGCGATTTTAGGTGAAGAGTGGCGACGACAATGATCACGGCGTTGAAAAAGCTATACGAGGAACACGCTAGGAACTGCCTCCACGAGGCTGCCTCGGTGGGCGATCCACGTCGTCGTGAGCTTCTTCTCAAGCTGGCGCGCGAATGGACCAAGGACGCCGAGAGGCTTGGCGTGGATGCGATCGACTGAGCGGGAGGACGACGACCGCTACCGCTCGGCGAGCTTTGCGCACGCCAGCCACTGCCGCCCAAGCCGCCTCGAATTGCGTCCGACTCTCGAAACTTCGTCGATTTTCATCTCGATTGCATGCGTTCGTTCCATTTTGTTCACGCTGTTTCGTACCCCCGCGGCGGCGACCAGAGCTGACCCAGGCGGTGCAGGATCCTAGGCGCGTTCGGATAGATCATGTCCGAGTGCGAGCTTCAGATCCGCGCAACCGTGCCGACGGTTTGAAAATCGGCCGCATCCCTTTGACCCGTCATGCGGCCTGGAGCGCCAAGTTTGAAAAATAGTCTAGTTAATTCCAGACGGAGGCATGGACTCATGCACCGCAGCAAAAGGTTCGCTTTATTCGACCACCTCGGCGGCGCGGGCGAGCAGTGTCGGCGGGATGTTGAGGCCGAGCGCCTTGGCGGTCTTCAGGTTGACCGCCAATTCGAATTTTGTCGGCTGCTCGACTGGCAAGTCCGTGGGCTTCGTACCTTGTAAAATCTTGTGCGCGTACGAGGCTCCGCGCCGGAACAAGTCGGGCACGCTCGCTCCATAGGAAATCAGGCCGCCAGCCGCCACGATCTCCTTGGATGTGAATATCCCCGGCAGACGATTGCTCGAGAGGAAATCGAGGATTTTCATGATGCTGATCTGATGCAGGGGATCGGCGGTCATCAAGAATGCGTCGGCACGCTCGCTGATAGTTGCAGCGAAAGCGTTGTCGAGCTCTTCCGGACTGCGCGCTGCGACGGGAATGAGCTGCATGCCGAATGTCCGTACCAGGGTGTGCAACTCTGCAAGCTGGGCAGGGTGCGAGGTATTGTTCGGATTCCAAAGAAAGGCCACGCGAGCAACGGACGGAATAACCTCCTTGATGAGCTCCAAGCGTTTGCCCGATACCTCCGGGCCAAGGATGGTATTGCCGGTGATATTGCCTCCAGGCCGGGCGAGGCTCGACACAAGCCCGGCCCCCACTGGATCTCCAATTCCAATCATGACGATGGGGATCGTCTTCGTCGCCTCCTTGGCTGCGCGGGTCGGTGGCGTTCCGAAAGTCGCAATGAGATCCACCGGACGACGGACCAGTTCCGCCGCGACCCACGCGAGCCGGTCGGGCAGCCCGCCAGCGTAGCGATACTCGAAGGCCATGTTCTGACCTTCCAGATAGCCAAGATCCCGCAAGCCGTGGCGGAAGGCGTTCCAAATGGGCGAGTCGTCGATGATGCCAATGCGCCGCATCTGCGCCGGCTGCTGCGCGCGCGCCGCCAGCGGCCACGCCGCCGCGCCGCCGAGCAGCGTGATGAACTCGCGGCGTTTCATTCGATCACCTCGTCGGCGCGGGCAAGCAATGTCGGTGGAACGGTGAGGCCAAGCGCCTGCGCGGTGATCAGGTTGACGACTAGGTCGAACTTGGTCGGCTGCTCGACCGGCAGGTCGGCGGGCTTCACGCCGCGTAGAATCTTGTCGACATAGTCGCTGGCGCGGCGCCACAGATGCGGGAAACTCGGTTCGTAGCATACCATGCCGCCCACTTCGACATACTCCCTAAAACCATGCATGGTCGGCAGGCGGGCGCCCATCGCTAGGGTGTGGATGCGTATCCGGTTGGTGGCGAAGAACGGGTCGGTCACGACATAGAGGGCCTGGGCGCGGCCGTTCATTGCTTGGAAAGCGGGGGCGAAATCTTCCGTTCGACGGATTTCGAACGTTGCAATATCGAGGCCAAGCGTTTTGCCCGCCGCCTGCACCTCACCCATTTCCGACATGGCGGCCGGGCTGCCCACGCTGACCATGACCCCCAGCCGATGCAGACCCGGGATCAAGTCGCGCAAGAGTTCGAGCCGCTTGCCGGACAAGTCGGGCGACTGGATGGACAGGCCGGTGATGTTTCCGCCCGGCCGCCGCAAACTCTCAACCAAGCCGGTGCCGACCGGGTCCGCGGCTGTTGCAAAGACAATTGGGACGGTTGTGGTTGCCCGCTTCGCGGCGAGAGCAATCGGGGTTCCCGATGTCACGATGACGTCAGGCCCAAGCCGGACCAGTTGGGCGGCAAACTCGGCCGCGCGCTCGTTGCTACCCTCGGCCCAACGAGCCTCGATTGCAATATTGCGATCGTCGATCCAGCCGAGCTCGCGCAGCCGCTCTACAAACGCTGCTGTCCATTGGCTCTGCTGCGAGGCTGAATTCGCGCCCAACAAGCCAATGGTCTTGGGCGCCTGCTGCGCGCGCGCCGCGAGCGGCCACGCAACCGCGCCGCCGAGCAGCGTGATGAACTCGCGCCGCTTCATGTCGAACATGGGGCTCCTCCCAAGGGTGCGGCCGCCGATCTTACCAGCTTGGGACCGCCGGACGCAGGCGGTTTGACGACGAGCGGACGTCAGCCGGTCCTTGGAGACCTGAATTGTCAATCAGAGGCGCTTCCTGAATACCGACACGACTCTAGGGAGGCCACTAATGCGTTTTTGTCCTGTCGCTCTACCCCAGGATCGCAAATCGAATCCGCGCCTCCCCTGGAATGGTCACACCGGCTCAACCGCCGTGCCCTCCGTCCCATCCACTGCTTTGGCTGCCTCACCCCTCAGGCGATGACTGGGACTGGGGGACATGAGGATTGCAACTAGCGAAGAAATAGTTGATAGTTCGTTAGTCGTCCTTCGGCGCAGGGGAAAATCGTGGCAAAACGGACAGCCGGCCGGCCGGCACCAAACACCGTAAGTTCGCTAGTTCGAACTCGCGAGTACCTAACGGGCCGCGAGATCGAGCGCCTCATGGCTGCCGCCCGGAAGGGAAGCCGCTGGGGCCATCGCGATGCGACGATGATCCTGATCGGCTACCGCCATGGCCTCAGGGCCAGCGAGCTGTGCGACCTGAGTTGGTCGCAAGTTGAGCTGTCCACGGGTCGGCTACACATCCGCCGCGCCAAAAACGGCTCGCCGAGTGTCCACCCCATGCAGGGTGACGAGATACGGGCGCTAAGGCGGCTAGAGCGTGAGCAGGGGCCATCCTCGCACGTCTTCATGACGGAGCGGGGCGGGCCGATGACGCCCAAGGCGTTTCACGCTCTGTTCGGCCGGATCGGGGGGCGCGCCAAGATGCCGTTCGCGGTCCATCCGCATATGCTCCGCCACGGCTGCGGCTATGCCCTAGCTAATGCCGGTCACGACACCCGCGCCCTACAGGCTTGGCTCGGCCACAAGAACATCCAGCACACGGTCCGCTATACCGAGCTTGCGCCGGACCGGTTCAAGAACTTCTGGCGCTAATCAGGCTGAGAAGCACGACGTGGAAAAGGGCTGGCAGCTTGTTGAACTGCATGGCTACGCCCAATTGCTGGGGGCGGGCCGATGACGCCCAAGGCGTTTCACGCTCTGTTCGGCCGGATCGGGGGGCGCGCCAAGATGCCGTTCGCGGTCCATCCGCATATGCTCCGCCACGGCTGCGGCTATGCCCTAGCTAATGCCGGTCACGACACCCGCGCCCTACAGGCTTGGCTCGGCCACAAGAACATCCAGCACACGGTCCGCTATACCGAGCTTGCGCCGGACCGGTTCAAGAACTTCTGGCGCTAATCAGGCTGAGAAGCACGACGTGGAAAAGGGTTGGCAGCTTGTTGAACTGCATGGCTACGCCCAATTGCTGCCGGGGCTCCAGATGACGCGCTCGATAGGCTCTTCATTCATTGCAGGGTGTGCGCGCCGTACTTGCGTTCCCATTCCTCACGGCTGAGCACCGGAGGCAGCTCGGCCACGTAGCGATGCAGGGTTTCCGACTTGACCTCGGTCGCGATCAGGTCAGGCAGGCACTTGCGCAGCAGGATTTCAATGGCGCGCAGCTGAGTTGACCGTGAAATCCTCACCGGCACAGGGGCTAACAGGATCGGTCACAAAGGTGACCTGATCATCGAAAAGTCCAATCTCGCGGGCGATGCTCCAGCCGGGGATCGGGTTCTGACGATCAGGGTGAACGATGTCAGCGCGTCGGCCAAATTCAAGGTTGCAAAGATTAGCATTTCACCGAACCACATCATCGCGGTGGCCGGGGCGCCGTCGCGGCACGCTCTGAGGATTTCCTCGGGGGACTTCGACCTCTCGAACGTAGGTCCCGGGCAGGTAAAGATCCGTCCGGCTACGGACATTTCCAACACCACTGTCGCCGACGCGACGTCAAGTGGCTTGACCCTATCGTTATCGCTCCGTGTAATGAACGATAACGAATTTCCGGGCGTAACTCGGGAGCTGACGATCACGGTGAACAATGTCGGCGTGTCGGCGAAGTTTGACGTGCTTCCAACGTGAGTGCCAGAAGCGCGACGCGCTCACTCTAACTATCGTTGCCCGGGCAACGCGCCTTTATAAGAATGTTCCAGTCGCGGGCTGCGTTGGAAATCGAGATCCTTGTCCTTCGACACCAACTCAACGTGCTGCGGCGCAAATTTCGGAAGCACGGATCAGCGGCCCTATCGTAGACGATACTGAAGCGCCGCTCCATCAATCCCCGCACGTATTGGCGAACACTGTCAAGGCGGGGGTGAAGGTAGACGCTCGGTCGCAGAAAGCATGGAACGGCGTGATCGGTTCCGGGAAATCGCATGTGGTGGGACATCGGGCCCCCACCGGGATCGTCAGCGCGCTGCAGTGGCAGCATGGGCCGTCGAAACACACCGGCAGGTGTGGCGGACAGTCGGGACCGGTCGTTCTTATGGGGCAGACCGGCTCGTGCCGCAGCGGCGCCGGGGGAGGCGTGGGCTGCGTATCGCCGGCGCAGTTGCCCACGGTTCGAGCAGCCTCCGTTGCCTTGGTGACGAACGCGAAGTCGGGCTTGCTGTTGCCGTGAAGGGCGCTGCGAAACTGCGCGACCACTGTCTGGCGGACCTGTATGTCCCCGTTAAACGACCCGACGGGCGTCCCGTTCATCTGGACGAACGTGGTCCTGAACGTCGTCGCGGGAATCCCGCGGACGGGCTGCAGCGGCACCTGACCGGTTGCCGGCGTGAACCCACCGGCGCCGTCTCCCTGCAGCTGGAGCAGGCTGATCTGGCCGCCGCGCGACACCGGCGCGGCAAGCGCGAGGGTGCCGCTGCCGAAGTCGGCCAGCAGATACGGCGGCTGTGCGCCGGCGAAATGCGGATCGCTGCCGGGGGAGACGGTGCGAAGATTGAACAACTCCAAGCCGGTGTTGACGAAGATCTTCAGCGTCATGTCGCCATCGAACGTGATCACGTCGTCGAGAGGAGTCGCGCTGGGGTGGGCCACATTGCCGACCAGCAGGGCATCGAAATTTCCGGCGCCGCCGAAGAAGCCTTGGCTTGGACCGACCGGCAGCCGGAAGGCACCGTTGCTGCCCGTGTTGACGAGGAAAAGGAAGCGGTTGGTGTTCGCGTCGCGGATGAGAAGGTCGGCCTTGCCGCCCGGACGCAGCCGGCTGGAGGTGGCGACCGAGCTCGGCGCAAAACTGAGCACCTGGCTCGCCCCCACGGTGAAGCCACCCTGGCCGTCGTTCAACAGCAGCGTGAGCTTGCCGCTCAACGGCCCCGAACCCGACGGCGTGGTATCGCCCACCAGGGCGATGTCGAGGGGCATGCTGGGGCCGCGGAATCGCCCGGCGGTCATCGCACGCGGCCGGCCCACGTTGCTGAGCGCCAACTCGGTGCCGACGGTGAGCAGACCGTTGCCCTGGCCGAAGAAGATTTTCAGCACCGGCTGTTGCCCGACACCGCCGGTGGCGTCGACGATCGCCAGTGCCGTCGGTCCGTTGGCGACGAACTGCCCCGCCGTCATGAGGCTGGGAGAATTTCCCGCCAATAATGGCAGCTGGCCCGGATCGGGCGGCGCGAAGCCGCCGGCGCCGTTGGCGAGGAGCACGCGCAGCACATTCAGTCCGCTCGTCTTGGTGATGAACGCCAGGTCTTGCAGCGGGCTGGCGCCGTCGCCGGAATGGAAGTCGCCCGATACGAAGAGATGATCGTCCTCGCCCACCAGCGTCGTGACCACCGACGGCTGCACGAAGGTCCCCTGGCCGTTGCCCTGGAACACGGCAAGCGAATCGAGGTTCGGCGCGTTGATGGCCGCAAGGCCCATGCTGGCGAGCGGCTGAGCGGGGCTGTGATTTCCGAATCGTCCGGCGACCAGCGCGCGCGGACGAATGCCGGTCGTTTCGGGGACCCCGCGCCAGAGTATGTTGGCGTGGAAGCCGACGCTGGCGGCCGGCGCGGCCTGGCCTTGGAAGACGTGAATGCTGCCGTCGCTCGTGCTTGCCAATTGCCTGAAAGCCGACACGACGAGATCGACCACGCCGTTATCGTCGAGATCGACGACCTTGATGGAGCTCGGAATGGTGTTGCCGATGTCGAGCGTTTGCGCCGCCGCGACATCGCCAAATCCGCCGGCGTCGCGACCGAGCAGCACCTTGACGCGGCCCACCGCATCGCCCGTGGCCGTGCGATCGGTGAACGCGATCGCCAGGTCGCGCGAGCGGCGGCCCGATGCGCCCAACGACGGTCCCGACAGATTGGCGGCGGCGATCCACGGCCGGCTGCTGCCGCGCTGGCCGAGCGGGATCACGGGCTTGGCGGCAAACTGTGCAGTACCGCTGCCCGGCACGATGACGATGCCGACCTGAGTGGCGCCGCCCACGGCCTGCACCACGCCGATGGCGATGTCGTCGGCATTGGAGCCGCCGGAGAATCGTCCGGCGGTCAGCAATTCCGGACTGCCGGCCAGATTGGCCACGGTGAGGGGATTCGCAAATGTTCCCCTGCCGTCGCCGAGCAGGATGGTGAGCGAGGAATTGTCCCTGTTGATGACCGCGACGTCGAGCATGCCGTCGCCGTTGAAGTCGCCCGTCGTGATCGCCGCCGGGTTCGGTCCGGCCGGGAATGTCGCGGTTGGGCTTTGCGGATAAGCGCCGCTCGCGTCGGGGACGAAGACCTGGACCTGGCCGTTTCCCTGGCCGCTGGCGGGGGAGGTCACGGCGACGATTCCGTCGACGGGAGCGCCGGTCTGAAAACGTCCGGTCGCGATCGCAACGGGAATCCCATCGACCTGATGCAGCGTGTCCGCACTTCCGGTGAAGGTCCCGTCATCGTTGCCGCGCAGCCGCGCCACGAAGCCCTGGCGCGGAAGGGTCACGCTTTGCATCCCGACCGCGAGGTCGCAGCCGCAGCCGGTGTCGACGCCGGGCCTGACGACGTAGGTTCCGGCCGCCAGCGCCGTCGGCTGGGCATCGACCCCGGGCTTCGGCCGCAGCTTGAACGGCGAGCCTTGCGCAAAGCGGAAGCTCGGATTCTGGCACACATCGGCCGCAAGCGCGGCGAACGGCAGCGTTGCGGCCGACACCACGAGCGCAAGCAGCGTGACGGCACGTCGGGACTTGGTCATGACTATCGCTCCGATGTGTAAGATCAAATCTCTGCCGGACCGCTCCACTTCACTTCCTGCCGTGCTCACCGCACGGCAATCGTTTCCGCGTAGACGAGCCGCCGGCGCGGAGCGCCGGCCTGTTCGCCCGACCAGGCTTGGCCGGGCGGCGCATCGTTGGGCGGGAAGATCTCGAACTCCTTGATGACGATGCGCCGATCCTTGTCAGGGACCGCAGGAACGACCACCGATCCCTGCAACAGCACGTCCGGGTCGGACGACGGGACGACCGCCGGCACGATGGTGGGGCTTTGCTTCCAGCCGAGATGCGGGTCGCGCTGGTCGCCGGCGGCGCCGAGCGCGCGCTCCTCGATGGCGATCTCGACGGCATAGCCGAGATGCGTGCCGGTCGTCAGCGCGGCCGCCGCGGCGCGCGGCCCCGACACCGTGATCTGGATCTTGCGCGTGTCGGGTTGTCCCGCGACCAGATCGATGAGCGTGACGGCGCGGTCGGGTGCGAGCTGATAAAAGCCGGCGTCGACCGGCTTGGAGAGCTGCATCCCGGGCAGCGACTGCTGCTGGAAGCGCGCCAGCTTCAAATGGACGAACGGGAAATAGAGTCCCGTCACGTCGAAGGTGAGGTCGGCGTACCACAGGCTGATCTCGTCGTCGTGATGGACGGCGAACGGAAAGATCTTCTGGCCCGCGATGGCGACAAGGTCCACCTTGGGACGGATGACGACCCGATGATCGGACGGCGCGGACGCATGCAGCGGATCGGCGCCGGCAGGCGGGCCGTCGGCCGGCGCATCGACCACGACCGCCAGGGCCTCGCCTTCCCCGGTCGCGAACCATTTGCTCCCGAGATAAACCCGCAGCCATCCGCCCAGGCGCTTGCTCGACGTGCGGTCCAGGCTTCGATCCCATTGGAACCCCGGAACGATGCTGGTGATCTCGAGCGCCGGCGGAGTGACCGAGTTGAGGACATCGACTTCGAACCTAGCCTCGCGGACGAGCTTCGTGGGGTCGCGCGTGATGCTCTCCGGGAAGTACTCCTTGAAGCGGGTCGTCGCCACCAGCCGGTAGGTGACGTGGCGATGCCGCGTGTCGCCGAACTCGTGGCGCGCCAGAAAGCGCCGCGCGTCGGACTGAACACGGGGTGTGTTGAACTCGAAGCGATCCGTGGCTTGCGTGTAGGTCCCGATCGGCATCGGGTCCGGGTTGACGAGGATCGGCGCGTTGTCGAGATGGATCGGCACCTCGAGCACGTGTGTCTCGACATCCCGCGTCCCTTCCGCATCCTGCCGCGGCTCCTTCCAGGAGGCGAGCAGGTCGAGCTTCTCGGTGCTCTTACCGTGAATCTTGAACCTGCCCGCGATGTAGGCGACGGTGTCGTTGGGAAAACGGTTCGCCGCGAACTGCGTGCCGTCGACCCGGGGCTCGATCAGCGGCTGTTGTACGGCATGAACCAAGACAACCTTGCGGGCCGGGGTCAACATGGCGAGTGCGCCGTGTTGCGCCGTCTGGATGAAATCCCGGTCGCCCGCGGGCGCGCCGAGCCGCGACCACGAGAAATGCAGCCCGAACAGCTTCACGTCTTCCGGGCGCGGGTAGCTACTGATGAAGACGGTGCGGACCTCCGCCGGCGCCAGGCGCACGGTGAGCATGCGGGCGCCGTTCGTTTCCGACCACGCCGGCGCCGTGCCGGCGGCCGGGTCGGGTCCGTCGAGACGCAGCCGGAAGCAGCGCAGCTCGGGCCATTGCGCCGCGGACGGGAAGCCGATCTTGGTAAGGGAGCCGAGCTGCTTCAGCGCCGGATCCGGAAGCAGCTCCGGTCGGGGCTGCAGTGAACCGACTGCTCCGGGCGATGAGCCTTCCACCAGCACCAGGCTCTTGGCATCCGTCGTGCCAGGCAATCCGAACAATGCGGCGCCGTCCGCCATCGCGTCGGGCAAATAGGGCAGGCGCAGCTGCTCCTCGTAATGGACGGTGTATCCGCTGGTGGGTCCCTGCGCCTGATCGGCAGCAATGAAGCGAAGCCCGTGGGGGATCGTGCTTTGTGCCCCGGTCCCGTCGGTGCGGACGACGTTGGGCAGGTCCTCGGGTTGGCCGGTGCGAATGTTGATGATGGACGTGTCGTTGAGCGTGCCCGAGCCGCGTCCAAAAATCGGAAATATGCTCTGTGGCTGCCCGGCGACACCGAAGGCAGCGTCGAAGCGCCCATGACGTTCCGCTCGACCGGCACGACTACTCATTCATCAGGCACGAGCGAGCCGCGAAGCGGCGAGCGAGGCGAGGCGTCCGAAGGACGCCGAGCCCATCAGCCGCTTGAGCTCGAGCGCTTCTAACCACTTGACGCCAGGACGCGCCCCTTCGCGCCCAGTCCAACCCACTGATGCCTCCGTTCCCGACTCGCGCGATGAACCCTACAGGCACTAGCCGGCGCGGCTGGGATACCTGCGTCCTGATTCCAGTTGTCGCCCATGGGCATCAACGTCGCCTCCGATTTCGACGGGCTGGCGCCCGTCGAAAACCTCCGGCGCGGCTTCGCCGTTCCCGCTGAGAATGAACCAGGTCGTGCCCGTTCCGGCACTGACGTTCAGTCGCCACGGGACGAGCCCGTCCCACCCCCGTCACGAACGCCCGGCACGACCACGGCTGCGCCTCCGGGCACGAACGCACCGCACGACGCCCGGCACCGACACCCATCATTACGAACACGGGCATTACCCCGCCGGTCGCGCCCCGGCACGACCCGTCCCTACCCGGCGCCACCCCGGCACCAACGGCTCACGTTCTGCCCCGTCGCCTCCCCGTCACGCCCCGGCTCCCGCGTTCTAACCCCCGTCACGCCCCCCGGCGCCCCCGGCGCGTAACTGCTCGAGGTTCCCACCATAAATACGCAATGGCGCGCCTCTGTCTCGACGACCTCATGCGCATCAGCATCGGCGACCTCAAGGTCCGACCGCACGACTACCGCAAGGACGTGGCGCTCGTGGAGCGACCCGTGCCCGCCGCGGTCGCCTTCGAGCTCAACACCCACTCCGAACCCCCGTTCGTGGTGCTCTCCTGCGGTCGCACGCGCACGGTGGTCCGCCTGCTCCCCGAACCCGCTCCGGTGGGCGGACTGAGGTGGCACTTCCTCGACCAGTCGAACCGGCGCGCGCTGAAAATGTACTGGCTCGAGGACGTCGGCTTCTTCTCGCGGGGCGACCTCGCCGAGCGAGGCATCCACCCGCGCGTCCGCTACCTCTCGCAACAAGAACCGCATGCGGCAGTCGCGAGAGCGCACGATCCAGAAGCTGAAGAACCTGCGCGCGCGGTGGAGCGTGATCGCTCGGAAGGAGCAGCTCGAGGGGAAGCTGGAGCACCTGCGCCGCCGGCTCGTGGGCGAGGAGTCTCCGGGTGTAGATGGCTGCCTGGGTCTACGTCGTCTCGGATCGTCGCGGGCACGTGAAGGTCGGCATGTCGGAAGACGTCGCCAGCCGACTGGCGGGCTTGCAGGGCGCCAACCCGCTGCCGCTGGTCCTCGAGATGACCGTCGGTCCGATGGAGCGGGACGAGGCTCACCGACTCGAGTGCAGGACGCACTCCATCCTCGAGCGCTGCCGGCAGAGCGGGGAATGGTTCTCGTGCGGCACGGACGACGCGGCTGAGGCTCTGCGCCAGGCGCGACTCGAGATGGGTATCGAGTGCGAAGAGTGCGGACCGGCGACCGTCGAGCCGGCGATGTGCTCGTCCTGACCGACGGCGACCGACCGCTCGACTGGGAGGACGGCATCGAGACCGTGGCTGACCTGGACGCCTGGATGTCGAGCTGACGTGCCGCGCCCCGAGTTCGCCGCGATGTCGATCACTCGCGCTCCGGCGCGCGGCGAACGGGCTGCCTCGCGAGGTCGGGGCGACCGGCGGCGCCGTGCTCGCGGACGAGAGCCTCGAGCAGCGGGTCGCCCGGCGGCACTCGCGGGGCGTCGGAGTCCGGCAGCGTGGGGCGCGAGGCGCTCACGGCGCGTCACCCGCGTCGCGCGCGGCGGTGATGCACAGGAGCGCCGCCGCCGCGAGGAAGACGAGCGACGCACCCACGCTGATGAGCGCCAAAGACCAGAACATGGCGACCCCCGCCTCCCCGCGGGGTGCAATCACGAAAAGGTACCACGGGTCGCGGCGCGCGCGCACCTCGTCCGAATCCTGTCTTCCCAGAGACGACCGTCCGTCGCGCGGTCGCCGCCGGAGGCATCGACACTCGCCCGCGAGGCGACGGAGCGCGCCGGCGGGCTCCGTGGCGCCCGCACCGCATTGTCCCCAGCAGCGCCCGTCCGGTGCTTTTACCGAGTAAAAGTAGGCAATCCATTGGGTCGTCGCGCGCGCGCCGGCTGCCCTCCAGCCGCGTCCGCGAATAACCCCGGTGCGGCGCACATTTTCTCGCCACCTGCCGTTGACAGGCGCGAGTCGCGTGCAAAAATCAATACTCAGTTACCAGCGTCAACCGTCAGTGCCGCAACGGCTTTTCCGGTTCGAATGCCAGGTACGAAAGTGAAGGGACCCATGGCGACCTACGGATACGCGAGAGTTTCCACGCGGGAGCAGGACCTGAGCGCTCAACTCGATGCGCTCCGCGACGCCGGCTGCGCGCGGGTGTTTCAGGAGAAGGCGAGCGGCGTCAGGAGCGACCGCGCCGAGCTCATGCGGGTCCTGCGCAGGCTCGAGCCCGGCGACGTGCTCCTGGTGACGCGGTTGGACCGGCTCGCGCGCTCGACCCGCGACCTCCTGAACGTGCTGGCGCAGGTGACCGAGCGCGATGCGGGCTTCCGATCGCTCGCCGATGCCTGGGCTGACACGACCACGCCGCACGGGCAGGCTGATGCTCACGGTTCTCGGCGGTCTCGCCGAGTTCGAGCGAGAATTGATCCGCGCGAGGACCGGAGAGGGACGGAAGCGCGCGATGGAGCGCGGCGTCCGCTTCGGTCGCAAGCCGAAGCTCACCCGGCACCAGCGGCTCGAGGCGATCGCGCGACGCGAGGCGGGCGAGCCGACCCGCGACATCGGTCGCTCGTACGCGGTCTCGCACGTGACGATCCTGCGGCTGCGTCGCGAGGACGAGGCGGCGCCGTGAACCTGGTGTCGCTCTCGGACGAGGGGCGGTGCACCGGGTGCCACCGGGCAGACCGGCGCTTGAGGTACGTGCACTCGTACACCAGCAAGCGCTCCCACTTTTCCGGGTTGTTCTGCAGGGAGTGCTCCGGTGACGCAGAGCGTTGCCTGGCGACGCTGCGGTGGGGGGAGCGGCTCTGGCGCGCGGGACGCTCGCGCCGCCGATAGCACGCGCAGCCGTTCGGGCGCGGCAGGAAGAAAACCCTCGTCGCACGATTGCGGCAAGGGTTTAAGCGAGGAATGCCCCTAGTGCGCTCGAGCCACAGGCGCGGCACCACGGCCAGCAGTCCGCACCTGGGCGGGCTCCCGGAAATCCTGGTGTTCTACTGCTCGCGCTGCAAGCAAGCGGAGACCAGGGTGGTGCAGGGACGGGCTGTGTAGGCCGGCTCATCAAGACCATCATTGCAATAGCACTCGCGGGGCTAGTTAGATAAAATCTCCCGCCCTATGGCCTGGAATAGTAATCTCGATCCCCAATCTCCAGCTTACCAGATAGCGGCCGATGACGCCCGGTACATCCGCGTTCTCGCTGGTCCGGGAACTGGTAAATCGTTCGCCCTGAAAAGGCGTGTGGCGCGCCTACTTGAAAGTAACGTTCCACCAGCGCTCGTCCTACCGGTGACGTTTACCAAAGTCGCGGCGGAGGATTTGCAGCGTGAGCTCGTCAATATGGGAGTTCCCGGATGCGAACAAATCCGTGGCTCCACTCTACACTCACTGGGAATGAGGATACTCAGTCGTCAGAATGTCCTTGCCGTCACGGGGCGTGTCGCGCGGCCATTGAACCGCTTTGAGATGGAGCCCCTCCTCTACGACCTCTCCGCGTCTTTCGGGAATAAGCGGGAACGGGGGAAGCGCATTCGTGCATATGAAGCAGCATGGGCTCGGCTGCAGCACGAGGAACCGGGGTTCACAAAGACAGAAACCGACTTGAAATTCCAAAGTAGCCTGGTTGCTTGGCTGCGGTTCCATGAGGGCATGCTGATCGGTGAAATCATCCCCGAGCTTTATCGCTATCTTCGCAACAACCCCGCTGCCCCAGAGCGCTCCCTATATGACCATGTCCTAGTCGACGAGTATCAGGATCTGAACAAAGCGGAGCAGGCTGTCGTCGATTTGCTCTGCACAACAGCCGCGCTTTGCATCGTCGGCGACGACGATCAATCGCTGTATAGCTTCAAATATGCCCATCCTGAAGGCATAAGGACCTTTCCTGACAGCCACCCCGGCTGCACGGATCACCACCTCGCGGATTGCTATCGTTGCCCCACAGGGGTTGTATCAATTGCAAACGCGCTTATCGCGCATAATGTGGACCGAGAGCCTCGCCAGCTATCGCCGGTGGCCGCAAAATGGACCGGGTGAAATATGGATTGTGCAGTTTCCTAATGTGACGCGTGAGGCGAATGCCATTGCTGCCTTCATAGACGCTCAGATCAATTCACATGGACGAAATCCGGGTGAGATTCTCGTTCTTGCGCAGCGGCGAAGCATAGGGAACCCGATTTATGCAGCGCTCCAGGCTCTTGGTATTCCGTCTAAGTCCTACTATCAAGAAAGCGAGCTGGACAGTGAGGTTGCCCAGGAGCGGCTTGCGATATTCAAGCTCTTTGTAAACCGTGCGGATCGTATTGCGTTGCGTTGGCTGCTCGGAATGGGCAGTCCCGATTTCCGCGCAAAATCTTATGCGCGACTGCGCATGCATTGTGAAAAGGAAGGGCAGTCGCCGTGGGATGCTCTGGTCGCACTTTCAACTGGCGTTATACGGCTTTCCCACTGCGCTCATCTCCTGCAGCGCTTTCATGCCATTCAGAACGAGCTTCGGTTTTTAGACGAGCAGACAGGGGTAGCAGACTTTATAAATCGCTGGCTGCGAGTGGAATTCACCGGTGCAGGGGAATTGCGCATCCTCGTCGGAAACTTGATGGCTGACGTCGAGTCTCCAGCGGAACTACTTTCGCTGATCGTTGAGGCGGTGTCTCAACCGGAAATCCCTCCCGATGTGACCGAAGTGCGAATAATGAGCCTGCACAAGAGCAAGGGGCTGAGCTCGCCTATTGTTGTCATCGCTGGCTGCGTAGATGGCCTCCTTCCGGCAGAGCCTGAACCAGGCACCCCTCCTGCTCAGCGAAAGGCTCTTCTAGAAGAACAAAGGCGACTGTTTTATGTTGGGATTACCCGTGTCAAAGCGCTGCTCAGCTCCAACAGCCCAGGAAGCCTGCTGATGACTGGAAGCCGAACGATGGCGCTTGCAGATGCAATGCAGTCCGGCATTCGACCAGCGGGGGTCAGTTATGGGATCGTCAATTTACATGCAAGCCGCTTTATCGCCGAGTTGGGTCCCGACGCACCCGCCCCGGTCGCCCGGCTGCCGACCGGACCGCCGTGAGCCAGCGGTTATTTCTCTCGCCTAATCGAAAGGGCGACCTGGTAGCCGAACTGCAACTTCGATGACCGCCGGTCTGGTGATCCTGGCTGGGCGCAGCATTCCAGCGCGGCGGATAGTTGCGCACGCGGCTGTCGCGCCGCCGAGCAGCCTGATGAACTCGCGTCGCCTCACGTGGAGCATCGGGGACTTCCTCCCCAGGGTGCTAGAGAGCAGTCTATCGCAAGACGCAGGGCAAGGTCCCTGGGACAGGCCTGAATCGTTCTGAATCGACGGGAGGTCCTCCCTTACGATCACTAGCCATCAGTCAGACTCGTGCGCCCGCCCGCGCCGACGAGCGCGCCATCGCAGCGCGCGCCCCAGGAGAGGATCGAGCGTCGCGATGCCGGGTCCGGTTCGGTTCGCGGGAGCGTCGGCATCCTCGGAGAAGTACGTCTCGCGGAAGGTACGCATCACGCAGCGCCCCCCTTCTGCCGGATGCTCTGATGCGCCTCGGCGATTGAGCGGAGGTACGCAGTCCCCTCCGGCACGTGCTCGCGCGCGGTCGGCGTCATTGATATTCCGTCGGAGCCCTTTCGCTTCTCCCCGTCGGGCTTGAACCGGCGGTCCGGGCGCGGTCCGCCCGATGCGGTCCTCGGCGAGCCCTTCGACTTCCTCTCGACGCCTACCGGCGCCTTCGCCGCTTTGCGAATGCCGGACCTGGCGTCGGCGAGCTGCTCGTTCACGCGCGTGATGAGATCGCGGTGCAGTTCCCTCTCAATGGCTCCGAGGCTCCGCGGACCATTGACCGCCTCGAGGATCGCCTCCTCGCTCGGCACCTCGTCGTCATCGGCGAGCAAGGCATCGAGCACCAGACGCGGCGAGAGCTCCAGGTCCTCCGAGACCGCGTCGACCAAGTCCATCGCCTCCTCCAGGGAGAGCCCGTCGCGCGCCGCGATGGTCGCTAGGTCATCGACGAGCCTGTCACGCTCAGCCTCGACCAGGTTACCCGTGAACGACTCGGGAGTGCTGGAGCGCGGTCGCTGGCGCCGGACGTCGGTGGCGCGGAAGAACCGCTCGTTCTCCTCGTGCGACATGGACGGGTCGTCCCACACGTTCACCCCGCCATGCGCCGAGACGAAGAGCCGGTCGCCGACACTGCCCGGGACGTAGCCGCTTCGGAGCAGGTCCTGTCGGAGCGTCTGCCTCGGGGGATCAGTCTTCACGGACGCCGGCGTGACGTCGGTCACCCGGTGCATGCGCAGTGACGCCTCGGCGGCGGTCAGGGGGCGGAGCGGTTCGACCGCATCGGGCATCCCGGATCGCGAGAATCGCACCGCTGGATTGGTGGCAAGGTCCAAGAGACCCATGGGTTTATCCCTCCCCTTCTTCTGGTTCTTCTGTCGCGCCGCTCTGGAGCAGGTCGGCAATCATCCGGAACTTCTGCCGCGCCATGGCTTCCCGCGCGCGCTCCGCGAGCGCGGCGTTCATGGCATCGACAAAGCCGTCACGGTCGCCTGTCACGAGCGCCCCGTACGCCTCGATCAGCGACCGACGAACAGGGTCGACGTCCTCGTCTACCTTGTGGAGCAACTCCTGCCGCCAGTGGTGGCGGACCCCGTCGTACTCGCGGCGCTCTCGTCCCTTGCGCGGACCGGTTCGCGGGGGTGCCTCGGGTGCCTCGTCCTCCAGGAGCAGCTTGGCACCCTCGTCCGCGCGCCGCTGCTCATTCTCGCGCGCGGCGATGCTGCGCCTAACCGCCGCGTAGGCGGACTCGGCGTCGGTGTGCATGTGCTCGTGCAGAATTTCGGGTGCGCGGGCGCGCGGGGCTGCGGTGCCGCGAGCGGTGCCCTTCCGCCTCATCGCGGCGTACGTCGAAGTCAGGCTGTCGTGGAGCGTCATCCCTCGTTCCCTCCCGTTCCGCCGTATTTATGGTGCGGTGAACCCGGGAGGATGAGCCTCAGGTCCCCTCGCGCTCGCGGGCGCGTCGGCGCCTGGTTCTGTGTGGCGTGTACTCATAAATCCGCTTTCCGTAAGCGCGGCTCAGTCAAATGTCCGCTTCGCTCCGAAAGCGACCGAAGTGCTGCATTGCGGCGAATTGACGCGAATGGGATGGACCGGCCGTGCTCCTGCCCCTAACGGCTCACAGAGTTAGTTGGGGGCTTTCGAAGAGCACGAGGAGCGCACCGCCATGCCCTGCAAGACAAATGTCACCGTCGCCCACACGATTGGCATCGATACTGGTAAGAACACGTTGCACATGATTGGCCTGGATGAGAAGGGCGCAATCGTTCTGCGTGAAAAAGTCTCTCGGAGCCGGATTGCCGCTCGACTTGTCAACGTATCGCCATGCCTAATCGGGATCGAAGCCGGCATGGCCACGCACTACGTGGCCCGTGAATTACTTGCACTCGGTCACGAGGTCAAACAGGTGCCGCCGGCCTATGCCAAGCCGTTCCGTCAAGGGCACAAGAACGACTTCCGGGATGCCCACGCGATCGCGGAAGCTGTACAGCGCCCTTCGACACGCTGCGTTCCGGTAAAGACCGATGATCAATTGGATCTGCAGGCGCTGCATCGCGTGCGATCTCGCCTGATCGGTGATCGGACAGCTGTGATCAATCAGCTTCGGGGTTTTTTGTTGGAGCACGGCATTCCCGTGCGGCAGGGACTTCGCTTTCCTGCGACAGCAGCTGCCACAGATCCTGGCTACACGTGACGATGCGCTATCGCCCCGTATGATCAGGATCATTGGGGGTCTCATCGATGATTGGAAATATCTCGATGAGCGCATCGAAAGGGTGACGGATGAGATCGAAGCCCTGGCGCGCGCCGACGAAGGCTGCCAGCGGTTAATCACGGTTCCAGGGATCGGCCCGATCATCTCAAGCGCGATGGTGGCTGCGATCGGCAATGGCGCTGCCTTCGCGAAAGGGCGTGATTTTGCCGCATGGCTTGGTCTGGTGCCAAAGCAAATGTCGACGGGTGATCGCACGATCCTTGGTCGCATCACGAAGCGTGGAAATCGCTATCTGCGCATGCTCTTTATACAAGGCGCCCGCGCCATTCTGCTCCGACCGTCGGGCTGGGCGAAGCACAGCTTTGGACCGTGGCTCACGGCTGCGGCGCGACGCCTACAGCCATTCGAGAGTTGATCTGCGTCACCCGTGGCGGCTTGATCTACGTCAAATACCGGCGATTGATTGCCCGCTATCAATCACCATCAAACATCGTGGGGTCTGGGCCGAACGCTGACTTGAGAAGTCCTGTGCTTGGCCCTAAGCACACAACGCAACTCGAAAGGACACTCCACATGCGTAGACAACTGTTGCACACCGTCATGAGCGGGAAAGACGGACGCGATACGACGTTCGACGTCAGCCGTCGCAAAATTCTGCTGGCGACAACAACCCTTGCCGCCGCCTCGGCGCTGGGCTCAGCGGCGCACGCTCAAACAGCACAAGCGCAAACGGTGACAACTGCACAGGCGCAGGCAAAGTACACCCCTGACCAAGCCAAGGCCTTTGAAGACTGGACCTACGCCGTGGCCCTCGACGCGGCCAACTGGGGTTCTCCGGCGGTCATCATGTACAACCTGCGGGCCAACGATGCTGTAGGACCAAAACCCAAGGCAGCGCCAAACTCCATCTGGCGCATGACGGACATTTCCACACCGGAACTCTCGGTCGAGGCGGGCTACGTCACCCCGAACGTCAACGTCATCTACGGCTTCGGCTTCCTGGACCTCGGCCCTGAGCCGATCATCCTGACGGTGCCCGATTCCAAGGGGCGCTACTATCTGGTGGAAATCGTCGACATGTATTCCAACGCCTTCGCCTACGCTGGTGGAACGGCCACTGGCTACAAGGGAGGCAAATTCGCTCTTGTAGGCCCCGGATTTAAGGGCACACTTCCCGCAGGCGTCCAGCGTATCGATCGCCCCACGCGCTGGACGGTCGAATTCGGCCTCGCGTCCACGTCATCAACCCGGCGGATTTGCCAGCGGCCAAGAAGGTCATGGAAGAGATCGTGGTACAAGGCCTCGCCAAGTTCACCGGCCAGCCCGCGCCGACAGCCCCTGTCTATAACTATGCGCTGCCCAAGGTCACCGATGCGAAGCAGCCTGCCAGCGCCATGAACTTCACTGATCCGTTGCAGTT
>CAVQIP010000028.1:0-129315 GCA_963712565.1 uncultured Alphaproteobacteria bacterium | reverse complement strand
CGGCATCACATGCGCTGACTGGTCAGCTTCTCAGACTGCAATGGCTCATGGCACGGCTGCAACCACCATAACTTCAACGAGCATCCCAGGTCGCCAAAAGTCGGTCGTGAGGCAAGCCCGCGCCGGAGGGTTTGCCGGATCGACCCACTCGTTCCAAACAGAATTGTGATCTTCGAACAGACGCATGTCAGCGATCCAGACCTGGGCGCTTAGTAGCTGTGATTTGTCGGTTCCCGCGAGGTTGAGAAGCTCATCGACGCGTCGCAGCACTTGAGCAGTCTGCGTTTTGATATCGCCGACAATCGGGTTGGGGGTGATGCCGGCGAAATAGGCGACGTTGCCGTGAACGACTGCCTGGCTGATGATCGGCTGACCGCGATTCTCGTCTGATATCTTTCTAATTTCGTGGCGTATGATCGACATGATATTCCCTTTCTGTGGATTGAGTGCCTCGGGTGGCGGTCGTGACGTCATCACCAAAGCGGCTGAAGGCGTTTCGCCAGCCTTTTTGGGGCCGCTTACTCGAACGGAAGCATGACGATCGAGCCCGTTGTCTTGCGTCCACCGATGAACTTGTGCGCGGCTGCAGCCTCCCGAAGCGGAAAGGTTTTGACAACGTTGCTCGCTACCACCCCCTGTGCGACGGCATCGAACAGCGATTTTGCTCCGGCGTCGATTTCGCTTCGGTTCGACATGTAATGCGAAAGCACGGGTCGGGTGATAAAAAGTGACCCGCGAACGCCCAGATCTTCGATGAGGTTGATCGGATCGGGAACGCCTGACGCCTGGCCGTAAGCTGCGCACATACCGACCAGCCGCAGGCAGTCGAGTGACCTTTGCAGCGTGTCCTTACCGATCGACTCATAGACAACGTCTACGCCTTTTCCGTCCGTAATCTTACGGGTGACAGCTACGAAGTCTTCGGTCGAGTAATTGATAACGTAATGACAACCGAGATTTCGAGCGATCTCGGCCTTCGCGTCGGTACTAACGGTACCGATCACAGTGGCTCCGAGATGCCGCGCCCAAGGACAAAGGATATGGCCCATGCCGCCAGCAGCCGCGTGGATCAGAACATAATCTCCCGGTCGCACCTTGTGCGTTCGATGCAGGAGATATTGCGCGGTCATCCCCTTCAGGATTAGTCCTGCCAGTTGAACGTCATCCAATGGCAAGTCCTTTGGAACCTTGATCAACTTGTCAGCCGGGTAAAGGCGCTCCTGACTATAGGCGCCGAGTGGGGGAAGGCAGGTGCAAACTCGTTCGCCGACAGAGAACCCGGTGACGCCAGGACCCAACTCCTCGATCTCGCCAACTCCTTCGAAACCGACGACAACGGGCGGATCGCCCACGATCATCGGGTGCGGGATACCTGCTCGATGGTACGTGTCAGCGAAATTCACGCCGACGGCCGTGCTGCGAAGACGTACCTGGCCGCGCCCGGGAGACCCGACCTTGATCTCCTCCCACACGAAGTTGTCGGGTGCGCCTTTCTTGTAGATTACCGCCGCCATTCCCATGATGCGTTCCTCCTGTTACAGCCATTCTTGCTGCGGGGTTCGCAATTGTCTCGCGCGAACAGTTTGGCCCATGCCGAACTGTCTTCGATTGATATGCTTCCGGTATCAGCGATAGGGTTAGGGATGGTCGCGGCGGCAAATCTGGTGGAGGTGGCCGCTCTCGTGGGTGACACTGCGCGAGCGACGATGCTTAACGCCCTTATGGGCGGCCAGTCGCTGACGGCCACTGAGCTTGCTTACTGCGCCCATGTCTCTCGCTCGACGGCGAGCGGCCACCTGAGCAAGCTGGTTGCCGCGCGGCTCTTGACTGTCATTCGCGACCGCCGCTTCAGCTATTATCGGATCGCGTCCCCGCTGGTCGCGACAATGCTGGAGAGCATGAAGGTCGTCGCCGCCATAGAGGTGCCACCCCGCCGTCATCCGCGGTCAGCAAACGACGAGGCACTCCGTTTTGCCCGAAGTTGCTACGATCACCTGGCTGGCCAGGTAGGAGTCGCTGTTACCGATGCACTTGTGGCCATGGGGCACATCGAGCTCACCGATGAAGGCGGTGAGGTCACGTCTTCGGGTGGGCATTTCCTTTCCGCGTTCGGCGCTGATCTGAGGCCGCGGACTCGGCGAATTTTCTGCCAGCCTTGTCTCGACTGGAGCGAGCGTCGTTATCACCTCAAGGGACTCGTCGGAGCTCGGATTCTGGACCGTCTACTGGAGCTCGGATGGCTCAAATGCGTGTCGGACAGCCGTGCACTCCAACTAACGTCGTCTGGAAAGGCGGGCTTGTCCGAAACCTTCCAGATCGAGATCAACAACGAGGACGTGCTAACCTGTCGATTATGCGACCCACGACGGCTGACAGCTTAGGCTGTGCGAAGCGTCATCTCGCGAGAAAGGTTGCTGTTTTTCTTGCAGTGCGAAGTGAAGCGTTTGGCACATTCACGTCGATCCCGGGGTTGACCGAGAGAGCCGCTACCGAATGCTAACTGGACCACCCTGCGAAATCTGGAAGACAGCCGCCGATGAGGCGTAGCGCAAGATCGCAGGCCGTCGCAGATTGGTCGATTGGAGCGCTTGGTCGGCCGCGGCATCATAGCGCCACGGCGAAGCAATAGTGCCCATCTTCATCGGCCGTGGCGCGCCACTTCGCAATACGCTATCAACGCCTCGAGACGTGGCAGGACCGGCGGTTTCGCCGAATTGCCACGAGGCCCTCGGCCGTCGGTCTTCCATCGTGGACGAGGAGTTTGCGATGCCCAGGAGCTCCACGCCGGCCACTGCAGAGGCGCCCGCGCCTGTCGGCGTCATCAAGCACTATCACGCCCACGTCTATTACGACCCGGCATCGACCCGCGATCGCGCCGCGCGCTTGCGCGAGCGCGTGGCGGCGGAATTCCCGCAGGCGACGCTCGGGCGCTGGCACGACGAACTGGTGGGGCCACATCTGCGATCGATGTATCAGATCGCGTTCCCGTGCGCGCTCTTGGCCTCGTTCCTGCCTTGGCTGATGCTCAACCGCGACGGGCTGACCATCCTGCTCCATCCCGGGACCGGCAATCCTTACGCCGATCACACCGACCACGCGGTCTGGTTCGGCAGCATGCTGCCGCTGCGGCTGGAGGTTCTGCGCGACACCCGCAGGGGCTGACCGCCGACTTCGCGCCGACGGAGCAAACGTGAAATCATCGGTGACCGGCTGCACCGCGCTTCTCGTAAGCGCTGACGACCGACTGCGACCTCGGTCAACGATGCGGTCCGGTTTTCAAACTGTGCTTGCGATCGTCGCCCGAAGCACGCCTCCCCCGCTCGTATTGCCGCAGGCAGGCGGGCCGTAAGTGCCCATTTCCATATTAGAAAAATCCCTTCTTCCCGCACCCCCAAGCGGGCCCCGTGTCTGCAGCCCCAACGATTATTGCGCTGTGTGAGCTAGTTCATTCTTGACCGAGGAAAAAAGGGGATATGCCCGCGCAGGCTGGCAATTACTGGGAAGGCGTCAATGCAGTTTTGGATGGGGTGAGCCATGTCCAACAAAGCAGATCGTATTCCGCCATCGATCCAAGTAGCAGCGGTCTCCCTCGTGGCGCTCGTCGCCTGCGCTCTGGCAAACGACGCACGCGCATATCAGCTCCCGACCGAGCCGGGCCTGGAGGGGAAGCTATCGACGAGCATCGCGGCGATCACCGAGCGCGTCCGCGCCGGCGAACCGACGCTCCTGCCTCAGCTTCCATCCAAGCCGAAAATGGCATGGCGTAACTAGCGCCGACGCGAGGGCCATCCGCCATGTCCGCGCGCACCGACATCGGCACGGAAGCATCAACCCCGCGGCTCGGGCTCCTTGTTCTTCAGCCGACGCCGTTCTGCAATATCGACTGCTCGTACTGCTACCTCTCCAACCGCCAATCGACCGCGCGGATGAGCCTCGAGACGTTGGCCCTCGTGTGCCGGCGCGTGTTCGAGAGCCCGCGCCTGGGTCGGCAGCTCGAGGTGGCGTGGCACGGCGGCGAACCTCTGGTCGTCCCGCTCGCCTGGTACGAAGACGCCGTCGCGCTCATGACCGAGCAGCGGCCGGCCTCCTTGCAGCTCACGCACCGCTTCCAGAGCAACGGTGTGTTGCTGAACGAGGATTGGGCGCGATTCTTTGCCCGCACCGGAGCCAGGGTCGGACTTAGCATCGACGGTCCGGCGGACCTGCACGACGCCAACCGGCGCACCCGCCGCGGCCAGGGCACGCACGAAAAGGCGATGCGCGCGGTCCGCCTGCTGCAGGACCAGGGTCTCGCGTTCCACGTGATCACGGTGTTGACCGAGCGCGCGCTCGATCATCCGGAGCGACTGTTCGATTTCTACGTCCAGAACGGCATCAAGGATGTCGGCTTCAATATCGAGGAGATCGAGGGCGCGAATGCGCGTTCCTCGCTCGCGGGCGACTGCGTCGAGACGAAATTTAGAGCGTTCATCAAGCGCTTCTTCGAGCTGGTTTGGGACGCGCCGGGACTGCTCAAGGTGCGTGAGTTCGAGAGCGCGCTCGGGCACCTGCTGTCGGACGAGCCGGTGTGGGATGAGCAGAACTCGCCGTTCGCGATCGTGAGCGTCAGCCATGACGGCGCGATCTCGACATTTTCACCGGAACTCCTCGGCGCCCGTCATGCCCGCTTCGCCGGCTTTGCATTTGGCCACGTCGCCGAGCACCGGCTCGCGGATATCGAACATGCC
Source organism: uncultured Alphaproteobacteria bacterium (assembly GCA_963712565.1). GTDB lineage: Bacteria > Pseudomonadota > Alphaproteobacteria > Rhizobiales > Xanthobacteraceae > VAZQ01. The sequence continues at coordinate 124,588 of CAVQIP010000028.1, read as the reverse complement.
GCCATGTTTCGGACCATCAGCGACGAAATCCAGCGCGGCGTCGATGCGTGCGAACGCAGCTGCCGCTATTTCCGCTGGTGCGGCGGCGGCGCGCCGGCGAACAAGCTGTTCGAGACCGGGCGGTTCGACGCAACCGAGACCATGCACTGCCGGCTGACCCGCCAGGCGGTGCTCGACGAGGTGATCGCGGGGATCGAGAGCCGCGTCCGACCGCCGGAGATGCAAGGCGATCCGGGCTATGCCGCCACGTCCTGCACGGACCCTGTGGAGTTAACGCCATGAACAGCTATTTGACCGTCTCTTTCTTCTTCTTCGGCGTCCTGGTCGTGCTGACCTACGCTTGGCAGCGCTTCAACGAGCCTTCCTTTCCCAACGAGGAGACGTTGCCGCGCACGGTCGAGCCGCTGCGATATCTGTTTTTGAAGCCGGCTTACGCAAAGGCCCGTCTCCTTTACCTCGTCGGCTTGCTGTCGTTGTACACGCTGCTCGTGATTCCCGGTCCATCGATGCTCGGCGCGCTGGGCGCGCCTACTCCCAAAGAGGGCCTGTCCCCGCAAGCCTGGCCCCTGCTGGTTGCCCTCGTTCTGACCGGTCTGGGCGCCGCGCCCGCTCCCGTGAAGTGGCTCAACGTCATCGAAGAGCAACTGCGACGCTGGGTCCACGCCTGGTTCCTCGTTCCCGACGGCATCAGAAGCACAATCGCGGTGCTTGACGACGCGCGTTACGACCCGCCGGTGGGCCAATTGAATTTCCTCCAGAGCCCCCACAGGGAGAAGTGCCAGGAGGATCTGCGATTGCCGCGCGGAACATTAGGGTACAGCTGGGCGCGTGCGACAATTCTGGTGACGTCAATCAAATGCATGCTCAACGGTTCTTCACATCCACTGAAAAAGGCAGCCTTCGAGCCGTTCAAAGACGAATTTTTCGACGACATCCTCGTGACATACCGCGCGCTGAAGCTGGACGTCCAGGCACTCGATCCGAACGATGAAGACGAGGAGGAGAAACTCAACAGGTCGGTCGAGAATCTGCTCAAGCGGGTCTACGCCTATGTGGGGTGGGGAATCCGATATCAATCCGACAGCGAACGGGAAGTGGACCAAACGCTGAAGGACCTTGGTTTCCGCGTCCCCGATCGCGTCCCCGGCCGCCATCTGTTCGATATCGTGGTTCCCGCGGTTCTTCTCGTCGCATTGATCGTCATGGTCTTCTGGGTGACCAATGACGCCATTGGCCGGGCGGTGGATCCGACAGCTTCTACCATCTACAAGAGCATTATCTCCGCATTGACCTCCGCGATGGCGGCCGGCTTGATGTATGGCGCCGTCATCTCCATCGTGCTCAAGCGGCGCTCGGCTAAGATCGAGCAGAAGGTTTGGCGCGAGCGTTCTTGGAGATGTCTGATCCCCATCGCCATCAAAGCCGGGCTGGCGTCATGGCTCGTGATCGTCGTCTCGACCGTGTACTGGAAACCCTCGGAGACATGGCAGTCCGTGACTGCCATCGCGCAGCTGTTCGCGCAGTCCGCCGCCGATACTGCTGCGACCAATTCGATCCCTCCGGATTGGGCCTTTTTGCCAATCAAGATGGCGACCGCGTTGCCTTGGTTGCTGGTCGGAATGACGGCGAGCGTCGTCCTTGTCATCCGCTTGAGCGGCGATGTGCGGCGGACCGAAATGTCCGATCGCTTGCGTGACGCCATCTTCCTGGCAGGCGCCTTGGGTGCCGCCGCTGCCGCAGCCCAGTTGATCCAAACCAGCCTCGTTGACACGTTCCGCGAGCTTGGCTTGTCCAGGGACCCAGTCCCGTCTCTTAGCCTCGTGTCGATCGACGGCCTCGCCGAATTCGCCTGCGGCGCGGTGATAGGGTTCATGGTGCCGCGAGCGTATCGAAACAATCTCGTTACGCCGTCCGACCCAACGACGGCGCGTGCGCTCCGGGATCTGCTGCGCGAGGCCAGAGCCACCCTCGGCTCCAAGGCCGCCGGTGACGACTGGGTGTTCACGCCGAACGACGACCTGCGCGGCGTCACGCCGGCTGAGGCGATGCAATACAAGACGCACGCGACCGGCGTGGGGAGCCTCCTGGAGAACGAAGCGCAACGCAGACGCGAAGAGACCCACCCTGACCGCGACGATCGCTTGACGCCTGTCCTGATCGAAGGCGGGCGAGGCGCGGATGGTCCCGCGGCCACACCCGCGCGGATCGATGGCAGGATCGGCGCGTAGGCCGAAACGAGCTTGCCGCGACTTGCGCATCCTCGGCGAGGCGCGGCCTTGCCGGCGACGATAGCAATCCCCTGCGGCATGGCAGCCGGCGATCGGATCGCCGCGTTGGGTAGACGCGGCGCGGTTCTTTGATCGCACCGGAATGAAATCTTCAGGAAATCTCCAGACCTCCTGCAAGCCTATCGGCTCTCCCGCCGCTACATGTCCGCGCTCGCGCTGAGACCGGCGCAGGGATCACGCAAGTGACGGGAGAGTGGGTAACGGCTCCATCGAGCGCGCGCGGATGACATCACACCCGCAACCCTCCAACGGCGCCCGGCGGGCTCCGTCGACTCGTCCGCGCTGGCCGGTGAACCAACACGGAAACAGGAGAAGAAACATGGATTTCGTATTGTCCCGCCGCACGCTCGTGGCTTCCGCAATGGCCACGGTGGCGGCGCCTGCCGTTCGCACGGGGGCAATGGCGGCCGGCGAACCATTGATTCTGCGCTGTTCGCTGGAAACCGCGCCATCGCATACGCGCAACGCCGTCATCCGGGACTATCTCGGAAGGATCGAGACTGCCGCAGGCGGAAGGATCAGGACGCAGCTATTCGAGAGCGGACAACTCTTTCCCGATCTGCAGGTTGGCAAGGCGCTGCTGCAGGGACAGATCGAGATGGCAGTACCGGGAAGCTGGTCCCTGACCGGCATCGTACCCGACGCAGATCTCTTTCAATTGCCCGTGCTTTACGGGCGCCCGATCGAGATGGTGCATCGTGTCGTCGATGGCAAGCCGGGCCAGTTGCTCGCGAAACAGATCGAACATCGGCTGAGCTCGCACGTGATCGGCCCATGGCTCGATCTTGGATTTTTCAACTGGTACAGCACGAGCAAGCCGCTGAATTCCTATGGCGACCTCAGAGGCCTGAAAATTCGTAACAACGGTGGGGCGGGTCAAGCGTGGCGCACGCAGTTCATGGGCGCGATCCCGAATACCACGCCCTTGCCAAACGTGCCGCTGGCACTTTCGCAAGGCACGTTCGACGGGCTGATCACGACCCATGAAACCGTGGCGAGTGGACAATTCTGGGAATCGGGAATCCGCCATGCTCTCGAAGACCACCAATTCATCGGCGAATACATTCCGATCGTGAGCCTGGCTTTCTGGCAGAAATTGCCGTCGGATCTTCGGCAGGCGTTCTCCGATCTTTGGCGAGAGAACGTTCCGACCTATCGGACTGATATGGCGGCCGCACAGTCTCGCGCACGGGAAGCGGTACAGGCGCACGGCATCAAGATCGTCGTGCCGTCGCCGGAGGCCCTCGCAGCGACGCGGCTGAACATGCTGGCGAACCAAGAACAAGTAGCGAAGCTGTCGAAGATCTCGCCCGAACTGGTCTCCGCCGTTTCGGCCGAACTCGCCGACGCCGGCTGAAGACCCGGAAAGCTGCTTTATGATGAAGATTTGGGATCGCGCCGAGCAGACGCTCGTCGGCGTGCTCGGCTTGGCGGCGCTCGCCTTTGCTCTCTGGCAGGTCGTGTCGCGCTACTTCTTTCCGCAACAGTCGATCAGCCATGCCGAGGAGGTCATCGTCTATCTGGTGATCTGGGCGATCATGATCGTGTCCAGTCAGCTGGTCCGCACCGATAGCCATGTGCGGCCCGACCTTGTGCTCAACGTCGTGTCGGCCGGCGTGGCGCGCTGGATGGAAGTTTTTAGCTGCGTCGCGGCCATCGTCTTTTGCGGCGCGTTGGTCTGGTACGGCGGCCAGGTCGTCGAAATCGCGTGGCTGATCGACGAGCATAGCGCCTCGGATCTGCGATTCCCGATGTGGATCTATTACGCGGCGCTGCCGACGGGCGGCCTCCTGATGTTGATCCGCTATGTCATCAGGTTGGTTGGGCTTGTTGCTGCGTCGGGCCGGAGCGCCATGCCCCCGCGCCGTCCGGGCGCTCACGAGCTGCATGCTGAGCCGGCGGCATGACGAGTTTCCTCGCGCTGTTTGTCGGACTGCTTGCCACCGGAATGCCGGTCTTTCTGGTGCTCGGGCTCTGCGCCGGCGCCATGTTCACGATATCGGGTCAACCGCTGGTGGGCGCCGCGCAGCTCGTCATCAATGAGCTCAACTCGCCGACCTTGATGGCGCTGCCGTTGTTCGTGATGGCGGCCGCATTCATGCGGTTCGGCGGTATCGCCAACGCGCTGGTGAATCTGGCCGCGGCCTGGCTCGGTGGACTTCCGGGGTCCCTTGGACTCGTCACCGTCGTCGCCTGCACCCTCTTTGCTGCGATCTGCGGTTCGAGCGTCGCGACCGCGCTGGCGATGGGGACGATCTTGATCCCGGCAATGCTCGAGCGAGGCTATCCCCGGTCGTTCGCATTGGGAGTCGTGGGCGCGTCCGGGACGATCGGCATCGTCATTCCGCCGAGTCTGCCGCTGATCCTGTACGGAATCGTTGCCGAACAGTCGGTGCCGCGATTGTTCCTCGCCGGCATTCTCCCGGGCCTGCTGCAGGCCGCCGCTTTCTTCATCTGGGTTCTGTACGAGGCCCGTCGCCGCAAATTTCCGGTCGAGCCGGTGTTGCCGTTCAGGGAGCGGATACGGGTGACGCTATCGGCCTTACCCGCGCTGCTCGTGCCACTCGTCGTCATGGTCGGCATCTACGGCGGCTTCGTCACGGTGACCGAAGCCGCGGCGCTTTCCGCAGTCGTAGCGCTGGGCGTTTCGTTGCTGTTCTACCGCGGGTTCCACTGGACGGAAACGCTGTCTGTTGTCGCCAATGGACTACGCAGCGCCGCCAGCATCATGTTGATCATCGCCACCGCGCTCGTGGTCGGACATTGGCTGACGGAATTGGGGGCCCCCACGCGTTTTGTGGAATTTCTGCTCAGTCATCAGTTCTCGACCTGGCAGTTTCTGCTGGCGATCAACGCCTTGCTTCTCGTGCTTGGCTGCTTCCTGGAAGTGACAGCGACCCTGCTACTCGTGCTCCCGATCCTTGCGCCGGCGCTCCAGCCCATGGGCGTCGATCCGGTCCATTTTTCGATCATCTTCACGCACAACATGGAGATTGGGCTCGTCCACCCGCCGGTCGGCCTGAACCTCTTTGTGCTTTCATCGATCGCCGTCGCGCCGATGGGCGCGGCGATCCGCGGTATCCTACCGTTTCTCGTTATTTTGCTGATCGTTCTAGCAATCATCACCTACGTGCCGGTGCTCACGCTGTGGCTCCCGGGAGCGATCTTCGCGCGATGATATTGGTGGCGAGAGGAAGAAGCCGAGCGCGAGGCGCGCGAGCTTCAACCGACGCCGCGTTATGAATCCGCCGCAATAACAATCACGTACAAGTTCCGCCGTTTCTTCCTCCCGGCGCCACGCAAAAAATGGCGATCCCGCCCGCAGACTGCGCGCGCTGATCGGAGACAAGAGCGTGACAATTCGCTGCCGCCTGCGCGGCGCTGCCATGACGGACGTCGTGCGTTTGCGGCTGCGATCTTTGCCCCGATCCGGTTACCGGCGTGTGAAATCGAGCAGGCGATGCCGTCGCGAACAGGCGATATTCAGGGAATCTCCAGCAAATCTTCAAACAAATTTGAGGCCGGCTGGAGCCCGGCTCCAAGCGTGCGCAGCCTGTTTGGGCTAGGCATCCGGCTACGTGCTGGTCACCTCCCATCGACGCTGTTCACGGCGAACGCCCTTAGCGGAACGTCACACGACTGTCCGACATGATGGCGCATCCTACGACTCTTGATCTCACCCGGCCGGGCCACGCTTCCATTCTTGATCAGACTGGACGGCTCGGCGCCCGACATTGGCGAGTAGATCATTCAGGCTGGTCGCACGTTCGGAGGTTCTGATGTCGCGATACCGTTCCGCCGAGCCTGATCCGAAGCCGCGGGCGGCCATCCCATCTCCCAGCATCGCGCCCGATACCGCCAAGGCCCGCATTCTGATCGTCAGCAGCGTCAGGCTCTATCGCGAGGCGCTGGCCTTGCGGCTCGGTCAGAACGAATGCCTGACGATCGTCGGCGCGGTGGAGCCCGGCGACGCCCTCGCGGACGTCGCGCGTTTCGACCCGGATCTCGTCTTGCTGGACGCGGGTGAATGGCACGGCCTCGATCTCGCGGAGACGCTGCTTGCACACCGGCCGGAGCTGCAAATCGTGGCGCTCGCGGTGCCCGAGCTCGCCGGCTATGCGATCGCCGCCACCTGGCGCGGCATCGCCGGTTTTGTGCCGCGCAACGGATCGATCGACGACGTCGTCTCCGTGCTCGAAGGATTGAAGACAGGCAGCGCCCACGAGCCGGCCGCCGTTGCGGCTCCGGGATTGCTGCCGGCCGACCGGCTCAAGCGCCGCGTGCCGCCCCGCCCGCCGGTGCTGGCCGGCCTCACCCGCCGCCAAGGCGAGATCCTCGAAATGATCGAGCTCGGCCTTTCCAACAAGGAGATTGCGCGCAACCTGGATATCCGGCTCGGGACGGTGAAGAACCACGTCCACAACATTCTCGAGAAGCTGGATGTCCGCTGTCGCAACCAGGCGGCCCATCGCATGCGGGCGCGCAGTCTTCCGGGTTGAACCAGGAGATCTGCGCGTGCCGGCGGACATGCGCCGGCCCCATGGCCGCTCTCGGCGCGCCGCGCTACAGCAGACCCGCGGCGCGCAGCTGCGCGAGCCTTTGCATCGTCGCCAGGTCCAGATTGAAGCCGGCCGGCAATCCGTTGGTGAAGCCGAACGGCACCAGCCCACCCGCCGGAGTGAGGACGCCATTGCGGGGGAAACCGAAGGAGCTGTTGACGGGAATGCCGACGAGCGGATTGCCGAACGCCGGCTGCGCGCTCGCGGGGCTCACCATCGCGCCGGGCATCGGCGCGCTCGCCGCCTGCACTGCGGCGGCCTGCTGCGAGGAGAGGCCGACCCGCTGCAGATCGGGCAGTCCGGCGCCTTCGCGCGTCGGGTCTCCGAGAAACCGCGTGCCCGCGCTCGCCAGCAGTCCGAACAGTTGCGTGACGCGCTGTTCATTGCGCTGGCCCACACGCAACAAGGGGTGATGGCCGAGCAGCAGCGCCCCCATTCCGGTGACGTGCGGCGTCGCCATCGAGGTGCCGTCCCAGGATGCATAGCCGCCGCCGGGCACCGTCGAGACGATCGCGACTCCCGGCCCGGCGACCGCGACCTGTGGACCGAAGCAGGTGAACTTGGCGGAGAACATGGCGCCCGCGACCAGGCCGGGCTGCACGGTTTGCGCGTGGTAGCTGTCGGGCGGGAACTCGTCGAGCTTGCCGATGGCCGCGACCGTCAGCACCGACGGCTCGGTGCCCGGGAACTGCACCGGGCCGCTGGCATTGCCCGCTGCCACGATGCAGGCGACGCCATGCTGGCGCAGCTCGACCAGCTTGCGCGCGACCAGTTCGGAGGTCTCGCTGCTGCCGAGGCTGAGATTGACGATGTCGAGCTCGCGCTCGATGCACTGATCGAGCGCATCGATCAGGTCACTGAAGCGGCCGCCGGGAAAAACTTTCAGCGCATGGACTTCCGCCATCGGCGCAAAGCCGCGGATGCCCGGGATCTGGTTGGCGGCGGCCGTGATGATGCCGGCGCAATGGGTGCCGTGCGACATCGTATCGTTGACCCAGCTCGCCCGGTCGCCGCCGTTGGTCAGATCGATGCCGCGCGTGACGTGGCGCAGCTGCGGATGCGTGTTGTCGCAGCCGGAATCGACGATGCCGATCTTCACGCCCTGGCCGGCGAGCGACGGATCGAGCTGGTCGAGCTTCATCAGGCGCTGGCCCCAGCCGACCATCCCGCTGGCGGGAAAGCCGCGGAACGTCTCATCGAACGGCCGGACCTGCAGCGTATTCATTCCGTTGGCTTGCAGGGCGGGCCGCTGGATCATGCGGTCCCAATGATCGGCCGCGGGCTTCACATAGACCGCCTGCACCGTTTCGATCGGCCCGCCGAACAGCGTGACCGTCACTTCTCCCTTGTCGTCGGTCTGGCCCTGCGCCGGGAAACCCGCCCCATAGACGTAGACGGTGGCCTTCGGCAGCGGCCGTCCGCCGGCTCCCACGACGCGCACCCGGATGTCGATGCCGATGCCGGGCAGCATCGTCATCGCATTGTCGAAACTCGTGATCGCGAGGCCGTCGGCGTGGCGCAGCAGCGCGTCGGGCTCGACCACGACATGGGGCGGCGCCGATGCGCGCAACGCCGCGCCGCGCGCGGGGTCCATTTCCGCCACGATGATCTCGGGTGTGATCCCGGTGGGACCGCCTGCCGCAAGCGCCCCGAAGCCGCGCGGCCGCACCCGACGGACGATCGTGACGTCGGGCATGTTGGTCAGCGTGTTGGCAATGGCGTCGGCCGCCATCGGCTGGACGCCGGGCAGCTGCCGCGCCGCAACCATAAAGCGCTCCCGCCGTACCATCACGCCGGCTTCGACGGTTGGCCGAGGAGGCGCCGCATCAGGGCCGGCCGCGGCCGGGTTGATCGCGCCGCCGCCGCGCGCCGCCGGGTTGTTCCTGCTCGGGCCCGGCCGGCCGTCTTTCTTGCTATCGGACATTGACTGTCTCCTCTGGCGTGCGCTCGTCCAGGCGCGCCGATTTGCAGCTACAACGGATTGAGCGGAGCGTTGCGCTCCATGATCAGGGTCGCGCCGAAGCGCGCACGCAGTTGCTCGAAAGCATCGGGCGTCATGGCAACGACGAGGCGTTGCTGATCGCGCCGCCCGGTGCTGGTCAGAACCGACGCCCCCGGGATTGCCCGCACCGCCTGTTCGAACGCTGCGAGATCGCTCGCCGCGGCGCTGTCGCGCGCCGCGACGAGAAACTGTTCGAGACCGCCGCTCGCATCCGTGCCGTTGGTCATGACATGCGATCCTTGCTGCATCGCGCCTCCAGGCATTTCGGTCCGCCCGCCTGGAGGAAGCAATGCGTTGGGCCGAGCGATTGCTCGCCGGTCAGAGCTCATTCGCAGCCCCGGCTCTCATTATGTCGGGGTCGTCGGCCCGATGTCACGGCACGCCTCGGTTCAACGGCGCTCTCGCACAGGTCACGCCCGGCCGACGACAGTCGCCGGGAAGGGGCCAGCGATCGGCACGTTCGCGAAACCCTGCGGGACGAATTGCGGACCGGCGTCGAACGGCAGGATCGCTCCGAGGATGCCGCCAGCTGTGCTGCCGATGGTGTTGCCGAGATTGCGGTTGCCGAGCGCCCCTCCGAGCGCGCTGCCTCCGAGCCCACCCAGCGCGCTCCCGAGCAGCCCACCGAAGAAGCCCTGCGGAGCGAATTGCGGACCGGTGGCGAATTGCGGAGCGGCGTCGAACGGCAGGAAACGGCCGAGCTGGCCGGCGAGGCCGCCGATCTGCTGCCCGAGGCCCTGGTTGCCGAGCGCGCTGCCGATGGCGCTGCCGACCGGTGCGCCGACCTGGCCGAGCAGGTTGCCGAAGAAGCCCTGCGGAGCGAATTGCGGACCGGCGGCAAATTGCGGACCGGCCTCGAACGGCAGGAAACGGCCGAGCTGACCGGCGAGGCCGCCGATCTGCTGCCCGAGGCCCTGGTTGCCGAGCGCGCTGCCGATGGCGCTGCCGACCGGTGCGCCGACCTGGCCGAGCAGGTTGCCGAAGAAGCCCTGCGGAGCGAATTGCGGACCGGCGGCGAATTGCGGACCGGCCTCGAACGGCAGGAAGCGGCCGAGCTGACCGGCGACGCTGCCGATCGTCTGGCCCAGACCCTGGTTGCCGAGCGCGCTGCCGATGGCGCTGCCGACCGGCGCGCCGACCTGGCCGAGCAGGTTGCCGAAGAAGCCCTGCGGAGCGAATTGCGGACCTGCGGCGAATTGCGGCGCGGCCTCGAACGGCAGGAAGCGGCCCAGCTGACCGGCGACGCTGCCGATCGTCTGGCCCAGACCCTGGTTGCCGAGCGCGCTGCCGATGGCGCTGCCGACCGGCGCGCCGACCTGGCCGAGCAGGTTGCCGAAGAAGCCCTGCGGCGCAAACTGCGGCGCGGCCTCGAACGGCAGGAAACGGCCGAGCTGGCCGGCGACGCTGCCGATCGTCTGGCCCAGACCCTGGTTGCCGAGCGCGCTGCCGATGGCGCTGCCGACCGGCGCGCCGACCTGGCCGAGCAGGTTGCCGAAGAAGCCTTGCGGAGCGAATTGCGGACCTGCGGCGAATTGCGGCGCGGCCTCGAACGGCAAAAAACGGCCCAGCTGGCCGGCGACGCTGCCGATCGTCTGGCCCAGACCCTGGTTGCCGAGCGCACCGCCGATGGCGCCGCCGAGCGGTGCACCGACCTGGCCGAGCAGATTGCCGAAGAAGCCCTGCGGAGCGAATTGCGGACCTGCGGCGAATTGCGGCGCGGCCTCGAACGGCAAAAAACGGCCGAGCTGACCGGCGACGCTGCCGATCGTCTGGCCAAGACCCTGGTTGCCGAGCGCGCTGCCGATGGCGCTGCCGACCGGTGCGCCGACCTGGCCGAGCAGGTTGCCGAAGAAGCCCTGTGGCGCGAACTGCGGCGCGGCCTCGAACGGCAAAAAACGGCCGAGCTGGCCGGCGACGCTGCCGATCGTCTGGCCAAGACCCTGGTTGCCGAGCGCGCTGCCGATGGCGCTGCCGACCGGCGCGCCGACCTGGCCAAGCAGGTTGCCGAAGAAGCCTTGCGGTGCCAGTTGCGCATTGGCCAACAAGCCGCTCGGCAATGACGTCTGCGGTATTCCGTTCATCAGCGGATCCATATCTGTCTCCTTCTCATCGCGGCGCATCACACGCGGGGGATATCCAACCCTGCGAGCGACGGACGGATTGATCGCAGAGCGTGTAGACGATAGGTGCGCCAACGACCGGAAAGAATGGATCATTCGATCCACATGAAGGCACATGCGAAGCCGCCCGCGATCCTGGCGGCCGGCCGACGCTTGCAGTTGCCGTTCAAGGCGAGCGAATGCCGCGGATGCCCGAACTTGATTCCAATTCGACGGAATTATCCGCGCGCGGCGGTTGAACCCGCGACCACGACTAACAACTGATCGACGCGATGATCATTGCGTTCGGCGACATGTGGGATTTCTGCAACGGTTAACAAATCTTTTCGCGCCGTCACATTGCAGGGCGGATTTCTTGATTCGATGTCACGAAGCTGCAACACGTGGGGGCCGTCGAGATGAGCATCGATACGGTGCTGCTGATCGTGATTCTGACGTTCGGGGTGGGCTTTGTTTTGAATCGGTTGGATATGGGACGGAGTTGGTTCCGCCGCGGCAGTCCGCGCAGCGGTATCCCGGGACGCCGCCGCACCTGACCGAGTTCTGCACGAGGATTAAAGAGGGGGTAGGACCGGTGCGGCCGCGCCGCCGCACGCGCCCCAGGCGCAGCGGGTCGCTGCGCCAACGGCGCGCGGCGGTATCTCGTAGGGATTGCCGGGGTAACCTAGTCGGTCGAGCCCGCGCTTTGGCGCAGGATGGTCCTGAACTCCTCCTCGAGCGCCGCCAGCGCTGCCATCAACGCTGCGGAATTGAGCGGGCGAGGAGCGCTGTTGGAGAGGTCGTACGCTGGGTCGTCCGGAAAATGCGCCCGGTATGCCTTTCCGTCCAGCATCGCACTGCTCCGTGGCAGATGAGTTGACCCTGCATCCTTCATCGCCCCGCCGCGGTTAAGGGCGGGTTAAGGATGCGCCGTGCCACGCGTGGGAACCGAGCCGTGTCGCCGTTGCACCACACCGGAGCGAGTGCGGTTTCACGCTCGATTTGGCGGGCGCTACGGGGAATCGCCCGACGCGTTGTCAGGGCTCACAGCCGCGACTGACTGAAATTGGCGCTGCCGTCGCGCTCGACGCGCGCGAGCAGATCGACCTCCCAGGCCAGATATTCGCGCATGGCCTTGCTCGTGTCGTTCGGCCGCTCGTAGGGCTTGAGCCAGGTGTCGACCGCGTCGTCCGCCATCCGCGGATCGGCGGCGGTGAGCGCCTGCCCCGCCGCCTGCCACGCGGCGTTGCCGCCGGCGAGCGCGCGCACGGGACGATCGACGAGCGCGGCCGCCTCGGGCGCCGCCAGGCCGGCGACAACGCCATCTTCCGAGGTCAGCACCAGGCTGCCGGTCAGCGCTATCTTCGCCAGCGCAGCCGCCAGCCGCGAGCGGATCGCGAACCAAGCGCCGGGGATATGGGCTTTGAAATAGTCGCGGCTGAGCGAGAGATCGACGATCGTGGCTTCGCGGCGCGCGATGAGTTCCGCGAGCGCGGCGCAATCGATGCGCAATTCCGGCGGCGGCGGGGCGCCCAGGATCGGCGTTGCCGGCCGCGCGGTGTCGCGGCCGGCCTCGGCCAGCACGAACACGTCGGCCCAGCCCATCTGGCGCAGCCAGGATGCGGTCATCACCGCGCGCACCTCGGCCTCATCGATCAGCACGATGCGGGCGCCCAGCGTGCCGACATATTGGTCGGTCGCCTGCACGAGCTGCCCGCCGGGCGCGGAGATCGCTCCGGGGACATGGCCGGCGTCGTATTCGCCCGGATCGCGCACGTCGAGGAGATAGAGCGTGCGCGCGTCGTCGGCGCGCCAGTGCTCCAGCGCGGCAAGGTCGATGCGCACGATGCCGAATCGGCGCGCCACCCGCTCGGCGGCCGACTTGGCCCAAGCGAGGGCGTCGCCCGAGACCGCCGGCGCGCGCCGCGCCTTGCCGCTGTCGCAGGTCAGCCCGGCGAGATTCCAGCCCATGGTGCCGTTGCGCAGCGCGACCACCTTGTTCGGTACGCCCGCGTTGATCAGCGACTGCGCCCCGATGATGCTGCGGGTGCGTCCGGCGCAATTGACCACGACCATCGTCTCCGGCGCGGGTGCGATGTCGCGGATGCGCAGCACCAGTTCTGCGCCCGGCACGTTGACCGCGGTCGGTATCGAGACCCGCCGGTATTCGTCGAACGGCCGGCTGTCGAGCACCACCATGTCGGTGCCGTCGCGAATGAGCCGGTCGAGCTCGTCGGGGCCGATGCTCGGCGTGGCGCTGACGTGCTCGACGAACTCGCCGAATGCCTTGCTCGGCACATTGACGCCCGAGAACAGCTCGAACCCGGCGTCGGCCCAGGCCGCAACGCCGCCGGCGAGAGCGGAAATGCTGGTGTAGTCGGCGCTCCGCAGCACGCGGGCGGCACGCTCGACAAGTCCATCGGCGTCGTCGCACAGCACGATGCGGGTATTGCGTCGCGGCACCAAGGACGCGAATTTCAGCTCCAGCCGGCTCAACGGCACCGAGCGCGCGAACAACAGATGGCGCTGCGAGAAGATCAGCTCCTCGCGCAGGTCGATGAGCGCCAACTCCTGCCCGTCGGCGAGCATCGCCTTGAGGGTGCGTGCGCTCAACGGCTCAGCGATGGCGTCCGACGGCATGGTTGCTCCGCGAGGTCATGCCGGGCTTGGCGCGCAACGCAAAACCCGGACGTGCCGCATTGCTCGCAGCAACGACTATCGTCACGTCGCCTGTTGCGGCGTCATCCGTTGGACCTTGCCCGAGGCGAGATCGAAGCGAACGCGATGGATATTGTCGAGGTTGGTGCCGGTCACGCGGATGAAGCGGGCGTTGTCGGGATAGTCGATCGAATGGATGGTGCCGTCCTGATAGATCCCGGCGTGGCCCGGCAGCAGGCGGTACTTCTTGACCGGCTTGAGTTTCGCCTGGCCGGGATCGGCCCCGTTGTCCTCGCGCTCCCACTCGATCATGTCGGTATGATGGGTGGCCTGGCCGTAGATCGCCCAGGACGCGCCATGGTCGTGCGGCGGCGACACCCGGGCCTTGTCGTTGATATGGGCGAGCACCTGGAATCCGAGCTCGGGGTCCTCGTACAGCACCTTCAAGCCGCGCGGCACGTGCTCGCCGCAATAGGTCTCGACGAAGTCCCGATTCGAGAGCAGACGCTCGAGCCGCAGACGAACCTCTTCCCGGCCATCACGGCCGGGATCGCGCTTGAGAATCGCGCGGCAATCCGACACGAATTGATCGAGATCGTACGACATTGGTGTCCTCCCTGCCGACGACGTCACCTGTTCCAGCTTCGCTCATCGCGCCGGCAAGCGCCAGGGCAAAGGAATACGACCCCCGCCGAAAAAGTCGCCGCCGGCGCGCGCGCTGCACCTCAACCCCTTGCCCCACCGCGCTGCCGGCGGGAGAGCGGCCCCGCCGCATCGGCGACGCCATTGCCCGCCGGCACGAGATCGGCGATGGCGCGCTCCAATGTCTGGCCGCCTTCGTCGGCGAGCGCCGCCTTGATCAGAGCTTCGAGCAGCATGCTGGCATTGCTGCGCCCGAGCAGCCGGGGGAGCAGGACGACGAGCTTGTCGAACTTCGCCTGCCCGCGCTCATGGGTTTCGCCGTAGCCCTTCACCAGGCTGCGCATGCGCGCGACTTGCGCCGCCAGCGCGTAATCGGCGCGAGCGGTCGCGGCGACTAGGTTGAGCCAGTTTGCCAGCGCGGCCTGCTCGGTCGCGAAGCGCAGCGAGCGGCGGCGCAGCGGTTTGAGGCTCGCCAGCGCGTAAAGCAGCAGGAAACCGCCGATCGACGTGGTCTTGACGATTTTTCCCCGACGCGTGGCGCGATCGACCAAGCGGCGGGCCCAGGGCGTGCGCATGAGCCAGCGTCCCAGCGCGGCCGGAAGCGTGTCCGCGATCTCGCGCGTGCGGGGGTGGAAGAATTCCGCGATTTCGAGAATTTGCCCGTCCTCGATCTGCACTTCCTCGCGTACGCGCGCAAAGCGGCTGGCGCGGATCTTGAGATCCGCCACGCGGATCGTGTCCTCATAGGCCATGCCGAGCGCGAGCTGCCGCGCCGTTTCCGACAGCAGCCGGCCGGAACCGTCGCCGTATTGGCGCTCGATATCTTGAAACCGCTTCAGCCGCGCCACGAAGTGGCGCGCATAGGTCACGTCCTGATAATCGTGGAGCCTTTCGATGGCCGCGACGACGAGCGGGCGTGTTTCTCCCGAAAAGTCGCGCGCGGCGTCCTCCAGCATTGCGCGGATCGAGGCTGACGCGGCGTAAGGGGCCCGCTCGACGGCCGCCGCGGTGGCGGCGGCCGCCGGGCGCGCCCGCGCTGCTTCGAAGCCCGCGCCGAACGCGGCCAGGCTGGGGTCGACGCCGACCCGGCCGCGGCGGATCGCCGCCTCGAATGCGGTGCGTGAGAAGGGCAGGGCGCCCGAACCCGCGAGCGCGCCGAACAGCACCGCGCTCACGACGCTTGCGCTCGCATCCGCCAGCGCCGCCATGTCGAATGCCACGAATTTCGACGCGGCATCGCGGCAGGCGGCCAACAGCGCCGCCGCGTCCGCGCGGCCGTCGGCGAGCGCGATCTTCTCGGTCATGGCGAAAACGCGATGGCTGGAGGCGATGAGCAGGGTTCGGTCCGGCGTGACGAAGCCGCGCTCCACCGCGCGCGCGGCCTCCATCAGCTCGGAGGCGAGCACCACGTCGACGTCGCCCGGCATCGGCATCAGGGCGAGCACGGGTTCGCGCCCGGCCGCCTGCGCGGCGGCCTTGGGAAACAGCTCGACGTAGTAGATGGTCGCGCCGGTGCGTTGAGCGACGCCCGGCACCGAGGTCGCCTGCGCGAGATAGCCGCCGTGCTGCGCGAGATCGACGATCCAATCGGCGAGCACGCCGCCGCCCTCGCCGCCGAGCGCGACCACGGCGATGGTGATCGGTCGCACATTGGCTTGAACGTCCGCCCGAGCGTCCATGTTCTTGGGTCAGGCCGCCGCCGGGCGCTCGTCGCGTCGTCGCAGCCAATCGATCACGGCGCCACGCACCTTGTCCTTCAGCCGATCCCAGGGCGTCGGATTGGCGATGATCGAGGCGCGGTAGAACGATGGGCAGAGCACGGCCGCGTGGGCGACCTCGCCGCACAAGCCGCAGCCGACGCAGGAGTTGATCACCTTGGTCACCGGTTCGCGCCGCAGCGGATCGGGATTGGGCGCCAGCGTGAGCGAGGGACAGCCCGACAGCCGAATGCAGGAGTGGTCGCCGGTGCAGGTGTCGGGATCGACCCCGAAGCGCTCGCGCACCACGCGCTCGCCGCCTTCCAGGCGCTTGCGCAGGCGCGGCCGCTCGCGCCGCTGCTTGTTGAGCATGCATTCGGACTGGGCGATGATGACCTTGGGCCCCTTCACGGCGGTGGTGAGCGCCTCCTTGAGGGTGTCGCGCATCCTGGCGACGTCATAGGTGCGGGTAAGCGTGCGCACCCATTTGACCCCGACGCCGCGCACCGCCTTCTCGATCGGGTTCCTGGTCGCGCGCATGGCGTTGTCGGCGGCGGAGGACAGCACGTCCTGGCCGCCGGTCGCGGCGGCATAGCCGTTGTCCACCACGATCAGGACGTTGTCGCTCTTGTTGAACACGGCGTTGCCGACGCTCGATGCGAGCCCGTTGTGCCATAAGCCGCCGTCGCCCACGAGCGCGATGGCGCGCTTGCCCGCTGCCGCGTTGAGCGCGGCGGCGCCCGCCCCGCCGAGGCCGTATCCCATCGTGGAGTTGCCGATGTCGAACGGCGGCAGGATCGAGAACAGGTGGCAGCCGATGTCGCAGCTCACGTGATGGGGTCCGAGCTCGCGCTCCACCAGCTTCATGGCGGCGAAGATCGGCCGCTCCGGACAGCCGGTGCAAAACGACGGCGGGCGCGGGTGCACGTTGCCCGCGACCGCCTGCTGCGCCTTGGCGAGCCGGTTGGACGCGGCGACGGGAGCGCGCCCCTCGGCGAGCAGATCGGGTCGATGCGCCGCGATGAACTTGCGGATGCCTTCCTTCATGACGGCGCCGGTATATTCACCCGCCATCGGCAGCATGCCCTTGCCCTCGATCCGGGTCTGGATGTCGGCGCGGCGCAGAATCGTGTTCACCGCCTGCTCGATGAATTCCGGCTGGCCCTCTTCGACGATCAGAATCGCCTTCTTCCCGGCGCAGAAGCGGACGAACTCGGCGTCGATCAGCGGATAGGTGACGTTGAGCACGTAGAGCGGGATGCGGCTTGCGCCGAACACGTCGGCGAGCCCGAGCAGTTCGAGCGCGCGCAGCGCGGTGTTGTACATGCCGCCCTGCAGGACGATGCCGATGTCGCCGGCGTCGCCGTCGAAGAACTCGTTGAGCCGGTGCTGCTCGATGAAGCGGACCGCGGCCGGCCAGCGTTTCTCGATTTTTTCCTTCTCGTGCAGGTAGCTCGCCGGCGGCAGCACGATGCGGTTGGCATCACGCACGGGGTGTTCGAGCGCGTCTTTGAGCGTGAAAGTCGGGCGCGCGTTGTCGCGGGCCGTGAAGCTGCCGTAGACATGGCAGGCGCGGATGCGAAGCTCCAGCATCACCGGACTGTTGGACGCCTCCGACAATTCGAAGCCCTGCTCGACCGCGCGCACGATCGAGGGCAGGTTCGGGCGCGGGTCGAGCAGCCAGATCTGCGATTTCATCGCGAAGGCGTGGCTGCGCTCCTGCATGATCGAGGAGCCCTCGCCATAATCTTCGCCCACGATGATGAGCGCGCCGCCGGTGACGCCGCTCGATGCCAGATTGGCGAGCGCGTCGGAGGCGACATTGGTGCCTACCGTCGCCTTGAAGGTGGCGGCGCCGCGCAGCGGATAATTGATCGAGGCCGCGAGCGCGGCGGCGGCGGCGGCCTCGTTCGCGCTCGCCTCGAAGCGGATGCCGAGCTCGCGCAACACCTCGTCGGCGTCGGCGAGCACGTCGACCAGGTGCGAGATCGGCGCGCCCTGATAGCCGGAGACGTACGATACGCCGGACTGCAGCAGCGCCTTGGTGACGGCGAGAATGCCCTCGCCGCGGAACTCCTGTCCCGCGCCGAGCCGAAGCTTCGCGACTTCACTTTTGAACGAGCGTTCCGCCACCAGTGTCCGCTTGTGCGTCCTCTTGTGCGCGGACCCGCAATTGACTCAAGTCCGCGCCGCCCTGATTATATTTGAAAGAACACGCCCCCAACAGGCTTTCTGCTCATTTCCGGGAGGAGAACCATGCGCTCGACCTGCATCGCCGGCTTGGCCCTGATCGTGGCGGCATCGACGGCCTCGGCTCAGGAGGTCACCCTGCGCGCGGTCTCCGCCTTCGCCGAGGGCACCGAATTCTCGAAGAATTTCGAGCGTTTTGTCGAGAAGGTCAACAACGACGGCAAGGGCGTGATCAAGATCAATTACATCGGCGGTCCGCGCGCGGTGCCGCCGTTCGAGGTCGGCAACGCGGTGCGCACGCGCGTGGTCGACATGGCCAATGTGACCGGCGCCTTCTACACCAACCTGATGCCCGAGGCCGACGGCTTCAAGCTCAACGGCAAGCCGATGAGCGAGCAGCGCAAGAATGGCACCTGGGAGTACATCAACCAGTTGCACAACCAGAAGCTCAATTCGCAATATCTCGCCCGGCAATTCCACAACGTGCCGTTCCACATCTACCTCAACAAGAAAATCGACAAGATCGACTTTTCCGGGCTGAAGATCCGGGTCACGCCGGTCTACCGGGACGTGGTCGAGGCGCTCGGCGGCACGCCGATCACGACGGCGCCGGGCGAGGTCTACACCGCGCTCGAGCGCGGCGTGGTCGACGGCTACGGCTGGCCGGTCACCGGCATTTTCGATCTCGGCTGGGAGAAGGTGACGAAGTTCCGCATGGAGCCGCCGTTCTACAGCGTCGAGGTCAACGTGCTGGTCAATCTCGACGCCTGGAAGGGTCTCAACGACGCCCAGCGCAAGGTGCTCAACGACGCGGCGCTGTGGCTCGAAGGGCTCGACAGCGAGAAGGATGCGGTGATCAAGGCTGAGCGCGAGCGTCAGGCCGCCGCCGGCATCCAGGCGCTCGACTTCGGCCCGGCCGCAGCGAAGGCCTTCCTTGACCGCGCCTACGACGTGGCCTGGCAATCCGTCATCAAGCGCGCGCCGGAGAGCGGCCCCAA
Organism: uncultured Alphaproteobacteria bacterium; assembly: GCA_963712565.1. Taxonomy (GTDB): domain Bacteria; phylum Pseudomonadota; class Alphaproteobacteria; order Rhizobiales; family Xanthobacteraceae; genus VAZQ01. The sequence continues at coordinate 105,455 of CAVQIP010000028.1, read as the reverse complement.
GCTGCGGCAGCTGGCGGGGAATTGACTCTTTCCGTCATTCCGGGGACCGAGCGCAGCGAGGGCACCCGGAATCTATAACCACAGCTAGTGATTATGGATTCCGGGCTCGCGCCTTCGGCGCGACCCGGAATGACGGCGGAGATTGGGGTGCCGCCGTGGCAATCAATCGAGTCTCTTTCCTCTTCGGCCGGATATTCGATGCGCTCGCCGTCGCGGCGGCGCTGATCCTGCTGGCGATGGTGGTCGTCGTCACCGCCGACGTCGTGCTGCGCAACGTCATCGGCGCCGGCATCGTCTGGGCCAACGAAGTCTCCGAATACGCGCTCTATCTCATGACGCTGCTGACCGCGCCGTGGCTGCTGCGGCGCGGCCAGCACGTGCGGCTCGACATCATCTTGACGCTCGTGCCCCCGCGCGTGGCCTGGCTGATGGAGGCGGCCGCCGACGTGCTTGGCTTCGCCGTCAGCCTCGTGCTGGTCCGCTACGGCGCCGCCATGACCGTCGACAGCTGGCGGCTCGGCGCGATCACCATCAAGAACCTGGTGTTTCCGGAATGGTGGCTGCTGGCATGGCTGCCGGCGACCTTCGTATTGCTCGCCGTGGAGTTCGTATTCCGTTTCGACCGCCTGCTCAAAGGCGAGCGGGCGCGCCGCATCGAGGCGACATCGGTGAGCTGAATGACCTGGATCGAAGGCAGCGTTCTGCTGTTCGGCGGCCTGGTGGCGGCGATGGGCCTCGGGTTGCCGGTCGCGTTTGCGTTCCTCGCGCTCAACGTCATCGGCGCGATGCTCTTCCTCGGCGGCGAGCCCGGCCTCGCCCAGCTCGCGCGCAACGCGGTGCAATCGATCACCAGCTTTTCGCTCACGCCGATCCCGTTCTTCGTGCTGATGGGCGAGGTGCTGTTCCACACCGGCTTGGCGCTCAAGGCGATCGACGCCTTCGCGCTCATCATCCGCCGCGTTCCCGGGCGGCTGTCCGTCATCGCCATCGTCGCCGGCACGGTATTCTCGGCGATCTCGGGCTCCACCATCGCCACCACCGCGCTGCTCGGCAGCCTGATGCTGCCGACCATGCTGGCGCGCGGCTACGATCCGCGCATGGCCATGGGGCCGATCATGGGCATCGGCGGCGTCGACATGCTGATCCCGCCGTCGGCGCTCACGGTGCTGCTCGGCAGCCTCGCCGGCATTTCCATTGCCGGGCTGCTGATCGGCGGCATCGTGCCGGGTCTGATCCTGAGCGTGATGTATGTCAGCTACATCATCGCGCGGGTCACGATGACCCCCGGGCTGGCGCCGGACGAACGCGTGGAGGAGGGGCCGTCGGGCGCCGCGCGCTGGCTGCCGTTCGCGATCCACGTCGTGCCGCTGGTCCTCATCTTCGGGCTGGTGATCGGGGCGATGACCGGCGGCTGGGCGACGCCCACGGAGGCCGCCGCCATCGGTGCCGCCGGCACCATCCTGGCCGCCGCCGTCTACCGCAGCCTCACCGTCGCGAGCCTGATGAAGGCGCTCACCGGCACGGTGGCGGTGTCCGGCACCATCCTGTTCATCATCGTGGGCGCCACCACCTTCGCGCAGGTGCTCAGTTTCTCCGGCGTCGTCAATGGCTTGATCGGGCTGGTGACGGACCTGGGGCTTCCGGTCGATGCCCTGGTGATCGCGATGCTGCTGATCCTGCTTTTCCTCGGCTGTTTCGTCGACCAGGTCAGCATGATGCTGATCACCCTGCCGTTCTTCATGCCGCTGGTGCAGCGCTACGACGTCGATCTCATCTGGTTCGGCGTGCTGTTCTTGATCTGCATGCAGCTCGGCCTGCTCACGCCGCCTTTCGGCCTGCTGCTGTTCACGATGAAGGGGGTGGCGCCGCCCGCGATCACCATGCACCAGGTCTACATGGCATCGCTGCCCTACATCGCGATGAGCCTTCTGATCCTCGTCCTGATCTTCGTCTTTCCGGTGATCGCAACCTGGCTGCCCGCGCTGCTGAGCCGGTGACCCTATTGCGGCAGCACCGCGGTCGCCTCGATCTCGAGCCGCGCCAACGGCTCGACCAGGCGGTTGACCTCGACCACCGCCATGGCGGGAAAATGCCGGCCCATGACATCGCGGTAGGCGGCGCCGAGCGCGGGCAGGTCGGCGAGATACTCGTCCATGTCGCGCACGTACCAGGTCAGCCGCACGATGTGCTGCGGCGCGGCGCCCGCTTGCGCGAGCACCGCGGCGATGTTCTCGAGCGCGAGCTTCATCTGGGCGACGAAGCCTTGCGCGAACCGGCCGTCCTTGTCCTGGCCGATCATGCCGCCGACGAAAACCATCTCGCCGCGGGCGAGGATGCCGTTGGCGAAGCCCTTCGGCCGCGGCCAGCCGGGCGGCTGCAGCACCACGTTGGCGGCGCCGTCGGCGGACGACCGTCGGATCGAGCTCTCGGCCACGGCGATCTCCTTACCTAGGATGCGAGCTTGCGCGCGGCGGCGTCGCCCGCCATGCGGCGCAGCTCGAAGCGCTGCAGCTTGCCGGTCTGGGTGCGCGGCAGCGCGGCGACGTATTCGATGGCGCGGGGATATTTGTAAGGCGCGATCGTTGCCTTGACGTGCTCCTGCAGCATCTTGGTGCAAGCGGCGTCGCCGCTGTAGCCGCCGCGCAGCACGACATAGGCCTTGACGATCTGCCCGCGTTCCTCGTCGGACGCGCCGACCACGCCGCATTCGGCGACCGCGGGATGCCCGAGCAGCGCGGCCTCCACCTCCGGGCCGGCAATGTTGTAGCCCGAGGAGACGATCATGTCGTCGGAGCGCGCCTGGTACCAGAAATAGCCGTCGCCATCCATGAGGTAGGTGTCGCCGGTGACGTTCCAGCCGTCCTGCACGTATTGGCGCTGGCGCTTGTCGGCGAGATAGCGGCACCCGGTCGGCCCGCGCACCGCCAGGCGGCCGATGGTGCCGGGCGGAACCTCGTTGCCGTCGGCGTCGATCACGCGCGCCTCGTAGCCCGGCACCGGCCTGCCGGTCGCGCCCGGGCGCACCTCGCTCTCGGGCGAACCGATGAAGATGTGCAGCATCTCGGTGGCGCCGATGCCGTCGAGGATCTTGATGCCGGTCGCGGCGAGCCAGGCGTCGAAGGTGGCTTTCGGCAGGGCCTCGCCGGCTGAGACGCATTTGCGCAGCGACGACACATTGTGCTCGGCGAGCTTTGACAACATCGCGCGGTAGGCGGTCGGCGCGGTGAAGGAGATCGTCGCGCCGAATTTGGCGATGGCGGCGAGCAGATCGTCCGGTGCCGCCTTTTCGATGAGGACCGTGGCGGCGCCGACGTGCAGCGGAAACAGCACGAGACCGCCGAGCCCGAAGGTGAAGGCAAGCGGCGGGGAGCCGATGAAACGGTCCTGCGCGTTCGCGCGCAGCACGTGGCGTCCGTAGCTGTCGCAGGTCGCAAGCATGTCGCGATGGAAGTGCATGGTCCCCTTCGGCTCGCCGGTGGTGCCCGAGGTGAAGCCGATGAGGCACACGTCGTCGCTCGCCGTGTCGCACGCCGCGAAGCTGTCGTAGCCCGGCTGCGCCATCAGAGCGTCGAGTGCATCGGCTGTGCCCCCGCCCCAATACACCACGCGCTCGAGATCGCCCGCCAGCGCGCGCGCCTTTTCTATCTCGTCGGCCAGGCGGTGATCGCACAGCGCAAGGCGGATTTTCGCTTTGGCGATCGGATAGGCGATCTCCTTCGCGCGCAGCAGCGGCATGGTCGCGACCACCACGCCGCCGGCCTTGATGACCGCGAGATAGGCCGCCACCATCATCGGGCTGTTGGGTCCGCGCAGCAGCACGCGATGACCCGGCAGCAGGCCGAGGTCGCGCGTGAGCGCATTGGCGATGCGGTTCACGCGCTCGGCCAATTGCGCATAAGTCAGCGACTCCGCCGGCGCGATCAGGCAGGGGTGGCTGCCCCCACCCCCTGCGACCCAGCGGTCGAGCAGTTCGACCGCGCAATTCATCCGTTCGGGGTATTTCAGCTCCGGCAGATCGAACCGGAAGTCCGGCCATTGCGCGCGCGGGGGCAGGTTGTCGCGCGCGAAGCTGTCGAGATGCGCCGACGCGGTCATGGCTGTCGCTCCTCGTCGAGATCCATCGTGACTCCGCAAGCCTCCGCGTGCTTTACTTGCAAATCTCATTCCGCCGCGAGCGCAGGTTTGCCTAGCCGCTGCTTCAACAGCTCGCGCGCGATCACGATCTTCTGCACCTCGGTCGCGCCTTCATAGATGCGCAGCGCCCGGATCTCCCGGTAGAGCTCCTCGACCTTGACCCCCTTGGTGATGCCGAGACCTCCGTGCAATTGCACCGCGCGATCGATCACGCGCTGCGCCGCCTCGGTCGCGAACATCTTCGCCATCGCCGCCTCGCGGGTGACGCGCGCGGCGCCCTGATCCTTGGTCCAAGCGGCGCGGTAGACCAGCAGCGCGGAGGCGTCGACTTCGCTCGCGCTGTCGGCGATGGCGGCTTGCGTCATCTGCAGTTCGGCGAGCGGCGCGCCGAACAGTTTGCGGCTCGCCGCGCGTTCCACGGTTTCATGCAATGCCCGGCGGGCGAAGCCGAGCGCGGCGGCGCCGACGGTCGAACGGAATACATCGAGCGTCGCCATCGCGACCCTGAAGCCGTCGCCCGGCTTGCCCAGGCGGTTGGCAGCCGGTACCCGCACGCCCTCGAAACGGAGCGTTGCGAGCGGGTGGGGCGCGATCACCTCGATGCGCTCGGTCACGCTCAGTCCGGGCGTCCCGGCATCGACCACGAATGCAGAAAGTCCCTTGGCGCCGGCGCCTTCGCCGGTGCGCGCGAACACCACGTAATGATCGGCGATGCCGCCGTTCGAAATCCAGGTTTTCACGCCGTCGATGCGCAGGTGCGCGTTGCCGTCGGGCGTCGCCGTCGTCGCCAGCGCCGCAACGTCGGAACCCGCCTCCGGCTCCGACAGCGCGAAGGCGGCGATGGCGCGGCCGTCGCGCACCGGCGGCAGATAGCGGGTCTTGAGCTCCGCCGCGCCGAACAGCGAGATCGCGCCCGTGCCCAAGCCCTGCATGGCGAAGGCGAAGTCGGCGAGACCGTCGCGGAACGCCAGGATGTCGCGGGCGAGGCAGAGCGTGCGCACGTCGAGCCGCGGATGGAGCCCGCCGTGCTCAGCCGGCACCACGGCCTTGAGGAAGCCGGCCTCGGCCAGCGCGCGCACGCGTGCGCGGCAGGCCGCATCCACGTCGTCGTGCGGCAGCGCCGGCAGCACGGTATCCGCCCAGCGTGCCAGCGCCTGGGCAAAGCGGCGATGGCCGTCGTCGAAAAAAGGCCAGGTCAGGGTTTCGTCGAGGCCCATCTCAGTTGCCCTCGAACACCGGCTTCTGCTTGGCGGCGAAGGCGCGGAACGCGCGCGCAAAATCCTCCGTCTCCATGCACAACGCCTGCGCCACCGCCTCGGCCTCGATCGCGGTCTCGACCGACATCGCCCATTCCATTTCGAGCATGCGCTTGGTCATGGCATTGGCGAAAGTCGGGCCGGCGGCAAGCTCGCCGGCCAGTCGCTGCGCCTCCCGCAGCACCGTGTCGGGAGCGGCGAGGCGGTTGAAGAAGCCCCAGCGTTCGGCCTCCTCGCCGGGGAGCACGCGGCCAGTATAGAGCAGCTCGGCGGCGCGGCCCTGGCCGATGATGCGCGGCAGGATCGCGCAGGCGCCCATGTCGCAGCCGGCCAGCCCGACGCGGTTGAACAGGAACGCCACCTTGGCCGTCGGGGTTCCGATGCGCAGGTCGCAGGCCATGGCGAGGATCGCGCCGGCGCCGGCGCAAACGCCGTCGACGGCGGCGATGATCGGCTGCGGGGCGGCGCGCATCGCCTTGACCACCTCGCCGGTCATGCGGGTGAACTCGAGCAGCTGCGCGGCGTCCATCTTCACCAGCGGCTCGATGATCTCGAACACGTCGCCGCCGGAGCAGAAATTGCCGCCGGCGCCGGTGACGACGAAGGCCTTGACGGCTTTGTCCTTCGCCGCCGCCCGAAACAGGTCGACGATCTCCGCGTAGCTCTCGAAGGTGAGCGGATTTTTCTTGTCCGGACGATCGAGCGTCACGGTCGCGACCTTGCCATCGACCGCCAGCCGGATGTGACGCGCCTGGTAGCTCGCCAGCGGCAAGGTCACCGGGTTGGCGGCGCTCATCGTGGCCCTCCGTTGCCGATCGCGCGGCGCGCCGACGCCTTGGTCTTCGCCAAGAGCCGCATCAAGGTCGCGATGTCGTCAGCGGAAAGTCCAGCGAACATTTCTCCGATCCAGTCGCCGTTGGTACGCGCCATGGCGCGGAAGAAACGGCGCCCCTCCGCCGTCAGGCTCACGAATTGCGCGCGCCGGTCCTTGGGCGACGGCCGGCGGCTGATCAGGCCTTGCTCCACCAACCGGTCGACCAGGCCGGTGACGTTGCCGTTCGAAACCATCATGCGCTGCGAGAGCTCGCCCAGGGTCATCGCTTTCGGTGCGCGGTAAAGCTGCGCCATCAGATCGAAACGCGGCAGCGTGACGTCGAAGTTGTCGCGTAGGCGCCGGCGGACCTCGCTCTCGATCACCTCCTTGCAGGTGAACAGCCGCAGCCACAGGCGCAATTCGTCCTTGTGGTCGTGCGGCCGCTCGGCGACCTTGGTCTCGGCGTCGAGCGGCATGGTCCTCTCGTCCATCACATCTCCCCTCCCGCGACCGCGAGCGTCGTGCCGGTGACCGCCGCGGCCTCCGGCGAGCACAGGTACAGCACGGCGGCGGCGACCTCCTGCGGCCGGATCAGACGGCCGATCGGCGCGTCGTTCGCGTATTCCGCGAGCACCTCCATTGGCGCGCGGGCGGTCTTGGCGGCGACGCGGGCGATGCTGTCGCGCACGAGCTCGGTGTCGGTATAGCCGGGGCAGACCGCGTTGATGGTGACGCCGCGCGTGGCGGTCTCGGCCGCGAGCGCGCGAGTCAAGCCGACGAGCGCGTGCTTGGCGGCGCAATAGGCCGTGACATACGGGTAGCCCTTGAGCCCGGCGGTCGAGGCGATGTTGACGATGCGGCCGAAGCCGCGCGCGATCATGCCCGGCAATACCGCCTGCGTGGCATGCACCGCGCCCATGAGATGAACGTCCCACATGGCGCGGAAGGCCGCGGCAGGCGTCTTGGTGAAGGGGCCGCTCTCGACCGAGCCGGCATTGTTCACGAGAATGGTGATCGGACCGCAAGCGTCCTCGGCGGCCTTGACCTGGCGGCCGAGCGCGGCCGGGTCGGTGACATCGGCGGTGCCGTACCATTGGGCTTCGCCGGCGGCGACCGTATCTCGCAGCGCAGCTTCGCTCCGGCCGATCACGCTCACCGCGGCGCCGGCGCCGGCGAGCGCGGCGGCCACCGCACGGCCGATGCCGCGGCCGCCGCCGGTGACGAAAGCGTGGCTGCCGTTGAACCCCATGGCGCGATCTCCGGCCGGCCGAGAATCGGCCCGCCGCGCGACATCTTTTAAGCTTAAAATTTTAAAGCTTCAAGCTTGTCGGCGGAATATTTCAAGCCTAAAATAATCGGCTGACGGCCCGCCCGCGCGGGATTCGCGGGCTTGGGTCCGGTGGAGGCGCGCATGAAGGTTCACGTGATCGGCGGCGGTCCGGCCGGCCTCTATTTCGCGATCCTGATGAAGAAGGCGTGGCCGCAGCGGCGCATCATCGTGTTCGAGCGCAACCGGCCGGACGACACCTTCGGCTTCGGCGTGGTGTTCTCCGACCAGACCCTCGACACCTTCGAAGCCTACGACCGCGAGAGTTATCGCGCCATCCTCGGCCACTTCGCCTATTGGGACGACATCGAGATCCATTTTCGCGGCACGACGCACCGCATCGGCGGCAACGGCTTTTGCGGCTGCTCGCGCGCGAATCTGCTGAAGATCCTGGGCCGGCGCGCCCGCTCGCTCGGCATCGAGATCAGGTACCAGGCCGAAATATCGCCGGCCGATCCGAAAATCCGCCAGGCCGATCTGGTGGTGGTGGCGGACGGCATCAATTCCCGCATGCGCGAGACCTACGCCGACAGGTTCAAGCCGAGTGTGGACCTGCGGCCCAACTTCTTTTCCTGGATGGGCTCGACCCGGCCGTTCGACGCCTTCACCTTCTTCTTCCGCGAGACCGAGCACGGCATCTTTATCGCCCATTGCTACCAGTACGAGCCCAAGCGTTCGACCTGGATCATCGAGACCGACCCGCAGACCTTCGCACGCGCCGGTCTCGGCAAGCTCGACGAAACGGCGTCGGCGCGCTTCGTCGAAGGCCTGTTCGCCGACGAGCTGCAGGGTCACCGGCTGATCACCAACCGCTCGATCTGGCGCAACTTCCCGACCATCCGCTGCGAGCGCTGGGTGGCCGACAACATGGTGCTGGTCGGCGACGCCAAAGCCACCGCGCATTTCTCCATCGGCTCCGGCACCAAGCTTGCGATGGAGGACGGGATTGCGCTGTACGAGGCGTTCCGTGCGACCGGCGGGCGCGACGTGCGCGCTGCGCTCGCCCATTTCGAGACCAGGCGGCGCGACGAGGTGGAAAAGACGCAGCATTCGGCCGACGTCTCGCTGGTCTGGTTCGAGCACGTCGATCGCTTCTGGAACATGGATCCGACCCGGTTCGCCTTCGGCCTGATGACGCGATCCAAGGCCATCACCTACGACAACCTGGCCCTGCGCGCGCCGGAATTCGTCAAGCAGGCCGACCGAGTGGTGGCGCGCGACGTGCGGGCGCTCGGCTTTCCGGTCGACACCTCGCGTCCGCGGGCGCCGATGTTTCAGCCGTTTCGCCTGCGCGGCATGACGCTGGAAAATCGCGTGGTGGTTTCGCCGATGTGCCAATATTCGGCGAACGACGGCACGCCCAACGACTGGCATCTCGTGCATTACGGCTCGCGGGCGATCGGCGGTGCCGGCCTGATGTTCACCGAAATGACCAACGTGTCGAAGGATGCGCGCATCTCGCCCGGCTGCGCCGGCATGTACAACGACGCCCACGAAGCCGCGTGGAAGCGCATCGTCGATTTCGTGCACGCGCGGTCGCAGACCAAGTTCTGCCTGCAGCTCGGGCATGCCGGCCGCAAAGGTGCGACCAAGCTGATGTGGGAGGGCATCGACGAGCCGCTGGAGGAGGGCGCCTGGCCGATCGTCTCGGCATCGCCGCTGCCCTATTTCCCGCACAGCGTGGTCCCGCGCGAGATGACGCGCGCCGACATGGACGAGGTGATCGCCGATTACGTCGCGGCGACGCGGCGCGGGGAGCGCGCCGGCTTCGACATGCTGGAGATGCACGCGGCGCACGGCTATCTGCTGGCGAGCTTCATCTCCCCGCTCACCAATACCCGCCGCGACCAATACGGTGGTACGCTGGAAAATCGCCTGCGCTTTCCGCTCGAGGTCTTTCGCGCCATGCGTGCCGCCTGGCCGGACGAGAAGCCCATGTCGGTGCGCATCTCGGCGACGGATTGGGCGGAGGGCGGGCTTTCCGGCGACGATGCGGTCGAGGTGGCGCGGGCGTTCGCCGACGCCGGCTGCGACCTCATCGACGTGTCGACCGGACAGACCGTCGCCGACGCGCAGCCGGTCTTCGGCCGCATGTTCCAGACGCCGTTTTCCGACCAGATCCGCAACGAGGCCGGGCTTGCCACCATGTGCGTGGGCGCGATCACGACCGCCGACCAGGTCAACACCATCATCGCCGCCGGCCGCGCCGATCTGGTGGCGCTCGCCCGGCCGCATCTCGTCGATCCCTATTTCACCATGAAGGCGGCGGCCTGGTACGACGTCCCCGCCGTCCATTGCCCGCCGCAATACCTCGCCGGCAAGGACCAGATCTTCCGCAGCAGCATCCGCGACCGCGAGGAGATCACGCAATTGCGGCTCAAGGCCAAGCCCAAGACCCATCGCGACACCTGGAAGGAGGCGGCGGAGTAGCGCACACACTGTCACTTGTCGTCCCCGCGTAAGCGGGGACCCATATTCCAGAGACCGCAGTATGTGGCACTATGGGTCCCCGCTTGCGCGGGGACGACGGCACGGCAAGAGCGCTAAATTCTCTCAGGTGTCGGACATAGCGGAGCATCCCCCATGCACGAAGCGCTGAACCAGGCCAAGCTCGCGATGCTGTTCCGCCGGGAATTCGAGCTTTGCAACGTGCGCAAGGGAGAGACCCTGGTGCTGCTGAGCGATCTCGGCGCGCGCCGCGACTACGTCGCGGCCGCGTTCGCCGCCGCCGAGGATTTCGGCGCCGACGCCTACGAGATGTGCGTCAACGCCATGCCGTCATGGACCAAGGTCGGGGTGGAGACCGTCGGACGCTGCAAGGGCACGCTCGAGGCGATCAAGTCGGCCGACATGCTGGTCTGCCTCCACATCCCGCTGTTCACGCGCTGGCTGAAAGAGGCGCGCGACGCCGGCACGCGCGTGCTCATGGTCATCGACGGGCCCGACGAGCTCGAAACGCTGATGTCGCCGCCCGGCCTCGAGGCGGCCGTGCGCCACGCCGGCCAGCGGCTGGAGCGCGCCAAGACCATGCGCATCACCCGGCCCGGCGGCACCGATCTCACCGTGAAGCTCGGCGAATATCCGACCATGATCCAATACGGCTATGCGGAAGCGCCCGGCCGCTTCGACCACTGGGGCGCCGGCCACGTACACACGTTTCCGAACGAAGGCTCGGCCAACGGCACGGTGGTGCTCGCGCCCGGCGACATCGTCGTGCTGCCCTATTGCCGCTACGTGCAGGACGAGGTGCGGCTCGACATCCGCGACGGGTTCATCCGCAAGATCGAGGGCGGCCTCGACGCCAAGCTGATGAGCGACTGGCTCGACGGCAACAAGGCGCGTGCGGACGACATGGACGGCCACGCGATCTCGCATCTCGGCTGGGGGCTCAACCCGCAGGGTCGCTGGGACGCGATCGCGCTCAACGGCGCCGATCCGAAGCGTCACCATGCTGGGGCGCGCTGCTTCGCCGGAAATTTCCTGTTTTCCACCGGCCCGAACTCGCAAGGCGGCGGCAAACGCACCACCAAGGGACACTACGACGTGCCGATGCGCGACTGCACGGTGGCGCTCGACAACGACGTGATCATCGAACGCGGACGATTCACCGACGAGAAGATGCAGGTCGCCTTCGTTCCGCGTTGACGCGATGACCCACCCGGCCGCAAGCGTCGAGGGCATCAGCAAGCGCTTCGGCGCGACGGTCGCGCTTGACGGCGTCGACTTCGACGTGGCGTTCGGCGAAATCCACGCCATCGTCGGCGAGAACGGTGCCGGCAAGTCGACGCTGATCCGCATCCTCTCGGGGGTCCATCGTCCCGACCGCGGGGTCGTCCGGATCGACGGACGGGAGCGACAATTTTCGAGCCCGCGCGACGCGATCGCCGCCGGCATCGTGACCATCCCGCAGGAACTGCGACTGGTGCCGAAGTTGTCGATCGCGGAGAACATCGCGCTCGGCGATCTTCCGGTCCGCCGGCTAGGCCCGCTGGAACTGGTCGATCGCGCGCGCATGCGCGCGGAAGCGCGTGCCGTGCTCGCTCAGCTCGACTTCGACCCCGATCCGGGCTGGCCCGTCGCCGCGCTCGGCTTTGCCGAGCGTCAGCTGGTGGCAATCGCCAAGGCGCTGCGCCGGCGATGCCGTATCTTCATCCTCGACGAGCCGACGGCGGCGCTCGAGAAGCGCGAGATCGAACGGCTGTTTTCGGCGCTGGCGCGCCTGAAAGCTCAGGGCACCGCCGTCGTCTACATCTCCCATCGTCTCGATGAGGTGGTGGCGATCGCCGACCGCTGCACCGTGCTGCGCGACGGACGCGTCACCGCGGTCGTCGGGCGCGGCGCTTTCTCCGTGCACGATCTGGTGGAGGCGATGACCGGACGCTTGGCGACGGAAGTCGTCACCGGTCCCGCTCCGTCGGCCGAGCTGCTGCTGGAGGCGCGGCCTGACGGCGTCGCGACGATGCGCTTGCGCGCTCGCGAAATCATCGGATTGGCCGGCCTGCTCGGCAGCGGCACCGAGCGGATGATCCGCGGCCTGTTCGGCGACGCCAACGACCCGACGCTGGTCGCAACCCGCGACGGCGAGCGCCGGCTGGCGCATCCCGGCGATGCCATTGCCGCCGGCATCGGCATGGTGCCGGGCGAGCGCTCGCTCGGCTTGGTGATGAATCAGTCGGTCCGCGACAACATCTTGCTGCCCAATCTCGACGCGCTGTCGCGCGCCGGCTGGCTCGACCGCAGCGCTGGAGACCGGATCGTCGCCGCGCTGATGGAGCTCGTCGACATCCGTCCGCGGCGGCCGGCGCTGCTGGCAAGCGCGCTGTCAGGCGGCAACCAGCAGAAGGTGATCCTGGCGAAATGGCTGGCGCGCCGCGTCGCAGTGCTGCTTCTCGATGAGCCGACCCAGGGCATCGATGTCGCGGCCAAAGCGCAGATCCACGCGCTCATCCGCGATTTTGTCGCCCGCGGCGGCGGCGCGCTGATCCATTCGAGCGACCTCGGCGAGCTCGCGCGTTTGTGCGACTCCGTTCTCGCCGTGCGCCAGGGGCGGATCGCGGTCGCGCTCGCGCGCGCCGCCGGCCTCGACGAGCCCAAGCTGCGCGCGGCGATCGGCGGGTGAGGGGCGGTTGACAATGAGGGGCGCACTCCAATCTCGATCCGTCACCCTGAGGCGCGAGCCCGTCTTCGGGCGAGCCTCGAAGGGCGACGGCCGGGGCCGTTCATCCTTCGAGGCCCGCGAAGGCGCGGGCACCTCAGGATGACGGCGAGAGAGATTTGATCGTTGCATGGAACGCATGGCGAAGCGCTGGAATCTCGTCGGCCAGATGCCGCTCGTCTCGCTGCTCGTGCTCTGCGCCGTGACCGCGCTGCTGACCGACCGCTTTCTCTCCCCGCTCAATCTCACCAACATCCTGGTGCAGTCCTCGATCATGGCGGTGATCGCCATGGGCATGACCTTCGTCATCGTCGGCGGCGGGTTCGACCTTTCGGTCGGCTCGACCGCGGCGCTGGCGGGCTGCGTCGCGGCGATGGTCATGCTGGAGGCCGGGATCGCGGCCGGCGTGGCGGCCGGGGTCGCCGCCGGCGCGGCCGTCGGGCTCGCCAACGGACTGGTCATCGCCTTCCTCAACGTCAATCCCTTCATCACCACGCTCGGCACCATGGTGCTGGTGCGCGGCGTCGTCTTCCTCATCACCGGCGGCGCGCCGGTCTCCGGCGAGACCGGCCTGCCGGGCGAGTTCATCGCCTTCGGCTCCGACCGCTTCCTCGGCATCCACTATCTCGTATGGGTCCCCGCGATCCTGCTGGCGGCGCTCTCCTTCGTCATGCATGCGACCCCCTATGGCCGGCGCATCTATGCCACCGGCGGCGGACGCGAGGCGGCCTACCTGTCGGGCGTTCCGGTGCGCCGTGTGATAGCGTCGACCTATGTGTGGTGCGGCGCGCTCGCCGGCATCGCCGGGGTCATGCTCGCCGCCCGGCTGCAATCGGGCCAGCCGACGGCCGGCGAATTCTACGAATTGACGGCCATCGCCGCGGTGGTGCTGGGCGGGGCCTCGCTGCAGGGCGGCGAGGGCACGCTCTACAAGAGCGTGATCGGGGTGTTCATCATGATCGTGCTCGGCAACGCGCTCAATCTGCTCAATGTCGATTCCTATTGGCAGCGCGTGGCGGTCGGCGCCGTGATCATTGCGGCGGCGGCCGCCGAAAGGCTACGCTCGCACCGTTGAAGAGGAGTAGTCCCATGTTCAAGCCTCGCATGGCCGCGCTCGCCGCGGCATTGCTGCTTTCGGCGTCGCTGGCGCTGCCGGCGGATGCGCAGCAGAAGACCACCATCGGCGTCTCGCTCGCGCAGGACGACAATCCGTTCTACATCGCCATGCTGCGCGGCATCCGGGCGCGCGCGCAGGAGCTCGGCTGGGACGTGGCGACGGTGTCCGCCAACGAGGACAAGCTCAAGCAGATCAACGGCGTGCAGGATCTCGTCGCGCGCGGCGTCAAGGGCATCCTGATCTCGCCGATCGACGCCGTCGGCGTGAACGCCGCCTATGACGCGGCGGCGGCGGCGAAAATTCCGATCGTCTCGGTCGCGCGCGGCTCGGCCTCGCCCAACCAGACCATCCACGTGGCCATGGACGAGAAGCAGATCGGCCGCGACATCGCGGAATGGACCGCGAAGAAGCTCGGCGGCAAAGGCAAGGTGGCGCTGCTGATGGGACCGAGCGGCGCGCCCACGTTCAAGAATCTCGGCGACGGCTACAGCGAGGTGATGGCGAAATATCCCGGCATCCAGATCGTGTTCCGCGCCGACGGGCCGCTCACGCGCGAGCGCGGCGTCAAGCAGGCGGAAGACGTGCTGGTCGCCAACCCCGACCTCGCCGCGATCTACACCGCCAACGACGACGTCGCGTTGGGCGCGATGCAGGCGGTCAATGCGCGCCAACCGCAAGGGCAAGACGCTGGTGACCGGCATGAACGGCGTGCCGCCGGCGCTGCGGGCGGTGAAGGAGGACAATCTGGCGATGACGGTCGAGCTGAACCCGGTGCAATGGGGACGGCTCGGCGTCGACGTGCTCGCCACCTACCTCAAGGGCGAGAAGGTCGACCCGCGCGTCTTCATCAAGCACGTCATCATCGATAGCGGAAATATCGACGCCAAGCTGCCGAAGTCGTGACGAATTGCTGTCATTGCCGGGCTTGACCCGGCAATCCATTTTCTTCGCAAAAAGCTCTCGCGAAGCAAGATGGACCACCCGAACTCGGGTTTAACCCGAGTTCGGCACTTCAAGTGGGCAAGTCGGCTAAGCCGACTTGCGTGGTCAAGCCCGCGAGTGACGGCGCCGGAGGAGAGGAGCTACGCCTTGGTCGACGCCGCGATGACAAAGCCTGGCAACCCCTTCGTCGCCGAGCTCGAAGCCCGGCACCTGCATCCGCTCTGGGACCGCTACCAGCGCATCACGCCGGTCAAGCCGCAGCCGCAGGACGCCCCCTTCATCTGGCGTTGGCGCGACATCGAGCCGTTCCTGCACCGCTCGGTCGCGGAAGTATCGATCAACGACATCGAACGGCGCGCCCTGATCATGGCGCATCCGGCGTTCGGGGCGGAGACGACCACCACCAGCACCTTGCTCGCCGCCTTCACCGTGCTCGATCCCGGCGATCGCGCCCGTCCGCACCGCCATACCGGGGCGGCGATCCGCTTCGCCACCCGCGCGGAAGGCGCGGTCACCATCGTCAACGGCCGGCGTTGCGAGATGAAGGCGGGTGACTTGATCCTGACCCCGCCGATGGTCTGGCACGGCCACATCAACGAGAGCGACCACCGCATCATCTGGTTCGACGCCGCCAATATGCCGCTGATCCGCGCCGTCGACGCGCATTTCTTCGAGCCGGGCGACCCGCGCAACAACGCGTTCTGGCAGGTCGACGCCGGCGAAGAGAATATTGTGGACCGAAGCGGGCCTGCGCGCCGAAGGCGCGGCCGCCGGCGAGGTCAATTCGCCGAAATACCGCTATGCCGGCGAGGCGACGCGCCGGCTGCTCGCCGCGGCGCCGCCCGGCGCCGACGGCATGTGCACGATCCGCTACGTCAACCCGGCGACCGGCGGCGCCGTCATGCCGACCCTCGATTGCTATGCCGCCCGCCTGCGCAAGGGCGCGCCGACACGCGCCAAGCGCGCAACCTACAACGTGGTGTGCCTCGTGGTCGCCGGCGAGGGCCGCTCGACCATCGGCGAGCAAAGCTTCGAATGGTCGCAGCACGACGTCTTCACCATCCCGCACTGGACCTTCGCGCGCCACGAGGCGCGCGGCGGCGACGCCGACCTGTTCATGGTGACGGACAGGTCGGCGTTCGAGCGGCTCGATCTCGTGCGCGAGGAATTGGAATGATCCAGGATTGTCATGCCCGCGGAAGCGGGCATCCAATAAACACCATTCTTGCATTCGAGCTCCCCGTGTTTACTGGATCGTCCGCTTTCGCGGACGATGACAGTGGAGTGAAACGTCAGAGGGACAGCTAGTGACGCGATGAACGCTCCGCCGACAGGCAGGCGCAACTATCAGGGCATCGGCGCGCCGCTGCGCCGGGTGGAAGATCGGCGCTTTCTCACCGGCCGCGGGCGCTTCGTCGCGGACATCGAGCTTCCGGGCGCGCTCGCCTGCGTGCTCGTGCGTTCGCCGCACGCGCATGCGCGCATTGGTGCCATCGACGTATCGGCGGCGGCCGCCGCGCCCGGGGTGGTCGCCGTGTTCACCGGCGCCGACATGGCGGCGGACGGCATGGCGCCGATGCGGCCCTTGTGGGCGATTCGTTCCCGTGACGGTTCGCCCATGGCCGAGCCGGCGCGCTTTGCGCTCGCGCGCGAGGTGGTGCGGCATGTGGGCGAACCGGTGGCGGCGGTCATCGCCGAAACCGTTACCCAGGCGGCGGATGCGGCCGAGGCCGTCGCGGTCGATTACGCGCCGCTGCCCGCCGTCACCGATGCGCGCGCGGCGCAGGCGCGGGACGCGCCGCAGCTGCATGCGTCGGCACCCGGCAATGTCTGCTTTCGTTGGGCGCGCGGCGACGAAGCCGCGGTGCGCAAGGCGTTGCAATCGGCCGCGCACACGGTCGCGATCGATCTCGTCAACAATCGCCTGGTCGGCGCGGCGATCGAGCCGCGCGCCCTCATCGCCGCACCCGAGCCCGGCACCGACAAGCTCACGCTCTATACCTCGACCCAGGCGCCCCATCACATCCGCCGCCAGGTGAGCGAGCAGCTCGGCATTGCCGAGAGCGCGCTGCGCGTCATCTCCCCCGACGTGGGCGGCGGCTTCGGCTACAAGGGCAAGCTCTACCCGGAGGAAGGGATTATCGCCTGGGCGGCGCGGCGGCTCGCTCGCCCGGTGCGATGGGTCGCGAGCCGGGCCGAAAGCTTCCTCGCCGACAATCAGGCCCGCGACCACTTCACCCACGCCGAGCTTGCGCTCGACGCCGACGGCCATTTCCTCGCCTTGCGGGTCGCGACCGCTGCCAATCTCGGCGCCTATGTCTCGACCTTCGGCGCCGCCATTCCGAGCGCGATCTACAGCGCGCTGTTCGCGGGCGGCTACCGCACGCCCGCGATATCAGTCGAAGTGACCGGCGTGTTCACCAACACCACGCCGACCGACGCGTTTCGCGGCGCCGGCAGGCCCGAGGCCTGCTACGTGCTGGAACGGCTGGCGGACAGCGCGGCCAGGACGCTCGGGCTCGACCGCGCGGAGATCCGCCGGCGCAATCTCATTCCGCCGAGCGACATGCCGTACAAGACCCCGATCGGCCCGACCTACGACTGCGGCGATTTTCCCAAAATCTTCGCGCGCGCGCTGGAGGTCGCCGACTACGGCCATTTCGAGCAGCGACGCGCGGCCGCTGCGCGGCGCGGGCGACTGCGCGGCATCGGCATGGCGTGCTACGTCGAATCGTCGGGGGTCGCGCCGTCGCGGTTCGCGGGCGCGCTGGGCGGCCGCGTCGGCTTCTATGAGGCGGCCTCTGTTCGCGTCGAGCCCGACGGCGCCGTGCGCGCCATGCTCGGCACCCACAATCACGGCCAGGGACACGCCACCACCTTCGCGCAGATCCTGTCGTCGAAGCTCGGCACCCCGATCGAGAAGATCGAGGTGGTCGAGGGCGACACCGATGCGGTTCCGCACGGCACCGGCACCTTCGGCTCGCGCTCGATCGCCGTCGGCGGCTGCGCGCTCGATCGCGCCGCCGACAAGGTTGTCGCCAAAGGCAAGCTGATCGCGGCCCATCTGCTCGAAGCATCCGCGGGCGACGTCGATTTCGCCGACGGCGCGTTCGTCATCGCCGGGACCGACCGGCGCCTTGCGTTCGAAACGGTCGCGCGCGCGGCCTATGTGCCGCACAACTTTCCGCTCGAGACGCTCGAGCCGGGCCTGCAGGAGACCGCGGTCTACGATCCGCCGAGCTTCGCCTTCAGCAACGGCGCCCATGTCTGCGAGCTCGAGATCGATCCGGATACCGGCCGCATCGAGATCGTCGGCTTCTGGGGCGTCGACGACGTCGGCACCGTCATCAACCCGATGATCGTCGAGGGCCAGATCCACGGCGGCCTGGCGCAGGGTCTCGGCCAGGCGCTGCTCGAGCGCTGCGCCTATGACGGCTCGGGCCAGCTCGTCTCCGGCTCGTTCATGGACTACGCGCTGCCGCGCGCGGACGATCTGCCCCTCTTCGTCACCGAGTGCGACGAGAGCCAGCCCTGCACCCACAATCCGCTCGGCGCCAAGGGCTGCGGGGAAGCGGGCTCGATCGGCTCGCCCGCCGCGCTGGTGAGCGCGGCGCTCGACGCGCTCGCCTCCCTCGGCATCACCGATCTCGAAATGCCGCTGACCTCGGAGCAGGTGTGGCGCAGGATCAGCGAGGCGCGTCCAGCTGCAACAACCGCGCCGCATTCCGCCAGCAGATCATCTCCCGCTCCCGCTCGCTGATCGGCGCCGCTTCGATGAAGCGCGCGGCTTGCGCGCTGTCTTCCAACGGGTAGTCGACCGAGAACATGATTCGATCCGCTCCGAGCGCCTGCATTGCGCAGACGAGCGCCTCGGTCTGGCAGGCGCCCGCGGTGGTCGCGAAGAAATTGCGGCGGATATAGTCGGACGGCAGCCGCTCAAGCCCGACCTTCGGCCGGTAGATCTTGAAGCGGCTGTCGATGCGCCAAAGCAGGTAGGGCAAAGCCTCGCCCATGTGGCCGAGGATGACATTGAGCCTGGGAAAACGGTCGAACAGCCCGCTCAGAACGAGGCGCAGCGCGTGGCCGCCGGTCTCCGCCGTCCAGCCCCACATCGACGCCGCCAAGCCGGGATAATCCGCGAGCACGGGAGGACGGACCGGCATGTGCACCGGATGCAGGTAGACCGGAACGGCGAGCGCCTCGACCCTCTCCCAGAACGGCAGGTAGCTCCCATCGTCGAGATAGACGCCGTTGGTGTGGCCGTTGATGAGCGCGCCTTTGAAGCCGAGCTGCCGCACGCAGCGTTCGAGCTCGCCGGCGGCGGCAGCGGGCGCCTGCATCGGCAGATGCGCGAACCCGGCATATCGCGTGGGATGCCGCGCGATCTCGGCCGCAAGAAAATCGTTGGCCCGGCGTGCCTCGCTCACCGCCCTGGCCGGGTCGCGCTCGGCCTGCACGCCCGGCGAATTCAGCGACAGCACCGAGAGCTCGATCCCGGCTTCGTCCATCGCCGCGATGCGGAGTTCGGAAAAATCCGACAAACGCGCGGCGATCGAGCGCAGGAACCACGGCTCGAACAGGTCTGCGCCGATCTTGCCGGTATGGGGAAAGCCGTCGGTCCAGAAATGCTCCTCGAGCGCGATCTTCTTCATGGCTGTTTCCCGCTCCGCCGGCCCACCGGACCAGATGATTTCTCTCGACTCACGTTACCCGAATCACCTATCAGAGCGGCAATATCCAAAGCTGTGCACGACACCCGGGCGACCCACTCGCGCCGGGTTTTTTTGCGCGCGCGGTTCGGCATTCATGCTCGACCCCGCCCGGTGGGTATCAATGACCCGATCCATTGTTTTTCATTGTTCTTTTGCAATGGCCGCGAAAAAAAACCTAGCGGTGACAGGGCTTTGCGCGGCGGTCCCTTGTTATTTTCATTGTTGTTTACAAGCGCCGCGGCAGCGGGGTGCACCCCAGAGTCGACATCGCGAGACCAAGATTCTTCCTTATTTATCAATACACTAACTTTTAATCTCTTGAGCATCATGCTCGCGCGCTGAAACAGCGAACCCATCGTGGCCGAAGGGGATGGCCTGCGCTGGGCGGGGTGATGCCGCCGATCTTGTTGGGCGTGCGGGGGCTACTCGATCATGATCGCAAGTCGAGCGATCGCGCTGAATGTCGGCCAGCCGGCCGCGATGAGATTGCAGCGGCCAGCACCACGGCGGCCGGCAACGCGAACATCGCATCCGGCAACGCGATCGCGGCAGTCGGCGCCTCGCCGGCCATGTGTCCTGTCCGTCGCCGTGCTTGCGCTCAAGCTCCTCGCCGGCGTGTTGGCAGGAGCCACGATCACCTTGCTGCTTTGGCCAAACGATCAGAAATCCGGTGCGCCGCGCTCGTTCATGTCCGATCGCTTCGACGCGGCCTTCGCTCCTTACAGCCGGGAAAGCACCGTCTACCGCAGCGCGCCGCAGCAATCGCAACATGCCACCCGCGCCCGCGACGCAAAGTCGTTGGATGCTCTGCCCGAGCAGGCGATCCCATCGAACTTTCCGCGCCGGGTGCAAACGGTGAAACTCACGCCGCCGGCGAATTCGCCCACCGCTGCGGCTCCGGCATCGCCAACGGCCGCGAACCCGCTCGCCGGCAAGCCGCTGCGATACCTGATCGGGGCGCAGGCGTCAGGGCCGGGCCGCGACGCCGACGTGACCGTGGTGGCCTACGGCGCCGAACCGGTCAAACGCGGCATCAGCATCGCCTACGGCAATTTGTTCGACGAGCACAATACCGGGCGCTACGGTCCCTATCTGCACACGTCCGACACGGCGGCGCAGTACAACGAAGGCCAGATCGATCCGCGCGGACCGGGCTGGGAGAAGAACCTGCGCGAGCAGTTCGAGCAGCGCCGCAAGCAGGGCTTCGCCTATATCGAGCTCGACAATCCGGACGCCTATTCGGTCAAGGACGTGATCGGCGCCATCGAGTTGGCGGGGAGCTACGGCCTCAAGGTGATCGCCAAGAACCCGCTGCTGCTGCGCGGCGGCGCCGTCTCATACGTCGGCCATCCCAACGTCTATGGCGTCATCGTGGAGCGCGGCGCCGGCAGTGCCCGCGACATGGAGGCGCTGCGCCGCAAGGCCGGCAAGCCGACCTTGCCGGTTTGGTTCGTCGCCTTCGGTCGCGGGCGCGGATGGGCCGGCAGCGTCGCCAAGGCGGCAAAGCACTATCACAACATGGGCGTGACCTATTCGAGCGCCGGCGAATACGGCAACGCGATCGATATCCTTCCGCCGGCCTGAACCGGTCCAGTCGGGGCTCCTCGGCTCATCGCAGGCCGCACTTCGCGATGAATTCCTCGACGATGCGCGCACAGTCCGCCGGCCGCTCGATCTGCAGCAGATGGCCGGTGCCGGGGACGAAGGCGTAGTCGTAGCCGTTCTCGAGCCCGAGCGCCTGGTTGGTTTGGGCGGTGGCGGGAGCGCCCTTGAGATTGGGATCGGCGCCGATGAGCTTCACCGGTCCGCCGAACTCGCTCGCGCGCGGCCACAGGTTGAGCGTCAGCGCCTCGGCGTAGATCGCCGCTTCGTTCTCCGGCGCGCACACGAGCGTATAGCCGTCGCCGTCCGGGCGCTTGCGCAGAACCGAGCGCGCCATCAGCTCGTGCGCGCCGGGCACCCAGCCCTGGGTGGCGCGCGAGCGGAGATACTCCGACGCCAGCTCCTCCACCGCGGCAAACCGCCGGCGGCGGCCGAGCGCCCACTCCGTGAGCTTGTTCTCGAAAATCTCCATCGCCTGATAGCGCGGATGGCTCGTAGGCGGAACGTTGGGCGGATCGAACAGCACGAGCCCGTGCCAGCGCCAGCCGGTCTCGATGGCGTGTTTCATGGCGGTGCGCGCCGACATGGAATGGAAAATGCCGATCGTGGTCTTCTTGCCGAGCCGGGATTCGATCGTGTCCAGCACGCGCTCGAGATCGCGGCTCAACTGCGCGTAATTGTGGTTGGCGGGCTCGACTGGAATGTTCTGGCCGTGATTGCGAAAGTCGAACACCAGCACGTCGTAGTTCGGCGTCAGCTGCTGCCAGAACGGGAGATAGGCATCGGCGGCAAATCCGTTGCCGTGCGTGACCGTCAGGCGCACGCCGTCGCGATTGCCGTGCCGCCGGACGCGGATCTTGGCGCCGTCCTCCAAGGCGACGTCGAAGGTCTCCCTCGGTGGTGGAATGACGAAATTCATTCTCTCTGCTCTCCGCTATTTCGATGCCCGCCAACACGCCGCGGGATCGCAGTTTGCCCGCCCGCGCGGCGGCCTATACTATCGGGGTGAACTACGCGTGTGTGGATTCCAAATGAGTGCGCTATGTCTCGCTCGTCATGACCGCGCTGGTCGCGGGCATGCACGACTTTCGATCCGCAACTAGGACGTGGACGGCACCGGAACTCGGGCCTGGCCCGAGCAATATAAGGTGCTGCAAGTCGGGTATACCCGACTTGCAGCGAGCGGCCCGGGCCATGACGACGGACGGCGGCAACGTCTAGCGTGTGAGGTGAGTGGTGTCCCAGTCCCTGGGCGTTCCGGTCCTTCGTAAGGAAGATCCCGCCCTGCTCTCGGGGCGCGGACGCTATGCCGATGACCTGCCGGTCCCGGCGGGAACGCTGCACGCTCACGTCATCCGCTCGCCGCATGCGCACGCCAAGATTGTCGACATCGATGGGCGCGAAGCGCTCGCGCAGGAGGGCGTCTGGGCGGTCGTCACCGGCGAGGATGTCCGCAAGCTGTCCGACCCGTTCCTGATCGCGCTCAAGTCGCCGGTGCATCAATGGTCGCTCGCGGTCGAGCGCGTACGCTATGTCGGCGAGCCGGTCGCGCTCGTGGTCGCCGACACCCGGTACCTCGCCGAGGACGCGGCCGAACTCGTGCGCATCGACTATGAGCCGCTCGCGGCCGTAGTCGACCCGCAAGCCGCGCGCGCCAAATCGGCGCCGCTGCTGCACGCCGAAGCCGGGACCAACGAGATTTCGGTTCGTCGATTTTCCTACGGCGATGTCAAAGCCGCGTTCGAGCAGGCCGATGCCCGGGTCGCGCTGACCTGCGAATATCCCCGCAACTCGTTCACCCCGATGGAATGCTACGTCGTCGTGGCCGAATACCGGCCCGCCGAGCAGAGCTACGACGTGCTGGCGAATTTTCAGGGCCCGTTCAGCACCCACCCGGTGATGGCGCGCGCCTTGCGCGTCCCCGGGCCGAAGCTGCGGCTGCGCATCCCGCCCGACAGCGGCGGCAGCTTCGGCATCAAGCTCTCGGTCTTTCCCTACATCGTGCTGGCCGCGCTGGCCGCGCGCATCACCGGCCGGCCGGTCAAATGGGTCGAGGACCGGCTCGAGCATCTCCTCGCCGCCAGCTCCGGTCCCAACCGCATCACCGGGATCGAAGCCGCCGTCAGCAAGGAGGGCCGCATCCTCGCGCTGCGGCTCGATCAGCTCGAGGACTACGGCGCTTTCCTGCGCGCGCCGATGCCCGGCCCGCTCTACCGCATGCACGGCGCGGTCACCGGGGCCTACGACATCCGCAACGTCGAGGTGACCAACCGCGTGGTGCTGACGAACAAGATGCCGGCGAGCCTGATCCGCGGATTCGGCGGTCCGCAGCTCTACTTGGCGCTCGAACGGCTGGTGCAGCGGATCGCGATCGAACTCGAGCTCAATCATCTCGATGTGATCAAGCGCAATCTGATCCCGCGGGAGAAGTTTCCCTACCGGGCCGCCGCAGGCTCGCTCTACGATTCCGGCGACTATCTGCGCGCGATCGAAACCGCGACCGGCGGCGGGCGTCTCGACGACCTCGAGCGCCGCCGCGCTGCCGCGCGCGCCGCGGGGCGGCACTATGGCATCGGATTCGCCGCCGTGGTCGAGCCCGGCATGTCCAATATGGGCTACTTGTCGACGCTGCTCACGCCCGAGGCGCGCGACAAGGCCGGCCCCAAGAACGGCGCGGTGTCGATGGCCACCGTCAACGTCGATCCGCTCGGGGCGGTATCGGTGACCGCCGACGTCACCGTGCAGGGCCAGGGTCACCAGACCGTGTTGTCGCAGATCGTCGCGGACCAGCTTGGCCTCTCGCCCGCCGACATCAACGTCGTGCTGGAGATAGACACCGCGAAGGATCAATGGTCGATCGCCGCCGGCACCTATTCCTGCCGCTTCACGCCCGGCACCGCGGTGGCGGCGCATCTCGCGGCCGAACGGATGGCGGACAAGCTCAAGGGCATCGCCGCCAAGCAGCTCAACGTGCTCCCCGAGGACATCGAGCTCGTCGGCGGCAAAATCCGCAGCCGCAGCAATCCGGACAACGCCCTGCCGTTCGGGCGGGTCGCCGGCACGTCGCACTGGTCGCCGGTCATGCTGCCGGAAGGCATGGCGCCGGCCTTGCGCGAAACCGCGGTGTGGTCGCCGCCCGAGCTCGAGCCGCCGTCGAGCGATGACCGCATCAACACCTCGCTGACCTATGGCTTTGTTTTCGACATGTGCGGGATCGAGATCGACCCCTTGACCTATCAGGTCCGGGTCGATCGCTACATTTCGATGCACGACGCCGGCCGCATCCTCAATCCGATGATCGCCGAGGGACAGATGCGCGGCGCCTTCGTGCAGGGCATTGCCGCGGCGCTGTATGAAGAGTTCGTCTACGACGAGGTCGGCCAATTTTTGACCGGAACCTTCGCCGACTATCTCGTTCCGACGGCGGCCGAGATTCCGCCGGTGGAGATGCTGCACCAGGAAACGCCGTCGCCGCTGACGCCGCTCGGCGCCAAGGGCCTTGCCGAAGGCAATTGCATGAGCGTTCCGGCCTGCATCGCCAACGCGATCGCGGACGCTCTCGATGTGCGCGACGTGCAGCTGCCGGCGACGCCGCGGCGCATCCACGCGCTCATCGCCGGCGCGGAGGAACGCCCGCCGGCGAACCTCGCCGCGCCCGCGCGCGGGGCCGCCCGATGAAACCGCGTCCGTTCGACTATGCCCGCCCCGACACGGTCGACGAGGCAACCGCGATCCTGGCCGAGCATGGCGACGACGCGCGCGTCCTCGCCGGCGGCCAGACGCTGCTCGCCATGCTCAATTTGCGCGTGGTCGACCCGGCGATACTGGTCGACATCACGCGCATCCCCGCGCTCGATGTCATCCGCGAGGCTGACGGCAGGATCGAGGTCGGCGCGGCGGTCACGCAGAACCAGCTGATGGCCTGGCCGCCGCTGCGGCAGAAGCTGCCGCTGCTGGCGGCGGCGCTGCCCTTCGTCGGCCACTTCCAGACCCGCAACAAGGGGACGGTCTGCGGCTCCGTTGCGCACGCCGATCCGACGTCGGAAATTCCGCTCGCGCTTGCCGTCCTCGAAGGCGAGGTCGTCTTGCGCTCGCGCCGCGGGACGCGCGTACTCGCCGCCGGCGAATTCCAAGAGGGCATGCTGACGACCGCGCGGGCGCCGGATGAATTGATCACCGCCGTTCGCTTCCCGGTTGCGACCGGCGGCGTGGCGTTCCGCGAGGTCGCGCGCCGGCACGGCGATTTTGCCATCGTCGCCGTCGCTGCCGCGGTCGAGAGCACGGACAGCATCCGTGTCGGCGTCGCCGGCATGGTGGAGCGTCCCGCCGTGCGCCGCATCAAGCCGGACGGCGCGGCCGGCATCCGCGACGCGATCGAGCGGCTGGCCTGGGAGCTCGGGGGCTACGACGACATTCACGCGTCGGCCCGCATGCGGCGCGACCTCCTGCGCCGGCTCGGTCCGCTCGTGGTCGAAGAGGCAATCCAATGCGCCGCATGAACAGGGGCGAGCGCGCCAGGATCAGCCTGACGCTCAACGGCCGCAAGGCGGCGGGCGAGGCCGAGCCACGCATGCTGCTGAGCGATTTTCTCCGGCACGTGCTCGGTGCGACCGGCACCCATGTCGGATGCGAGCATGGCGTCTGCGGCTGCTGCACGGTGCTCATCGACGGGACGGCGGTGCGCTCGTGCTTGACCCTGGCGGTCCAGGCCGAGGGCAGGGCGGTGAGGACGGTCGAGTTGCTTGCCGGCCCGGAGGGCGAGCTCAACGCGCTGCAACAGGCCTTCCAGAACAATCACGCGTTGCAATGCGGATTTTGCACGCCCGGCATTCTCATGTCGTTCACCGACTTCCTTGAGCGCAACGCGGATCCGTCCGAAGCTGAAGTGGTAGACGTTCTCAGCGGCCACCTGTGTCGCTGCACCGGCTACGCCGGTATCGTGGCGGCCGTCCTCGAAGCCGCCCGCCGCCGCGATAAATCCCGATGAGGAGAGGCCCATGAACAAGCCGCAAAGCAAACCAGACGCCGGCGCGCCGGCGCAGCCGGTCTATCGTGAGCTCGTGACCATCAACGGCAAGAACGTCGTTCTGGCGCACAACGAGCCGCCGGTCGTCAATGCCGGGGTGCTGGAGAACGCCGACATCTTCCGCATGATCAACATTTTCGCCGACAAGTTCACCCCCACGAATCTCGACAAGGCGGACGGGACGCCGCTGCGGCTCTACACCTCCGACCGCGTGAAGGTGGACGTCTCCAAACGCCGCAAGCACGACATGGGCTTCTGGCACCGCAATATCGACGCCCACGAGATCATTTTCTGCGTCAAGGGCGCGCTGAAGTGGGAAACCGAGATGGGGGTCAAGACCATGCATCCCGGCGACATGCTGTTCATCCCCAAAGGCATCGGCCACCGCTCCATGCTGTGCGAGGACTCGACCGACGAGAATGTGCTGATCGAGCTCAAGATCGCCGACGAGCTGACTTATGTGGGGGAGAGTAAGTAATAGGCGTTCCGGGTGATTGGCCCATTTTAGTGAGTGTCGTCCCCGCGCAAGCGGGGACCCATAACCACCGGCTCTGGAATATGGGTCCCCGCGTTCGCGGGGACGACAGCACCAAACTCATGCCGAGTTGGTCACCCGTTGCCCGCTTGCGCGGGCATGACAGCAGGGGGCCGTGCTCTACCAAGCGGAGTTGAGCGTGAAATCCGTCGATCTCGTCATCGCTGATATCGATTGGCTCATCACGGTCGATGCGGAACGCCGCATCATCCGCGACGCGGCGATCGCGGTGGACAAGGGCAAGATCGTCGCCATTGGCAAATCGCCGGAGATCGCGACCGGCTTCGCCGCGCGGCAACGGATCGATGGTCGTCGCGCGGTGGCGACGCCGGGCTTCATCGACTGCCATCTGCATTCCTCGTTTGCGCTGTCGCGCGGCCTTGCCGACGAGGCCAATGCGCAATCGTTCCTGTTCGACCGCATGTATCCCTATGAGGCGGCGCTCGGGAGCGACGACGTTCGCACCGCGGCGACGCTGGCAGCGGCGGAGCTGCTCAAGCACGGCGTCACCTGCTTCATCGATCCCGGCAACTATCACCCCGAGGCCGCGGTCGACGGGATCATGGCCACCGGCATCCGCGCCATCGTGTCGCGGTCCTCGTTCGATCTCACCAAGTCGGTGCTGGGAATCCTGCCGGAGCGCATGATCGAAACGACCAGCGTTGCGCTGGAGCGCGCCGAGGCGGTGCTCGCACGCTATGCCCAGTCGGGCAATCCGCGCCTCGGCGCCAGCGCCTCGTTCCGCGGCCTCAACAATGCCTCGGATGAATTGATCCTCGGACTCGACCAGTTGGCGCGCAAATACGGCACGCTGCTGCAGACGCATGCCTGCTTCAGCTACTCGACGCACGATTCGAGCGTGGCGCGCACCGGCATGGCCGAGATCGAGCGACTGGAGGCGCTCGGCGTGATCGACGAGCGCATGCTGATCGTCCATTCCGGCTGGCTCGAGCCGGAGGAGGTGGCCATTTTGGCGAAGCGCAAGCCGTCGCTGGTCTGTGCGCCGAGCTCCAGCCTGCACAACGGCTACGGCAACTTCCTGTTCGGCAAGCTGCCGGAGCTGCTCGCGCTCGGCGTCAATGTCGCGCTCGGCTCCGATCATGCCAGCTCCGGCATCGTCGACATGGCGCAGGAGATCCGCCTGGCCTGCTGTTGCTACAAGGAGACGCGGATCAATCCCCGCGTGATGCCGCCCGAGACCGGGCTCGAAATGGCGACGCGCAACGGGGCCAAGGCGGCGCGCTGGGAAAACCGCATCGGCTCGATCGAGGTCGGCAAGGAGGCCGACATCGTCCTGTTCGACACCAACCGGCCGGAATGGCAACCGCTGATCAATCCGGTTTCCAACCTGGTCTACAGCGCAACCGGGGATTCGGTGCGCGACGTGTTCGTGGCGGGTGAGCGGTTGGTGGCAGCCGGACGCCTGACCAAGATTGACGAACAAAAGCTTTACGAGGAGATTCCGCTCGCGGTCGAGCGCTTCGGCAAGCATCTGAAGCTCGAGCGGATGGTGCAGTTGCGCTGGCCAGTATCGTGATCGTGCGCGCAAGCCGGCCAAGCCGATTTCCGGCGCGGCTCATCGCGCGAGAACGGAAAAAGCGAAGGCAACGATGACGGACGTGTTCGGCAAGCACCGGCTGGAAATTCCGTACCGGCCGATCGCCGATCTCCTCGCCCGCTACCGGCGGCGCGATCCGGACAAGCTCGCGATCGTCGACCTCGATCAGGAGACGTCGATCAGCTATGGCGAGCTCGAACGGGCGGTCACCGACATTGCGTCGGCGCTCAAGCACAAGGGCGTCGGCAAGGGCAGCCGCGTGCTGCTGCTCTCCGACGAGACGCTCGAAAAGCTGTTGATCTGGCTCGCCACCTGGCGGCTCGGCGCGGTCGTCGCCCCGCTCAATATCGAGCTCAACGCGACGCTGATCGGCGATCTTGCAACCGCGGTTTCCCCGGCGCTTACGCTCGTGCACAAGGAGCTCGACGGCAACGCGCTGCTGGCGGGAAAGCCGTTCACCCGTTTCGGCAACTACGCTGCGAACGCCGCCGCCCCCGATCCGCTCGATGATTTCTTCCGCGCCATGCCGCGCGGGGTTGCGTCGGCGAGCCTGCCGGAGCGCAACGAGGCCGCCGACCTGGCCTGCATCTTCTGCACCTCCGGCACGACCAGCCGGCCCAAGGTCGTGGTCTACGACCATTGCGCCTATTGGCTCAATGGGCTCTCCACCCTGGAATGTCTCGGATTGACCGCAGACGACCGCACGCTGGAGTACCGCTCGTTCGGCTGGAACTCGGCGCAGGTGCTGAGCCTGATGCCCTTCCTCGAAATGGGCCTCACCCTGCACATCGCCAGGCGTTTCTCGCACAGCCGCTTCTTCGGCTGGATCCAAGAGCACGGCATCACCTTCGCCGCCGGCGTGCCCACCGTGCTCAACATGCTGCTCAACAAGCCGCTCGGCGTTACCGCCAAGGACGTGCCGACATTGCGCCTGATGACGTGCAGCACCGCTCCGCTCACGCTTGAGCAATGGGTGCGCTTCGAGGAGATGTACGGCGTCAAGCTGCTGCAGATGTACGGCATGTCGGAGGCCGGATGGATGTGCGGCAACCGGCACTATGCCAGCAAGATGGGAACGGTCGGGCTGCCCGCGCTGCATCAGGAGCTCGAGATCATTGACGGCCGGGGTAGACCGTGTCCGGCCAATGTCGAGGGCGAGGTGACGGCCGGCGGCCCGCACTGCGCCATCGGTTATCTGCGCGATGACGGCACGATCGAGCCGATCCGCGGCAAGCGCATCAAGTCCGGCGACCTCGCGATCATGGACGACGACGGCTTCATCCGCGTCAGCGGACGCACCAAGGACCTCATCATTCGCGGTGGCGTGAACATCGCGCCGCTGGAGATCGACGAGGTGCTGCTCAAGCATCCCGGCATCCTCGATGCCGCAGCGGTCGGCGTGCCGGATCAGATCTACGGCGAAGAGGTCGTGTGTTACGTGGTGGCGCGGCCGGGCGCGAGCCTGACCGAAGCCGCGGTGATCGAGCACTGCCGCGCCTGCCTGCCCGCGCCGAAAGTGCCGAAACATGTTTTCATCGTTTTGGAATTGCCGAAGAGCGACCGCGGCAAGGTGTTGCGCGACAAGCTCAAGGACGACTGGAGCGAACGCATGAAACTGTCGGCGTAGTTTGAGAGATCGCGAGGGGTTTGCGCGCTGTCGTTGCCGCGAAAGCGGGGGCCATGGCGCCATCCGATCTCCTCGTCAGGGCGACGGTCGTTGATTGCTGCCGGTCGTATAATTCCTTGATCGCGCAGGCTCGTGCCGCCATGCTCGCGGCGATGCAAGGGGGTCGAGGCGGCCGGGACTTCTGGAGGCCACAATGACGGAAGCGCGCGTTCGCGAGCTCACCAAGACCATGCTCCGCAAGAAGCTCTATGTCGTGCTGTCCAAAGGCGGCGCGGCGGCCGCGGAGATCGCCGAGCATCTGCCGCAGCATCTCGAGTATATGATCGGTCTGGAGAAGAAGGGCGTGCTGTTCGCGTCCGGTCCGCTGGCCGAGGCCGATGGCAAGACCCGAGGCGACGGCCTGACGATCCTCCGGGCATCGAGCGCGGAGGCGGCGCGCCAGCTCGCCGAGGCCGACCCGTTCGTCGTCAAGGGGCTGCGCAGCTTCGAGCTGCGGGAATGGACGGTGATGGAGGGCTCGCTCGGCATCAAGGTGAATTTCTCCGATCAGTCGCTCGATCTGGCATGAGTTGAAGGCGTGAGTGAGGGTTGCGAGCATGGAAACCATAGGCGTCGTCGGTGTCGGCAAGATCGGACTGCCGATTTCCGAAAATCTGATCAAGAGCGGGTATCGCGTGCTGGGCTATCGCCGCAGCTCGCTCGCCGACTTCGAGAAGATCGGCGGCGTTGCCGCGCGCTCGCCGGCCGAGATCGGCGCGCAGGCGGACATCGTGTTCTCGTGCCTGCCGTCTTCGCAAGCGCTCGATGAGGTGGTTCAGGGCCCGAACGGGCTGCTCAACTCCGCGCGCCACGGCCAGATCATCGTCGAGCTCGGCTCCCATCCCGTCGCCGAGAAGCGGCGTCATGTTGCGCCGCTGGCAGCGAAGGGTGCGGCGTTTCTCGACGGCGAGGTGAGCGGAACGCCGGGAATGGTGTCAGCGCGCAAAGCCGTGATCTATCTTGCCGGCGACCAGGACGCGTGCGCCAAGGCCGAGCGCGCCGTCGCCGGTTTTGCCGATTCCTGCCTCTATTTCGGGCCGTTCGGCGCGGCAAGTCGGGTCAAGCTCGTCAACAATCTGCTGGTGGCCATCAACATCGCCGCCACCGGGGAAGCGATGGCGCTCGGTCTCAAGGCCGGCGTCGATGTGGATCTCATGATCAAGGCCATCGCCAGCGGCAGCGGCGGATCGACCCAGTTCGGCATCCGTGCTCCCTGGATGGCGCAGCGGCGCTTCCTGCCGGCGCAAGGCACGGCGCCCGCGTTGCAGCATTACTTCGACATGATCGCCGACTTCGCCGACGAGGTCGGGGTGGCAACCCCGATGCTCGATCGTGCGGTGGAGCTCTACGCGAAGTTCGTCGAGATGGGTTTCGGCGAGAAGGATGTCGCCGCCATGGTCGACGTCATTGCTGCGCTGCCGCGCCGCAAGGACTGAATTCTGGAACAAGCAGGGACGGAGGTTCGTATGATCCGAGTCAAGAAGATCGCCCACGCCATCTACGAAATGCCCGACGTCGACAAGCAGGCCGAATATTACACCGAGGTGCTCGGGCTCACGCTGACCGGCAAGGACAAGGACGCCGCCTATCTGGCCTCGACCGTCGATCACCACTCGGTGGTGCTGCGCAAGGGGCCGCAGGCGAAATGCGTGCGCCTCGGCTTTCAGATTGCGCCTGAGGACGATCTCGATGCTTTCGAGCGCCAGGTCCAGGGCCACGGCATCAAGACCCGGCGCCAGAAGGACGCCGAGCCCACGATCTCGGATCTGGTCGCGTTCGAGGATCCCAAGGGCACGGTGATGGAGGTGTTCAAGCGCGATGCGTTCTCAGGCCAGCGCTTCCCGACCAAGGGAATCGTTCCGCACAAGCTCGGCCACGTCGCGTTCTTCGTCACCGACGTCAAGCGCGTGACGGATTTCTATTGTGACGTGCTCGGTTTTCGCGTGTCCGATTGGATGGGAGATTTCTTCTCCTTCCTGCGCTGCGGCCGCGACCACCACACCATCAATCTGATGCAGACCGACGCCGACCGGCATTTTCACACCGCATTCGAGCTGCGCGATTGGGCGCATTTGCAGACGGCCTGCGACTATCTCAGCCTCAACGGTTACAAGCTCCTTTGGGGGCCGGGCCGGCACGGCATCGGTCACAATCTCTTCGCCTATCATCGTGCTCCCAACGGGTTGATCACCGAGCTGTTCGCCGAGCTCGATCAGGTGAATGAGGAGCTCGGCTATTTCGAGCCGCGACCCTGGCACCGCGACAATCCGCAGAAGCCGAAAGTGTGGGCAAAGGATCCCTCCGCTTCGAATCTGTGGGGCATCATGCCGCCGGACGAGATGCACAAGTGATCGTGCAGCATGCTCGGGCCTGCTCCCTTCCCCCGCTTGCGGCGAAGGGCGGGCGGGGCGCATGCATTCGGGATCCGTGCACGCCTATCCCCGCCCTGCTCCTCCCCCGCAAGCGGGGTGGGAACGCACCGCCGGGAGAATTGCGTTTGGCCGAACATGCATTTCGTCGCGCCAAGCGATAGTCCCCGCACGCGCGGCAGTTGACGCTGCACCGCGTTTCTCGCTACCTCTCGCCCATGGTCAGGCGGCGACACGTCTATCACATCGCGGGCTACGATCCGATCGACGCCGGCGCGCAATACCGGCGCTTCACGCGTCAGCTCGCCGTGTTCCAGCGCACCTGGAACGTGGACGCAACCCTGTCCGACCTCGAGCAGTCGAGCACGCAGTCGCGGGCGTGGTGGACGGTAACGGCGCGTGCCGCGAACTGGCAGGTCGAGGCGACCCACGAAGTGCTGCTTTGGGACGACATCGTGCGCGGCGACTTCACCCGATCGCTGCCGGTGCGGCTGCTCAACGCCGCGCGCGCCTATCTCGATTTCATCGTGACCGGGACGATGTTTCGATACATCATGGCGAACCAGCGCTACGCCATCTTTTTCCTGTTTCCGATCTTCTCGGTCGCTCTGTTCGCCGTTGCCGGAGGGTTCTTTGCGCGCCTGTTGACCGCATCCCTGGGCCTGGAAGGCGTGGGCGCAGGCGTCGTCGGGCTGCTGGCCGGCCTCGCCGTCTTCATCGGATTGCTGCAATGGCCCGGGCGCCGCTGGCGCGTGGAGCAGCTGTTGGACGATTGGATCTTCGCCCAGGACTATCTGCACGGTCGCCGGCCCGATATCGATGCGCGGCTCGATCGTTTCGCGCAGGCGCTCATTTCCCGTGTCCGCGAAGCGGCGGTGGACGAAATCGTGATCGTCGGCCACAGCCTGGGCGCGATGCTCGCGCTGGATCTCCTGGTGCGCGCGCTTGCCGCCGAGCCGGAGCTCGGACGACGCGGCGTGGCTGTTTGCGTGCTCACCGTCGGCGCGACCATTCCGAAATTCACGCTGCATCCGAAGGCGGAGGAGCTCCGTCGCAAGATCGCGCGCGTCGTCGCCGAACCCTCGATCGCTTGGACCGAGTACCAATCCCGCGACGACACCATCAGTTTCTACAAGTTCGATCCGGTATCGCTCAGACGCATCGCCGGCGACCGGCTCGATGGCAAGCCGCTGATCCGGCGCGTGCAGATCCATGATATGCTGCTGCCGGAAACGTTCGCGCGCTGTCGCCGCAACGTTTTGCGGCTGCACTATCGTTCGGTGATGGCCAACGACCGACGCGCGCCCTACGACTATTTTCTCATGGTGAGCGGCCCCGTCCGCTTTCCCGATTGGACGATGTCCCCCGACGGCCTCATGGATTTCATCGCGGCGGATGGCAGCTACCGCGATCCGTCGCGCGGCCGCACGATGGTCGCGCAACCGTCATTATGACGCCGCTCGTCGCCAAGCTGATCTGGGTCCTCGGCGTCGTCGGCTGGTTCATCATCCGCTACCCCCATGACCGCCGCGCGCGGCGCACGCCGAAGCTGCGGCGCAGCGACCGCGGCCGCGAGATCGTGCTGATGACGATCTCGGCCGCGGGACTGGGGATCATTCCGGGTGTCTACGTGGTCAGCAACGCGCCGGCCTTCGCCGATTACGGCTTTCGCCCGTGGCTGGCCTGGCTCGGCGCCGCGCTGTTCGCCGTTTCGCTCTGGCTGTTCCGTCGAACGCACAAGGATCTCGGGCGCAATTGGTCGGTGACGCTGGAAGTGCGCGACCAGCACACTTTGGTGACGAGCGGCGTCTACAGCCGCGTGCGGCATCCGATGTATTCGGCGTTCTGGCTCTGGGCGGTCGCCCAGGCGCTGCTGCTGCCCAACTGGATCGCGGGGCCGGCCGGTCTCATTGGCTTCGGGACGTTGTTCTTCCTACGGGTCGGGCGCGAGGAGGCGATGATGATGGAGACCTTCGGCGACGAGTACCGTCGCTATATGGCGCGGACATCGCGCATCTTGCCCGGAATCTATTAGGAGCCGCTATCGCACCGGACGTTGCAGGACGCTTAGCAAGCGCAAGAGCACGCTGGTCGGCAGCAGCTTGGCAAAGGTCAGGATGAGGCGGTCGACAAATCGCGGAATGACGACGCGTTTTCCCGCTCTGAAGGCACGCCACCCGGCCTCCGCCGTGTCAACGACATCCGACCGCGGCATCAACTTCATAAGGCGCGTTTGCCCGACTGAACACCGCGCGAAAAACGCCGTCCGCACGACACCGGGGGTGAGGCAGGTCACGGTCACACCGCTGCCGGCAACTTCGGAAGCAAGCGAGGCGGAAAACGAGTTCACGTACGCCTTCGATGCATAATAGACCGCCATATTCGGTCCGGCCGCGTAGCCGGTAATCGATCCGACGTTGAGGACGCCGCCGCGTCCTCTCGCAACCATTCCGGGAAGGAACCGCAGCGTCAGCTCGGTCAGCGCGCGCACATTGACATCGAGCAGGCCAAGCTGTTCGCTGCGAGCAACCTCGGTCGCCGGTCCGAACACGCCCAGGCCGGCGCTGTTCACCAGGACGTCGCAATACAGATCCCGCTCCGACAATGCACTCTCGATGCGGTCGAGTGCGCCGGCTTCGAGCAGATCTATGGGCAACGCGGCCGCTTGCGCGCCCGCGGCCGTGAGTTCCGCGACCAGGTCGGCGAGCGCCTGGTGCGAGCGGGCCACGAGCAGCAGAAAAGCTCCATCCCGCGCGGCCACCCGTGCGATGGCTTGCCCGATTCCCGACGAGGCGCCGGTCACGACGATCGCCGGGTTCGAAGCCCTGCTCGTCTGCTTCGCCATGGACATCATACCGTACTGATAGTTGGGCCGCATGGGGGGAATCGCAAACTCGATGGCGCCAATACGGGATTTCAGCAGTCCTTCGCAGGAAGTCTTCCCACCTTGAAGATGTCAGCGGCCGCCGGCATGTACGGCCCGCGCCAGCGCCCGCCCGACACAGTCATAGCCGGCAGCGGAATTGTGCAGCCCATCCCATGACACCAGAGCGCCGGACGGCAGCCCCGCCTCGATCGAGCGGCGCATGAGGGCGAAGCGTGGAAACAGGCCGACGCGCTCCTGTCGCGCCACTTCGGCGATGATCGCCTGCATGATCGAATGCTGCGAGGCGGCGAGCACCATCGGGGCGTATTGGAGATCCATGAGGACCACGTCGGTGCCGGCCGCCTTGAGCGTGCGTACTCCTTCTGTGACCCGATCCTTGAGTCCATCCGCGCGTCCGCCCCAGGTCACATCGTTGGTGCCGAGTTGCCAGATGACCAGGTCGGGTTGAAGCGGAACGACGTCCCGCTCGAAGCGGGCCATGCTGCCCGTGACCGTTTCGCCGATGCGGCCGCTGTTGATGATCTCGACGCGCGCGCTCGGGCGCAGCCGCGCGAGTTCGCGTCGCATCACCTCGGGGTAGGTCGCCGCCGAGCTCAGCACCCACAATCCGGTCGTGGAGGAAGAGCCGATTGCGACGATGCGCAACGGATTGCCGGCATTGAGCCGCGTCGTGGTGCGAGGCAGAGGGGCGCCCAGGGACAGGCTGCGGTTGGCCGCCAGGCAGATCTCGGCATCGGACAGGCTCGCCGGTGCCTGCGCAGCGGCGCCGTCAGCGGTCGAGATGAATAGGGCGGCTGCGAGATACGCCGCCCGCGCCCTGTAACGCACGCTAGCCCCGACGGTTCGACGCGGCGGTTCCGCCTTCACGCGAGAGCATCGGCCCGCGCGCCCTTGTTGGCGCCGGTCAGCTGCTCGATCTTGTGTACGTGTGCGACGGCTTGGCGCGCTGCATCGCTGTGCGTGAACAATTCGAGCTTCTCGGTCTCGTCCTCGGTCACCGGTGTCATCGCCAGATCGGTGTAGGCGTACCGATTCGGATCTTTCTGAATGCGCCGGTTGGTCGCGTGCAGCCACAGCAACAGTCGGACCGCGCGCGCATATTTCGTCACGAAGTTCCACGCGTATTTCGGGTAGAACGACCAGATCGGCTCGATCGGCATGCCGGGACGCCGGTCCTGCCGATACTTCCGGCGCAGCAGACCGCCCTGCAGCGGATGGGCATTTTCCATCGGAACCGAGGAGCAGAACAGAAATACGAAGCTCACGAGCCGCGACATGCTGCAATTGGTGGCAGCCCCGCGGCGCAGGATCGTCTCCATGTGCTCCGGCGTGTAATAGGTCTCCCACGCGGACCGATAGACTTGCTCCCATTGCTCCTTGCTCATCCTGGGATGATGCGAGACGGCGTGTTCGCCGTCGTACAGATTCATGTCCTCGTGCATCCACTCGCCCTTCTGCCAAAGGACCTTGTGGTCCTCCGAGCCCGGCAGCGGGGTCAGGCAGAAGAATTCGAGAATGTCGAGTGGCAGCTCCTTCTGGATGATCGCGATGTCCTCGCGGATGGATTCGGGCGTATCGAAGGGAAAGCCCAGGATGTAACCGGCGGTGGTGATCGCCCCGGCCTTCTTCCAGGCCAGCAGCATGGTGCGGTATTCGGTGATCTTGTTCTGGCGCTTCTTGGCGGCGAGCAGGTTGGCGGCATTGATGCTTTCGAGGCCCACCAGCACGCGGTTGGTCCCGGCGCGGGCAGCCTTGTCGATGAAATTCGGGATTTTGTGGCACAGCGTGTCGACCTGGACCATCAGGCGGATATTCATGTTCTCGCGTTCGCGCAACGCGATGATGCGGTCGAAGATCGCTTCCCAGTCCTTGTTGCGGGCGAGATTGTCGTCGGTGATGAAAAAGTGGCGAATGCCTTGCACATAG
The DNA here is from genome assembly GCA_963712565.1 of uncultured Alphaproteobacteria bacterium. GTDB lineage: Bacteria > Pseudomonadota > Alphaproteobacteria > Rhizobiales > Xanthobacteraceae > VAZQ01. The sequence goes on along the minus strand of CAVQIP010000028.1, from coordinate 68,429 downwards.
TGTTCGCGAATTGTCCGCTCCACGTCGTCGGCCGACCGGCGCCGTGACTTTCTGCCCTGGACGTTGATGATGGTGCAGAACGAGCATTGATAGGGACAGCCGCGCCCGGCATCGAAGCTCGCCAGCCCCTGGAAGGTCTTTCTCAGGTGCTCGACCGGAAGGATGGGGGTGGGCTCCGACTCGAGCGACGGCAGGTCCTTCAAATAGTTGTAGATCGGCTGCAATGTCCCATTCGCCGCATCCTGCAGGATGCGGTCCATCCGTCCCTCCAGCTCGCCGGCGAACATGCTCACGCCTAGGTCGAGCGTCGTCTTGAGGTCGGCCTGCAGTTCCGGCAGCATGGCGAGGCAGCCGGAGACATGGAATCCGCCGATCATCACCGGCACGCCGGCTGCACGGAACGGGCGGGCGATGTCGAGCGCGCGGGGATACTGGTTGGACTGGACGCCGACGAGCGCAAGCAGGCCGAATCCGCCGTGGCGCCGAAACTGGGCGAGCAATTTATCAATTTTGACGCGGGTATGGATCTCGTCGATCACCGTGATGTCGATGGCAGTATCCGGTCCCAGTACGTTCCGTTGCCCCGAATCGCGCCCCAGGCTGTAGAGCACGGCGAGCGTGTTGGAGGGGACGAAGGCGCGCATCCACTGGATGACGTAGCCGTCGTCGTCGTAATGCGAGGGCTTGATCAGGACGAGCTGGAAGCGCCGCTTCGCCCGCGTCGAGGTAGCTGTCATACCGGTCTCGCCCCCTCCCATCCAACCAGCGGGAGATGTGGTCGCTTGGCGCAACTGTAACATAATGGCGCGGAAAAAGGCCAGAACTCGCGCCAAATCGATGCGTCGAGTTCCAATGGTGGCCTAAAACAATAAGCGGAGGCCCAAGGCCCCCGCTATCCCTCTTCCTGGCCCAGCCGTAGTCGCCCGGCCGGGCCCTCGCATCACGTGCGCGGAGCCGCGTCCACGACCTGCGAAAGCGGCACCGTCTTAGGCTTTTGGGTCGCCGCCGAGCGCTTCTGCGCCGGAGCGGAAGGGGCCTGTGCCATCGGCTCCTGGCCGCTCGGCATGTAGCGCCGCCCGCCATTGAGCTTGCGCAGCTGATTGACCCAATCCTCAGGGTACAGGAGGTGGTTGAGCGGCGTTCGCAGGCCCATGTGGCTCGCGATGGCCTGGATGAATGCGACGCAGTTCCAGGTGGCGCCGTTCCACACCGGCGAGATCGCCTGCAGGTGCTTGATATAGGCAAACACTTCCTTGGCCTGCGCCTCGGTCATGTAGACGCGATAGCTCGCGGTCAAGTACTCCTCGTCGAGGTCGCCGTAGCTGGCGCCCGTTTCGGCCAGGACCGGCAGAACATGCCCGATGATGTAAGGAATGACACTGTCGGTAGCCGGATGGAGACCCGCGACCTCGACCTCGCGTCGATCGGCCCGTCCGTACCACACGAAAGCATGTCCGTAGCTGGCGGCGGTCCGCGCCCGGAAATCGACGTAATACACCGCCCTCTGGTCCCCGCCTTGCGTCTTCGCAGTGGTCGGTGTCCGTGCAGGCGTGTCCTGCGCGCTCGCCGTCTGCAGATTTAGACCGGAGGAGATTGCGATTACGCACAAGCCCACGCCGAAGGCGAGGCCGAGTCTTTTTGTTTGAGCCGCTCGCATTGTATGCTCCTACCCTTGCTTCGCCTCAGAACGACTGAAGCGGCAGGCGCAGTGCCCCCTTCGAAACGGCGTCCCCGAGGGGTGCTCGCGAAATTCTGCGCGAGCACCCGTTCGGTGACACTCGTTTACGTCAGCCCTTGGTAACGACCGGTTGTGGATACTTGCCAATCGGTGCCTTGCCGACCGGATACTTGCCGATCGGGGCCTTGCCAACCGGGGGAGCCGGCGGAGGCGGCTCCTTACGCGGAAGGTCTGCGGCGGCGGCAGCGCTCAGCATGGCCAAGGATGCAGCCGTTGCGAGTAGGATCTTCATCATGACTATTCCCCTTGTGTCTGGACAGCATCGCCTTCCGGAAACCCCGACATTGGAGTACCGGGGGGACGCCCCCCTCTTTCCATCACCACTTAGCCAGAGCGGCTTCCACCGCTGCACGATTAAAAATGCAGTAACCACGGCTCCCACACAATCAAAAAGCGCCTGACTCACCGGCACCAAGGGCCCTTTTCCGGAGAGTGTTGCACGAATGGCACGCACCACCCGGGTGAAGCCGGCCGTATGACATTTTTGGAAACCATAAGCGCCCCGGCCGGCCGCTTTCTCTTGCCAAGGCCCCCCCGCGCGCCCGTTGAAAGCGGGCCTTCGGGCCGGAATCTCGCCTCGCCCTATCGAATTGGGGACTCAAGGACGATCGACGAAATGACGATTTCGGCGGCCATCGCAGGGCGGTCCCGTTCCGGCCGAGATCTTGCCGGATTCTCCGCTTCAACCGCGTTTGTCGCCGCTGTGCCCTGCACCCGCCGGTCGATGCAGGGGCTGCTCAGCCGTAAAGCGCCTTCGGCAGCCAGAGCGCGAGCGCGGGAAACAGGAACAACAACACGATGAGGATCAACGGGGCGAGCAGAAACGGGATGATTCCGCGATAGATGCTGGTGATCTTGACGTCGGGCGCCTGCGCCTGGATGACGAACAGGTTCATCCCGACGGGCGGATGGATCAGCCCAACTTCGACCATCACGACCACGATAATGGCGAACCAGATCGGATCGTAGCCGAACTTGGTGACGATCGGCTGGAACACGGGCACCGTGATCAACACCATGCCGATGCCCTCGAGGAAGCATCCCAGCAGAATGTAGCCGAGGATGATGAGGATCATGACGGTGAGGCCGGAGAGCTCGAGCGCGCGCGCACCGTCGAGGAGAAGCTCCGGCATGTGGGTCTGGACGACGAAGGACGAAAACAGATTCGCGCCCATGACGATCACGAACAGCAGGCAACTTACGACGACGGTGCTCTCGATGGCGCGTAGGAGGTCGCCGGCGCTCATTCGGCGCCCGAGCACGCCCAGGAGGATGGCGCCGAACGCTCCGATCGACGCCGCCTCGGTCGGGCTGAATATCCCTGCATAGATGCCGCCGATGGTCACGACGAAGAGTGCCAGGAACTGCCAAGGTTCGCGCAATGCCGCGAGCCTTTTGCGCCAGGGGTAGTTCTCGGAGTCCGGCGCGTAATCCGGTCTGACATGGACCACCGCCAGTGCGACCATGACGTAAAGGCCGGTGAGAACCAGGCCGGGAAGGAGGCCGGCTGCGAGCAGCTTCGGGACCGACAGCTCGGCGATGGCGGCGTAGATGACGAGGATGATCGATGGCGGGATCAGGATGTCGGTGCTGCCGCCGGCGGCGATGCAGCCGGTCGCCAAACCGTCGTCATAACCCGCCTTGCGCAGCTCGGGCAGCGCCATGCGCGTCATGGTCGCGGCATTGGCGAGCGATGAGCCGGAGACCGCGCCGAATAGCGCCGAGGCGGCGAGCGTCGCGACCGCGAGGCCGCCGCGAAAACCCGACAGGATGACCCGCGCAGCCTTGAACAGTTCGCCCGACAGCCTCGATTCGGAGGCAACCTCGCCCATCAGAATGAAGAGCGGGACGACCGAAAGGGTGTAAGAAGAGGCCACGTCGAACGGCACTGTTCCCGCCAGCGCGAACGCGGCGGGCCATCCCAACGCGATGACATTGCCGAAGAATCCGACCAGAACGAGCGCAATCCAGACTGGAATGCGCAGAAACAGCAGAATGAAAAGAAAGAAAACGCCGGCTACGCCGACCAGCGACGAAGTCATTCGGAATGCCCGCTAGCGGCCGTTGCCGGCTTGGCCACGAGCGTCACCAGCGCGCAAAAGATCGTTCCGGCCAGGCTGACAAGCGCGACGAGCCAGAGCACGTAGATGGGGAGACCGAGCTCGAGCTTGACGTCGCCGTACGCGTACGCCTGCCTGGCGGGCAGCAGCATCGCCCAGGTCAGCAATGCCAGGCAGACGACCGCCAAGGCGTCGGCGAGATGGATCAGCACGGCGATCGCGCGCTCGCCGACGAGCGAATCGAGCAGATCGATCACTATATGGCGCCGGCCGAAGAACGCTGCCGCCATGCCATTGAAGACGAAGACGAGCAACATGGTTTCCACCATGTCGTAGGAGCCTCGGATTGGCCGGTTGAACAGGTAACGCAGGACGACGTCGCAGACCGTCACCATCATCAGCACGACAAGCGCGGCGACCGCCAGCCAGAGCTGGACGCGTTGCACCCGGTCGGCTACGGCCAGCAACCGCGCTCGTGCGTTCATGATGCCCATCAAAACCGGCAGATTCGGCCCGCGAAAAATACGCGTGGATCGTGCTGCTGTCGCGCGGATGCCGGTGCGGGCCGCGCCGAAGATGCAACGCCGAGCGCGTTCTACTTGGTGTATTCCTGCAAGAACTGGCGGGCCGGCTTGCCTTCCTTTTCGAGCGCGGCGATCGCCTCCTGGGTCTGAACCTTCCCGATCTGCTTGAGCTTCGCCACCTCGCTGTCGGGCAGCGTGATGATCTCCAGACCTTTTTTGGAGGTTTCCAGATCCCGGGCGAATTTCTCCTGTGCCTCCCACGCCTTGCCGAAGCTGACGGCGCCCGCAACCCCGCTCTCCTTGTCGAGCAAGGCGCGCAGGTCCGGCGGCAGCGAATTGTATTTTGCCGGGTTCATCACCAGGGCGAAGGTCGCCGAGGCAAGCGGCGGCTCGATCGCATATTTGACCACCGAGGCGAGATCGTAGGCCAGTCCCGCCTCATGCGGGAAGGTCGCGGCCTGGGCGATGCCCTTGGCCAGAGCGTCCTGGGACTCCGGCGGCGGAATGAGCATCGTCGTCGCGCCGAGGGCGTCGAGCATGTTCTTGTTGGTGATCGATGCGTACCGAATCTTCAGGCCTTTGAAGTCGTCGACGGTCTTGATCGGCACCTTGGAGTAGATGACGATCGGATTGGCCATGGTCATGAACAGAATGTGCAGGCCGACGTGCTCCTGTGCGAGATATTTCGGAGCGAGCTCGGTCATCCGCTTACCCATGACCGAGCACAGCGCGCCCTCCGACGGCCAGGTGAACGGCAAGTTGGCCAGTTCGGTCATCGGATAGCGCCCCGGGGTCACCCCGTGCAGGGTGAAGGCGATGTCGGTGATGCCGTTGCGGGCCGCGTCGAATTGCCGATTGGGCGGACCGACCAATTGGCCGTTCGGGTAGATCGTAATCTTCAGCCGCCCGTTGGACGCGTCCTCCAGCCGTTTCGCCCACTCGACCGCCCACTTGTGGAAGGCGTGCTGCGGCGGAACGAAGTGGGAAAGTTTCAGATCGACCGTTTGCGCCCGGGCGCCGGCCGCGCCCAGAACCAATGCACCGGAGAGAATGCAGACCTTGCCGACGCGACCGATGAGCATGGATTTCCTCCCGCACGTGTTTTCGCAGCCCTGTGGGCATCTTTTCATCTTGATTCCGCGTTGAAAAGGTCATTCTCGGCAAACGCATGCGGCAGATCGGCCGGCAGCGGGCGGGGTGTTGCGCCGCCGCCCGCCGCGCTACACTTCGCGCTCGCGACAAGCGCGCAAGCCGCTCTGAGTGTCGCCGCCGACAACCGCAACGGAGGCGGGAGGAGATCAGCCATGTCTGCCATCACACGACGCGCCGTTTCGTGCGCCTCGCTCGTCATCTTGTTCGCCGGCAGCCTGTGGGCCACCGCCCCGGCGCGCGCGGCCGATCCGATCAAGGTCGGTTTCAGCATGGCGCTGACCGGGGCGGTCGCGCCCAATGGCAAGCAGAATCTGCTGGCGCTGGAAATCTGGCGCGACGACGTCAATGCCAAGGGCGGGCTCATGGGCCGCCCCGTCGAGCTCGTCTATTACGACGACCAGAGCAATCCCAACAACGTGCCCGGCATCTACACCAAGCTCCTCAGCGTCGACAAAGTCGACCTGTTGCTCGGGCCTTATGCCACCAACATGATCGCGCCGGCGATGCCGGTCATCATGCAGGCGAACAAGATGACGATCAGCATGCTCGGCGTGAACGTCAATCGGCAATTCAATTATTCGAGATATTTCTCGATGGTGCCGGGCGGCGACGAGGGGACGCTGGCTTTTTCCAGGGGCTGGTTCGAGATCGCCGCCGCGCAAACTCCAAAACCCAGCACCGTCGCGCTCATTGCGGCCGACGCCGAATTCGGAAAAACCGCCTGCGACGGCGCGCGCGAGAACGCCAAGGCCGGCGGTTTCCAAATCATCTACGACAAGAGTTATCCGCCGGGCACCACCGATATGGTGCCGATCGTGCGCGCCATTCAGGCGACCAATCCGGATCTCGTTTTCGCCTGCGCCTATCCGCCCGACACTGTGGGCATCGTCCGCGCCGCAAACGAAATCGGCTTGAACACCAAGATGTTTGGAGGGGCCATGATCGGGCTCCTCGCCACCCCCATCAAGATGCAGCTCGGGCCGCTGATGAACGGCCTGGTGATCATGGAAAGTTTCATCCCTGCGCCGACCCTCAATTTCCCGGGCTTGAAACCGATGCTGGACAAATACCAGGCCAAGGCACCGGCACTCGGGATCGATCCCTTGGGCTACGGATTTACGCCTTTCGCCTATGCCGCCGGCGAGGTGCTGGGGCAGGCGGTCGAGGCAACCAAAAGCCTCGATCACGGCAAGCTCGCGGACTACATCCACGGGCACAAATTCTCCACCGTGGCTGGCGAGATCGCCTTCGGAAAGGATGGCGAATGGACCAAGTCGCGACAGTTCTTCACTCAGTTCCAGGGTGTGGCCGGACACGACCTCGCCCAGTTCCGCGATACCACGCACCAGGTGATCTTGTGGCCGGCAGAGTACAAGACCGGCAACGTCATCTACCCCTATCAAGACGCGAAGAAGAAGTAGGATCGCAGTCCCGCACGGGCTGATCGCGCCTACGGCAGATCGACGGACGGCGTCCGCGCGCCGCGCGGCCAGCGCTCGTGGGTGAGGGGAACGGTGAGCTTGGCGTGCAGCCCGTTCGGCTCGAAGACTTGCTGCACCTCGCCGTTGAGCTGGCGTTCGATCACCATGTTGATCAAGCGCGAGCCGAAACCCGAGCGTCGAAACCGCTTGGGCGCCGGCCCGCGGGTTTCCTTCCAATCGAGCACCAGGGTGAGGCCCTGCTGCGTGCGCGTGATCGACCAGGTCAGATCGACCCGGCCGGAAGGCTCGGAAAGGCTGCCATGCTTGCTGGCATTGGTGGCGAGCTCGTGCACCGCCATGCTCAAACCAAAGGTCGGATCCGGCTCGAGGAAGACGTTGGGTCCGCTGAACGAAATGCGATCGAGGAATGGCGCAAGCAGCGTCTCCAGAAGCTCGTTGAGCGAGGTTGACTTCCAACCGCCTTCGGTGATGAGGCGATGCGCATTGGCCAGCGCGAGAACGCGAGCCTCGTATTTCGCCACGAGATCGGCGACGCTGCGCGAATTCTTGGCGGTCTGCGAGAACAGAGCGAGTAGCTGGGAAAAGAGATTGCCCGAGCGGTGCCGCAGCTCGCGGATCATCAGTTCGTGACGCTGATCGAGTTGCCGGCGTTGGATGGCTCCCGCCACCACATTCGCGACCGCCGCCAGAAAAGAGATGTCGTAGTCGTGAAATTTGCGCTGCTTGCCGGTATGCGCGCCGAGTACGCCATAGGCGCGGCCATCGTGTCCCGCGATCGGCGTGGTTAGCCCGCTTATGACGCCGTGCTCGTGCAGCAGCGGCGCGCCGGAGAATCTCGTCTCCGACGTAAGATCCTCCACGATCACCGGCCGGCCGGCGGCAAGCGTGTAGCCGGCCTGCGTGTCGCGGCCGGTCGAAACATTGGCTGTGCCCACCAGCCCGGCTTTCCACCCGGTTCCGGCTCTTAGCAGAAGTTCGGCGTCGCCCGGGAGCAATTCGAGGATTTTCACCATCTCGACGTCGAGAATCTCGCCGACGGTAGTGACCACCTCGTTGAAGAATTTCTGCAAATCGGTCTCGATCAGTGCGCGCTCCCCGAGCCGCGCCAGCGTTTCCTGCTGGCGCGCGCGAACACGGACCTCGCGGTTGACGCGCAGAGTTTCGGTCATGTCTCGGCACAGGCCGAGCATCTGCACCGCCGCGCCGTCCTCCACGACCACGGTGACCAACGCCTCGAACCAGCGCTCCTCACGCTCCGATCGTCCGGGCAGACGATACTCCAGGCGGCACGGTTCGTGCGTCTGCAAGGTATGATGGATCGCCGCCAGCACGCCGCCTGAGTCCTGCGACGGGAAGTCCTGCGGGACGATCGAGAGCGTGCCATCAAGTCGGCCCTGCGAACCGCCGTGAAAGTCCTGCAGTCTGGTCGACCAGGTCATCCGATTGGACCGAAGGTCCCATGACCATACGCCGACTTGGCCGGCATCGAGCGCCGATCGAAACGACTCGAGATAGGGAAAGGACGGCGACCTTGGCTCCGAATCACGAGTGTCCGACGCCGGTTTCTTATTGTCTTGCACTTCAGGCACTTTCACATCCAGCGAGCGACGGGTTCTGTGTGATTTTGCAGCGGAGGTTCCGGACGGCGGACAAGGTCAACGGAAGCATTTCGCCGGTGAAAAAGTATGCGCGAATTCTTCCTCCTTGTGCGTCCGAGTCAAGCTTGGCTTGCCGCCCGCGATTGGCGGTGACGTTCCGCTGCGGGGGCTGCAAGGACATGCCGACGGCGGATCTGCTCACGTGCTACCCCACGGCCGCGCGGTACCGACAGGTTGATGGCCTCCAGAGATCATGAAGCCGGAAAACGACCGAGGCCGCCTTCCATGTTAAGCCGGGGCCATGCGGGAGCGAACGGCGAAGCCTCCTCAGCCATTGCCCATCCTGCCTCTATAAGCCTCCCGCGATTTCAAAGTTCCGCCAAGCGCAGCGCCGGACGGGATTTCAGCCGGCGGAAAACGCATCTGCCTCGGGACGGTGGAGCGCCGCGCCCTGCCGCTCCTGATGTAGGCATGCGATCATCGTCCCCGCGGGAAACAGCAGGGTGATCGAGAATCCGGCTGAAAAAGCTGTGGCCCGGTGGCGCGGGGCTTAGGAGACGCAGCGGCCGGCGATCTGGGCCAGCGGCGACTGTCCGATCGAGCTCACCACCGGCTCGCATCCCTCGAGCAATCGCGGCTTGGGTGCCGGCGGGGCTTTCATCTCGAACGGCCCGTTCACCGCTTTGCGGCTCGTCGCCGGGATCAGCGGCATGCGGTCGCCTTTGAGGGTGCGGTTCACCTGTGGCGCGGTTCGCGCGATCGAGGGAGCAGCGGTGGTGGCGGAGACTTCGAGGCCGGTGACGAACGACGCTATGACGAAAGCCGCCGCACAGCAGCCGACGAGATATCGCGAATGACGCTGCATGGATTGCTCCCACGATCCCTGTGCTCATTAGTCGCGTTAACCCGCTGTTAGGTTCATCCGCCGTGCCGCGAATATTCTCGACCGCGCGCGGTGCGGCTTCGCGCTCCAACTAACGCCCTGGTGAGAAAGGAGTTCCTGCTTCCGGCCGGGGGCGGGGCGAATTCCTCGCCCGGGCCCGGGGGCTAGGATTCCAGTCCTGAGGCCAAGCTGCCGGCATCGTCCGGGAGCGGAAGGAACCAATGCCGCAGCCATGCATTATCCGGGCAGCCGGCCGCCCATTTCCCCCTCCCCGTGCTCGGCCGGTTATCTCGGGCGTAGCCGACACATGCGTCGGCTACGCCCCTTTCTTTGCGAGAATGGCGCTTGTTTCTTTGCGCGAAACCGCGCTTGGGGCTCTGGTCGCGCGCCGGAACTTTTGGTCGCGCCCCGGGTTCTCCCGCTATCTCGGACATTCCCGACAAACAGGAGCGAAGCGATGAATTGGGATCGTGTGGAAGGCAATTGGAAAGAGCTCAAAGGCAAGGTCCAGCAGAAGTGGGGCAAGCTCACGAACGACGACCTCGACGTCATCGAGGGCAAGCGGACCGAACTCAGCGGCCGGCTGCAGCAGCGCTACGGCGTGGCGAAGGACGAGGCCGAGCGTGAAATCGACACTTGGCTCAAAAGCGTGAATTGACGGCGCGCAACGCTTGCCCCCGCGCCTTCCACTACGTGAGCGCGGTGCGCCGAGCGCACTGAGAGAACAGAGTCAGGCGTCGTGTCCGAGCCGACTGAAGGCACACGTCCCATCCATTGTCGTTTCCGATGAGGCCGAAGATGTTTCGTCAGTCCGGTTATTCCCGTGCCATCTCCGCCGACATCGGCGAAATCGAGCGGCGCTTGCGGGCGCTGGAGCAGCGCCTGGGGCGCGTCGGCGACCGCGCGTCCGCCAGCGCTGCTCAAACCGCGGATCGCGTCGGCGAGACCATCGCGTCGGCCTTGACCAGCATGGCAGAGCGGTTTCGCGGCGGCGCCGGCACCATGGGGGATGAAGCGGCGAGAATCGGCAGCGGGGCGGCGAAGCTCGGGAACGATGCCTTGCGCCGCCTTTCCAACGAGGTCGAGCATCGCCCGCTGGTGATGCTCGCGGTCGCGGTCGGGGTGGGAATTCTCGTCGGCTTGGCCAGCCACCGCCGTTGAGGTGGCGCGGCGATCCTGCCGCATGCCCATCGGCGCGCGTTGCACGCCGCCGCTTTATGCCGTGACGCGCCGATCCCGCCGTTTGGCAGTCCGGTCGAAGAACAGCGCCTGGCTGGCAACCGCCGATACCGTGGCCGGCTGGAAGGGCTTGGCGATCAGGAAGGCCGGCTCCGGCCGTTCCCCCGTAAGGAAGCGTTCGGGATAGGCGGTGATGAAGATCACTGGCGCTTGGAAGGATGCGAGCAACTCGTTGACGGCCTCGAGACCCGAACTGCCGTCGGCAAGTTGGATGTCCGCGAGGATCAACCCCGGACGCTTTTTCTTGGTCAGCGCAAGCGCCTCGGCGTGGGTGCGGGCAACGCCGAGCACGCGATGGCCGAGGCCCTCCACCAGCGTTTCAAGCTCCATCGCGATGAACGTATCGTCCTCGATGATCAGCACGTCGGTGGCGATTTCGGCCGCAAGCTCGCGCCCGGACTCCTCGACCAGTGCGCGCAGCTTCATCACATCGATGCCAAGCACGCGCGCTGCATCCGGCTCGGAGAAGCCCTCGAGCGCGACCAGCAGGAATGCTTGGCGCGGAAGGGGGGTGATGTTGGCGAGCTTCTGCTCCCCTGGCAGCGCCCCCTCGGGAGCGCCGGCCGCACCGTTGACGGCAACCGAATTCCAGATTTTCGTGAATAGGCGATACAGGGCAACGCGCGGGCCACGGGTGTCCTCGGCTACCGCCCGGTCCGCGATCAAGGCTTCCAAGGTGGCGGCGACGTAGGCGTCACCCGACGCCTGACTTCCAGTCAGGGCCCTGGCATAACGCCGCAAGAACGGCAGGTATTGAGCTACCGCTGTGGACTGAGGCACGGGACCCTCCCATTCACGTCGTGTAAGCTTACCGGGCGGAAACGAGCCGCAGGGAAAAAAGTTCCACGGGAGGGAACGAACGGATTTGCAGCACGTTATGCTGGGATGAGCACAGAGGGGGCCGGGGCCCGGAGGAAAATCCGCCCGGGAATAGCCAATGAACCAACAGAAGCCGGTTCGGCCGGGGATGACGGGTGAGGGGCGGGCCAGGCCGGAGTCCACGGAGCAAACCTCGGTTACCCCAGAGGCGACAATGCATACGGACGCCCAAGTACGAAAGGCCGGGGGACGCCTCAGCCGCGAAGATCAGCGCAGGCTAGGCGACATCCTGCAGCGCGTTTACGACGATGTGCTGCGTCAGGGCGTTCCCGATCGTTTCAAGGAGCTGCTGAGCAAGCTCGACAAGCCGAAAGAGGCTAGCGACCCCGAAAAATCCTCGCTGCAAGCCGAGGCGCACGAGATCGGTGGGCTCGTGGGCGTCAAGGCCCTCGACAACAAGGGATCGAGATAATGACCATGCGAACATCCGTACGTGACGCGATGCTCGCCGCGGTTCCGAGCTTGCGCGCCTTTGCTATTTCGCTCTGCGGCAACGTGGATCGCGCAGACGATCTGGTGCAGGAAACATTGCTGCGCGCGATGGCCAATATCGACTCGTTCCAGCCCGGAACGAACATGTCGGCGTGGCTGTTCACGATTCTTCGCAACCTGTTCCGCTCCGAATACCGCAAGCGACGGCGGGAAGTCGAAGACACCGACGGAAGCTATGCCGAGAGCCTGAAATCGCATCCCGAGCAGCACAGCCGGGTCGAATTCGAGGAATTTCGTGCCGCGCTCGCGAAGCTGCCGCCGGATCAGCGCGAGGCGCTCATTCTCGTGGGGGCGTCCGGCTTCTCCTACGAGGAAGCCGCCGCCATCTGCGATTGCGCGGTCGGAACGATCAAGAGCCGAGTCAATCGGGCGCGCACGCGCCTCTCGGATCTTCTATCCATCGACGGGGCGGACGACTTCGGTCCAGACCACACCACGCGGGCGATTCTGTCGGCGGGCGGCCGCAGCTGATCGACGCATTTGGCGCCGGCGGGGCCGACTAAATCCAGGCGATGCAAGCAGGTAGAAAGGCTCCCGCCCGGCAGACGGCCGGGCGAGAGAACGCGCGCGCCTGAAAACCCTAAGGAATCGTCGGTGACCGCCCTCGCATGACGCCGAAAATTGCCGAGATCACGAACAGGATGATCGCGACAAAGAAGATGATCTTGGCGATTTCGACCGCAAAACCCGCGATCCCGCCAAAACCGAGCACGGCTGCGATCAACGCGACGATCAGAAAGGTCAAAGCCCAACCAAGCATGGCGGTGCTCCGTCATGGCAACAGCGCGCCTAGCGCGCTTTTCCCGACAACCGGCGAACCCGGAGAATGTTCCGCCCAGGGTTGCGCCGTGCTGGAGGGGCCGGTGCATCCGATCCGTTGGGTCGACGCCAGGTACACGCCACCGTTTAGGGATGCACGTCCTCGGTGAACCAGTCGGTAGGCACTTCGTGGCCGAGGCCGCTCTCCTTCGCCTTGCGGTAGACCACGGAACCGGCGGCGGCGAATTGATAGCCCAGTCCGATATTATTGATGAAGCAGGTGACGTCGGCGTCCGATTTGCGGCCTTCGACCCGACCGACAATGAGCTGCGGCAACGTCGGAAGCGTCTTGAAGTCGATCTCCTGCGCAAGCTGCCAGCCGCGCCCCGCGACCGTTTCCTCGATCACGACGCCGTCGGCGGCGACGTGAATCGGGGCCGCATCGTTGCAATGGATAACGACGCGCTCGGCGCGCTGGATCGCCCTCACCTCGATCTCCGGCCGCTTGATCGAGCTCAGGTGCATTCCAGGTTCGATCCAGCGCTCGAAAAAAACGTGGTCGATGGAATTGGTCGCGCACATCACGATGTCGGTGCCCGCGATGGCGGCTTCCGGTTGGTCGACGGGTTCGACCTTGGTGCCGAGCAAGGCGCTCATGGCCGCGGCGAAGGCTCGGCAATTTTCCGGATTGGGGCTGAAGCACCGGATGGTCTCGATGTCGCGCACCGCGCAGGCGGCCATGAGCTGCGCACCCGCCTGCCAACCGGAGCCGAGGATGCCGACAGTCTTCGCGTTCCTGCGAGCGAGGTATTTGATGCCGAGGCCGTTGGCGGCGCCGACGCGCATGCGCTGCATGACGCCGTCGGGCAGGATCGCGAGCGGCTCGCCATTCTCCACCGAGAACAGCAGCACCAGTCCGACGTAGCGGTTGTTGGGCGCGGCCGGAACCTTTTCGCGGCGCATGTTGTTGCCGCGCTTGGGCCAGGTGATGATATCGGAATTGATGCGGACCGCACCGACGCCGAGCTTCGGAACCACGCCATCCATGGACTTGAGGCTGTAAAGCGCATCCGGTCGCGCAGTCGGCGTGAAGCAGTCGGAGCGGGTGCGCGAGACGCCGCGTCCTTCCGCCAGTTCGATATAGGCCTCTTCCATGACCTCGATGCATTCGCGCATCGTCAACAGCTTCTCGACGTCGTCGTTGGATAGGATCAGGGTCATGGGCAGTGCATCCTCGGCCGGCGTGACACCCTAGCAAAGCTGCGGAGCGCGCAGCGCACCGTCACTGATGGCGCCGCGCGCAGCGGTTCATCCGCGCGTGCGGCCCTGGAGCGTGCCACAAGACGCTCGCCTTGCGCCCGAAAAATGTTCCACAATGCAATGAGGGCCGGGCGAACGGGTTCGCCGGCCACCGGGAGGAACACGATTGAAATGACGGTAGATGCTCAGGTTGCCACGTTGACTGCGGCTTTCGACGACTATCCGCATACGCTGCCGCTCAAGCGTGGGCAGATCAAGTCTCCGCGCGTCGCATTCAGCTTTTCAGATATCAAGCCAGCGAACCGGTTCTTCAAGCCGATGGTGCGCGAACTCAAATTCGACGTCAGCGAAATGGCGATCGCGACCTATGTCCAGGCCAAGGCTTACGGCAAACCGCTGGTTCTGCTGCCGGCAACCATGATGGGCCGCTTCCAGCAGGGAACAATTCTGTGCAGCGCGGCACGCCCGCTCGCACCCGCCGATCTCGCCGGCAAGCGGGTCGGCGTTCGCTCCTACAGCCAGACCACTGCGGTGTGGGTGCGCGGCATCCTCCAGAACGACTATGGCGTCGACCTCGGTCGGATACGCTGGGTCACGTTCGAGGACGGCCATGTGGCCGAATATCGTGAGCCGGAGGGGGTCGAACGGGCCGGTGGGGACAAGAACCTGCTCAAAATGCTGCGCGAGGGCGAGCTCGATGCCGCCATCTATGGCGCCGATCTTCCCAACGACCCCACGCTGAAATGCGTGATTGCGGATCCTGAAGCAGCCGCGCTGAAATGGTACGCGCAACACGGGGTCGTGCCGATCAACCACATGGTCGTGGTGACGGAGAAACTCGCGACCTCGCATCCGGAAACGGTGAAGGAGATCTATCGCCTATTGCTGCAGTCCAAGGCCGCCGCCGGATTGCCCAAGAGGGGAGAGATCGACTTCCTCCCGTTCGGCGCCGAGGCGTGCCGGCCAGCGTTACAGACCATCATCGATTACGCGTGGCAGCAAAGCCTGATTCCGCGAAAGGCCGAGTTCGAGGAGTTGTTCGACGCCACCACCCGCGCGCTCGAGCGTTGACCGACTGGAGCGCTGTCCCTAGCCGTACCGGCTTACCCCGATGCGGGCCGGCGAGTGCCGGCAAGGCCGCGCCGGCTCCGATTTGTTTACCGAATCAGTGCAGCCTGCGCTGCCGTCGCCCATCGCGGTGTCGACAAGTTGATCATCCATGCCCGCCTGCAAGGGTTAATTTGCCGAGACAATCCTGGGAACCGCGGGCCGGTGGAAAATCTTGAAATAATCGGGAGAGCATGTTGGTGACATTCGTGGCCCCCCTTGTATCTGAGCGTGGTGGACGCGCGGCGCTCCGCGCCGCACTGGTCGCGGGGGTTGCTTTGGCCGTCCTCGCCGGCGTGACCGGTTCAGCCGAGGCAGCCTCGGGCTGGGGCTTTGCCGGCTCCTACGGTTGGTACGGCAGTCCCTGGGACGTGCCCGCCCGCCGGCTCAGAACCGCGCCCCCGAAGAGGGAACCCGTCAAGCGGGAAAGGGGCGAGCCGAAACAGGAGGCGGGGTTCGGTGAAATGCCGAAAGGCCCGCTGCAGATCGTCGTTTCGATCGACACCCAGAAAGTCACGCTGTTCAGCAATGGTGTGCGGGTCGCGCAGGGGCCGGTCTCGACCGGGGTGCCGGGCCATCCGACCCCCACGGGCGTCTTCAGCGTCATCGAGAAGGACCGCTATCACCGCTCCAACCTCTACAGCAGCGCGCCGATGCCGTTCATGCAGCGCATCACGTGGTCGGGTGTGGCGCTGCACGAGGGAGTGCTGCCGGGCTACCCGGCCTCGCACGGCTGCATTCGCATGTCGCAGGACTTCGCCCGCAAGCTTTGGCCCGTCACCAAGCTTGGCGTGCGCGTGGTCGTTTCGCGCGCCGAGCTGGCGCCGGTTGAATTCGAGCATGCCAAACTGTTCGCGCCGAAGCTCAAACCAGGCGAGCCCGAAGTGGCGATGAACGCGACAACGGATGGTCGCAGCACGGCGCGGCGGATCACTTTGGCCCAGGCCGCGACGCCGGACGTGGGCAGCGATGCCGCCGCCGCGGGCCCGCAGGCTCCGTCGACCGAGCTGGTTCCCGATGTGAGCGAGAACCGCTCCGCCGAGAGCGCAATGCCGCCGACGCAGACGGCGCCGCAGGTCGACGAGGCCGTCACGGCGGAGTCGACGCGGGCTGCGGTAACGACCGAGGAAACGCCCGAAGCGAGCGGCGCGGCCGGCGGGCTGCGAGCAGCCGACAGCGCCGAGTCGCCCGCGCCGACGGGTCCGCGCCAACCGGTCGAGACGTCAACCGCCGACGAGACGGCGGCTCCAGTGCAGATAACGCCCGCTGCCGCCCAGCCGGGCCAGACCGCGACGGCGCCCGGCGACGGGGATGTCGGCAAGCCTGCGCCGACGGTCGATCCGCCGAAGCCGGTGGCGCCGCGGCTGCGCGCCGCCGATCAACCGATCAAGCGGAACGGTCAGGTCGCGGTGTTCGTGAGCCGCAAGGAAGGGAGGATTTTCGTCCGGCAGGGCTTCGTGCCGCTGTTCGACATGCCGATCGTGATCGAGGAGCCCGATCGGCCGCTCGGCACCCACGTCTTCACCGCCATGGGTTTAACCGAGGACGGTGCCGGCATGCGGTGGAATCTGATGACGGTGTCGAACAACCCGTCGCCATCCGTGGCGCCGAGGGACAGCAGAAAGAAGTTCCAGGAGCCGTCCACTCCGGTCGTCCGGCTGAAGCCGCCGTCGACCGCGGCGGAAGCGCTCAACCGCATCCAGTTTCCGGAGCAAGCGGTCGACCGCATCGGCGAGCTGCTGGTCCCGGGCTCGTCGCTGGTGGTCTCCGACGAAGGCCTCGGCCGCGAAACCGGCCGTTACACCGAGTTCATCGTCCTCACGCGCTAGCGCAAGTTGCGAAGGAGCGGGATCCGGTTTTCCGGATCGAACCTGCGCGGAAATCAAACAATCTGGCATCCCGACTAGGCGTGTACTCATAAACGCGCAGATCGGAGGTCTGCTTCCAGGGGCAAACCGGAAAACATTTGCTCATTCGGAGCCTTTCCGCTTTGACCCTATTCAGACGTCAGTAAACTTGGCCGCGCACCTGTCAGCGAATGGGCTTGGAGGGCTGCAAATTTTGATCTGATCAGCTAGCATCGCTGGATGCTGATGCGCCTTCGTCGTCATGCGTAGTGGGTTTCTGGCATCATTGCCTTTTCAGTCGATTCGAAAATGCACTGTCATTCTTTGAAACCCTCATGGACCTGTGAGAACAGGTGCGGACGCGTGCGTCTTAACTGCCCCTGCTGCAGCCGCAACCTTGATGGCATAATCTGTTTGAACTGCCACGATTCTGTCCAGAAGCGGCTTGAATTCGTTAAAATTGATGGTCGCCTGATTCTTCTGAATCACGTGGATGGAAAACTGATTCTTTGAGTAGAACTTTTTCCCGTCCGGTTCCTTGTTAGTCAAGTCAAGCTTCTTGCCACTTAGCGTCGTGTTAAGCACTTTGGCCTCGAATAGTTGCTCCATAGCCGTAAAGGCTCCGCCAACCTTTGGCACCGGGACGACGTAGAGGTTTTCATATACGAAATAATAGGAGTCGCCGCCGTCCACCGTCTTTTTCAGCAGCTTGGACAGGTGTTTGAACAGATTTTCTGGTCCTGAATCATTGTCTACGATAAGAATCGTCGGCTGCTTGGGAACTCCCTTGAAGTCCTTAATCATCTTCCGATAGTTACTTAGAAAATTGTTTAACTGGCTCGCTCCACCAGACAAACCCTGGACCCTTTGTGCCGTCGTTGTGAACTTGAAGAGCCGGACAAGAAGGTTCTTTTTGCCACCCTGCACCTGCACCAAAGTCGGGTATTGCGCCGCGAGAGACCGCAGCGCACACCGGATATAGATATTGTCGGTTTTTCCTTCGCACACGATGGTGGGCTGTGTTTGACCGAAGAAAGATACGTAATTCAGGAAGTCAGCGTAAACGCGATGGAAGCAACTCTTCTCCGTTTCCTCTGCCGGAACCTTTCTCCGCGCGTCGTCCCACCTTTTGATTTGATAGATGAAGGCCAGCCTGCCACGCAGCTTGTTCAGATCCATTGCCACAGATGTGCCGCCCACCTTTTCAAAGGCAGTTCCCTTTGTGACAAGCTGCCAGCACATAGAACGCGCGAGCTTGTAATACTCCTTTCGAACATTGACTTTCTTGTTGACCACCAACCCCGTCGCATCCTGCCGGGAATCGCAGTACTGCATGCGGGTTTTTTGAGCATTGATGGCGAATCCCGCCTTTCCCACGCGCTTTGTCAAACCAGGACCAGCAAGCCATCGGTGGTCGCTCGCCGGGTCGCGCCTAGCAATGCTCGAGGGGAATGTCTTTTCGTTGGTTGAGAATGTCAGGTCATCGGCGTAGCGAGTGTAAGTCGAGCCATGAGCTGCCGCCAATTCATTCAGACGGATGTCCAGCAGGTGAGCGATTATATTGGAGATGATCGGCGAGCATGGGCTCCCCTGGGGCAATTTGTTCTCATGACAGGCAATTTGAGCGATGACCGTTGCGACTTTCTTGTTCAGCATGTAGTATTGGTTTTTCATAAGAAATCCGTAGACCCGTCCAAATTTATGCTCGGAAAGAAGTCTTGTAGGTCGGCGTTGAAAACCCAACGTCGACCTCGGTGGTTTACGGCGTTCGTCTGGATTGAGAAGCCAGTCTTGAAGCCATGCGCAAGAACGCATTGTGGCTTCACCTTGAGCTTCGCCTCGACTTCGAGTTGGCATTGCTCCAGCAAGTTCCCTAGCCGACGCTGAATCAATTTCAGCCGTTTGTCGGGCGCGGAAATGACACGCTCGCCGCCGCTCTTTTTCGGTACACTGAACGTTGTGTACTTAATCTGATCTGGAATTTTGTATAATACAAAGGACAAGGCAGCCGGCTTCACCCCCAACAGGACGGCCACGTCGTTCAGTGTAGTTGCTGCCTTGAGGCTTGTCAGATACGCCATGTTCTAAGGGTAGGCGGCTTGCGGACACTCCTAAGCGCTCTTGAGCCCGATTAGTTATATTAGGACCGCAGGGAGCATTCTCCCAGGCGTTGGTTTCAACTATCACGAGACATGATAGAAAAATCTGTCCGCAAGCCACTTGATACAAACCACAGCCAGAACCGCGCCGCAAGTTTGATGGCGCTGTTTCCACATCCTAGGCCCGGGGCACTCGTTGTCACTAGGAGCACCTGCGTCCCGTCGCCTATGCTCAAACAGAATCTCGGATGGTCACTCCTAGAAAACGCGTTAGGGTGCGGAGATGGAACGTCTCGGACGTCCCGCAATGTCCGGTTTTCTGCCGCTGTTGGGAGAATAACGGACGTTCAGCGATCGGATCAGGTCGATCCGATTTATGAGCACACGGCCTAAACCCAATCGGGGGTGCGCTTGCGCCGCCGCCTTGACGGTGGTGGCGCGAAAAACGATCGGCTAGGCTCAGGGGGCGCCTGCCGGTCGGCGGCGCCGCTTGCCTCGGTGGGCGCAGGAGGACATCGCATGCACAACTGGTGGAATACGCGCAGATCGGCCCGTCTTGCCGCCATCGCGACCGCTGCATTGGCCTTGACGATGATCGCGGCCGGGCCGCTGCCGGCGCAAACTCCACCGGCCCAGGCTTGGCCCACAAAAAGGGTCCAGATCATCGTGCCGTTCTCCCCCGGAAGCGCCACCGACCTGCTTCCGCGCACGATCTTCGAGCACGTGTCGGCGAAGGTCGGTCAGGCCATCATCATCGAAAACCGACCGGGCGGGGGCGGAGCGATCGGCGTCGGCGCCGTCGCCAAGGCCGACCCTGACGGCCACACCATCCTGGTCCACTCCAACGCCCTGGTGACCGCGCCGGCGATCCAGAACATGCCCTATGACCCGGTGCAGGACTTTGCCGGCATCACGCCGCTCGGCAACGTGCCTCTGGTGCTGGTGATCTCGCCGGACAAGAACATCAAGACGCTGAAGGAGCTCGTCGCCGCTGCCAGGGCCAAGCCGGGATCAATCAACTACGCGGCTGCCGGTATCGGGACTCCGCCCCATTTGACCACCGAGCGCTTTCGCCTCGCCGCTCAGTTCGAGGGCCAACTCGTTCCGTTCAAGGGGGCCCCGGAGGCGTTGACCGAGGTGATCGCCGGGCGAGTGGATTTCTATTTCTGCCCGATCACGCCGGCGATGCCGTTCGTCCGCGAGGGCAAGCTGTTGGCGCTCGCAGTGAGCAGCTCGAAGCGGGCGTCGGCTCTGCCCGACGTGCCGACCACCGTGGAAGCGGGATTTCCCGATTCCGACTTCGATTTCTGGATCGGCATGTTCGTGCCCAAGAAGACTCCGCGCGACATCGTCGCTCGCATTCACCAGCAGACGGTGAAAGGCCTGGAGGACCCGTCCGTGAAGGAGAAGCTCTCCAAGCTCGGGGTCGAAGAGATGATCATGCAGCCGGAAGATTTCGACGCGCGGATTGCCCGCGAGGCACCCATCGCCGCAAAGCTCGCCAAGGCCGCCGGTATCGCGGTGAAGTGATAGCCGCGGGCGTCCGTGAGGACGTGGGGGGCTCGCGCCCCTCATGCGGAGTCCCGGACCGTCCGTCGAAGAGCGGGCGCAAGCAAGACGTTCATCGATGTTCGAAGGCTTCACCCGCACCGAGATCAACACCCGCGGCGCGCGCATTGTCGCGGTGTACGGTGGCCAGGGACCGCCGCTGCTGCTCATGCACGGCAATCCCTTCTCGCACGTGTCCTGGCACAAGGTCGCGCCGCGTTTGGCGAGCGAGTTCACCGTGGTCGCCACCGACCTGCGGGGCTACGGGGATTCCGAGAAGCCGCCGGGCGGGGAGGATCATAGCGGCTACTCGTTCCGCGCCATGGCGCAGGATCAGGTCGAGGTCATGGCCGCGCTCGGTTTTGAACGCTTCTACGCCGCCGGCCATGACCGCGGCGCGCGCGTGCTGCACCGCATGTGTCTTGACCACCCGGACAAGGTGGTGCGTGCCGCCATTCTCGACATCATCCCGCAGCACCATCTGCTCAACAACGTGACGCGCCAGTGGGGTACCTTTTCCTGGCACTGGTTCTTCATGATCCAGCCTTACGATTTTCCCGAGCGGCTGATGGGCGCCGATCCGGACTATTTCATCGAGAAGAAGCTGTCCAAGACGAAGCAGGGGCTGAGCTTCTTCGACCCGGCGGCCCTTGCCGAGTACAAGCGTTATTTTCGCAATCCCGCGACCATCCACGCCATGTGCGAGGATTATCGCGCCACCCATGGCGTCGACCTCGAGATGGACACGGAGGATTTTGCCGCCGGCCGCAAGATTGCGTGTCCCGTGCTGCTGCTGTGGGGCGCGACCGGCGGCGTCGGCCGCAACCATAAATCGATGGAGATTTGGCCGCGCTATGCCTCCGACATCCGCGGTGGCAAGGCACTTCCCTGCGGGCACTATCTCGCCGAAGAAGCGCCGGAAGAAACCTACCGCGAATTGCGCGCATTCTTTGCGGCGGGGGAGCCGGGAAAGGCCTGACCTCGACGTCCGCATTGCCGCTGCTTAGCGCCGGCGGACGCCGTTCCGGCCGACGCGATGGCGCATCCGATCACGCGCGGCGAAAAAGCTGGATGCGCGCGTGGTCGGTGTATTCAACTGGCGACTGCGGCCGGCGCAGCCAAGAAATTGCGCGTGGCGTACCACAGCAGGTGCCGGTTATTGCTGTAGCCCGGACTGTGCGCGGTATGCGGCAGGATCACGAACTGGCGGTCGCCGTTCGGCAATTGCTGGAAGAAGTCGATGAGATCCTCGGTGGTCGAGTTGCCGTCGTAGATGCCGCGGATCATGAGCACCGGCGAAAGCACCTTCTTCGGATCGACCAGCGGCAGATTGGCGGCCATGTCGAGGTAGGTCCCGGTCGGCACCTGATCGCCGAATTTGAGTTCGACCGCGGCGATGGCCTCGGGCACGGCCATGTCATAGCTCGCGGCGTGGCCGTCGCGGGTGAAGATCGAGCGGATCATGGCCGCGTCGCGCTTGCGGCGGTTGTTGGCGCGGTAGAACTCGACTTGCTTGGTCCGCCGCGCGATCTCCGCTGCGCCTTTGCCTTTGTAGGTGAAGGCGACCAGCACCAGCCGGTCCACCCGCTCCGGCTCGACCTGCGCGAAGGCGGCGGCGCGGATCGCACCGGAGGAGGTGCCGTAGAAATGCATCTTGGTCTGGCCGGTCTCCTGCGCCACCACCGGGACCGCGGCCTTGAGGTCCTCGACGCTGCTGGCGATGTCGGAACTGTTTCCCGAGCTGCCCGAGTGTCCGTAGCCATCATGGTCCATCGTCCACACGTCGTAGCCGTAGCGCGCGAACACGTTCATGAGCGAGTACTCGCCCTTGCCCGGCACGGTGAGATCGTAGGACGAGCGCGTGGAATTCGAGGAGCCGTGCACCAGGAACAGCAGCGGGAGCGGCGGTTCGCCCGGCTTCGGCGCGCCGACGCGTTTGCGCCAGAGATTGAGCGCCACATCGCCCTTCTTGGCCCAGTACTCGGCGCTCCAGATCGGGCCGTCGGTTGCTTGTGGCATCCCTGCGCCGGTTGTCTGCGCCTGCGCCCGGGAGGCGAGGCCGGCCACCAGGCCGGCGCCGACGCCGAGGCTTGCTCCCTTGAGGATGGTGCGGCGCGCCAGTGCGGGATCGGGCGGCAACGAGCTTTGGGTCATGGCGTCCTCCCGTTTTCAACGCGACCGCGCGCCCGTTGATGGCTGGCGCTCGGCCATTTTTGCGCCGATGCGTGGCCGGCAACAGCCGCCATAACCACCTTATCAGATCGCCTGCACGGCCGGCAGATGGCGCCCGCGGCAAGCGGCGGCCCAGCGAGCGGACCTGTCGCAGGGCAGGGCCTCGCGCGCTTGTGCGAGTTTTGCTAGTCGTTAGCGACCATCGGCTCGGAACCGCCTGCGCAAAGGGCCCGTCGCAACGCGACAATTGGAAATCGGACGTTGCAACGACGATATGTGTGATGCCGGAAGTTCCCGGGAAATGGCGTGACGGATCGAGCGATGGAGTCGAGACCAGAGGATCGTGAGCGTGGAGTGCTCCATGCGCTGCATCGGGCGGCCGTGTTCTGCGACGAAAAGATCGGCTGGAACCGGCTCGGCGTCGTGCTCAGCATCACCATCATCGCGATCGCGGCGGTGGTGCTCTATCGCATCCTGCGCACGATCAATGGCAGCGAGGTCGTCGAAGCGCTGGTAACCACGGATTGGCGCCACATCGCGCTCGCCGCTTTGTTCGTCGCCGGCGGGTACTTCACGCTCACATTCTATGACCTTTTCGCGCTGCGCACGATCGGGCGAGCCGACGTGCCGTATCGGGCGGCGGTGCTCGCCGGCTTCACCAGCTATTCGGTCGGCCACAATGTGGGCGCCAGCGTCTTGACCGGCGGCGCGGTGCGCTACCGCGTCTATTCCGCCTGGGGCCTCAACGCCATCGAGGTCGCGAAGATCTGTTTCGTGGCCGGGCTGACGTTCTGGCTCGGCAACGCCACCGTGCTCGGACTCGGCATCCTTTATGCGCCGCTCGCTGCCACGGCCATCGACCAGTTGCCGGCCTGGTTCAACCGCGGCGGCGCATTCCTGATCCTGACCGTGCTCACGCTCTATGTCGCCTGGGTGTGGCGGCGCCCGCGCGTCATCGGCGGGAAGGGGTGGAGCGTGACTTTGCCCGGTGGGCCGCTGACGCTGCTGCAGATCGGCATCGGCATCGTCGATCTCGGCTTCTGCGCGCTGGCGATGTACATGCTGGTGCCGGACGAGCCCAATATCGGCTTTGTCACCCTCGCCGTGATCTTCGTCTCCGCCACGCTCCTCGGCTTTGCCAGCCACGCGCCGGGGGGCATCGGGGTGTTCGACGCGACCATGCTGGTGGCGCTGTGGCAGTTCGACAAGGAAGACGTGCTTGCCGGCGTGCTCTTGTTCCGGTTGATCTATTACATCGTTCCGTTCGCGCTTTCGCTCGCAATTCTGGGCGGCCGCGAATTGGTCCTGGCGCTGCGGGGCGCATCTCCGCCCTCCTTCCAGCCGCTGCCGTCGTTGGCGCCGACCGATGTGGTGGCCTCGCCACCCGAAGCGCCCGAGGAGAAGCGCGAGCTTCCCTGATCTCCCTTGCCGGCGGCGGAATAGCATTGTAATTTCGAGAAATCTCGAAATAAGCGAACATGGGCGGCGCAGTCGCAGGCCAGTCCGCCCCAGGCGCCCTTTGTACCAACTGTTCATGGAAGCGAGATTGATGCGACAGCGTCCTTTGGCGGTGGTCGGCCACATCGGTCCGGCCCCGCGCGGCGAGAGGATGTCCGCTCCCCATGCGCTCGCGGCGCTCGCCGCGCTCGGTCAGCCGACGCGGCTTGCGATCTTTCGGCTGCTGATGCGGCGCGAGCCGGGCGGCCTCGCCGCCGGCGCCATCGCCGAGGCCGTGGGCTGCGCGCACAACACGCTCTCGAGCCATCTCAGCATCCTGGCGCGCTCCGGCCTCATTCGCGGCACGCGCGACGGCCGGTCGATCGTCTATCGCGCCGATATCGACGGGATGCGGGCGCTCGTTGCTTTCCTCATCACCGATTGTTGCGACGGGCACCCCGAAGTTTGCAGTCTTTCGGACGTGCTGCGCGCGACCGAATGCTGCCCGCCCGCATCGAAAGGCAACCAACGCAGGAAATAGCCCATGACCGACGCCAGCGAGAGGATGCCCTTCAACGTCCTGTTCCTCTGCACCGGAAATTCGGCGCGATCCGTCATGGCCGAGGCCATCCTCAATCGCGAAGGCCGAGGAAAATTCCGCGCGTTCTCGGCGGGAAGTGAACCAAAGGGCAGGGTCCATCCCTACACTCTCGATCTCCTGCGCAAGTTGAATTTCGACGTCAGCGGCTTCCGCTCCAAGAGTTGGAGCGAGTTCGCCCGGCCCGACGCCCCCAAGCTCGATTTCGTCTTCACGGTCTGCGACGATGCCGCGGCGGAGACCTGTCCGGTGTGGCCGGGGCAGCCGATGACCGCCCATTGGGGCGTGCCCGATCCCGCCGCCGCCACCGGCAACGAAGCTGAAATCCGCCTGGCCTTCGCCGAGGCATTCCGGATGCTCAACAATCGGATCTCTATTTTTGTCAGCCTGCCGATCCGGTCGCTCGACACGCTCGCTTTGCAAAAGCAGCTCGATTCGATCGGCAAGACCAAGCATGCAGGCGCTGATCCTGCATCGGCCGCTTAGCGCCCTGAGATGCAGCACCCTCTTGGCAGGCGCCTCATTGCCGAAGCGCTCGGTACCGCCATTTTGGTCGCCACCGTGGTCGGCTCCGGCATCATGGCCGAGCGCCTCGCCGGCGGAAATCAGGCCCTTGCGCTGCTCGGCAATACGATCCCGACCGGCGCAATCCTCATCGTGATCATTACGATCCTCGGTCCGGTCTCGGGCGCCCATTTCAATCCTGCGGTCAGTCTGGTGTTTGCCGGGCGGGGCGAGTTCCCGTGGAGCGAGGTTCTTCCCTACGTCGTCGTGCAATGCGTCGGCGGCATCTGCGGCACGGTAATTGCCCACTTGATGTTCGATCTGGCGCCGCTCGCGATCGGCACGACCACACGCAGCGGACCATCGCAATGGCTGGCCGAGGCGGTGGCCACGTTCACACTGATCCTCGCCATCCTCGGGGGCGTCCGCTACGCGCCGCACGCTATCCCATGGCTGGTCGGCCTGACCATCACGGCGGCGTACTGGTTCACGTCGTCGACCTCGTTCGCCAATCCGGCGGTCACGCTGGCGCGCGGATTCACCACGACGTTTGCCGGAATCGCGATCAATCACGTCCCCGGCTTTATTGCCGCCCAGCTCATCGGCGCGGCGGTTGCGGCCGCAACCTGCGCGCTGCTGTTCTCACCGCGCGCGGGCGGCTTCGGCAAGGCGGTCGAACCGGGAGAGTAGGGTGGCTCCGGCCCTGCGGTCCGGACATCATCGGCCAGATTCGAATTGGGACAGGGGTTGGAAGTAGGAGGCCACCCGATTTCCTATGGAGGTTTTGCGACGACGGAGGTTTCGCGGCCACTGGCGGCCAAGATGGCATGGAGCGTGGCCACAACCTGCGCGCCCTCGCCGACTGCCGCGGCGACGCGTTTCACCGAACCTGAGCGGACG
The DNA here is from genome assembly GCA_963712565.1 of uncultured Alphaproteobacteria bacterium. Classification (GTDB taxonomy): domain Bacteria; phylum Pseudomonadota; class Alphaproteobacteria; order Rhizobiales; family Xanthobacteraceae; genus VAZQ01. The sequence goes on along the minus strand of CAVQIP010000028.1, from coordinate 42,191 downwards.
TCGCCGATCGCAAAGACACCTCGTCGGCTGGTCTCCAGCGGCCGGCGGTTTTCGCTGGTGTCGGGGCCGGTCAATGCGAAACCCTTGGGATCCAAGGCTACGCCCGACCCGGCCAGCCAATCCGTATTCGGCTCCGCTCCGATGAAGAGGAACAGATGTCGAATCGGCTGCTGAACTTCCTCCCCTGACGCGCCTCGACGCCAGCGGATTGCCTCCAGGATGCCGTCGCGTCCTTCGAGGCCGGTGACGTTGGTTTGCGTCAGCACCTGCACGTTGGGGAGGCCCGCGATGCGGTCGACAAGGTATCGCGACATGCTCGCCGCGAGCTCTGGCCCTCGTACCAGCAGCCACACCTTGGACGCTTGGCTCGCCAAATAGACCGCTGCTTGCCCCGCTGAATTGCCCGCGCCGACCAATGCCACCTCCTGGCCAGCACACAGCTTCGCTTCGAGCGGCGATGCCCAATAGTGCACGCTCGCGCCTTCGAAAGATTCGAGGCCGTCGACTGCGAGCCGCCGGTAGCGGGCTCCGCTAGCGATCACGATCGAGCGGGCACTGACACTTTCAGCGTTGGACAGCTTCAGGACGAAATGGCCTTTGTCCGGATTGCTCGAGGTTTCCAGGCCGATCACCTCAGCCGGGATCGCCATCTCGACCCCGAATTTCTGCGCCTGATTGTAGGCACGCGCCATCAGGGCCATGCCGGTGATGCCCGTTGGGAAGCCCAGATAGTTCTCGATCCGGGCTGAGGCGCCGGCCTGCCCGCCGAATGCGCGGCAGTCGAGTACGAAGACGGAGAGCCCTTCCGACCCCGCATAGACCGCGGCTGCGAGGCCTGCCGGCCCGGCGCCCACAATCGCCACGTCGTAGATGCGGTTCGAATCGATCGGCCGCACCAGCCCGATGCAACGGGCGAGCTCGATCTCGCTCGGATTACGCAAGAGCTGTCCGCCTGGACACAGCACGATTGGCAATTGGCCGGCGACGACGTGAAATCGATCGATCAGTGCCTTAGCTTCCGGATCGGTTTCGGGATCGAGCCTTTGATGCGGATGGCCGTTGCGGCGGAGAAAGCCCTGCAGCCGAAGCACATCGCCGTTCTCGGCGCGTCCGACGATCACCGGTCCGCCGGCTCCCGTTTCAATCAGCCCGACGCGACGCAGGATCAGCGCGCGCATGATCCGTTCCCCGAGTTCCGCCTCCGCGATCAGCAATGCCCGGAGTTGGTCCGGCGGGATGCTCAGGGCCTCCACCGGTCCCTGTGCGTGGGCGTCAACCAGAGCCGGTCGGCCCGCCAGTTGCGCCAGTTCGCCCATGAATGCGCCCGCGCCATGCGTGACGATTGGTTGGCGGCGACCCAACTCGTCGTGCTGGGTGATGTCGACCTTTCCAGCGAGGATCACGGTGAGACCAAGGCCCACTTCACCAACCCTGGCTAGCGCCTCGCCCGCGTCATAGGAGCGAACCTTGCCGAACCGACGCACCCGCTCGATCTCCGCCGGCTCCAGGACGGGGAACATCTGGTGGCGTCGCGTATCGATGATCGATTTCGTCATTGCAGACATGACTAATCTCAACCCGTCATGAGCGCTCGTTCAAGTCACCTGCAATCGAATTCGCCTTTGGCTTCATTGCCTGGGGGATCGTTCACAGTTCCCGATTTGTCGGGCTCGCATTCCTGCTGAAGGTGTCGTTGTGCCCGAGTTGCCAGCCGCTCTCGCGGTGCCAGCCGCATATGGCGATCTCATTGCCGTGGTACCGGCCGTGCTTCGCAGCCAGACGACCGCAGGGTCGGCACCGAGAAGCCTGCGAAGAAGCGATGAAATACGGCATGGGGCGTCCGGGATCACATGCTGCGACGCTGTTCGATTGCCAATCGCCGATGTCAGTGGAAAGATGTACTTCGGTTATCTGATCGGCATTGTCGGTACCGAGCTCTTAGCTACGGGGACCTACTGCTCCGACTGATTTCAGTGTGAACGAGGATGCCGGACCGCGGGTTAAACATGTCGACCCCCGATATCCGAAACGGCAACGTGTTGCCAACAACGGTGGCCGACTCCGCAAAGGCTCCGGACGGGTCACCGCAACCAGCAAAACAACGGCTGAACGCATCTCAGTCGTCTGGTCGCATCCCGTCCGTGATCGTCGGTTTGGTGATCGCCGCCGTCGCCGGCCTGTCGATCTGGTTCCTCGTGCGGCCCGAGCCTCTGCTGGTGCAGGGCGAGGTCGATGCGACGCGCTTCGACATCGCCGCGCGGGTCGATGGCCGGGTTGCGGATATCCCCGTCGTGCGCGGCCAGAACGTCGCCGCCGGCGCCGTGCTGGTGCGCATCGACAACCCCGAGACTTTGGCAAAGCACGAGCAGGCGATGGCCGCTAAGGTCGTTGCCGAGGCGCAGCTCGCCAACATCAATGCCGGCACGCGAGCGGAGGTGATCGCGGCGCGCAAGGCCGCGCGTGAGAGGGCAGAGGCGAGCGTGGTGCTGGCCAAGAAGACCTACGACCGCGTCAGCCAGCTGGCCGAGCACGGTAATGCTCCGCAGGCACGCCTGGATCAGGCGACCGACACCCTGCACGAGAGCGAACGGGCCGCGGATCAGGCCAGATCGGCCTACGAGCAGGCGGTCAACGGCTATACCCGCGAAGAGCGTGAGATCGCGTCAGCGAATGTGCAGAAGGCGATCGCCGATATCACGGCCGTTCAAGCGATCATCGATCAGATGGTCGTGTACGCGCCAGTGGCTTCGCAGGTCTATAAGCGCAACGTCGAGCCCGGCGAATACGTGTCGCCCGGCGTGCCGCTGATAACGCTGGTCGATCTCGGCGACATGTGGGTCCACTTCGATCTGCGCGAGGACCTGGTCAGGACGCTGAAGATCGGCGACCGCTTCAACGTGCGCATCCCGGCGCTCGGCGACCGCCACATCGCCGTCGAGCTCAGGCTGATCGCCACCAAGGGCGAATATACGAGCTGGCGCGCCACCCGCGCCACCGGCGATTTCGACCTGCGGACGTTTTCGATCCGTGCCTACCCCGTCGACAAGGTGCCGGAGCTGCGGCCCGGCATGAGCGCCTATCTGGACCAGCGGGCGCGCCGATGAGGCCGGCGCCCAAGCCCGCGTTCCTGCTGGTCGCCAAACGCGAATGGCGATGGCTGCTGCACGACCCCGTGGCCCTCATATTGATCTTCGGCGTGCCGCTGTTCGCCTTCGCGGTCCTGACCGCGGTCTTCAGTCAGCCGGTGATCCGCGAGCTCGGAGTGGTCGTGGTCGACGCGGACCGATCGGAGACCTCGCGCGCCTTCGTCGAACAGGTGGCCGCATCTCCCAGTCTCGGCATCGTCGAGCGCGCCGACGACCTCGCGTCGGCGGCGCGCGCGATCCGGGCCGGGGACGCCATTGCCGCAGTCTACATCCCGGCCAATTTCGAGCGCGACCTGAAGGCCGAGCGCCGGCCGCAGGTGGTGGCATTCTACAATCAGCAGTTCCTGACGGCCGCGGGCGTGGCGGCGTCGGGTCTGAGCGACAGCCTCGCCGCCGCCGGCGTGGCGTCCGCGGCCCACGCAGCACCAAAGGCGTCCCGCATCGGGGCGCTCGTTGCCGAGACCATCGTGCTGGTGAATCCGCAGAGGAACTACGCGCAGTTTTTGCTGCGTGCGTTGTTGCCGATGGTCGCTCATGTGGTCATCGCGCTCGCCGCCGGCTACGCGGTCGGCTCCGAGTTTCGCCGGCGCAGCATGCGCACCTGGCTCGCCTGCGCGGGTGGTAACCCGATCGTCGCCCTCGCGGGCAAGCTTGCGCCCTTGTTTCTGATTTTCTTCGTCATCATGCTGTCGGCGGCGCTCATTTTGGAGGGACTGCTCGGGATTTCGTTCAAGGGCGACGTGCCGATGATGGTGGCCGCAGGATGCCTGTTGATCGTCGGCTACCTGGCGCTGGGGGCGCTGATGCAGCTCCTGGTGCTCGACCTCGCGACCGGCCTCGGCCTCACCGGTCTCGTGGTCTCGCCCGCATTCGGCTACGCTGGCGTGGGATTTCCGCTGCTGGGCATGAACGCTTTTGCGCAAATCTGGAGCGCTATCCTGCCGCTGCGCTGGTACATGGCGGTGCTGCTCGGGCAGGCGGCGCGCGGATTGCCGCTCTCCGACTCCGCGCGCCCCTTTGCTGTGTTGGCGGCGCTCGCCGTGCTCTACACTCTGCTCGCGTTCCTGCGCCTGCGCGCGCTCACAGGACGCACGTTCCCCACCGCGCCTGGACCTGCGCCGGCGCCGGTCCGTGCCGCGCGACGCGGCATCGGCGGAGCCTTCGCCGCCGAGTGGCAGCGCGTGCTCGCGACCCGCGGAGCCTTTATCCTGCTGGTGGTGGCGCCGCTGGTCTACGGCTTCTATTACCCGCAGCCCTATCTCAACCAGATCCTGCGCAAGATCCCGATCGCGGTGGTCGACAGCGATCTGAGCGAGCTGAGCCGCAGCATCGTGCAGACCTTGGATGCGAGCGGCGCGGTCGAGGTCGCGGTTCGCGCCGAGACGCTCGCGGAGGCGCGCGCGGCGATGGATCGCGGCGAGGCCTTCGCCGTGGTCGGCATCCCGCCCCGGACGCAGCGCGACGTGCTTAAGGGCGACACCGCCCGTCTTCCGGTCTATGCCGATGCGACCTACCTGTTCATCTTCAGAACAATGTCGAGCGGGATCTCGCTCGCGATCAGTACGCTGTCGTCGGAGCTTGCCGCGGGCGGCGCGCGCACCGATGGCAGCCTCGCCAAGGCGGCGCTGGCGGCCACCAGCCCCACCGAAATCCTGCTGCAGCCGATCTTCAACCCGGTCGGCGGCTACGCGAGCTATATCGTGCCCGCCGCCTTCGTGTTGATCCTGCAGCAGACTCTGCTGATCGGCGCCGCGATGCTGACCGGGGTGGCCCTGGCGCAGGCCGCCGGCGGAGCGTTCGCCAGCGTGCTCGGCCGCGGCATCGCGCACCTGACCATCTATGTGCCCGCGCTCGCGCTCTATTTCCTCGTGCTGCCGCGCTCCTACGGCTTCTCCGTGCTCGGCGACCCGCTGCAATTCTTCGCGCTGGGGGCGGTCTTTATCCTTGCGACCAGCTTCATGGGCCAGGCGCTGGGCGCCTGGTTCAAGCGCCCGGAGGCCCCGACGCTCATCGTCCTCGGCACGAGCCTTCCGCAGTTTTTCCTGGCGGGCTTTTCCTGGCCGCGCGAAGCCATACCAAAGCCGGTCCTTGCGGCGGGCTCCATATTCCCTTCAGATTTCGCCATCGACGGCATCGTGCGCATCGACCAGCTGGGCGCGAGCCTGTGGGAGGTGGCACACGACTGGCGGGGTCTCTGGGGCCTGGCCATCATCTATTTTGCTATCGCGGTGATGTCCGCGTTTGTCGTCAAGCGGAGGCGCCAGCATGGCTAGCCGCAGGTCCGCAGGGATCATCGCGCTCGGGCTGATGCTCGTCGCGGCGGGCGCGGTCGGATATGTGCTGTGGCACCCCGGAACGGCCACACCCATCGTCGGCATCGTGCGCACGACCGAGGTCCGCGTCGCGCCCGAGGTGGGCGGCCAGCTCGCGAGCATCAAGGTGCAGAAGGGCGACCACGTGCGAGCCGGTGACATCGTCGCCGAGCTGTCCGCGCTCGAGCTGACCGCCGCGGTGGGGCAGGCGCGCGCCGCCCTCGCCGCCGCGACGGCGGACCGCGACCACGTCTATTCCGGCGTGCGCGCGGAGGAGATCGCCGCGCTCGCCGCCGAGATCGCCAAGGCGAAGTCGAAGCTGGACTATGCGCAAGCGCAGCTCAACCGCATTGCCTACTTGGCGCGCGGCGATATCGCCTCGCAGCAGAGCCTCGATCAGGCCCAAAATGACGTGGAGGCCGCGCGCGCCGACGTCGCCGAGGCGGAAGCCAACCATGCCGCCGCGCAAGCCGGGCCGACCCAGGAGCAGCGCGCCATCGCCGACGCGCAGGTCAAGGCGGCGGCGTCCGCCCTCGCGGTGCTCGAGCGGCGGCTGGAAAAGACCATCCTGCGGGCGCCGGCCGACGGGGTCGTTACCGTCATTGTCGCCGAGGTCGGCGAGAACGTGCGCGCCGGCCAGCCGGTGCTCGCGATCGAGGAGCCCGACAAGCGCTGGCTGTCGTTCAACGCGCGCGAAGATCTGCTGCAGGGCCTCACGGTGGGCGCGACGGTCGACGTCGGGCGGGCAGGCGCGAGCGGACCGACGCCGGCCGTCGTCACCGAGCTGCTCCCGCTCGGGCCGTTTGCGACCTGGCAGGCCGAGCGCGCGGTCGGCGATCACGACCGCAACACACTGCGCCTGCGCCTCGATCCGCGACGCGATGCGAGCGCCTTCGAGCCCGGCATGACCGTGTGGCTCGCTCGATGAGCGGCGTGGAATTGACGCCGCGGGGGCGCGCGCCTACCGCGAGTCGCTCGTGCTCAGTTCATGTTTGAGCAGGATGGGCGGTCCAACCGCCGCCGCCGCCGGTCATTGTTCTTCGCAGGACCTCGAAAATGACGGCGGTCGACCACCCGAACACGAGCATGCCGTTCATTGCCGTTATCGGTCCAATCAGCCGCCAGCGCTCCACGGGAACGACGTCGCCGTATCCGAGCGTCGTGTAGTTCACGAAGGCGAAATACACGATATCGGCTCCGGCAGGTGCGGCGTCCAAGACCGCGTAGGCAAGCGACCAAACGATCACCTCGGATGCATGCGCCATCATCAAGACCGCTACGGTCGCAATCATGACCGCGATCATGTGCGATGTTGGAGGCAATCTGTGCCTCACGGTTGCGATATGTACCACCCGGACGACAGCCGTCATCACCACGGCATGGATCACGATGTTGCAGAGACTGACGGAAAACCCCGCGAGAATTTGACGAAATATCGGTTTGCAAGCTCCCGTGTGAATTCGGAGACAGGTGCACCCATATCACGGGCATCGCCCGTTTCGTTACAAACGGTGCAGTCATTGATTGTTCTCGAAGCCGCTGATCTTTTGACGACCTCGGTGTAGAATTCAACATCGCAGAAGTTAGCCGGCGGATGTGGGGGGCAATCCGATGATCGGTGCCGACCAACCGTCCGTTTCGGCCTTCAGCCCGCCGATAGCCTGCAGTAGTCCCACGAACTGCGAGTGACGTGCCGGCGGGCGCCGGTTCGAGTATTGACAATCACGGTCATCCGGCCGGCGCTGTCCTTCTCTGGTATAGTCCGCGCGGGATTCACAAACCCACGCAGGACGCTCGCCGGACAAACGCATGGGGGTGGCGGATGCGATGAAGCCGATTGGCCACCACGATGCGAACCGAAGAGGGCTCGCAAAAAGGTGAGGAGGAAATAATGGAACGCTTTTGCGATCAGTTCTGGCCTTGCCAAGCAGTGCCGCCCGAATGGCACTGGGTCATGCCTATCGTCATGCCCCTTCTGTTCATCATCATCGTGGGGGTGCCGGTTGCAAGCATCCTGCATCGAGCGGGCCGCAGCCGATGGTGGACAATCATCGCTTTTGTGCCGCTGCTGAATCTGATCGGGTTATGGGTCTTCGCGTTTACGCGCTGGCCGAGCCTCGCCCGATAGGCGCAAAACCCATCGTCACTGCACCGGGAGCATCCGCCGGGCCGAAGCGGGGGAGGAGCCTCCTCGCGGGAAGACCACAGGCTAGATGGATAGCCGGCTGATATGACAGACGTTCTCGGCATTCAGATCCCATCCGTCGACCCCGTCTTTCTGACCATTGTCGGGTTCCATGTTTTGATCGGTCTTCCCTGCGTCATTGCGGGCGCGGTCGCGATATTTAGCCCCAAGGGTCGCGGCCGACATTCCAGTTTCGGAGTGATCTACTTCTGGCTGCTCGCGGTGCTCTTTGCCTCCGCGACGATCCTCTCCGCGATGCGGTGGGCCGAAAACTACCACCTGTTCGTTCTCGGGCTTCTATCGTTCACGGCCGCGCTGTTTGGACGGTCGGTCGCTCGGGGTCATTGGCGTCATTGGCCGAGGCTTCACCTCACGGGGATGGGCCTGTCCTATATCCTGATGCTGACCGCCTTTTTGGTGGACAACGGCAAATTCCTGCCGGTTTGGCGCGACCTTCCGCCACTTGCGCTCTGGTTTGTTCCGAGCGTGATCGGGTTGCCGTTTCTCGTCCATGCACTGGTTCGGCATCCCGTGGTCGTTGGCTACGATCGGTTGCGCTCCGCCCAGACAATTTCAGGCTGATCCACTACCCAATCGCGGGTAATGCTCGGTTTGAGGCACTACTCCGCCCTGAATTCGCTGGACTTCGTAACACGAATCACCTATAAAGCGTGCACTCTCCGAAAATACGCATTGATCGCCGACACGCTGCGGTCGCCTCGTGCTGCCTTGGCGGGCTGCCGTACGTGCACGGCGCCCGACCGACCTTCGCGCGCGTCAGGTCTGGGCAGGATGCCAATATGGGTTTTCCATCCCGCGTGCCGCTTCTTCCGCGCGTCGAAGCAGCACCTGATCGCCTGCTTTGTTCAGTGCCGAGCGAATCCGGCTGGCCAGATTTGCGGACCCGCGGATAAGTGTTTTCTCACCGCGAGTGGTCACGGAAACGATACGCAGAAAATCCGGAATATCGACAAAGGAGGCTCGCATCCGCGCGCGCCTACCGAGAGGCTCACAAGGACGAAATCAGGGAGCGCCAGCGCCGCAAGTGGCAGGCCGATCCAGCATTTCGAAAGAAACGGCTCGCTCGAGAGCTCAAATATCAACGCAAGAAGTGGCTTAAGTTCATCTACGGGCTTACTCTGGAGGATTACGATGCGATGTTAGCGCGCCAGCACGGCGCTTGCGCAATCTGCAAGAAGAAATCGGATAAGACGCTTTGCGTCGACCATTGCCATTCGACAGGAAAGGTGCGCGGGCTTCTTTGCCACAAATGCAACAGCGCGCTTGCATTTTGTAACGATGACCCCAGCCATTTCCTGGCGGCGATCGCATATCTGCAGGCCTCGCGTGGCGAGGAGCAGGCGGCGTCCATGACATCCCATGCGTGCCGCGAAGCCGATCAGCCACAGGAGAACGGCGCAAACGGACGAGCCATGCGCCCGCCCAACATTGTCGCTGCCGGGGCAAAGCCGTATGAATCCGGCGTGACATGACGGCGACCCACGATAGCGGAGACGTCCGAAGCAGCCGCTGGCTGCATGCGTTGCGGCGTATGCGTTTCGCGCTGGCGGCGGCGGCGATAGTGTTTGCCTCGTTATGGGCGCTGGGTGCGATTGCCGTCGCGCCGGCGCTCGTGGGTTTCGCGCTGATCGCCGCGGCGATGCTGGTGGCGTCCGCCGGCGCCGAGGCCATGCCGGCGGCGTTGCCGCGACATGAGCCGCCGGCGGCGCGCATCGGCGACCCGCTGATCGAAGCGGTGCTGGCCGGGCTGCCGGACCCCGTGGTCGCGCTCGACCATCGGGGCGACGTCGTTGCGCTCAACGCACGGGCCGCCGCGGTCGCCCCCGCGCTTCGGCCTGGCGAGTCGGTCTCGCTCGGGCTGCGCGTGCCCGAGGTCTTGGAGGCGATCCGCCGCGCGCACGCGACCGGGAGCGCACAGCGCGTCGAGTTCTTCGAGCGCGTGCCGCTCGACCGTTGGTACGAAGCCATCGTGACGCCGATCTCGTCGGCGGGACTCACGCCCCGGCCGGACCTCCTGCTGCTGGCCTTCCACGATCTCACGCCGCTGCGGCGCGTCGAGGAGATGCGCGCCGACTTCGTCGCCAATGCGAGCCATGAGCTGCGCACCCCGCTTGCCGCGCTGTCCGGCTTCATCGACACGCTCAAGGGCCCGGCCCGCGAGGATCCCGCGGCGCGCGAGCGCTTCCTCGCCATCATGCAGGTGCAGGCAGACCGCATGGCCCGCCTGATCGACGATCTCCTCTCGCTCTCGCGCATCGAGCTCAACGCGCATCTGCGGCCCGACAAAGAGGTCGACCTCGGCGCCATCGTTCGGCAGGTTGCCGATAGCCTGCAGACCTTGGCCCGCGATCGCGATGTCGAGGTCAAGACGACGGGCTTCTCGGGCCCGCTGCTCGTGCCCGGCGACCGCGACGAATTGATCCGGGTGTTCGAGAATCTCGTGGAGAATGCGCTGAAATATGCGGCGTCGGGCAAGCGGGTGGATATCGTGCTTTCCGTCGGCGAAGGGCCCGACGGCACACGCGAAGCGCACGTCGCGGTGCGCGATCGTGGTCCCGGCATCGCTCCCGAGCACCTGCCGCGGCTGACCGAGCGCTTCTACCGTGTCGACGTCGCGGAGAGCCGCGCCCAGGGCGGCACCGGCCTGGGTCTGGCCTTGGTCAAGCACATTCTCAACCGCCACGGCGGCCGCCTGACGATCGAGAGCGTGACCGGGCAGGGGGCGACATTCACCGCGCATCTGCCCATTGCAGGTACCATGGCGACCGAGAATTTGCAGTTATCCACCAGAGCTTAGGCTGTCATCGCGCTGTCATGGAGCGGTCATAGAACGATGACATGAGACGCGTAGGGATGCGGGCAGCCGCGGAATCGACCGGAAACTCGACGTGTCGCGCCGGTCATCCCGGGCTTGTTGCTAGCTCAAACACCGCCAACAGCAGCCAAGGACGCAAAGCTACGAGTTGTGGGTCAACGCCCGCGTCGCCTCGCTTTTTGGTCCCGATAGACAGGAGAGAGCCTTGAAACTTTTCCGCACCCTGACGGCGGCCGGCTTGGTCGCGGCGGCTGCGATCGGACCCGCCATCGCGCTCGATATCTCCGGCGCCGGCGCCACCTTCCCCTATCCGATCTATGCGAAATGGGCCGATGCCTACAAGAAGGAGACCGGGATCGGGCTGAACTACCAGTCGATCGGCTCCGGCGGCGGCATCAAGCAGATTCAGAACAAGACCGTGACCTTCGGAGCTTCCGACATGCCGCTGAAGCCGGCAAGACGTGAAGAAGATCGGGCTTGTTCAGTTCCCGACCGTGATCGGCGGCGACGTTCCGGTCGTGAACCTCGAAGGCGTCAAATCTAGCGACCTCAGGCTCGACGGTGACACTTTGGCCAAAATCTTCCTTGGCCAAATTACCAAGCTGGGACGATCCCGCCATCAAGAAGCTCAACCCCAATGCCAAGCTCCCGGCTCAAGCCATCGTCGTCGTCCACCGCTCGGATGGTTCCGGCACGACCTTTATCTGGACCGACTACCTCTCGAAGGTGAGTGCGGATTGGAAGTCGAAGGTCGGCGCCAACACGTCCGTCGAATGGCCGGTTGGCATCGGTGCCAAGGGCAACGAGGGCGTTGCCAACAACGTCGCCAATACCAAGGGATCGATCGGCTATGTGGAATATGCGTACGCCAAGCAGAACAAGCTGACGACGATCAGCATGATCAACAAGGACGGCAAGACCGTCACGCCGAACTCCGCATCCTTCCAGGCCGCCGCCGCGAGTGCGGATTGGAAAAGGCCGACAGCTTCTTCGTCATTCTCGACCGATGAACCGGGCGCCGGCTCGTGGCCGATCGCCGGTGCGACCTTCATTCTCATCTACAAGCAGCCGCAGGATCCGGCAGCGGCAGCCGAGGCGCTCAAGTTTTTCGCCTGGGCCTATGCCAAGGGCGGCAAGATGGCCGAGGATTTGGACTACATGCCGATGCCGGCGAACGTCGTGGCCGCGATCCAAAAGGTCTGGGCGGCGGAGATCAAGGACGCATCAGGCAAGCCGCTCTACGCGATGGCCCGCTGACGTTGCATGCCCTTGGGAAGGGCGCCGTCGCAGGCGCCCTTCTCTTGTCCACTGCCATCCTAAAAGACGACTTGTGCGGCGGCCCAGAGGTCGCTTGATTCGGCTCTCCCGGGGAGTAGCACGGAGAGCCGAATGCAGCCCGTCAGGAGGCAATCCGTGGTTGATGTTGCCCTGCGTGGCGCAGCCCCCCCGATGACCACTGCACAGTCACGCAGGCGGGTCCTCGCGCGGCTGCGGTTGGGGGACGCCGGATTTCGCCTCCTGACCAAGGCCGCTGCGGTTGGCGTGCTCATCATACTCGGCGGCGTGATCTTCTCGCTCGTCGATGGCTCGCTGCCGGCGCTGCGGGCTTTCGGCTTCAATTTCCTGATCGAGGAGCGCTGGAACCCGGTGACGGAAAGGTTCGGCGCGCTGGCGCCGATCTACGGCACGCTGGTCACGTCATTCATCGCCATGCTGATTGCGGTGCCGGTCGGATTGCTCATCGCGATGTTTCTCACCGAGCTTTGCCCACTGTGGCTGAGGCGGCCGATTGGGATCGCCATCGAGCTCTTGGCCGGCATCCCCAGCATCATCTACGGCATCTGGGGCCTGTTCGTGTTCGCGCCGTTCCTGCAGGACACCTTGCAGCCGTTCCTGATCGCGACGTTCGGCAATATTCCGGTGCTGTCGGTGCTGTTCGCCGGCCCGCCCTACGGCATCGGCGTGCTGACGGCGGGGCTGATCCTCGCCATCATGGTGCTGCCCTTCATCACCTCGATTTCGCGTGACGTCTTCGATGCCGTTCCGCCGGTGCTCAAGGAAGCGGCCTACGGTATCGGCTGCACCACCTGGGAGGTGGTGCGCAATGTGGTGCTGCCTTACACGCGGGTGGGCGTCATCGGCGGCATCATGCTGGGACTCGGCCGGGCGCTGGGCGAGACCATGGCGGTGACCTTCGTCATCGGCAATGCCCACAGGATCTCCGCCTCGATCCTGGCGCCCGGGACGACCATTTCCGCGACCATCGCCAACGAATTCACCGAAGCGGTCGGGGATCTCTACACCTCGGCGTTGATCGCGCTGGGACTGATCTTGTTCATCATCACCTTCATCGTGCTGGCAGCCGCGCGCTACATGTTGGCGCGCATCGAGCGCCGGATCGGGTGACGCCATGAACAGCCTCTACGCCGCGCGCCGCCGCCGCAACGGCATCATGATGAGCCTTTCGATAGGTGCAACCCTGCTGGGGCTCGGCTGGCTCGTGGCGATTCTGGGCGAGCTGATTTGGCAGGGGTTCTCGGGGCTTTCGCTCGCCGTCTTTACCGAGATGACGCCGCCGCCCGGCGCCGATGGCGGCCTGCTCAATCCGATCGTCGGCAGCCTCATCATGACGGTCCTCGCGGTGCTCATCGGCACGCCGTTCGGAATACTGGCGGGAACCTACATGGCCGAGTATGGCCGCTACGATCGGCTGACCAGCATCGTCCGGTTCATCAACGACATTCTGCTCAGCGCGCCGTCGATCGTGGTCGGCTTGTTCATCTATGAGGTGATGGTGGCCCCGATGGGTCATTTCTCAGGATTGGCCGGCGCCGTCGCGCTCGCCGTGATCGTCATCCCGGTCGTGGTGCGCACCACCGAGGACATGCTGATCCTGGTGCCGAACCAGTTGCGCGAGGCCGCTGCCGCGCTCGGGATGCCGCGCGCGTTCGTGATCGCCAAGGTGTGCTACCGCGCCGCCAAAGCAGGCATGGTCACGGGCGTGCTGCTCGCGGTCGCTCGCATCAGCGGGGAAACCGCGCCGCTGCTCTTCACCGCGCTCAACAACCAATTCTGGAGCACCGACCTCAACGCCCCGATGTCGAGCCTGCCGACCGTCATTTTCCAGTTCGCGCTCTCGCCTTATAAGGATTGGCAGAAGCTCGCCTGGACCGGCGCGCTGATCATCACCTTCACCGTGCTCGCGCTCTCGATCGTTGCGCGCGCGCTTTCCGCATCGAGAAGACAGTCATGAATGTCGCCTCCGCTCCGGTCGCGGTTCCCACGGTCGCCCACGCGCCGATCGACAGCGCCGGCCTCACCGAAAAGGTTTCGATTCGAAACCTCAATTTCTATTACGGAGCCAGCAAGGCACTCGAAGACATCAGCATTCCGCTCTACCAGAACAGGGTTACCGCATTCATCGGTCCGTCCGGCTGCGGAAAGTCGACGCTCTTGCGCGTGCTCAACCGGATGTACGATCTCTATCCCAATCAGCGCGCCGAGGGCGAGGTGCTGTTCGACGGCGAGGACATTCTTTCGCCCAAGCAGGACCTCAATCTGCTGCGCGCGCGCATCGGCATGGTGTTCCAGAAGCCGACGCCGTTCCCGATGTCGATCTACGAGAACATTGCCTTCGGCATCAGGCTGTACGAAAAGCTGCCCCGGTCGGAACTCGACGGACGGGTCGAGACCTCGCTGCGCCGCGCCGCGCTCTGGGACGAGGTGAAGGACAAGCTCGGTGCCAATGGGCTGAGCCTCTCGGGCGGGCAGCAGCAGCGGCTGTGCATCGCGCGCACCGTCGCGGTTCACCCCGAGGTCATCCTGCTCGACGAGCCGTGCTCGGCGCTCGACCCGATCTCCACCGCCAAGATCGAAGAGCTGATCGACGAGCTCAAAGAGGACTACACGATCGTGATCGTCACTCACAACATGCAGCAGGCGGCGCGCGTCTCCGACTTCACCGCCTTCATGTATTTGGGCGAGTTGATCGAGTTCGACACCACCAGCAAGATGTTCACCGCGCCGAGCGATCGACGCACGCAGGACTACATCACGGGCCGCTTCGGCTAGATCGCACGGTACGCCAGGCCAGGACGAAATAGATGGTAATGCCCGAACATACCGCAAAAGCCTTCGACGTAGATCTCCAGGAGCTCACCCGCATGGTGGCGGAGATGGGCGGGTTGGCGGAAAAGCAGGTTGCCGACGCGATCGACGCGCTGGCGCGGCGTGATACCGATCGCGCGCAGCGGACCGTGGCCGGGGATGTCGCCATCGACGTGCTGCAGCGCGAGATCGAGGAAAAAGCCGTGCTGACGATCGCCCGACGGCAGCCGATGGCCGTCGACCTGCGGGAGCTCGTCGGTGCGCTTCGGGTCGCCAACGACCTCGAGCGGATCGGCGACCTCGCCAAGAACATCGGCAAGCGCGTGCTGGCGCTCGATAGCGAGTTCCACCCACCCAAGCTGATCCGCGGCGTCGAACATATGGGCGCCCTGGTCCTCGGCCAGCTCAAAGAGGTGCTCGACAGCTACGCCCGTCACGATCTCAAAAAGGCGCTGGCGGTGTGGAACGGCGACGAGGCGATCGACGCCATCTGCACGTCGCTGTTTCGCGAGCTGCTGACTTATATGATGGAAGACCCGCGCAATATCACGTTCTGTATCCATCTCATGTTCTGCGCCAAGAACATCGAGCGCATGGGCGATCACGCGACCAACGTTGCCGAGACGGTGTACTACATGATCGAGGGCCACGAGATCGCCGACCAACGGCCGAAGGGCGATACCACCACCATCGCCACCCTGGGGGCGGAGAAATGATCAAGGGACGCTAAGCGGATGAAGGCCAACATCCTGATCGTGGAAGACGAGGAAGCGCTGACACTGCTGCTGCGCTACAACCTCGAGGCGGAAGGCTACGGAGTCGAGACCGTTCCGCGCGGCGACGAGGCGGATTTGCTGCTCAAGGAGCGCATGCCCGACCTGGTGATCCTCGACTGGATGCTGCCGGGTCTCTCCGGCATCGAGCTCTGCCGCCGGCTGCGGATGCGTCCGGAAACCAAGCAATTGCCGATCATCATGCTCACCGCCCGCGGCGAGGAGAGCGAGCGGGTGCGCGGACTGGCGACCGGCGCCGACGACTATATCGTCAAGCCGTTTTCGGTGCCGGAGTTGAGCGCACGGGTGCGCGCTTTGTTGCGCCGGGCGCTCCCCGAGCGGCTCGCCGACGTGCTTTCCTTCGGCGAGCTCGAAGTGGACCGCGAGAAGAAGCGGGTGTCGCGCGGCGGCCGCGCCATCGACCTTGGCCCGACCGAATATCGGCTGCTCGAGTTCCTGATGGAGCGGCCGGGCCGGGTGTTCTCGCGCGAGCAGCTTCTCGACGGGGTGTGGGGTAGCGAGATCTACATCGACGAGCGCACCGTCGACGTCCATGTCGGCCGATTACGCAAGGCCCTTAATCGCGGCCATGACACCGATCCGATCCGCACCGTCCGCGGCGCCGGCTACGCGCTCGACGATCGGTTCGGAAAGACCGGGTAGCCGCTCGTTCGTAGCTGGGAGGGGGCGGAGCTACCCTCGGAACGGGCGCCGGTCGCGGCGCAGGTTGGCGGGCTGGTAGGCCACCCGCGAGTGATAGGCGCAATAAGGCAGGCCGGTGATGGCCTGGCCACCGCAGAAGAAGAAATCGGCCTGGCCCGGATCGCCGATCGGCCAGCGGCAGGTCTCCTCGGTCAGTTCGAGCAAGCTGCGGCGCTGGCCGAGCGGGATGACGTTGTCGATCAGTTCCGGCTCGGGCTCGATATCGAAGTCGTAGGAATGGGCGAGCGCGGTGTTGCCTCGGATCGAGGGCCGGGATGCCCGCAACAGGTGCGAATGGGCGCGCGGCTTGCGCGGGCGGGGCGCGGCCGAGGACGGGGATTTGGCGCGGCCCGACAGTCCGAGCCGGTGCACCTTGCCGATCACCGCATTGCGAGTAACGCCGCCAAGCTCCGCCGCGATTTGGCTCGCCGACAATCCGTCGGCCCACAGCTTCTTCAGCGTCTCCACGCGTTCATCAGTCCAGGTCATGCCTCAATTCCTCGGCGTTCGCCGCGTGGAGAAGTCCGGACAGAATCCGGCTGCAGGTCTGGGCAACGACCGTTGGCCCGACGCACACTCCCGCTACCGATTTACGCTATGACTTGTCCGCCGCACGAAATGTCGTATCCGACGATCGAAAAACTACAATATGGCGAGAGTCGGGCGCAAGAGTCCGATCCGCCTGCTTCCACATGTTCCGTCGCTCTCTATGCGATGCGTCCACACCTATCTGCATGCTTGTGCGCTGCGTTAACCTTTGAGGCCGCCGCCACGGGCGTCCTGGACCAGGTTGACAGCGGATGGTCCCGCAATAGAATACCATGTCGTGCCGCCCGGAGAGGCGGCACATTTCATTTCGGTCCACTGCCGGCTCCTGGATGACTAGCGCTCGGACATCACATTTGCTGCCGACCTACGCGCGCGTCGACCTAGCGTTCGAGCGCGGCGAGGGCGCGTGGCTCGTGGCGACCGATGGCGAGCGCTACCTCGACTTCACCTCGGGGGTGGCGGTGAACGCGCTGGGCCACGCGCACCCCCATCTGGTCGAGGCGATCACCGAGCAGGCCAGGAAGATCTGGCACGTTTCCAACCTCTACCGCATCCCGGAAAGCGAACGCCTGGCTGACCGTCTGTGCGCGGCAAGCTTTGCGGACGTGGTGTTTTTCGGCAATTCCGGCGCCGAGGCCATGGAATGCGCGATCAAGATGGCCCGCAAATACCAATCGGCCAGCGGGCGGCCGGAGCGCTATCGCATCATCACTTTCGAGGGCGCCTTCCACGGCCGCACGCTTGCCACCTTGGCGGCCGGCGGCCAGAAGAAATATCTCGACGGCTTCGGTCCGGTGGTCGAGGGCTTCGACCAGGTGCCGTTCGCCGACCTCGAGGCGACCAAACGGGCGATCGGGCCTGCGACCGCCGCGATCCTGATCGAGCCGATCATGGGGGAGGGCGGCGTGCGCGTGGTGCCGCCGGAATTCCTGCGGGCACTCAGGCGCCTCTGCGACGACAATGGACTGCTTCTGGTGTTCGACGAGGTGCAAACCGGCGTCGGGCGCACTGGGGAACTCTTCGCCTACCAGCGCTGCGGCGTTATCCCCGACATCATGGCGCTGGCCAAGGCTCTTGGCGGCGGCTTCCCGCTCGGCGCCTGCCTCGCCACCGCCGAAGCCGCGAAAGGCATGACCACCGGTACGCACGGCTCGACCTTCGGCGGCAATCCGCTGGCGATGGCGGCCGCTGGCGCGCTGCTCGACGTGGTGCTCGCCGACGGCTTCCTCGAGCGGGTGCGCCGAACCTCCCTTGTGCTCAAGCAGAAGCTCGCCGAGATCAAGGACCGCTATCCCGCGGTCATCGCCGAGGTGCGTGGCGAAGGGCTCCTCGTCGGCCTGCGCGCCGTGGTACCCAGCGCGGAACTGGTCGATGAATTGCGCGCGGAGAAGATGATCACGGTCGCGGCCGGCGACAACGTGGTGCGGTTGCTGCCGCCGCTGATCGTCAGCGAGGAGGAAGTAGCCGAGGGGGTCAGGCGCCTCGACCGCGCCTGCGCGCGCATCGCCAAGGCGCTGGTAAGGCCGCAAAAGCAGGGAGCGGCCGGATGAGCACGAACGGCATCCGCCACTTTCTCGACCTTATCGACATTCCCCGGCAGGAGCTGCGCGGGATGATCGAGGCGAGCCGCGCGATGAAGGCGCGCCGCGCGCGCGGCGCCAAGCCGCTCGACGGCAGGACTCTCGCCATGATCTTCGACAAGCCCTCGACCCGCACACGCGTCTCCTTCGACGTCGCCATGCGCCAGCTCGGCGGCGAAGCCATCATGCTGACAGGGCAGGAAATGCAGCTGGGCCGCGGCGAAACCATCGCCGACACGGCTCGCGTTCTGTCGCGCTATGTCGACATCATCATGATCCGCACCCTCGATCACGACACCCTGACCGAGCTGGCACGTCACGCGACCGTGCCGGTCATCAACGGTCTCACCCGCCGCTCGCATCCTTGCCAGGTGCTCGCCGACGTCATGACCTTCGAGGAGTGCCGCGGGCCGATCCGCGGCAAGATCGTCGCCTGGACCGGCGATGCCAACAACGTGCTCGCCTCCTGGATGCACGCGGCCGAGCGTTTCGATTTCCGCCTGCGGGTAGCGACCCCGCCGGAGCTCGCCCCCAAGAGGTGGCTGCTCGACTGGATCAAGAGTTCCGGGGCTGCGATCAATATCGGCAGCGATCCGGAGGAGGCAGTGAAAGGCTGCGACTGCGTGGTAACCGATACGTGGGTTAGTATGGGCGACAAGGACGGCCAGCGGCGCCATAATCTGCTCAAACGCTACCAGGTCAATGCGCGGCTGATGGCGCAGGCCAAGCCGGATGCGGTGTTTATGCATTGCCTGCCCGCCCACCGCGGCGACGAGGTCACCGACGAGGTCATTGATGGGCCGCAGTCGGTGGTGTTCGACGAAGCCGAGAACCGCCTGCACGCGCAAAAAGGCATTTTGGCCTGGTGCTTGCACGCCCGTTAGAGCGAGGCGCGCGCAAGCGCGCACTCGACGCTCGCGGAACGCTGTAAGATCGCGGCCTCGCCCGGATTGGCAGCGCGGGCGGCAATCAACTAACATCGTTGTTGGAGCGCTCTCCCACGGGGTCCGTCCGGACCCTCGTCACAGGCTTCACCACCCCGTGGCGCGGCCGAAATGCGGCGCAAGTCGAGAGTCCATCAGAGGGAGGAATCAAAATGATCTCGCGCGGATTGTTGCTCGGCGCCGCGGCGGTTGTCCTCAGCTGCGGCGGAAGCGGCGCGGCGAAGGCGCAGACCGAAATCCAGTGGTGGCACGCCATGGGCGGCCAACTCGGCGAGGCGCTCAACGCGCTGGCGGACGGCTTCAACAAGTCGCAGAAGGACTACAAGGTCATCCCGGTCTACAAGGGCACCTACACCGAGACGATGACCGGCGCGATTGCAGCGTTCCGTGCGCGGCAGCAGCCGCACATTGTCCAGGTGTTCGAGGTCGGCACGGCGACGATGATGGCCGCCAAGGGCGCGATCTATCCCGTGCATCAGCTGATGGCCGACGCCGGCGAGACGTTCGATCCGAACGCCTATCTGCCGGCGGTCTACGGCTACTACTCCACGACGGACGGCAAGCTCTTGTCGATGCCGTTCAATTCCTCGACCCCTGTGCTCTATTACAGCAAGGACGCCTTCAAGAAGGCCGGCCTCGAGCCGGACAAGCCGCCGAAGACCTGGTCCGACATCGAGCAATATTCGAAGAAGCTGCTGGCCGCCGGCTCGCAGTGCGGCTTCACCAGCCAGTGGCAGACGTGGGTGCAGATCGAGAATTTCGGCGCTTGGCACAACGTTCCATTTGCCACCGGCGCCAACGGCTTCGCCGGGACCGACATCAAGCTCACGATCAACGATCCGCTGCGCGTCCGTCACGTCGAGAACCTGGCCAAGTGGCAAAAGGAGAAGGTGTTCGTCTATGCCGGCCGCGAGGGTAAGCCGAACCCTAAATTCACCACCGGCGAGTGTCCGATGATCATGGCGTCGGCCGGCTCGGCGGGCGGCTTCGCGCAGGCCATGAAGGATGCCCCGTTCGGCATCGCCATGCTGCCATATTACGCGGACGTAGCGGGCGCGCCGCAGAATTCAATCATCGGTGGGGCGACGCTGTGGGTGCTGAGCGGAAGGCCCAAGAACGAGTACAAGGGCGTCGCCAAGTTCTTCAGCTACCTGTCGAGCCCCGAGGTGCAGTCGAAGTGGCACATGGAGACCGGCTACGTGCCGATCACCAAGGCGGCCTATGAGCGCACGCGCGCGCAGGGCTTCTACGACAAGTTTCCCGGTCGCGACGTGGCGGTGGAGCAGCTCAACTTCAAGCCGCCGACCGACAGCTCCAAGGGCCTGCGCATCGGCAACTTCGTCCAGATCCGCGACGTCATGGACGAGGAGCTGGAAGCGGCATGGGCCGGACAGAAGACGGCGAAGCAGGCGCTCGATGCCGCGGTCGAGCGCGGCAACAAGCTGCTTGCCGATTTCGCGCGCACCAACAGGTAGAGCTCGCAACTCGTATGGACCGTAGCCCGCATGAAGCGCAGCGGAATGCGGGTCGGCCATGATCAAGCGCGTCATCTTTCAGGGCAAGCTGCTCCCTTACTTGCTGGTCGCGCCGCAGATCGCGATCACGGCGATCTTTTTCATCTGGCCGGCGGCACAGGCGGTCGAACAATCGGTGTTCGTCGAGGGCCCGTTCGGGGGCAATGCCCAGTTCGTCTGGCTGGAGAATTTCACCGCGCTGTTCACCGACCCGAATTACCTTCACTCCGTGCGCGTCACGCTCGTGTTCAGCTCGGCGGTCACCTTCTTCGGTCTGGCGATCTCCTTGCTGCTGGCGGTGATGGCCGACCGGGTCGTCCGCGGCGAGCGCCTGTACAAGACCTTCCTGGTGTGGCCCTACGCGGTGGCGCCGGCGGTTGCCGGCGTGCTGTGGGGCTTCATGTTCAACCCCAGCGTCGGCATCTTCGCCTATCTGCTCAACCGCTGGGGCTACGACTGGAACTACGTGCTCAACGGCGGGCAAGCGCTGTTCCTCGTCATTGTCGCCGCGACCTGGAACCAGATCAGCTACAATTTTCTGTTCTTCCTCGCCGGGCTGCAGTCGATCCCCAAATCGCTGATCGAAGCGGCGGCCATCGACGGCGCCGGGCCGGGGCGCCGCTTCTGGACCATCGTCCTGCCGCTCCTCTCGCCGACCGCGTTCTTCCTGCTGGTGGTGAACGTCGTCTACGCCTTCTTCCAGACCTTCGGCATCATCCACGCCGTGACGCAGGGCGGTCCGGCAAAGGCAACGGAAATCCTGGTATTCAAGGTCTACAACGACGGCTTCCGCGCGCTCGATCTCGGAGGCTCGGCGGCGCAGTCGGTGGTGCTGATGGCGATCGTGATCGGCTTGACGGTCCTCCAGTTCCGCTACATCGAGCGCAAAGTGCATTACTGAGCAGCGGTAGATGGTCGAGAACCGACCCTGGCTGACCTTCGCAGCGCACGCCGTACTGCTGCTCGGCCTACTGATCGTCGCCTTTCCCGTCTATATGACGTTCGTCGCCTCGACCCACGATCAGGCGACGATGCTGTCG
Source organism: uncultured Alphaproteobacteria bacterium (assembly GCA_963712565.1). Taxonomy (GTDB): domain Bacteria; phylum Pseudomonadota; class Alphaproteobacteria; order Rhizobiales; family Xanthobacteraceae; genus VAZQ01. The sequence continues at coordinate 20,503 of CAVQIP010000028.1, read as the reverse complement.
GGGCCGGTGCCGCTCCTTCCCGGCCGGTTCCTGGCCGAGAATTACGGCACCGTGCTGTTCAGCGGTCTCGGCGCTTCGTCGAGCTCGCCGCCGGTCGCGCTCATGATGTTCAACAGCCTGGTCATGGCGCTCGCCATCGCGTTGGGCAAGATCGCGATTTCGATCATAGCGGCGTATGCGATCGTCTACTTCAAATTCCCGTTTCGGATGACGTTCTTCTGGATGATCTTCATCACGCTCATGCTGCCCGTCGAAGTGAGAATTCTGCCGACCTACGAGGTTGTCGCCAATCTCGGCCTGCTCAACAGCTATGCCGGCCTGACCATCCCGTTGATCGCCTCGGCGACCGCGACGTTTCTGTTCCGTCAATTCTTCTTGAGCGTGCCCGACGAGCTCACCGAGGCGGCACGTATCGACGGTGCCGGGCCGCTGCGCTTCTTCCGCGACGTGCTGCTGCCGCTATCGCGCACCTCGATGGCGGCGCTGTTTGTGATCCAGTTCATCTACGGCTGGAACCAGTATCTGTGGCCGCTGCTCGTCACCACCAACGAGGACTATTACACCGTCGTCATGGGCATCTCTCGCATGGTCAATGTCGTCGATGCCGCCGCGAAGTGGAATTTGGTCATGGCCGTGACGCTGCTGGCCATGATCCCACCGGTGATCGTGGTGGTCGTCATGCAGCGGCAGTTCGTCAAGGGCCTGGTCGAGACCGAGAAGTAGTCCGGGGATGAGCGCGCAATGGCGAGCGTCAGCCTGAGAGATATCCGCAAGTCGTATGACGGAGTGGAAGTCATCCACGGCGTCGATTGCGAGATCGTCGACGGGGAGTTCATCGTCATTCTCGGCCCGTCGGGCTGTGGCAAGTCGACCTTGCTGCGGATGATCGCCGGGCTCGAAGCGATCACCGGAGGAGAGGTCGCTATCGGCGGCCGCGTCGTGAACGCGCTGGAACCCAAGGATCGCGACATCGCGATGGTGTTCCAGAACTATGCGCTTTATCCGCACATGTCGGTCTACGACAACATGTCCTACGGGCTGCGCATCCGCGGGATGTCGAAGTCAGATATCGAGGCGCGCGTGCAGAAGGCGGCGAAGATCCTCGAGCTCGGCAGTTTCCTGCAACGCAAGCCGCGCCAGCTCTCGGGCGGCCAGCGCCAGCGCGTGGCGATGGGCCGCGCCATCGTGCGCGAGCCGGCCGTTTTCCTGTTCGACGAGCCGTTATCCAATCTCGACGCCAAGCTGCGCGTGCAGATGCGCATCGAGATCAAGCGGCTCCATCAGACGATCGGCACCACCAGCGTCTACGTGACCCACGATCAGGTCGAGGCGATGACGCTGGGCGATCGGCTGATCGTCATGAATTCCGGCCGCGCCGAGCAGATCGGCAGCCCGATCGACGTCTACGATAGGCCCGCAACCACGTTCGTCGCCGGCTTCATCGGCTCGCCCGCCATGAATATGCTGCCCGCGCGGCTCGCCGCCGACGCGTCAAGCATCGAGCTCGCCGGCGTGCGCCTTGCGGTGGCCGTCCCGTCCGAACATGCCGGGCGGGAGGTCACGCTCGGCATTCGTCCCGAGCATGTCACGCTCGGCGGAGGACAGGCGTGCGCCTTCCCGTTCAAGGTCGATTTCGTCGAGGCGCTCGGCGCCGACACGCTGGTGCACGGCTATCTCGGCGAGAGCCCTATGCAGTTGACGGTGCGGCTGCCCGGCAGCACGCGCGTTGCGGCGGGCGATGCGCTGTCGCTGGTGGCGCCGCCCGAGAGCCTGCATTTCTTCGATCCCGGGACTGGCGCGCGGCTCTAGCCCAGGCGTGAGCCACCGGCGATGAACCAGGCAATAATGATCGCTTCGGATCCTGCCGGTCACGAAACTGCGGCCGGAGGGGTCAAATTTTCGCCGATCGGCATTATATCTAGCGATCATGCCCGAACCCCATCCCGACATTCCGACGCGCGCACCGGCGGCGACCTCCGCCGATGACACGATCTTGCCGTTCCAGGTCGAGGCGCTCGACCTGCGCGGGCGCGTCGTGCGCTTCGGTCCGGCTATCGACACAATTCTCTCGCGGCACAGCTATCCACCCCCGGTGGCGAAGCTTTTGGGCGAGGCGATCGTACTCACGGTGCTGCTCGGCTCGACCTTGAAATTCGAGGGCCGTTTCATCCTGCAGACTCAGAGCGACGGGCCGGTGCGGATGCTGGTCATCGACTACGTCACGCCCGGCAAAGTGCGTGCCTGCGCCCGCTTCGATAGCGCGCGCGTCGCCGCCGCCATCGCAGCGGGCGCGGCCGATGGCGGCGCGCTGCTCGGTCGCGGGCATCTTGCCATGACCATCGATCAGGGGCCGGATACCGCCCGTTATCAGGGCATCGTCGCGCTCGAGGGCAAGGACCTCGAACATGCCGCGCACGAGTATTTTTTGCGCTCGGAGCAGATCCCGACGCGCGTGCGGCTGGCAGTGGCGGAAGAGCTGCGGGCGGGTGCGGATGGCGCCCGCCATCGCTGGCGGGCTGGTGGCCTGCTGCTGCAGTTCCTGCCCAAATCGCCGGAACGGGCGCAGCAACCCGATCTCGACCCCGGCGATGTCCCGGAAGGCATCGAAGTCCATGTGCTGCCCGAGGATGACGCCTGGGTCGAAGGCCGTTCTTTGGTGGCGACCGTCGAGGACGTCGAACTACTCGATCCCCATGTCTCGGCCGAGCAGTTGCTCTACCGGTTGTTTCACGAGCGCGGCGTGCGCGTGTTCCGCAGCCGGGACCTGCATGCCCAATGCTCATGCTCGCGCGCGGGGGTCGAGCAAATGCTCCGCAGCTTTTCCCAGGACGACCGCGATCACATGGTCGAGGATGGAAAGATCACCGTGACCTGCGAATTCTGCAACTCGACCTACGAGTTCGCGCCGGTGGAGGTGAGCGAACCGGCTCCGTGACCCGAAGGCTGCTCCGAAGCAACGCTGGTCATGCCCCCGCTAGCTGCGGGCGTGGCGGCCTGGGCTGCTAGTTGATGGTCCGCTCCCGCTGCGGCGTGTCGAGCGAGAAGGCGGGAATGTCGATGTCGAACTCCTCGCCGGCCGCGGTCACCATGCCGTAGGTTCCGGTCATGAAACCCGACGGCGTGGGAAGAGGCACGCCGCTGGTGTACTCGAAATTTTCGCCCGGCTTGAGCACGGGCTCCTCGCCGACTACGCCCGCCCCGCGCACCTCCTGCAGGCGGCCCTGCGCGTCGGTGATGCGCCAATGGCGTGTCTTGAGCTGCACGGTCTCGCGCCCGAGATTGGTGAGCGTGATGGTATAGGCCCAGAAGAAATATCCGTTCTCGGGGGAGGACCGCTCGGGCAGGAAGCGCGGGCTGGCCTTGACCTCGATCTGGCGGGTCACGGCGCGATATGCTGTTTTGACGGCGTCCATGGTCAGGCCTTCGGCCCCAATCCGGGCATATCGTCGGGACTGCTCAACCTCAGTCAATAGCCTAAGTTCACCGCTTGCAATCGTCGCGATGACGTGATTCCCAACCCGGGCGGAGGCCCGCTAGGATTTAGGCACATTCATCACCGAACGGAAAGATCGCCTGCAATGCATGCCCCCGTGGTCACCACCGGACGTGATCTGCGGCTGGATTTGTTCCGTGGGATCGCACTGTGGCTGATCTTCCTCGACCACATTCCGTCGAACCTCGTCGCCTGGATCACCATCCGCAATTACGGCTTCAGCGACGCGACCGAGATCTTCGTCTTCGTATCCGGTTACACCGCCGCCTTCGTCTACGGCAAGGAAATGCGCGAACGCGGCTTCATTGTCGCGGGCGCCCATATCCTGCGGCGCGCCTGGCAAATCTATGTCGCCCACGTCTTCTTGTTCGCGATCTACCTGGCCGAGATTTCCTACGTCGCCACCAGCTTCGAGAATCCGCTCTACGCCGAGGAGATGAACATCCTCGATTTCCTCAAACAGCCCGATGTGACCATCGTTCAGGCGTTGCTGCTGAAATTCAAGCCGTCCAACATGGACGTATTGCCGCTCTACATCATCCTGCTGCTGTTGTTCCCGCCAATCCTGTGGTTGCTGCAGTTTCGAGCCGCCCTCGCGCTCGGCGCCTCGGTGCTGCTCTACGTGCTCACCTGGGAATTCAACTGGAACATGCCGAGCTATCCCAGTGGTCACTGGTACTTCAATCCCTTCGCCTGGCAACTGTTGTTCGTGTTCGGGGCTTGGTGCGCGCTGGGGGGAGCCCAGCGACTGTCGGCGGTCTTGCAATCATGGGTGACACTGTCGATCGCCGTAGCCTATCTGGTGTTCGCGTGCTTCATCTCGCTCAGCTGGTATTTGCCCGGCATGAGCCAATACGTCCCGCTCTGGCTCGAAGAGGTGATCTATCCGATCGACAAGGTCAATCTCGACGTCCTGCGCTTTGCGCATTTCCTCGCGCTGGCGGTGGTGACGGTGCGGCTGATCCCGCGCGAGTGGCCGCTGCTGAAGTCGTGGTGGGCCTGGCCGATGATCGTCTGCGGGCAGCATTCGCTGGAGATCTTCTGCCTGGGCGTGTTCCTGTCCTTTGCCGCCCATTTCGCCATGGTGGAGGTGTCGGGCGCCTTGTGGATGCAACTCCTGGTCAGTGCGCTCGGCATTCTGGTCATGATTGCCGCCGCCGGCCTCTTGTCATGGTATAAGAGAGCAGAAGGACGAAGTTCCAGATCGCGTTCCAAGAGCACACCGGACGCGGACCTCGCGGGAGGCGAGGCATGAAGACGCCCGTCGCGGCACTGCTGGCCGTATTGTCCCTGGCCGTATTCTCCGCGGCCGGCATCTCGTTCGCCGCGGAGCGGCAGGCGTGCGAGATTCCCGGCTATTTGTTGTTTGGAAGCAATGATTTAAAGCATGTCGCCGAGGCCGTCAAAACGGACCGGCGCCTGACGATCGCCGTGGTCGGAACCGGTTCCTCGATCCTGGCCGGCCCCGACGGGCCGCGTTCGGCCTACCCGGCTCGGCTCGAGGCGGCGCTCAAGCAGCGACTGCCCTCGGTCGACGTCAAGGTCGTGACCCTGGTCAGAACGCGGATGACCACCGAGGACTTGGCCCAGGGGATGGCCAAGTTACTGATCGACGAGAAGCCCGATTTGGTGATATGGCAAACAGGAACCCTCGATGCCATACGCAGAATCGATCCCGATAATTTCAGGGCGGCGCTCGAGGAAGGGTTGGAGACGCTGCACAAGGGCGGCGCGGACGTTATTTTGATGAATATGCAATACAGCCCCCGGACCGAGACCATGATCGCGCTCGGTCCATTTGCCGACATCATGCGTGTGGTCGCGCAGCAGCACGAGGTGCCGCTGTTCGACCGTCTTGCCATCATGCGGCATTGGTCCGACACCGGCGCCTTCGATCTTTATGCCACCGGCAAGGACAACGTGCTCGCCCACCGCGTGCACGACTGCATCGGCCGCGGCATCGCTTCCATGATCATCGAGGCTGCCCACCTGAAACCGGTCGAGCCCAAGACGGGTCAGTAGAGTGTGGCGTGATCCAGAAAAGCGCAACAAAACTTCCAGCAGGGACGAAACTGACACCATGCCTCCGCATCTTCCTTTGCTTCGCGCCGCTGCCTTCGGGGCCGTTGCGACCGCAAGTCTAGTCGCGCTTACTCCGGCGCGAGCGCAGAGCACGATGGCAACTCCGGCCGCGCTGCCGGCGCCCGCCTCCGCGACTGCTGCGCCGCGCTCGGTCGCTTGCATGGTGACGGCCGACCAGGTGCGCTTCGACCTCCCCCTTCTGCGCACGGCGCGACTCCTCGCCGGCGGGCAGCCGATCAAGATCGTTGCGCTGGGGTCTTCATCGACCTACGGAGCGGGCGCGAGCACCTCCGCGGCGTCGTACCCGAGCCGGCTGGCGGAGGAGCTCGCCCGACATTTCCCGGGGCATGAGATCACGATCCTGAACCGCGGCGTAAACGGCAATGACGCCGCTGACATGCTCGCGCGTCTCGACACCGACGTGATCAACGAAAAACCCGATCTGGTTCTGTGGCAAGTCGGCACCAATTCGGTGCTGCGCGACAAGGCCGTGCTGCCGCACGCGACGCACTTGCACGAAGGGCTGTCGCGCCTGAAGGCAACCGGCGCCGACATCGTGCTGATCGATCCGCAATATGCTCCGCGGGTGATCAGCAAGCCCAATTGCGAAGGCATGGTGTCGCTGATTGCTACGGCGGCCAAGGCGGAGCATGTCGGTGTCTTTCATCGTTTCGAACTGATGCGGCGCTGGCACGACACCGAGCACCTGCCGTTCGAAACGTTCGTGTCCGCAGATGGGTTGCACATGAACGACTGGAGCTATGCCTGCCTCGCCAAGGCCCTGGGCATGGCGATCGCCGACGCGGCGACCCGTCCGACTGCGACCGCGACCGGACCGCGGGTCGCACCGCGCTAGCTGCGGGGGACTGACGACCCACGACGGACGCCAGCCGTCGCCGTACGGCTGCGTGTCACGCCGCCTTCAGCGCGACGACCAAATCCTCCACAATATCGTCCGGATGCTCCAGGCCGCATGAGAGCCGCACCAGTCCGTCGCTGATTCCCAGCTCCGCGCGTGCGGCCGGCGTGAGGCGTTGATGCGTCGTGGTGGCGGGATGGGTGATCAGGCTCTTGGCGTCGCCGAGATTGTTGCTGATGCGCACGAGCTTGAGCGCGTCCTGGAAACGGAAGGCCGCAGCCTTCCCGCCCGTGATCTCGAAGGCGACCAGCGTCGAACCGCCCTGCATCTGCCGGCGCACGATTTCGGCCTGCGGATGGTCCGGCCGGCCGGGATAGATGAGACGCGCGATTTTGGGATGTTCGGCGAGCGCGACCGCGACCGTCGCCGCAGTGTCGGTCTGCCGGCGCACGCGCACGGAAAGCGTCTCCAATCCCTTGAGCAGCACCCAGGCATTGAACGGGGAGAGCGACGGACCGGTCTGGCGGATCAGGGTATGGATGTGGTCCTGGATGAATTTTTCCGAGGCGAGGACGACGCCGCCAAGGCAGCGCCCCTGACCGTCGATATGCTTGGTGGCGGAATAGACGACGCAGTCGGCCCCGAGCTCGAGTGGCTTCTGGAACAGCGGCGTCGAGAACACGTTGTCGACGACCAGCGTCGCGCCCGCGGCATGGGCGATCTCGGCGATGGCCTTGATGTCGAGCACCTCCAGCGCCGGATTGGTGGGGCTTTCGAGGAAGAAGGTCTTGGTGTTCGGCCGTACCGCCTTGCGCCACTGCTCCAGGTCGGTGCCGTCGACCAGCGTCGAGGCAACGCCGTAGCGCGGCAGGTACTCCTCGACGACATAGAGACAGGAGCCGAACAGCGCTTTCGATGCCACGACATGATCGCCCGCTCGGACTTGGCCCATCAGCGCGATGGTGACCGCCGCCATCCCGGTCGCGGTCGCACGCGCGGCCTGCGCGCCTTCGAGCGCGGCCATGCGTTGCTCGAACATGGTCACCGTGGGATTGGAGAACCGGGAATACTGATATCCCGGCTCTTCGTTCTTGAAGCGTTTCTCCGCGCTCAAAGCGCTCTCGTAGACGTAGCCCTGGGTGAGGAATAGCGCCTCCGACGTCTCGCCGAACTGGGAACGCATGGTTCCGGCATGCACGAGCTGAGTCTCGGGGCGGTAGTTTCGTTTCGCGGACGCGGACATCAGGCCCTCCTTTGCCCAACAAAAAATCCCGGCCGGAAAAGCTCCGCCGGGTCCTACGCGTCCCCGGCCTTTTAGCGATTTGTTTTACGTGGCTGCAAGCCGGCCGGCTCAAATGACCACGGGATAAGGAGGGTCTAGCGCGATCAACGCCTTTTCGTCAAGGCGGTCATCGGCTAGACGGTCGGGCGTCAACGAGGATTGACGCCGTGCCGCTCGCCTTTGCAGTCGACCAGAAAGGCATCCTGCCTGACCATCTGATCGCGGCGCTGGCGCAGGACGGCGCTATCTTGCGCGCCTATGACTTCGTCCCCGACCAGATCCAGCCAGCGAGCCTCGATCTTCGACTCGGCGAAGTGGCCTATCGCGTGCGCGCGAGCTTTTTGCCGGGCCCGGATACGACCGTTGCCGAGCGCATCGACGAGTTGAAATTGCACGAGATCGCGCTCGGCGACGGCGCCGTGCTCGAAACCAGTTGCGTCTACATCGTGCCGCTGATCGAGAGCCTCGCGCTGCCCGACGACATCGCCGCCGCCGCCAATCCCAAAAGCTCCACCGGCCGGCTCGACGTCTTCACCCGCGTCATCGCCGACGAGACCCGCGGCTTCGACCGCATTACGGCGGGCTACCACGGTCCGCTTTACGCCGAGATCAGCCCGCGCACGTTTCCGGTGCTGGTGCGCGAGGGCTCGCGGCTGTCGCAAATACGCTTCCGCCATGGCAACGCGTTGCTCGATGCCGAAGCATTGCGCACGCTGCACGCGTGCGAGCGCCTGGTCGACGACGATGACGCCGACGTGAGCGAAGGGATCGCGGTGAGCGTCGATCTCTCCGGCCTCGGTCCGGACGGCCTTGTCGGCTATCGCGCCAAGCGCCACACCGGGCTGATCGACGTCGAGCGCCGCGCGGGTTACGACGTGGCCGACTTCTGGGAGCCGATGCGCTCGCGCCGGGACCAGAGCCTGATCCTCGATCCCGACGAGTTCTACATCCTGGCGTCGAAAGAGGCGGTGCAGGTGCCGCCCGACTACGCCGCCGAGATGGTGCCGTTCGACCCGCTGGTAGGCGAATTCCGCGTGCACTATGCCGGCTTTTTCGACCCGGGCTTCGGCTATGCCGGCGCCGGCGGACGCGGCGCGCGCGCGGTGCTCGAGGTGCGCTCGCGCGAAGTGCCGTTCATCCTCGAGCACGGGCAGATCGTGGGCCGGCTCGTCTACGAGAAGATGCTGGAGCGGCCAAAGTCACTCTACGGCGAGCGCATCGGCTCGAACTACCAGGCGCAAGGGCTCAAGCTGTCGAAGCACTTCCGGCCGGAGTCTTGAGCCGGCGTATCGCCAGTCCTGCGGCGCGATGTACCGGCTAGCCGCAGCCGTAGCTGCCGGTGCGGCCGTAGCCGAGATCTTCCGTGCACTTGCCACGGCGCTGGGCCAGCAGCAACTGCGCAGGATTGGCCGGCGCAAGCGCCATGCCGCTTGCTTCCACCGTAGTACGAGCGGCTGGTGCGACGTTCGCTAGGGCAGGGGTGACCGCTGCAAACCACAAGGCTGCGATCGCTGTGGCAGTGAGAAACTTCATCGTGATCTCCTGGAGTCGCTGTGTTGCTACGATAATAGCCCCATTAGGCTGAGGTTCCGGTCACGTCTCCGTCAACTCGGCGGGTCGCCAGCAAGGGCCACCGTGTTGAGACATTGTTTGCGGCTTTGATCGAGCGGCCCGGTGTCGACGTTCGCCCGATCGGTTCAGCCTGCAGGAATGCGCTTCGGCGTCGCGATCTATGATCTTAAGACAGGTAATGCAATTATTCGCCCTCCGAGGGCGGCAGAGCTTCGTGCAATGACAAAAGCTGGACCTGATGTGCCGGTTATCGAATTGCATGCGGAAAGAGGGCTGCGATACAGATGAGTCGATCGAAAAGGCTGTTCAGATGGATACAGAAGAATCTGCCCGGTCTCGTGTTGTGCAAGGACATGCTCGTAGTCCCGCCGACCGAGCATATTGTCAGGGGCTTCGTGCTCGAAGCAACGTCACAGAAGGAGAGGGTCTATCTTTGGAAGGTGGTCACACCTTTGCTCAGACCCATAGGCAGCGTCATCCTGAATTACAGCGATCGCATTTCAGGAACTGAAAAAGAACTCTACATCAAAAAGGATGCATTCGAACAGTCCGCCGAGAACATCCGTAACATCATCAGCAAGCACATTGACTCTTTGCGAAGAATTCAACGTCCGCACGACTTTCTCCGACATGCCTGTTGGGTGGTAGACGGCTCGCCAGCCCTGGAGAGGCTTGACCAAGCCTTGGTACATTATCTCATCGGCAACGTCCGGCAGGCGGTCAAAGCTCTCCGGGCGCTCGAGGAGGAGGTGGATCAATGGGACTTGAGGCGACAGGAATATATCGGCCCGTTACTGAAGCAAATCGTTCGCGAAATTGATGCTAACTCGGCAGGCCTGACGTCGCTGCTGAGTAAGTGGGAAAGCGAGAACGTCGAGAGGCTCGGCCTGCAGCCATCGCGGATACCATCAGCTGCGCCGCGGCTGCTGGCTTGTTAGCAAAGGAATTGCGATCGACCGACCGGAAGCTTCAATCCACTGCGATATTATTCGTCTTGATGATGTCGCCCCAGCGCCGCGTCTCCTCCTTGATGAAGGCGACCATCTCGGCGGGAGTGCTGGGCGTGGGCTCGACGCTCGCGGCGCGGAACCTCTCCTGCACCTCCGGCATGTTGATGACCTCGACCACCGCCTTGGCGATCTCGGACGCCAGCGCCAGCGGCGTCTTCGGCGGCGCTGCGAGCGCGAACCAGCCGGTCGATACGAAGCCCGGCAATCCCGCCTCGGCGGTGGTCGGGATCTCCGGCAGCGTGGCAGCGCGTTTGGCATCCAGGACGGCGACGACCTTCACCCTGCCGTCGCGAAACTGCGGCCGCGCCGCCGCGACGTTGCCGAAGAAGACATCGACATGACCTCCGATCATGTCTTGCAGCACCAGAGTCTCGCCGCGGTAGGGCACATGCACCATCTGGGTGCCGGTCATCCCTTGGAACATCATGCCGGTGAGATGGGGTGTGGCGCCGTTGCCCTGACTGCCGAAGGTGACTTTCTCAGGACTCGCCTTGACGTAGTCGATCAGCTCCTTGAGCGAATTCACCGGCAGTTCCTTGCGGACGATGACGACATTCGGCACCGAGCCGACCAAGGTGATCGGAACGAATTCCTGGGGCTTGTAGGAGAGCTGTTTGTAGAGGATCTGATTGATCGCGAGGGGTCCGGGCGGGCTGAGCAACAGCGTGTAGCCGTCGGGCGCGGATTGATAGGCGAGGTCGGCGCCGATATTGCCGCCGGCACCGGTCTTGTTCTCGATCACGATCGGCTGACCCCATTTGACCTGGAGTTTCTCGCCGATGATGCGGGCGAGGATGTCGTTGATGCCGCCGCCGGGGAAAGGAACGATGAATTTTACCGGGCGGGTGGGAAACGAGACCTGGGCGAAGGCGGAGTTCACAGCGAGCGCCGCGAGAATTCCAGCGACGCATGCCGAAACGATCCTTGTCATCTCTTGTCTCCAATGATCCGCCGCGATGAATCTCCGGCGGGCTATCTCGCCCGCGTGCGTCCGCCTGCGATCAAGCTTGGTAGCGCCCGCCGAAGGCCGGCTGGCTCTGGCCCAATCCGGGAAGCTCCCACACACCGGCGCCGCCCGGATTTTTATCGGCACCGATATTGGCATTGATGAGATACGGCCGGCGCGCCGCCAGCGCGGCTCGCAACGCGTCGGAAAGATCGGCTGCACGATCGACGTTCACACCCGCGATGCCGGCCGAGCGCGCCATGGCGGCAAAGTCGGGATTGTAGGGAGCGCCGGTTTCGGGATGGCGGAAGTCGGTCGCAAGCTCACGGCCGCCGAGATAACCGCGCTGCAGTCCGCGAATTGAGGCATAGGCGAAATTATTCCACACCACCCAGACGACCGGCAGATTGTATTCGACCGCGGTACCGAGCACGCTGGCATGCATGAAGAAAGCGCCATCGCCGCAAACCGAGACACAAGGCCGGTCGGGTGCGGCAAACTGAGCGCCCAAGACTCCGGCGACGCCGAAACCCATCGGGCCGAAACCCATCGAGCCGATAAGCGAATCCGGACGCCGGGGATTGCAGAACTGGATCAGCCAATTGTGATGGACGCCGATGTCGCTCACCAGAATGGCGTCCTCGGGCAGCGCCTTGTCGATCTCATGGGCGGCGCGCTGGGGATGGATCGGGGTTGCGTCCTCGACGAATCCCGGGGCAATGAACGCGTTCCATTCCCTGCGGTAACCCTCGATCGTGTCGAGCCATTTCCCGCGCGCGGCGGCGGGATCTGCAAGATGCCGACGGGACTCGAGCTCCGCCAGCACTTGGTGCAGGAAGGTGCGCACATCCGCCATCAGCCCGAGCGCGACCGGGTAGTTGCGGGCGATTTCGTCGGGATCGATGTCGACGTGGATCAGCTTGGTAGGCGGGATGGTGAACGAATAGCCCGGCAGCCATGAACTCGAGGTGCGGTCGTCGAAGCGCACCCCGAGCGCAAGCAGGACGTCGGCGGTACGCGCGGCATGATTGGCCTGATAGGGACCGTTGCGGGCGACCAGGCCGAGCGCCAGGGGATGGCGCGCGTCGATGGCGCCGGTCCCGCTCGCCGACCAGGCGACCGGAATGCGCAATCGCTCGGCGACCCGCAACAAATCGGCTGACGCGCCGCCGTATTTCACGCCCTGGCCGACCAGAATGACGGGCCGTTCGGCCGCCAGCAGCATGTCCACGGCCTTCTTGACGCCGTCGGGATCGGCGCCGCAGCGGCAGGAGATGTTGGCGTTCCATGCTTCCGGCTTCGGGGTTTCCTCGGCGGCGGCCTCCTTGAAGATGTCGAACGGAACATCGAGCACGACCGGCCCGGGCCGTCCGGTCACCATGGTCTTCCAGGCCTGGCGGATGGCGAGCGGAACCATGTCGCCGCGCGTGGGCTGGAATACGCGCTTGCAATAGGCGCGCACGGTGGATGGAAAGTCCGCTTGATAGTGGCGGTAGAGCTCCTGAAACGCCCCGCGGTTGAATTGGCTAGTCGGCACGTTGCCCGTGACGGCCAGGAACGGAACGGAATCGAGATAGGAATTGGCGAGCGCGATCGGCAGGTTGGCCGAGCCCGGGCCGCAGGACGTGAACGTCGCCGTCGGCTTGCCGCAGACGCGATAGTACACATCCGCCATGAAGCCGGCGACCGTCTCGTGGTGGACGGAGATGGTCTTGATGTCGTCGGAGCGCTCATACAGCGCGTCGATGAAGCCGATATTGCCGTGACCGCACAAGCCGAAGACGTAGGGCACGCGCTCCCGTACGAGATAGTCGACGATCACCTGACCGCCATCGAGCATGTTCCTGGACATCGGCGCTTTCCTAGCGAGTTGCGGTGAGGCGATCGACGGCTAAATCGATCCCGAGCCGGCGGGTCGCATGCGCTGCCGGAGGGTTGTCGTCGAAACGATCGATCAAAACCCCTCCGTCATTCCGGTTTGATGTTCGCGTCCTTGATGATCTTCGCGTAGCGCTCCAACTCGGCCTTCAGGTAGCGCTCCCATTCCTGCGGCTGCGTGGCCAGCGGCTGCATGCCCTGGGAATCCAGTTGCGCCACGACATCGGGCGCCGCCACCGCCTTCGCCACCTCGTCCCGCAAGCGCTTGGCGACCGCCGGCGGCGTGTTGCTCGGCGCCAGAATCCCGAACCAGCCGGCGATCTCGTAGTCGGGCACCCCGGCCTCCATCATGGTGGGGACCTCGGGCAGGGCGGGCGAGCGCTTGCCGCTGGTGACCGCCAGCGGAGTGACCTTGCCGGCCTTGGCCTGGGTGACCATGACCGGCATCGCATCGAACATCCCGTCGATATGCCCGCCCAGGAGATCGTTGAGCGCGGGTCCCGCTCCTTTATAGGGCACGATGGTCAGCTTGATGCCGCTCTTTGCCTTCAACAACTCGGTCGCAAGGTAAAGCGAGCTTCCGGTTCCGCCGCCGGCGCCGAACGAGAGCTTTCCGGGATTGCGATTGGCGTGATCGATCAGCCCCCGCACGCTTTTGATCGGCAGATCATTGCGCACCACCAGGATCAGCGGTCCGGTCGCGACCTGGGTGACGGACGTGAGCTTGGTCAGATCGAAAGGATAGTCCGGATGCAACGGCTGGGTGATCAGCGTGCTGGTCGAAATAAAGAACAGCGTGTGACCGTCGGGCGGCGCGCTCGTGAGTTCCCGCAAGGCCGGAATGAAATTGCCGCCGGCCTTGTTTTCGACGAAGACCGTCGTGCGCAGGTTCTCGCTCATCTTCTGCGCGACGAGACGCGCCATGACGTCGGTTGCACCGCCGGCCGCCAGCCCGACCAGGAGGCGGATCGGTTTGCCGGAAAAGTCCTGCGCAGTAGCCGATCGCAGCACAGTGCAGAACACGATCGCGCACGCGACGAGTAACGCCGTTCGACGTTGCATGTGGTCCTCTCTCAATATCCGTCAGGCACTTGCTAGCCTTCGGCCAACAGCGTCGCGGCGATGCGCTCGCGCGTCAATGGCAACGCGCGCATGCGCGCGCCGAGCGCACGCGCCACCGCGTTGCCGATCGCTGCCGCCGTAGGCCCGAGTGAGGCTTCGCCCAGGCCAAGCGCCGGCTCGTGCGGCGCCTCGATGAAGCGGACGTCGACCTCCGGAACCTCGGAAAAACGCAGGATAGGATAGCCGTCCCAGGAGTTGGAAGCGACCCGTCCGTCTTCGAACCGCACTCGTTCCTTCAAGGCCCAGCTCGCCGCCTGGATGATCCCGCCTTCGATCTGGTTCGCCGCGCCGTCCGGATTGATCACAAGGCCGGCGTCGACGGCGGCCCATATGCGGGTGACACGGACCTCATCGCCGACCTCGACCTCGGCCACCACCGCTGCGTAGGCGGCGCGATTCTTGTAGCGGGCAAAGCCGAAGCCGCGTGCGCGGCCCTCGCGCGCGCTCGTGTCGAGCCAGCCGCCCATCTCGGCCGCCGTCTCGATCACCCGCCGCGCGCGCGGATCGGACGTGAGCGAGAGCCGGTAGGCGATGGGGTCTTCGCCCGCGATCTCGGCCAGTTCGTCCATGAACGACTCGATTGCAAACACGTTCGCAAAGGCGCCGAGGCCGCGCAACGACGACGTCCTGATCGGAACCTGCGGTAGCAGATGATGCACCAATTTGTGCCGGGGCAGATCGTAGAGCGCCTGCGCGTTGCGGGTCGCGCCGCCGCCCGCTTCGTCGGCGACGTCGGAGATCTCGGCGGGCGGCGGTGGTGCGTCGGGCAGCGCCTGCGCGCCAACGAAATTCGCGCGTCCATTCATGCCCGGACGCTGCGCGTGCACCGGGCTCCAGATTTCGATCGTCCAGTCGGCCGGGCGCGCATTGGCGTCGAGCACAGCACGCAGGCCGACCACCATGGCCGCGCCCATCGGGGCGGCCGAGAACTCGTCCTCGCGCGTCCATTGCACGCGTACCGTCCGGTTCGGCACGCGCAGCGCGACGAATGCCGCGTCGAACGCCACATCGTCGGCCGAGTTGTGGCCGTAGCAGCCGGCGCCCGGACGATGCAAGACCGTGATCCGCGCAACATCGAGGCCGAGCGCCTGCGCGAGCCATTTGCGCAGCTCGAACACGCCCTGGGAGTGGGTCCACACCGTCAACTCGCCGCCTCTGTATTCTGCGAGCGCGCAGGATGGTCCGATCGAGCCATAGGCAAGGAAGGGACGCGAATAGCTCGCCTCGACCACGCGATTTCCGGCGGCGCCGGCCGCCGCGCCGGTTTCCACGACGCGATCGCGCGCATCCTGACTTTTGATCCAGTCCGGCTCGCCCGCTTGGGATGGCGGCTTTGCGCCGCCGTCCCAGACCGCGAGCCCGCGCGCGCATTCCGAAGCCCGCATCACCGCGGTCTCGTCGTCCGAGGTGAACGCGACGAGGTCGCCTGCGCGCACGATATCGATCGGCGCGCCGGCGGCGCGCCTGACCGTGGCCGTATCGAGCGCGGCGAGCCGCGCGCCAGGCCATGGGCGACGCAGCATCCGCGCGTGCAGCACGCGATCCGGTGCGAGGTCGTGGATGAAGGCCGCGCCCGTGACCTTGTCCGCGAGATCGAGCCGCGACAAATTGCGCCCGACGATGCGATAACTCGACGGCGGCTTGGGTGTCGCATCGCCGGTGACCGGCCGAGCAAGGTCGATCTCACCGGCCAGGGACCAGTAGTCCTGGCCGATGTGGCGGCCTCCACGCAGGAAGCGGCCATCGTCGATCGTGAGAGTTTCGAGCGGACACGCGAGTTCCTTCGCGACACGTCGCAGGAAGAGCGCCCGCACTTCGGCGCACACAAGGCGAATGGAGGCGCCCGATACGGCGATCGAGTTGCTGCCCGAGGTGAAGCCCTCGGAGGGGCTTGCGGGTGTTTCGCCGGAGACGACGCGTAGCCGCGCGGGCGCAACGTCCAGCTCCTCGGCGGCAATCTGGGCGAGCGCGGTGAGCACGCCCTGGCCGATCTCGACCTTCCCGGTCGCGAGCCGCACGCGGCCGTATTCCTCGAAGCCGATCCACGTGCCGAGCTGCGGATTGTCGATCAGGCTCTTCGGGAGCGCGGTCATGACCGCGATCCCATCGTCGCGCCGGCGCGCGCGACCGCTCGCATGATGCGATTGTGCACGCCGCAGCGGCAGAGATGGCGGTCGAGGGCGACGGCGATCTCGCTCCGGCTCGGGCGTGGATTGCGCGCGAGCAGCGCCGTCGCCGACATCAAGATGCCGGAGAGGCAATAGCCGCATTGGCCGGCCTGCTCGTCGAGAAAGGCCTGCTGCAGCGGGTGAAGCACGCCGTCCGGCGAAAGTCCCTCCACCGTCGTCACGGCCTTTCCGCCAAGACTTCTCGATCGGCCGGGCGCAGGAAAACGACGGCTCACCGTCGATCAGCACCATGCAGGAGCCGCATTGCTCGGTGCCGCACCCGAACCGGGTGCCGCGCAAACCGAGCTCGTCACGCAGCACCGACAACAGCGGCTTTGACCCATCGCTCTCGACATGAACGGATTTGCCGTTAACGACGAGATCGTATCCCCCGCTCACGCCAACTCCTTGCTCCGCCTCGGCCACGCCCGCCAGTGTCCCAATTCCGAAGTTCGCAAACTCTCGCGGGCGATTTATTCCGGCTTGATGCCGTGGGCGTCGATGAACTTCGTCCAGTTTGCGATCTCGTTTTCGAGCTTCATCTTCAGGTCGCTGCCCGGTGCGTAGGCCGGCTCGATATCGAGCTTGGCCAGCCGTTCGCGCACGCGCGGATTCGACAAGGTGGTCGAAACCGCCTGGTCCAACTTGGCTCTGACGGCATCCGGAATGCCTTTCGGACCGAAGATTCCGAACCAGAAGCGCAAATCCACGTCCGCGGTCTTGATGCCGGCCTCTTTCAGGGTCGGAACGTTCGGCAGCACGGGTGAACGGTCCGTGCTGGTGACCGCAAGCCCCTTGATCTTGCCGGCTTCGACCAGGCCCTTCGCGACCTGGATCGACGCCATGTTGATGGCCACGTGCCCGGCGATCACGTCGTTCATGGCGGGCCCGCCGCCCTTGTAGGGGACGTGGACCGCCTCCATGCCCGTGCCTGCCTTGATCACTTCAAAGGTCAGATGCGACACGCTGCCGATGCCGGCGGAGGCATAATTCATCTTCTGCGGCACGGTACGAGAATAGGCGATGAGCTCCGCGACCGTATTGGCCTTCACGTTGTTGGCGACCGCGAGCACCAGCGGCGAGGTCGCGACCGTGGCGATGGCGTCGTATTGCGTGACCGGATCGAAGGGCGAGGAAGATTTCTTGTACAGGGCCTGGCTGATGCCGATGGCGTTTTCCGCCATCAGCAGCGTGTAACCGTCCGGGTCCGACGTGGCGACATGATTCCAGGCGACGTAACCGCCGGCGCCCGGCTTGTTCTCGATGACGACGGACTGGCCCAGCGCCTCTCCCAGTTCCTGGGTGATCTGGCGGGTCAGGGTGTCGGTTGCCCCGCCCGGCGGGAAGGCGACCACCAGCCGGATCGGCCGGTCGGGATAGGACGACGGATTCTGCGCTTGCGCCGACACCGGAGCCGCAAGCGCGGCGCACAGGATGGCGCACCATCGAGCGAGACTGAACATCGGGCCTCCTCCCTGGTTGTGTTGCCGTTGACCCGGCTTGTTGCACCCTATTGGATCACGGGCCGGCCTTGGCGTCGACCGGTGACGGCCCATCCGCGACATCGACGCGCAGGCCGCACCATCGCAGGCATGGGGCGGCTCACATATTCGCCAGCAGCCAGTCGCCGATGTAGTCGACGCCGAGTTGGCGATGATCGACCTGGCAATGCTCGGCGCCGCCTTCCGCGGCGGTGAAAATCTTTAGGTGCTTGCGCTTCGAACCGACCTGCTCGTAGAGCTTCTTCGCTTCCGAGAGCGGGACGATGCGGTCGTTCTCGCCGTGCAGCACGAGGAACGCGCATTCGATCCGCTGCGCGACGCCTTCGAGCGTGAACTTCTTCGCCCATTCGAGCGCGGTCTCGTTGTCCGGCGCTCCGACCACCCAGCGGAACTGGAATATCGACGTGGAGCTCGTGCGCGGATCGACCGCGAGCTTGGCCTTGTTGCCGGCGACCCATTCATAGATGCTCCAATGCATGGCGCCGAACGCGACGGCGGCGGCATAGCGCTTCTCGAATGCGGCGATCCGCGGCGCCTGATAGCCGCCGAAGCTGTACCCCATGACCGCGACGCGTTTGGGGTCGACCTCCGGCCGGGCCGCGACATAGTCGTAGGCCGCGCTGCCGGGCACCTCGTAGTCGTGACGGCTGGGAATGTTCCGCAGGCGCAGCGTCTCGGCTTGGCCGGGTCCGTCGATGGCGAGCGTGTTGATGCCGCGCTTGGCGAAGTCGAGGCCGGCGAAGATCACGCTCATTTCCTTGGCATTGTCCATGCCGTCGAACAGCACGACGGTGGGTCGCCGTCCGCTGCCGGCGCCCTTCACGAAATAGGCCGGCAGGCTGGCAGCCTCGTACGGCACCTCGACGCGTTCGATCTCGGGATGGAGGCGCTCCATCGCCGCGCCATAGCACCGCAGCGCCTTGCGATACATCGCCATCTTCTCCGGGCCGGGCGGGATGAAGCGCTCCGCGCTGTAGTAATAGTTACCCGCCCGCATGTAGTTGTTGCCGGCGGTGATCTGACGTCCCTCCGCCGCGGCTTCGTCGGCGACGCCGGCGACGCGATCCGCCATCGCCGCCCATTCCTCGCGCCAGACCTTGTCGAGATCGGCTTCGGCGCGACGCGCCTGGAGCCGCCGGCCGACGCGGTCGACTTCGTCCATGGCGACGGCGGCATAGGGCGCCATGCCCTTGACGATCTGCATGGCGTTGCTCCAGCGCAGATTGCCGGGGAAATGCACCGCCCAGGTACTTTCATCGGCGCTCGCGCCACCTGCCTCGCTCATTGCCGGGTTTCTCCCCAATCGATCCATCGTGCGTGCCGCAATGCCCGTACCGGCGAGACTAAGGGACGGCAGCGGGTGAGCCAATGCTCGGCTTGCATCTGCGGCGCTTCTGGTTATGGAGAGATCGCTCGTTCCGGAAGCTCCGGTCGTGCGGTGAAAAGCTCTCGCAGTCGCGTTCGCTGCGGGCCCACCGCGGACATCTCGCAAAGGGTGGTTTCGTGGTCTCGCCGCACGCATTGGACGAAACCGCCAAAGCCAAGCTTTTGCTCATCCTGTTGGCGTTGGTTTGGGGACTGAGCTGGCCGATCATGAAGATCGCGCTGGACGAGATCGAGGTCTGGACGTTTCGCGCGCTCGGATACTCCATCAGCACGGTATCGCTGTTCGCCCTGATCCGCCTGCAGGGTCGCAGTCCCGCGATCCCGCGCGGGATGCCGTGGCTGCATGTGGTGGTCGCTTCGATGTTCAACATTGTCGGCTTCGGTCTGTTCAGCTCGTTTGCCCAGCTTGCGGCCACCACCTCGCGGGTCGTGATCATCAACTATTCCATGCCGGTCTGGGCGAGCCTGGTGGCTTGGCCGATCCTGGGCGAGGGCCTGACCAGGCGAGCCGGGCTCGGGCTGGTGCTGTGCATCGCCGGGCTGACGGTGCTCGTCTATCCGGTGGCGGCGGCGCAGTCGGTGGTCGGCCTGATGCTCGCACTCGGCTGCGCCTTATGCTGGGCCGCCGGCACGATCTACATGAAATGGGCGCGCATCCCCGGCGACTTGCTCACCATCACGGCCTGGCAGATCGCCGTAGGCGCCGCCGTCTTCGTTGCCGGGCTGTTGATGTTCCAGGGCGTGCCGACGCCGGCGCTGGTGTCGCTGAAGGCCATTTTGGCGGTGATCTACAACGGCCTGATCGGCACCGGCTTCGCCTACATCCTGTGGTTCGCGATCATTGCACGCTTGCCGACGGCGACGGCGTCGCTGGGTTCGCTCGCCACCCCGGTCGTCGGCGTGACCAGCTCGATGCTGATGCTCGGCGAATGGCCGACGACCGCGGACATGATCGGCTTTGCGCTCATCTTCGCCGCCGCCGCCTGCGTGCTGATGCCGGCGGGAAAGCGGCCGGCGGCGCAAACGCCGTGAAGGCTCACATCGGCGTCGGGGCGCCGATCAATCGGAGGCCTGCTTTTCTCCGGCGCGCATTCACGTTATGTTGCGGTTCGGGCCTCGCCGTCCGAGCGCGGGCGTAGTTCAATGGCAGAACGGCAGCTTCCCAAGCTGCATACGAGGGTTCGATTCCCTTCGCCCGCTCCA
>CAVQIP010000027.1:0-75279 GCA_963712565.1 uncultured Alphaproteobacteria bacterium | reverse complement strand
AACAAGCGTGATGAACTCGCGTCGCCCGATGCAAAATGTCATCTGATCCCTCCGGTCTGAAGGGCTACCGAAGGATAGCACCCTTGTCAGTCCGTGTCCGGCCTCACAAGCCACAGGCATCCGGTGCACGGCTTCGGTCCTAAGCAGAATTGCGCAGCTTGACCAACGGACTGCCCTCCCGGACCAATGTCTGCACTCGGCGGAAGCGGACGTGCGGCCCCCAAGGAGGAAGTCCGGGTTTGACCCGAACCGGTCATCGAACAGCGAGTTCAAGTTATTTCGTGACCATGCGGCGCGGTGGCGACGGCGTTGGCGCAGGCGGCGAGATAGTGAATGAGACCCAGGTGTTCCAGCCGTGGGCACGGTTCTCCGCGGCAAATTCGCTGTAATACTTCAGATTGAGATAGCCCTGAAGGTCCCCGACCGGAAAGATGAAGCCGAGCTGCGGGCCAACCCCGACGACCTGCGACTGAAAGCAACCCACTCGGTCGCCGGAGCCGCTGTCGCAGCCGATCTCCTTATAGACGTAGCCTACCGCTCCGATCTGAAACTGCTTGGTCAGGAACTGCGACGCGCTCCAATCGAGGTGCATGTCAACGCCGTTCTGATATTGCGTTGACTGATTGAGCAAATTGTAGGTGAAGCCCAGCACGCCCGAGAGCTCGTGCCCGGTCTGCGGATTGAAGTAGGTGTAGCCGCCGCCGGCGTCGATCGTGCCGTGCCCGATGCCGATATTCGAGAGGCGGGTGGAGTTGTAGGCCCCGACCGGTATATCCCCGGTGATATAGGTCATGTAGTTGTGAATGCCGGCATTCCAGCGCAGCGTCGCTATTGGGATCACGTCTCCGAAACCCCAGACCGCGTCGCTAATGCTGTCGGAACGTGAAAACGGGATCGTTCCCAATGGCGTCGTCAAGGTGCCGGCAAGCGTCCCTGCGAGCGACGTGCTGACGCGGGCATACGTTCCGACCACGCCGACGGTGGCTTGGCCACCGAAAACCGGCGTGGCGAACGTGTAGAGGGGGATGGCCAAGCCGAGATCGGCCCGCGCGTCGAGAGTGGCGCTCAGGTTGGCGTTGAGATTGAGGGGGATGCGACCGATCGTGATCTCGCGCGCCCGCGCTACGTCGGCTCCGGCAGATGGGCTGGTGTGATAGTAGGTGGTCTGGAGCGTCCAGCCCGGCTGCAGAGGAGCCGCCGCGAGGCTCCCGAAAAAGCCTGGTATCCAGAAACTCACGCCGCCTTCATCTGCTTTCGCAGAACTCATGAAGCAAGCGAAAGCAATCGCGCTCCAGATCGCCGCCGACCCGATACCGCTCCGCGACGTGAGCAGCTCCGAATTTTGTTTGCGCCTCTGTTCAGACATGACCCGCCCCCCAGCGAATAATCTCCGGGCAGGACGATTGCATCCAATAAAGGCGGATTTCTACATTGATAGAACGATTTAACTATCGTTGTGCTTCGCCAGCAACGATTGCAAAAAGTCCGTTGCAGCAACGCAAATCGTACCAAACGTGCCTGCTCATTGAGCCGACCGACGCAGTCCCCGCGGGGGGTAGTCAGGCACCGTCTCGGCGACGAGAGTGTGACATGAATTGCTTGGCGGTCTGGGTCGCACAAACGGCGATGAGCGTAACGGTGCCGCGGGCGCTGGCGCAGGCAACGGCCTCACCACTCACCGAGATCGAAGACGGTGCCTGGCTTGACCCCGACATCGCCGCGCAGCCGCTCGTCGCGATGAACGTGATGCTTGATCTCGAAGGCATGGGTCGGCGCGTCTTGGTTCAACGCGCGCGAACTGCTTCGGCATCCAATGCGCTCAGCGTGCATCCTGTAACCGCGCGGCGCATGATTCCCGCATTCATGACACAAACGGTTCTGTTCCGATGTCGACGCGCGTGTGGCATCGAGAGAGCAGTTGGGCACAGGCTGTCGGCCCATCACGGGCAGCCGAGAGGAGATCAAGCATGCGGATAGCCAAATATATCTGGCTCGGTTTGTTGGCATCGATCGCCGCGCTAACAGCGGCGAGCGTTCCAGCCTCCGCCCAGCAGCAACAGAAGCCCAACATCCTCGTCATCATGGGCGACGATGTCGGCTGGTTCAACATCGGCGCCTATCATCAAGGCATCATGTCGGGGAAGACGCCGAACCTCGACAAGCTTGCAGCCGAAGGGATGCGCTTCACCGACTACTATGCCGAAGCCAGCTGCACGGCGGGTCGAGCGAACTTCATCACCGGCGAATTGCCGATCCGCACTGGGCTGACGACCGTCGGGCAGGCCGGGGCCGACGTCGGTATTCCGGCACAGGCCGTGACGCTCGCCACCGTCCTGAAGGCACAAGGCTATGCCACCGGGCAGTTCGGCAAGAACCATCTCGGTGACCTGAACAAGTTTCTTCCGACGCTGCACGGCTTCGACGAGTTCTTCGGATACCTGTACCACCTCGACGCGATGTCCGATCCGTACTGGTACTCGTTCCCGGTCGACGAGGACTACTACAACACGTACGGCCCGCGCAGCCTGATCCACAGCTATGCGACCGATCACGACGATCCGACCGAGATGCCGCGCTGGGGCAAAATCGGCAAGCAGAGGATCGTCGATGAAGGCCCGCTGCCGCCGTTCCCGGACATGTCGAACGTGCCGAACATGCACGACTTGCCGTTCCTCAAGGCGAAGTACGACATGACGACCTTCGACGAAGTCTTGGTCAAGTCATCCAGCGACTTCATGGACAAGGCCAAGAGAGACGGCAAGCCGTTCTTCGTCTGGCACAACACCACGCGCATGCACGTCTGGACGTTCCTCTCGAAGAAGTACAGCGTCGATGCAGAACAGCCAGACGAACTACGGTCTCGAAGAAGCCGGCATGGCGCAGATGGACGACAGCGTCGGCGCACTGCTCAAGCATCTCGACGACATCGGCGAGACCAACAACACCATCGTCATCTTCACCACGGACAACGGTGCGGAGGTGTTCACTTGGCCGGATGGCGGCATGACGCCGTTCAAGAACACCAAGGGCACCGTCGGCGAGGGCGGCTTCCGCGTGCCGGCCATCATCCGCTGGCCGGGCCAGGTCAAGCCAGGCACGGTCGAGAACGGAATCTTCTCCGGCCTCGATTGGTTCCCCACCCTGATGGCTGCTGCCGGCAACCCCAACATCACCGATCAGCTTCTGAAGGGCGTGAAGCTCGGCGACCGGACCTACAAGAACCATCTCGACGGCTACAATCAGATGGACCTCCTCACCGGCAAAGGCCCATCCAAGCGCCACGAGCTCTTCTACTTCGGCGGCGCGAGCCTGGGCGCGGTTCGCATCGACAACTTCAAGTTCCAGTTCTACGCGCAGCCTTATGGCTGGCCCGGCGAAAAGATCACCACGGACATGCCAGTCATGGTCAACATTCGCCAGGATCCGTTCGAGCGCACGCCCATCTTCGCGGCGAGTCGCCTCAACACCTGGCGCTTGCGGCTACATCAACGACTTCTTCGCCCGTGAGTTCTGGCGCTTCGTCCTGGTCCAGCAGTATGTCGCGAAGCTGGCGCTGACGGCGATCGACTATCCGCCGATGCAGGACCCGGCGTCCTTCAACCTCGAAGCGGTGAAGAAGAAGGTCGAGGAGATGATCAAGAACCGCCCAGGTCAGTAAAAGATTATTGCCGACCAGAACGCTAAAGGGAGCGCATGTGACGGATGCGCTCCCGTTTTTCTTTTCGGCTCAGCGTTGAAAAGGAGCGCGAATGTCCGTTCATGGCACATGCTGCCCCGGACGTGTGCGACGGCACGTCCGCAGTTGGCGAAAGCCGACACCGCATTCCAGGCGCATCCGTTGGTCAACCGACTGAACCTTGCTTAGCCCTGCCCCAGGGAAGGCCGTACAGCGGCTTTGCGGCCCCGGCCGCGCCCCACCCTGGCGGCCCGCCGGTCAAACGCTTCCCTAGCGCTTCCCTGGCGCTTTGGCGGGGAAGCGGGTGTCGAAGAAACCCCTGCGCCACCGGATGATCTTGGCACGTTAGCCACCGGCGGTTGCTATACCCCTGACACCGAAACCGGACATTGGTTGGCGCGGCTGGCACGTCCGAAAAGTGCCAAACTACGACATGATGGGCCGATGCGCCGTGGCCGCCTTCGAGTTCAGAAATCGGGGAGGCTCTCGATGAGGGAATGTAACGATCATCTAATGAAAATCGTTGGATCGCAACACCACGGGTCGGTCGGCCTGGGCCTGCTCTTCGAAGAACTTACGCGATGCTCGCTCTTCAATTACTTCGCGCAGCCGCATAAACTGATCTACGCGCTGATCTGGCCTCACGTCACGACTACCTTCAAGATCGTCCATCGCCGTGGTACTGATCGCGCATGAAACTACCTTGCCCTGACTGAGCATCGTGAACTCAACGATCATCCGATTGAAGTCGTAACCCTGGACCTCGCCTCGCTGCAGCGGCATTGCAATGCTCCATTCCGGAGGGATTTCATTGTGCCACGTCGGTAGGTCGATGTCAGTTGAGACTACCCCGTGGAAGCAGTAAGGGTCAGCTATGGGTTCAAGGAGCGACGCAGTACTGATCTCTCCGGCTCTTGCAGGGCGGCTTTTCCATTTCGTGATGATCAAGCCGACGCACTACGATGACGACGGCTATCCCATTCAATGGTTCCGGTCGGCCATTCCCTCCAACACGCTGGCATGCCTGAACGGCCTGGCGGAGGATGCACACCGCCGGAATGTGCTTGGACCCGATGTCGAAATCCGCCTGCATACCTATGACGAGACCAACCGGCGGGTCCAGCCGGACCGGATCATCCGAGAGATCCGCAAGGCGGGGGGCAAGGCGCTGATCGGTCTTGTCGGCGTGCAGTCCAACCAATTTCCACGCGCCGTCGACCTCGCCCGTCCGTTCCTTGCCGCCGGACTGCCGGTCTGCATCGGCGGCTTCCACATTTCAGGCTGCATCGCGATGTTGCCGGAAATGCCGCAGGACATGCGCGAAGCGCAAGCGCTAGGTATTTCGTTTTTTGCCGGCGAGGCCGAAGAGGGCCGGTTCGACGCGGTCTTGCGCGATGCATGGGACGGGAAACTCGCGCCGCTCTACAATCACATGGACAAGCTCCCCAACCTGCAAGGGCAGCCGCCGCCCATCCTGCCACGAAAGCACGTACGCCGAACCTCCGGATCGCTCTCGAGCATGGATCTCGGACGCGGATGTCCTTACCAATGCTCCTTCTGCACGATCATCAACGTACAGGGCCGCAAGAGTAGATTCCGTTCGCCGGACGATCTTGAAAAGATTGTCCGCGAGAACTATGCCCAGAACATCAGGCGGTTTTTCATCACCGACGACAATTTCGCTCGTAACCGCGATTGGGAGTTGCTGTTCGACCGCCTGATCGAGTTGCGCGCTGGCGATTGCCCGAAGATTGGCTTCACCATCCAGGTCGACACGCTGTGCCACAAGATCCCGAATTTTATTGAGAAGGCGGCCCAGGCAGGCGTCCGCCGAGTGTTCATTGGACTGGAGAACATCAACCCGGACAATCTCATCGCGGCCAAGAAACGCCAGAACAAGATCACTGACTACCGGCGGATGCTGCAGAAATGGCGCGAGCATGGTGCCATCACCTGTGCCGGCTACATCATCGGGTTTCCTGGCGACAGCAAGGCATCGATCCTGCGCGACATCGAGATCATCAAGCGTGAGCTGCCTCTCGACATCCTCGAATTATTTTTTCTCACTCCGTTGCCCGGGTCAGAGGACCACAAAGTACTTTGGCAGAAGGGGGTCTCGATGGATCCCGACATGAACAAGTACGACCTCAATCATCGCGTGGCGCATCATCCCAAAATGTCGGATGCGGAATGGGAGGATGCCTATCGCGCGGCCTGGGAAGCCTTCTACGCTCCTGAGCATATCCGCACGATCCTGCGCCGCGCCGCGGCCTGCCGCCTTGGACGGCCGAAGACGACTCTGACGACGCTTCTGTGGTTCAAGCTCGTGAGCGCATACGAAGGCGTTCATCCGCTCGAAGGCGGCGCATTTCGGCGAAAATTCCGCCGCGACCGTCGGGATGGCCTGCCGCGAGAGAATCCGGCCCTATTCTATCCGCGCTATCTCGGGGAGAGCGTCGTCAAGATGTGGCGTTACTGGTCGGTATATCGGCAATGCAAGTCCATCCTCGACGAAGTGCTAGCGGCGCCGAACCGCTGGACCTACACGGACCTCGCGATCGCGCCGCCACGAGACGACGAATTCGAGGCGCTCGATCTCTACCACGCGACCGCCGGCGGCGAAGCCGCGATCGCGCGCATGCACCGTGACGACGCGATCCGGAAGAGCGCGCACGCAGCTATCTGGCAGGCTCCTGCGACCAGCAGGGCAAGTTGAACGGTAGCCGTCCGCTGCACCGAGCGAGGCTGCTCCTGCGCTCGGCCTCACCGTACCACTGACGCCGCTCGCCATTGCCGACGAAGTGAGCGCATGTCGACGACATAATGGGCCGATGCGCCGTGGCCGCCTTCGAGTTCAGAAATCGGGGAGGCTCTCGATGAGGGAGTGTAACGATCATCTAATGAAAATCGTTGGATCGCAACACCACGGGTCGGTCGGCCTGGGCCTGCTCTTCGAAGAACTTACGCGATGCTCGCTCTTCAATTACTTCGCGCAGTCGCATAAACTAATCTACGCGCTGATCTGGCCTCACGTCACGACTACCTTCAAGATCGTCCATCGCCGTGGTACTGATCGCGCATGAAACTACCTTGCCCTGACTGAGCATCGTGAACTCAACGATCATCCGATTGAAGTCGTAACCCTGGACCTCGCCTCGCTGCAGCGGCATTGCAATGCTCCATTCCGGAGGGATTTCATTGCCACGTCGGTAGGGTCGATGTCAGTTGAGACTACCCCGTGGAAGCAGTAAGGGTCAGCTATGGGTTCAAGGAGCGACGCAATACTGATCTCTCCGGCTCTTGCAGGGCGGCTTTTCCATTTCGTGATGATCAAGCCGACGCACTACGATGACGACGGCTATCCCATTCAATGGTTCCGGTCGGCCATTCCCTCCAACACGCTGGCATGCCTGAACGGCCTGGCGGAGGATGCACACCGCCGGAATGTGCTTGGACCCGATGTCGAAATCCGCCTGCATACCTATGACGAGACCAACCGGCGGGTCCAGCCGGACCGGATCATCCGAGAGATCCGCAAGGCGGGGGGCAAGGCGCTAATCGGTCTTGTCGGCGTGCAGTCCAACCAATTTCCACGCGCCGTCGACCTCGCCCGTCCGTTCCTTGCCGCCGGACTGCCGGTCTGCATCGGCGGCTTCCACATTTCAGGCTGCATCGCGATGTTGCCGGAAATGCCGCAGGACATGCGCGAAGCGCAAGCGCTAGGTATTTCGTTTTTTGCCGGCGAGGCCGAAGAGGGCCGGTTCGACGCGGTCTTGCGTGATGCATGGGACGGGAAACTCGCGCCGCTCTACAATCACATGGACAAGCTCCCCAACCTGCAAGGGCAGCCGCCGCCCATCCTGCCACGAAAGCACGTACGCCGAACCTCCGGATCGCTCTCGAGCATGGATCTCGGACGCGGATGTCCTTACCAATGCTCCTTCTGCACGATCATCAACGTACAGGGCCGCAAGAGTAGATTCCGTTCGCCGGACGATCTTGAAAAGATTGTCCGCGAGAACTATGCCCAGAACATCAGGCGGTTTTTCATCACCGACGACAATTTCGCTCGTAACCGCGATTGGGAGTTGCTGTTCGACCGCCTGATCGAGTTGCGCGCTGGCGATTGCCCGAAGATTGGCTTCACCATCCAGGTCGACACGCTGTGCCACAAGATCCCGAATTTTATTGAGAAGGCGGCCCAGGCAGGCGTCCGCCGAGTGTTCATTGGACTGGAGAACATCAACCCGGACAATCTCATCGCGGCCAAGAAACGCCAGAACAAGATCACTGACTACCGGCGGATGCTGCAGAAATGGCGCGAGCATGGTGCTATCACCTGTGCCGGCTACATCATCGGATTTCCTGGCGACAGCAAGGCATCGATCCTGCGCGACATCGAGATCATCAAGCGTGAGCTGCCTCTCGACATCCTCGAATTATTTTTTCTCACTCCGTTGCCCGGGTCAGAGGACCACAAAGTACTTTGGCAGAAGGGGGTCTCGATGGACCCCGACATGAACAAGTACGACCTCAATCATCGCGTGGCGCATCATCCCAAAATGTCGGATGCGGAATGGGAGGATGCCTATCGCGCGGCCTGGGAAGCCTTCTACGCTCCTGAGCATATCCGCACGATCCTGTGCCGCGCCGCGGCCTGCCGCCTTGGACGGCCGAAGACGACTCTGACGACGCTTCTGTGGTTCAAGCTCGTGAGCGCATACGAAGGCGTTCATCCGCTCGAAGGCGGCGCATTTCGGCGAAAATTCCGCCGCGACCGTCGGGATGGCCTGCCGCGAGAGAATCCGGCCCTATTCTATCCGCGCTATCTCGGGGAGAGTGTCGTCAAGATGTGGCGTTACTGGTCGGTATATCGGCAATGCAAGTCCATCCTCGACGAAGTGCTAGCGGCGCCGAACCGCTGGACCTACACGGACCTCGCGATCGCGCCGCCACGAGACGACGAATTCGAGGCGCTCGATCTCTACCACGCGACCGCCGGCGGCGAAGCCGCGATCGCGCGCATGCACCGTGACGACGCGATCCGGAAGAGCGCGCACGCACCTATCTGGCAGGCTCCTGCGACCAGCAGGGCAAGTTGAACGGTAGCCGTCCGCTGCACCGAGCGAGGCTGCTCCTGCGCTCGGCCTCACCGTACCACTGACGCCGCTCGCCATTGCCGACGAAGTGAGCGCATGTCGCATATGGGTCTTGGCCGTGTTAAAACGTTTTCCTGTAAGAGGTCGGAACTAGAGGAAGTGGCGACGCGAGCTATTTTTCCCGACTTTGACTATGCCCTGATCGCGGCCATCAGCGGCTGAATGCCCATAATGTTCATCACGCGGGTGAGGTTGTAGGCAAGCACATGCAGCGCCATCTCGGTGGCAACCTTCGGAAGACGCTTCATTAGAAAGTGTGTCGCCCCCATCCTCATTTTTAGCGTGCCGAAGGGATGTTCGACCGTCTCACGACGCTGCCGCATGGCCTGCGGGTTCTTGTCGAGGCGCTTCTGTACGGCCTCCAATACATCCTCATGCTCCCAGCGCGCGATGCGCCGTTGCACGCCGGTGGTGCAGCGTTGCTTGAGCGCACAGTGGCGACATGCATTTGTCCAATAGCGTCGCAGCTTCTGCCCGTTCTCCTCGTTGGTATAGTAGTACTTCAGCTTTTCGCCAGCCGGACAGCGATACGCATCCTCGTCGCTAAGATAGACAAAGTCCTGCTTGCCGAAGCGACCCTTTGCCTCGATTCCTGATGTCATCGGTTTGGGAAGCGTAATCGCGATTCCGGCTTTATCGCAAGCGAGGATTTCCCCGCCGCTGTAGTAACCGCGATCGGCAACGGCTTCGAGTTCATCGACGCCGAGGACTTCCTTCGCCTGGGAGGCAATGTTTGCGAGTTGCGCTCGATCTGAGCCATCGTTCGTCACCTCATGCGTGATGATCAGGTGATGTTCAGTATCGACTGCGACCTGCACATTGTAACCGACCACGCCGGAGCCGCGGCCGCTGGTCGCCATCGAGCGGCTGTCGGAATCAGTGAGCGAGACCTGCTGATCGGGTGATGCCAGCATCAGCTTCTCCATCGCCGCCAGACGCTGCATCTCGCTTTCCAGCTTGACCAGTTTCTCCTTCAGATGGGCCGTCTTCGCTGCTAGCTCTTCGGACGGCTCCTGCAAGTCGGCCGTGTCGAGTTGCGCGAGATAACGCGCCACGCTCTTCTCCAACTGTGCACGGCGCCGTTCCACTTTCCCGCGCGTGAAGTTCTTGTCGCGGGTGTTGACGGCTTTGAACTTACTCCCATCGATCGCGATGCTCGCTGTCGCGAGCAGGCCCATCTGGCGGCACAATTCGATAAATTGCACGCAGACCTGCTTGATCGCCGGCCCACTATCCTTGCGGAAGTCGGCAATCGTCTTGTGATCGGGAATGAGCCGGCACGTCAGCCACATCACCTCAACGTTGCGCCCAGCTTCACGCTCAAGCCGCCGACTCGACTGAACGCGATTGAGGTAGCCGTAAATGTAGAGCTTCAGCAGCCCAGAGGGATGATATGAAGGCCGCCCGGTCGCCTCGGGAGCGACCCCATCGAACCCCAGGCCCGAGAGGTCGAGTTTCTCAACAAAGGCGTCGATCGCCCGAACCGGATTGTCCTCATCGATCCAGTCCTCCAGGCACTCGGGAAACAGCGTCGTCTGCCCGCGATCGACCCCCTCAACGAAGCGCCTCATCTGATCCCTCCGCAAATCGCGGCGGAATCATACAGCGCGAATCAAATAATTCAGTGCGTTTTCACACAACCAGGGTCAAATGCGAAAACCTCGCAATGAGCATATGCCGGCCGGTCTACCCCTCATAGCCGACATTGCTCAGCGCGGTTGGCACGGCAGAAAAGTGCCACTTCCGGACTCATGCACCGCAGCAAATAGCATCTTTATTCGATAACCTCATCGGCCACGGCAAGCAGCGCCGGCGGCACGGTGAGGCCGAGCATCCTGGCGGTCGGGGCGTTGATGACCGGCTCGAACTTGGTCGACTGCACGACTGGCAAATCCGCAGGCTTCGCGCCCTTGAGGATGCGACCGGTGTATACGCCGAACTGACGATAGGCATCCGTCAGGCTGGCGCCGTAGCTCATCAGCCCGCCGACTTCGGCATGTTGGCGGTCTTGATATATTGCGGGAACCGCGTGGCGTGCCGCCAATTGTGCCAATTGGACACGCCGGTCGATCAAGAAGGGGCCGGCGCCGACTAAGAGGGCGTCGGGTCCACGTTGAGAGACATGGAAGCGGCTACTCGCGCCATGGGGCTACAAATCCAAGTTCCCGGCGCCATGAGCGGAGCTGATTTGGCATGGGAGGTGAAGCTCCGCTGGCCGCTTCTTCCCATAATCCTCACCTCGGGGCATCCGCGCGAGCACGGCGGCGAACTGCCGCCCTTGGTTGGTTACATGCCCAAGCCGTGGCAGCCGCTCAACGTGCTGATTGCCGCCGAACGGGCATTGGCGTCTGCGCGAAGTGGCTGATGTCGGCGATACGGCCCGATGAAACGGGGAGACGTGAAAAAAAACATCGGTAGAAATCTCGGCCACTCGGCGGTGCGTTGCCGCTCGGCCCACACTGGTCGGCTCAGACTAGCCGCCGAACAAGGCCCACGCGATCAAGATAAGTACCCAGAACGCCATTAGGCCAAGCACCATCCAGGGATCGCGAGCCGTCGGGCACCCCAAGGGCATCTGAGCTTGGAAGTTTCAGCACGGCGGCCCACCGCCGCGAATGCGTCCAATCGTAGATCACGCTCGAACTCAGCACTGCTCCAATGGTGCCTGCGGCAACACCTTCATGATTGGGCTTCATTGGGCCGCTTCATTGTTGGCTGACCAACAGCCGAACGACCAGGGCGAACGCCCTCAACAGCTTCAGCGGCTCCAAGGCATCAATTCAGGCCACCAGACGAGCCCAACGACGAAGCCGGCGACGACCAATGCGATCAGGAAGAGGCACGTGAGCATGATCCGGCCTGCCGTCGGGTCAGGTTCTGTGGGTGTCAGCATTATGTCACCTTATACCGGGTGGACATTTTGGTTTCTACTAGGCCCGCTCCCGGCAAGCCTTCGGCCCCTCACCGCTTCACTGGGCGGCGGCCGCGCCTGCCTCGAAAGGGCGGTCACCCGATAGCCGGCTGATGGTTGACTGGCTCACACCGTAAGATCTCGCGAGATCGGCCTGCACCTCGCCATCCGCGAGGCGCTGTATAGCCTCCTGCCGCTGATGCGACGTCAGACTACGCGGACGACCAAACCTCACCCCGCGGGCTTTCGCGTGAGCACCTCGGTGGCGTGAACGATCTCTTGCTGGCCCAGGCGACCTTCGCCGCTGCGGTCAAACGCTGGCGTGACGCGCAACGGCGCGCGCATCATTCCACCCCTTGCAGCGCCCGACCTGCTGTTGGCCGGGGCTCTTTGTTGGTGCGCCTCACCCGGCGCGTTAGAAGCCCGTCATCATGCGATGCCTCATATTCGCCTTATCCGGGACCGATGAACTTTTTCTTCATCGCGGGGAAGCCGGGGGAGTGGATGAAGGCGGTCTCGCTTGGAGTCATCCTGGCCATCACGGCCACCTTGGCGCACGCAGAAGACATGGCGGAGATGATCTCGCGGTACCGACGCGAGCACGGCCTGTCTGCCGTCAAGACCGACCCGCATCTCACGGCCATCGCTGAGCGACAGGCAAAGGCGATGGCCAAGTCCGGCATCATGGATCACAGCGTAGCCGGCTCGTTTTCGTCCCGTATCTCGGGCGCGCACACGGGCGGAGCAGCGGAGAACATCGCGGCCGGCACCAAGACATGGGCCGAGACGTTCCGCTCCTGGCAGAAATCACCGGGCCACAATGCAAATCTGTTGCAAGCCCGCGCCGACAGCGTCGGAGTTGCCGTCGCCCGCAACGAACAGACCCGTTACAAGACCTACTGGGCGATGGTGATCGCGGACAAGTCACCGAAAAAGAAGGACCGCAAGGTCACGGCACAAGAGAAAAATGTGGAGCGCCATGAGAGTTCAGTAAACTCTGAAAACCCGCTCACCACGGTGAAGAATTTCGTCTGCAAGTATCTGTGCTGATAGCCGAGGCGTCGGCGTCTTTTTGCGGGTTGACAACAGCGGCAGTACGGCATCGGGTTGAAACCTCCCCGCAACAGCGACGGCTATGTCGAGCGACAGAAGTCCTCGGCGCAGGCCTGAATTGTTCTGAATCGACGCGGGCGTCTCACCGCCGGCCCCTCACCGCTCCACTGGGCGGCGTCCGCGCCTACCTCGAAAGGGCGGTCACCCGATAGCCGGCTGATAGTTGACTAGCTCGCGCCGTGCGCCTGGACTTCTCCACAGCGAGAACGATGCCGGCGCGTGCTCGCGTGAGGCGACATCGCCGGGCGCGCGCGAGGCAGAACGTCTCGACGATGGCATCTGACCTCGCGGGCGGGCCGCGTGGCAATCGCGGCTGCGTCCGGTTTGCTGTTCATCGTCCTCACTGCGCGCCAACCCTGATCCAGTCGAGATCGGCTTGCTGTTCCAGGTGTTGCAGCCGGTCGAACATCGCGCCCATCTCGTCCGCGCCGCAGTGGCGGGTCAGCATCAGAAATTTCTCTCGCAACTCGTCGCGGTCGAGCGGATGCTCCGGCGTGCCCTTGAAGTCGGCGACGGAACGCCTGAGCGCGCGGCCGTTTTTCAACGTCACCGTGACGTTCGCGGCGAGCGGGGTCGTGCCATCCTCGGCGACGGTGATGGTCACGCGCTCGGCCAGCGACCGGATCAGTGGATCCCGCAGCGCGGCTTCATCGAAGACGCGCGGATCGCGCGGGTCGCGGGCATGCGCAAGCGCCACGCAGAATGGGATCGAGTATTGCGCCATCATGATGTCGGCAGGGGAGGGGATGTTGTTGACTCCCGCCATCTTGTCGTTGCCGGCGATGTGGATCGCGGCGACATCGTCGCCGCCATAGCCGTACTCGGCGCGCAGATCCAGAATCGCCTGCACCGAGGTGTGCGCGGTGATGTGGCAGGGAAATCGCTTGAGCATGATCGAGCGCGTGGCGTAGCTGTCGCCGAGGCCGCGGGTGAGCGCCGCCGCATCGAACGCGCTACCGCAGAACACCCGCAGGAAGCCGAACTCGCCTTCGAGCACGCTCGCCGGACCGGTAAAACCGTCAGCGGCGAGGCTCGCCGCGAGCACGCCGCTCTCGGCCGCGCGCCCGAGGTGGAGGCGCTTCACCATCGCGCCGCTGCCGGAGCGGGCGAATTCCATGAGCCCGCAGGCGAGCGAGCCGGCAATGCCCAAGGCGTTGCGCATGCGCTCGGCGTCGAAACCCATGAGTTTGCCGCACGCGATGGCGGCGCCGAACGGGCCGGTCGTGCCGGGCGCGTGGAAGCCGCGACCCTCGTTGCTGTGCTGGGTAGCGCGCCCGATGCGGATCATGACCTCCGCGCCCGCGACGAAGGCGGCAATCAGCTCGCGCCCCCCGATGTTGCGCTCCTGGGCGACGGCGAGGCCGGAAGCCAGCAGCGTCGCGCCCGGATGGACCCCGGTGCTCGGCCAGGTCAAATTGTCCATCTCGAAGGCGTGCGCCAGCGCGCCGTTCGCCAAGGCGGCCGCGGGAGCGTGCACGCGCGCGCCGCCAGGGCCGAGAATACGGCTGCTGCCGCCCGCGCCGTTTTTCTCCGCAAAGGCGACGATGATCCGGCTCCAGGGCAGCTCGTAGCCGAAGATCACGGTAGCAACCGTGTCCGCGATGCACTGCTTGGCGCGCTCGACCACGTCGCCGGGGATGTCGTCGTAACGACAGGCCGCCGCGTATTCGGCAACTTGCGCCGTCTCTTTCGCCATCTGCAAACCTGACATGGTCGTGCGACCGGAGCGGGGTCGGTTCGCCCGTCCAAGCCGATAAGGTCATGCCTGCGGGACGGCCGATATTGCAAGGCGTTTTCCGCGGCCCAGCCAATAGAACCACTTCGTTGCCCCATCGCGGGTGCCGGCGCATGCGCGAGGACCGATGCCGGAAATTCGTTGACGGCCGATATCCGTGCCGCCACGCGCATCGCACCGGCCTGCGTGTGCCGCTCGAGCAGTCTTGAAGCGCCCTATCCGCGGGTCTAGGCTCGTAACAAATAAAGTTCGCGTGCAGCGACGGCTTGCCGACCGGTGACCGAACCTCGAGGAGACGCCGATGCCATCGCGGAATCGTTCGCTTGCTTTCATCGTTGGCGTGATCGCGGCTGCGCTTTCGCTATTTCCCGCGCATGCACAGACGGCGTTGACCGGTCGGGTCAGCTCGGCCGCGGACGGCCCCATGGAAGGCGTGCTCGTCAGCGCCAAGCGCGCGGGTTCGACCGTCACCATCTCCGTGGTCAGCGATCGTACCGGGACCTTCAGTTTTCCCGCGTCGAAGCTCGAGCCAGGCGGCTATTCGCTCGCCATTCGCGCCGTCGGCTACGAGCTCGAAGGCCCGAAGTCGGCCGACGTTGCCGCCGGTAACACCGCCACCGTCGACGTCAAGCTGCGGCCGACCAAGAACTTGGCCAAGCAACTCACCAATGCGGAGTGGCTGGCGAGCTTCCCGGGCACCGACACTCAGAAGAAGGCGCTGCTCAACTGCATCGGCTGCCACGATCTCGATCGCATCGTGAATTCGAGCCATGACGCGGCCGAGTTCGTGCAGGTGTTCGACCGCATGACCGGCTATTATCCCGGCAGCACGCCGCAGCATCCGCAACGGCTCCTCGGCTCGGCGCGCCGCAACCTCGGCCAGGCGGCTGGCGTGAAGGCGATGGCGGAGTATCTCGCCTCGGTCAATCTCAGCAGGGATGAGATCTGGGACTATCAGCTCAAGACCTTGCCGCGGCCTACGGGCCGTGCCGCCCGCGTTGTCATTACCGAATACGACCTGCCGCGAAAGCAGATCCAGCCGCATGACGCCATCGTCGACTCCGATGGCATGGTCTGGTTCACGCATTTCGGCGAGCAGTTCCTGGGCAGGCTGGATCCGAAGACCGGCCAGGTCGCGGAATATCCGTTGCCGGTGATCAAGCCCGGCTACCCGATCGGCACGCTCGACCTCGAGACCGACAAGGCCGGCAATCTCTGGATCGCCATGATGTATCAGGGCGGCGTCGCCAGGTTCGACAAGACGACGCAAAAATTCCGGACCTGGAAGGTGCCGGAGCAATGGCAGACGGACGCCACCCAGCAGGCGTTCCTGACGCCGACCAACTCCCACGTCGACGGCAAGGTTTGGGTGAAGAACTCCGACCGCGCACAAATTCTGCGGCTCGACCCGGCGACCGGCGAGTGGGAGAACCTCGGATCGTTCAAGGACCCCGGTAATAACAGGACCATCACCTCCTACGGCATCCCGGCCGATCACGAAAACAATCTCTACCTGCTCGACTTCTCGTCCTCGAATATCGGCAAGCTCGACGCCAAGACCGGAAAGCTCACCGTCTACCGCTCGCCCATTCCGAACGCGCGTCCGCGCCGAGGCCGGGTCGACGAACTGAACCGCCTTTGGTTCGCCGAATATGGCGGCAATGCCATCGGCATGTTCGATCCCAAGACCGAGAAGATCCAGGAATGGGTGCTGCCGACGCCGTGGGCACAGCCCTACGACGTCGTCACCGACAAGAACGGCGAAGTCTGGACTGGCTCGATGCTCAGCGATCGCGTGTCGCGGCTCGATCCCAAGACCGGCGAGTTCGTCGAATATCTGCTGCCGAAGACGACCAACATCCGCCGCGTGTTCGTGGACAACTCGACCAGCCCGGTGACGTTCTGGGTCGGCAGCAACCATGGTGCCTCGATCGTCAAAGTCGAGCCGATGGACTGAGACGGCGTTGGCCGCGCGTTCCTTGGCAATTTCAATTCGTCTTGAGCGGATCCGACCCGCGCATGCATCCCTACGCCTGTGACCCATGAGCGCGGAAAGCGTGCCGCCGGTATCGAGCGCAGGACCCGGCAGGACGGTCCAGGAGTAGCCGTCGTCACCCGGGTGTACGCCATTGAAACCAAGGGCGTGAACCTGGAGCAAATTCAGGAAAGAGAGATGGGTGCGCCGGGATTGGCCTAAGCCGCAAACCGCCGAGGCGTATTTCGGCATAGCCCGTCGAAGGCGCGCGCGAGCGCGGTTGCGGCGCCATCGGTGACGGATTTGCGGAACGCTATGACAACCCCAGCATCGCGCGCGCGTCGGCAGGCGTGGCGACGGTGTCGCCGAGGATCTCGATGATCTTGGCCGCCTTTTCCACCAGCGCCGCGTTGCTCGGCGCGAGCTTGCCCTTCTCGAGATAGATGTTGTCCTCAAGCCCTACCCGCGGATGGCCGCCGAGTAGCACGGCCTGCGCCACCATCGGAAATTGATGCAGCGAGATGCCGAATGCGAACCAGGGCGAGCCCGCGGGCAGGAGGCCGCGCATATAGCTCATGGCTTCTGGCGTGGCTGGTTGCGCCCAGGCGATGCCGAGGCAGATCTGGAACATGCCGGGCGCCTTGATGTGGCCGGTCTCGATCAGGCGCTTGGCCAGCAGCAGATGGCCGGTTTCGAACACTTCCAGTTCCGGCAGAACGCCGGCGTCGCGGATGGCGATCGCCATGGCTTCGAGATGATGGGGCGTGTTGACGAAGACGTGGGGGCCCATGTTCATGCTGCCCATGTCGAGGCTGCAGATTTCCGGCTTGAGCGCGACCACGTGCCGTACCCGCTCGGCTGGCGCCTTGATGGTCGTGCCCGGCCCGGGCTTCTGGGGATCGTCCGCGCCCGGCACGAAGCGCGCGCCCGGCCCGGTGGTCAGGTTGATGAGGACGTCGCTCCCGCTTCCCCTGATCCGGTCCACGACCTCTTTGTAGAGGGCGAGTTCCATGCTCGGCCGCGTGGTCTTCGGATCACGCACGTGGATGTGAACGATGGCCGCGCCGGCTCGGGCCGCATCGAGCGCGGATTGCGCGATCTGCGTCGGCGTCACCGGCACCGCAGGGTTGCGGCCGGGGGTATCCGCCGACCCGGTGACCGCGCAGGAGATCATGACCTTGCGTTGCATGCCGCCACCTCGCCCCTCTTCGTCGCCGGATCGATGGCAAAACTCTATGCGAGGTCGGCGTGCAAGCCGAGTCCGTCGAGACCTTGCAACAGCGAGCTTGGACGCGCAGGGGAGTGAAGAACGGCGACGGCCCGCCGTCTTGCCTCCCATTGTGCACTGCGCTAAGCCCCTCCTCAACCCGTCCTTGGAACGAATCCGATCTGGGAGCAGGGGTGATTTGCCGCGCCTGCGGGCAGCTTGGCCGCAGGCGCCGAGGCGGGTTGTCGGGACGGGGCCGCGAGACGTCGGAGGTGAGGTCGCCGATGGATGAGCTGTTGCTGGATTACCTCCCGCTCGTGATCTTCATCGCGGTTGCCGTCGGCATCAGCCTCGCACTTCTGCTTGTTCCTTTCCTGGTGGCCTACAAGGCGCCCGATCCCGAGAAGCTTTCCGCCTACGAGTGCGGCTTCAACGCCTTCGACGATGCGCGCATGAAGTTCGACGTGCGCTTTTATCTCGTCGCCATCCTGTTCATCATTTTCGACCTTGAAATGAGTTTCCTGTTTCCGTGGGCGGTCGCCTTGGGCGATCTCGGGCTCTACGGCTATTGGTCGATGATGGTGTTCCTTGGCGTTCTCACCGTCGGCTTCATATATGAGTGGCGGAAGGGAGCACTTGAATGGGACTAGAGCGCACGGCCGTCGTCGCCCCGCCCGCCAAGGGCATTCTCGATCCGCGCACCGGCAAGCCCGCGGGTGCGGATGACGCGTTTTTCGCCGGTTTGAACGGCCAGCTGGCGGACAAGGGCTTCCTCGTGACCGCAAGCGACGATCTCATCATCTGGGCGCGCACCGGCTCGCTGATGTGGATGACGTTCGGGCTCGCCTGCTGCGCGGTCGAGATGATGCAGATGTCGATGCCGCGCTACGATGCGGAACGCTTCGGCTTCGCGCCGCGAGCATCTCCGCGACAATCGGACGTGATGATCGTGGCCGGCACGCTCACCAACAAGATGGCCCCCGCCCTGCGCAAGGTCTATGACCAGATGCCGGAGCCGCGCTACGTCATCTCCATGGGGTCCTGCGCCAACGGCGGCGGCTACTATCACTATTCCTATTCGGTGGTGCGCGGCTGCGACCGTATCGTGCCGGTCGACATCTATGTGCCCGGCTGCCCACCGACCGCCGAGGCGCTGCTCTACGGGGTGCTGCTGCTGCAGAAGAAGATCCGCCGCACCGGCACGATCGAGCGGTGATGGGTTTCACGCAATGGACGAAACGCTCGACAA
The DNA here is from genome assembly GCA_963712565.1 of uncultured Alphaproteobacteria bacterium. Lineage (GTDB taxonomy): Bacteria > Pseudomonadota > Alphaproteobacteria > Rhizobiales > Xanthobacteraceae > VAZQ01. The sequence continues at coordinate 56,254 of CAVQIP010000027.1, read as the reverse complement.
ACTCGGCGAGATCATCGCCGGCGCGCTGCCAGGCTCGGTCATGGGCCATTGGGTGGCGCACGGCGAGTTGACCATCTCTGCCATTGCGCGCGACATCGTGAAGATCGCCACGTTCCTGCGCGACGACGAGCGCTGCCAGTTCTGGAGCATCGTCGACATCACGGCGGTGGACTGGCCGGGACGCGAGCGGCGCTTCGACGTCGTCTACCATTTGCTCTCGCCCAAGCAGAATACGCGCATCCGGGTGAAGATCGAGGTGGACGAAACGACGACCGTCCCTTCGATCGTGGGCGTCTTTCCCGGTGCCAACTGGTTCGAGCGTGAGACCTACGACCTCTATGGCGTGCTTTTCGCCGGCCATCCGGATATGCGGCGTCTGCTGACCGACTATGGCTTCGAAGGCCATCCGCTGCGCAAGGATTTTCCGCTCACCGGCTTCGTCGAGGTCCGCTACGACGACGAGCAGAAGCGCGTCGTGTACGAGCCGGTGCGGCTTACGCAGGAGTTCCGCAACTTCGATTTCCTCTCGCCGTGGGAGGGTCCGGGTTACATCCTGCCGGGCGACGAGAAGGCGACCGACGGGAAGGGCTCTTGAGATGAAAACGACGCTGCCCGGCCTCACCCATCGCTTCAGCTACCGGGTGCCGCAGAATAAGACGGTGCCCCATCTCTATCCGGAAGTGGCGGAGTTCCAGTCCATGCCGGCGGTATTCGCCACCGGCTTCATGGTCGGGCTTATGGAATGGACCTGCATGCAACTATTGGCGCCCCATCTCGATCCGGGCGAGGGCAGCCTCGGCGTGCATGTCGATATCAGCCATGCTGCCGCCACGCCGCCGGGTCTGACGGTCACGGTGGAGGCCGAATGCGTGGCCGTCGACGGCCCGCGCATCGCGTTCAACGTCAAGGCGCATGACGGCGTCGATCCGATCGGCGAGGGGCGTCACCAGCGCTACGTGGTGGCATGGGACAAGTTCAATGCGCGCGTAGCCGACAAGGCGAAGATCGCCGCGACGGTCGCCTAGAGGATGTGATGGCGGAAACGGAGCTGCGCAATTTCACCCTCAACTTTGGGCCGCAGCACCCGGCGGCGCACGGGGTGTTGCGCTTGGTGCTGGAGCTCGACGGCGAGGTGGTCGAGCGGGTCGACCCGCATATCGGGCTACTCCATCGCGGCACCGAGAAGCTGATCGAAGCGAAGACCTATCTGCAGGCCATCCCGTATTTCGATCGGCTCGACTATGTCGCGCCGATGAATCAGGAGCATGCCTTCTGCCTCGCGGCGGAAAAGCTGCTGCGGCTCGCGGTGCCCAGGCGCGCGCAGCTCATCCGTGTACTCTATTGCGAGATCGGACGGCTGCTGTCGCACCTCCTCAACGTGACCACGCAGGCGCTCGATGTGGGCGCGCTGACGCCGCCGCTCTGGGGCTTCGAGGAGCGCGAAAAGCTCATGGGGTTCTACGAGCGCGCCTCGGGCAGCCGCATGCACGCCGCCTATTTCCGGGTCGGCGGTGTGCACCAGGACCTGCCGCCGAAACTCCTCGACGACATCTCGGCCTTCTGCGATCCGTTCCTCAAGGTCTGTGATGACCTGGAAGAGCTGCTTACCGACAACCGCATCTTCAAGCAGCGCAACGTCGATATCGGCGTGGTCAGGCTGGCCGATGCATGGGCCTGGGGCTTTTCCGGCGTGATGGTGCGCGGGTCGGGCGCGGCGTGGGATTTGCGCAAGGCGCAGCCCTACGAATGCTATTCCGAGCTCGATTTCGACATTCCCGTCGGCAAGAACGGCGACAATTACGACCGCTACTGCATCCGCATGGAGGAGATGCGCCAGTCGACCAAGCTGATGCAGCAGTGCCTCGAAAAGCTGCATTCGGCCGAGGGGCAGGGCCCGGTTTCCGTCATCGATAACAAGATCGTGCCGCCCAAGCGCCAGGAAATGAAGCGCTCCATGGAAGCGCTCATCCACCACTTCAAGCTCTACACCGAGGGTTTCCACGTTCCCGCGGGCGAGGTGTATGCCGCGGTCGAGGCGCCCAAGGGCGAATTCGGCGTTTACCTGATCGCCGATGGCAGCAACAAGCCCTACAAGTGCAAGATCCGCGCGCCCGGATTCGCGCATCTTGCAGCCATGGATTTCCTCTGCAAGGGCCACATGCTCGCCGACATCTCGGCGATTCTTGGTTCGCTCGACATCGTATTCGGGGAGGTTGACCGCTGATGGCCGTCCGCCGCCTCGCCGACCCTGCGATTCAACCCAAGAGCTTCGCCTTCACGGCGGAGAATCTGGATTGGGCCAAGGGCCAGATCGACAAATATCCGGAAGGCCGCCAAGTCTCCGCGATCATTCCGCTGTTGTGGCGCGCGCAGGAGCAGGCCGGCGGCTGGCTGCCGCAGCGGGCGATCGAGCACGTCGCCGATCTGCTCGGCATGCCGAAGATCCGCGCGCTCGAAGTGGCGACCTTCTACACCATGTTCAATCTGGCGCCGGTCGGACAATTCCACGTCCAGCTCTGCGGCACCACGCCGTGCGTGCTGCGCGGCGCCGACAAGCTGATCAAGCTCTGTCACGACAAGATCGGCGAGCAACAGCAGGTCACCGCCGACGGCAAGCTCTCCTGGATCGAGGTCGAGTGTCTCGGCGCCTGCGTGAACGCGCCGGTCGCACAGATCAACTACGATTACTACGAGGACCTCAGCCCGGAGAGCTTCACCGGAATTCTCGCCGACCTCGCGGCCGGCAAGAAGGTCGCGCCCGGCCCGCAGATCGACCGCCAGCTGTCGGCGCCCAAGGGCGGTCCGACCACGCTCACCGATCCCCGTCTCTACGCACGCGCAAATGGCGGGCAGAAGCAGGATCCCGCGCTCACCGACGCCGATGCCAAGAAGCCGGGCGAGCCGGCGAACGTGCGCGAAGCGGGGGTGCCGAAACCCCCGATCGGCGATGCATCGGCAAACAGGCAGTCGTGATGCTCGAGGACAAGGACCGCATCTTCACCAATCTCTACGGCCTCCACGACTGGGGCCTTGCGGGCGCGCGCTCGCGCGGCGCCTGGGACGGCACCAAGGCCATCCTGGAGAAGGGTCGCGACTGGATCGTCAACGAGGTGAAGGCCTCGGGGCTGCGCGGTCGCGGCGGCGCCGGTTTTCCCACCGGGCTGAAATGGTCGTTCATGCCCAAGCAGTCGGACGGCCGGCCGCATTATCTCGTGGTCAACGCCGATGAATCCGAGCCCGGCACTTGCAAGGACCGCGAGATCATGCGGCACGACCCGCATCTGCTGATCGAGGGCTGTCTGATCGCCGGCTTCGCCATGGGCGCCAATACCGGCTACATCTACATCCGCGGCGAATTCATCCGCGAACGCGAGCGGCTGCAAGCAGCGGTGGACCAGGCCTACGAGGCGGGCCTCATCGGCAAGACCAACATCCACGACTTTCCATTCGATCTCATCGTCCATCACGGCGCCGGCGCCTATATCTGCGGCGAAGAAACGGCGCTCCTGGAAAGCCTCGAGGGCAAGAAAGGCCTGCCGCGCCTGAAGCCGCCGTTCCCGGCCAATGTCGGCCTCTACGGTTGTCCGACCACGGTCAACAACGTCGAATCGATCGCCGTCGTGCCCGACATCCTGCGGCGCGGCGCCGCTTGGTTCGCCGGCATCGGGCGGCCGAACAATACCGGCACCAAGCTGTTCTGCCTCTCCGGCCACGTGCAGAAACCCTGCACCGTCGAGGAGGCAATGGGAATTCCTTTGCGCGAATTGGTGGAAACTCATTCCGGCGGCGTGCGCGGCGGTTGGAACAACCTGCTCGCCGTCATTCCGGGCGGCTCGTCGATGCCGCTCATTCCGGCCCATGAGTGCGACAACCTGGTGATGGATTTCGACGGCTGCCGCGAGCACAAGTCCGCGCTCGGCACCGCGGCGGTGATCGTGATGGACAAGTCGACCGACATCATCCGCGCCATGGCCCGCATCTCCTATTTCTACAAGCACGAGAGCTGCGGCCAGTGCACGCCTTGCCGGGAAGGCATGGGCTGGATGTGGCGGGTGCTCATGCGCATGGCGGAGGGCCGCGCCCACAAGCGCGAGATCGACATGCTGATGGAAGTCACCACCCAGATCGAAGGCCACACCATCTGCGCCTTCGGCGACGGCGCGGCCTGGCCGGTGCAGGGCCTCATCCGCCACTTCCGTCGCGAGATCGAGCAGCGCATCGACGACTATGCGGCCAACCCGCATCCGGACCCGGTACGGGTGGCGGCGGAGTGAGCGGCAATGGCGCGCCCGACCAAAGCCTGTCCGTTGTTCACCGCAACCGTTGCGGCGCGGGAGCCGCTTGGAAGGCCAGCAAGTCCGCGTGACTTTATTGAAACGATCGATGCAGGTCGGGTCAGGATAGAAGAGGCAGGAGCGATGATACTCTCCAATCGATTCTGGCGCCGCCTAACGTTCTTGGTGCGGCTCGACATGGCGGCAGGCACCGCGCTCGCCGTTGGGCTATTGCTATGGCTGCAATGGAATTGACATGACCAAGCTCATCGTCGACGGCAAGGAGATCGAGGTTCCGCCGGAGTACACGCTGCTCCAGGCGTGCGAGGCGGCGGGCGCCGAGATTCCGCGCTTCTGCTTCCATGAGCGCCTGTCGATTGCCGGCAATTGCCGCATGTGCCTGGTCGAGCTCAAGGGCTCGCCCAAGCCGGTGGCCTCATGCGCGTGGGGCGTACGCGACTGCCGGCCCGGACCGAAAGGCGAGCCGCCCGAGGTGAGCACCAAGACCCCGATGGTGCGCAAGGCGCGCGAAGGGGTGATGGAATTCCTGCTGATCAATCACCCGCTGGACTGCCCGATCTGCGACCAGGGCGGAGAATGCGATCTGCAGGACCAGGCCATGGCCTACGGCGTCGATTCCAGCCGTTTCCACGAGAACAAGCGCGCGGTCGAGGACAAGTACGTGGGCGTCCTGGTCAAGACCATCATGAACCGCTGCATCCATTGCACGCGCTGCGTCCGTTTCATGACCGAGGTCGCCGGCGTGCCGGAGCTCGGCGCCATCGGACGCGGCGAGGACACGGAGATCACGACCTATCTCGAGCAGGCTATGACGTCGGAGTTGCAGGGCAACGTGGTCGATCTCTGTCCGGTCGGCGCGCTCACCTCCAAGCCCTATGCCTTCGCCGCACGGCCGTGGGAGCTCAACAAGACCGAGTTGATCGATGTCATGGACGCCGTCGGTTCGGCTATCCGCATCGATACCCGCGGGCGCGAGGTCATGCGCATCCTTCCGCGCGTCAACGACGACGTTAACGAGGAATGGATTTCCGACAAGACGCGTCACGTGGTCGACGGTCTGCGCACGCAGCGCCTCGACCAGCCCTACATTCGCGAGGACGGGCAGCTCTATCCGGCCTCCTGGCGAGACGCTTTCGACGCTATCGCCGCCAAGGTCGGGCAGACGCAGGCAACGCGCATCGGCGCCATCGCCGGGGATCTGGCCGCGGTCGAGGAAATTTTCGCGCTCAAGGATTTGATAACGCGGCTCGGCGTCGTGAATCTCGACTGCCGCCAGGACGGCGCGGCGCTCGATCCGAAAGCGGGGAGGGCGAGCTATCTCTTCAACGCGACCATTGCCGGGATCGAGAAGGCGGACGCATTGCTGCTCGTCGGCTCCAATCCGCGGCGCGAGGCGGCCGTCCTCAACGCGCGCATCCGCAAGCGCTGGCGCATGGGCGCCGTGCCGATCGGCCTGATCGGCGAACGGCTCGACCTGACCTATCCTTACGACTATCTGGGCGCGGGGCCGCAGACGCTGGCCGATGTCGCGACCGCCACACACGCGTTCGGCGCGGCGCTGAAGAAAGCCGAGCGCCCGTTGGTGATCGTCGGGATGGGCGCATTGGCGCGGCCGGACGGCGCGGCGATTGCTTCGCTCGCGGCGCGGGCCGCGCAGGGCACGGGCACCGCCGGCTGGAACGGCTATTCAGTCCTGCATAGCGCCGCGGCGCGGGTCGGCGCCCTCGACGTCGGCTTCGTGCCCGGCGCCGGCGGCAGCAACGCAAAGCAGATGGCGGCGCCCGGCGCGCTCGACGTGCTCTTCCTGCTCGGTGCCGACGAGATCGACATCGCGCCCGGCGCCTTCGTCGTCTATATCGGGACACACGGCGACCTGGGGGCGCACCGGGCCGACGTCATCCTCCCGGGCGCGGCGTATCCCGAGAAATCCAGCATCCACGTCAACACCGAGGGCCGCGTGCAGATGGCCGGTCGCGCTTCGTTTCCTCCGGGGGAGGCGCGCGAGGACTGGGCGATCCTGCGCGCCTTGTCCGATGTGCTCGGCCGGCGGCTTCCTTACGATTCGCTTGCGCAACTGCGCCAGGCGCTATTCCAGGCGCATCCCCATCTGCAGCGCACCAATCAGATTGCGCCGGGCGATCGCGCGGACATCACGGCGCTCTGCGCGCGCGGCGGCACCCTGGACAAGGCTGCGTTTCGCTGCCTGATCGACGATTTCTATTTCACCAATCCGATTGCGCGGGCATCCGGCGTCATGGCGGACTGCTCGGCGATCGCCGAGGGCCACCCCGCGCTCACCGCGGCGGAGTAGCTGACATGGCCGAATTGTGGACCAACGACATCTGGCCGCTGCTGATCGTCGTCGCGCAGAGTCTGCTCGTGCTGATCTTGCTCCTCATCATCACGGCCTACGTGCTCTATGCCGATCGCAAGATTTGGGCGGCAGTGCAGATCCGGCGCGGCCCCAATGTGGTGGGACCCTGGGGCCTGCTGCAATCCTTCGCGGATCTCCTGAAATTCGTGGTCAAGGAACCGATCATTCCGGCCGGCGCCAACAAGGGTGTATTTCTGCTGGCGCCGCTGGTTACTGCCGTGCTGGCGCTCTCCGCCTGGGCGGTGATTCCGGTCGATTCCGACTGGGTGATCGCCGACCTCAATATCGGAATACTCTATATTTTCGCCATCTCCTCGCTCATGGTCTATGGCGTCATCATGGCGGGGTGGTCGTCGAACTCCAAGTATCCGTTCCTCGCGTCGTTGCGTTCGGCGGCGCAGATGGTGTCCTACGAAGTCTCGATCGGCTTCGTCATCATCACGGTCCTGCTGTGCGCGGGCTCGCTCAACCTCTCTGCGATCGTGGACGCGCAGGATGGCAAGTGGGGCATGTTCAACTGGTTCTGGCTGCCGCTGTTCCCGATGTTCGTCGTGTTCGTCGTGTCCGGGCTCGCGGAGACCAACCGTCCGCCGTTCGACCTGGTGGAAGCCGAGTCCGAGTTGGTCGCTGGCTACGCGGTGGAATATTCCGCAACCCCGTTCCTGCTGTTCTTCCTCGGCGAATACATCGCCATCCTCACCATCTGCGCCATGGCGACGATCCTCTTCCTCGGCGGCTGGCTGCCGCCGTTTCCGGTCGCGCCGTTCACCTGGATCCCGGGCGTGATCTGGTTCGTGCTCAAGTGCCTGTTCATGTTCTTCCTGTTCGCCATGGCGAAGGCGATTGTTCCGCGTTACCGCTACGACCAGCTCATGCGGCTGGGCTGGAAGGTGTTCCTGCCGCTGTCGCTCGCCATGGTCGCGATTGTCGCGGGCGTCTTGCAATATACCGGACTGGCGCCGAAATGACGGGGAAGCGGCATGATGGAACTTTCGCTTGCCGGCCTTCTCGGCGCGGTAGTCGGCACGGTCATCGCGGCGCTGGCTTACGGCCCGCTCGTCGCATTCGTCGAGCGCCGTTTCAGGTCGCACGATCCGTCCGCGAGTGCCGAAGAACGCCGGGCGTTCGAGCACGAGGTTTTCATACTGCGCCGGGTTGTCCTCGCCGCCGACATCGCTGTGTTCGCCGGTCTCGGCTATTGGCTGGGCGGCACGATCGGGGGCTGATCGACATGCGGCGGCAGAATGCGCCGCTCGAAAGGATGGCGCCATGAGGTTGGATCAGGCCGCCCGCTCGGTGTTCCTCAAGGAGTTCGCGTCCGCGTTCGTGCTCGCCATGCGCTACTTCTTCAAGCCGAAGGCCACGCTCAACTATCCCTTCGAAAAGGGGATGCTCTCGCCGCGCTTTCGGGGCGAGCACGCCTTGCGCCGCTATCCCAACGGCGAGGAACGCTGCATCGCCTGCAAGCTCTGCGAGGCGATCTGCCCGGCGCAGGCCATTACCATCGAGGCCGGGCCGCGCCGCAATGACGGCACGCGCCGTACCACGCGCTACGATATCGACATGGTCAAATGCATCTATTGCGGGCTTTGCCAGGAGGCCTGCCCGGTCGACGCCATCGTCGAAGGGCCGAATTTCGAGTTCGCGACCGAGACCCGCGAGGAGCTCTATTTCGACAAGGAGCGTCTGCTCGCGAACGGCGACCGCTGGGAGCGCGAGATCGCCAAGAACATTGCGCTCGATGCGCCGTATCGGTGAGGTCGCGGAATGATGCTTCCCGCGATCTTCTTTTACTTATTCGCCGGCGTGTGCATCGCCGCCGCCTTCATGGTCATCGCGGCCAGGAACCCCGTGCATTCGGTGCTGTTTCTCATTCTCGCCTTCGTCAACGCGGCGGGGCTGTTCATCCTGATGGGCGCGGAGTTTTTGGCGATGATCCTGATCATCGTCTATGTCGGCGCCGTCCTGGTGCTGTTCCTGTTCGTCGTGATGATGCTCGATGTCGACTTCGCCGAGCTGCGTCAGGGCGTTTTGCAATACCTGCCGATCGGCGCCTTTGTCGGCATCATCCTCCTCTTCGAACTCGTGCTGGTGGTGGGCACCTGGGTGATCGGCCCCGACGTGCAACAGGCGATCGCCACGCCGATCCCGCCGAGCGCGAGGATGCTCAATGCCGAAGCGCTCGGGCACGTGCTCTACACACGCTATGTTTATTTCTTCCAGGCCGCGGGCGTCGTGCTGCTGGTCGCCATGATCGGAGCGATCGTTTTGACGCTGCAGCACAAGCCTAATGTCAAGCGCCAGAACATCGCCGATCAGGTCGCCCGCACCAAGGCGACCGCGATCGACATCGTCAAGGTCCGGCCGGGTCAAGGGCTGTAGGAATTCTTGGGGGAACGCTATGACCATCGGCCTGGGCCATTATCTCACGGTCGCCGCCATCCTGTTCACGATCGGCATCTTCGGCATTTTCCTCAACCGTAAGAACGTGATCATCATCCTGATGTCGATTGAACTGATTTTGCTGGCGGTCAATGTCAATCTCGTTGCCTTCTCCAGCTTTCTGGGCGACCTGGTCGGTCAAGTCTTTGCCCTCCTCGTGCTGACGGTAGCGGCGGCAGAAGCGGCCATCGGCCTCGCCATCCTGGTCGCCTATTACCGCAATCGCGGCTCGATCGCGGTCGAGGATATCAACCTCATGAAGGGCTGAGAGAGGCATGTATTACGCGATCGTTTTTCTGCCGCTGCTCGGCGCGATCATCGCTGCCCTCATCGGGCTTGCCGGCGCGCGGGCGCGGCATCCCGGCGGCCCGCCGGCCTCCGGCGCCGACATTCATGGTGCGAGCGAGGAGAGTCATCCGGGCGGCGCGCCGTCGCCGCTCGGGACGCCTGTCGTCATCGCTGCGTCCGAGGGCGAGGCGGAAGCGCAGCCGCAGCCGGCCGCCGGCTCGCGATCCGCCGAGCTCGTCACCACGGTGTTCCTGTTCGCCTCCATGCTGCTGTCGTGGTTGGCGTTCGTCGATGTCGGATTCGGCCATCACGGCAGCCACGCCGAGCTGTTCCCCTGGATGGTTTCCGGCGATCTCAGGGTCGACTGGGCGCTGCGCATCGACGCGCTCACCGCGGTCATGCTCGTTGTTGTCACCACCATCTCGGCCTTCGTCCACCTCTATTCCATCGGCTACATGGAGGAGGACCCCTACCGGCCGCGGTTCTTCTCGTATTTGTCGCTGTTCACCTTCGCCATGCTGATGCTGGTGACGGCGGACAACCTCGTGCAACTGTTCTTCGGCTGGGAGGGCGTCGGACTGATGAGCTATCTGCTCATCGGCTTCTGGTACCACAAGCCGGAGGCGAACGCCGCGGCGATCAAGGCCTTCATCGTCAATCGCGTCGGCGATTTCGGGTTTTCGCTCGGTATCTTCGCGGTGTTCATGATGACAGGCGCGGTCGACCTCGACACGGTCTTCGCGCAGGCGCCCGCGCTCACCGGTAAGACCATTCATTTCCTCTCCTGGGACGTGGACGCGCTTACCCTGATCTGCCTGCTCCTGTTCATGGGGGCCATGGGCAAATCGGCCCAGTTCCTGCTGCACACCTGGTTGCCGGACGCCATGGAGGGGCCGACGCCGGTGTCCGCGCTGATCCACGCCGCCACCATGGTGACGGCCGGCGTGTTCATGGTCGCACGGCTCTCGCCACTGTTCGACTTGGCGCCTGCTGCGCAGACCTTCGTCACCTTCATCGGCGCGACCACCGCATTTTTTGCCGCGACGGTTGCCCTGGTGCAGAACGACATCAAGCGCATCATTGCCTATTCGACCTGCTCACAGCTCGGCTACATGTTCGTCGCGATGGGCACTGGCGCCTATTCGGTCGGCATGTTCCACTTGTTCACGCATGCCTTCTTCAAGGCACTGCTGTTCCTCGGTTCCGGCTCGGTGATCATCGCGATGCATCACGAGCAGGACATCCGGCGCATGGGCGGGCTCAAGGACAAGATCCCGTTCACTTACTGGACCATGGTGATCGGCACGCTGGCGCTGACCGGCTTTCCGCTCACCGCCGGCTATTTCTCCAAAGACGCCATCATCGAGGCGGCTTATGTGAGCAAGAACCCGATGGCGCTCTATGCCTTCGGGATGACCGCGATCGCGGCGGCGCTGACCGCGTTCTATTCCTGGCGGCTCATCTTGATGACGTTCCACGGCAGCCCGCACGACCGCCATCACTACGATGCGGCGTGCGAGAGTCCGATGGTGATGTTGATCCCGCTCGGCTTTCTCGCCGTCGGTTCGGTCTTCTCCGGCTATCCGTTCAGGGAGCTCTTCGTCGGCCACGGGGTCGGCGAATTTTTCGGCGATTCGCTCAAATTCGCGCCCAGCAACCACATCCTCGAGGACATGCACCAGATTCCCTACCTGATCAGCCTCGCTCCCACGGTGATGATGGCGATCGGTTTCGCCGTCGCCTGGGAGTTCTACATCCGGCGCCCGGAGCTGCCGGTCGAGCTCGCGCGCCAGCAGCAGCCACTCTACAAATTCCTGCTCAACAAGTGGTACTTCGACGAGATCTACGACTTCCTGATCGTTCGCCCGACCCTGTGGCTGGGCCGCGTGTTGTGGAAGTACGGCGACGGCTGGCTGATCGACGGTTGGGGGCCCGACGGCATCTCCGCGCGCGTGCTCGACGTGACGCGCGGCGTCGTGCGGCTGCAGACCGGCTATCTGTACCACTATGCCTTCGCGATGCTGATCGGAGTCGCGGCGCTCATCACCTGGTTCATGTTCGGCATGCGGGCAGGTGGATGATGAGTTGGCCGATTCTCTCCGTCACGACCTTCCTGCCGCTCGCCGGTGCGCTGTTCATCGTGATGATGGGCGGCGACGACGAGGCGGAGAAGCGCAATGCGCGCTGGGTTGCACTCTGGACCACGCTGATCACCTTCGCGGTGTCGCTGATCCTGCTCTACCGCTTCGACCCGTCTTCGGCCGAGTTCCAGTTCGTCGAAAAACGGCCGTGGCTCGGTGGCGCGATCACCTATCACATGGGCGTCGACGGCATCTCGCTGCCTTTCGTCATTCTCACGACCGCCTTGATGCCGGTCTGCATCATCGCCAGCTGGTTGCCGATCCAGCAGCGCGTCAAGGAATACATGGTCGCCTTCCTGGTGCTCGAGACCCTGATGGTCGGCACCTTCGCTGCGCTCGACCTCGTGGTGTTCTACCTGTTCTTCGAGGGCGGCCTCATTCCCATGTTCCTGATCATCGGGGTCTGGGGCGGCCCGCGTCGCGTCTATGCCAGCTTCAAGTTCTTCCTCTACACCCTGCTCGGCTCGGTGCTGATGCTGCTCGCCATCATGGCGATGTACTGGGATGCCGGCACGACCGAGATCCCGGCGCTGCTGCGCCACGGATTCCCGCGCGGCCTGCAGACCTGGGCGTGGCTCGCGTTCTTCGCCTCGTTCGCGGTGAAGCTGCCGATGTGGCCGGTGCATACCTGGCTGCCGGATGCTCACGTCGAGGCGCCGACCGCGGGCTCGGTGATCCTAGCCGCGATCCTGCTGAAGATGGGGGGATACGGCTTCCTGCGCTTCTCGCTGCCGATGTTCCCAGCGGCCTCGCAGGATCTCGCCCCGCTGGTGTTCGCGCTTTCGATCGTAGCCGTGATCTACACGTCGCTGGTCGCGCTGGTGCAGGAGGACATGAAGAAGCTCATCGCCTATTCCTCGGTCGCGCATATGGGCTTCGTCACCATGGGCATCTTCGCCGCCACCACGCAGGGCGTGGCCGGCGGAATCTTCCAGATGATTTCTCACGGCATCGTATCGGCGGCGTTGTTTCTGTGCGTCGGCGTCGTCTATGACCGCATGCATACCCGCGAAATCGCGGCCTACGGGGGGCTGGTCAACCGCATGCCGCTCTATGCCGCGGCCTTCATGGTGTTCACACTGGCCAATGTGGGGCTGCCGGGCACCACGGGCTTCATCGGCGAGTTCCTCACCCTGATCGGCACGTTCAGGGTGAATACCTGGGTGGCGACGCTGGCCACGACCGGTACCATCCTGTCGGCGGCCTACGCCCTGTGGCTCTATCGCAAGGTCATTTTTGGTGCGCTCACCAAGCCAAGCCTGGCGGCGATAAAAGACCTCGACTATCGCGAGATCATCACGCTCGGTCCGCTGGTCGTGCTCACGATCCTGCTCGGCATCTATCCCAAGCCGGTGCTCGATATGTCGGCGGCTTCGGTGGCACAGCTGCTCGAGAATTACGACCGCGCGCTGGGGGCGGCAAAAGCCGCCGCCTTGCTGGCGCATTGACCGGAGGCCCCGAAATCCGCCGATGATCGAGACCGTGGAAATTCCCGCGTTGCTGCCGGCTCTGCCGGAAATCGTGCTCGCTGTCGGCGCCATGGTGCTGCTGATGGTCGGCGCGTTTCGCGGCGAGCAGGCGAGCAAGGGCATCGACGGTGCCGCCATTGTGCTGTTGATCCTCACCGGTGTCATCATTGTTGGCTTACCCGCGGGCAAGCTTGTGACCTTCGGCGGCAGCTTCGTCGTCGATGACTTTGCCCGCTTTCTCAAGCTTCTGGCTTTGACCGGATCGGCGGCTGCGATCCTGATGTCGTCCACTTATCTCGCGGCCGAGAAGCAGCGAAAGTTTGAATATTCGATCCTGATCCTGCTCTCGACTACCGGCATGATGATGCTGATCTCGGCCGCCGACCTGATCGCGCTCTATCTCGGGCTCGAATTGATGAGCCTTGCGCTCTACGTGGTCGCTGCCATCAATCGCGATTCCGTGCGCTCGACCGAGGCCGGGCTCAAATATTTCGTCCTCGGCGCCCTGTCTTCCGGCATGCTGCTTTACGGTGCGTCGCTGGTGTACGGGTTCACCGGCACAGTGAACTTTGCCGGCATCGCCGAGGCGGCCGGGCAGACAAGCGCCGGCCGCGGAAGTCTTGGGCTCGTGTTCGGGCTCGTATTCTTGTTCGCCGGCTTCTGCTTCAAGGTCTCCGCGGTGCCGTTCCATATGTGGACACCCGATGTCTACGAGGGTGCGCCGACGCCGATCACCGCCTTTTTCGCCGCCGCGCCCAAGGTCGCCGGCATTGCCATGTTCGTGCGCACCACGATGGTGGCGTTTCCTGGCATGTTGACGCAATGGCAGCAGATCGTGGTGTTCGTCGCCATCGCCTCGATGGCGCTCGGCGCTTTCGCAGCCATCGGCCAGCGCAACATCAAACGCCTGATGGCTTACTCATCAATCGGCCATATGGGCTTCGCGCTGATCGGGCTCGCCGCCGGCACCGAGGAGGGCGTGCGGGGCGTGCTGGTCTACATGACGATCTACGTTGCCATGACCCTCGGAACGTTCGCCTGCATTCTCTCGATGCGCCGCGACGGGCAGATGGTGGAAGACATCAGCGATCTCGCCGGGCTTGCGCGCACCCAGCCCACGATGGCATTTTTCCTCGCCATGCTGTTGTTTTCGCTCGCCGGCATTCCGCCGCTCGCGGGTTTTTTCGCCAAGTTTTACGTATTCTTGGCGGCCATCAAGGCGGGACTGTTCACGCTCGCCGTGATCGGGGTGGTCACCAGCGTAGTGGGCGCCTACTACTATCTGGCGATCGTGAAAGTCATCTATTTCGACGAACCGGCCAAGCCGTTCGAGCCGATGCCGCATGAACTTAAGGCCGTGCTCGCGGTCACCGGCCTATTCAATCTCCTGTTCTTCATCTATCCGAGCCCGCTGATCGAGGCGGCCAATGCGGCGGCTAAGTCGCTGTTCTGAGGAAAGCCTGCTCTGAATGAAACTGGAGCCCAGGGCGACCGCGGCGAGCGTGCGGCTTGTGGCGCACGACGTGCTCGGGTCGACCAACGCCGAGGCCTTGAGCCTGGCGCGTGCAGGCGAACGGGGCCCGCTCTGGATCACGGCGGAACGGCAGACCGCGGGCCGCGGCCGGCGTGGGCGCCAGTGGATATCACAGCCTGGCAATCTCTACGCCAGCTTGTTGCTCACCGGGTCGGCGCCCGAGCGCTGGCCGCAGCTTTCGTTCGTCGCAGCGCTTGGCGTCCATGATGCCGTCTTGGAAGTCGCCCCGCAGCTCGAGCCAGCGCTGGCGATCAAATGGCCGAACGATCTTCTCCTCAAGAGCGAAAAGTTTGCCGGCATCCTGATCGAGGGGGAGAGCGGGGGACAGCCCGCCGTTGCGATCGGGATAGGCGTCAATTGCGCAAGCCACCCGGCGGATATTGAGTATCCCGCGACCGATCTCTCCGCCGCCGGCGCTCCGATTTCGTGCGCGGCGCTGTTTAGCGCGCTCTCGGTCAAGATGCCGGTCCGCATTGCGCAATGGAACGCCGGCCTGGGCTTCTCTACCATCCGCGCCGACTGGCTCGCGCGCGCAGCCGGGCTGGGCGAAAACGTGCGCGTGCGGGTTGCCGAACGCGAACTCATCGGCCGTTTCGAAGCGCTCGACGAGGCCGGCGGCTTGGTGCTGCGGTTGTCCGACGGGAACGCCATGACCATCTCTGCCGGCGATGTCTTCATCGCCACGACCCGCTGCGCCGACAAGGCGAGTTGATCGAGACACGCCATGGTATCCCCCTCCGATGAACTCGTTTTCGCGCCGCTCGGCGGGGTCGGCGAGATCGGCATGAATCTCGCGCTCTACGGGCTCGGCGACGAGCATCGGCGGCAATGGATCGCGGTCGATTTCGGCGTAGCTTTTGCCGATGACGCTCTGCCCGGGGTCGACGTTATTCTGCCGGACATCCGCTATCTGGTGGAGGAGCGCCGCAATGTTCTCGGCATCGTGCTGACCCACGCACACGAGGATCATTTCGGTGCGTTGCTCGACCTGTGGCCACGGCTCGAGCTCCCGGTCTATGCCACGCCGTTCACCGCGGCGCTGCTGCAAGCCAAGCGCGAGAGTGAGCCGGCTGCGCCCGTAATCCCGACAAATATCGTGCCGCTCGGCGGCCGATTCGGGCTCGGTCCATTCGATATCGAGTTCGTGTCCATGGCACATTCGATCCCGGAATCGAACGGCCTGATCATCCGCACGCCGCTCGGCGCCGTGCTCCACACCGGCGATTGGAAGATCGACCCGACGCCCGTGATCGGCCCGCCGACCGACGAAGCAAGGCTGCGCGCGCTCGGCAACGAAGGCTGTCTCGCGCTGATCGGGGATTCTACCAATGCATTCCGCGAGGGCCGGTCCCCTTCCGAAGCCGACGTCGCAAAATGCCTCGCCGACCTCATCCGGACCGCGCCCGCGCGGGTCGCGGTCACGACCTTCGCCTCCAACGTCGCGCGCCTGCGTGCGGTGGCACAAGCGGCCGCGGCCTGCGAGCGCGAAGTCGTCTTGGTCGGCCGCGCCATGGAGCGCATCTCCCAGGTCGCGCGCGAGACCGGCTATCTCGACGGCATCCAGGACTTTCGTTCCGTCGAGATCTACGGGCACCTGCCGCCGGACAAGGTGCTGGCGCTCTGCACCGGCAGCCAGGGTGAGCCGCGTGCGGCGCTGTCGCGCATCGCCCAAGACGATCATCCCGAGGTCGCCTTTTCGCGCGGCGACCGCGTGATCTTCTCTTCCCGCGCCATTCCCGGCAATGAAAAGGCGGTCATGCGCGTGATCAACGGCCTTGTCGCTCAAGGCATCGAGGTGATCACCGATCGCACCCACCTGGTACATGTCTCCGGCCATCCGCGGGTGGCCGAGCTCGAGGACATGATCGGTTGGGTGCGGCCGCAAATCCTGATCCCGGTGCATGGCGAGCCGTTGCACATGGCCGAGCATGCCAAGCTCGCGCGCCGCGCAGGCGTCGGCAAAGTGATGCTGTGCCGCGACGGCGAACTGGTGCGGCTGGCGCCTGGCGGCCCCGCAAAGATCGATGAGGTGCCCGCGGGACGGCTCTACAAGGACGGCTCACTCCTGGTCAGCGCCGAGGAGCGCACGGTTGCCGATCGCCGCCGGCTCGGTTTTGCCGGGGTGGTTTCGATCGCGCTCGCGGTCAGCGCACGCGGCGAGCTGATCGGCGATCCGAGGGTGACGCTGACCGGCATTCCCGAAGCAGACGCTCTCGGACATAAGTTCGAGGACATCGCCTATGACGCCGCTGTCGAGGCGTTCGAGTCGATGCCGCGTTCGCGTCGGCGCGATCCTGAAGCTGTCGCTGAAGCGATACGGCGCGCCGTACGCGCCGCGCTCAGCGCCGCGTGGAACAAAAAGCCGTCGTGCCACGTGCATGTGCTCGAGGTTTAGTCGTGGCGCTGCGGGCAATGGTTTCCGTGGTGTGGAACATGCGATGGCATCGCCCTAGCAAGCTCGCTAGCAATGAATGACGCGTAGTGGCGGGAGAATACGACATGATCGGACGGCTCAATCATGTGGCCATCGCGGTGCGCGACATCGTCAAGGCCGCGAATGTCTATCGTCGGATCCTCGGTGCCCAAGTCTCCGAACCAGTGCCGCAGCCCGACCACGGTGTGACGACGGTTTTCATCACGTTGCCGAACACCAAGATCGAACTGCTGGAGCCGCTTGGGGATGCGTCTCCGATCGCGAAATTTCTCGATCGCAACCCGGACGGCGGTATTCACCACCTCTGCTACGAGGTCGACGATATCCGCGCCGCGCGGGACAAGCTGAAGGCGCAGGGCGCGCGCGTGCTCGGCGATGGCAAAGCGAAGATCGGCGCCCACGGCAAGCCGGTGCTGTTCCTGCACCCCAAGGATTTTTGCGGCACGCTGGTCGAGATCGAGCAGGCCTGACGGAGTTGCAAAAACACGGCTGGCGCAGCGAGCGGCGAGCCGTTATCGACAGGCCGGCTACCGTCGCGCCTTTCCGGTGAACGCAATCCACTTTTCACACTCGGCGCGACTACCAAGAGCGAAGCCGATCGATGTCGCTGGCGACTGCAATCGCGATCTATTTCATCATCTGGTGGATGGTGCTGTTCGCCATTCTTCCTTGGGGCGTTCGCAGCCAACAGGAAAGCGGCGCGATCGCACCCGGCAGCGATCCCGGCGCGCCGGTCATCCCGAACGTCAAGCGCAAGCTCGCCTGGACGACGATCGTCGCGGGGGTCGTATTCGCGCTCTGGTACGTCGTCTATGCCTACCGACTGATCGCGCTCGACGATCTCGCGGCGCTGATCGGTGTTGTGCCGCGCTAAAGTCTAATAGTCGAGGGTGCGCCGCCGCGAGTCCCGGACGGACGGCTGCGAGCCACGGCTAGAGCCCTGGAAGGCTGGATTAGGAGCGCAACTACCGCCGATGCCCCGCAGGTTCGCCGCGCATTGCGCATAGCTGTGAAAGCCGCAATTCGTGCCGCCCTTGCTATCGTACGTGCACCACGCTCCGTCGGCACGTGCATTGACGCTGGTCACGGACAGGGCGGCGAGCACGGCCGCGACGAGAACGATGGTTCGCATGAAAGCCTCCTCGGTGCGCATCCACCACCTGCATTATAACAGCGGCGGAACGAACCTGGTGCGTCGATTTCGGGTCGAAACCAAGAAAACCCGTTGTGGACTTGTTGGCCGGCAGCGTGCTTCCCAACGGAAATCGCTGAGCCGATCCGGGAAAAAATCGAGCAGGGCCGAGACCCTGCTCCCAAGACGCAAATTTACTAAACGCTACGCTTACGCCTCGAATTGCTCTGTTATCGATCGAGACGGCTGCGGCTTTTGCGCCGGCTTGTCCTCCCAAGACTTGGACCGCGGCGACCGATGGCGCGACAGATTGTTCGCGCCTCGACCTCGCGGCTTTGACGCTATCCGATCTGGCCTGGATTGTCACCGGAAAGTAAAACATGGTCGAACTGTGAAATGGCCAGAGACGCACCGGCGGCACCGCATTCTAGTAGCCGCCGAAGTATGGCACCGAAGGCTTTGATAGCCCTTGTGTTTTCGCCGCCGATCCGGTTTCACTCGACCATTCCCAACGCGAGCGATTCTCCGAACCGATCATGCGCCTGTCCCGCTACTTCCTGCCGATCCTGCGCGAGACGCCGAAAGAGGCGGAGGTCATTTCCCATCGGCTCATGCTGCGGGCCGGCCTGATCCGCCAGGAGGCTGCCGGCATCTACGCCTTCCTGCCGCTCGGCCAACGGGTGCTGCAGAAGGTCTGCCGGATCGTGCGCGAGGAGCAGGACCGCTCGGGCGCGATCGAAATGCTGATGCCCACCATCCAGCCGGCGGAGCTTTGGCGCGAGAGCGGACGCTACGACGATTACGGCAAGGAGATGCTGCGCATCCGGGACCGACATGAGCGCGACATGCTCTACGGTCCGACCAACGAGGAGATGATTACCGAGGTCTTCCGCGCTTACGTTCGCTCATATAAGGACCTTCCGCTCAATCTGTACCACATCCAGTGGAAGTTCCGCGACGAGGTGCGTCCTCGCTTCGGCCTGATGCGGGCGCGGGAATTCCTGATGAAGGACGCCTATTCCTTCGATCTCGATTTTGCGGGCGCCAAGCACGCTTACAACAAAATGTTCGTGGCGTACTTGCGCACGTTCGCGCGTCTGGGGCTCAAGTCGATACCGATGGTGGCGGAAAGCGGCCCGATCGGCGGCAATCTTTCACACGAGTTCATCATCCTCGCCTCGACCGGCGAGAGCGAAGTCTACTGCCACCGCGACTATCTGGACTTCCAAGTGCCCGGCGAAGATGTGAACTTCGATGACATCCGCGGCCTGCAGGGGATCGTCGACAAGTGGACCTCGCTCTACGCCGCGACCTCCGAAAAGCATGATGCAGCGGCCTTCGCCAAAATATCGGCCGAGCATCAAGTGTCAGCGCGCGGCATCGAGGTGGGCCATATCTTCTATTTCGGCACCAAATATTCCGAGCCGATGAGGGCAGTCGTTGCCGGGCCGGACGGTGCCGAGCATCCAGTCCATATGGGTTCCTACGGTATCGGGCCGAGCCGGTTGGTCGCCGCCATCATCGAGGCGTTCCACGACGATGCCGGCATCAAGTGGCCGGAAGCGGTGGCGCCTTTCCAGGTCGCGCTCCTCAACCTCAAACAGGGCGGCGCCGACACCGACGCCGCCTGCGAGCAGCTCTACCGTGAGCTGACCGCCAAGGGGGTCGAGGTGCTGTACGACGATCGCGACCAGCGGCCGGGCGCGAAATTCGCCGCCGCCGACCTGATCGGCATTCCCTGGCAGATCCTGATCGGGCCGAAGGGGCTTGCCGAGGGCAAGGTCGAGCTCAAGAAGCGGGCCGACGGCAGCCGCGAGCTGATGGACTCAGCCGATGCGATCGCTCGGCTGGCGCCATGATTTGCCTTTTACCGGCTTCGCACTGGCCGGATAGGGCCTGAAACGGCCAGAATCGTGTGAAATCGGGAAATGGGGAAGACTCTGATGAGCGAGCCGAGCAGGACCCACCCCTTCGCGCCGTTCGAATGGATGCTGTCGCTACGCTATTTGCGGGCGCGACGGCAGGAGGGATTCATCTCGGTCAATGCCGGGTTCTCCTTCCTCGGCATCATGCTCGGCGTCGCCACCTTGATCATCGTGATGGCGGTGATGAATGGCTTCCGCAAGGAGCTGCTCGACAAGATTTTGGGCCTCAACGGCCATCTGCTGATCCAGCCGCTGGAGCAGCCGCTGACTGATTGGCAGGTGGTTGCCGAACGCATTTCCAAGCTGCCGGGCGTAATACTCGCCGCGCCCATCGTCGAAGGCCAGGCACTCGCCTCCTCGCCGTTCAATGCCTCCGGCGTGTTGGTGCGTGGCGTGCGCGCAGCCGATCTCGCCAAGCTGCCCTCGGTCGCCAACAACATCCGCCAGGGCACGCTCGAAGGCTTCGACGAAGGGCAGGGGGTGGCGATCGGACGCAGGCTCGCTGATCAATTGTCGCTGCGGGTGGGCGACAGCGTGACGCTCGTCGCTCCGCGCGGGGCGGTGACGCCGATGGGCACGACCCCGCGCATCAAGGCCTACAGAATCGCCGCGGTTTTCGAGGTCGGCATGTCGGAATACGACTCCGCCTTCGTGTTCATGCCGCTGCCGGAGGCGCAGGCCTATTTCAACCGCGCCGGCGACGTCACCGCCATCGAGGTTTATGTCGACAAGCCGGACCAGATCGACCGCTACCGCAAGCTCGTCACCGAGACTGCCGCCCGGCCGGTTTTCCTCGTCGATTGGCGTCAGCGCAATTCCACTTTCTTCAATGCGCTGCAGGTCGAGCGCAACGTGATGTTTCTCATCTTGACGATCATCGTCATCGTGGCGGCGTTCAACATCACGTCCGGCCTGATCATGCTGGTGAAGGACAAGGGACGCGACATTGGAATTCTGCGCACCATGGGTGTCACCCAAGGCGCGATCTTGCGGGTGTTCATGATGACCGGAGCCTCGGTCGGCGTTGTCGGTACGCTCGTGGGCTTCTTGCTGGCGCTTTTGGTGTGCCTCAACATTGAATCGATACGCCGGTTTCTGTCCTGGTTGACGAATACTGAGCTGTTCTCGCCCGAGCTCTATTTCCTGTCGAAGCTGCCCGCCGACCTCGATGCCGGCGAGACCACGGCGGTGGTGGTGATGGCGCTCGCGCTGTCGCTGTTGGCGACGCTATATCCAGCGTGGCGCGCCGCGCGCCTCGATCCGGTCGAGGCGCTGCGCTATGAGTGACGCGGCGGTCAACGGCGAAGCCACGGCCGAGGTCGGCGTCGCGACGGGCGCGGAAGAACCTGCGATTCTCTTTCTGCACGGGATCGATCGGCACTATCGCCAAGGCGACGTAACCCTGGAAATCCTCAAGGGCGCCGAGCTCGCGATCTGGCCGGGACAGTCTGTTGCCCTGGTCGCGCCCTCTGGCGCCGGGAAGTCGACGCTCCTGCACGTTGCCGGCCTGCTCGAGCAGCCGGACGCTGGCGAGGTCTATGTCGATCAGATTGCCACCTCCCGCCTCTCCGACGCCGAGCGCACGCGCATCCGCCGGGTCGAGATCGGCTTCATCTATCAATTTCACCACCTGCTGATGGAATTCTCGGCGATCGAGAACGTGATCATGCCGCAGATGGTCCGCGGCTTGTCGCGTCCCGAAGCCACTCGCCGCGCCACCGACCTGCTCGGCTATCTCGGGCTTAAGGAGCGCCTCACGCACCGGCCGGCGGAGCTCTCCGGCGGCGAGCAGCAACGGGTTGCGATCGCGCGCGCGGTCGCCAATGCGCCGCGTATTCTGCTGGCCGACGAGCCGACGGGCAACCTCGACCCGCACACTTCCGATCACGTGTTTTCCGCCCTGATCCAGCTGGTGCAAGCTTCCGGCCTCGCTGTGGTCGTCGCCACCCACAACATGGATATCGCCGCCCGCATGGACCGGCGTGTCACCATCCGCGACGGGCTGGTGGTGGAGCTGGACTAGCCAGCTGCGGAGAGCGGCGAAACTCAAATGCGAAAACCGAGACTGGCCCCTGGAATAATGGGCGCCACCGGGTGTTAAATCGGGCGCGAGCCGGAGCGAAGCCACGAAGCGGCGACAGGGCGCGCCGGCCTGCGTGCAAATTCACAAACGGAGCGCCCGAAACGCTTGGAGGTCGCCCGTGATGATCATCCGTGCTGCTGCTTGCATGGTCATCGCGTTTGCCGCGCTGGCGGCGGTCGATGCTCGTCCGAGCACCGCCGAGGTTTACCGGCCCTGGTGCGTCGACTACCCGCATGACGGCGTGAGCTGCGCCTTTACCTCCTACGAGCAGTGCATGCTGACGGCGCGCGGGAACGGCGGCGTCTGCGTCCAGAATCCATGGTACCTGCGATATGGCGACGGACCAAAAGGGTCCGAAACGACCGGTCAGGGTGCGCAACCGAGGCGGCGATAGGGCACGGGCGGCTGCGCGCGAATTCGCGAGGTCGAGCGAGTCGTGTGATGCTTGGAGGTTCACCGTGACAATGATCCGGGTTGTTTTTTCCATGGCCGCCGCGCTGACCGCGCTGGCGGCGGTCGGAGCTCGTCCCAGTGCCGCGGAGATTTATCGGCCCTGGTGCGTCCAATACCTCGGCGGATACAGCGGAACGACGAGCTGCACCTTTTACTCGTTCGAACAATGCATGGAGACGGCGCGCGGCAACGGTGCCTATTGCTACCAGAATCCCTGGTACCTGCAGTACGGAGAGCACGGCCAAGCCCCAGGCGGTGGCGACCGCCAGCGGTCCCGGACGCGCTAAATCGAAACCGTCCTCAGAACCGCCGCGAGCGCAGATCATTCAGGCCGCTGCCCGGCGGACTTCGTCCGGAACGTCGACCCCGCTCTTCGCTGCTCCCCGTGAACGATGCGCGTTCTCGACGCAAATTGCAGTGGCCGAAAACGTCGATGTAGAAGCTGAAGCGCGGCCGCGCCGGCGACGGCGACCGATCCGCGACCCCGCCGACCGCGGCATCGGCGGCGGGCCCGCCCAGTTGATCGGAGGCCTGCGAACGCTTGCCAGGCTCGGCGCCCATGTCACCAATATGCGCGCGATGTGCTGCGTCTCTAGCTGGGCTTGGTTCCGCCTTTAACCAAAGAACCCAACTGCTGCTTGACTTTGGAACATAACATGAACTATGTTCATGGCTTGTTCTTAGCCGTCCCGAGGAGTACACGCATGGTCCGCGCCGTCGTTGAAGAAGCCGCCACCTTGGCCTCGCTGGCGCTGTTTCTGGGCATGGTCGCGATCTGGGCGCAGGTTATCGCGTCGATCTGAGGCGGGACAAACGCCGAGAGCTATCCCGAGCCCGAACGTCGCAGGACGACAGCCTGGGGATAAGCGACATCCGATTTCCGCAAATTGCCGTCGCGGTGGACAGCGCTGGCAGCGACCGCCACATTCGCACTGCACCGAGAATCGCGGGGATTGAATGCCCGGCTTCGTCCATCTGCATGTGCACTCTTCCTATTCCCTGCTCGAAGGTGCGTTGACGATCGCGCGGCTGGCCGAGCTCGCCAAAGCCGACCGGCAGCCGGCTTTGGCGCTCACCGACTCCGACAACATGTTCGGTGCGCTCGAATTCTCCGACAAGATGGCGGGCGTCGGCATCCAGCCCATCGTCGGCTGTGCGCTCGCGGTCGATTTTGCCGACCAGGACGCGGGCCCGCGCGTCGGCGCGGCCCCGCTACTACAACGCCCGCGCATCGTTCTGCTGGCCGCGCGCGAAAACGGCTACCGCAGCCTGATGCGGCTCAATTCGCGCGCCTTCCTCGAGACGGAGCCGAACGAGCAGCCGCACATCAAGCTCGCCTGGCTCGAGACCGAGACTGAGGGCTTGATCGCATTGAGCGGCGGTCCGGGCGGGCCGCTCGATACGGCGATCGTCGCCGGACAGGGCCACCTCGCGGACGAGCGCTGCGAGACGCTGGCGCGGCTGTTCGGCGGCCGGCTGTATATCGAACTGCAGCGCCACGGTAGCGGGGCCGAACGCATGGCCGAGCCCGCTCTCATCGCGCTGGCCTACGGGCGCGGCATTCCGCTGGTTGCCACCAACGAGCCGTTGTTCGCGCGTCGAGAAGACTACGAGGCCCATGACGCGCTCATCTGCATCGCCGAGGGTCGGCTGGTGGTCGAGACCGACCGACGCCAGCTCACGCCCGAACACCGGTTCAAGACGCGCGCGGAGATGGCCGAACTGTTTGCGGATGTTCCCGAGGCGCTCGCCTCTACCGTGGAGATCGCGAGGCGCTGCGCATTCCGGCCACAGGTGCAGGCCCCGATCCTGCCGCGGTTCTCGGTCGGCAGCGCGGGCGCCACGGTCGACGAGGCGGCGGAGTTGCGCAAGCGCGCCCAGGCCGGGCTGGAACTGCGGATCAAGGCGCATGGAGTGGCGCCCGGTCGCAGCGTCGAGGAATACCGCGAGCGATTGGCCTTCGAGCTCAACGTGATCGAAGGGATGAAATATCCCGGCTACTTCCTGATCGTCTCGGACTTCATCCAGTGGGCAAAGGCGCACGCCATACCGGTCGGGCCGGGGCGGGGCTCGGGAGCGGGCTCGCTCGTCTCCTACGCGCTCACCATCACCGATCTCGATCCGATTCGTTTCGGGCTGCTGTTCGAGCGCTTCCTCAATCCCGAGCGCGTGTCGATGCCCGATTTCGACATCGATTTCTGCCAGGACCGCCGCGACGAGGTCATCGGTTACGTGCAGGAACGCTACGGCCGCGACCGCGTGGCGCAAATCATCACCTTCGGCACGCTGCAGGCACGCGGCGTGCTGCGCGATGTCGGGCGGGTGTTGCAAATGCCGTACGGTCAGGTCGACAAATTCTGCAAGCTCGTGCCTCAGAACCCGCTCAATCCCGTCACGCTCGGCCGAGCGATCGAAGATGAGCCGCGCCTGCAGGCGGCGCGCGACAGCGACCCGGTGGTCGCCCGCGCCTTCGACATCGCGCAAAAGCTTGAAGGGCTCCACCGCCACGCCTCGACCCACGCGGCCGGCATCGTCATCGGCGAGCGGCCGTTGACCGAAATGGTGCCGCTCTACCGCGATCCCAAATCGAACATGCCGGTGACCCAGTTCAACATGAAATGGGTCGAGCAGGCGGGCCTCGTGAAGTTCGATTTTCTCGGGCTCAAGACGCTCACGGTGCTGCAAACGGCGATAACGCTCCTGCGCAAGCGCGGCGTCGAGATCGATCTGGCGGCCATCCCGCTCGATAACGAACGAACCTACGCCATGCTCGCGCGCGCCGAGGCGGTCGGGATCTTCCAACTGGAAAGCCAAGGCATGCGGCGCGCCTTGCTCGACATGCGGCCGGACCGCTTCGAGGACATCATCGCGTTAGTTGCGCTCTACCGGCCAGGCCCGATGGCCAATATCCCGACCTACTGTGCGCGCAAGCACCGGATGGAGGAGCCCGACTACATCCATCCCAAGCTGGAACCGGTCCTGCGCGAGACCTTCGGCGTCATCGTCTACCAGGAACAGGTGATGCAGGCGGCGCAAATCCTGGCGGGTTATTCGCTCGGCGAGGCCGACCTCTTGCGGCGCGCGATGGGAAAGAAAATCCGCAGCGAAATGCAGAAACAACGCAGCCGCTTCGTGTCCGGCTGCGTCGAGCGCGACATCGAACGCGGGCAGGCCGAAATGATCTTCGAACTGCTCGAGCGCTTTGCTGATTACGGCTTCAACAAGAGCCATGCCGCGGCCTACGCGCTGGTCGCGTACCAGACCGCCTATATGAAGGCGAATTACCCCGTCGAGTTTCTCGCCGCCTCCATGACCCTCGACATGGGCAATACCGACAAGCTCTCGGAGTTTCGGGCCGAGGCCGAGCGCCTCGGCGTCAAGGTCGAACCGCCGTCGATCAACCGCTCGGGCGTGGCCTTCGAGGTGGAGGGCGGCACCATCCATTATGCGCTTGCGGCCCTCAAGGGCGTCGGACGCCAAGCGGTCGAAGCGATCGTCGAGGCGCGCGGCGGTCGGGCGTTCGAAGACCTGTCTGATTTCGCCGGTCGCATCAATCCACGGGCGGTGAACAAGCGGGTGTTGGAGAGCCTTGCCGGCGCCGGCGCCTTCGATGGGCTCGAAGGCAATCGTGCACGCGTGTTCGCGGCCGTTGACGCGATGCTCGCGACTGCGCAGCGCGCGCACGATGACATCGCCGTGGGACAATCGGAACTGTTCGGCGGCGGATCGGCGCGCACGTCGCTTTCGCTTGCCAATATCGAGCCCTGGCTGCCCGCCGAGCGGCTACAGAAAGAGTTCGATGCCATCGGCTTTTTCCTCACCGGCCACCCGCTCGATGATTACGCCGCCACGCTCAAGCGCATGCGGGTGCAATCGTGGGCCGAGTTTGCGCGCGCGGTGCGTGCGGGCGCGAGCGCGGGTCGTGTCGCCGGCACCGTGGTGGCCCGCACGGAGCGGCGCACGCGAACCGGCAGCAAGATGGGCATCATCGGGCTTTCCGACCCGACCGGACATTACGAGGCGGTCGTCTTCTCCGAAGGGTTGGCGCAGTTTCGCGACTTGCTGGAGCCCGGAGCCGCGGTGCTGCTGATGCTTTCTGCGGAATTGCAAGGCGACGACGTGCGCGCGCGCATCCAGATGGTTGAGCCGCTCGATCAGGCGGCGGCCAAGCTTTCCAAGGGACTGCGCGTGTTTTTGCGCGCCGAGGCGCCGATCGAGAGCGTCGCCAAGCGGCTCGAAGGCCCCGAACCCGCCCGTTCCACCCTGGACAACGGCGAGGTCGCCCTCGTGCTGATGCTGGGCGAGGGGACCGAGGTCGAAGTCAAGCTGCCAGGGCGGTTCAAGGTCTCTCCCCAGATCGCCGGCGCCATCAAGGCGGTGCCCGGAGTGGTGGCGGTCGAGGCGGTGTAATCCGGCCGCAGTCGCGCTAAGCTTCCGAGACGCTTGAAGCAGCGACCCATCCGCGAGGCAATATGAAAAGCATGATCGCGTGGCTCGGCGCGACGCTGGCGCTGGTCGTCGGTCCGGTCGCCGCCGACACTGTCACGCCGCAGTTTCAGGTCGATCCGTTCTGGCCCAAGCCGCTGCCCAACAACTGGATTCTGGGCCAAGTGTCGGGGATCGCCGCTGACAAATATGATCGCATCTGGCTGGTACACCGGCCGGGTTCGCTGACGCCGCGCGAGCGGGCCGCCGAGCAGACTCCGCCCGAAGCTAAGTGCTGCGTCGCCGCCCCGCCGGTGCTGGTATTCGACCAGTCCGGCAACCTGGTTCGCCATTGGGGCGGTCCTGGAGCAGGGTATCAATGGCCTGCGAGCGAGCACGGCATCTTCGTCGACGACAACGACCTCGTCTGGCTCGCCGGCAACGGCAAGCAGGACGGACAGCTCCTCAAATTCACCATGGACGGCAAATTCGTGTTGCAGATCGGCAAGCGCGGCGAGGGCAACGACAGCAATTCGACTGTGCGTCTCGGGTCGCCGGCCGACGTCGCGGTCGATGTCGGGGCGAAGGAGGTCTTCGCTGCGGATGGTTACGGCAACCGCCGCGTGGTCGTGTTCGATTCCGAGACCGGCGCCTACAAGCGCCACTGGGGCGCCTACGGCAAAGCGCCGAGCGACGAGAAGACGTCCCGCTACGATCCGGAAAAGCCGCCCTCGCAGCAGTTCGGCAACCCGGTGCACTGCATCCGAATCGACAAGGACGGTCTTGTCTACGTTTGCGACCGCACTAACGACCGCCTGCAAATTTTCCGTAAGGACGGCAGCTTCGTCAGCGAACACGTATACGAGAAGGCGACGCGGGGCACTGGCTCGGTCTACGATCTGGTTTTCTCGCCCGACCGCGACCAGCAATGGATTTACATGATCGATGGCATGAACGGCGAGATTCGCATCGTCGACCGCGCATCGAAACAGACCGTCGGCCGTTTTGGTAGACCCGGACGACAGGCCGGCCAGTTCACGGCGCTTCACAACATTGCCGTCGACCGTCAGGGCAATATTTTTACCTCGGAGGTCAATACCGGCCAGCGGGTGCAAAAATTCCGCCGCGTCGACTTGCAGAACTAGTCCCGCAGGCGTTCCGGCAAAGCAGCCGGGTGCCGAGCGACGCAGCGCCTCGAGCCACTATTTGGCCCGCTGGCGCAAAGACTCCATAGCATCCGCAGGGAAAGCGGAAGCGCCGAAGTCAGGATGCGAGAAGCAACGTCATCCTGCGTTGCCGGTCCGAATTACGGGAGGATGCCATGCGATTGGTCGTGGGATTGTTTGCGCTGTTGACCGTGGTGGGATCGGACGCAACGCGCCCAACCGCCGCTGACTATGATTGTGCGCGTGTCACGGTGGTCGTGCCCTATCCAGCGGGGGGCGCGGCTGACGTCGCGGGCCGACTGGTGGCCGATCGCCTCGAAACACTGATGAAAAAGAGCTTCGTCGTCGAAAATCGTCCGGGCGCTACCGGCAATATCGGCACCGCCGCGGTCGCCAATGCCAAGCCCGACGGCTGCACTCTGCTGGTCAATGCCGCCGTCATCGCGACGTTTCCGTCGAGCTTCACCAAGCTTGCGTATGATCCGCTCAAGGACCTCGTTCCGCTCGGGGGCATCGGTGTGACCCCGACCCTGCTGGTCGCAGCCAAATCGGTTCCCGCCGACGATCTCGCCGGCCTCGTGCATCTGAGCAAACAGCGCCCGGCAGGATTGAGCTTCAGCACCGCGGGCTATGGGCTGCTGCAGCATTTGGCGGTCGAGGAGATGGCGCAGCGCGCCGGCGCCAACTTCGTGCACGTGGTTTACAAGGGCGGCGCGCAAGCCGCGACCGATCTGATCGCCGCGCGCGTCGATTTTGGCAGTTTCGCCGCGGGTTCCGTGATCCAATTCGTGAAAGGGGGGCAGCTCAAGCCGCTAGCCGTCATTGCGGAAAGCCGCTCGGCGCTGGTCCCCGACGTCGCGACCACGGCCGAGCAGGGGCTGCCCGGCCTCGACGCCGGCGTTCATTTCATGCTGTACGCGCCGGCAGCAACGCCCAAAGACCTGGTCTCGCTGCTCAACGCCGAGCTCGATAAAATCGTCCGCGATCCGGCGCTGAAGCAGCGTTTTGCCGATATCGGTTTCGATCCGGCCGCGAGCAGCCCCCAGCAGGCAGCGGCGATCATGCGCAAAACCGGCGAGGCGTGGGCCCCCATCATCAAGCGGTTGAATATCAAGCTGGATTGACGGCGAAGCGATGCCCGGGGCGGTCCTTGCATCGGCCAATTCCTGCCTATATAAGCCCGGTCATCTCACACGCGGACCTTGGCTTCGACAGCCGTCCGGTGGCTGGCTCCGACCGCAAGGGGAAGTCCAGCTCACGGGTCCGCGGCGGCTCAACCGGAGAACACAATATGGCGCTTCCGGACTTCTCCATGCGCCAGCTCTTGGAGGCTGGCGTCCATTTCGGCCATCAGGCCCATCGCTGGAATCCGAAGATGTCGGAATACATCTTCGGCGCCCGCAACAACATTCACATCATCGATCTCGCCCAATCCGTTCCGATGATGCACCGCGCGCTGCAGGCGGTGAGCGACACCGTAGCGAATGGCGGGCGTATCCTGTTCGTCGGCACCAAGCGCCAAGCGCAGGACGCCATCGCCGAGGCAGCCAAGAAGTCGGCGCAGTACTATGTCAATTCCCGCTGGCTCGGCGGCACTCTCACCAATTGGAAGACGATCTCGCAGTCGATCTCGCGGCTGCGCAAGCTCGAAGAGATGCTCTCCTCGGGCGAGTCTCAGGGTTACACCAAGAAGGAGCGCCTCACGCTCCAGCGCGAGCGTGACAAGCTCGACCGCGCGCTCGGCGGCATCAAGGACATGGGCGGCCTGCCCGACCTCCTGTTCGTGATCGATACCAACAAGGAGGACATTGCCATCAAGGAGGCGCGGCGCCTCGGTCTGCCGGTTGCCGCCGTCGTCGATACCAATTGCGATCCAGATGGCATCACCTACGTCGTTCCCGGCAATGATGACGCCAGCCGCGCCATCACGCTCTATTGCGACCTCGTGGCGAAAGCCGCGATCGACGGGATCTCGCGGGCCCAGGGTGAGCTCGGCGTCGATACCGGAGCCGCGGCCGAACCGATCGCGGAACCGTTGCCGGCGCCCGCCGACGGGCCGGGCTACGAAGTGCTTTCCGGTCCGCGTGGTGTTGCCGACGATCTCAAGAAGCTGCACCACGTTTCACCGGCGATCGAGAAGAAGCTCAACGATCTCGGCATCTTCCACTACTGGCAGATCGCCGGGCTTGGACCCGATGCCGCCCGCACGATCGGGGAGGAGGTCGGATTGCCAGCCCGTGTGGAAGGTTGGATCGCGCAGTCGAAGGAATTGACCGCAGAGTAGCGGCGCTCCCGTGCCAAGACGCAGTCAAGCTTGCGTGCTGTATACTTGCCCGTGGCGCGCCCCATCCACGTCTTCGTCACGCTCAACTAATGCCGTCGGGTGCACGGGAGCCACGGCTGCCCAGGTTTCGCGTTCGAGTGCACAAGCTTGATAAGCCGACTTGTGGTGACAAGCCCGGTCAGGACGAAGAGAGAGGATCACACTCATGGCCAACGTCACCGCGCAAATGGTGAAGGAGCTGCGCGAACGCACCGGCGTAGGGATGATGGACTGCAAGGCGGCGCTCCAGGAGACCGGCGGGGACATGGAGCAAGCCGTCGATCTGTTGCGCAAGAAAGGGCTCGCCAAGGCCGCCAAGAAGGCCGGCCGCATTGCCGCCGAAGGTCTCATCGGTCTCGCGGTGGAGGGCTCGAATGGGGTCTTGGTCGAGGTCAATTCCGAGACGGATTTCGTCGCGCGCAATGATCTGTTCCAGGGCCTCGTGAAAATGATCGCGAATGTCGCCCTCGCGGTCGGGCCCGATGTCGAGAAGATCAAGGCCGCGAAGGTGGGTCATCTCACCATCGCGGACGCCATTGCCGATACGATCGCCAAGGTCGGCGAGAACATGTCGCTGCGACGGGCGTCGGCCCTGTCGGTCGGCGAAGGAATCATCGGCAGCTATGTGCACAATTCCGTTGACGAAGGTCTCGGCAAGATCGGTGTCATCGTGGCGCTGGAGTCGTCCGGCAAGACCGACGAACTCAAGCGTTTTGGCCGTATGGTCGCCATGCATATTGCCGCCTCCAATCCGCAGGCCGTCGATTCCTCCGGCCTCGACCCGGATGTTGTCCGGCGCGAGAAGGAGGTGCTCGCCGATAGGTACAAAGCGCAGGGGAAACCTGCGAATGTGATCGACAAGATCGTCGAATCAGGGCTCAAGACCTTCCACAAGGAAGTGTGCCTGCTCGATCAGGCCTTCATCCACGAGCCGGACAAGAGCGTTTCCCAGGCCATCAAGGAATCCGAAGGCAAGGTCGGCGGCCCGATCAAGGTTGTCGGATTTGTGCGCTATGCGCTCGGAGAAGGCATCGACCGGCCGGATAGCGATTTTGGCGGCGAGGTCGCAGCCTTGGTCAAATCCAACTGAGCCTCGTCCGAGCGCAATGCGCCGCGCAATGGCCGGGTCGAGGGCTCGCGCCGGCGGTGAATCGGCAGGAGTTGCCATGACCAAACCTGTCTACCGGCGCGTCGTGGTAAAGGTCTCCGGCGAAGCTCTCATGGGCCCGGACCGCTTCGGCATCCATCAGGCTACGCTTGCACGGATCGCAGCCGATCTCGCAGCCTCGCAGCGGCTCGGCGTGGCAGTCGCCGTCGTGGTCGGCGGCGGCAACATCTTTCGTGGAGTGAAGGTGTCGGAAACCGGCATTCCGCGCGCGACCGGCGACATGATGGGCATCCTTGCGACCGTCATGAATGCGCTCGCCCTCGAGAGCGCGATCGAAAAGACCGGGCTCCCCGCCCGTACCATGTCGGCGCTGGCCATGCCCGAAGTTTGCGAGACCTACGAGCGGCGGCGGGCGATGCGGCATCTCGAGCGCGGGCATATGGTGCTGCTCGCGGCCGGCACCGGCAATCCGTTTTTCACCACCGATACCACCGCCGTGTTGCGGGCGGCCGAAATCGGCGCCGAGGCTGTACTCAAGGCGACTGATGTGGACGGCGTCTATAGCGCCGACCCGAAGAAAGACGAAGGCGCGAAGCGTTACCATCGTCTGACCCATCAGCAAGCGATCGAGCGCGACCTGAAAGTGATGGATACCACCGCCTTCGCGCTTGCCCGGGAAAACCGTATGCCTATCATTGTGTTCTCGATCCGCGAAAAGGGAGCGATCGCGGCGGTGCTGCGCGGAAAAGGGCGCTCCACCGTCGTCGGCAATTGAGGCGAGTCGCCCCACGCGACGCGAAAGGCAGCGCGCCGCAGGATCGACCAACATATTCGAGGGGTCGCCATGGCAAACCCGACGCATGACATCAACGAGCTCAGGCGCCGTATGCAGGGCGCGATCCAGTTGTTGAAGCAGGAGTTGGGCGGGCTGCGGACCGGTCGCGCGTCGGCGAGCCTGCTCGAGCCGGTGCAGGTGGAAGCCTACGGCACGCACATGCCGCTCAACCAAGTCGCCACCGTCAGCGTCCCCGAGCCGCGCCTCCTTTCGGTCCAGGTGTGGGACAGATCGATGGTCCATGCCGTAGAAAAGGCGATTGCCGCCTCCAATCTAGGCCTTACTCCGTCAACGGAAGGACAGCTGCTGCGGCTGCGCATCCCCGAGCTCAACGAGGAGCGCCGCAGGGATTTGGTCAAGGTCGCCCACAAATATGCCGAGGCGGCGCGCGTCGCCGTGCGGCACGTTCGGCGCGACGGCCTTGACGTGCTCAAGAAGCTCGAAAAGGATCACAAGATCAGCGAAGACGACGGCAAGCGATCCTCCGAGCAGGTGCAGAAGGCGACCGATGAAGCGATCGCCGAAGTCGACAAGATGCTGGCGACAAAGGAAAAGGAAATCCTCACAGTGTGAGGCTGGAGTCGTATGTCTAAGACCGAGCCGCTGCACACTGCCGAGGACGGCGATTTCGCCGTGCCGCGGCACGTTGCCATCATCATGGATGGCAACGGACGCTGGGCGGCGGCGCGTGGGCTGCCGCGCGGGGAGGGGCACCGCCGCGGCGTCGAGGCGCTTCGGCGTACGGTCCGTGCGGCCGGGGACCTCGGGATCGGCTTTCTGACCATTTTCTCGTTTAGTGCCGAGAACTGGTCACGGCCGCCGGCGGAAATCCGTGAACTGATGGCGCTGCTGCGCCGCTTCATTCGTCACGATCTCGCGGACCTCCACCGCCGCGGCGTGCGCGTGCGCGTGATCGGCGAAAGGGAAAGCCTCGACGTTGATATCCGGCGACTGCTCGACGAAGCCGAAGAGCTGACCCGGGACAACGAGAAACTCATCTTGGTCGTCGCTTTCAATTACGGCGCGCGCCAGGAAATCGCGCGTGCGGCGCGCCGCGTGGCGGCTGCCGTGGCGGCCGGCGAGTTGGCTCTCGACGCCATCACGGCCGACAAGCTCGCAAGCCACCTCGACGCCCCCGATCTACCCGATCCCGATCTCATCATCCGCACCAGCGGTGAGCAGCGTTTGTCCAATTTCCTGCTGTGGCAAGCGGCCTATAGCGAACTCGTATTCGTGCCGACCTATTGGCCGGACTTCGACCGCGCGGCACTCGAAAGCGCGATCACCGAATATCGCCGCCGTGAGCGTCGCTTCGGTGGCCTGGTCGCGCGCACCGGGTCGTGATCGGTGGCGGGCGCCGACCATTCCTCGCGCGCCTTCGGGCTTGGCGGCAGCGAACTTGCTCTACGCATAGCGTCGGCGCTGGTGCTCGTGCCGGTCGCGCTCGGAACGGCCTATATCGGCGGTTGGCCGTTCGCCGCATTTTGGGGCGTTGCCGCGATCGGTGTGCTCTGGGAATGGGACTCGCTGGTCGCCCAGGCCGGTCCCTGGTCGGCGGTGCTGATGACAGGCGCCGCTTCGCTCGTGCTTGCGCTCGTGCTCATAGCCAATGGAGGCGTTTTGGCGGCGATCGTCGTGGTCGCAATGAGCATGCTGGGCGCGGCGGCGCTGGCCCCGCGAGGCCGGCGGACATGGGTTGCAGGCGGCATCCTCTATGCCGGCGCGCTCGGGGCGGCGCCGATCCTGCTGCGCTCCGATCGCGCGTACGGGTTCCTAGCTGTGATGTTTTTGTTCGCGATCGTGTGGACGACCGACATTGTCGCTTATTTCGTGGGGCGCGCGGCTGGCGGCCCCAAGCTAGTGCCGCGAGTGAGTCCGAAAAAGACCTGGTCGGGCGCCCTCGGCGGCACGGTCGCCGCCGCCCTTATGGCGATCGCCGTGGCCGAGGTGGCGGAGCTTCCGCAATTGCCCGCGATCGGAATGCTCGCGATCGCCGTATCGATTGCAGCGCAGGGCGGAGACCTGTTCGAATCCTTCGTCAAGCGCAGGTTCGGCGCGAAGGATTCAAGTCATGCCATTCCCGGCCATGGTGGGCTCATGGACCGCCTCGACGGTTTCATCGCCGCCAGCGTTGTCGCCGCCTTGATCGGATTAGCGCGCGGCGGCTTCGAGGCGCCGGGTCGCGGTCTGTTGGTGTGGTGAGTTGATGAAGTCCGACACGGCGCGTGCCGCATTGAGCCAATCCGCGACTGCGGAACGCACGGTGACGCTGCTTGGCGCCACTGGGTCGATCGGCGCAAGTACCGTCGATCTGCTCAAGCGCGAGCGCAAACGTTTTCGGGTCGAGGCGGTGAGCGCAAACAAGAGCGCGGAGACACTCGCCGCGCTGGCTCGCGACCTTGGTGCACGGTTCGCCGCCGTCGGGGATCCGGACGCCTATCGCGAGCTCAAAAGTGCGCTCTCCGGAACCGGCATTGAGGTTGGTGCCGGCGAAAGCGGTTTGATCGAGGCGGCCCAGCGGCCGGCGGAATGGGTGATCGGAGCAATCACCGGCGCAGCCGGGCTCAAGCCGACGCTTGCCGCCGCCGAGCGCGGAGCGATCGTCGCGCTCGCCAACAAGGAAACCCTGGTCTGTGCGGGCGGTCTGTTCATGCGTCGTGCCGCGGCAGCCGGCGCGACCGTGCTGCCGGTCGATTCCGAGCACAATGCCCTGTTCCAGGCCATGAGCGGGAGCCGGCGCGAGGACGTACGCCGTGTGATCCTGACCGCATCCGGGGGGCCGTTCCGGACCGCCAGTCCCGATGCAGTTCGCACTGCAACGGTCGAGCAGGCGCTCAAACATCCCAACTGGTCGATGGGAGCAAAGGTCACGATCGATTCGGCAACTCTCATGAACAAGGGACTGGAGCTGATCGAAGCGTATCATCTGTTCGCGCTTGCGCCCGACCAAATTGACGTGCTGGTCCATCCACAATCGATCGTGCACAGCTTGGTCGAATTCTGCGATGGTTCGCTGATCGCGCAATTGGGAAGCCCGGATATGCGCATCCCGATCGCCTATTGCCTCGCTTGGCCCGAGCGCATCGCGGGCCCGGCGCCGCGGCTCGATCTCGCGCGCGCGGCGACCTTGACCTTCGAGGAGCCCGATCTTGCGCGGTTCCCCGCCTTGGGTCTCGCCCGGCGCGCGCTCGAGGCAGGCGGATCGGCGCCGACCGTGCTCAACGCGGCCAATGAGGTAGCAGTCGCCGAATTTCTCGCCCGCCGGCTGAATTTTGCCGGAATATCGGCCCTGGTCGAGGCCACTCTGGACGCGGCCTTGTCCCGAAATTGGACGGCGGAGCCTGAAAGCGTCGAGGAAGCACTTTCTGTTGACCATAATACAAGATTGTTAGCGCGCGATTTCCTGCCCGAAATTGCCGCAAAGGGACCCTAGAAGGTGGGGTTCGGACGCCGGATCGGGGCAAGGCGGGGATAACAGCCAATGGGTTTCGATTTCTTGTCGGGGATCAACGCGCTAGGCAGCGGTGTCCTCGGCTATCTCATACCGTTTCTGTTCGTCCTGACGCTGGTGGTGTTCTTCCACGAGCTCGGCCATTTTCTGGTCGCCCGCCGGTGCGGGGTCAGAGTGCTGGTTTTTTCCATCGGATTCGGTCCGGAGCTGTTCGGTTTCAACGATCGCCATGGCACCCGGTGGAAGCTGGCGGCAATTCCACTCGGTGGGTATGTGAAATTTTTCGGCGACGACAATGCGGCTAGTGTTCCCGATCAAGCGGCGCTAGCCGCCATGAGCGAGGAGGAGCGCCGGCATAGCTTCATCCATCAGCCGGTAGGGCCGAGGGCGGCCATCGTGGTCGCGGGGCCGGTGGCGAATTTCCTGCTCGCCATAGTGATTTTCGCGGCTTTGTTCATGATCTTCGGGAAGCCGAGCACGTCGCCGCGTGTTGACGCGGTCCAGCCGGGAAGCGCTGCGGAGGCGGCCGGGTTCCAGGCCGGCGACATGGTTGTGACCATCAATGGGCGCCCGGTCGAAAGCTTCCCCGACATGCAACAGATCGTCAGCACCAGCGCCGGCGAGACGCTGGTGTTTGAGGTCGACCGCGGCCGTACGCGCGTCACGCTCAAGGCGGTTCCCGCGCTCAAGGAGTCCAAGGACCGCTTCGGCAATGTGCACCGCATCGGGGTTCTCGGCATCACGCGCTCGCCTTCGCCGGAAGACACGCACTTTCAGCCGGTCGGACCGTTGAAGGCGCTCGAACTCGGCGTTGAACGGACGTGGTTCGTGGTCGAGCGCACGCTGGCCTATATCGGCGGCGTGATCTCCGGCCGCGAGGCCGCCGATCAACTCGGAGGCCCGATTCGGATCGCTCAGGTGTCAGGGCAGGTGGCGACCGAGGGTCTCCCGTCGTTGTTCAGTCTTACGGCGGTTTTGTCGGTCTCGATTGGCTTGCTCAATCTGTTTCCGGTACCGCTGCTCGATGGCGGTCATCTTCTGTTCTATGCAATCGAAGCGGTCAGGGGAAAGCCGCTGTCGGAACGGGCGCAGGAGGTGGGGTTTCGGATCGGGCTCGCAATAGTTGTGATGCTGATGATCTTTGCAACCTATAATGACATCTTGCATCTCGCCGCCCAGTGGACGGCGTCGTAGGAAGGCTGCAACTTTTCGGGGTGTACAAGGGGCAAGGCGGGGGAAGGACTTGTTTGCGCAACAGGAAAAAGCCGGCATCGGCGTCGTCGTCGGTGCGGGCCTTCTGGGGATAGCGACGACCTTTCTCGTGGGCTCCCGGATCCCGGGCGGAGCCCAAAGGGGACGACAAAGGGCGCGTGGCGAATGAAACGTTGTAGGTGGCTGGTTCGAGGACTTGGCGTCGCCTGCCTCGTCCTCGGGGGGATTTCATTGAGCATCGGTGTCGTGTCGCTCACGGCGCCCGTTGCCCATGCCCAAACGGCTACCGTCAGCTCCATCCTCGTCCAAGGCAACCAGCGGGTCGAGGCCGAAACCATCCGCTCCTACTTCAAGCCAGGGCCGGGCGGCCGCCTCGACGCATTCCAAATCGACGAGGGCGTGAAGGCGCTGTATGCCACCGGCCTGTTCCAGGACGTTCGTCCGACGTTCCAAGGCGGGCGACTGACCATCACCGTCGTCGAAAACCCGGTCATCAATCGCATCGCCTTCGAAGGCAACAAGAAGGTCAAGGACGAGCAGCTCAAAGCCGAGATCCAATCGAAGGAGCGCGGCACCCTCTCTCGTCCGGTCGTGCAGGCCGATACTGCGCGCCTGGTCGAAGTCTACCGCCGCAGCGGTCGCTTCGACATCCGCATCGAGCCGAAGATCATCGAGCTCCCGAACAATCGCGTTGATCTTGTCTTCGAGATCACCGAGGGCGCAAAGACGGGGGTCAGGAGTATCGACTTCGTCGGCAACCGCGCCTACTCCTCCTACCGCCTCAAGGACGTGATCAAGACGTCCGTAACCGGATTGTTGTCGTTCCTGCAGACGAGCGACATCTACGACCCGGACCGGGTCGAGGCGGATCGTGAGTTGCTGCGCCGGTTTTACCTCAAACACGGCTACATCGACGTGCGCATCGTCTCCGCGGTCGGCGAATACGATCCTAGTCGACGAGGATTCGTGCTCACCTTCACGATCGACGAGGGCGAGCAGTACCGCTTCGGAACGGTCGACGTTCAGACGACAATTCGGCCGCTCGATCCTTCGTGGCTGAGATCGAGGTTGCGGGCCTATCCCGGTGATGTCTACAACGCCGAGGCGGTCGAAAAGTCCGTCGAGGACATGACCATCGAGGCCGCCAAGCGGGGCTTTCCGTTCGCAACCGTGCGCCCGCGCGCGATCCGAGAGCCGCAGACGAGGACGGTCAATATCGTCTTCGCGGTTGACGAGGGACAGCGCGTCTATGTTGAACGAATCAACGTCCGCGGCAATACACGCACGCGTGATTACGTGATTCGGCGCGAGTTCGATCTCGCGGAAGGCGATGCCTACAATCGCGCCCTCGTCAATCGGGCCGAACGGCGCTTGAAAAATCTGTCGTACTTCAAGAGCGTGAAGATATTGACCGAACCGGGGTCGGCTCCCGATCGCGTCATTCTCAACGTCGACGTGGAGGAACAGTCGACGGGTGAATTCTCGGTCTCGGGCGGCTATTCCACCGCGGACGGATTTCTCGCTGAAGTGAGCGTTGCGGAGCGCAATCTGCTCGGACGAGGTCTCTTCGGCAAAGTGGCGGTGCAGTACGGCCAATACACTCGCGGCGCCCAAGTATCGTTCGTGGATCCTTATTTCCTCGGCTATCGAGTGGCGTTGGGGCTCGATCTCTTCTACAAGCAGCAAAATCCCACTAGCTACGTCTCGTACGAGACTCAGACGGTCGGCTTCGGCACCAGGCTCGGCTTCGCGTTGCGCGAAGACCTTGGTCTGCAAGTGCGGTATTCGCTCTACCAGCAGCGAGTCACGCTGCCGCCCAATTTGATGAATTGCAACAACATCAATCCGGATTTCGTGAACACCTTCCCGACCGCAGGCGCCGTGGGCACCACGCCGGCTCTCACGCCGCCCCCTGGATATACGGGCATCGCGAACTGCTATGTGGACGGGGAGGCATCGCTTGCGGTGAAGCGCGAGTTGGCGGGAGGTCCTGTCCTGACCTCATTGGTCGGCTTCACGCTCACGTACAATACGCTCGACAACAACAA
This sequence comes from uncultured Alphaproteobacteria bacterium, assembly GCA_963712565.1. GTDB lineage: Bacteria > Pseudomonadota > Alphaproteobacteria > Rhizobiales > Xanthobacteraceae > VAZQ01. The sequence continues at coordinate 17,116 of CAVQIP010000027.1, read as the reverse complement.
GAATCCCACCACGGGACTGCTGGCCGAGCTCAGGCAGGATTTCGCCGGCGTCGGCGGCGACGTCAAATTCGTCCGCACGTCCAGTGACGTTTACAGCTATCACGAAGTGTGGCCCGATATCATCGGCCTCCTTCATCTGCAAGGCGGACAAATCGCGGGCTGGGATGGCGGCTTGCGCATGCTTGACCAATTCCAGATGGGTCCGAACTTGGTCCGTGGATTTGCACCAGCCGGAATTGGGCCACGCGATCTGACGCAGTTGCCGTTTACCGGCGTCTACGGGGACGCGCTCGGAGGCACATATTACTGGGGCGCCAGCCTCGAACTGCAGACGCCGCTTTATTTCCTTCCCAAAGATGCGGGCATGAAGATCGCGGCTTTCGCTGACGCCGGTTCGCTCTGGAACTATGTCGGCCCCACGACTTTCCCGGCCACCGGCGAGGTCATCTCTGGATCGATATGTGCGACGCCGCCGTGTCCGGTCGACAACGCCATGCACGTTCGTTCCTCGGTCGGTGTGGGACTGATCTGGGATTCGCCATTCGGGCCGCTTCGATTCGACTATGCGTTTCCTCTGTCGAAGGAGCCCTACGACCGGGTACAGCAGTTCCGCTTCGGGGGCGGGGCGAAATTCTGACCCCAACTGCGGGGCCACCGTTGGAACGGAATGACCGAGCCCTTTTTCTTTAGCCGGGGCGCCGGGCTCAGCGTGGGCGAGATCGTCGCCCTCACCGGCGCCAAGCCGCAGCCCGGGGCCGATCTCGACCGCCGCATCACCGGGATTGCCGCGCTCGATCGCGCTGCTCCCGAGGATCTTGCGTTCCTCGACAAGCCGAAATATGCGGCGCATTTGCCGGCGAGCGGCGCCGGCGCCTGCCTGACGACGGAACGCTATGCGGCGCGCGCCCCCGGGCATGTCAGCGTGCTCTGCGTCGCGGAGCCCTATCGTGCCTTCGTGGAGGTGGCGCGCAGGTTGTTTCCGGACGCGCAGCGGCCGTCCTCCCTGTTCGAGGTCAGCGGGGTAGCGGCGCAGGCGTTGGTGCATCCGACTGCGCGCATGGAAAGCGGGGTGACAGTCGATCCCGGCGCCGTGATCGGACCGCGAGCCGAGATTGGAGCAGGCACGGTGATCAATGCAGGAGCTGTAATCGGACCTGACGTGCGCATCGGCCGCCAATGCGGCATCGGCGCCAATGTAACGATCACGAATAGTCTGATCGGCGATCGGGTGGTGGTGCATCCCGGCTGCGCCATTGGACAGGACGGCTTCGGCTACGTGATGGGTGCGACCGGTCACCGCAAGGTGCTACAGATCGGTCGGGTCATCGTGCAGGACGACGTGGAGATCGGCGCGGGCACCACCATCGACCGCGGTGCCAACCGTGACACCGTGATCGGCGAAGGCACCAAGATCGACAACCTCGTGCAGATCGGACACAATGTTTCGATCGGCCGTAATTGCATCATTGTCTCGCAATGCGGCATCTCCGGCAGCGTAATCATCGAAGATCACGTCATTCTGGCCGGACAGGTCGGGCTTCCCGACAATGTGACGATCGGCGAAGGCGCGATCATCGGAGCGAGGAGCGGCGTCATGTCCGACGTTCCGGCAGGCGAAAGATGGTTCGGCTATCCGGCCATGCCCGGGCGCGAGTTTTTACGCAACATTGCGACCCTGCGCCAATGGGTAAGCGAGGAGGCTGCGGCTCGGGGCGAGGACAAAGGCGCTGACGATGGAGCCACCTCCGACGGCGATGAGGGAGCTCGATGAACGAGGTTGCGACCACGCTCGAGGCGGCCGACATCGCAGCTATTCTCACAGCGCTGCCGCATCGCTATCCGTTTTTGATGGTCGATCGGATCATCAACATGCGAGGGGACGAATTGGCCGTCGGGCTCAAGAACGTCAGCATCAACGAGCCGCAATTTCTCGGGCATTTTCCCGGCAATCCGGTCTTTCCCGGCGTGCTGCTGATCGAGGGCATGGCGCAGACGGCTGGCGCTCTGTGCGTGCTGTCGCGGATGAGTGGCGATCGACCCAAGCATGTGTATTTCCTCACCATCGACAAGGCAAAGTTCCGCAAGCCGGTGGTGCCGGGCGACACCGTCGAATACCACGTGAGGAAAATCGCTCGCAAAAAGAACATGTGGTGGTTTCGCGGTGAGGCGAAGGTGGCCGGACAGATGGTCGCCGAGGCCGAAGTCGGTGCGATGGTTGCGTGAGGTCGGGATGGCCACAATCGATCCAACCGTCCGCATCGAACCGGGGGCGGTGATCGGGAAGAACGTGTCGATCGGGCCGTATTGCGTCATCGGCCCGCATGCCGTGATCGGCGACGGCTGCCGGCTCGTCGCCCACGTTCATGTCGCCGGTCATACCACCATCGGTCCGCGCACCACGATCTATCCGTTTGCGTCCTTGGGAACGCCGCCACAGTCCACAAAGTACCGCGGCGGTGCAACGCGCCTGCTGATCGGTGCCGATTGCGATATTCGCGAAGGCGTCACCATGAACAGAGGGACCGAGGATGACCGTGGCATTACGCGAGTGGGGGATCGCTGCTGCCTGATGGTCGGATCGCACGTCGGTCACGACTGCCAGGTCGGCAGCGACGTGACCTTCGCCAACAACGTAGTACTGGGCGGACATGCGACGATCGGGGATTTCGTGGTGTTCGGAGGCCAAGCGGCGGTGCGTCAGTTCGTGCGCATTGGTGAAGGCGCAATGGTGGTCGGCTTGAGCGGAGTGCGCGCCGACGTGATCCCGTTTGGTCTTGTCCAGGGCCCGCTCGCCGATCTGATCGGTCTCAATGTCGTCGGCATGCGGCGTCGCGGTTCCAGCAAGAGCGACATCCATCGGCTGCGGCGCGCCTACCAGGCGCTGTTCTTCGGTGCCGGGACGTTTCGCGAGCGGCTCGAGCGGGTCGCGGCGCATAGCGGCGGCGACCCCCTCGTCGACAAGGTCGTTGCCTTCATTCGCTCCGGCACGCGACCATTGACCATGGCCATCCGTCGAGCGGCCGCTGACGAGGCGCCATGAGCGAGCCGGCTGGCGCTCCGGTAGCCGACGATAGCCCGCTGGCAGTCATCTGCGGGGGTGGAAGCCTGCCCTTTGCCGTCGCCGACGCGGTGGTCAGGCGCGGGCGCCGGGTGGTGCTGTTCGCCATTCGCGGTTGGGCCGACCCGCAACGCGTCGCGGCCTATCCGCATTACTGGGCTGAGTTCGGCCAATTCGGCCGGTTCTGTCGCGTTGCCCGCGAGGCGGGCTGCCGAGATGTCGTTTTTATCGGCTCGGTGGTGCGGCCGGCAATCTGGCAGATCAGGCCGGACTTCAAGACACTGGGCCTGCTGCCGCGGATCTTCGGGTTGTTCCGCGGCGGCGACGATCATCTCCTCAAGGGCGTAGCTGCCATATTCGAAGACTATGGCTTCCGGCTTGTTGGAGCGCATCATGTCGCGCCGGAGATTCTGATGCCCGAGGGGTCCCTCGGCTGCGAGCGGCCCCACGCCCGCGACCATGCCGATATCGCGAAGGGCATTGCGTTGCTGGACGCGATCAGTCCATTCGATGTGGGCCAAGCGGTGGTCGTGGCGGATGCTCGCGTGCTGGCGACCGAAGCAGCGGAGGGGACCGACCAAATGCTTGCGCGGGTCGCGGAGCTCCGCCGCAGCGGACGAATAGCCGCGGCCGCCAGACGTGGCGTCCTGGTCAAGTCGGCGAAACGCGATCAGGATCGGCGGCTCGACTTGCCTTCGATCGGTCCGCGGACGGTCGAGGGCGCCGCGCGGGCAGGGCTTGCCGGTATTGCCGTCGTCGCCGGCAGCACGATCGTTGCCGATGTCGACCGTATCGCTGCGCTGGCGGATCGCGAGCGGCTGTTCGTGTTTGGTATACGCGAGGGGATGGCTGGGCGATGACCGCGCCGGTGCAATTCACGCGCCGTACCGACGTGCTCGATGTCTTTCTCGTCGCGGGCGAGGAATCCGGCGATCGCCTCGGCGCCGCACTGATGCGGGCGCTGCGGGAGCGGACAGCTGGACGGATCCGATTTGCCGGAGTCGGCGGCCGTGAGATGGCAGCGGAAGGGGTGGTGAGCCTCTACTCCATCGACGATCTTTCCATCATCGGATTTAGTGCGATCCCGCGGCGTATTCCAAAAATCCTTCGGCTGATGCGCTTCACCGCCAAGGCTGTGGTGGCGAGACGACCGCGTGTTCTCGTCATCATCGACAGTCCCGGTTTCACCCGCGGAATCGCCCGGCGGGTACGCGCCGCTGATCCAGCAATCGCCATCGTCGAATACGTGTCACCTTCGGTCTGGGCTTGGCGTCCCGGGCGCGCACGGGTGATGCGCGCCTATATCGATCAAATTCTGGCGCTGTTGCCGTTCGAGCCCGAAGTTCACCGGCGGCTCGGTGGCCCGCCCTGCACCTATGTTGGTCACCCGCTGGCGGCCGAGGTAGGCAATCTGCGTCCCAACGCAGAGGAGTCGCGCCGCCGGCTCGCCGTCCCGCCGGTTCTCCTGGTGTTGCCGGGCAGTCGAAGCGGCGAGATCAAGCGGCTGCTGGCCGTCTTTGCCGACACCGTGGCGCTGGTTCGGGATCGGGTCGGATCGCTCGAGGTCGTGGTGCCGACGGTGCCGCATCTCGCCGACCTGGTCCGGAAGGCGACCGGGCAATGGCCACTACCGCCGCGGATCGTGGTCGACACGGCGGAAAAGCAAGAGGCGTTCCGCGTCGCCCGGGCGGCGCTTGCGAAATCGGGCACGGTCACGCTCGAACTCGCGCTCGCCGGCATCCCCATGGTTGCGGCCTACAAGGTGTCCGCGATTGAGTACATGGCGGTGGGACGCGGAATTTTGAAGCGGCTGCCGTCGATCATTCTGGCCAATCTCTTGCTGGGCGAGAACATCGTTCCGGAACTCCTCCAGCACGACTGTACCGCCGAACGGCTCGCTGCGGCCCTGGTGCCGCTGTTCGGCGACACGCCGGAGCGCCGGCGACAGATCGAGGCGTTTTCCAGATTGGACGCGATCATGGAGATCGGCTCGAGCGCGCCCGCCGCGCGGGCCGCCGACATCGTGCTCGAGGTGGCCAACCGAGTGCGGCCAACGCGATGAATGCTGTCTCCCGACACCCTGCCGTGGTGACCGTGCCGAGCACCCTTCGGGCAGCGCCCCATAAGGGCAGTATCGAGCGGTCGGGATGTTCCGGATGTGGTGAAGGTCCACCCGATGCTGCATGCGATCGGGCATACGCCACTGGTTATTGCCGGCGCCATTACCCTCGGCTTGATTGTGGGGCTGGGCTGACAGCGCTGCCAGTGGCGAGGAGCAAGGCCCTGGAGACCTGCATCATAAGAGAAATGCGGGGGACAGCCCTGGTCAGCCTACCGACTGTGCAGCGGCTCTGCGCTGGATGTCATGAAGTTCCCTTGCAGCATCGTCCAAATTCAAGCGAAACTTTACACCTCGGGCGGCATGTTCTAGTATTATATATTGCCGCGTTTCAACCGTGGCTTGAGTCGTAGGGGGCCTTCCTCGGGCGCGCGCTGGGTACAGAATCCTCCGCTCCCAAAGCATTATCGCGTTATGGCGCCGACACCTAGGGAAATGGCGGGAAACACCTTGGCCGAGACATCTCAACTACAGCCGCTTCATCCGCGCGACTACTCGTACGAGGGGCCGTGCGACGTATTGTTGATCAACCCGCCGTGGCTCTCGAAGGACGAAAATATCTGGCACGGCGTGAAATCGGCGATGCCTCCGCTCGGTCTACTCAGTGTAGCGGCGTATGCCGAAGCCAAGGGATACTGCGTCCGCGTCATCGATGTGCATATCGATAAGTATACCTCAGCCGAGCTGATTGAAAAATTGAAAGTCGCGCAACCCCGGTTCGTGGGCATGGGCGTGATGACGGCGACCTCAAACGCCGCCAACCAAATCGCTCGGATCGTGAAGAAAACCGTTCCCAATTGCACCGTGGTCTTCGGCGGCGTCCATCCCGAGGCCATGCCTGCCGAGACCTTGTGCAATTCCGCCGTCGATGTCGTCGTTCGCGGCGACGGCGAGGAGACTTTTATCTCGATTCTCGAGGGCAAGCCCTTTGAGACCATCCGCGGTATTTCCTATCGCAGGGGCAACACCGTCGTTCACACTCCCTCCATCGAAGTCGAGATGAACCTCGATAAATACCCGTTACCTGCCTACCACTTGGTGCCCATGCACAAGTATTACCCCGCGATCGGCGCCTACAAGCGCCTTCCCGCGATCAACATGCTGATGACGCGCGGTTGCCCGGGCAAATGCACATTCTGCAATTCGGCGATGACCACGCTGCGCAGCCGCAGCGCCGAGAGCATGGTGCAAGAAATTGAGTACCTCAAGAAGACCTATGGCGTCCGTGAAATCCAATTTTATGACGATACCTTCACCGTACTGAAGAAGAATGTACTTCGCTTCTGCGAGTTGATGGTGGCCAAAAAAATCAACGTGAGTTGGGCTGCTTTCGTGCGCGCCGACTGCTTCAACGAGGAAATGGCGCACGCGATGAAGAAGGCGGGATGCCATCAAGTCTTGATCGGCGTCGAATCCGGAAGTGACCTCATCCTCAAGAATATTCGAAAGCCGATCGACCGCGAGAAGACCGCGCACGCGATCAAGATCGCGCGCGCGGCGGGAATCGACACCCGCGCTTCGTTCATCTTCGGCAGTATGGGTGAGACGATCGAGACCATGCAGGAAACGGTGGATTTCAGCATGCAACTCGATCCGGATATCGCGCAATACAATGTCTGCACGCCTTACCCGGGAACCCAGATGTACCGTTGGGCGAAAGAGAACGGCTACCTTGTTTCGGAAGAGTGGGGCGACTTCGAGCTTTCAACGTTCATGCTCAAGCTTCCCACCTGCACGGACCAGGACGTGTACCGGTTCTACAAGGATGCGCACAAGCAGTTCTTCATGCGCCCCAAGATGGTCTTGCGAAGGCTGCGTAAGGTCAGCCGCCTGTCGCACATCCGCGATCTCGTTCACGCTTTCTTCTACATCGTGTTGCGAAAGAAGCTCGGCACGCGCGGCGAAGTGAGACGTGATTGGCTGGGAACTCGCAAGGAAGACTTCTTCGATCTCACGGTTACGGAGTCCAGGACGCCTCACCTCACCTTCGAGGTCCGTCAAAAAGAGATCTCACTTCAGCCCGAGGAACTGGTGCCGACCATTGCGCGCGGCGCCCCGTTGCCTTCGCCCGCCGCCTTCGCGACGTCTGCTTGAACCGAACCCCGTTCTGGTTGCTCGGCTCCGCCCGCGCCGAACCCGGCGAGAGTCGATAACGCGCGCGCGGGGTCCCCATGGTCGGCCTGCATGCATGTGCCAATCGTTCATTGCGGTGAAACGGGGAGTTTTGCAGCGGTTTACCTGTTCATCCCGGCCGCAGCTGCTCTCCCCGTGACTGCACCGCGGCGCAGGCCGCGGCAGGCGGCCGCCCGCTGTTCAGGAAACCGCATTGGCTGAAGATTTTCATTATACCGGACGGGAAGAGCTGGAACAGCTCCTGCTGATGCCGGGCTACAATCGCCATATCGCGGGCTTGTGCCTCGCGGCGATTGTACCGGGGCAGACGCTACTGGATTTTGGCGCTGGGACCGGGACGATTTCGAGCTTGGTCCGTGAACAAGCGCGAGCCGCAAAAATATTGTGCCTCGAAATAGACCCCGCCAACGTGGCCACGCTCAGGAGCCGCGGTTTTGACGTCATCGCCGATGCGGCGCAGGCGGAGGGGGTAGACGTGATTTATTCCTCTAACGTGCTGGAACACATCGACGAAGACGTCGCGGCACTGAGGAAGCTCCGTGCCTGCCTCAAGCCGGGCGGGCGGGCGGTGTTCTGGGTTCCCGCATTCGAGTGCTTGTGGACGGCGATGGACGAGCGGCTGGAACATCGCCGCCGCTATACCCGACGAACCCTGAAGGACACCTTCCAGCAGGCGGGGTTCGATGTCGAGCGATGTTTCTATCAGGACTCGCTTGGATTTTTCGTGACGCTATTGTTCAAGGCGATCGGCAACCGGGAAGGGAAATTGAGCAACACGGCGCTTAGAATCTACGACCAATTGGTGTTCCCGGCTTCGCGGCTGGGTGACCTCATTTGCTCGCGGCTGCTCGGGAAAAATGTGGTGATCTACGCTCGAAAGCCGAAGGAAATTCGCGCCCCGTATTGAAGACGAGGCCGCGAGCGCGGCGCTCGATGGTGCGCCTGAGGATAGCGTCCGGGGCGGCAACAGGTGCTCGGACGCCTTCACCTCCGGCGCGAGATCGGCAGATAGTCGCGCTGGGTAGCGCCCGTGTAGAGCTGACGCGGACGCCCGATCTTCTGCTGCGGGTCCTCGATCATTTCCTTCCATTGCGAAATCCAGCCGACCGTGCGCGCGACCGCGAACAACACCGTGAACATCGTGGTCGGGAAGCCCATGGCCTTGAGCGTGATGCCGGAATAGAAGTCGATGTTGGGATAGAGCTTCTTCTCGATGAAATAGTCGTCGTGCAGCGCGATCCTCTCGAGCTCGAGTGCGACATCGAGCAACGGATCGTCCTTGATTCCCATCTCGTTGAGGACTTCGTGGCAGGTCTTCTGCATGATCTTGGCGCGCGGATCATAATGCTTGTAGACGCGATGGCCGAAGCCCATGAGGCGGAAGCTGTCGTTCTTGTCCTTGGCGCGGCGGATATATTCCGGGATGCGCTCGGGCTTGCCGATCTCGCGCAGCATGTTCAGCGCGGCTTCGTTGGCGCCGCCGTGCGCGGGACCCCACAGGCAGGCGCAGCCGGCCGCGATGCAGGCGAATGGATTGGCGCCGGAGGAGCCCGCGAGCCTCACCGTCGAGGTCGAGGCATTCTGCTCGTGGTCGGCGTGCAGGATGAAAATGCGGTCCATCGCGCGCGCGAGAACGGCATTGGGCTTGTACTCCTCGCACGGCACCGCGAAGCACATGCGCAAAAAGTTGGTGGCGTAGTCGAGCTCGTTCTTCGGATAGATAAACGGCTGGCCGATCGAATATTTGTAGGCCATCGCGGCCATCGTGGGCATTTTCGCGATCATGCGGATCGAGGCGATCATCCGCTGGGTCGGATCAGAGATGTCGGTGGAGTCGTGGTAGAACGCCGAGAGCGCCCCAACGCAGCCCGTCATCACCGCCATCGGATGCGCGTCGCGCCGGAAGCCCTGATAGAAACGGCTCATCTGCTCGTGCACCATGGTATGGCGGGTGACACGATTGTCGAAGTCGGCCTTCTGCGCGGCAGTGGGAAGCTCGCCGTAGAGCAGGAGGTAGCAGGTCTCCAGGAAGTCCCCATGTTCGGCCAACTGCTCGATGGGATAGCCACGATAGAGCAGAATGCCCTCGTCACCGTCGATATAGGTGATCTTGGACTCGCAGCTGCCGGTCGAGGTATAGCCGGGATCATAGGTGAACATCCCGGTCTCGGCGTAGAACTTGCCGATGTCGACAACCGAAGGCCCAATCGTTCCCTCGTAGACGGGGAAGGTGGTCTCCCTGCCGTCGACGATGAATTTGCCGGATTTGATATTGGCACCGGTCTTCGCATCCATGATCGAGCCCTCGATTGTGTCGCCGGCGGGTCGACGCCCGGCCGAGCGGTGGCAGGGCGTGCTTACGGTGCGCCCGTGGGGAGCCGCATTTTGGGTAGCCCATCCCAGTGTGCGCTGCAAGACGGCGCGCCGGCAAAGCCCGGCGCGTCCGATTATGGAGAAGTTGCGTCCGCGCACGGGCGAGTTCCGCGCAGCCCGATCCGCGCTAATCGTGATTGGCGCCGACCGAAGCGACCTGATCGCGCAGCCGGCCGAGGCTTTCGCTCTTCCCCAAGACCGCCAACACATCGAAGATGGGGGGCGAAGTGGTGCGCCCGGTAAGCGCGGCGCGCAACGGCTGCGCAACGCTGCCGAGCTTTACTCCCTTGCGTTCGGCGAAGGCGCGCACGGCCTGTTCGGTTGCTTGCGCGCTCCAGGGCTCGACAGCGTCGAGGTCCTCCGAGAGCTCGGCGAGGAACGTGCGTGCTTCCGGGGTCAGCAGGGCCATCGCCTTATCGTCCAGGGCAAGCGGGCGGTCGGCGACGATGAAGCGCGCGCCCTCCACCAGCTCGACCAGGGTCTTGGCCCGTTCCTTCAGCCCGGCCATGGCCGCGAGCAGCTTTTTGCGCACATCCGGCGTCAGCTTGGCCGCGAGTTCGGGTCCGCCTGCCACGTGCGGCAGCACGCGTTCGAGCTCCGCGAGGACATCGCCATCGGCCGTCTGGCGCAGATAGTGGCCGTTGAGGCTCTCGAGCTTGGCAAAATCGAAGCGGGCGGGTGAACGTCCGATCTGCGGCAGATCGAACGCTGCGATCATCTCGTCGGTGGAGAAGATCTCCTGGTCGCCGTGGCTCCAGCCCAGCCGAACGAGGTAGTTCCGCATGGCGGCCGGGAGGTAGCCCATTGCCCGATACGCATCGACGCCGAGCGCACCGTGGCGCTTGGACAGCTTCGAGCCGTCAGGTCCGTGGATGAGCGGGATGTGCGCCATCACCGGTACATTCCAACCGAGCGCATTGTAGATCTGGGTTTGGCGCGCTGCATTGGTGAGGTGATCGTCGCCGCGGATGACGTGGGTGACGCCCATGTCATGGTCGTCGACCACGACAGCGAGCATATAGGTCGGCGTGCCGTCGGAGCGCAGCAGCACCAGATCGTCGAGATTCTCGTTCTGCCAGACGACGCGCCCTTGGACCTGGTCCTCGATCGCGGTCTCACCCGACAGCGGCGCCTTGAGGCGGATTACTGGCTTGACCCCGGGCGGGGCCTCGGATGGGTCGCGGTCGCGCCAGCGCCCGTCATAGAGTTTGGCACGCCCTTCGCGCCGCGCCTTTTCCCGCATCTCCGCCAGTTCCTCGGCCGATGCGTAGCAGCGATAGGCGCGGCCGGTCTGCAATAACACCTCGGCCACCTCGCGGTGGCGCTGCGAGCGCGAGAATTGGTAGACCGTCTCGCCGTGCCAATCGAGGCCGAGCCAGGACAGCCCATCGAGGATCGCCTCGATCGCAGCCGCCGTCGATCGCTCGCGGTCGGTGTCCTCGATCCGCAGCAGCATTCTGCCGCCGCGCCCGCGGGCATAGAGCCAGTTGAACAGCGCAGTGCGCGCCCCGCCGATGTGCAGGAATCCCGTGGGCGAGGGAGCAAAGCGGGTGACGATCGTCTCGGTCATCCAGGTGAATTTCGCAATCGGCGGTCGGCAGCCCGTGTAGCACAGAATCGGGACAGGCAATCGAAGGTTTCGCGGATCGCGGTGTCCGCTCTTGAGCGTGGTGGGAGCGCGGCTCCTTCTGCTTCGCTCATTCCGACGACCGCCGCGGTTCGCGCCCTTGGCGCGCAGCGGGAGATTTGGTAGGCCCCGGCGTCGCCGAAGCTTGGGCGGACGCACGGGGGCTATCGGGATTGGACAGCATGGCAGCCCAGGAGACGGCGGTGGTGGATGCGGGGCGCGATTTCATCCGCGATATCATCGCGGCGGACCTCGAAACCAAACGCCATGCCACGGTGGTGACCCGTTTTCCGCCCGAGCCCAACGGCTATCTTCATATCGGCCACGCCAAGGCGATCTGCCTCAACTTCGGCGTCGCCCAGGAATTCGGCGGGCGCTGCCATCTGCGCTTCGATGACACCAATCCGACGAAAGAGGAGCAGGAATATATCGACGCCATCGAGCGCGATGTCCGCTGGCTTGGCTTCGACTGGGGCTCCCACCTCTATCATGCCTCCGACTATTTCGAGCAGCTCTACGAGTGGGCCGAGCACCTCATTCGCGCCGGCAAGGCCTATATCGACGACCAGACGCAGGAGGAGATGCGGGCGACGCGCGGCACGCTGACCGAGCCGGGTCGTAATAGTCCGTGGCGCGATCGAGGGGCGGAGGAAAACCTCGACCTCTTTCGCCGTATGCGGGCCGGCGAGTTTGCGAACGGGACGCGGGTGCTGCGGGCCAAGATCGACATGGCTTCCGGAAACATCAATCTGCGCGATCCGGTGCTGTATCGCATTTTGCATGCGAGCCACCCACGTACCGGCACGGCTTGGAGCATCTATCCGAGCTATGATTTCGCGCATGGCCAATCGGACGCCATCGAGCACATCACCCATTCACTTTGCACGCTCGAATTCGAGGATCACCGGCCCCTGTATGACTGGTTTCTCGATAATCTTCCGGTTCCGTCCCGGCCGCGGCAGTACGAGTTCGCCCGCCTGAATCTGACCTATACGGTGCTGTCCAAACGCGTCCTGACCGAGCTGGTGCGCGGAGGTCACGTCAAGGCCTGGGATGATCCCCGCATGCCGACGCTCGCGGGCTTGCGTCGCCGCGGTGTTCCGCCGGAGGCGATCCGTGATTTCGTCAAGCGGGTCGGCGTGGCCAAGGCCAACAGCGTGGTCGACGTCGGCATGCTCGACTTTTCGGTTCGCGAAGTTCTCAACAAGACGGCACTGCGGCGCATGGCGGTGCTGCGTCCCCTCAAGATCGTCATCGAAAACTATCCCGAAGGCCAGTTCGAGGAGCTCGAAGCCGTCAATCATCCCGACGACCCAGCGGCAGGGACCCGGCGCGTCCGCTTCGGCCGCGAGCTCTATGTCGAACGCGATGACTTCATGGAGAATCCGCCGAAGAAATTCTACCGGCTCTCGCCCGGGCGCGAAGTTCGGCTGCGTTACGCTTATTTCATCACCTGCCGCGAGGTGGTGAAAAACGCGGCCGGCGAGGTCGTCGAGCTGCGCTGCAGCTATGATCCGCAGACGCGCGGCGGCAATGCGCCGGACGGGCGCAAGGTGCAGGCGACGCTGCATTGGGTCGCATCCGCCGACGCGTTGCCGGCCGAAGTGCGGCTCTACAATCAGCTGTTCGCGCGTCCCGACCCCAACGCCGCCGACTTCGCCGCCGATCTCAATCCCGCTTCGCTCGAGGTGCTGCGCGACTGCCGGCTTGAGCCCGTCCTCGCCGGCGACAATTCCGCCGAACCCGTCCAGTTCGAGCGCCAGGGCTACTTCTGCCGCGATCCGGATTCGAGCCCGGGCCGACTGGTGTTCAACCGCACGGTGGGCCTGCGCGACACCTGGGCCAAAGTGCAAGGCGGGAAGGGGGCGTGAGCCCCACCACGCTGCTCTGCCCAAAGAGCCGGCCTTGCGCTGTGAATGCGACGGATGAACGGCTGTACGCTGCGGGCGGCTCGTGTACCATGACATGAGTTGGGTAAGCTGTGGCGCCGGCATCTGGGGGCCGCGCGATGGTCGAGCAGGGCGGATCGCGCGGCAGGGCCGAGGCATGGCGGCCCTGGATCGCCTGGACCGCAGCCGGTGGTCAGCGGGCACCGGCGTGGGTCGACGGCGTCGCGCATTTCGCGCGCGGTGCCGCGCAGCGCATCCGCGAATGGTCGGCGGCGGAGGCCGGTGCGGGTCGCCTCGTGCCTTGGCTTGCGATCGCATTCGGCTGCGGCATGGTCATCTATTTCGCGGTCGACCGCGAGCCCGCACCCTGGGCGGCGGCCCTCCTGCTCGCCGCCGCGGTGGCAGCGGCGATCCTCTCCCGACATCGGCCGGTGGCGTTTGCGGTGGCCGTCGGCGCCGCCGCCATGGCGGCCGGATTGGCAACCGCCACCCTAAAACGCGTGATTATCGCCCATCCGGTGCTGTCCGCGCCGGTGTGGAATGTCGACGTTGCGGGCTTTGTCGAGAGGCGGGAAGAACGCGAACGCTCCGACCGCGTGGTGGTGCGGGTCGAGCGCATCGACGGGGCGCAGCTCAAGGACAGACTTGAGCGCGTACGGGTGTCGGTGCGCAAGGGTACGGCACCCGCGGTCGGCAGCTTCGTCGAGTTCAAGGCGCGGCTGTCGCCGCCGCTCGAACCGTTGCGGCCCGGCGGCTATGACTTCGCGCGCGACATGTACTTTCAGCGCATCGGCGCTTCCGGGTTCGTGCTCGGGCGTGTCCACGTCGCCGAGCCGCCGCACCCACCCAGCCTTCGGCTGCGCTATGCCATGACCATGGATGGCATGCGCGAGGCGATCGACAAGCGCATCCGAGCGGTTCTGCCAGGCGACAAGGGGACGATCGCATCGGCGCTGATCACCGGGAAACGCGACGCCATTTCCGCGCAAGTGAACGAGGCGATGTACATATCGGGCCTCGCCCATGTGCTATCGATCTCGGGCTACCACATGGCCCTGGTTGCGGGCATCATGTTCTTTACCCTGCGCGCCATATTTGCGCTGATGCCCGCTTTCGCCAGCCGTCACCCGATCAAGAAGTGGGCGGCGCTCGCGGCCTTGGCCGCGGCCGCGTTCTATCTGCTGCTGTCAGGCGCGGAGGTTGCGACCCAACGTTCCTTCATCATGGTCGCCATCGTGCTGATCGGTGTGATGATCGATCGGCCGACCTTGACCTTCCGCACGCTCACGGTTGCGGCCTTTGGCGTGCTGCTGCTCGCACCCGAAGCGATCGTTCATCCGAGCTTCCAGATGTCATTTGCGGCGACGCTGGCGCTGGTCGCCGGCTACCAGCAGGGCCTGCCCTGGATGAGCACGGGCGGCGAGACGCCACTCGCCGCCAAGATCGCGCTCTGGGGCGGCCGCGAGGTGGCCGGTCTGCTGCTGGTCTCGCTCTTGGCCGGAACGGCCACCATCCCCTATATCGCCTATCATTTCCACCGCATTTCGCCCTATGGCGTGATCGCGAACCTCGTGGCGATGCCGGTGGTGTCCGCTTGGGTGATGCCGGCGGGCATTCTCGGCGTAATCAGCATGCCGCTCGGCCTCGACGGGGTGTGTTGGTGGCTGATGGGCCATGGCATCGACTGGATGATCGCGGTTGCGCTCTGGGTGACCAGCTTTCCCGGAGCGCTGGGGCGCATGGCGGCGTTCGGTGCCGGCCCCTTGCTCCTGTGTACGGCCGGGCTGATCTTGCTCTGCCTGTTCAAGACGCCATTGCGGTTCATTGGCGCGTTCCTGATCGGCGCTGCCATCGTGTTGATGCTCCGGGCTCCGCAGCCCGATGTACTGGTCGCCGCCGACGGCAGCGCCATTGCGGTACGCGGCGAAAACGGCCGGCTCGGCATGATCAAATCCGGCAGCGACGTCTTTACGTTGCGCGAGTGGCTCGCGGCCGACGCCGATGCGCGGACGCCCAAGGACGCCACGCTGGGCGACGGAATGACCTGCGATGCAGCGGGTTGCATCGGCCGGCTGCGCGACGGCTCGCTGGTCGCCTTCGCGAAGACGATCGAAGCCTTGGAGGAGGATTGCCGCCGCGCCGCGCTCGTGGTCAGCGTCGTGGATGTGCCGGCAGGCTGCGGCGCCCTCGTCGTCGATCGCCAGGTTTGGCGGCGCTCGGGCGCCATCGCGTTGCGGCGTGCGGGCGAGCGCTTCGAGATCGTCGCCACGCGGCCCGCCGGTTACGACCGTCCTTGGGCGCGCGCCGGCGCGCAGGGGAGTGACGGACCGGGGCCGAGCCGCGCGCCGTCAGCGCAACCACGCGACGCCACCCCGCGCGGTGAGGATCTGGAGGCGGAGGATTGAAGGCTGTAAGCAGGCCCGCAGCGCCACAGTCATGCTCGGCATCCCGACTTCACCGGGAGCCATTTACTCGCGACAAGGTGGATGGCCGGATCGGGGCCCGGCAATGACGGCTAAAGCCGCAACCGTCGGGCTCAATATCTTCGGAACAACCCGACCAGCTTGCCTTGGATGCGTACCCGGTTGGGCGGAAGAATCCTAACCTCGTAAGCGGTGTTGGCGGGCTCGAGCGCGATCGAAGCGCCTCGCCGGCGGAAGCGCTTGAGCGTCGCCTCTTCCTCGTCGATCAGCGCCACCACGATATCGCCGGTATCGGCGCCGTCCGTCTTCTTGAGCAGTGCGATGTCGCCATCGAGAATTCCGGCCTCGATCATGCTGTCGCCGCGCACCTCGAGCGCGAAATGCTCGCCGGTCGAGAGCACATCGGGCGGCATGTTGATGACGTGGCTTTTGGTCTGGATCGCCTCGATCGGGGTGCCGGCGGCGATGCGTCCCATCACCGGCACCGCGACCGGACGCCCGCCTTCGTCCTCGGAGGCGGCGCGCACCCGGCCGAGATTGCCCTCGATCACGCTCGGGGTGAATCCGCGCGAGCGGCCCGTGCCGATCCCGTGGGCGACTGATTCGGGCAGCTTGATCACCTCGATGGCACGCGCCCTATTGGGCAGACGTCGGATGAAGCCGCGCTCCTCCAGCGCCGTGATCAGGCGGTGGATGCCGGATTTCGAACGCAGGTCGAGCGCGTCCTTCATCTCGTCGAAGGAGGGCGGCACCCCGGCCTCCTTCAGGCGCTCATGGATGAAGCGCAGCAGTTCGAACTGTTTTCGGGTCAGCATGTCCGGTTTTTCCCCATTGCCGAGCCCCGCAGGACTTACCGAAACAAATCATGAACGAAGCGTATATGTTCCATATGTGTTCCGCAACCTTTAATTTGACGTTAAATCCGGAGGGCTGCGAGCGCCCGCTATATCAAACACTTAGCCCCTCAAAATCTACTAACCTAGCCTCCGGTTAGTAGGACGAGTTGTCGTCCGGCAATTTGGCAATGGCCGCTTGTGCCAAGCCCGCCTGATCGGCCCGAGCTGTGTAGCGCTCGATCTCCGACAGCGATCGGTGTCCACTGACGGCGGCGATCTGCTTCGTGGTCGATCCGGCTTCGGCGAGCCGGCGCAGCGCTGCCTTGCGGAGGCCGATGCCACGCACTCGCGCGGTACGAGCGGCCCTGGCGGCGGCACCAATCAACTTGGTTAGGCGGTGCATTGGCTTACCGCGCGCGTTCGTGAGGATATGCGTCATCCCCACGACCGGGCCCGCCTGAAGTGCTCGAGCGAGTGCGGGATGTATCGGGATCATGAGCTCGTTGATCGTGCCCTTGCGGACCTTGTCCTGGGCCACCGACAATCGACCGTCGACGATGTCGGACCGCAGCATCTTCACAACGTCGCCGCCGCGCTGCCCGGTGTAGAGCAACAACGCGAAGGCTAGACGCTCGCGCGTACCAAGCGGCCAGCGGCG
>CAVQIP010000026.1:0-28582 GCA_963712565.1 uncultured Alphaproteobacteria bacterium | reverse complement strand
GCACGAAGTCGACCCTACCGGCGATGGTGGTGCGGAGGGATCGGTCGGAAAGCCGTAGATGCGGTCGAATCCCCGACTGGCCGGCCGTCAGCTTGTGCCAGTTGTCGGCGATGCCGGTGCCCAGCGAGGTGACGACGCCGAAGCCGGTGACGGCTACGACCGGCTGGCCGGTCTTGCGCGAACGTCATGGATGTCTCCCTCCGTTCACCGACCGCTTCGACCAGGGCCATGCCGTCGCCGCGCAGGTGGCCCGACCCCGCGTGACGCCACCCGCTTCGAGCTAGGCCCGCCATCGCGTGCTCGACCCCCGACGAGTTGACGGGTGGAAACAGCTCTTCCATGCCCGCAGGGCCAGCGCGGCCAGCGCTACGTTCATCGGGAAGCTGTGACTCGATCCCGTGGCCGAGAAGGGAACCGGTGGCACGTACGGGGACGTCGGGGCGTGGGCGCGGCCAGAACTGCCGCTCCGCCGCGGTCGCGGGCTCGGCGCCGGTCGCGCCGGAGATCACCGCGCACGCGCCCGGCGCGCGGCCGTCGGCACGAGCGCTCTGCCACATCCGCTCGAGCGTGGCCCTGCTTGCGCCGGACGGCCGGCTCGAGCGGTCCGGCCTGCACCGCCTGACAGCCGCGCCAGCGGCTTGGCGTCGCGCGCCTCGGCGTGGTCGCGCGCCTCCGACACGAGGAACGCGCCGAGCGAACCGAGCACCATGCCGCCGCGCGGCCTGTGCGCTCCCAGACCGGCGCGAACGCGCCCCGCAGCATATGTCCGCCGACATCGTAGAGCAGCAGCAGATCCTCGCGCTCGCCGTTGTGCGCGCCGCCGACGAGCGCCAACTCGCTCTGTCCGGCGGCGATGCGCGCGAGCGCAATGCGCACCGCGTCGACGCCGGCCGCCTCCTCGCCCATGAATGTGCGCGAGGAGCCGGTGACGCCGTGGACGATCGAGATATTGCCGGCGAGCAGGTTGGAGAGCTGCGCCAGGAACAGCGTCGGCCGCAGGTCGCTCATCAGCCGCTCGTTGAGGAAGACGTCGGGCATCGGCGGCCTTGGACCGGTCGGTCGAGAATCGTGCCGTCGACCGCGATGTCGCGCTCGCCGCCGCCGGCGGCGACGATCATGTCCATGCGCGCGAGCAGATCGGGCATTGCCCTTCACGCCGGCATCGTCGAGCGCGAGGCCGGCGGCGTAGGTGCCGATCCGCTGCCACGCGCTCCATCTGGCGCTGGTCGCCCTTCTTCGGGATCTGCTTGTCGAGATCGAGGGGCGCGAGCGGATGGACGAGATACGGGCTTGAAACGCTCGGCATCGACCTTGATCCGTCGCTCGGCGAGGCCCTGCCAATGCGCCTCGGCGCCTTCGCCGAGGCACGACACGATGCCGATGCCGGTGATCCAGGCTTCGCGCGGCGGGTCAGCCATCAGCCCGGACCCCCATCGGGAATTCCAGGATCGCCGCCATCTTCTCCATGCTGGCGCGGAACTCGGGATTCGGAAACTCGACCAGCCGGAACGTGATTTCGGCATTGCAGACAAGCTTGCCGTCGCATCGGATATCGGCCTTGGTGACCGCGAAACCCGAGCCCTCGTGCAGCAGCTTGGCCGACAGCGAAAGAGCCTGTCCGGGTGTCACGAACGAACGCAGCTTCGTTTCCTTCAGCGCGGCGAAGAACGGCATGCGCGTGAACTTGGTCACCGCGATAACCAGCCAGCCCGAAGTCTGCGCCATCGCCTCGATCAGCAGCACGCCCGGCATCAGCGGATAACCGGGAAAATGTCCTTCGAAGATGGTTGAGCTGGTGGGAACGCGCGCCTCGGCGCGGATGGTCTGCTGGGCAAGATCGAGGTCGACGATGCGGTCGATGAGCTGAAAGTACTCGATGCGCATGCGAGCGCGTCAGGCGCCCTTGGCAGCGACAAGCTCGTCGATGCGGGTGCACAGGTTGTTCAACTGGAAATATTGCTCGGTCGTGGCCTTGCCATCATTGACTTCCTGCGTCCATTGCTCCAGCGGCATTTTCGATTCCGAACGCTTTGTCGATCGCAAACGCGATGTCGAGGAAGTCCAGGCTGTCGATGCCGAGATCGTTGATGGCGTGGCTTTCCGGCTTGATTGTCTCGCGCGGGATGTCGCAAGTCTCGGAAATGATATTGGCCACGGTGTCAAAAGTCGAAGGCATCAGTAAATCCCTGATCGGCCACGTGTTTCGCCAACCGCGCTGACGTGTTTGCGATTGCGGGTGGATCGCCCCGGAGCGGCCCGTCTCCCCCGCGAGAGGTCGGGTGCCCGTATAGCGAAGACATCGCGCAAGTTCAATGGCGGCGCCGGGCGTGAAAGTTTCGACGCTTGAATGCATTAGGCGCCGCGCGGGGGTGATTGCAGGCGCCGAGCGTGAGATAATCCGCAACTCCGAGGAGGCCAGAACGGGCGGTAGACCCGATCGCACGGCGCAATGCCGTCAACCAAGGGAGATTCCTT
This sequence comes from uncultured Alphaproteobacteria bacterium, assembly GCA_963712565.1. Taxonomy (GTDB): domain Bacteria; phylum Pseudomonadota; class Alphaproteobacteria; order Rhizobiales; family Xanthobacteraceae; genus VAZQ01. The sequence goes on along the minus strand of CAVQIP010000026.1, from coordinate 26,107 downwards.
CATGTCCATTCGATTCGCTGTTGCCGCCGGCTTGGCCGCTGCCTGCGCGCTGCCGTCATCCTCGGGCGCGCAGGTCGTCACGCACCGGGACGTCGGCGTGCGCATGGGTCTGGCGATCGCCGTTGCTGCGCTCGACCGGTGCGAGAGTGACGGCAACAGCGTGTCGGTTGCGGTCGTCGATCGCGCCGGGCGGCTGCGCGTGTTTTTGCAGGCGGACGGGGCGAATCCGCACAACCTCGAACTGGCTCGGCGCAAGGCCTATACGGCGCGCACCTTCGGCCGCACCAGCGCGGAATGGGCCAAGCGAACGAGCGAGCTGCCCGAGCTTGCCGCGCAACGGCAGCTCGCCGATGTCATTGCCCTGCGCGGCGGCGTTCCGATCAAGATCGGCAACGAGACGATCGGCGCGGTCGGCGTGAGCGGTTCGAGCTCCGAAGGCGACGAGAAATGCGCCATGGCCGGCATCGCCAAGGTGGCGGATCAGCTCAAGTGACGGTAGTGGCGGCAGCGCAACGCCGTTGCGGAGCGGGGCGGCGCTGATCGGGTACCGGTGGGGACGGCGCGGGAGCAAACATCACCGCTTCGCTTCCGGTTGCCGCCTCTTCGCCGCTTCCGCCTCGCGCTTTGTCTCCGCGTCGTAGGCGGCCTTGTTGTAAGGCGTGCCGGAGCTCTCCGCGATCTCGCGCACCCCCTTCCATGCCTCCTTGTAGGTGATCGGGTAGAAGCGGTCATCGCCGCTGAACTCCTTGCGCATGGACGGCGGGAAGTCGAAGGCAAAGAAGCAGCCGCGGATCTTTCGCGCGAGATCGGGATGGAGATCGTGCGCATGGGCGAACGACGAGGTCGGGAACAGCGGGCTGGTGAAGATGATGCGGAAGTCGTCGGCCTTCAGCGTCCCGCGCGCGATCATGCGCTCGAACACATCGGAGGCGACACCAGCCATGTCATAGTCGCCGGCGGCGACGCCGAGCGCCGATTTATCATGGCCGCCCGACATCAGCGGCTCGTAGTCCTCGTTCGGCTTGAGGCCCTCCGGCGGATAAAACACCAGCGCCGCGAGGTTGCCCGAATTGGACGAGGGCGAGGTGTGCGCCACACGCTTGCCCTTGAGATCGGAAAGCTTGCGGTACGGACTGTCCTTCTTGACGATCGACAGGAGGTGGTAGCCTTGCGGTCCTTTCGCGGTGCCCTTGGCCGCGAACGGCACCGCGCCCGCCAGGTTGACGGCGAAGCCGGTCGGCCCGGTTGAGAAACCGGCGACGTGCAGGCGGCCCGAACGCATCGCTTCGATCTCGGCCGAATTTGACTGCACGGGGTAATACACGACCTGCTTGCCGGTGCACTGCGCGAGAAACTCCGTGAACGGCTTGAATACCTTCTGGTATACGGCCGGGTCCTCGACCGGCGTGTAGGCAAAGGTGAGCGTGGCCGGATTCTTCAGTTTTTTCGGATCGGTCGGCACATCGGCGACGAGATCGTTGTTCTCGTCGCAATAGAGCGTATCGAGTTGGCCGCGGTTCCGGCATTCCTGGGCGGCGGTCACGCCGGCTGACATAACGAGCGCAACGCTCGCGGCAACGCCGTGCCACGCCAGGCGGCGGCACACCTCGATCATCTTCGTCCTCCCCGAGCGTGGTCGCGCCACGCCTTGATTTTTCTTACCCGACGATACGCGCGGCCCCGCGAGCCCGCAACGGCGCTTCTAGCCGCCCGCGTGGAACTTTCTCGTCGAGATTTCAGCGCGGAACCGGAAGGGGGGCCAGTCGATTATCGCGACAAGGATCGCGGGGAGTGGCATCGCTGCCAATTTACCGCCGCATTCAGACCGGAAGGGTCGGCCGCTCGAAGCGGCCGGCGAAACGGCGTCGCGCCGCAATGGAAGGAGGCCGTGGTGAAAGGTAGCATGCTGCTCTTCATTGTTTCCATCTGTGCCTACCAGTTCTCTCCCACCCATCTCGCATCTGCTGCAGATCAGACCGGCGTCGCCTCGGTCTATTCCCATGAAAGCGGAAGCAGCACAGCCAGCGGACAGAAATTGAGTCCCGGCGCGCTTACGGCGGCGCATCGCACGTTGCCGTTCGGCACGAAGGTCAAGGTCACCAACAAGCGCAACGGACGTTCGGTCGTCGTCACCGTCAATGATCGGGGTCCGTTCGTGCGCGGCCGGGTTATCGACGTGACGCCGGCGGCGGCGCGCGTTCTCGGCTTCTCCGGACTCGCCCCCGTCACCGTCTCGTCCGCGCAATAGCCCGCGCCCGCGAGCGGCGGGACCGGGTCGGCTTTACCGCGCGAGCGAATTGACGTCGATCGGCGCGCAATTGCGCCGGCCGGAAAGCGCGCAATCCTGGTTCTTGCGCAGATCGGCGAGTTGGATCACCAGCCATACGCCGGCGAGCGCCAGTATGATGGTGAAGGCCAGGGCCGCAAGATTGACCATCATGCGGTGGCGATAATTGTCGTGCTCTTGCCCGCCTTCGTATTTCGCAAGTCCTTCGACCGGGGGCGCCGCTGGCCGCGGCGCGCGCAACGGCCAGCGCCATCCGGTCCGGGCCGTTCCGGCGGCGCGCGGACGGAACGGCACCACCCGGTGCTCATCATCGGTCGTTTTGGAGCGGTCGGGCGTCACCTTCGAATCCCGCCAAGTGGCGGCCTCTATCGGCGCAGCGGCGGCGGATTTCAAGCGGAACCGTAGCCGGCGCTTGCAACGGTGGTTTGCGCGTGCGGCTGACGCCCTATGCGACCGAGCCCGCAGCCGGCGGCTTGGCAAAAAAAATTGCCGCGCGGACCTGCAAATGCCCTTGTCGACTGCACCGGCTTGGGGCTAATTTATGCGAAATTTATAAAAATGACAGGGACCGGGCGACGGCCCCTGTCTTTCCAGAGGAAGCGAACTCGTCAACAAAAAATGCCGCCAAAGCGCGGCGGGGTGGCGACCCCATGATCCCGGCGCGCCGCGCCGGGAGGGAGAGTGCGTCCAGGCGTGCAATGGTCGTGAGCGACGTCCTGTCAGCCTTGCTGCACCTGTCCGACCACGACTATTCGTGGCTGGCGCAATTCTTTTCGCTGCTGTTCCTGCCATTCGCGCACGAGGATCTCGCCATCATCCTCGGGGGCTACATCGTCGTGAACAACATCATGCCGGTCGGGCTCGTGGCGCTGTGCATCTATGGCGGCATGGTAGCGAGCGACTTCGCGTTGTACGGGATTGGCGCGGGTGCGAGACATCTGCCGTGGCTCACGCGGCTCGCCGTCGACGATCGGGTCCGCACTTTCGCCGACACTCTCAAGCGCAACCTGTTTGGCATCGTCACGCTTTGCCGCGTGGTGCCCGGCGTGGTCTTCATTGCGTTTGTTGCGTGCGGCTGGACGCGCGTTCCGCTCGGGCGGTTCACGCTGGCAACCCTGGTCACCTCGGCGCTCTACCTGCCGCTCATGCTGTGCATCGTGGTCTTCTTCGGCGACGCGCTCGATGATCGTGTCGGATTGTGGACGTGGCCGTTCCTGCTCTGCGTGTTGGTGGCGATCGGATTTGTCCGTCGGCAGGTCTTCACGTTCCGGCAGGCGTCCAATGCAGCCGACGGCGGGCGCGCAACCCAGAGCGGCTCCGCCTCCGGCGGTGGCGTTCACGCAATGCCGGTGCTCGGCGGCAGCGCACGCAAGTTGCCGGTGGCGGAGCGAATTCCGCTGGGCCTGTTCTATCTGCCCTTGATCCTGAGCTGGATCGGCTTCGCGGTGCGGCACCGGTCTCTGACCTTGCCCACAGTCGCGAATCCATACCACCCGACGAAGGGGATGGGCGCCGAATCGAAGAGCGGCTATTTGCTCGATGTCGGGGCGAGTGAGCGGCGCTGGATCGCCGATCTCGTGGTGGCGACGCGCAGCACGGGGCCGCGGACGCTTTACGCGGACCTGGAGCAGGCTCGGCAATCGTTGTACGCCGCCGGACTGGCATTTCCGCTGATCGCCAAGCCCGATATCGGCCGCCATGGTGCATGCCGGCTCGACGATATGACGCAGCTGCGCGAATACCTCCGGCACTCCCCCCGCGGCGAGAAGCTGATCCTGCAGCGTTTCGTGCCTCACCCCGGGCAGGCCGCGGTGCTCTATGCGCGGCTGCCGGGAACGCCGAGCGGTCGCGTTCTCTCGCTGACGTTCAGCGCGGATGGGCTCCGCCGCGATGCGCGGCGCCATATCACGCCAGAGCTCGAAGCGCGGCTCGACGCCGTCGCCCGCAGCATGCGGGAGTTTCACTACGGCTGCTTCGATCTGCGCTTCGGCTCGATCGAGGAGCTCATGCGGGGAGAGAATTTCTCCATCGTCGACATCAGCGGCATCGGCGGTGCTGCCGGGCGCGCAGGAGATTCCGCATTGCCACTGGCGGAAATCTATCGCCGTATGATCGATCAGCAACGCATCATGTTTCTCATCGGCGAGAAAAATCGCGCGCGGGGTTTCGAACCGGTAGGATGTGCCGATGTCGTGAAATCCCTGGTCCGCGCGGCACAAACCGGCCGACGGTATCCGGCCTCGGCCTGAACGACGCAGCCGCCGCCTCGCCGTGAGCGGGCGGGTGGACGCGCCGACCCCACTGCCTTACATTGCCCGCATGTACCGGCTGATCCGCCGCAGGCTCGTCGCGCTTGCCGTCGCCTACGCGCTCGCGCTCGGTCCGACCTTGCCGCTTTTGGCAGCTTTCGCGACGGCCGCGGAGACCGGTCCGGCGATCCTTTCCGACATCTGCGCGACCGACAAATCCGGTGCGGGATCGGACGCCGATGCTCCTAACCGGCACCGGCCGGCTTGTCCGCTTGGGATGATGTGTCTGGCGCAGGACTGCGGGGCGAACTGTTGCCCGGCCGTCGGCGCGAATGGCGCCGCTCTGACAGGCTTCGCTTTCCGATCGTTTTTTTCGTTCATTCCCTTCGACCACGAAACATTTGTACCGCGAAACATCGGCGCGCAGTTCGCGCGTGCTCCCCCGCGGATCTGACGTTTCACGCCCCTGGCTTGCATCAGATCCGCCATGGCGCCTGCGGGCGCCGTTTCGCACGGAGCAAATCAAATGACACGCACTGCTTTTTTTCTTGCGATCGCGCTTGCGGTCTGCGCGGGCGACGCAATCGCCGGTGACTACTCCGTCGGCACGATACAGATCGGCAATCCCTGGACGCGAGCGACGCCGAAGGGCGCCTCGGTGGCGGGCGGCTACATGACCATCAGCAACAAGGGCAGCGCGCCCGACCGTTTGGTCGGCGGCTCCGCCGCGGTCGCCGCCCAGTTCCAGGTGCACAACATGACGATGGAGCAGGGCGTCGCCAGGATGCGCCCGATGGGAGCCGGGCTCGAGATCAAGCCCGGTGAGACGGTCGAGCTCAAGCCCGGATCGTTCCACGTGATGCTCATGGGCTTGAAACAGCCGCTGGAAAAGGGCCAGAAGATCAAAGGGACGCTGGAATTCGAGAAGGCCGGCAAGGTCGAGATCGAATACGCAGTCGAGGCGCTGGGCGCGACGGCGCCGGCATCCGGCGGGCATCACCACTGAGCACGCCGCCGGCGCGAGTAGCGAGGGAGCGAGCGGTCGCTTTTACCATCCGATCGTCTTCGGCAACCATAACGCGAGGCCGGGGAAGAAAAAGCACAGGATGAGGGCGACGAGCTGCATCGCCACGAACGGAACGATTCCGCGGTAAATATCGCCGGTCGTTATCTCTGGCGGTGCAACACCGCGCAGGAAGAACAGCGCCCAGCCGAACGGCGGCGTCAGGAACGAGGTCTGCAGGTTCACGCAGATCAGCGTTGCGAGCCAGACCATGTCGACATTCGCCGCGATGAATATCGGCAGGAACAGCGGCACGGCGATGTAGGAGATTTCGATCCACTCGATAAAGAATCCCAGAATGAAGATGATCAACATCAGGAACCAGATGGCGCCGCTCGTGCCGCCCGGCACGAACGCGAAGAAGTCCTGAACGAGCCGTTCGCCTTGCAGGCCACGGAACGCGAGCGAGAACGCCTGCGCGCACATCAGGATGAACATCATCATCCCGGTGATCCGAGTCGTGGTGTAAGTCGTGTCGCGCAGCACTGCCCAGGACGTGCGGCCGCCGATGGCGGTGACGACGATGGAGCCGAGGGCGCCCATGGAGGCGGCTTCGGTCGGCGCCGCAATCCCTCCGATGATCGAGCCGAGCACGGCTCCGACCAGGGCGATCGGCGGCAGCACGACTCGCAGCAGTTTTCCCGCCAGTTCGCCGCGGGAGAGCAGCGCCCGCTCTTCCTTTGGAACCGCCGGAACCATCGCCGGACTGACGAATCCGAGGCCGAGCAGATAGACGACGTAAATACCGGCCAGCATCAGGCCCGGAATCATCGCGGCTGCGAACAACGTACCGACCAACTTGTTCAGGATGTCCGCGAGAAGGATCAGGATGAGGCTCGGCGGGATGATCTGGCCGAGCGTTCCGGAGGCGCAGATGATCCCGCACGCCAGCCCCTTGTCGTATTTGCGTCGCAGCAATGTCGGCAGCGTGAGCAGGCCCAGCGTGACCACAGTCGCGCCCACGATGCCGGTGGTGGCGCCCATCAGCACGCCGACGATGATGATACCGATGCCGAGCCCGCCGCGCAGACCTCCGGCGGCATGCGCGATCACCTCCATCAGGTCTTCCGCCAGCCGCGATTTCTCCAGCATCACTCCCATGAACACGAACAGCGGCATCGCGATCAGCGTGTAGTTCGTCACCACGCCGAAGATGCGGCTGGGCAGGAGATGGAACAGCAGCGGTCCGAAGCCGATATAGCCGAACAACAGCCCGGCGGTGGCGAGGGTGATCGCCACCGGGATGCCCGCGAGCAGCAGGACGAAGAACGAAACGAGCATCAGGATTGCGAGGATCTCGTTCAGCGGCATTACGCGGCTCTCCGCCAGGCAAGATAGGAGCGGATGGCATGTCCGAACGCCTGCACCAACATGAGCGCGAAGCCGATCGGGATCAGGCTTTTCAGGATATAGCGAGCCGGAATCCCGCCAGGATTGGCCGATCCTTCACCGATCGACCACGATTGCATCACGTAACTGATCGAAAGCCAGATCACGATCAGCGAGATCGCCATCAGCAACAGTGACCCCACGAACTCGACCAAATTCTGGCTCCGCCGCGTGAATCCCGCGAACAGAACGTCCACGCGCACGTGTTCGCCGTGCCGAAGCGCATAGGACATCCCGAACAGGCAGATCGGCGCCATCAGGTGCCATTCGAGCTCCTGCGACCAGACCGTGCCGGTGTGGAAGACGTAGCGCAGCAGAACGTTGCCGCCCATCACCGCGGCGAGTGCGAATGACGACCACGCGGTGATGCGGCCGACGGTATCGATGAAAACGTCGATACCGTCGGCCAATTTCTCTGCGGCGGCCACGTCAGCCCTTGAGAATCTTGCCGTGGTAGACGGCCTCGCTGTAGGCGGACCAATCTTTGAACTTGGCCATATAGGCCATATACGAATCGTTGACCTTCTTGGTCACGGGGTCCTTGGCGACCGCCTCGGCGAGGATCTTCGCGTTGGCCGCACGCAGGGCCTCCACGATTGGATCGGGGAGCGGTTGCGCGATCACTCCCTGGTTCTTGATGAGATCCTCCATCGCCTCGGCATTGTTCTTCTGGCACCACGCCTCGCTGATGACGTTGCAGGCGGCGCAGGCGTTCTCGATGATGGCCTTGAGGTCCGGCGGCAGGCTCGCCCACTTGGCCTTGTTGATGATCAGCTCGCTCGAGGTCGCGGTCTCGTGCCAACCGGTGGTGTAGTAGTATTTGGCCGCGCGCTGCAGGCCGAGCTGGCGGTCGAGATAGGGCCCGACGAATTCGGCGGCGTCGATCACGCCGCGCTCGAGCGCCGGAAAGATTTCTCCCGGCGGCAACAACCGCACATCCACCCCCACGGACTGATAAACGCGCCCGGCGAGGCCCGGGATGCGCATCTTCAGGCCCTTGAGGTCGTCCAATTTCTCGATCGGCTTCTTGAACCAGCCGGTCATCTGCACGCCGGTATTGCCGCACAGGAACGGCACCAGATTGAAGCGGTCGTAAACTTCACGCCAAAGGGCCAATCCGCCACCGTCGTACATCCACCCGTTGAGGCCCTGGAAATTGAGGCCGAACGGGACCGCGGTGAAATACTGGGCGGCGAAGACCTTGCCGGTCCAGAAATAGGCGTTGGCGTAGTTCATCTCGACCGTGCCGGCCGATACGGCGTCGAAGCCTTCAGCCGCTGGGATCAGTTCGCCGGCGCCGTAGAACTGAATCTTGATGCGACCACCGGACATGTCCTCGATGCGCTTGATCAGGTCTTTGGCGCTGCCGGGACCGGTCGAGTAGAAGGCAGCGTTCGGGCCATAGAAGCTCGTCATCTTCCAATTGAACGTGGTCTGGGCCCGCACGACGGCAGGCGCCGCGACGGTGCCGGCGGCTCCGGCGAGAGCCAATTTGGTGAATTCACGACGTCTCATCATTGCACGCCTCCGCGCTGGGTAATCCCGACACCGGCAAGCGGCAGCAAACCACATGCCATGCGCGGTTGCACCTGGATATGCTGGTTGTTTCAACATGCCGCGGGGATGAGCAAATCTTGTGCGCCCGCGCGGACGGCGGCTTCGGCCGGCGTCCAGCCCAACGCCCAAGATTTCTCTTGCTATACCAATAGCTAAGCGAGGGCGGCGCGATCTGGCCGTGGTCAGGCAGCCGTGGTCATCCGTCGGCGCGTTCGGCGGCGTCGCTCAAGGCTTGCTGTCCCCCGGTGCGCGCTCCGCGGACACGCGCGAGGTTCAGGGTTTTTCCGCGAACGGCAGCGGCTCGCCTTCCGGCGGCGACATGCGGAATACGTTGAGGATCATCGAAATCAGCACGTAATAGCCGAGAATTCCCACGAATTCGACGGTTCCGGCATCGCCGAGAATGGCACTGACCCGCTTGAAGTTCTTGTCGCTGACGCGCCTCGTCTTGTAGAGCTCCTGGATGAAGTCGTAGATCGCGCGCTCGTCCCTCGGCGCGGATGTCGGCACGCGCCCCAGGTGCAAAGCGCGGATGGTCGCGGGCTTGACGCCCGCGCGCTCGGCCTGCGGCACGTGGGCGAACCATTCGTATTGCGCGCGCCACAGTTTGGCGGTGACCAGGATGGCGAACTCGGACAGCCGCGGCGGCACCGCCGTCTTGAAGCGGCAATGTCCGCCGAGTTGCTGCGCCAGCTCGCCGAAGGCGGGAGCGTGCAGGAACACCGCGAACGGTCCGCGGATGGTCGTGCTGCCGCCGCGCGGCCCGGAGCGGATCGAGTCGAGCAGTGCGCGCTGCGCGGAGCTGAGCTCGCCTTCGGCGAGCACGCGGACACGGGGCGGCGGCATCTTCTTCGTGGGCTTTTTGGCAGGCATCGGGCTTTCCTCATCGTCGGGGGTGTTGGGCAGAACTATTGCACGCCGGCTTTGTCATTGTCGCGGAGGCTGCAGCGCGTCACGATACGAGCTACTTGAACAGCAGCGACTTGATGATGATGGGCACCACGTTGGTGAGCTCGATGACGCTGCCGATATCGACATAATCAAATTCCTTGAGCTGCACGCCGTCGATCGCGATCACGTCGGCGGCGGGCGCGATCTCGTGCCGGATGACGCGCCCGAGACTCTTGCCGACGTCGCCGTCGATAAGCAGCACCAGCGGCATGTCCTCGCGCAGCGTGCGCGGTAGCGCGGCACAAATGCCGCTTGCGACCGCGTGCAACCGGGCATGCGAGGGGTCGCCCCGCCACGGAAACGATAGCGCGACCGGGCTCTCGCCTTCCGCGACATCCGCGCGCGCGAGCGCGTGCCGCACAGCGGCGGCGACGGCGTCGGCGGCAATCTCATCGCCCAGGCTGAAGTTGCACGACAGCACCGGCAGGTTTTGCAGCGGCAGCTTGGCGGGATCGGCGATCAGGATGGTGTTGCCGCTGATCTGCACCGAGAATTGCGCCGCGCCGATGACCGTCGCACGGATGCCCTGGCCCGGATCCCAGACCGGAGGAAGGTCGCGCCGATGCGCCAGCGCATGGCGCAGCTCCTCGGCAAGGTCGCAGCCGAGATCGCCAAAGCGCCGGGTCTCGCGCTTGTAGAGATATTCCGCGACCCCGCCGGAAAAGGTCATGGCGTCGATGCCCTTGTTGGCGAGATCGGCCGGCCAGGCTTCGGTGACCAGCAGCGTCCGGGCTAGCTCGCCCGGTTGGCGCAGGTCGATGAGCCCCATGATCATGCGCGCCATGCGCGTGGCGATCCGTCGGCGATCCGCCGGCGCCAGCGGCTGGCCGAGCGCGAGCTCGATGCCGAGCGCCTTGGCGATCTCCTCGGCGGGTGGCTCGATGCGGGTGAGTCCGTGCGCCTCGTCTTCGACCAGTAGGCGGCCGCCGACGGCGATGGCGCAGGTGGCAAGGATGCGGCCGTCCTCGATCAACGCGAATTTGGTGGTGCCGCCGCCGATGTCGACGTTTAGCAGCGTCGCCCTGTGACCGCGCGAGAGCGCGATGGCGCCGGAGCCGTGCGCCGCCATCTGGCACTCCATGTGATGTCCGGCGGAGGCGCAGACGAACTTGCCGGCTTCCTCGGAGAACAGGTCGGCGATGGCGCGGGCGTTGCGGCGCTTGAGCGCCTCGCCGGTCAAAATGACGGCGCCGCTGTCGACCTGCTCGCGTTCGACGCCGGCATAGGCGTAGCAGCCGCCGATGAAGCCGGCGAGCTCGTCCACGTCGATGGTGTAGTCGGGCCGGTAGGGTGTCAGCAGGATCGGCGATTGCCAGAGGATTTTCCGGTCGACGACGACGAAGCGGCTCGACAGCGCGGTCGAGAGCCGTTGCAGGTGGACGCGCGCGAACATCAGATGCGAGGTGGAGGAGCCGATATCGATCCCGACCGTGGTGAGCTCGACGTTATCGGCGGCCCACGCGACCTCGTTGACCGCGGCGTCATCGGGGCTGACGTGCAGGTGCTCGAATTCGAGGTCGTGCATCGAGCGGTATGCCGCGTTCAGGCCGGGCTCTTGGCGCAGGAGCGTTCGTCGACGAATTTGGCCATGCCCGATCCGACGCCGTATTTGGCGAGCTCTTCCAGATAGATGGCGTGGATGCGCGGGTCCTGGTGCTCGTACTCGATCTGGCAGCCGCCGTCCTTCACGCTCACGTCCATGCCCAGGAACACCCGGCGCTTGTCGGTGGTGAAGGGGTAGCGCAGGCTGCCAAAGGCGATGGCGAGATAGCGCGCGGGATCGGGCGCGGTGTTGAAATGCTGGTGGAACATCTGGTCCGGCGGGGCGAATACCCAGCCGTGGCGCCAATCGATGCGCACGAAGTCCTTCGCGCCCTCGTACCACAGCAGCGAGAAGCCGTGCCCGGTCACCGCGAAGACGTGGAAATCGGGGCCGTGGCGGTGGGCCTTCTTGTACGTGCCGACCGGCATCTGCGAGGTGTGGGCGTGCATGGTGCCGTCGGCGAGGATGAACATCATGTTCGATCCGCCGGCGCCGCGCTGCTCCCAGGTTTTGAGCTCGAAGCCGGCGAGATCGGGGATGAAATTGGTCTCCCACATGTTGCGGCCCGGGCGCACCGGAATGAACTCGCCTTCGCCGCTGAAATATTTGGCGGCGCCTTGCCGCTCCGGAAAGTCGTAGCCGTTGTCGAACACGAAGGTTTCGTTGTGGAACAGGTTGAGCATGAGCGCGAGGTTGTTGGTCGAGGCGAGCCGCGCGCGCTCGCGTCCGCTCGAATTGAAGTGCTGGTAGCGGGCGTTGAGCGGCAGCGCGAACAGGCTCTTGGGTCCCCATTCGAAGCTGTGCTTGCGTCCGTCGCTGGTTTCGATGGTGGTGTTGCCGTGTCCGGACAGCACGTAGACGACTTCCTCGAACAGATGCTTCTGCAGTGCTGACCGCGCGCCCGGCGCGAGGTCGAGCACGAAGATCGAGACGAAATCGCCCCGTCCCTTGAGATGGACGAGCCCGCCGTCGACGCCGAAACGCGGCCACGGCGCGGTCGGCACCGCGAGCAGGTCGACGCCGAAATCCTCGGTGATCGGCACGCCCTCCTTCGCCGCCCAGGCGGCGTAGGGATCGAGCAGCATCTTGGGGTGCGGGATGTCCGTGACCGGCTTGTTCATGGGTCTACCTCGACAATCGGGCCGCGTGCATGGCATACTTAGCCCTCTAAGTATGAAGGCTAGCAAGTTCCGGCCGCTCTGTCGAGTTGGCGGTCAGGGCCGAAGCCGGGAACGATGCATGGTGAAACCTCTGCACGCCGTAGCTGAACCGGTCACGCGGGACATCCTGCGCCACTGGCGGGAGGCGGTCCCCAACGACCGGCTGGCGCATCTGGTCAAGGACGCCGCCCGGGGGCTGGCGCGCGCCTTGCAGATGCGGCTCACGGAACACGCGGTGTCGTACGGGCATTGGACCTTCCTGCGCATCTTGTGGGAGGCCGAAGGACTCACCCAACGCCAGCTCAGCGGCCAGGCCGGCGTCATGGAGCCGACTACGTTCTCGGCGCTCAATGCCATGGAACGGATGGGATACGTGGTGCGCCGGCCAAGCCCGAAGAGCCGCAAGGAGATCCACGTCCATCTGACGCCCAAAGGGCGGGCGTTGAAGCACAAGCTCGTTCCTTTGGCCGAGGAAGTGAATGAGGTCGCCTTGCGCAAGGTCGAGGCCGCCGACGTCGCCGCGACGCGGCGCACCCTGCTGGCGCTGATCGCGAACCTGGCGGCGGACGAGACCGGATCGCTCGCGACCCGCCGCCGCATCCCATCGACGCGCGAATTATCGCGTCTGCTCGACCGGTCCGGCGCCGCGATCCGCAGCTCGCCGGCGCATCGCCGCGTGCGGCCGAAGCCGCGACGCGGGACAACGCGTTGAACCTCCTCACCCCGACGCTCTCTCCGCCGCGGAGAGGGAGCGCGCGTCGGCTGCCACGGCCTGCATCAGCTCGGCGCAGGATGGGCGCTGGTCGAGCGTCATTGCGCATTCGACGATGCGGTCGCGCGCGCCTTGCGCGAGGTGCGGCGCGGTGAGCGCGTCGAACTTCTCGATCACCGTCCCGGCGGCGAGCCGGCCGCGGGAGAAGCCCGGCGGGTAGGCGACGTCCACCACCTGCTCGCGTCCGTCCTCGGTCCGCACCTGGAGCGAACAGGGATAGCTGTCAGGCGCGCGACTATTCCATGCGCTGTCGTTGACGATCTCGAGCCGCGCCATCAAGGCGCAGACTTGCGGATCGTTCCAGCGCTCGCCGTCGAACTGCGCGAGCCCGAACGCGCCATCGATGAGCGCGACCGCGGCGAGAAAATTGAAGCTGTGATCGGCGGCCTCGCGCGAGGTCGGCTTGATGCGGCCCGGATCGTCCTTCTGCCGCCGCAGCCCCGGCGTGTCCGGGATCACGAGCTTGAAGCCGCTCAGCCCGTCCAACTTGCCGCCCAGGCGACGATGCATCTCGATGCCGGCGGCGACCACGCTCTGGCCGGTCGCCAGGCAGGGAAAGGCCTTGACGTTGGCGGCCATGATGGTGCTTTCCGCCGGCAGCGGTGCGGTCAGCGCCGCCGCCGCGTCGCCTCTGCAAAAAACCTCGCGCATCCCGCGCGGGTTCTCGAACAGATCCAGCGGGCCGGTGATGCCGCGCTGCGCCAGCAGCGCCGCCTGCACGCCGTTCTGCGCCACCAGCGCGTTGGCGATGGATTTGGCGGCGGAAATATCGCCGAAGCGCACCGCGGTCGAGGTCGCCGCGCGCGCCGCGCTGAGCGCGATCGCGTGCGCAAGTCGCAGCCGATCCAGTCCCATCAGCCGGCCGGCCATCGCCGGCGCCGCCAGGCCCGAGACGGTGACGCCGTCCCAGGCGGAATCGCGCTCCATCAGCTCCTTGCATCGGCCGAAAATCTCGTAGCCGAGCACGATCGCGGCGATCACCTCCCGCCCGGACGCGCCGGTGAGCTCGCCGACCGCCAGCGCCACCGGGATGTTGTCGCTCGGATGGCCGCCGAGGTCGCCGGCCTTGGCGTTGACGTAGTCGTTGAAATCGAGAATGCGGATGAGCGCCCCGTTGGCGAGCGTGGCGTTGGTCGCGCTGGTGCGCCCGCGGCCGCCGATGATCGTGCATTGCGGCGCGCCGCCCGCCGCCTCCACCACCGCGAGCAGCGCGCGTGCGGATTGCTCGTCGAGCGCCGCAAAGCCGCAGCCGATGCTGTCGAGCAGCAACAGCTCGGCCTGGGTGACGGCGGCTTGCGGCAGATCCTCCGCGCGTGCGGCGAGCACCCATCCTGCGAGCTTCTCGACCACGCCCGGATCGACCGCCGCTTCGCGCTGCGTCATCTGCTGTGCCCTTGGTTACGTGCCGCTGCGCGCGTCATACGCCGCGCTCGGGAAGCTGCCAATCGGGGTTTTCGGCCGCCGACTTCGCGTGCTAAGGCTGAGGTCTTGCGCTCGAGGATTGGGGGAAAGCGACAAATGGCCAAGTTGCAGCTTTCGTTCGCGTGCGGGCTCTATGACCGCATGCAGCCGCTCTACACCGGCGAGGTCAAGGTCGACGGCATCGATCTCAATTTCATCGCCATCGATCAGCCGCGCCCGATCTTCGACCGCATGTCGGGCGGCGAGGAATTCGACGTCGCGGAATATTCGAGCTCGGAATTCGTCCAGCGCTTCGCCAACAAGCAGTGCCCGTTCGTCGCCATTCCGGTGTTTCCCTCGCGCGCGTTCCGCCACGGCTTCATCGCCGTCCACCGCAAGGCCGGCATCAAGACGCCCAAGGACCTCGAGGGCAAGCGCGTCGGCGTGCCGCTGCTCACCATGACGGCGGCGATCTACATCAACGGCCTGCTGCAGCACGAATACGGCGTCGATCTGCGCAAGATCCACTGGGTGCAGGGCGCGATGAACACCGGCGGCGCGCACGGCAGCCCGACCGTGCTGCCGCTGCTCAAGCCGGTCGCGATCGAGCAGAACCGCTCGAACAAGTCGATGAGCGACCTGATCGAGGAGCGCGTGGTCGACGCCACGCTGGGCACCAGCCTGCCCGAGGCGATCCGCACCAATCCGGACATCGTGCGGCTGTTCCCGAACTACGTGGAGCTGGAGAAGGAGTATCTACAAGCGCACCAAGATCTATCCGATCATGCATCTGGTCGCGATCCGCAAGCGGATCTACGAGAAATATCCGTTCGTCGCGACCAGCCTCTACGACGCCTTCTGCGAGTCCAAGAAGATCGCGCTGGAGAAAATGTTCAACCTGCGGGCGCTGCGCTACATGACGCCGTTCCTGATGCGCGACATCGACGAAATCCACGAGGTCTTCGACGGCGATCCGTGGCCCTACGGCGTCGAGCCCAACCGGCCGACGCTGGAAGCCTTCGTCACCTATCTCACCGATCAGTCGTTGATCGCCGCGCCGGTTCCGGTCGACGATCTGTTCGTTCCGACCCATTAGCGGCGCGCACCCGAAGCGAGGCCTTTCGACAAGCACTGCCAGCCAGGATGATAGACCCATGAGCAATCTCGACACCCTCATCCAGGACCTCGTCATCGCCAACCGCATCCTCGCCAAGGAGGACGTGGTCGACGCCTACGGCCATGTCAGCGTCCGCAATCCCGACAATCCGAAGCACTTCTTCCTCTCGCGCTCGCTCGCGCCCGAGCTGGTCGAACGCGGACGACATCGTCGAGCTCGGCCTCGACGGCCAGCCGGTGCGCGACGAGACGCGCGCGCTCTATCTCGAGCGCTTCATCCATGCGGCGATCTATCGAGGCGCGGCCCGACATCCATGCGGTCGTGCACGCGCATGCCGAGGACACGCTGCCGTTCGGCATCGCGCAGGCGACGCCGCTCAAGCCGGTGATCCATTCCGGCAGCTTCATCGGCGCCAACGTGCCGGTGTGGGACATCGCCGACAAGTTCGGCGACACCAACCTGCTGGTCACCAACATGGAGCAGGGCCGCGATCTCGCGAAATGCCTCGGCGGCAACAATGTCGCGCTGATGCGCGGGCACGGCTTTGCCTCGGCCGGGCGCTCGCTGATCGAGGTGGTGCGGATGTCGGTCTATCTGCCGCGCAACGCGCGCGCGCTGATGCGGGCGAAGCAGCTCGGCGGCGAGATCAAGTATCTTCGGCAAGGCGAGATCGACGCCCGCAACCGCGGCTACAGCCCCTATTCGCCCGAGACCTGGCGCGCCTGGGAATACTGGGCCAACAAGGCCGGCTGCGGCCACATGCTGACCAAGCCCGACGCCGGGCACGGGCATGGGCACAAGAAGTGAAACGCGATTTGGATGTAACGTGTTGCGGCTCAATTCGGTGCAGCTGCCGCTCCCGACGGAAGGGGGAGCCGTAACCGAGCTCGCGGCGCCGCCTGCGCTTACGCAAGGGAGGAGCGACGCCATGAGCCGACGCCTGAGCAGCTCGAAAGCTATCTGTCCGGCCGCTGGGTGCGCGGGGAGGGCGTCGAGACCCGGCTCGTCGATCCGGTCAAGGGCGATGAGCTCGCGACCGTGTCGGCGAAGGGCGTCGATCTCAAGCGCGCGCTCGACTTCGCGCGCAGCCAAGGGCAGGGCGGCTTGCGCAATGAGCTACGCCGAGCGCGCCAAGCTCATCGGCGCGGTCGCCGACGTGCTCGTCGCGAACCGCGCGCGCTACGAAGCGATCGCCATCGCCAATTCCGGCAACACCAAGATCGACGCGGCGATCGACATCGACGGCGGCATCGGCACGCTGAAATATTATGCGCGCCTCGGCGCCGGGCTCGGCGATGCGCGCATGCTGCTCGACGAGAAGCCGGTGCGGCTCGCCAAGGCGGAGAACTATCAGGCCATCCACCTGATGGTGCCGCGCCGCGGCGTCGCCGTCCACATCAACGCGTTCAACTTCCCGAGCTGGGGGCTGTGGGAGAAGGCGGCGGTGGCGCTGCTCGCCGGCGTGCCGGTGCTTGCCAAGCCCGCGTCCGCGACCGCGCTGCTGGCGCACGCCATGGTCAAGGACGTGATCGCCGCCAAGGTGCTGCCGGAGGGCGCGCTGAGCCTTCTGTGCGGCGGCGCCGGCGATCTGCTCGCGCATGCTCACCTCCGACGACGTGATCGCGTTCACCGGCTCGGCCGACACCGCGCGCGCGCGTGCGCGGCCATGCCAACGTGGTGGCCAAGAGCGTGCCGGTGAACATCGAGGCCGACAGCATCAACGCGGCGCTGCTGGCGCCGGGATGCCGCGCCCGGCAGCGCCGCGTTCGACGCCTTCGTGCGCGAAGTCGCGCGCGAGATGACCGTGAAGGCCGGCCAGAAATGCACCGCGATCCGCCGCATCTTCGTGCCGGCCGAGCAAGCCGACGCCGTCGCCGATGCGCTCGCCGCCAAGCTCAAGGCGACCAAGGTCGGCGATCCGCGCCAAGCCGACACCCGCATGGGGCCGCTGGTCACGCGCGGCCAGCAGGCGGCCGCCTTCGACGGCATCCGGCGACTGGCGGCCGAGGCGGCGATCGTCTGCGGCGGCGCGGATGCGCCCGTGCTCGACGGCATCGACAGCAACAAATCCGCCTTCGTCGCGCCGACGCTGCTGAAGCTCAAGGACGCCGGCGCCGCGCGCGCCGTGCACGAGGTCGAAGTGTTCGGCCCGGCCGCCACCATCGTGCCCTATCGCGACGAGCAGGATGCGTTCGCGCTGGTCGCGCGCGGCGGCGGCTCGCTGGTCGCCTCGGTCTACGGCGACGACAAGGATTTTCTCGCCCGCATCGTGGGCGCGATCGGTCCAGGCCACGGACGCATGCTCGTGGTCGATCCGTCGATCGCCAGCGCCCATACCGGCCATGGCATCGTCATGCCGCAATGCAATCACGGCGGCCCGGGCCGCGCCGGCGCGGGCGAGGAGCTGGGCGGGCTTTACGGCCTGCGCTTCTATCACCAGCGCCTGGCGGTGCAGGGCTCGACCGAGCTGCTCGCGGACCTGCAGACGCAGGCGGCGAGCTTGCATTGACGCGAGCCGCGGCACATCGCCTGCAACAGCAGAGGCGCGGGGCATGACGTCGTGCGACCACGCCGCTATCATGCATTCGTCCTGGAGCGGAAACCGTGTCCGGAGCATTTACATCCGCCGACGTTTGCCCATGTCTGCTGCTGTCTGAGGTAAACCCGCAACGATCGATACTTTCTTACTGTTGGTGAATAGACATGTCCGCTATTGTCTACTAGTGTCGGCCTACCGAATATGGGCAGAGGCTAGGGCAATGGCACCGCGGACACTCAATCGCCTCACGGCAATCCGGATCACGCGACTCAAGAAAAAGGGCATGTATGCCGATGGCGGCGGCTTATACCTCCGCGTTGCGGATGGCGGCTCGAAGCAATGGATATTTCGCTACGCCACCAATGGTCGGCTGCGAGACATGGGCATTGGCCCGGTCCACACCTTAAGCCTTGCGGAAGCGCGTGAGAGGGCCACGGAAGCGCGCAAGCTTCGCCTGGATGGCATCGACCCTATCGCGCACAAACAGGCACGGAGGGCCGCCGTATTGGCCGCAGACGCCAAGGCAATGACGTTCAAGCAATGTGCCGATGCATTCATCGCCAGCCATGAAGCTGGATGGAGCAACGCCAAGCACCGCGGCCAGTGGCACACCTCGCTTGCACAGCATGTCCATCCCATCATCGGGTCGCTGCTGGTCAGCGCTATCGACACAGCGCTGGTCATGAAAGTCATCGAGCCGATGTGGAAGGCTGTTCCCGAAACCGCGTCACGGGTACGCGGCCGGATCGAGAGCATTCTCGATTGGGCGAAAGTGAGCGGCTTCCGCGAGGGCGAAAACCCCGCTCGCTGGCGTGGGCATCTTGACCACCTGCTGCCGGCAAAATCCAAGGTGCAGAAAGTCGAGCACCATGCGGCGCTGCCCTATGCCGAGATCGGCGCCTTTACCGCGAAGCTGCGGGAGTCGGCCGGCATCCCGGCGAGAGCCCTGGAATTGCTCTTATTGACTGCGGCTCGGGCCGGCGAGATTCGCGGGGGAACGTGGGCGGAGATCGATTTAGCCAGCCGCATGTGGGTTATTCCAGCCGAGCGTATGAAGGGGGGCAAAGAACATCGTATCCCACTATCGATTGCCGCCGTTGCGGTGCTCAGGGGAATGCACGCGATCAGGCACAGCGATTATGTCTTTCCCGGCCGCCGCACGGGACGCCCGCTGTCCAACACAATGATCCTGAATATTGCGAAGCAAGTCGCGGGCCGCGACATTACGCTACACGGCTTCCGCTCGACCTTCCGCGATTGGGCTGCCGAGCGCACCAGCTTCCCGCGCGAGGTCGCCGAGATGGCGCTCGCGCACGCGATCCCGAACGCGGTAGAGGCCGCCTACCGGCGCGGCGACCTATTCGAGAAGCGCCGCAAGCTGATGGACGCCTGGGCCGCGTACTGCGCCAAGGTCGAGACGGACGCGGGCAAGGTGGTCGCGCTCGCTCATGCGCGAACACTGCGATAGCATCCCCGAGGCGCGGGGCCGGGTTCGCAGCCCGCCGCCGGACACCTCACCACCGCCGTCCGGCCTGCCCCGCGCCGTCACATCACGTCGGCGGTGAAGGCCGGTGGTGATGGCACGCAAGCGACCTGCGCCCAAGTACGCTGGCGCATTGGCTCAGCCGATCTACGTGGACCCTCCCGGATTGCTCGAGCTTCAGTACCCAGAAGCGACGCTCAACGAGAAGTGGCAGACGCAAGTACCGGAAAAGATGCTGCTGCTGTTCAAACATTACAAGATCGATCCGAGCGACACGCAAAGCTGGCAAAAATTGGCGTTCAACTTGGCGTTCGAGCACGTCCCTGGAATGCAAGTTGCGCTCCGACCGAAACGTGGTCGCGACCGGACATGGAAGGCGGAACTAGGCGATGAGCTCGTGCGCGCAGTCGAAGATGTGAAGTCCCGGACTGGCAAGCGCACAGGCGATGCCATCGCCGAGCTGCAAAACGAGCCTGGGGGGACGTGGAAACCCTATACCCCCCAAAGTCTCACCACGCGCTATTGGGAATCGCGGGCTCGGCAGAAAGCTTTAGCTTCTATGAGCCAATTGTTGGATGAGATCAACAACGCACTTGGTCTCGGACGGGCTGCAGGAGATGACCAGTCGACGCCCTACGAAAAATAGTGCGCGCGCAAAAACGTACAGGCGTCGTCGGCAGGGATGCCCTATGTGGGTGGACATCGGTGGTCTGCTACGCGACCACCACCACAAACATGAGGCGAATTGAAAATGCACCCTCCTGCTTTGACGCTCAAAGACTTTTGTGATGCCTACCGGGTCTGCCGTGAGACGGCGTATCAACAGATACGCACCGGCCGACTGCGCGCGGTCAAGCTCGGCCGCAAGACGCTCATATTGCGCGCCGATGCCGAGGTCTGGGCGGCGTCCCTCCCTGAGCTTAGGACCGTCGGCCGCGAGCAGGCGAGCGCATGAGCCATGTCCTGGACAAATGTTGCAGGCTCCACCGCCCCTCCCGGCAGTGGCGCCCGACGATGTGCTCAGGCTGGCGAGCGCAAGCACCGCACTGATAGCACGGCCGGCACCGCCGCGAATGTGCCCATACAGCAGGTGCGGTCGTGAGCGCCGAATACCTGCTCGCCGAACTTCGATGCGCCATCCACGCGCACGACTTTGGCAGGCCGACATCGAGGCCGTGGGCGTCGCCCTCAAGGGCAATCTCATCACGCCGGAGCAGGCGCTCGAACTCTTGCGGCACTGCGATGCGTTGCTCCTCGTGGGGGCCCGCGAGGAGGCGGCGCAATGAGCCCCGCCCTTCGTCCATATCAGCAGCACCTGCTTGAGCAACTCGCCGCCGCGACCGACAAGCGCATTCTGATCGTCTGCCCCACCGGCGGCGGCAAGACCGTCGTCGCCGCCGCGCTGATGGCGTCGAGCTCGCGGCGCGCGCTCATGGTGGCGCACCGCCGCGAGATCGTAAACCAGACCGCGGCCAAGCTCGCAGCCTTCGGCGTACATCACGGCGTCATCCAGGCCGGCGACGAAGACAAGTTGCGCCCGATGGCGGCGGTCCAGGTGGCCTCAATACAGACGTTGCATGCCCGCGCGATCCGATCGACCACCATGCCGATGCCGCTCGCCGACCTCGTCGTCATCGACGAGGCGCATCACGCCTGCGCGATGACGTACCACAAGGTGATCGCCGCATTTCCCGATGCGACCGTGCTCGGGCTGACCGCCACACCCTGCCGTGGTGACGGGCGCGGGCTCGGCAGCATCTTCGATGTCATCATCGAGGCCCCGCAGGTCCCCGACCTGATCGAGCAGGGCTACCTCGTGCCAACGCTCTGCTATGCGCCGGTCGATCCTGATCTCCGCGGCGTGAAAACCCAAGCCGGTGACTATGTGGTCGGGCAGCTTGAGCGCCGTATGAACACCGACCAGCTCGTGGGCGACATCGTCACCCACTGGCATCGATTCGGACAAAACCGCCGCACCGTAGTGTTCGCTGTCGGCGTGGCGCACTCGATCCATCTCCGGGATGAGTTCCTCAAGTCCGGCGTCAAAGCCGAACACATCGACGGCGACACGCCGAAGGACGAGCGCGATACCATTCTCCAACGATTGGCGGCCGGCGAGACCACTGTTGTCACGAATTGCATGGTTTTGACCGAGGGTTGGGACTGCCCCGAGGTCGGATGCACCATTCTGGCGCGACCGACGAAGAGCATGGGGCTGTTCCGGCAGATGGTCGGCCGAGTGCTACGTCCGGCGCCGGGCAAGGTCAACGCCATCGTCCTTGACCACTCGGGCGCAGTCTATCGGCACGGCCTACCCGAGGATCACGTCGAGTGGTCCCTATCGCCCGATCACAAGGCTGTCGCGCCCGCGCACCAAGCGCGCAAGTTCCGCGACAAGAAGGGGCTACTCAATTGCCCCGCTTGCGAGACGGTTTCGATTCGGTTGGGCGGCCAGCCTTGTCCGAATTGCGGCTGGGAGCCGAAACGGCGCGGCGAGTTTATCGCGACCGCCGAGGGCGAGCTCGGTCTTGTCCGGGGCCGCAGAGCTAAGGCTAACGAATATAGCCCGGAAGAGAAGCAGCAATGGCAAGCCATGCTGGCACACATCGCCGCCGATCATGGGTATAAGCCCGGCTGGATAGCGCACAAGTACCGTGAAAAGTTCGGTGAATGGCCGCGGAGCAACAGCGTCACGCCGATCAAGCCGTCGCCCGAAGTTCTCTCGTGGGTGCGCTCGCGCAACATCGCGTTCGCGAAGCGGAGAGCTGCGTGATGCGAAGGCCAAAGGACAAGAACAGGGACATTAAACTGCGGGGACAGTTCATCCCGGTATTCTTCGAGACGCGGCGCATGCCCGCGTGGAAAGCTATGTCCATGGGTGCGCGCGAACTGTACATGGCCCTTAGGTGTGCCCACTATGTCAGCTTCACCAACAACAACGGTCGCGTCTTCCTCTCGGAGCGGGACGCGTTGAAAGAGCTGGGCACAACCAATCGCGAGTCGATCCGGCGGTGGTTTCGCGAGCTGGAGCATTTCGGCTTTATTGTAAAGACTGCCGAACATCACCTTGGCGTGGAAGGCAAGGGTAAGGCCGCCCAGTGGCGCTTGACCGAGCTGGAAGCGCCATTGGCCGATCCGAAAGAGCCGACCTGCGACTACAAGAAATGGGACGGCACGCCCTTCAACGGAAACCAGGCTTGGCGCGGTCGCGGGCAGAAGCCGAAAAAACAGAATCCCGGACGCGAAACAACGTCCAGGGTGGACGCGAAACAACGTCCAGTCCTGGACGCGAAACAACGTCCACTTCGCCCTCGAAGTGGACGCGAAACAACGTCCATATCGGCAACCCAGCCTGGACGCGAAACAACGTCCATATCTAGGTTAACCATCTGGGGTGGCGTGGGCGGGTCTGTCTTAGATTATACAAGGAAGGGCAAGCTGCCTTGGAGCGCGCCCACCTTGGTCGAGGTTACCGGCCTCGACGAGGTGCAAGTCATTCGGCGGGCCATCGCCGAAGAGTGCACCTCAGTGCATTTTGCAGGCGATTAGTGAGCGTTTTGTTCCCCGCGGACGAGATGGCCGGAATTGGAGTTAACTCAGCGCAGGCAAGTTGAGGGTTTCGTTGAGGTTTTCGTGCTTTTCGTGCTAATTAGTTTGCAAGAGGTCGGCGCCCGGTTGCTCCCGCAATGCCGGACCCATGGCGTCGGCTTGGGAAAACTAAATGGCTAAAACTCCACTCGAAATCGCGTCTTTGGCTCGATCGCACACGAGAACCGCCATCAGGACGCTCGCGCCATCATGAATGAACCCGGATGCGCCTTATGCTGCCCGCGTGGCAGCTGCGGAGGCCCTGCTGGATCGTGGCTGGGGCAAGCCGAGGCAATCGCATGAGGCGGAGATAACGCACCGTTACGTGATCGAAATCCCGGCGCTGATGGACAATGCCGACATGGGAGGCGGAAGCGTTGGAGGCGCTAAAGCCGCCGGACAAGGTGCAGTAATGGAGCGCTGTGAGGCTTTGGCTTTGGCCGAGCGCATCAAGCGCAGGACGCGCGACCTTGAGGTGCTGGCGTTGTGCGAGTACGTTGAAGGCGAGCGCGTTAACGCTGCTCCATTCCGGCGCCCTGGCGATGCTGTTAACGCTCCCACCGTTAACGCTCCCAA
This sequence comes from uncultured Alphaproteobacteria bacterium, assembly GCA_963712565.1. Taxonomy (GTDB): domain Bacteria; phylum Pseudomonadota; class Alphaproteobacteria; order Rhizobiales; family Xanthobacteraceae; genus VAZQ01. Next base: position 2,432 of record CAVQIP010000026.1, on the reverse strand, counting down.
GCCGGCCACGGCCCGCAGCGATATGGCCGCGTATATGCGCAAGCGACGGGCGGCGCTAAAGGCGCTGAGGGGAAAGTGAGCGACGAGCCCGCCCCTAGGGTCATCTGGTCGCCGCGCGGCAACCGAGCCCAACTGCGGCTGCTGAAGTGCCAGGTGTTCGAAATCTTCTTCGGCGGCGCTCGCGGCGGCGGCAAGACTGACGGCGTGCTCGGCGAGTTCGGGGCGCATGCCAGCAGATACGGCAAGGATGCCATCGGCCTGATGGTGCGCCGCACGCGCGCCGAGCTGGTTGAGACGATCGAGCGGTCACGGGCGATCTATGGGCCGCTGAAATGGGAGTTCAACGAAACGGAGAAGATGTGGCGGGCGCCGAACGGAGCTCGGCTGCGGTTCGCCTACCTCGAGCGCGACGCTGATGCGGATCTCTACCAGGGCCACAGCTACACGCGAGTCTACATTGAGGAAGCCGGCAACTTCCCCAATCCTGCTCCAGTTCTCAAGCTTATGGCGACACTGCGGTCTGGAGCAGGCGTTCCTGTCGGGCTACGGGCAACGGGAAACCCAGGCGGCCCTGGTCATCAGTGGATCAAAGCGCGTTACATTGATCCTGCTCCCCTCGGAAATCGGATCATCCGCGATCCATTGACCGGGCTCGAGCGGGTGTTCATCCCGTCGAAGGTCGACAACAACCAGCACATTGACGTTGAGGCGTACAAGCAGCGGCTGCGGGCCTCCGGCTCTCAGGAACTGGTACGGGCGTGGCTCGATGGTGACTGGTCGGTCACCATGGGGGCGTTCTTCGATTGCTGGGAGGCCAAGCGGCATGTGGTGGCGCCGTTTGCCATCCCGGAGGATTGGATGCGGTTCCGGTCCATGGACTGGGGCTCGGCTTCGCCCTTCTCCGTAGGGTGGTGGGTGATCGTGCAGGATGACTATCGGTGTGATTGCGGCGTCCTGCCACGCGGGTGCATGGTGCGCTACCGCGAATGGTACGGCATGCGCCCGGGCGAGCCGAATGTGGGCTTAAAACTGCATGCCGAGGAAGTCGGCAAGGGCATCGCCGAGCGCGAGCAGGGCGAGAGCATCGCCTACGGCGTGCTTGATCCGTCCGCGTTCAAGGAAGACGGCGGCCCGTCCATTGCCGAGCGCATCGCCCGTGGTTCGGGCGGCAAGGTGTGGTTCCGGCATGCCGACAACACCCGCGTTCCGGCGCGCGGTGCCATGGGCGGCTGGGATCAGGTGCGCTCCCGGTTGGTGGGCGACGGCGACGGGCGACCGATGCTTGTACGTATTCTCGACCTGCATTGACTTCATCCGCACCGTTCCGTTTCTGCAGCACGACCCCGATCGGCCCGAGGACGTGATGACGGATAGCGAAGACCATTGCGGGCGACGAGGCTAGGTATGCCTGCATGTCGCGACCGTGGGTGCCGATGAAAGAGGCGCCGAAGCCGGAGAACATCAGCGGCTACCGGCCCTACCGGACGGACGAGCAGCCGGGGGATTGGCTGACGTATTGAGTTTCTTGAGCGGGCAGATTGGCTTCTCGCTCCAGGGAATGACCTGCTCCCATGCGCTGTCAGTGAAGCCGGTAGGCCCACCAGAGCCGTGCAATTCTACAAGCTGGCAAGCGAGCACCTGGCCGGCGTGCCAGATAGCCCCGCCATGACTCACAGTTGGCGCGTGGCGAGTTTGCGAGCGTTTCGGCTCGCTGGGCAGCGGCGATTTAGAAGGTGCTGCGGGTGGGCTTCCTAACGCATCAGGTGATGGTGGGATTTGGCATGAGGGTTGGCGCTAACACCGCAGAATATTTCTTGCAAAACTTGCCAGTTTCACAAACTAATGCTGGACATGGCTTTTCAATGTGTTAGGCTTTGCAAATCTTATTTGCGAAATTGGGGCCAAATGACCGCTTTCGGCTATGCCCGTGTCTCGACCGCGGATCAGCACTTGACCGGCCAGGTCGAGGCGCTCGAAGCCGCCGGCGCGACCAAGATCTACCGCGAGAAGATCAGCGGCGTGCGCGCCGATCGCCCGCAATTGGCCAAGCTCATGGCTGGGCTCAAGCCGGGCGACGTCGTCCTGGTGTGCAAGCTGGACAGGCTCGGCCGTTCGACCCGTGAGTTGCTCGATCTCATCGACCGCATCAGCAAAGCCGGTGCCGTATTCCGCTCGCTTGGCGATCCGTTGTGGGACACGTCTAGCCCGCAAGGCCGGTTGCTCTCCACTCTCCTGGCCGCCATCGCGGAGTTCGAGCGTGAGCTGATCCGCGAGCGCACTGGCGAGGGCCGCAAGCGAGCGATGGCAAACGGCGTCAAGTTCGGTCGCAAGCCCAAGCTCTCGCCTTATCAGCGCGCCGAGGCCATCAAGCGGCGTGCTGCGGGCGAAACGCTGGCATCGATTGCGCGGAGCTACGCGGTCGATATCTCGAT
>CAVQIP010000025.1:0-60049 GCA_963712565.1 uncultured Alphaproteobacteria bacterium | reverse complement strand
CGAGCTGGGTGTTGCGTGCCATTCGGCGCGCGAAACGCTCGGGCAGGCCGAGCGCCATCGTGAACGGCAGCGCCGTCACCGCGTCGGCGCCGCCGAGGCCCGCCGCGAACCGCCGCGATCGTCGACCCGCAGCATGTTCACGTAGGGGTCGCGCTTGCGTCATCATGCGCCACGCGGTCTCGGCCGCGACGAAGGACCGGCGCCGGTGCCAAGCCCGCACGCCTCCTCGACCCGCGCCCAGAGCTTTCGCAGCGCGCGGAATTTGGAGATGGTCAGGAACTGGTCGGCGTCGGCGGCGAGGCGGAAATAGATCATGCCACGTGCGTCATCGAGCGCGATCCCGCCGGATTCGAGCGCGCGCAGATATTCGAGGGCCATCAGCAGGTAACGCGCGGCCCAGCTCCTGCGCCTCCGAGCCGCCGGCATTGTGGATGACGCGTCCGTCGGCGGGCGCGAACGGCCCGTGAAAGCCTTGCGCCTTCAGATCGGAGATCACGGCGTTGAAGACAATCGGCACGATCCCCGCTCCAGGGCAGAGCGGGCTGGCCTCCGCCGTCGCCGCGCCACACCGATCGGATCGAAGCCGAACCGAATGTTGGGTGGCCGCCGGTGCGATGCCGCGGCGCGTCAACCAGGGCGGCGAGCAAGGCCCCGGCATCCTTGGTCCTGCGGACTGAAGATCGAGATCGAGCGCGATGCCGGCATCGAGGTAGACGCCGTCGAGCGCGCGCGCGATCGCGTCCGCGCTTGCGGCGAGACCGTAGCCATAGGCGCCGAAAATCGCGGCGAAGACGAGCGAGAGCCCGGTCGCGCCGTTTTCCAGGTCGTGCACCGCCTCGGCATTGGCCGCGGCCGGATCGGGGTGGTCGACGCGCTGCGTGACGGTCCAGGCCATGCCCGGCGCGCGTCCGGCGACCGGCTGCGCCTGCGCGGCCCGACCATGGAGCGGCTCGATGGCGAGCCCGTCGTAGGTCCGCCCGACGAGCCGCTTGTCGAACGGCGCGCCTTTGAGCACGCCGTCCACCAGCTTGCGCCATTGCGCCTGGGTGGCGGCGGGAAATTCGGCAGCCAGCGGCAGGTCGTCGGGGGAAGGGCCGGTCATGGTCACAAAATGCGTCACAAAGTGCGGCGGTGCAAACGGGGTGGTGCAAACAAAGCGGCAAGGCCCCACCCGTTCGCCGCCGGCGCATCGGCTCGCGGTGGCGAGGCGCGGCCTTCGTATCGATGCCGTCGGCGCAATGGCGGCGGCGACTAGGCCCGCGCCGGCAATTTTTCCACGCGCTTGGTATCCACCCGCGCCAGGGCATCGCGAACCCGGATGCCGCCGATGACCTTTCGCCCGGCAATCTCGGCGAGCGGCGCGAGCACGAAGGCGCGCTCGAACAACCGCGGGTGCGGCAGCGTGAGGTCCGCCGTGTCCAGGACGAGATCATCGTAGGCGATGAGGTCGATATCGACCGGGCGTGGACCCCGAGCGGCGTTCCCCGGGGCGGTCGCGCCCGAGCGCGCGCTCGATCGTTTGTGCCCGGGCCAGCAGCGCCCGCGGCGTCAGGCTGGTTTCGACCGCGATGCAGAGGTTGATGAACTGCGGCTGGTCCTCGACGCCCCAAGGTGGGGTGCGATAGTCCGACGAGCGGGCGAGCAGGCGCACCTCTTCGCCGTCGCAGAGCCCAGCGACCGCGCGGTCGAGCGTGGCGCGCACGTCGCCGACATTGCCGCCGAGCGCGACGAGGCTTCAGCCATGAGCTTTAGCCGTTTGCTTGGCGGGCGCGCACGATGGTGACCCCGCGATCGCAAAAGTCGCTGCGATCGGCGCGTGCGGCTTGTGCACGGTCACCCGCACGCGCACGACCTGGGCAAACCGGCCGAGCACGGCTTCGGCGACCGCGCCGGCCGCCGCCTCGACCAATCTATAGCGGCGCCCGAGAACGCGCGCTCGCGACGCCGACGACCTGGTCGTAACCCACGGTATGCGCGAGCTTGTCGGAGCGCGAAGCTGCGGTCAGATCGATGTCGAGCACGAGGTCGAGCCTGAAACTCTGCCCGACCTTGGCCTCGTGCTGCATCACGCCGTGATAGGCGTGGAGTGTAAGACCGGTCACGAATACGGTGTCGGTCATCGGGCGCTCCGGATGGCGGGTCTCCACGCGTAGCGCCTGCACGGTCTCGGCGACGTCGTGGGCGCGGATGATGGCGGCACCGTTCGCCACGCCGAGGAGATGTGCGGCGATCGAGCCGCCCAGGCGCTGGTCGGGCGGGGCGGGGGAAACCTTGTCGATGAAGCGCTTGCGCGAGGCGCCGAGCAGCAGCGGCAGGCCGAACGATGCGAGCTCGCCGAGCCGCGCGATCGCGATCAGGCTCTGTTCCGGCGTCTTGCCGAAGCCGATGCCGGGATCGAGCACGATATTCTCCCGTGCGATGCCGGCGCGCGCGGCGATCTCGAGCGAGCGCGCGAAGAACCCCGCGATATCGGCCATGATGTCGATCGCGGGATCGGCGGCCTCGCGGTTGTGCATGATGACGACCGGCACGGCGTGCTCGGCGACCACACGCGCGAGATCACGGTCGCGCTGCAGGCCCCACACGTCGTTGACGATCGCGGCGCCGGACCCGAGCGCCCAGGCCGCGACCTCGGCCTTCATGGTGTCGATCGAGACCGGAACGCCGAGTGCGACGACCGTTGGAAGGACGGGCGAAAGCCGGCGCATTTCCTCCTCGAGCGGCACCGCCACCACGCCGTCATAGGGCCGAGTCGAATTCCGCGCCGACATCCAGGATGTCGGCGCCCTCCGCGACCATCCGGCGCGCCTGATCGATGGCGATAGCGGGATCGAGAAACCGGCCGCCGTCCGAAAAGGAGTCCGGCGTGACGTTGAGCACGCCCATGACGATAGGCCGGCCGAGCGACAGCAGACGCGCGAGCACATTCGGCGATCGTGCTCTCGTCGCGGGCGGAATCGGCAACGGGGCGCGCAAGCGTCATGGCCGTCGCTCTGCGCCGGTCCCGGCAGCGGTGTCAAGCGCCCGGCTTTGCGCCGCCGGACCTCCTCAATACGTGACCTTCCGCGGAAGCTTGCTGGCGTGCTCGACCGAGCGGGTCACGAGCTTCTCGGAGGGAAGAAAACGAACCAGCTTTCGTTTCTTGTTGGCCTCGGCCATGGATTTGGCGAGCCGGGCCGGATTGCGATATTGCAATTCCGTCACGGTATCGACGCCGACCTCGCACAACAGCCCGGCATACTCCTTGCCCATGCCCTTGATGCGCAGTTTGTCCGCGATGTTGGCCCAGCGCAGGAGCCTTTCTCCTCCAGCGAGTGGTCCTGGCGGCGAGGACCTTGCGTCCTTTCGGGCTCTTCGCGGCCTCGAGCAACTTTTTTCCGTCGTCCTAATGCCGATGGCTTTGAGCGCCTTGGCCTCATCCGCATCGATATCGTCGATGTCGGCGACCGGGTAGGACATCGAATTCTCCCCGCTCCTGGCCAGCCGTTGTCGCCAGCAAGCGTCAGACGAGCTGGCCGAGGCGGGGAAGCGCGCAACGATCTCGCCGACTGCGTCTTCCCCCGCATTTTCACGCGCAACGCCGATGATGTCACCGATGGCCGACGTCACTAGAGCGGATGCGCGGCGCCACCGACCTCGGCTTTACCCCCGATGCTCGTTAGGGCGCCAGTCGCGCCGGACATGGTGCGACGACCGCACTGCCAGTGCCGCGGCGCCGAACATGGCCGGCGAGCGACGGGATATGCGTCTGCACGGTCGGCCCTTCCTTCGACAGGAAATGCAAATGATGCCGACGGCTTTTTCCGCGGCCGTCCGGTCGACGCCAGTGCTGGCGACGAGACGTCCGATAAGATCGTCCATATGCCCCTCAGCCCCGCACTCTCGGCAGGTTAACCACATATTAAGCTGGCAAAGCTTGTGAAAACAAGCGCCGCTGGCAAAAGTGGCAATGCGTTGTGGCATTCGTGCATCAGGTGCGCATCCATCGTTGCGTGAGCGACGCGCGCGCGGACAAATGCGCATGCAATTGGGATGATGAGAGGATACAATGGCGAGAGGCGTTCCGGCGATCAGGATCGCGCGCCGCCACGATGGTCGTTCCGATCGCGACCACGGCAGTGGGACCGCGCATCGCGGACAACGGCGATAGCCGCAGGTTATCGGTAAGGAAGCACGCAATGGCGGACCTCGACAAGAACGGCACGATCTTCGTCGGCAAGAGTCCAAGCCCGAGGTGCTGACGCTTGCGCTCGCCAACCGCCACGGGCTCGTCACCGGCGCCACCGGCACCGGCAAGACGGTGACGTTGCAGGTGCTTGGCCGAGGGCTTGTCGCGCGCCGGCGTTCCCGGTCTTCGCGGCCGACATCAAGGGCGATCTCTCCGGCATTTCCGCCGCTCGGCGAAGCCAAGGACGCGTTCGTCGAACCGCGCCAAGAGCCTCGGCTTCGACTACGAGCCCGACCAATTTCCGGTCGTGTTCTGGGATTTGTTCGGCGAAGCAGGGCCATCCGGTCCGCGCCACCATCTCCGAGATGGGGCCGCTGCTGCTGTCGCGGCATGATCGATCTCAACGACGTCCAGGAGGGCGTGCTCAATATCGCCTTCCGCGTCGCCGACGAGCAGGGGCTGCTGCTCCTCGATCTCAAGGATCTGCGCGCCATGCTGCGCCTATATCTGCGGACCATGCCGCCGAGCTCACGACGCAATACGGCAACGTCTCGAAGCCGACCATCGGCACCATCCAGCGCCAGCTCCTGGTGCTGGAAAACCAGGGCGGCGACAAGTTCTTCAGCGAGCCGGCGCTGGCGCTGAAGGACTTCATCCGCACCGACCGCGACGGACGCGGTTTCGTCAACATCCTCGCCGCCGACAAGCTGATGGAGAACCCGCGGCTCTACGCCACGTTCCTGCTGTGGCTGCTGTCCGAGCTGTTCGAGGAGCTGCCCGAGGTCGGCGACCTCGCCAAGCCCAAGCTCGTGTTCTTCTTCGACGAGGCGCATCTGCTCTTCACCGATGCGCCCAAGGCGCTGCTCGACAAGATCGAGCAGGTGGTGCGCCTGATCCGCTCGAAAGGCGTCGGCGTCTACTTCGTCACGCAAAATCCGCTCGACGTGCCGGACAAGGTGCTCGCGCAACTCGGCAACCGCGTGCAGCACGCGCTGCGCGCGTTCACGCCGCGCGACCAGAAGGCGGTGAAGGCGGCGGCGGAGACATTCCGCCCCAATCCCAAGCTCGACACCGCGAAGGTGATCATGGAGCTCGGCAAGGGCGAGGCGCTGGTCTCCTTCCTCGAAGGCAACGGCACGCCGTCGATGGTGGAGCGCTGCATGATCCGTCCGCCTGCCGGCACGCCTCGGCCCGATCACGCCGGACGAGCGCAAGGCGCTGATGGCCAAGAGCCCGGTGAAGGGCAAGTACGACCAGTCGATCGATTCCGAGTCCGCCTACGAGGTGTTGCAGAAGCGCGTGCAATCCGGTGCCGCGGCCGGCCCGATCGGCGGACCGCGGGCACCGGGAACACCGGGTGAAGCTCAGCCCTCCGGTGGTGTCGGCGGCGTGCTGGGCGGCATCGGTGGAGTATTGGGGGCGATCTTCGGCACCAGCCGTCCACGCGGAACGCGTCTTTCCACCGGTCAGGTGATCGCGCGGGAAGTGACGCGCTCGGTCACCAATCGCATGGCTGGCCAGATCGCGGCCGACATCGGCAAGTCGATCGGCGGCAAGATGGGCGGTTCGGTCGGGCGCGCGATCGTGCGCGGCACCCTGGGCGGCATTCTGAGGCGCTAGGCTCCGGGCATGCAACACCGTGGCGCCGTGGCCGGGCTTGTCCCGGCCATCGGCGCGTCTATACAGTTGCCGACGAACGGGATTGCCCGGCACCGCGGACAAGTCTGGCCGGTCCGCGAAGGTTGCCGGGCATGACGCATCAACGGGGTCGCCATGCCATCGCCATCGGACGCGTTGCCCGCGGTGCTGCAAAAAATCGACGCCGATCTTGAGCAAAGCCTCGAGCGGCTGTTCGATTTCCTGCGCATCCAGTCGATCTCGACCGATCCCGCCTATAAGGATCAATGTCGACACGCGGCCGAATATGTCGCCAATGACCTCTCCGCGATCGGCTTCGCGACCAGCATCCGTCCGACCGAAGGTCATCCGATCGTGGTGGGGAAGGGCGGCAGCCAGACCAACGGCGGAGCCCCACGCCTGCTGTTCTACGGCCATTACGACGTGCAGCCGGTGGACCCGCTCGACCTGTGGGAAGCACCGCCATTTGCTCCGCGCATCGCCACGCTGCCCGACGGCCGCAAAGCCATCGTGGCGCGCGGGGCCTGCGACGATAAAGGCCAGGTGATGACCTTCGTCGAGGCTTGCCGTGCCTTCGTCGCGGTGACCGGCCGGTTGCCGCTGCCCATCACGATGATGATCGAGGGCGAGGAGGAGTGCGGATCAAACCATCTGTTCGGCTTCGTCAAAGACCATGCCGACGAGTTCAAGCTCGACCTGGCGCTCGTTTGCGATACCAGCATGTGGGATCCGACCACGCCCATGGTAACGACGTCGTTGCGCGGTCTGGTCTACGAGGAAGTGAAGCTCACATGCGCCGACCGGGATCTGCATTCCGGCCTGTTCGGGGGCGCCGCGCAGAATCCGCTGCGGGTACTCGCGCGCATCCTGGCCGCCATGCACGACGACAATGGCCGCGTCACGATTCCGGGCTTTTACGACGGGGTGAAGGAGCTCCCCTCCGACATCAAGGCCGATCTCAAGGCCCTCGACCTCACGCCGGAGAATTTCCTCGCCGAAGTCGGCCTGAAAGTGCCGGCGGGCGAGAAGGATCGCTTGCTGATCGAGCAGATCGCCACCCGTCCCACCGCTGAAATCAACGGCGTGATCGGCGGCTATACCGGGGAAGGCGCCAAGACGGTCATTCCGGGACAGGCGACCGCAAAGGTCTCCTTTCGCCTCGTCGGCGCCCAGGACCCGCAAAAAATCCGCGATGGCTTCCGCGCCTTCGTGCGCGCGCGGCTTCCGGCCGACGCCAAGGTGGAGTTCAAGAGTTTCGCCGGTGCGCCGGCGACCGAGCTTGCGTTCGACAACCCGGCGCTCGCCAAGACGCGCGCGGCGCTCGCCACGGAATGGGGCAAGAAGGCGATCACCATCGGGGAGGGCGGCTCGATTCCGATCGTGGGCGACTTCAAACGCGTGCTCGGCATGGACACGATCATGGTGGGCTTCGCGCTCGACGACGACCGCGTGCATTCGCCCAACGAGAAATACGACCTTACCTCGTTCCACAAGGGCGCGCGCAGCTGGGCGCGGATTTTGGCGGCGCTGGCGGAATGAGGGTCGAGGCGCACGTATTGCGCCGTTGTCTGAAACGCCGTCGCTATGCCGGCTGCGGCCTCAACGCTTCGCGTGGAACTCTCCACCACGGCAGGGAGTTATCACGCAAAGCAATGGAGGAGCATATGGTCGCACCGATGACGATCAAGGAACATATGGAAGTCCTCGGCTCCGACGGCGTGCATGTCGGCACCGTGGACCATCTGGAAGGGCGGGACCAGGTGAAGCTTACCAAGGACGACCCGGATGCCGGCGGCGAGCACCATTTCATACCGCTCGCCTGGGTGGATCGTGTCGACCAGCATGTTCACCTCAAGCAAGCCGGCGCGGAAGCGAAGGCGCGGTGGAAGACCCACTGACGCCGATGTCGAGTAAGCGTGACGCGCCCCGCGGCCGTTTGGCCGCGGGGCCGCTTTTTCGCTCGACAGTTTCGCCGGGGTCGACGGCGTCCGGCAACCTCAGATCGCCCGATACAGCCGCTCATCGTAGAGCGCGCCGCTCATGGGCGTGAGCTGATCGCGGAATTTCTTGGTATGTGTCGCCATGATGTGGGCGTCATAGGCCCGCTGATTCTTCCAGATTTCCACCACCGAGAAGTGGTTCGGCCGGCTGCCCTGCTGGAACACGTCGAAGCGCACGGAGCCCGGCTCCTTGCGGCTGTCCGCCACCAGGGTCTTGAGCGCCGCAATGCAATCGTCCTTCTTCGGCGGCGGAACGTCGACGTGCGTCACCACCACGATTTCGCCGCGCCCGCTCTTCGCCGTACCGCTCGCGATCTCCATGCCGGTATGGGTCCGATCGTCGATCGCGCTGATGAGATACGGCTTGATCTTGTCGCGAAATTCCCTGGTGTGGGCGGCAGCCAGATGCGCGTCGTAGGCCTTCTGGTCCTTCCAGACCGCCACGATCGCGAACTGGTTCGACGGCGCCGCGCGCTGCAGGATGTCGAAGCGCTGGTTGCCGTCGTCCTTGCGGCTGGCATTGGCGAGCTGCCGCAGAAGGCCCGCCGCCGTGCCGCGTGTGGCCGGCGCAACGTCGATGTAGTTCACCACGTAGACGGCGGTGTCCTGTGCTCGCGCCCGCGGCATGGAAACGATGGGCGTCAACACCAGGGCAAGCAAAACCGAAAGGGCAAATCGCATCTTCAATCCTCCCCAAGCTTTGGTTCGTTTTGGCGATAGTAGCGACGCCGCCGAGCGGCCGTCAACGCGGCACCGCCTCACCAAGCCAGCGTCATGAGTCCATCGAGGTCGGCGAGCACGGCGGCGGGGGCCGGCCCGTATTCCTCGGGCATCTTGGCGCGATTGACCCATGCCGTACGAAAGCCGAATGCCGCCGCCCCCATCACGTCCCACCGGTTCGACGACGCGAAAACGACCTCGCCGGGCGCGACCCGAAAGCGCTCGGTGACGAGCGCATAGACTTCCGGACGTGGCTTGTAGACGCGGATCGCATCGACCGAGAGGACTTCGTCAAGGTCGCCGCCGATCCCGGCCGTCGCCACCGCGGCGGCGAGCATTTGCGGCGAGCCGTTCGACAGGATCGCGGTGGCTTCACCACGGCGCTTGAGTCCGCGTAGGACGTCGCGCGCGTCGGCGAATGCCGCGAGCGTCAGATAGGCGTCGAGCAGTTTCGGCTTGAGCCCCGCGTCGACCGAAGGACACCGCGCGAAGGCGAAATCGAGCGCGCGCTCGGTCAGCGTCCAGAAATCCAGGTAGCGGCCGGCAAGCGTCAGCGTCCAGGTGTATTCCAGCTGCTTGGCGCGCCAGATTTCGGAAAAACGGTCGGCATCGGACCCGGCCGCCGCCCGATGCCGGCCAATGGCGGCATGCACGTCGAACAATGTCCCATAGGCGTCGAACACGAAAATACGAGGCATGGCAGATCCTCCGAACCGAACTGGCGAAGTATCCATCGCGTCATATCGGACGCGCGGCCAAGATCTAATGTCCCGGTTCCGAAACTCGCAAACCCTCGCGGCATCCTCTGGGGCGAGCTAGCGCGATCAAAGTCCCGGCTGGGTCAGCAAGGTCGGAAACGACCGTCCGCGAATGTCGTAGACGGTGGCGTAGACGACACCATCGCGCACGATCTCGACCAGCCGCGGGGCGTCCAATTTCGCGCAATAGAATTCTCCCAGCATCATCGCGAAGTCGGCGCCCTCGGGATCCCATGTCGTTTCAAAATCGGGACCGAGCTCGACCTGCGGCGAGCGGTGGGGGCCGCAAACGGCGATCTTCCAGCGCCGTTCGCGGGGCTTGGTCTCGTGACGCTCGGCAAGTTTCGCCAGCAGGGCTTGCGAGGCCTGCTTGAAGGAGAGGCCCCAGTAATCGAGCATGTAGCGATCGCGGGCGCCGGCGACTCCGCCGGAAAACCAGTTGAAATGGGTATACTCATAGGGATGCAGCCGCACCATCGCGATGACCGGCATGCTGACGCCGGCGACGAAGACGGCGGCTGCCGCAACGGCCGCGAATCGGGACCATCGCCAAGCGATCTCGAAGAGAAAGACGCCCGCGAGTCCGCCGAGCACCGCGAGCGGCGGCAAGACGAACACGAAGTGACGGATGCCGTTGTACATTGCCGGCCGTAGCGCGATCGTGACCGCGAGCGGCAACAGGGCGGCGAGCGCGACCAGCAGGAAAACCGCGCGGCGGTTGGCCGCGACGTCGCGCTTGAATGCGGCGACGAGCGCACCGGCCGCGCCGCCGAACCCGAGCACGGATAAGATCGCCGGCAGCTTGAGCGCAAACAGCGTCGGCACGTAGCTGCGCGGCATCGCCGGAACGGAAGTCAAGCGGCCGTCGAACAGCTCCTGCCATGGCTTTTCGAAGAAGTGCGAAAAATATTCAACGGCGCGAAATGGATTGAGCGGGTCGAGCACGGACCAGGGCCAGACCAGCGCCATCAGCGCATAGGCCAGCACCGCCACGGGCACGAGCGCCAAGAGGAAGCGTCCGAGGCGCGTGCCGGCCGCCTGCATGCCGTGCGCGCGGCACTCGATCGCAAAGAGCAGGGCGAGGGCCGCGAGCGCCTCAAGCGCGCCGAACGCCCCCATGATGCGCGATCCAAACGACAGGCCGAAGCCGGTGCCCAGCAGCGCGCCGGTTGCGATCGACAGGCGCGGATATTGTTCGAAGGTTCGCACCAGACCGAGCAAAAAAATCGCCATCGCCACCGCGAACGGCGAATCCTTCGGGTTCATGAACATGTGGCCGTAGTAGAGCGGGCAGGCAGCGAGAAGGACGAGGGCAACCAGGCCCGCCCGCGGCCCGCCCACCCGCCGGCCGATCCGCCAGCTGAGCAATAGTCCGAGAACTCCGACGGCGGCGCCCATGAGCCGGCGGGTCTCGAACAGGGTGAAGGGCGCAACCTTGGCGGCAAGCGCCGCCAGCAGATCGAAGCCGCCGCCGTAGTAATAGAGGTTCACCCACGACAGCGCGCGTTGATCGCGCAAGCCCGAAGCGTAGAACGCGAGCAGCAGATCGCCGTATTCGGAATGCGCGTAGTCGTCCCAGCTCAGTCCATAATCGCGGAACGTCAGGAGCGCGACGACGCTCACGACGGCGAGCACTACGAGAGCGAGCCGGTCGCAGACGCGACTGGCCGCCAGCTGTCCAAACGAAGACGCAGGAACGGGCGTTGCGAGGGCCACGGGCGATCGGCTCAAGTCTTTCTCGGCGGAAAATCTATCCGCCGATTATGACGTGATTTCGCGATCGCGAAACGGCCCGCAGCCATTGCGACACAATCGGCGGGATCCTATCGCTCGCGCAAGCGGGCGATGCGGTGTCGGGCCCGCGATGGTGCGGCAAAATCGGCGCGCCTGCCATCAGTCGACGGCGGTCCGCGGCCTGCCCGGCCGATCGCGGCGGGTGCGCGATCGGCCGCAAAACCGCGGAAAGTGCGATTACTTCATCGCCGCGTCGTACATCTTGGCGACGTGTTCCCAATTGACCATGTGATCCATATAGGCCTTGAGATAATCCGGCCGCCGGTTGCGGTAGTCGATGTAATAGGAGTGCTCCCAGACGTCGCACCCCAGGATCGGCTTGCCGCCGTGGACCAGCGGGTTCTCGCCGTTCGGTGTCTTCGTGACGGCGATCTTGCCGTCCTTGACCGCAAGCCAGCACCAACCCGAGCCGAATTGCGTGACGCCGGCCTGGATGAAATCCTCCTTCATCTTGGCGATCGAGCCGAGATCGGCGACCAGCTTCTTCTCCAGGTTGCCGGGGAGCTTGTCGCCGCCGCCGTTGGGCTTCATCCATTGCCAGAAATGCACGTGGTTGTAGTGCTGGGCAGCATTGTTGAAGAGACCGGCGTTCTTTCCGAACGAGCCCTTGACGACGTCCTCGAGCGATTTTCCTTCCCACTCGGTGCCCTTGATGAGGTTGTTCGCATTGTTGACATAGGCGAGGTGGTGCTTGTCGTGGTGATATTCGAGCGTCTCGCGCGACATATAGGGGGCCAGCGCGTCGTATGCGTACGGAAGATCCGGCAGCGTGAAAGACATCGGCTTTGCTCCTCAAATGGTCAAAACAGTCGGGACGAGGCAGGGCCCGGCGGGCTCTGGGGCAACGGGGTGCGGCCAGCCCCGGTTCCGCATTAACTCATTAGGCCGGAGCGGCTGCCGGAGCAACGGATGGAACCGGCGTCTCGAGCCTGGCGGCGCGCCACAAGCCGGTGGGGTCGATTGCGCGACGAAGCCGGCCGCGCGGGCTGTTCGGTTTCCGCCGGCCTGCCGGGGTTGCGCGCGCGTCGGGCGCCCCAGGGATGTTAATCAAAATCGGATTTGGCCGCCGCGGCGCCACATTAGTTATTGCGGTCGAAGGCGAACGGGGTCAAAATTCTTTAGTAACCATAGCACCATGGCTGCTGCCGAGGGCGGCAGCCGGGCGGGGTCCGAAGGTATGTCTGTGATCTTGTCGTTGTTGGGTATCGTGGTTGCCGCCGGCGGCGTCGCCGCGATTGGATTCGGCATACCAATCAATGAGTTCACCCTGGGCACCACGCTCATTGTCGTGGGCGCCACCGGGTTGACGGGCGGCTTGATCCTGATCGGCCTTGGGGCAGTAGTCAGCGAACTCGGCCGCGTGGCCGAGGCATTGAGGGCGCGGCCCGTCGCCCGCCCGGTCTCGCGTCCAGCCGAGGCTGCCGAGGCGGCAATTACCGCTGCCGCCGCCGGTGCGCCGTCGATCGCGGCCGGCGTCCGACCCGTTCGACCGAGCGCGTCCATCCCGCCGCAGCCGACGACCCAAGCGCCGATGCGCGAGCCCCGTCCCGCGGCAGCGCCGTCAGCGGGGGACGTGTCGGCCGCCGCAATCGAGCGTCTGCGATCGAGCCTTCCCCGCACCGAGCGTCCCAAGCTCGAGCCTTCGATCGTTGCGGAGGACGAGGACGTTCCACTGTCCCCCAACGGCGCGGCGCATCATCAGACGCCGCTGCCTGCCGCGACTGAGGCAGCGCCACCCCCACCGAAGGGCGCGGCGGAAGAACGCGCGGGCGGCGCGGCGGTCGAAGCTTTGAAGGCATCTCGGCTCGATTTTCTGTTCCGGTCGAAGCCGGTGCGTCCCACCCCTTCGCCCGAGAATTTCGATACCTTCTGGCCGGCCGAGGCGCGCTCCGCGCGAAGCGCCGAGCCCGAAGCTCTGCCCGCAAGCGAAGAGGTTCAGGCGGAGCAGGCTGCGCCCGTGCAGGATCGCGCTCCGGAGGCTGCGCCGGTCGAAGAGCCGCGCACGGCTGCGATCCTCAAATCCGGCGTGGTCGACGGCATGGCCTATACGCTCTACGCGGACGGCGCGATCGAGGCCAAGCTTCCGCATGGAACGGTCAGGTTCGGCTCGATCGCCGAGTTGCGCGCCCATATCGAAAGCAACTCGTAAGCGGCGACAGCCAACGGCGGGCGGGCGACGAGAGGCAGCTCTCGGTCTGCGACCTCGGCTTGCCTTCTCATTTCCTTTCGCTCTCGCCCGGCGTGAATTTCAGCGCGGTGCCGTTCATGCAATAGCGAGCGCCGGTAGGTTTTGGTCCGTCGGGAAAGACATGGCCGAGATGCGCTTCACACGCTGCGCAGCGAACCTCGGTGCGGCGCATGAGCCATGAGCGGTCCTCGTGCTCGCTTACCGCGCCGGTCGCGACCGGCGCCCAAAAACTCGGCCAACCGGTCCCGGAATCGAACTTGGTTTCCGAGGAAAAGAGCGGCGCCCCGCAGCATATGCAACTGAACATGCCCGCCCGCTTCTCGCCGTTGAGGGGACTGGAGAAGGCGCGTTCCGTGCCGTGCTGCCGGGTGACGTGATACTGCGCGGGCGTGAGTTGCCGCTTCCACTCCGCGTCGGTCTTGACGATGCTCGCGGCGCGTTCGGAATTCATGTCTCGAACCTCGATTGGGTCTCGGTCGGTATCAATTTAGGTCGGGAGCGACGATCGGCAACGCAGGCGGCCGCTGCCCGGTAACGTCCCTGCCGCCGCGGTCCGATATCGATACCCGGATAGCATTTGCCTGCGCGCCGAGAACCGAACGTCGCCCCTCGGGTCGGGCCGGTAAAGCGGTTGGTCGCGAGGATTTCATCCGTATATTCCAGAAGAACCCAACAATTACCAAGGATCATCCCGCCTCAATACGGAAACACTTCTTGCCTTCCGCAAAGAACGATAATAGAGAAAAAGATAAGCTGGTCTTCCGATTCCTTTTGACGGACTGGACCCGCGGCGGATCCGCACCAACGGCGTTCAATAACAAAAAAAAGTCGTTGAATACGGAACAGTGCAGCTTCCCCGCGCGGGCCAGAAGATCAAAGCGCGGCAGGAACAATAGTCAATGAGCGACAATACGTCAGGCGGAACGTTCATCGAGCTGACGGCATCAATCGTCTCGGCTTATGTCAGCAACAATTCGGTGCCGACGGCGGATTTACCCGCGCTGATCGGTCAGGTGCACTCGGCTTTGACCCGGGTATCGAGCGGACACGGCGATGCGCCGACCGAGCCCCCGAAACCGGCGGTCACGGTCAAGAAGTCGATCACGCCTGACCATATCGTCTGTCTAGAGGACGGAAAGAAGTTCAAGTCGCTCAAACGCCACCTGCGCACGCAATACAACATGACTCCGGAGCAGTATCGCGAGAAGTGGGGACTGGCGCCGGATTACCCGATGGTGGCGCCGAATTACGCTGCCGCCCGCTCGCATCTCGCCAAGCAAATGGGGCTCGGCCAGCAGCGGCGCCGACGGAAGTAATAACCGTCTCTCGCGGATCCACAGCAAGGCGATCCGTACCAACGCTCACGGCGTGGTCGCTTTGACGTGAGCAGCGCCGCTATGTCGCTGGGAGACCCGAGCGCTGCGAAGTTTCAAACCCGCGGCACATCAGGTTCCACAAATGGAAGGCCCCGGGGAGGTTGTCGCCGGGGCCTAGCAGCCTCTTTCGTTCCTTGGGGGGTTCGATTGAGGCCACCGGAAGACGACAAGCAAACGCCGCGCCGGTTCCATCCCGCCGGCAAAAAACTTCGACGGCGCGCCCGCGGTCCGGGCTCCGCGCCGGGATGCGCGGCACCTTCACGCCGCCGTCGCCAGAGCGGCGCGCGCATCCGCGCGGATGCGCTCGACCATCGAGCGGAAGCCGTTCGAGCGCTGCGGAGTGAGGTGCTCGCGCAGGCCCAGCCGCTCGAACAGGGCGATCGCGTCGCCCGAAAGAATTTCACCGGCGGGCTTGCCGGAAAACATCGCAAACAGGATGGCGATTAGGCCTCGCACGATATGGGCATCGCTGTCGCCGGAGAAGCTGAGCACGGGCCCGTCCCGGCCGCCTGGACGCACGCCGGTCGCAAGCCAGACCTGGCTGGCGCAGCCTTGCACCTTGTTGGCTTCGGTGCGGTCGCATTCAGACAGCGGCGGCAGGCCGCGGCCGAGCTCGATGACGTAGCGGTAGCGGTCGTCCCAGTCCTCGAGCAACGAAAAGTTGTCGACGATCTCGTCGAGCGTCGTCACGGTGTCGGACGTGGCTGCGGTCATGGCTTCCGGCATACCGGATATATAAGGGTGATGATACAGCTCGGCGAACAGCGTCATCGAAAAGAATAATCGGGCGGACCTGCGATTTGGCGCCCGCCGGTCGGCCCGGCCGGCGTCCGGTCCCACCGGATTTTGCAACCGCGGCCTAGACCGGCCCGTCGCTGGCCGGTTCCTTGCGAGGCTGCGGGCCGCGCCAGGCCGGCCCCAGATCAGCCGGCGAAAGCGTGTGCTGCGAGGGCCGCGCCGAGGGCAGCGGTACGGCCTCGCCGGCCGCGGCATTCGCCGTGCGGGTGTCCTGCGATCCGAGGTGGTCGTTGAGATATTCGTAGAGCATCTTGGCGCCGGCCTGCGCCCGCTGTCCGATTCCGACGGCGGCTTGCGACCCGACGCTGCAGGCGTCGGGCTGCCGTTCGCAGAATGACCGCATGTCGGTGACGGTGGCCTTCGCCGCCGACATCGCGTCGACCGCGCTGACATTGATTTTCGGGGTCGGCTGCGATCCGCCACTCGGCAGCAACGCTAAAATGACCGTGAGCCAGAACGCCATTCGCAATAGGAATCGCATGACCCTGCCCTTAAGACCTCGCGGCGGTTGTTCGCGCCATTGGAGCGGATCCTAGCAACAAGGATTGAAGCGCCGGTTGGCACGGCCCCAAACTTTTTGTCCATATTCGACCCGAATCAGCCTCGTTTTTTCAGAAAATTCGAACTATCGCCATTTGGGGAGTTCGACGCCGTGAGCCGCGCGCCATTCACGGGCACCAAGCATTCCCATATGACGCCGATGTTCGATCGAGCGCCCACCCGCGGCAATCTCGGCAACCGACCGTTCACCATTCCGGACGAATGCGCCAGCGAAAGCCCGGCGAAATGGCGCGCAAACAAGCCCGCCCGCCGCGGCCCGGCGCCTGCCTTAGTGTTCGCTTAAGCGGCCTCTGACACCATCGCGTGAGCCAATAAGGGGAGCGCGTCCCAGATCGCCGGGCGTGCACGCAAACGTGGGTCTGTTCGCTCTGGTCGGAGATCAAATCGGCACGTCGGTGCGTCCGTCGGCGCAGCATGCGCTCACGTTCTTGCGTCACTGCCTTCGCGCTGCTGTGGTCGCGCTGGTCGCAGCGGGTTCGCCGATCCTGCGAGCGCGCCAGGGCTGCGCCGGCCCAACAAACCTCCCGGTGAAGAAAAGTGCGTAGTCACGAGGCTCGCGCAGGCCGCAGACGAGGCGGCCCGGCAGACGGCGGCCGCTGGCCATATCTATTCCGGGCGCTGGGATGGCGCCCGCGGGATGTCGTCGGCGTCGTGGCCGGCGCCTTGGTCACTGTCGCGATCCTGATCAATGTGCTGTTCATGCAGTCGGGCTCGCACCCGGCGCCGATGTTCAGAGGCGCACGCGCTCCCGCGAAAGCGGTGGTGATGACGAACGGCGCCGCGGCCCCCACTGCGCGTCCGCGGCCGGTCGAGGCGTCGCCCGCCACGCCGCCGATCAAAGTCGCCAGCCCGCCGGCACTGCGCACGCCCGGGGATATCATCAACGATATTCAGCGCGAGTTGGTGCGCCGCGGCTATTATGATGGCGTGGTCGACGGTCTCTACGGTCCGAAAACCGACGCCGCGATCCGCGACTTCGAACAGGCCGCCGGCCTCAAGCCGAGCAGTGAACCGAACGAAGCGCTGCTGCAGGCCATCCTGCATGCGCCCGCCAAGCTGGTGAAAGGGATCACGGGGGCCACTCCCGCTGCGCGGGCGATGCCGGTCCGCAACGAGGTCATGGCTGAGCGGCCTGCATCGTCGAAGCGCGTGATCGCGCTGCAGCGGGCGCTTGCCGAATACGGCTACGGTCAGATCAAGCCGAGTGGGATCATCGATGTCGACACTCGCGCCGCGATCGAGAAATTCGAACGGGAACGCAGACTGCCGATCACGGGACAGCCCTCCGACCGCGTCGTGCGCGAATTGGCGGCCATGACCGGCCGGCCGTTGGAATAATTTTCACGTCCGCGCCAGCGCGTGCGCTCCGGCAATCGCTGAAGGAAAATGCAAGGCGTGATCTCGCCTTGGTCGTGCGCGTGGTCGATACTGGAGGCCCGCGCTCGGCGGGGCATGACCCCTGGAACCGGAATGCGCCTGAAGTCTGCAATCTGGGTCGCAGCCTATATCCGGCGCTGCCACACCGAGGGAGCCTTCGCGGCCGTTCGCCGGCGCGGAGCCGAGGAGGCGGGCGCCATTTTCGTCAAGCTCAATCGACTCGATGGCACCGCCGAGCTGTTCGGCCCGGCGCCGCAGAGCGTTTTCGAGGACGCGCGTCCGGCCGATCGGCTCTTCAGCCGGTGTCTTGCCGAACAGCCCGCACCGGAGGCCAAGGTCGAGGAACGCCTGGTCCGGGAATTGCGATTCGACCCCGACGCCTGGATCGTCGAGGTCGAGGACCGCGCTGGGCGTCATTTCCTCGATCAGATCCTCGCCTGATCGGCGTGCGGACCCAGCCAGGTCGCTTTCATCCTTCGCCGCGGCGCAGGCGCGCACCATGCGGGAGCTGCGGACGGTACGAGACCTCTGACAGAGCCCGCCGCGCGTTTTCCGCCGCGGTCCGCCAGGTGACCGGTTCGTGCCGCACTCGACTTTCCTCGACCTGCTGGGCGTCGCGCCAGATCGCGACCAGGCGGCGTGCTGCATCCACGCTGATCTCGCCGTGGAGCTTGACGAGCTGCTGCAGCCGATCGATCGATTGCCCGCCCCAGGGAGACATGAACAGGAGCAGGCGTTGCAGCACCTCGGCCGTCAGGTCCATGGCCTTGGCGGCGACCACGATCGGTTCGCGGAGCTCATCATCGATGATCCGGCGGGCTTGGGTCCGGGTGACCCCGACCATGCGGGCGAGCTCGCGTATGAGCGTCTCGGTATTGTGTTGGAGGGCCGCCGTTTCCAGCCGCCAGACATCGGCGCGTTGCGGCGCGCAGAACGGCTGCGCCGGCACGAGCGATGCGAAATCGAGATTGAGCAGGATCAGTCGGCGCTCCGGCGCGCTTGCCGCGAAGAACAGCTCGTCGAGCTCGGCAGCTTCTGCCGCGGCAGCAGATGCAGCACAGGGTGCTGGCGCGGCCGGCGCAGCGGCGGAACACTGCGCGCTGATCTCAGCACACGCGCCGCCGCGCTCCTCGGCGAGCGCCCGGAAGTCGGCCGGGCTGAGGCAGGACGCGTGCTCGAGGATCGGACCGGCAACCTCCCCCACGTCGCGCGCCAAACGCGCCATCACCGCCTTGGGAGCCGACGGATAGGCTGCCAGCCGCGCGGCGAGCGCCGCCCGTTCCGAAACGTCGCTCGCGTCGATGAGCCGCAACGCCAGCTCGGTGTAGCAGTGCTCGTCCTCGAGCGTGTGTGCCGGCCGCTGCAGATAGAGATCGGTCAGTACCCGCAACAGGGTCCGGCGCATGTCGGCTCCGTCGCCGTGACCGTGATCGAGCAGGTCGTCGAGGCCAGACAGTACCGCTGGCGGCTTCATCGCACCGTCACTGCGCTCTTATTGCAACACATTGGATCCGAAATAGCCTACGGCCTCGCCGTTAGCAGACCGTTAACCTTGCGCATCTCAAATCGGGTAGGGCCGAATAGCGGGAGGCCCGCCGTCAGGGGCGCGGGGACAACCATATGGGTACGGTCATCACCTTTCCGGCAGTGGGGCAGGATGTCCGCGGGCCGAGCTTGGCCGCGGACGGGTCGCAATCGGCCACCGTCATCATCCTTCCGGTCATCCGGATCGAACGATACGTCGAGGATCCGAGCGGCGAGCCCGAGGCGAGCAGCACTCCGCGCCGGCGCCGTCGCCGTCGCGCCACCCGCTCGTGATTCCACGCACTGCGGTCGCCGTATTGCGGGGAGCGCAAAGACTGCGCGCTTGCACCGGTGGCGGCGGCACGCGCTGGTTCGCGCGCCGGCCGAGAGTTCATCGCGACTGGGTTGCCTAGTGATGGACCCGCAGCGCGTTCATTGCGGGCGGCATTGCGCAGCCGCGAGCGCGCTTCGCACCGCCGGGACCCATCCCGATTCGGCCACCAACGCCCTGATCACGATCAAGCCGGTGGTCGTCGGCGATGCCACGATCAATCGATCCGCCGCCGTGATGTCTTCGTTCTCCGGCAATTCCGCCCGTTGTGCCGCCGTCATCAGATCGAGCTCGATCACCCGGCGTCCGGCGGCGCGATCGTTGATGGCGTAATAAGCGACGTCGGAGCGGGTGTAGAACGATACCGACGTATAGGCTTGGCTGATCGGTACGGAGAATTTCAACGGACCTCGCGACAGGTCGTAGCGGCAGACCGATACCTCGAACGCGGGGTCCATGAACGGCATGACCGCCTTCTCCGGCGTCGGGCTTGGAACCGCGACGACGGCGTTGACCGGGGCGATCGCGGATACGCGGGCGTAGGCGTCCTGGCTTGCCATGCGCGGCAGCACCAGCACCGTCGCCAGATGCACGATGCCGGCGAGCAGAAGCGCGCCCAAGAGCCATAGCGCGACGCGGATCACAGGCAGGCCCTCTTGGTGATCGTAGGCATCGGGGCGTCGCGGCCCGTGCGCGTCGCCATGCCGACGGGCGTGTCGTAGAGCCGCAGAACCAGGAGATATTTGTCCACGCCGCCGGTCGGGAGCCAATTGCCCGGCCGTGCGCGCGGGCCGACCGTGATGTCGAAGCTGCCATCGGCGCTGCGGATGATTTCCTGGCTGGTGAAGCCCTGCCGCTGGGCCGAATTGGCCACCAGCCGGCCCTCCGGATCGTACAAGGTCAGCGTCCAAAATCGGGCCTGCGGGGTGATCCCGCTCACGAGCACGTCGCAGCGGCCGTCCAGCGCCTGTCCGGCATCGTCGGTGCGCGCGTAGAAGGCGACGCCGTCGCCCGAACCGACGGGGAGTTCCCCGGTGCGTGCGACCATCGCGCGCGCGTAAGGATCGATGCCCGGGGTCCCATTCTTCGGCCATCCGGTCCAGGCGCCGATGGTGACCCCGCCATAGGCGGTCCCCCGCGTCAGCGCGATCCAGGTCCCGCCGAGGCCGATCCCCGCCGCGATGGCGAGTGCGAACACCGTTCCGAAAAGCAGCCGCACGTTTGGTCCAGCTTCAATCGCGGCGGGTCTGGCCAACCGGCTGTTGGTCAGACGCGGAGGCAAAAGCCCCTGGACGTTGCAGGGCGGCACCCTGCGCGCCTGCGGGTTTCGGTGGCTCGCCACGGGCCGCGAGTCCGCGCGTGGCATCGTCCATCAGGCGCTCGACGCGCACCAGTGCATCGGCCCCGCGCTTGGTCAAAACCGACGCCGCGCGGGGAGCCGCCTCGGACGCACCGTCCTTCTTGCCTTCGGCCACGACCGGACGCGCCGCCGGCTGCGATCCGAGACCGGGGATGGACTTGAGCTCGATCCCCTGGTGGGCATAGGCCATGATCTCGTGCCAGGTCTGCGCCGGCAGCGAGCCGCCGGTCATCTGGTGCATGCCGGTGTAGTCGTCGTTGCCGAACCAGACGCCGCAAACCATGTTGCCGGTGAAGCCCACGAACCAGGCGTCGCGGTAGGCGTTGGTGGTGCCGGTCTTGCCCGCGGCCTTGATGCCGTCGAGGATGGCGCGCCGGGCGGTGCCTTCCTCCACCACCTTGTTCATCATCATGTTCATGTCCATGGCGACCTGCGGCGTGATCACCTGCACCGGCTTCTTGCCGTCGCGGTCCCAACGCCAGATCAGCTCGCCGGCGCCGCTGCGCACCTCGAGCACCGCGTGCGGGGTCGTCGCCTTGCCGAGATTGGGGAACATGGTGTAGCCGGCGGTGTGATCGAGCACGGTCACCTCGTCGGCGCCGATCGGCATCGAGGGCGTGTCGGGCAGCGGCGTGCGCATGCCGGCCTTGCGCGCGGTCTCCCTGATCATGGCACGGCCGATCTTCGGATTGCCCTTGCCGAGCGCGATCGACAGCTTCACCGGAATGACGTTGATCGAGCGGGTGATCGCTTGCGTGAGCGTCATCGAGCCGGAAAAGCCGCCGCTGTAGTTTTTCGGGCACCAGTTGCCGATGCACACCGGCGAGTCGACGACGATCGAGGTCGGCTTGAACCCGTTCATCAGCGCGGTAGCGTAGACATAGGGCTTGAACGAGGAGCCCGGCGCGCGCGTGGCATCGGTGGCGCGGTTGAACTGGCTCTCGCTGTAGTCGCGGCCGCCGACCATGGCGCGCACCGCGCCGTCGATGTCCATCAGCACGGCCGCGCCCTGCTTGGCCTTGTATTCGCGCCCGTACTGCTTGAGCGAGTTTTGGAGCGCCTGTTCGGTATGGTTCTGTAGGTCGACGTCGAGGGCGAGCCGCACCACGAAGACGCGCTCGTGCACCGACTTGGGCAAGGTCACGACCAGCTTCTTCATTTCGTCGAAAGCCCAATCGAGATAGTAATTGGGCGAGCGTTCGTCGCGCCGGTCGACCGCCATGGCGGGATTGCGACGAGCGCCGAAGACTTGGCCTTCGGTCATGAATCCGGCCTCGACCAGGTTGTCGAGCACCACGTTGGCGCGGGCGCGCGCGGCCGGCAGATTGATGTGCGGGGCGAACCGCGACGGCGCCTTGAACAGGCCGGCCAGCATCGCCGCTTCGGCGAGGTTCACGTCGCGCGCAGACTTGTTGAAATAATATTGCGCAGCCGCATCGACGCCGAAGGTGCCGCCGCCGAGATAGGCGCGGTCGAGGTAGAGCTTCAGAATCTCGTTTTTGGGCAGCCGTACTTCGAGCCACAGCGCAAGAAACGCTTCCTTGACCTTGCGCTCGATGGTGCGCTCGTTCGACAGGAACAGGTTCTTGGCCAATTGCTGGCTGATCGAGGAGCCGCCCTGCACCACCCCGCCGGCGCGCGCATTGGTGAGCATGGCGCGGAACAGGCCGGGAATGTCGATGCCGAAATGCTCGTAGAAGCGGCGGTCTTCGGTGGCGAGCGTGGCCTTGATCAGGTGGTCGGGGAACTGGTCGAGCGGGATCGCGTCATTGTGTCGGATGCCGCGCGATCCCACTTCGTTGCCGTAGCGGTCGAGGAAGGTAACGGCGAGCTCGGACTTCTTCAGCCAATCATCGTCCGCGGTTTCGCGGAAGGCGGGAATCGCCAGCGCCAACATCACCAACAGGCCGCCGGTGCCGAGTGTGAGCGACTCCGACAGCGGTTCGACGAAGTACCAGCGCCGCCAGCCGGCGACGTGGAAGCGGTCCATGAATACGGTGAAGCGCTCATAAAGCTCGCGCGCCCAGGTCTTGAGCTGATACATCCCGAAGTCGATGCGCGAATCGAGATCGAGCAGAAAGTGGCGCAGCCGTACCTTCCAGCTGTCGCGGGCCTGTCGGTTGTGGAAGAGGTTGCGCAAGGTTCCCTCGGGGCCACGGCCCAAGCGCGGCGGGGCGGAGCCGCCCAGCCGTTTCGGCTATGTTTAGCCGATCATGTTTAGCCGGTCCAAAGGTTCCAAACTATGGCGGGACGGCCACAAGGTGAATGGAGCGGCGCCCGGATTGGGATGCTTGTGCCTGCTCGGTCCGCCGGCGGAGCGGGCCGGCTCCCGCCATTGTGGTAGCCCGTCATGAGCCGTGACGAAACTCCCTTTTGGCGCCGTAAGTCATTGGCGGAAATGACCGATTCCGAGTGGGAAAGTCTTTGCGACGGCTGCGGGCGCTGCTGCCTGGTCAAGCTCGAGGACGCCGACAATTCCGCGCGCACTTATTTCACCGACGTCGGCTGTCGGCTGCTCGACGGCGAGACCTGCCGCTGCCGCGACTATTCTCACCGGACCGCAAAGGTGAAGGATTGTGTCCGGCTAACTCCCAGAAACATCAACCGAATCGTCTGGCTGCCACCGACCTGCGGCTATCGCCTATTGGCCGACGGGCGCGATCTCTATTGGTGGCACCCGCTCGTTTCCGGCGACCCCGACACCGTGCATCACGCCGGAATCTCGGTGCGCGGGCGCGTCGGCGCGTCCGAGGATAACGTCAAGGACGACGAGCTCGAGGACCGCATCGTGAGCTGGCCGCTGCGGGTGCCGAAGGCGGCGCGCAAGCGACCGAAGTCGTGAGGCAGCGATCGATCGGCGAACCGGCCGCGGACCCGGTGACGTGGCGGCTCGCCGTGCGCTCGCGCGTCCACGCGCCCGCTCGTCGCCACGAGATTCGGACAACGCGCATCGACGCGATGGTGAGGTGCGTCGCGCGCATGCGCTCCACCGCCGCAGGCGGCGCGGGGGGTGCATGGCCCCCGCGCGGCGCGCGATCTTGCCCTCGCCCCCGTTCCCCGCCTAGCTAGATGCCGCGCGCCTCGCCGCCCCGGGCCGGCGCCAGGCGAAAGCATGCGCGATCCGCTCAGGCCCCCGCCGGACTATCTCGACCACGCCGCCGCGCGCCGCATCGTCGTCGGCGTGCTCCTCACCATGTTGCTCGCGGCCCTCGACCAGGTGATGGTGGCGACTGCGTTGCCGACCATCGCCGCCGGCCTGGGGGATGTCGACAACATGTCGTGGGTCGTCACCGCCAATCTTCTGTGCGCGACGGCGGTAACGCCGCTCTACGGCAAGCTCTCCGACGTCCACGGCCGGCGCACCATGATGCTGATCGCCATCGGCGTCTATGCCGTGGGCTCGCTCGCCTGTGCGCTGGCGCCGTCCATGCTCACGCTGATCCTCGCCCGTGCGCTGCAGGGGCTCGGCGGCGGCGGCCTCATGCCGCTGGTGCAGACCATCATCGGCGACGTCGCCTCGCCGCGCGACCGCCCCCGCTACCAGGCCTACACCTCCTCGACCTTCATCATATCGACCGTCGGCGGGCCGCTGCTCGGCGGCTTCATCGCCGAGCACCTGCATTGGTCGTGGATTTTCTGGACCAACTTGCCGCTCTGTGCGCTGGCCTATCTCTTGACCCACAACGTGCTGCAACGGCTGCCGCGCCACGACCTTCCGCACCAGCTCGACGTGCTAGGCGCCGTGCTGATGGTCGGAGCAGCAATCGCACTGATGCTCGCACTCACCTGGGGCGGGCGGCGGTTTGCCTGGGTCTCGCCGCAGATTCTTGCGCTCTTCGTGGCCTCCCTGACGCTGTGGGTCTTGTTCGCATGGCGCGTAATTACCGCGCGGGAGCCGTTCATTCCGCTTTCCGTCCTGCGCGACGGCGCGGTGCGCGTCGGAACTGGGGTGGCCTTCTTTGCAGTCGGCGCGGTCATTGCGCTCACGATCATCCTGCCGCTCTACGCTCAGCTAGCGCTCGGCCTCTCGGTCGGCGAATTGGGTTGGGCGATCATCGCGCTGCAAGGCGCCGCCACGGTCACCTCGATCGTCGGCGGACGCCTGCTCGTGCGCTTCTCTCATTACAAGTGGGTGCCGCTCGTCGGCCTCCTGCTCTCGATCGCGGCGCTGGTTCCGCTGGCGCTCGCGCCCACCGGATTTTCGCCCGTGGCCGCGCTCGGCCTGATCGCGCTCGTGGGCCTCGGGCTGGGACCGACGTTCCCGTTCACGATCGTAGTGGTGCAGAACGCGGTCGCGCTGCATCAGCTCGGCATCGCGACCGGAACCATGAACTTCTTCCGCGCGCTCGGCTCGACCTTCATCGTTGCCGGCTTCGGCGCGATCGTGCTTGCGGGCACGCCCCCGGTGCGGGGAATGTCAGCTGGGGCGGTGCTGGCGGGGACGGATGCCGCCGAAGCCTTCCGTTGGGTTTTCGCCGCCGCCATTTGCTGCCTCGCGATCGCGCTGGCCTGCATCCTCGCACTGGCGGAGCGGCCGTTGCGCGGGTCGTCGCAGCTTAAGAAGCCGGTGGAGTAAATGCCGTGGCGAGTGTCATAGCTGCCCTGTGCCGCGGCCCATTGCGTTCCGGGTGCGCCGGCGCGATATGCAGCGAGCCGGCTGCCGGAAAACACGAATAGGATTGGTCTGCCGCCTTTTTGATCCGAATGACGCCTCCCAGCCGCGCGCCCGACACCCTCGCCAAATCCGGGCCGCACGCCCCGCTGAAGCACGCGGACGTGCGCAAGATCTTCTACGGCCTGATGCTGGGCATGTTCCTCTCCGCCCTCAATCAGACCATCGTCGCCACCGCCCTGCCGACCATCGGCCGCGACTTCGGTGACTTCGAAAACCTCTCCTGGGTCATCATCGCCTATTTGCTGTCGTCGACGGTGGTGTCGCCGCTCTATGGCAAGCTCTCCGATATTCACGGCCGTCGCGCCATGATGCTCGTGGCGCTCGGCCTGTTCCTGGCGGGTTCGGCGGTATCGGCAGCAGCCCCTTCCATGGCCATGCTGATCGCCGGCCGCACATTGCAGGGGATCGGTGGCGGCGGAATCGTGCCGCTCACGCAAACCACCATCGCGGACATGATCACGCCGCGCGAGCGCGGCCGCTACCAGGCCTATATGGGCACTTCGTGGATCGTGGCCGGTGTCGCCGGACCGGCGCTCGGGGGAATCATCGCCCAGCACCTGCATTGGTCGGTGATCTTCTGGCTCAACGTCCCCTTTGCGCTGATGGCGGCGCTGCTTACGCATCATGCCATGAAGCGGCTGCCGCGCCACGAGCGGCCGCACCAACTCGACATCATCGGCGCGGCGCTCATGATCGCCGCCGCTACGCTCTTCCTCATTGCGCTCACCTCGGGCGGTACGCGCGTGGCATGGGGGTCGCCGACGATGTTCGTGCTGGTGACGGGCTCGCTGGTGCTGGGCCTGGTGTTCACCTGGTGGCTCAAGCGGGCGCCCGAGCCGTTTCTGCCGCTCACCGTGCTGCGAAATCCGGTGATGCGCGCCGGCACCGCCGCGACCTCCTGGACGCTCGGGGCGGTGCTCGGGCTTACCGTGTTCATGCCGCTCTACTTCCAGGTGGTGCACAAGCTGTCCGCGACCGATGCCGGGCTCGCGCTCATCCCGATCGTAGTGATGACGACGCCGGGATCGATGGTATCCGGCCGCTGCATGATGCATTTGCGCCGGTACAAGGTATCGGCGATCGTGGGCGCGATCATCGCCATCGCGAGCGTCACCGCGCTCGCCGTCCGCCCCGACATGCCGCTCTACGGGGTGATCATCGCGCTCACATTCATCGGCTTCGGCGTCGGCACCGTCTATCCAGTCGCGACCGTCTCGATCCAGAATGCGGTGCCGGTGCACCAGGTCGGCACTGCGACCGGCGCCATGAATTTCTTCCGTGCGCTCGCCAGCACGCTGGCGGTCGCGATCATGGGGGCGATCCTACTCGCGGGCCTCGGTGCAACCCCCGGGCGCGGCATCGGCGTTGAGCTACTGGTGGAGACCGCGGGCGCCGCCGGGGTCGATATGGCCGCGGTGTTTCGTTTCGTGTTCGTGGCGGCCGACGTGTTCCTGGCCGCGGCGCTCGTCGCCGTCCTGGTGATGGAACAACGGCCCTTGCGCGGACCCGCCGTCACCCCTGCATCGGCGGAGGCATCCCCGGCGCCGGCGGAATAGCGGTACCCGGAGCGCCCGATTTGTTCCATCCACTGGCTTGATCGGTCGGCGGGGGGGCCATGCAAGATCGCCGGGCCCGGCGCGGGGATGAAACAATTATCTCAGCAATGAGCGAACTTTCGACCGTCGTGGCACGGGAGCGCGAACATTCGCCCGATCGTGACCCGGAGAGAGTGACATGAAGATTTCTCATCACCGCGGTGGCGCTGGTTACCCTCATCAGCGCTTCGGCATTCGCCCAGACGCAGGAGCGCGCGGGCGCAAATGCAAACTGGCCTCAGCCCGGGCAGGGCGCACAATACGGGGCGAGGGCTCCCGGGGCGGTAATCAAGGGCGGGCAGGTGATCGGGCACGATCCCGATCCGTGGATCCGCAACGAAATTCTGCGTCACTCGGATTCGGGGTGGCCGGACTGAGCCCGCGATTTCGCGTAACGACGCCCGGCATTTAGCCGGGAGCTTGCTGCCGCCCCCCGCGCCGGTTGAGCGCGGGGGCACGCGCATGTCATTTGCTGCGGACGATGTCCTCGTAAGCGGGGGCTTCGTTGAGGAAGCCGCGCTCCACCATCCAATCGACCTTCTGCTTGAATTCGTCGGCGCGATAGCTCTTCACTCCGGTCAACTCGGGGAGCAGGCCGTCCTTGCGCAGTTCGGGCTTCAGATCGCGCAGGAGTTGCGCGCGCGAGCGCTCTTCGTTCTCGGCCAGCCATTCGATCGCGCGATTGAGCGCGCGCCGAAGCTTGGCCGCCGTCTCCTCATCCACGTCTTCGCCCGCGACGATACCGCCGCGCCAGCGCAAATCCGCGATCTTGCGGCATCCCGCCTCCGCCGCGCGGCTGACCAGCGGCTCCATCAGGGCGGCCGCTTCGTTTCTGCCGCTCAGCAGCGCATCGAGCCGGTCGGTCGCGTGTTCAAGCTTGATCTCGTCGAACGGAACGCCGGCCGCTTCCATGACTTCGATGGCGGCATAGAACGTCCCCGCGTGCCAGGTGACCGCGATCGGGA
Organism: uncultured Alphaproteobacteria bacterium; assembly: GCA_963712565.1. GTDB lineage: Bacteria > Pseudomonadota > Alphaproteobacteria > Rhizobiales > Xanthobacteraceae > VAZQ01. Next base: position 32,221 of record CAVQIP010000025.1, on the reverse strand, counting down.
TGTTGCGCAGATCGGCAAGCGTCTGAACCCGCGACTCCTTCCCGACCATGATGGCACCCGTGCGCACCGTGGTGTCGAGCCCGATGATCTTGCCTTTGCCGAGCTGTTGCACGCGCTCGATCGCACCCCATTCGCACACCGGATAGACTTCGAGCGTGCCCTGCTGCAGCTGCGTCTCCTTCCAGCGGTGGGCGAAGTCCTTCACGCGGCCCTCGGCGCCCTTGGGATTGTCCTCGTGATAGACCACGTCGAGGCCTTCATCGGCAAAGAAGCCTTGCTCGACGGCGACCCGCCAGGGGCGGTCGTGAGCGTTGCTGTCGCTTTGGAGACGGATGGTGCGGTCCATGGAGATAACCTTGTGCTGATCGGACGGGGCCGGAATGATGGTTGTTTTATGCTCCAAAACGCAGGCGGCGACAATGGAGATTCAAGCCAACGGCGCACATGAGGCTCTGACGCCGCCGCCATGGTTGCGCATTCGATTGCGCGGATTCATCATTGCGCGGCGCGAATCAAGTGGAACTCTGATGACGACGTTCTTCTGTTGCCGCTTCTGCGTGGTCGAGCTGGAGCCGGTGAAGCTGGCCGACGGCACGGCGGCGCTCGTCTGCGTCGATTGTGACGTGATCGGCCTCGAGCATGAAATGGCGCTTGGCGGTCCGATGTGGTCCGCCGGCCTGGCCACGGGCGCGCGCGTCGAGAGGAAGCCGCGGTCTTGACCGCCTTGCGGTGCGATTAGTCCAGAACTGACGAGCGACGGATCCGCGCATGACCGATGAGCTCACTGCCGATGACATTCGCACTTTGCTGGAGCTCGAGCCGAATGCCACCTGCGGTTTCGTGCGGACGACCTATCTGAGCGCGCATTCGATCGCGGCCGGCGGCTTGCCGGCGCCCTTTGCCGACGGGCGGCCAATGGGATCCGCGCTCTATTTCATGGTGACACCAACCGCACCGGTGCGGCTGCACCGCATCCGCAACGATCAGCTGTACCACTATTATCTCGGCGATCCGCTCGAGGTTCTGTTGTTGCGCGCCGACGGAACGAGCGCGCGCGTCGTCGTCGGCCCGGACCTGCGCGGCGGAGAACATGTGCAGTTCCTCATTCCGGGCAATACATTCCACACCGCGCGCCTGACGGGGCGGCGGCGCTGGTTCCTCGGCGCCAGCACGGAGTGGCCGGGCGTGGTGCCGGCCGACGTCGAGATCGGCGATGCCGAGGAGTTGGCGGCGAAGTATCCGGCGGTCGCCGCCGATCTGCGCGCCATCGCTGGCTCCGTCCGGCAGCAGTGAACGTGGCGGTTCAGGGTGGAACCGGCGAACCCATCTTGCCGGCTTGCTGAACGATCCATGCGCGGTAGCGGGTGAGCGGCGTAACCCCGGTAAGGCCGCCGCAGCCCTCGCTCAGGGCCGGGCCGGTCGACCAGCTCACTACGCCGATCACCGCGAGCCCGCCGCCGCTGTCGCGATAGACCGGGGCGCCGGAATCGCCGGTGCAGGCGCCGAGGCCGGCGCGCTCGCCCTTGGTGGCGGGATCAGCGAGGCGGATTTGCAGCGTACCGGGCTGGCCGGTCGCGACCAGCGTCGCGGCGCGCACCGTGCCGCCGCTCCGGCCGTCGCCGCGCACGGAAAGGCCATAGCCGGCCACCACGAAACGGTCGCCGGCGACGACCGAGCCTCCCGCCGGCGCAAGCTGTGCCGGAACGATCTTGAGTGGTGCGGCGAGCTTGAGCAGGGCGACATCGGCGGTGACGCGATGGCGCAGCGCCGCATCGACGTCGAACTCGGGATGTCGGACGATGCTGGCGATGTCCTTGAGCACCGGCTGCCGCACGGCATCGAACTCGACCAGCTTGTAGTTGGCGCCCGGCAGCACGCAGTGAGCGGCCGTGAGCACGAGATCGCGGGCGAGCGCGACGCCCGAGCAGAACGTGCCGTGGGAGCCGGTCAACATGACGACGGCACGTCCGGCGCCTTCGCCGGTGGGCTGCGCGCCGCCCACCATGGCCGCGGCCGGCGGCGCGAGCGCGCAGGTGAGGACGACCGCGATGCGGATCATGGCTCCAGCGGCGAGCCCAGCCTCGCCGCCGTCTCCAGGATCCAGTAGCGGTAGCGCGCCAGCGGGATGACGCCGCTGACGAAGCCGCAGACGGGTTCGCCGTCGGGCCGACCCGACCAGCTCACGATGCCGACCAGGGCCCGGTCTCGTTCGTCGAACACCGGGCCGCCGGAATCGCCGTTGCACACGCCGAGGCCGCGGGTTTCGCCAAGTTTCTCAGGATCGACCAGACTGAGCTGCTGTGAGCTTGGCCGGTCGGTCGCGACCAGCGTCACCGCGCGCAGCTTGCCGGCCGTCTTGCGCTCGCCTTGCACGGCGACGCCGAATCCCGCGACGATGAATCGGTCGCCCACTGATGGCGGCGCGCGCCGCTCGCTGAACATGACGGGTGCGAGCTTCGGCGCCGGCGGGGCGGCAAGTTTGACGAGAGCCAGGTCGGGTGCGTCGGCGCGCGGCGAGAACTGCGGATGCGACGCCACGCTGGCGACCTCTTTCACCACGGGACGTCGCCCTTCGAACGCCACCAGCTGATATTTGCCGTTGATCAGCACGCAATGCGCGGCCGTGAGCACGAGATCGGGTGCGATCGCGACGCCGGTACACACGGTTTGCCCACCGACGATCAGCACGACATGGCGCGCGATCGCCTGATCGGCCGGCGGCGCGCCTCCGACCATGGCGGCGGCGCTCCCCGCCGAGAGCACAAGGCAGGCGAGGGCAAGGAAGGAGCGTAACCGTCCGGCGTGTCGGCGGCCGGATGCGGCGTGGGCGATTGGCCCGATGGTCAGAGGGTCACGGCCGCGGAATGTGGCGCGGCTCCCGCTCCTTCTTTTGAAAGAAGGTTTGCTCGACCTCGGTGTGGATGCGGATGAGCCAGGCCTCGGCCCGGGCGGCACGATCGCGAAAATGCGCGGCCTCGGCCTCGACTTCCCGCAATCGCTCTTCGGAGGCCCGCAGTTGGAATGAAAGTTTATGCGCCAAGTCCATGGCGCGGGCGCAGTCTTCCTTCGCCATGTCCGCTGCTTTCTGAAGCAACGCGACGATGGTACGGCCGGAATCATCGGCTGCAACTTCCGGCTGGCCTTTCGGGGTAGGTGCAAACGGGACGATGGTCCCGGCTTTGTCGGGCGCATACGCACTCATCACCACTCACTCCGTTACCGTTACGCATATCACCGCTGGCGAATTTTACCACATCCGCCAGGGAGGATTTGCGAAAATTTGGGGCGCGAATGCCCGAGGTTCGACCGTGAACGGCTACCTGCAAGGGGAGCGCCGTGGGGTCGACATCGAGCGAGCCCGCGCCCGAACGGACGCCGGCCGCGGGGAGGCGGTTACGCCTTATGCTGAACTCGTTCGCGCGCCCGGCGGCCCAGTCGTGGCCGCCCTAGGACCCGGCGGCGAGCAGCATGCCGGCCGAATTCGGGATTTCAACGTCGATTGCGAGGGTCGAGACGCTCGTGCCGCGATCCATCCGCACCTGGACGTTCTCGCGTTCAACGGTGATGTGCTTGGTGATCGCGGCTAGAATTTCTTCGCGCAAAAGCGCGAGCAGATCGGATTGGCCGCGGGTCGCCCGCTCGTAGGACAACAAGATCTGGAGCCGCTCCCGCGCGACCGGGGCGGAACCGCGACGGCGGAACAAGTTCCGGAACAGGTTGAAGAAGTTGAAGAAGTTGGAGAAGTTGAAGAAGCTCATGCCGCTCTCCGTCCGAACAGCTTGTCGAACAAGCCCTTGCGGTCGCTGGGGATGCTCATCGGCACGTCGTCGCCCTTGAGCCGACGCGCGGCGTCGAGGTAGGCGCGCGCCGGGGCGCTGGTGGCGTTGTTGAGCGTGACCGGGGAGCCGATATTGGAGGCCTTCAGCACCTCCTCACTTTCCGGAATGATGCCGAGGAGAGGAGTGGAGAGGATCTCGAGCACGTCCTCGATATTGAGCATCTCGCCGCGCGCCGCGCGTTGCGCGTCGTAGCGCGTGATCAGGATGTGCTTGTCGACGCGTTGGCCGTTCTCGGCCTTCTCGGTCTTGGAATCGAGCAGCCCGATGATGCGGTCGGAATCGCGTACCGACGACACTTCCGGGTTGGTCACGATGACCGCCGCATCGGCGAACCGCATCGCGAGCGTAGCGCCGCGCTCGATGCCGGCCGGGCTGTCGCAGATCACCCAGTCGAATTGATCGCGCATCTCCTTGATGACGTTCGCGACGCCCTCTTCGGTCAGGGCATCCTTGTCGCGGGTCTGCGAAGCCGGCAGCAGCCACAAGGTTTCGAGCCGTTTGTCGCGGATGAGGGCTTGCGGAAGTTTTGCCACCCCCTGCACCACGTTGATGAGGTCGAAGACGACGCGGCGCTCCGCTCCCATCACCAAGTCAAGGTTGCGGAGCCCGACGTCGAAATCGACCACCGCGACCTTCTGCCCGGTTTGCGCCAGCGCGGCGCCAAGCGCGGCGGTGGACGTCGTTTTGCCCACGCCGCCCTTGCCGGACGTGACCACGAGGACCTTGGCCATATTCCCTATCTCCCCCATGTTTCAATCCAGGGCTGCTATCGAAAGGACGCGGTCCGCGAGCCAACACTGCGCTGGCCGATTGCGGAGACTTGCGTCCATTTCCTCCGCAGTACGGTAGTAGCCGTCGATGGAGACCAGCTCGGCTTCGTTCTTGCTGCAGAAGATCCGCGCCCGCGAGTTGCCCATCGAGCCTGCCATGGCGCGCCCGCGCAGCGCGCCGTAGACGTGGATCGATCCGCCCGCGACAACTTCGGCCCCCGAAGATACCGCGCCCAGCACGGTGACATCGCCGTACGGGAAAATGACCGATTGGCCGGAACGGACCGGGCTCTCGAGCAGCAGACAGCTCGGTTCCTGCCGCGGCGACGGCCCCGCCGCAGCGCGTTTGCGATGATCGCCGGTGACGACCGCTTCGCCTGCGGTCGGGCGGCCGCCTTTGAGAACCGGCGGCAGCGACGGGCCGACCTGGTCCGGCTCGACTCCCTCGAGACCCATGACGCGAATTCCGCGCTCGCCCAACAGCGTGATCAGATGGGCGATCCCGGATGCGTCGAGCGGAACCGCCGCCAGATCGAGGATGATGGCTCGGCCCACGAAAAACTTGGGTGAGTTCCGGCCCCACTTGTCCAGTTCCGCCAGCCATTCGGTAATCGGCGCCGAGGGCGCGAGTACGAACGCCATGAACGAGCGGCCGCGAAATCGCATCGACGGTTGCGGTCGAACGGCCATCGCACTTGTCACCACGGGACCTCGGGGATCGTCCATGCTTGCCGGCGGGATGATCCGATTAGCGCGCTCCGTGGTTAACGCGCAGTTAACAGCGCGCGTTTTTATCAGTATTGCCGGCGCCGATCGTCCGCGCGCCCGTCATCCTTCCGCTCGGCTGAGGCCATGGGGCGCCATGTCCACTCAGCACTTTTCGCGGACTTAGGCATCGTAAGCGCTACGGTGGTCACGCACAAAAACTCGCGCTCCCGCAACAGCGCGTGTTCCGTGCTGGAGGCGCGGCTCGCCCTAGATAGTGCGGCTTATGGGCTGCTCTGTTCCTGGCTTCGCCGCTGACAAGCGATGCCTACCGCAGCTGCGACGGCAAGCGCGGCGACCCCAAGCAAAATTCGGTCGCGGTCCTCCCGATCCGGGACGGCATCGTGCAAAGTGTGCGAAGCCTGTTCCGCCATTGACGCCACATTGTCCGCAATCCCGCTCATGGTCTGGCGGGCCGCGTCACCCGCATCACGCAGCACATTCGATGCACGATCCGCCATCGCAGCAGCTTGGTCCGCAATCCGCGCCGTGGTCTCGCGCGCTGCATCGCCCGCACGCGCACCCCAATCCTCCACCTTTTCCTGAACGGACTTGGCGAGTTCAGCGGCGCTTTGGATTTTGGGATCTTCGTCATGCAGTCCCAAGTAAGGCTGCGAGTTCTGCTGCGCGGGCGAGGTCCGCAGCAGTCCCACCAGCCCCATTCCAACCAGCAGCGTCGCTATGGGGGGCCGATGAACGAGCCGCCACGCCAGTCCGGCGCCGATCGCGATTGCGGCTGCGGGATTGGCGGCAGCCCGCTCCTTCAACTCAGTCACGATGCGCTGCATGCCGTCCTTGGCGGCTTCTTTGCCTTTCTCCACCAATTCGTCCTTGGTGTCGCGGGCTTCCGCCCACAGATCCTCCTTGAAGCGGGAGAGATTGGCCGGCGACCGTAGCCGAGCCAGATCATCGGAAAATTTCGCTCGCGCGCGCTCGACCTCTCGCTCGAGCACGCTGAGGTCCGTCTGGCTCATCGGTTGCCCCGGGTGCCGGGCGGGACGTTGAGCGCGACATCGGAGCGCCAGTCGGCATCTTTCTTGGCGAGGCCTGCACCGAAGCCTTGGCCCGGACGGGCCCCGGTAGCTTGGCTGTCTGGCACGGTGGTGGCGCTGCGATGATCATCCGACTTGCCGGCGACCTCGCTGGTGAAGGTTTCGGCAACCTCGCTCGCCAGCCCTTTGAGCCCCTCCGCACTTAACCCTTGCTCCTGCGCGGCAGTCCGCAAGCGTTCGCCCGCCTTGCTGGCGGCTCCCATGACCCGCTCGCCAGCTTTGCTGGCCGCGTCCGTCAGTGCTTCGCGCGCGCCGCCGAGAGTTCGGCTCTCGATTTCGGTCGAGGGGAACGCGGTAGCGACCGCGGCACCGGCGGCAAGGCCCATGACGGCGATCGCGAGCGGCTGGTCGCGCAACACGCGATCCATCCCGGCTTGCATCGTGGACTGAGCTTGGCGGCGCCAGTGCTCCGATTGCTCGGCCACGTTGCGGCGGGCGCTCTCGGCGAATTCGGATACGGATTCGGCATACGAGCTGGCGGTCTCCGAAACCCGCTCCTTGACTTGCGATGCGTAGTCCGTGGCACTGTCGGCAGCTCGCGAAACGCCTTGGCGAACGTTCGACGAAGTGTGGCGAAAATCCGATTGATAGCCGGGGTCATGCTCGTCGGCGCGGGCGTAGGAAGGCGCCCGCGATGTCGACTTGCCGCCGCTTCGCATCAGTAAGCAGCAGCCGGCAGCCAGGAGCAGAAGCGCTTCCGGGTTCCGGCGAGCGGTGCCCATGAGCCAGTCGCCGGCTTGGGAATAGGTATTGATGTCGGAATGGCGGCTCATGTTAGTTGCTCCTTGGCTGTCTTGATGTCCTGTGTGATTTGTCTGACCGTTCGTGTCGGAACCAACTCGTCCTCCGAGAGCGAACGCCCGTGATAGAATGCGGCCGCTCCGCCGGCGGCGAGAACGGCGGCCACCAGCAAGCACGACCAGTAAAGAGCCAATCCGAAGCTGGCGATTGCAAAAACGGCCGCCTGCACAATCAGCAAAGCGGCAATCAATCCGAGAACGCCGGCAACTGCCATCCAAGCGCTGCCGCGCAGGCGGGCGGCGATCTTCTCCGTCACTTCAGCCTTCGCCAAGTGCATTTCCTTCTGCACCAGATCGGCGAGATCGCCGAGAAGATCGGTCAGGGCCTGGGTGAGCCCGGAGTTTCGCAACCTGTCATAGGCCATGGAGATGTCTCGGTTCTTGCCCGAAGCCGTGTCCTTGCCCGAAGCCCTCAGCGCTGCCATAGCGGCTCTCCGAACCGCTCGATGGACCGGCCTTGAGAACTCGGAACAGCATGAATCCCGCGAGGGACGCCAAGCCGAATACCAAGGCAGGCTGGCGTCGGGTGAAGTCCGATGCCGTCCGCATAAGGTCTTCGGCCGTCTGTCCCCGCATGTCGCGTGAGAATTCCTCCACTTTTTCAGCGGCGCCGCGCACCAGCTCCGCCAGGTGCGGGGCGCTTTGATCAAGATTGTCGGCGGCGCAGCGGGCGGAATCGGCGATGTGGCCGACCAGCTCCGCACCGGACGCGACCTGCTGATTCAAAAAGCCTTTTGCCTTTTGATTGGCGTCCGACGCGAGCGCGGAAGCAGTCTGCTTGGCTTGGCTGCCGGCCTGCTGCGCAACGTCGGCAAATTTCGAGACGGCTTCGCCCGCCTTGGCGCGCACCTCTTGCGCCGCGCCGCTCGATCCTGCGGATCGGGTGTCGGACTGCGTCGATTGAGATGCAGAGCTGGTCGGACGAGAAGATTGTTGGCTGTTCATTGGTGATCTCCACTACGAGCACCAACCTTCCTCGCGACCAATTGGTTCCAAATCTGTGCAGGCCGTCGTCGAATTGCACGCCTCGTTGAGTCGGATCTCTTACACAAGGGTAACTCGCTCATGCCCAGGGGCTCGGTCTGCTTCGCCGTTTGCCAAGCTGGGTCGCGCGATGCTGGGTCGCACCGTCCGAGGCCTGCGTCGGAACCAGCGCCGCCTGCCGGCATTGCGTCGCGTCCGATGTCTCCATATTCCTTGCAGATGTGAACAGTCGGAAATCCTCGGCGCGCGACCGCCAGACATACGAGTCCCACCGGATTGCCATCCTCGTCAGGCGAGGGGCCGGCGACACCGGTGATGGCCGTGGCGAGATCTGCCGCGGAACGCGCCAGCGCGCCCTGCGCCATCGCAGCGGCGACCTCCGGGCAGACCGCTCCTTTGCGGGTCAGCAGTGCTTCGGGGACTCCGAGCGCAATCGTTTTGTGGCACTTCGTATAGGTCACAAAGCCGCCATGCAGCAGCTCGGCGGCGCCGGGAGCCTCCGAGAGCACCGCGGCAAGCAATCCGGAGGTGCAGGATTCGGCGGTGACCAGCGTCAGCCGTTTTTCCTTCGCCAGCGCCATCACGCGTTCGGCCGCATTCAGCAAAGATTGGCTCGGCATTGTCTCGCCGCCTTCCGCAGAACGCGCGCCGCTCCGCGGTAACACAGCCGCGAAATCGACCTGCTGATCGACCCTTTCAACGCGCGCGCCATTGCCGTGTTCCTGGCAGTCGGAAGAGTTCCCGCCGCCGACCGAGTTCGCGGGTGATGGCATCATTGCGGCGCGATGAGACCGTGAAGCGGAACCCGGTGCTGACGCACGGGTTACTGCTGCAATTGGAGGCCCCAGGACATGTTCGTGCTTGAAGGACTGAAGAAGACAGCCGAGAAGGTGACGGGATACGGCCGGCCCCGGCGCCGGGAGGTGCGCGAAGCGGTGCGCAAAAGAAAGCCGCGGACGTTCCGCTTCAGGGACGATGGCTTAGTTCCCAACAACGGCAAATTGCCGCTCGTCGTCTATCGCAGTCCCGTGCGCCTCGCGCGCTCACTCGATCCGGCGGCGGTGTTCGAAGAGCTGTTCGAGTTGAACGGATGGAGTGATTCCTGGCGCAACGGCATCTACGACTACGTGCATTATCATTCCCGCATTCACGAAGTGCTAGGGATTGCGCGCGGTACTGCCCGGGTCCAGTTCGGTGGGACCAAAGGTCGCACGCTCGAGCTCGCCCCCGGCGATGTCGTCATTCTGCCGGCCGGCACGGGCCACCGGCGGCTGGCGGCAAGCCAGGATCTGCTGGTCGTCGGCGCCTATCCCCGCTCTGGAAAATACGATGAGTTCCGTCCGACCAAGAAGGATCATGATCGGGCGCTCGTCAGCATTCCAAAGCTGGCCTTGCCCAGGAAGGATCCGGTGTATGGCCGGGAGGGGCCTTTGCTGGCCCTCTGGCGCAAGAGGTAGCAGGGGCGGCGCGGGACTCAGGGCTCAACCGCAACCCGACCGCGCCCCGGCATTGCCGGAACGCCGATCGGATCGACGGGTGCGAGGGCCCGGGTTCAGCTCGCCGCTCTGCGATTTACGCCCTTGCGCAGCGCCACCGTCGACAATTTCTTGTCGGCTGCCTTTTCTTCGTTGAGATTGGTCGTGAGCAAGCGCACGACATCGTCGTGGCCGAGCTCGTCCGCCCAAGCGATCATGGTGCCGTAGCGCGCGATCTCATAATGCTCGACCGATTGGGCGGCGCCGATGATCGCGGCGTCCAGTACCTCTTTGTCCGCGACCTCGCCGGCAAGCTCGTCGGCCTCGGTGATGAGACCGTTGATCGCCGGGCACTGCACGCCCTTGGGGTCCTGACCGAGCCTCTTGAAAACCTGGTCGAGCCGCGCGACCTGATCCTTCGTCTCCTCGAGATGATCGCGCAGGCCCTTGCTGAGTTCGCGATTGGTTGCTTTGTCGATCATCTTGGGCAGCGATTTCAGGATCTGGTTTTCGGCGTAGTAGATGTCCTTGAGGCCGTGGAGCAACAGGTCATCCATGGTCTCGATATCCTTCGTAAACAGTCCCATGACGCGTTTCCTCTTGGCGGCTGATCGCTGGGTTTGTGCCGTCCCGATGCCCGCCAACGTGCGAGCACGGGCGAAGTTCCGCGCCCGGCGGAACTCCGGGGCTTGCGTCGGCATTGTTTCCGCGAGCGACGACATCGCCGGCGCCGCGCGCGCTCCGGCGGCAAGACGCACCATTGAATGCCGGTCGTCGGCGTTCGGACCTATCGGCATCGACGACGGCAGAACGCGATTAGGAGAGATCCATGAACGAAGATCGTCTGGCCGGCACCGCCAAGAATGTGGGCGGCAAAGTCCAGGAAGGTTTCGGGAAGGTGACTGGCGATACCTCGACCGAGGCCAAAGGCAAAATGAAACAGGTCGAAGGCGAACTGCAAGACTTGTACGGGCAGGCCCGCGAGACCGCCGGGCAGGCGGCAAGGGCGGTGCGCGAGCAGGCTTCCTCGCTCGAGGAGATGCTGCGCGATACCATAGAAACGCGCCCCTACACCGCGGTGGCGGTCGCCCTGGCGGTGGGCTGGTTCATCGGCCGCATGGGACGCTCGTACTGACGACTTCCAAGAGTAGCGAGAATGTTTGCGCTGAACCAGGCGTGCATTCGCATCATCGGCCCTGACAGCCGTGGCGGTTTTGTTGTCGAGTTCTGCAAGCACACCGGAATGCGCCTCGCCTTTGTCGTGCCGCCAAATGCGGACAACGACGTGCTCGCGTATTTTCAGGAGCGAATGCCCTACGGAGTGGCCGTGCCGGACTTGGACGCAGCGGTACCCGCTGCCGACGATGGCACGATCGGGAAGGGGCGATGGTCGTGACGGGAGTGGCGGGCGATATCGCATCGGCGCAGCAGCGCGCGAACCGGTTGGCCGATCGGATCCCGATCCCGAACGTGCGATATCGTCGCGACATCGGGGATCGTCTGCTGGCGGGCGACTACGCGCGGGTGGAGAGATTAGCGCTGCTTGATCCCCTGTGACGCGGCGCGTGCGCGCCATTCATCGCGATGAGGTGCCCGTGGTGACCGGAACTTTCGCCGCCAGACCACGTTCTAGGCGGTAAGTTCAACAGGAGCATCACATGGGCCGCGGTCTTTTGCTGTGGTTGATCGGAATTCCGCTTCCGATCATCCTTCTCATTTGGCTTTTTGGCGGACTTCATTGAGCGATCCAATCCGCTAGCCGTTCGCGCGACGGCCGACACGAGTCGGCCGCGGACGCAGCTTTGCGGAGGAATTGATTTGACCGCGCTGGAAGCGATCCGGCAATCCGCCAGCACTGAAGTGTCGTGCCGCGCCGGTTGACCTTGCGCCCGTTCGGGCGCGGATCGGCGGTGGCGCTATTTCCGCGTGGTGCCGGAGAAGGCCGCCTTGGCGCGCGTTTCGCACTTGTCCCTGATTTCCTCAAGCTCTTCGTCGGTGAGATGCTCGATGCCGATGAAAACGTTCTGGACCCTGCTGACCCGGATGAGTTCGTCGAGCTTGACCTGGATCGCCGCGGCGTCCCGATTCTGAGAGTTCTGAATGAGGAACACCATCAGGAAGGTGACGATCGTGGTTCCGGTGTTGATGACGAGCTGCCAGGTGTCGGAATAATCGAAGAGCGGACCCGTGACGGCCCATACGATGATGACGAGCGTCGCGATGATGAAGGCGCTGGGCCGGCCAGCGCTACGGGAGGTGAAGTTGGCGATGTCGCCAAATGCCCTGCTCAGTCGACTTTTTCGTGAACCGTTGGCTTCGGCGACCTGCGGTTTCGGCTTCGACTTCGGGCGTTTGGAATTCGGCATGGGTTGGAGCCTGCGTGATTCTAGCGACCCCAGGGAAATCTTGTTTCGACTACGGAACTCACACCTCTTTCCTACGTTCTCGGGACGGATGAGTTCCATCCCTTTGTCATTGAGAGAGGCAACACCATGAGACACCTGGCATACACGGCGCTGTTTCTGGCGCTCGCAACCACCGCGGCGAGCGCGCAAGCGCCCCAGGCCGCACCGCGTCAAGCCGGACCGGCGGCTCAGATCCTGACCAGCGTCCCGGCCAACAGCGTGACCATCACCCACTGGTACAAGCACAACGTCTACGATCCCGCAGACAACAAGATCGGCGAGATCATGGACGTGCTCGTCGATCGCGAAGGCAAGGCCACTGCGCTCATCGTCGGCGTCGGCGGCTTCCTCGGAATGGGCGAAAAAGACGTCGCCGTTCCCTTCAACGCGGTTCGGGTCACCACCAAAGACAACAACAAATGGTACCTGGTGATGAATTCGACCAAAGACGCGCTGAAGAGTGCGAAGGGCTTCAAATACGACCGCAACGCCATGACCTGGATCCCGGAGGAAGCCCCGGCGACCACCGGCACGCCCGCCAACCCGGCGCCGCGACCGAACAACAGGTAGTGAGAAAACGGCGATTGCTCGGATGCGCCGCACCACGGCTCTCCAGGCCAGTCCCGGAACCGGCTGTGGACGAAATCGGGGCCTTCCGTGCTCCAGAGGAGGAGCATAACTTGTGACAGTGTTGGAATTGGCGGTCCGGTGGACGCTGCGCACGGCGGGCTACCGGACCGGCGGTCCTGAGCTAGTCGGGGAAGACTGACGTCCAAGGGGCCGCGACCGCCCCGCCGAAGCTTCTCCCGACGCGTATTTGTTGGTGCGGTACGATTTTGTAACCAATCTATGGAGATCGCCCATGTCGCTCGGAACCATCCTTCTTATCATCCTGATCTTGATCCTCATCGGCGCGCTTCCGACGTGGCCGTACAGCTCCGGCTGGGGTTATTATCCCTCCGGCGGAATTGGGCTGATTCTCATCATCGTCCTCATCCTTCTCCTGTTGGGCAGGATCTGATGGGCCGGCGCGCTGGCCGTCGGCAAGCGCGCTGCGGCGCCGACCAGAAGGCTCCCCGCTCGTCAGCCTGCTGGGGGGCTACGATCTTGTTGCCTGAACCTCCTGACGCCCGCAGCTGGCCGGCATCCGGGAGCAGGGGCGACCCCTCACGGGCCATCCCCCAGGCCGCAGTCGCAAGCAGGTGCGGGCGCCGATCCCGCGCCCGGGGCGCGGGCGCTATTGAATCAGCTCGATTTTTCGGTCCCCCAGCCGCCTCTCATTAGCGCCGCGCCGCTCGCCGCGCCAAACAAAGACGCGGGACAACGGCGCCACAATAGTGCCGATTGGAAACCTGTTTATTTCGATCGCGCGGGAACGAGTGCGAAAGTGACGGCGTTTACGTCGCGTTTGTGGGGTAAACCCGATGATCGCCCAGACCGACCTGCTCGAGGCGTTGCCGCTGGCCGTCTACACGACCGACGCGGAAGGACGGATCACGTTTTATAACCAGGCAGCCGCCGAGCTGTGGGGACACCGCCCGAAGCTTGGAAGCGATCAATGGTGCGGGTCGTGGCGGCTGTTCCGGCCCGACGGCGGGCCGCTGCCGCATGACGAGTGCCCGATGGCCATGGCGCTGGCGGAAGGCCGCGCGATCCGGGGGATCGAAGCCATCGCCGAACGGCCCGATGGGACCCGCGTGCGGTTCCTTCCCTATCCGACGCCGCTGCGGGATGCTTCCGGGCGGCTGATCGGCGCCATCAACCTGCTGATGGACGTCACCGGCCGTCACCAAGCGGAGATGGACTCCGCGCAGTTGGCCTCGATCGTCGCCTCCTCGGACGATGCGATCGTCAGCAAGTCTCTCGATGGCCGGGTCCGCACGTGGAACGGCGGCGCGGTCCGCATCTTCGGCTACGGAGCTGATGAGATGGTCGGCCAGCCCATCACCAAGATCATTCCGCCCGAACTGCACGCGGAAGAGAAACGGATCCTGGCAAAAATACAACGCGGCGAATCCGTTCGTCATTACGACACCGTGCGTGTTGCAAAGGATGGCCGCCGCATCGACATCTCGCTTACCGTATCGCCGGTACGCGACGAGTCGGGAAAAGTGGTGGGTGCATCGAAAATCGCCCGCGACGTCAGTGAGCGCAAGCAAGCGGAGAGATTGCAGCGCATTCTGCTCGACGAGCTCAATCACCGCGTCAAGAACACACTGGCGACGGTGCAGGCGATCGCAACCCAGTCGCTGCTGCGCGCCAAGAGCCAGGCGGATTTCGTCTCCGGCTTCACCGGGCGCGTTCAGGCGCTGGCAAAAGCCCACACGCTGCTCACCCAGGCCCGGATGCAGGGGGCGGACGTGATGGAACTCGTGCGCGAACAAGTCCTGCTCGGCGCCGCCGATGACAATCGCGTCTGCTGTTCCGGGCCGCTGCTGGTCCTCGAGGCGCGAGAGGCCCTGCACTTGGCCCTGGTCCTGCACGAGCTGGCCACCAACGCGCGCAAGCATGGCGCGTTGTCGGTGCCGGGCGGGCGCCTCGCGGTGGACTGGGAGATGCGGACGAACGGCGGACGCAGCTTGCTCATGTCGTGGAAAGAGAGCAGCGGACCGAAGATCAAGGCTCCCAGCGCATCCGGGTTCGGCAGCACCCTGATCGAGCAAACCCTACGAAGTCATGGCGGCGACGTTTCCGTCCACTACGGTACCAACGGCATGAGCTGTGAGATCAGATTGCCGCTGCCGGAAACTCCGCAAGCAAGCATCCCTACCCGCGCCGGTCCATTGCAGAGCGCGAACGCGCCTGCGCTGCTCCAGGCGCACGATGATCAACACAATCTCAAGGGCAAGCGTATTCTCGTCATCGAGGACGAACCGCTGGTGGCAATGGACCTGGAATCGACGCTGGCGGCGGCGGGATGCGAGGTCATCGGGCCGGCGGGAACCCTCGAGACGGCACGCATGCTGGTCGCGGACGCGGACTACGATGCCGCCCTCGTGGATGTCAATCTGGCGGGTCACTCGGTGGATGAACTCGCGATGGCCCTGACGCAGAAAAACTGTCCGTTCGCGTTCGTTACGGGATACGGACGAGAGGCGCTCCCGCACGGCTTCCGGGAGGCCGTCGTGCTGGGCAAGCCGTTCGGCCAGGAACACCTGCTCGCAGTCGTCGAAGTATTGCTCTATCAGGGCGCCGGCGTCGTCCAGCTGCGGCCGAAAAAGATTTAGCGGGCTGCGCTGCGGATTCAACCGTCAGAACAGGCGCCAGAACGCCAGCACCAGCAAGCCGTAGCACACGACTACGAGCGCCGCTCCGGCGACATCGATGCGCACCCGTTTGCCGCCGGCGGGCTGCAGCCACCAGGAGAAACGGTCGCTCGTCCACGGTATTAGGTAGGTCAGCAGCAGGACGCTGACGACGTTGCCGATGAACAGTGCGATCGCGAAGGGCAGGCCGGCGCGACCGACCAGCCATGGCGTCTGCACGAAGAATCCGAACAAGAACACTACTGGATAGAGCATCAGCAGAACGAGCATGTTCATCTTCCACACCGGCGGAGCGGGTGTTCCGGCGGCGGAACGAGGAAACCACTGGTCGAAGCCGCTGCGAACGACGCGGGCGTGAAATTCCTCGGTGAAGGGGACGGCCTCCTGCAACAGCCGGTGACGTTCCGGCGAATCGAGCCAGGCCTGCAGGTTCGCTTCCGTGTCGAAACGCAGGATGGCGAGCCAATTGTCCTGCACGCCCGGCACCGGCGCCTCGAAGCGATAGCCTTGAAAGCCCGGCGCCTTTGACTGCGCCGCGGCAATTTGCTGCTCCCAGGCTCGATATGCGCTCTCCTGGCCGGGCTTGATGCGCGTCGAGATCACCGCCGATACCGGCGACGGCAGTACGCCCTTTTCGCCGTCGTGGACGATGTTGATGTCGTCGCGGCCGACCAGCATGTGCGCCGCGTCTTCGATGCGCGTGCGCCGCGCTTCCGAGTTGAGCCACGCCGTCGCGTCCCGGGCGGTCGCAAATCGCGTCAGGATGACCCAGTCGACCTGCGCCGGTGGGCTGGGCGGCATCACCGTCGTTTCGATGAAGCCGGGGAAGGAGGCAATGACCTTGCTGGTTTCGTGCTGCCAGCGCCCAAACGCATCGGCGCTTTCCGGCCGCACCCGAGTTTGCGTGACGATGGTGACGGGGCCCTTGGCGACGGCCGCTTCGCCACCGCTCGCGCCTGCGATTCCGCTCATGGCTGGGCGGAAAGTCTGCCGAAAATGCGGTCCGGCGTGAACGGCAGATCCGGGAAGCGCACGCCGGTGGCGTCCGCCAGCGCGTTGGCGATGGCGGGTGCGATCGGATTGATGCAGCACTCGCCCTGCGACTTCGCGCCGAGCGGACCGATCCTGTCATACGTGTCGGCCAGGAACACCTCGCTGGGTGGCACGTCGGCGAAAGCAGGAATGCGATAATTCCGCAGCGTTGGGTTCACCATCGCGCCGCCGTCGTAGATCATCTTCTCCGTGAGCGCCCAACCGAATGCCATGGCGATCGCGCCGTCGAGCTGGCCGCGGCATTGCATCGGGTTGATCGGGCGGCCGATGTCAGCGGCGTGCACGCTGTGGAGGATGCGGATCTCGCCGGTGATCCGGTGCACCGCGAGCCGGATGCCGTGAACGTTGAACGCCACGCTGCGCGGCGACAGATAGGCTTTGCGCTTGGCTTCGAAACGGTGACCGGCCTTGCTGCCGGCGCTGTGAAGGTCGGCCAGGGCAATGCTGCGGTTGCCGCAGACCACCGCCTCGTCGTCGAGGCGGCAGTCGCCGGGGGCCACGCCGGCATGGCGGCTGGCGAAATCGAGGATGTTGTCGCGCAAGGCGCCGGCGGTAAGGGCCACCGCCTGCCCGGCGACGACGGTTCCGGTGCTCGCGAAGGTGCCGGTATCGTAGGGCGTCAGGTCAGTGTCGGCGTTGATGATATCGACGCTGTCCGCCCGCGCGCCGAGGATCGAAGCCGCGATCTGTCGGTGCGATGTCACCGATCCGTTTCCCATTTCGGTGGAGCCGACCGCGAGATGGTAGCGGCCGTCGGGCAACAGCGTCATTTGCGCTCCCGAGCGATGCTCGGTCGGCGGCCCGCATTCCAGCATCGCGAGCGCGATGCCCGTGCCCTGCGCCCAATCATCGCCTTCAGGTTTGGAAGCGCCGCGCTCAGATGCCAAGGCATCCTCGACGAGGTCGACGCATTGGTCGAGCCCGTAGCTTCCGAAATCGACGTCGGAGGGGTCCTTCCAAACCGACTCGATCCAGTCGCCGGGCTGCACCATGTTCTTGCGGCGGATTGCGAACGGATCCATTCCGAGCACTCGCGCCAATTCGTCGATGGCGCACTCGATCGCGAACGTCGTCTGCGAGGAGCCGTAGCCGCGGAAGCCGCCGCCGGGGACCATGTTGGTATAAACCGCGTACCCGACCGCCTTCTTGTTGGCGCAGCGATAGGCTGAAAGCTGACTTCCCAGCGAGCCCGCGAGCGTCTCGCTGGCATGGCCGCCATAGGCTCCCGTGTTGGAGACCACGTGAATGTCGATCGCGGTCAGCGTTCCGTCGCGTTTGGCGCCGAGCTTCACCCGCGTCGTCATCTGGTGGCGGGTGGTCGCGCCGATGAATTGCTCTTCGCGGGTGAATTCCCATTTCACCGGCCGGCCGGTCTTCATGGTGGCGAGCAAGCAGAGGTCCTCGGAAATCATTTCCTGCTTGCCGCCGAAGCCGCCGCCGACGCGCTCGGTGAAGACATGCAGGTCGCGCGCGCGCAGGCCGAAGATGTGGCAAAGCTTCTGCTGCGCGATGAACGGCGCCTGCGAGCTGGTGCGGATATGGAAGCGCCCGTCCTCGCCGCGCCAGGCGATCGAGCCGTGGGTCTCCAAGTGGACGTGCTGGACGCGCGAGGTGGAATAGGTCATCTCGTGCACGGCGTCGGCGGCCTTGAAGCCGTCAGCTACGCTGCCGACTTCGCCGTGGATGTCGACGAAGATGTTACCGTTCTCGGCGCCGCCCTTGTCGTGCAGGACCGGCGCATCGGGGGCCATCGCGGCGACCG
This sequence comes from uncultured Alphaproteobacteria bacterium, assembly GCA_963712565.1. GTDB lineage: Bacteria > Pseudomonadota > Alphaproteobacteria > Rhizobiales > Xanthobacteraceae > VAZQ01. The sequence goes on along the minus strand of CAVQIP010000025.1, from coordinate 14,050 downwards.
GATCGAACACCGCGGGCAACAGCTCATAGCTGACGTCGAGCAGCCGGCAGGCGCGCTCGGCGGCGGCCTCGGTTTCGGCGACGACTGCGGCGACCCGTTGCCCGACGAAGCGCACCACATTGTCGAGTACATAGGTGTCGTCCGGATCGACCAGGTGGTCCTCATGGGTCGCGGTGCTGTAGAGCCGACGCGGAACATCCTCCCAGGTGAAGATCTCGACCACTCCCGGCACCGCCATCGCCCGCTCGCGACCGATGGCCAGGATACGGGCGTGCGCGTGCGGCGAGCGCAGCACCTTGATCTGCAGCAGCCCCTCCATCGCCACGTCCATCGTGTAGCGCGCCTGTCCGGTGACGATTCCCATACTGAACGGGTTCGGCAGGCTCGCGCCGCCGGCCCGCCCGGCAACGTCTTCCTCGGCGACGGTGACGCCGGCCAGCGCGTCGCGGATCGAGCGATAGCCGGTGCACCGGCACAGGTTGCCCTTGAGGGCGTGCGGCAGGTCCGCGCGTTGCTTGTCGTCGAGTGCCGCCACCGTCATGATCATTCCAGCCGCGCAATAGCCGCATTGAAACGCCTGCGCGTCGAGGAACGCTTGCTGCACCGGGTGGAGCGCCCCGTCCTGCGCCAGTCCTTCGATGGTGGTTACGGCGCATCCGGCGGCGCGGAAGGCCGGCATCAGGCAGGAATGAATGGGCGTGCCGTCAAGCCACACGGTGCAGGCGCCGCAATCACCGGCATCGCAGCCCTTCTTGACGCCGAACACGCCGAGCTCGCGCAGAAAGGTGCGCAGGCACTGGCCGGGATGCGGCTCGGCGGAAAACAGCTTGCCATTGACGTTGTAGTTCATGCGGCTGTCGGCTGCGCCGGCCTGCCGCGCTTTCGCAACGGACTGCTTCATGCGCGCGCTCCCGCCGGCGCCAGCTCGGCGCGAATTTGCTCGCAGAAATAATAGGTGAGGTGGCGCTTATAGGCCGCCGAGCCATGCACGTCGTCGAAATATCCGTCCAACGGGATGCGCTCCTCGATCGCGCGCCGCAGCTCCGCCGCGGACGGCGCGAGCTCGAATCGGAGTTGGACCGGCCGCGGCGTCGCCGCGGTGATCGTGATCAACAGATCGCCTGCGCTTTGCGTGCCGATGATCAGCGCCGCCGAGCGCCCGAGATGGGTGAGCGAGGCGTGGCGGAAGGCGAACCGCTTCGATAGCGCGGACGCGGGCACCTGGATGCTGCGCAGCAGTTCACCCGGTTGGAGAACGTTGGTGTGATTGCCGGTAACGAAATCGACCGCGCGGACGGTGCGCGGGGCGGCGTTGCGCGGCCACAAGGTGTAGCTCGCCTCGAGCGCGACCGTCAGCGAGATCATCGGGCCGGCCGGCAGCGACATGCAGATGTTCCCGCCGACGGTGGCTGCGTTCCAGATCTTGAACGACGCCAGGAACGCGTTGCAGCACTCGCGCACGAGCGGCAACGCACGCCACTCGGACGGACCGGCGAACCGGTACAGCTCCATGATGCGGCAGGTCGCCGCAATGTCGAGGCCGGCGCGCGACGACTCCAACGCCGGCCAGTTGAACTGATCGAGATCGATGAGCGTGTCGGTGGCGACCTGCGGCTCCGAGAACAGCCAGGTGCCGCCGGCGAGCCAGGCGTATCCGTCGCGCCACTGCGTGATCTCGTCGGCCGAGGCCGGGCGCTTCACCTCGGCGATCGTGTTGAGGTTCATGGCGCGCTCCTTCGCGAGCTAGTTCCAGGATGGGGCTGGCAGGCTCGGCTGCCCCCGCGCGGGAGAGCGGCCGTTCAACCGAGTCAGGGAAGATCAGCCAACGACGTGGGCCCGGCGCCGGGTGTTATCAGCGTCGGCCACTGCTTCGACCCGAACGGAACGGCTGGGGGGAGGAACGCCTTCATCCCGCGCTTCTCGGTTTCGGCGATGATCGCGGCGCGCGCATCGCCTCCCATCAGTTCGTAATCCATCAGGTGGTAGTTGCCGAAGAACAGCGCGCCGACCGAGCGGTCGGCGATAATGCGGGTGAGCGATGTCAGCATGTCGTCCGGAGTGGTCGTGAACGAGATCGTCTCGATCAGCATCAGGCGATCGTTGATGGCCTCCGGCCCGAAATACTGCGCCAGCACGCTGAACAGGATGTTGTTCTGGCGGGCCACATAAATCGTATTGCTGGCGGCGTAGGTCTTGTTCCAATCGCTGCCGAGCATCGTCTTCCACTCGCCGATCACCGACATCCAGTGGTTGACCTGGGTCTGCGCCGCCCACGCAATATTGTGCTTGAGATAAGGACCTTGCTTCTTGGTGAAGGCTTGCAAGGCTGCGAATGAGATCGAGCCCTTCGCCAGGCACTCGTCCATGAAGGCGATGTTGTTCTGCAAGATGGTGTGGTTGTTTTCGCGCCAGTTGGCCGGCATGGCAGTGGCGTCGAGGCCTTCGAGCGCGGACTTCATCCGGTCGCGGTAGGCCAGCATGGAGCCGCGCCAGGATTGGTCGGCCTCATTGTCCAGATAGGGTGTCACGATCTCGGTCAGCGCCATGGTGCTGTGACCGACCGACTTCAGCAATTGATAGACGATGGGGACCGACGGCGCTTCGAGCGGCGCCATACCGGGCCGATACAGGATGAACCGTCCGCCCGCGCCTGAAAACAGGCCGAGGATCACGGGATGCTTGCTCAGAATGTTGGCCTGGAAGACGCTGGCGGCGCTGTCGTAGAGCTCGAACATCATCGAATTCAGCGCGAGCACGTTTTTCGTCGCTGTCTCGGCGGCACTCGAGGTCGTGCGACCGGAGATCGGCGCCATATAGGAGGGCAGGTCTTGGGTGTTTGCCGGGGTGCCCGGCAGTGCCAGCATGATCGACGTCACTGTCGCGTAGCCGTAGCGCTTCAGAAGCGAATCAATCCGCATGGGTTGCCTTTCAGAGCATGTTCGGTGGGTTGCTGCAGCTGCTCGCAATCCCGTGCACGCGTCACTCGACGCTCGGCCGGGGCCGCTGTTCTTCCAATGAGGTTCTTGGAGAATGTGGATTGCCGGGTCAAGCCCCGGCGGCGGGGGTCGAGACGGCGGTCCAGCGCACGAGGTCGCGGGCGACTACCGCAAATCGGGGGGTTGCCACCCCCGCCGCGGCGGTTGGCCGCGCCGAAACCGATCACAGCTTGATGCGTAGAATGCTGGCAAGCTCGCCCACGATGCCGCGGCGGAACAGCAGCACGCAAACGACGAAGATCGCGCCTTGGACAACGAACACCCATTGGCCGATCGTGGTCAGGTAGGTTTCCAGCGTCACCATGAAGAAGGCACCGACGACCGGCCCAAACAAGGTGCCGAGCCCGCCGACCAGCGTCATGAGAATGACCTCGCCCGACATCGGCCAATCGACGTCGGTCAACGAGGCGAGCTGAAAAACCAGCGCCTTGGTCGCCCCCGCTACGCCCGCAAACGTCGCCGACAGCACGAAGGCGACGAGTTTGTACCGCTCGGTCTTGTAGCCCAGCGAGATCGCGCGCGTTTCATTCTCCCGGATCGCCTTGAGCACCTCGCCGAACGGCGAGTTGACGATGCGATAGATCAGCAGGAAGCAGCCGAGGAAGATGACCAGCACGGTGGCGTACATGTTGGTCTGGTTCGCGAGATCGATGACACCGAAGAGCTTTCCCCGCGGCACGGCTTGGATGCCATCCTCGCCGTGAGTGAACGGCGCCTGGATGGCGAAGAAATACATCATCTGTGCCAACGCCAGCGTGATCATGGCGAAATAGATCCCCTGGCGGCGGATCGCGAGCGCGCCGACGATGAGGCCCAGCACGGCAGCGAACAAAGCGCCTCCCAATATCGCGAGTTCGGGCGTCAGCGGCGGCAAGGGAATGACGAGCCAATGCCAGCTGCCGAGCCAGTACGGCAAGCTTAGGCTGCCGATTTTCGCGAGATGCGCCGCCAGGTACGCCGCCCAGCCGAAAAACAGGGCATGGCCGAACGACAACAGCCCGACATAGCCGATCAGCAGGTTGAACGCGCACGCGAACAGCGCGAAGCACAGCGCCTTCATCAGGAAAACGGGGTAAACGAGCATCGGCGCGACAATGAGCGCGCATGCCATCACGACAAACGCGATCGCCTCGCTGTGCGCGCGCACGCCAAGATCCGCGCTCCGCTCGGCGGCGCGCTGCACGCTACGCGCTCCGTCCGAACAGGCCGGCCGGCCGGATCAAAAGCACGATCGCCATGATGATGAAGATCACGGTGTTGGAGGCTTCGGGAAAGAACACCTTGGTGAGTCCCTCGATGATGCCCAATCCGAAGCCGGTCACGATCGCGCCCATGATCGAGCCCATGCCGCCGATCACCACCACGGCGAACACCACGATGATGAGGTTGGCGCCCATCTGCGGACTCACGTTGTAGATCGGCGCCGCCATGACGCCGGCGAGCGCGGCGAGCGCAACCCCGAAGCCGTAAGTGAGCGTGATCATGCGCGGCACGTTGATGCCGAAGGCGCGCACCAGGGTCGGATTCTCGGTCGCCGCGCGCAGATAGGAGCCGAGCTTGGTGCGCTCGATCACGAACCAGGTGGTCAGGCAGACGGCGAGCGAGAATACCACGACCCAGGCACGGTAGTTCGGCAAGAACATGAATCCGAGATTCTGCCCGCCTTGCAGCGCCGGCGGCACGGAATAGGGCAGGCCCGAGGAGCCGAAGAAATTGCGGAAGGTGCCCTCGAACATCAGCGCGAGGCCGAAGGTGAGCAGCAATCCATAGAGATGATCGAGCTTGTAGAGCCATTGCAGGAAGAGCCGCTCGACGATGATTCCGGTTACCCCCACGACGAGGGGGGCGACGATGATCGCCCACCAATAACCCAGCCCGGCATATTGCAGCAGGAAGAACGCGGCGAAGGCGCCCAGCATATACTGGGCGCCATGGGTGAAATTGATGATGTTGAGCATGCCGAAGATGACGGCGAGCCCGAGGCTGAGCAGCGCATAGAACGAGCCGTTGATGAGCCCGATCAGCAACTGCCCGAACAGGGCCTGGGAGCTGATGCCGAACAATTCGAACATGGCCGATCACACCGTTGGGCGGGGAACGTAACGGCCCGTTCCCCGATATTGCCGCGCGGTCGGGTCAGCTCTTCACCAACGGGCAACCGCCGTCGGCCAGCGGCCGGAAGGCCTCGTCCGCGGGGATGGTGGCGCGGACCTTGTAGTAGTCCCACGGACCCTTCGACTCCGCCGGCTTCTTGACTTCGAACAGATACATCGGGTGGATCTTGCGCCCGTCGGCGCGCACCGTGCCCTTGCCGAACAGCTTGTCGTCGGTCGGCAGCTCTTTCATCTTGGCGACGATCGCCTTGCCGTCGGCATCGCTCTTGAGCGCCTCGACCGCCTTGAGATAATGCGTCACCGCCGAGTACACGCCGGCATGGACCATGGTCGGGTGAACGCCCTTGTCCTGTGGCGCGAATTTCTTCGCGAATTCGCGGTTGGCGTCGTTCAAATCCCAGTACCAGGCTTCCGTCATGATCAGTCCCTGGGCCGTCTGCAATCCGAGCGCGTGCACGTCAGTGATGAAGGCGAGCAACGCGGCGAGGCTCTGACCGCTGCGGGTGATGCCGAACTCGGACGCCTGCTTGATCGAATTGATGGTGTCACTGCCGGCGTTGGCGAGGCCGATGATCTTCGCCTTCGAGGCCTGCGCCTGCAGCAGGAAGGAGGAGAAATCGGTGCCGGGAAACGGGTGGCGTACCTTGCCCAGCACTTTGCCGCCGTTCTTCTCGACCACGGCCGCGGTGTCGCGCTCGAGCGCATGGCCGAACGCGTAGTCGGCGGTGAGGAAGAACCAAGTGTCGCCGCCGGTCTTGACGATGGCCTTTCCGGTGCCGTTGGCGAGCGCCCAAGTGTCGTAGGTCCAATGAATGGTGTTGGGTGTGCATTTCGGGCCGGTCAGATCGGAGGCCGCCGCGCCGGAGACGAGGAACACCTTGTTCTTGTCGCGCACGATCTCGTTGACCGCCAGCGCCACCGAGGACGTCGGCACGTCGACGATCACGTCGACCTTGTCGACGTCGATCCAGGTACGCACGACATTCGAGCCGACGTCCGGCTTGTTCTGGTGGTCGGCGCCCACGATCTCGACCTTCATGCCCTTGGCGGCGGCGCCGAAATCTTCGACCGCCATCCGCGCGGCGATGACCGAGCCCTGGCCGCTCAGGTCGGAATAGGTTCCCGACATGTCGTTCATGACGCCGATCTTGATGACTCCGTCGGTATATTGCGCCTGTGCGCAGCCGCACCCGAAGGCGACCGCGAGCGCCGTGAGACTGATCAGTCGTTTCATGTGGCACTCTCCTGTTGATAGCTGGTTCCCGCTTCGGCACCCCGAATAGCAACGGGCACGCTACACGCCCAAATAATCGTGAACCTTGTCGAGATTGGCTTCGAGTTCGGCGTTGGCGAAGCGATCGATGATGCGGCCATGTTCCATCACGTAGTAGCGATCGGCAACGGTCGAGGCGAAGCGAAAATTCTGCTCGACCAGAAGGATGGTGAAACCCTGCTGCTTGAGCATGCCGATGGTCTTGCCGATCTGCTGAATGATGACCGGAGCGAGGCCCTCGGTCGGCTCGTCGAGCAGCAGGAGTTGGGCGCCGGTGCGCAGAATGCGGCCGATGGCGAGCATCTGCTGCTCGCCGCCGGAAAGTTTCGTGCCCTGGCTGCGCAGGCGCTCCTTGAGATTGGGAAAGAGCTCGAAAATGCGATCGAGATCCAGTCCGCCCGGACGCACCTTGGGCGGCAGCAGAAGGTTTTCCTCGACGCTGAGGCTTGCGAAAATGCCGCGTTCCTCGGGACACAGCGCGATGCCGAGCCGTGCGATCCGGTCGCTGGTCAGGCCGATGGTCTCTCTGCCCTCGTAGCGCACCGAGCCCGTGCGCTGGCCGACGATGCCCATGATCGATTTCAGCGTCGTGGTCTTGCCGGCGCCGTTGCGGCCGAGCAGCGTCACCACCTCGCCTGCGAAGACCTCGAACTCGGCGCCGTGGAGGACATGGGATTCGCCGTACCAGGCTTGCAGCCCCTCGATCGCGAGCAGCGGCGCAACGCTGGGACTAAGCATGGCCGACCCCGAGATAAGCTTCGCGCACGAGCGGATCGCTCGAAACCGTCCGGTAGTCGCCCTCGGCGAGCACCCGGCCACGTGTGAGCACGGTGATGCGGTCGGAGAGGTTGGCGACCACGCTGAGGTTGTGCTCAACCATCAGCACCGTGCGGTCGGCGGCGACCGACTTGATGAGTCCGCTGATGCGGTCGATGTCTTCGTGACCCATACCGGCCATCGGCTCATCGAGCAGAAGCATTTCCGGGTCGAGCGCCAGCGTGGTCGCGATCTCGAGCGCGCGTTTGCGGCCGTAGGGCAATTCCACCGCCGTCCAATGGGCGAATGACGACAGGCCGACATCGGCGATGAGCGCCATCGCCCGGTCGTTGAACACGTCCAGCACGCGCTTCGACGTCCAGAAATCGAACGAGGAGCCGCGCTTGCGCTGCAAGGCGATGCGCACGTTTTCCAGCACGCTCAGGTGCGGGAAGACGGCGGAGATCTGGAACGATCGCACCAGCCCGAGCCGGGCCACATCGGCGGGCGGCAGTGACGTGATGTCACGCCCCTTGTAAGCGATCCGTCCCCGGGTCGGACGCATGAACTTCGTCAGCAGGTTGAAGCAGGTGGTTTTGCCGGCGCCGTTCGGTCCGATCAGCGCATGAATAGTGCCGCGGGCCACCCGCAGGCTGACCCCGCTCACGGCGACGAAACCGGCAAACTCCTTGGTAAGATTCTCGGTTTCCAGGATGAAATCGTCAGGCACGGCGCTACCGCCCAGTTGTCGACCATAGTGTTAGCACGGGGAGAGCGCGTTCAGCAAAAGCGCATTCCGCTCGCGGGCCGCCGTCGCCATGCCGGATGCCTAGCGAGGCTTGATCGCAGTCGTCGCCGCCGCCGGATATGCTCCGACGCGCGCGACGCCGGCCAACGGCCCCTCGTGCAACGCGCCAGGCCTCCCTGCCACTCTTCCTCAACCTTCCCCCGCTTCTTATCTAGTGGCAAGGTAACGTCCGCGGTCGCCGATTCTGCACCAGGGAACCGGGGCCCGCGCCCAGTGGGAGCATCCGACTTGCGTCTCCTCGTCATCGAGGACGATCCCGATCTCAACCGGCAGCTCGCGACCGCGCTCGCTGACGCGGGCTACGTGGTCGATCGTGCCTTCGACGGCGAGGAGGGACACTTCCTCGGCGAAAGCGAGCCCTACGACGCCGTCATCCTCGACATCGGCCTGCCCAAGATGGACGGCATCTCGGTGCTCGAGGCTTGGCGACGGGCCGGCCGGGCCATGCCGGTCCTCATTCTCACCGCGCGCGACCGCTGGAGCGACAAGGTCCAGGGCTTCGACGCCGGTGCCGACGACTACGTCGCCAAGCCCTTTCATCTCGAGGAGGTTCTGGCACGCATCCGCGCGCTCTTGCGTCGCTCGGCCGGCCACGCCAAGAGCGAGCTCAATTGCGCCTCCGTGCGGCTCGATACCCGCACCGGTCGCGTCACCGTCGACGGCAATCCGGTCAAGCTCACCTCGCACGAATATCGGCTGCTCTCCTATCTCATGCACCACACCGGCCGCGTGGTCTCGCGCAGCGAACTGGTCGAGCACCTCTACGACCAGGACTTCGATCGCGACTCCAACACCATCGAGGTCTTCGTAGGCCGCATCCGCAAGAAGCTGGGTGTCGACGTCATTCAGACCGTACGCGGACTCGGCTATCTGCTCACCCCGCCGGGCAATGCGTCTTAATTCGCTCGCCCTCCGGCTGTTCTTCTCGGCGACGACCTGGACCGTGGTGATTCTGGTCGTTACCGGGGTCATATTGTCGTCGATCTATCGCGCCGCGGTCGAGCGTGCGTTCGATCGACGGCTCGGCGTGTATCTGCGCACGCTGGTCGCCGACGTGGCGACGCCCGAGGAGAATGCGGGCAAGTTTCCCCAATCCATCGGCGAGCCGCTGTTCGACCTGCCGCTCTCCGGCTGGTACTGGCAGGTGACGCGGCTCGATGCTCCTACGCCTGACGTGCGCTCGTCGCGCTCGCTGTGGGACGCAACGCTGCCGCATCTCGCCGATCTCGCCGTCTCGTCGGCGCCCGGCGCGCGCGAGGGCTATGCCGAAGGCCCCGAGGGCCAGAAGCTGCGCATCGTCGAGCGCACGGTCGATCTTGGGGAGGAGGGACGCTACCTGGTCGCAGTCGCCGGCGACGCCGCCGAGATCGATGCGGAGACGCATAGCTTCGACGTCGCCCTTCTCATGACTTTCGGCATGCTCGGGATCGTGCTGCTGCTGACCACGACCTTTCAGGTGCGGTTCGGTCTCGCCCCGCTCAAACGCATCTCCGAGGGTCTTGCCGCCATCCGTTCGGGCCGCTCGGAGCGGCTCGAAGGCGCCTTTCCGGTCGAGATCGCGCCGCTCGCGCGCGAAACGAATGCGCTCATCGACGCCAACCGTGAGATTGTCACGCGCGCGCGCACCCATGTCGGGAACCTCGCCCATGCATTGAAGACGCCGATCTCGGTCATGATGAACGAGGCCACCACCCACGGCGGCGACCCGCTAGCCTTGAAGGTGCGCGAGCAGACCGAGATCATGCGCGATCAAGTCATGCGTCATCTCGAGCGCGCGCGGCTCGCCGCCCGCGTTGCGGTGATCGGCACCGTTACCGATGTACGGCCGGTGGTGACGGCGCTCGCACGCACGATGGAAAAAATTCACCACGATCGCGGTGTCGCCATCGACATCGACGCGCCCGAAGGCCCCCGTTTCCGCGGCGAGCAGCAGGATCTCGAGGAAATGCTCGGCAATCTCGTCGACAATGCCTGCAAATGGGCGCAGTCGCGAGTGGCGGTCGAGGTGTTCTCGGAAAAACCCGATCCGCGAGACGATCGCCGCGTCGTGCGCATCGTGGTTGACGACGACGGGCCGGGGCTTTCGCCGCAGCAGCGCGAGCAAGTTGCCCGCCGCGGCCGCCGCCTCGATGAGACCAAACCGGGATCGGGGCTCGGGCTCTCGATCGTTGTCGAGCTCGCGAGCCTGTACGGCGGCGGCCTTTCCCTCGGTACCGCGCCGATCGGCGGCTTGCGCGCGGAACTCGTCCTGCCGGGGGCGTGACCGGGGCCGCCGCGCCGGCAGTGGTCAGCCTTCCACCGTCGCTCGTGGCTTTGCGATCCGATGCAGACTCCCCTCCCTCAGCGAGCGCCAAAACAGACCGCGCCTGGCTCAGGGGAACAGAGTTTTGCCCCAACTTTGGCCTCAGAAAATTGCGCCGTCATTTCAGTGCTTTAGAGCGTGGGTTGCCAATTTGCCGCGCAGGTTTGCCAGTTTTTGTTCGCGTTAGGGCCTCGATCCCCTGCCGGGCCAGACGGACCTGATCGGCGGCCGCCGTGTAGCGGGAAATCTCCCGCAGCGTTGAGTGGCCGCTGATGCTGGCGATGACGTTCGCGCTACAGCCAAGCTCAGCTAGGCGTCGGCAGGCTGCCTTACGCAGCCCATGCGCCGAGGCTGCGGCCGGCAGCCCCGCCTCCCGGCATTTGCGCTTGAACCAATGTGAGAAGCTGTCCGGATGAAGCGGCCGCCCGTTAGCCGCAGTCAGAAACGTCATATTGTCGGCGGCAGCGGCGTCGAGCGCGGCCCGCAGTTCGGGATGCAGCGGGATCGCCAGCGTTTTCCCGGTTTTGCTCTGGCGAATGTGGATCAGGCCGTCGCGTACATGCTGGCGGCCCATTTTGACAACGTCGGCCCGGCGTTGAGCGGTGTAGAGCAGCAGCGCAAGCGCCAGCCGGGCCCGGCTCCCAATGGGATGCTTGTCCTCAAACGCCGCGATGTCCTGTTCGGTCCAGGTGTAGAACCCGGCGGAACGGAATTTGGGGCCGCGCACGCCCGCGGTCGGGTCCTCGGCGCACAACCCGACCAGCACCGCGTGCCGCATAAGCGCTCGCAGCGCGACCAGGAAATTCAGCGCGGTTCCCGGCTTGGCTGCCTTGGCCTCGATCATCCGCTCGACGTGAACGCGGCCGAGCGTGGCGATGCCCTTGTCGCCATGGTCGACGCGAAATCGCTCGAGGACCCGGCGCCGGGTCATGCGCGTGCTTGCAGCGAGGCCGGCGAAGGCGCTCGAGGCGAAATAGCCGGCGACTGCCGCTGTCGTTGGTGGACTGTTGTCAAGTAAGTGACGTTTGGACCGTCTCCGGGGGTTTAGCCGCAGTTAGCAGCCTCGCTCTTTTACCGACCAATTTCCCATTAGGACTTGGCACGATAGGAGGAGAGACGGGCTCGAATTATGACGCCTTGTGGACGGACCCTGCCTTCGAACGTCTACACATTCCTTTTGGACCGAGGCGCATATAGCATCGACGTCACCGGCAATGGTGCTGGCGGGTTGCCGGCGCATTTTGGAATTCGCGTCGACGCAGTTCCCGGCCCAATTGTTGGTGCGGGACTGCCGGGTCTGGTGTTGGCTTGCGGTGGCCTTCTGGGATGGTGGCGACGGCGGCAGCGGACTGCTTGATCAAGTCCACACCGTCAGGGGAGGCCGTCATGAAATATCAGCGCCGAGCCGCGCGGTCGAGCTGCGGTGTGGCGGCCATAAAGGGGGTTCCAAACAGTCAAGCTTGTTCGTGGGAGGTGACACATGAGTAAGCTTCGCATCGCTGCATTTGGTGCCGTTCTCGCGGCCTTCCTGTCCCCGCAATCCGCTCGGTCTGACTCAATCATCTTTGAGCAGATCAGCCCAAATCCGACGGTGTACACACTCGGAATTGGAAGCGATTGGTTCCCTATAGCCTTCGGTGCACCCGGTGATGTCACCGCAGCACTTCAGGTGGTGCCGTCTCTCGGATGCAGTGCGGCCGATTTTGGCGGCTTCGCCGTTGGCTCGATTGCCCTGATAGCGCGCGGCAATTGCATGTTCTCTGAAAAGATACTTAACGCGAATGATGCGGGCGCAGTCGCCGTACTCATATCGAACAACATAGCCGGATTCGGCGCCTTCGGTGGCACTGCCGTGGACCCGATGCCCATCCCGGCAGTAGCGCTATCCTTGGAACTCGGCGATGCGCTTCGCGCCTTGGACCAGACAGCTAACGTCGTCGTCCATCTGTCGGTCCCCGTCCCCGGGCCCATCGTCGGTGCTGGCCTGCCCGGCCTTATGTTGGCAGGTGGTGGCCTGCTGGTCTGGTGGCGACGGCGGCAGAAGATCGCCTGATCTTTACGCCCTGTCGTGACCGGCATTAGCTAGGGCATAGCCGCAGCCCCGCACGTAGCATCCTACTCCATCGGCTTCAGCACGATCTCCTAGCCGAGCGCGCGCGCCCGCCCAAGCCGCCGACCGCAGCGCCAGCGCCCTGTCTGGCATGTTGAGCCGGCTTTGCATTGCGTGCGAACCCGCTGGGCGCCGGGACTTGCGATTGTTGGATTGTGCCAGCGGCAGCCGCGCGTGCCGTTCTGGATTAGCGAATCGGAATTAGAACGAGCGTCCTGATGTTTCCTGGGTACGCGTCCGGTGAAGGCCACGGGGGAGGACGGACGCGGGCGAGCCGGCCGTTCGATCAAGCAGCTTCAGCGACGAGATTTTGCGGGCGCCAATTCCAAGGCAGCAAGTCGTTGATCCGCTTGGCCGGATGATCCGGCAATCGGGCGAGCACATCTGCGAGCCAAGCCTGCGGATCGACATCGTTGAGCTTGGCGGTTTCGATCAGCGTGTAGATGGCGGCGGCGCGATGGCCGCCTTCGTCCGAGCCTGCGAAGGTCCAATTCTTGCGCCCGACCGCGACGCAGCGCACGGCGCGATCGGCCGCGTTGTTGGACATACACAGGCGGCCGTCGTCGAGGAAGCGGGTGCGTACTGTTCATCTGCGCCAAACAATTGCTCATTGACGCCAATGGCGCCCCTTGAGCCAAGGCCAATCACCACGTCGCTGCCGTGACCTAGCGACCCCCTCACGGCGTCACCAACTTTCGCCAATAGCTCCTGCAGGCGTTCCGAGATGCCTACCGGAAGCGGCGCTGCGCAGCAGTCTCTCAGGCTATTCCCGGTAGAGGCTGCAGGGGACTGGTGACCTACAGCGGGATTACTGACCTGTGCGTCGTTTCGTACGCCGCTCCTGGCGGCCTGAGCGCCGCTCCCCACGCCGCTCCATACCGCCCGTCTGGGCCTCAGCATCTGACACCGTTAGCATCGTGGCAGGTACTGCGACGCCCAACGCGGCCGCTAGTCCTAGAGCATTTCCCGCTCATGTTGATACATAACCTGCGTGTCGCAAGAAATTAGCGCACTCTTCCGGGCAAACCGTGCGAAGAAGCAAACGAATTCTGCGCCAGAGATTTGGTATGGTTTTCGCTCGGCCGCCTGTCGCAAAAGTGCTTTGAGTTTGCTGAAGAATTGCAGGGAAAACGCCCTTCGACGCGAGATCATTTCGGATGTGATTTTTTCACTCATCCAAACCTCCCTGATTTCGACGCCTCACACTACACATCCTTATACATGAATGCCAAATGAACAAGCTCAGTTGTGGGCCCTGCAACTACGCCCGGCCAGAACGCAGGGGTAGGGACGGCGTTGAGCATCGGCCGTCTTGTTTTTTGCCTCTAGCCTCGTGCGATGATGACGGCGACGACCACGAGCCCCGCGATGGTGGCCGCGATTGCAATCGAAAATATCGCATCTTCTAGCATCGCTGCGAAACACCACCGTGGCTAATGCGCCGCGAACCGCCGCCCAGGGTCTTTCCATGTCCACGCCGCGACCGCATCGGCAGTGTGGGCATCAGCCGCGGCGATTCCTGCCCAGGGCCTTTGGCGTTTCCTGTTTATGATCGGGTGACTCGAAGGCGGGTCAGCCCTCGACGCGCCTCCACTTCTATGTGCACGCAGTCGCCGAGTTGACAGCGATGACCGCAGCCGGCTCGCTGCGTTGGCCGAAATGCGCGGTACAGTAAAGCCCCCCGACCCGCC
>CAVQIP010000024.1:0-204918 GCA_963712565.1 uncultured Alphaproteobacteria bacterium | reverse complement strand
CTGGAGCAGCTTGGGCCGCGTCAGGTCGAAAATGAAGGCAGTGACTCCGACACTGACCACCTTGGCGAGCGCAAGTGTGCCGAGCGCGCCGAGCCAGTAGCCGCGCGCCAGCATCCATAAGCCGACAAATTTGAGCGGCACGAGCATCAGGACCGGCACGACGAACACGACGAGCGTCGCGGCTGGCGCCAGATGCTCGATCCAGAGCGCGATCCGCTGTTTGATCACGCGCAGCGGAATGCGCGCAACGATCCAGGCCACCACCGGGGCGAGGCGGTTCCAAAGCCACGCCTCGAACAGGAAGACGAGGGCGAGCAGGATCAGGAAGGGACGGAGCAGGCGGCGCACGCCATGACCATGGTGCGGCACCGGGGGCGGCGACGACGGTCGCGCGACCACCAGCGAGGCACAGGCCAACAGATCTTGGAAGAGCGTCGGCATCGTCGCCACACTAGCGCAGATATCGATCGCCGCCAGCTATCATCAACCCGTCGTAACCGGGACTTCCGTTACCAGCCGGAGCGGCGTAACGCGGCTGCGCGGCCGTGGCAAATCGCCCGCAGCTTCCATCACATGTGGATGGCGCGTTTATCGACCGCCAACGCCGCTTCCTTCACTGCCTCGGTGAGCGTCGGGTGGGCGTGGCAGGTGCGGGCGATGTCCTCGGAAGCGGCGCCGAGCTCCATGGCCATGGCAGCCTCCGCGATCATGTTGCCGGCATCGGCGCCCAGGATATGCACGCCGAGCACGCGATCGGTTTGGGCGTCGGCGAGGATCTTAACGAAGCCCTCGGTCTGCAGATTGACCTTGGCGCGGCCGTTGGCAGTGAAAGGAAACTTGCCGACCTTGTAGGCGACGCCGGCTTCCCGCAACTCCTCCTCGCTCTTTCCCACCGAGGCGATCTCCGGATAGGTGTAGACCACGTTCGGGATGACGTCGTAGTTCACGTGGCCGGCCTGTCCGGCGAGGATTTCCGCCACCGCCACGCCCTCATCCTGCGCCTTGTGCGCCAGCATCGGGCCTGCGATCGCGTCGCCGATGGCGTAGATGCCCGGCACGTTGGTGGCGAAGCGCGCATCGACGATGACGCGGCCCTTGTTGTCCTTTTTCACGCCGGCCTCCTCGAGCCCGAGTCCTTCGGTGAAAGGCACGCGACCGATCGACACCAGCACGACATCGGCTTCGATCAATTCCGCCGGGCCGCCCGCGACCGGTTCGACGATCGCCTTGAGTTTCTTTCCCGACGCCTCGACGGCGGCGACCTTCGACGACAACTTGAATGTGATGCCCTGCTTTTCGAGCAGCCGCTGGAACTGCCGGCAGACCTCGCTGTCTATGCCGGGCAGGATGCGGTCAAGGAACTCGACCACGATCACCTCGGAGCCGAGCCGCCGCCACACCGAGCCGAGCTCGAGTCCGATCACGCCGGCGCCGACGACCAGCAGCCGTCCCGGCACCTTGTCCAGCACCAGCGCGCCAGTCGAGGACACGATCCGCCGCTCGTCGATGTCGACGCCAGGAAGCCGCGCCACGTCCGAGCCGGTAGCGATGACGATCGCCTTGCCTGCGATCGTCTCGCGCCTGCCGTCGGC
The DNA here is from genome assembly GCA_963712565.1 of uncultured Alphaproteobacteria bacterium. Classification (GTDB taxonomy): domain Bacteria; phylum Pseudomonadota; class Alphaproteobacteria; order Rhizobiales; family Xanthobacteraceae; genus VAZQ01. The sequence goes on along the minus strand of CAVQIP010000024.1, from coordinate 203,326 downwards.
GGCGGTCACCTCGACCTCGCCGGCCCCGACGATGCGCCCTCTGCCCTGAAACGTGTCGATCTTGTTTTTCTTGAACAGGAACGCGACGCCCTTGACGTTGCCATCGACGCCCTCGTCCTTGAACTTCATCATGGCAGCGAGATCGAGCTTCGGCTGGCCGAGCTTGATGCCCATCTTGTCGAACAAGTGGCCGGATTCTTCGTAGCGCTCGGACGCGTGCAGCAGCGCCTTCGAGGGAATGCATCCGACATTGAGGCAGGTACCGCCGAAGGTGTTGTCCTTCTCCACCACCGCCACCTTCATGCCGAGCTGGGCGGCGCGGATGGCGCAGACATAGCCGCCGGGGCCGGAGCCGATGACGATGAGGTCGTAGGGCATGTCTCGTAACATCCTTCGCTGTCCTGACGACTCACAAATCCAGCACCAGCCTCGCTGGGTCCTCCAAAATCTCCTTTACCCGCACCAAAAACATGACCGCCTCACGGCCGTCGACCAGGCGGTGGTCATAGCTGAGGGCGAGGTACATCATCGGACGGACCTCGACCTTGCCGGCGACCGCCACCGGCCGCTCCTGGATCTTGTGCATGCCGAGGATGCCGGACTGCGGCGGGTTGAGGATCGGCGTCGACATCAACGAACCGTAGACCCCGCCGTTTGAGATGGTGAAGGTGCCGCCCTGCATCTCCTCGATCTTGAGCGCAGCCTCGCGCGCGCGCCGGCCGAGATCGGCGATCTCGGTCTCGATCTGGGCCAAAGATTTCCGGTCGCAGTCGCGCACCACCGGAACGACCAGGCCCTTCTCGGTCCCGACCGCGATGCCGATGTGATAATAATTCTTGTAGACGATGTCGGCGCCGTCGATCTCGGCGTTGACGGCGGGGATTTCCTCGAGCGCCTGCACGCAGGCCTTCACGAAGAATCCCATGAAGCCGAGCTTCACGCCGTGCTTCCTCTCGAACAGCTCCTTGTACTGATTGCGCAGCTGCATCACCGGGCTCATGTCGACCTCGTTGAAGGTCGTAAGCATGGCGGCGGTGTTCTGCGCCTCCTTGAGCCGGCGCGCGATGGTCGCCCGCAGCCGCGTCATCTTCACGCGCTCTTCACGCGCGGCGTCGTCAGGCGCCGACGGGGCGCGCACTTGAACGGCAGCGGCCGGCTGGGGCACCGGCGTCGGCGCGGCGGCGGCGCGCTCGATCGCCGCCAGCATGTCGCCCTTGGTGACGCGGCCGTCCTTGCCGGAGCCCGGAACCGTCGAGACGTCCATCCCGCTCTCCGCGGCCAGCTTGCGCACCGAGGGCGCCAGCGTCGGGGGCTGCGCCGGCTTGGACACGGTGTCCGGGCGCGGCCGCGGCTCCTCCTCGGCGGCGTTGATGGGTGCGGTCGTGTCGGTCTTCTGGTCCGGTCGCCCGAGCGACGCGGGCGCGGTCTTGCTCGGCGCGGCAGCGCCTTCCCTGATCTGTCCGAGCAGCGCGCCGACCGCAACGGTTTCGCCGTCTTTGGCCGCGATCTCGCCAAGCACGCCGGCCGCGGGCGCCGGCACCTCGATCGTCACCTTGTCGGTCTCGAGTTCGACCAGCGGCTCGTCGACGGCGACCGGATCGCCCGGCTGCTTGAACCACTTGCCGATGGTCGCCTCGGTCACCAATTCGCCAAGCGTGGGGACGCGGATTTCAGCCATAGCCGCCTTCCTGCTACTTACTGCGGTGTCATCATCCGCGAGAGCGGACGATCCAGTAACACCGGCGCCGGATGTTCATCGCCTGGGGTGTTTGCTGGATATCCGCCGCACAGGCATGACAGCGAGGATTACCCCAGGGCATCGTCCAACAGCGCCTTGAGCTGCTTGAGGTGTTGCGGCATCTGGCCGGTTGCCGTTGCCGCAGCGGCGGCGCGTCCGGCATAGATCGGCTGCCTGTTCTTGGCCTTGAGCTGATCGAGAACCCATTCGAGATACGGCTCCATGAACGTGTACGCGCCCATGTTGCGCGGCTCCTCCTGGCACCACATGAGTTCCGCCTTGGTGAAGCGACCGAGCTCGTGCACCAGCGCCTTCAGCGGCACCGGATAGAGCTGCTCGACGCGCAGGAGATAAACGTCGTTGACGCCGCGCTTGTCCCGTTCCTCGTAGAGGTCGTAGTAGACCTTGCCCGAGCACAGCACTACGCGCCGGATCTGGTCGTCGGCGACGAGCTTGATTTTCTCGTCCGCAAGCATCTGGGCGTCGTCCCAGAGCAGGCGATGAAACGTCGTGCCCGGCCCCATCTCATCAAGGCGCGACACCGCGCGCTTGTGGCGCAGCAGAGACTTCGGCGTCATCAGGATAAGCGGCTTCCTGATGTCGCGCTTGAGTTGCCGGCGCAGGATGTGGAAGTAGTTGGCCGGCGTGGTGCAGTTTGCGACCTGCATGTTGTCCTCGGCGCACATCTGCAGGAAGCGCTCGAGCCGCGCCGAGGAATGTTCCGGTCCCTGCCCTTCGTAGCCGTGCGGCAACAGGCAGACGAGGCCGGACATCCGCAGCCACTTGCGCTCGCCCGAGGAGATGAACTGGTCGAAAACCACTTGCGCGCCGTTGGCGAAATCGCCGAACTGCGCCTCCCAAAGCGTCAGCGCGTCCGGCTCGGCGAGCGAGTAGCCGTATTCAAATCCGACCACCGCCTCCTCCGAGAGCATCGAATTGATGACTTCGAAGCGGGCCTGGCGCTCGCCCAGGTGATTAAACGGCACGTAGCGGTCCTCGTTCTCCTGGTCGATCAGCACCGAATGGCGCTGCGAGAAGGTGCCTCGCTCGGTGTCCTGGCCGGAGAGCCGCACCGGATGGCCTTCGAGCAGCAGCGAGCAGAATGCCAGCGCCTCGCCAGTTGCCCAGTCGATCCCTTGGCCGGCCTCGATCGCCTTGCGGCGGTTTTCCAGAAAACGTTCGATGGTGCGGTGCGCGTGGAATCCTTGCGGTATCGCCGTGATCTTGCGGCCGATTTCCTCGAGCGTCTGGAGCGGCGCGCCGGTATGGCCGCGGCGCGGCTCGTCGGGATCGCGCGCCGCCTTGATATCGGCCCAGCGGCCGTCGAGCCAATCGGCGCTGTTGGGCTTGTAGCCCTGACTCGCTTCCAGCTCGCCATCGAGCCTGGCGCGCCAATCGGCCCGCATCTTCTCGACTTCACCCGCGCTGACGAGATTCTCGCCGATGAGCTTCTTGGCGTAAATCTCGCTCGTGGTCGGATGCTTGCGGATCGCCTTGTACATCAGCGGCTGGGTGAAGGACGGCTCGTCGCCCTCGTTGTGGCCGAAACGCCGGTAGCAGAACATGTCGATGACGACGGGATGCTGAAATTTCTGCCGAAACTCGGTCGCGACCTTGGCCGCAAACACCACTGCCTCCGGGTCGTCGCCGTTCACGTGGAAGATCGGCGCCTCGATCATCTTGGCGACGTCGGAGGGATAGGGCGAAGAGCGCGAATACCGCGGGTAGGTAGTGAAGCCGATCTGATTGTTGACGATGAAATGGACGGAGCCGCCGGTGCGGTGTCCGCGCAATCCCGACAGGCCGAAACATTCGGCGATGACGCCCTGCCCGGCGAAAGCCGCGTCGCCGGAAATGAGCAGCGGCATCACCATGGTGCGGTCTTCGCGAGTCCCGCCGAGCTGGTCCTGCTTGGCGCGCACCTTGCCGAGCACGACCGGATTGACGATCTCGAGATGCGACGGGTTGGCGGTGAGCGAGAGATGCACGCGGTTGCCGTCGAACTCTCGGTCGGAGGAGGCGCCGAGGTGATACTTGACGTCGCCCGAGCCCTCGACCTCGTTGGGAGTCGAGGAGCCGCCTTTGAACTCATGGAAGATGGCGCGGTGCGGCTTGCCCATCACCTGCGCCAGCACATTGAGCCGGCCGCGGTGGGCCATGCCGATGACGATTTCCTTTACGCCGAGCGCGCCGCCGCGCTTGATGATCTGCTCGAGCGCGGGGATCGTCGACTCGGCGCCGTCGAGGCCGAAGCGCTTGGTGCCCGTGAATTTCAGGTCACAGAATTTTTCGAAGCCCTCGGCCTCGATCAGCTTGTTGAGGATCGCCCGCTTGCCCTCAGGGGTGAAGGTGATCTCCTTGTCCGGCCCCTCGATGCGCGCCTGGATCCAGCCCTTTTCCGCGGGATTGGAGATGTGCATGAACTCGACGCCGAGCGTCTGGCAATAGGTGCGGCGGAGAATGGCGAGGATCTCGCGCAGTGTGCCGAATTCGAGCCCGAGCACGCGGTCAAGAAAAATCTTGCGGTCGTAATCCGCTTCCGTGAAGCCGTAGGAGCGGGGGTCGAGATCCTCCTCGGCGTGGTGGGGCTCAAGCCCGAGCGGGTCGAGGTTGGCGTAGAAATGGCCGCGCGCGCGGTAGGCGCGGATCAGCATCAAAGCGTGGATCGAGTCGCGCGTCGCCTGCTGGACCTCCGCGGCTGAGAACTCGACGCCGGCCGTTTGCGCCCGCGCCTTGACCTTGTGGCCGATCGCCTTCTCGACCTCGGCCCAGTCGCCGTCGAGCGCGGACACGAACTCGCCGCGCGCGCGCGGCGGCCATGATGGCCGTTGCCACGACGGCCCGCGGGCGCTCTTGAGCACGTCGGCGCGGTCATCCTTCAGGCTTTGGAAGAACGCCTGCCATTCGGCGTCAACCGCCTTGGGGTCGGTCTCGTAGCCGGCATAAAGGCTTTCGATGTAGTCGGCATTGCCGCCGTAAAGGAACGAGGTGCGGGCGAAGGCGGCATTGGCATCCTGGCGAGACATGCTCAGGGTCCTGTGCGGGGCTGATTTTGACGCGGCCACGGCCGGTTGATCCGCGAGCGAATCCGGCCATTGGCCTACCATTACACTATTTATGCTGCAGTTGCGTCGTGACAATGAAGAAAAGTGAATTTGATTTCATTACTTCGAGCAGGTCGAATTCATGCCGATGACTTTTCCCTGGCAACTTGAGCTCTGTATGCGCGCGATCCGCCGAGCGCCGTCATAATGGAAAGCCCCAGCGAGGTTTCTCGCCGGGGCCTTTCCGTCTTAGCTTCGGCTCTTGCAGTCAGCCGTTTTGGCGAGTTCTCTCTAGCGCTTAATAGCCCCCGCCACCATAGCCGCCACCGTAGCCACCCCACTTATAGTTTAGGCCCACGCGCACGATGTTGTCGGTGAACCGGTGCTCCAAGGTCGCGAGTGTGCCCAGCCCAGGTGTCGAGAGCGTCTGTTCGGTCTTGCCGAGGTCCATGTAGAGATATTCGACCTTCCAGCTCCAGCCGCCGCCGAAGGCGCTCTCGAGGCCGGCGCCGGCAGTCCATCCGGCCTTCGTGTCCTTGAAGTTAGCGGTGGCAGACTGACCACCCCTGGTGACCGTGGCGTCTTCCTTGACTTGGCCGTATGCGACACCGAACGTGCCGTAGGCCAGGAGGTTCGGGGTCCACAGGAAGCCCAGGCGGGACCGCGACGTGCCGAACCATGTGAGCTTATCCTCGGTATTTAAGAACGTGGGAGGCGGCGCGGTTGCGAGCTGGAAGACCTCACTGCCTTTCTGGCCGGAGGCCTGAATATCGGTTTCGAAGCCCCATACCCAGTTGCCAAACTGGTAGTTGTAACCGGTTTGGATGCCGCCGATGACGCCATCGACCTCCCGGGATCGTGACGCGGTGCCAAACACGCCAGGAGCGACTTGCAAAGTAAGATCGCGCTTGGCTTCACCCCAGCTGTAGCCGACGTTAACGCCCCAGTAGAGACCCGTCCAGGTATAGACGGGCGCGGGCGGCGGAGGCGTGTAGGCCGGCCTCCGCAGATCCGCGGCACCGGCGGCAGTCGCCGCCAGCACAACGAAGGCAGTCGTCGCAAGGAGGAGTTTTTTCATAGCAAATCCCCTGTCCGATGTTCGATCCGGCTCACTAAGCTGCCGCTCACGCATGCCCCGCAGCAGCTCGAACCTCGTACGCCAGCGCTCGGTAACGCCCTCCGCGTACCCATCGCGATCCTACCCCGGACCCTCGCAATAAGCTGTGACCTGTCCGCCACAGTCGCTGCTAAAGTAGCCAATTAGGTACGTCGGTATGGCATCGACGGCAGATTTCCGCCGGGGGAGGGCGCGCCGGGGCGCGGCGACACAGAGGCCAACCGCTTGCGATTTACGATTTTACCCCCTCAACACCTCGGCCAGCGTCCTGCCCAATCGCGCCGGCGACGGCGAAACCTTGATGCCGGCGGCTTCCATGGCCGCGATCTTGGATTCGGCGTCGCCCTTGCCCCCGGAAATGATAGCGCCGGCGTGGCCCATGCGCCGGCCGGGCGGCGCGGTACGCCCGGCAATGAAGCCGACCATGGGCTTCCTGCGCCCGCGCTTGGCCTCATCGATGAGGAATTGGGCGGCATCTTCCTCGGCCGAACCGCCGATCTCACCGATCATCACCAGCGCCTCGGTCGCTGGATCCGCCAAGAACATTTCCAGCACGGCGATGAATTCGGTGCCCTTCACGGGGTCGCCGCCGATGCCCACGGCGGTGGTCTGGCCGAGTCCCTCGCGCGTGGTCTGGTACACCGCCTCGTAGGTGAGCGTGCCCGAGCGCGACACGATGCCGACCTTGCCGGGCTTGAAGATGTTGCCCGGCATGATGCCGATCTTGCACTCGCCCGCCGTCATCACGCCGGGGCAGTTCGGGCCGATCAGGCGCGACCTCGAGCCCGACAGCGCGCGCTTGACCTTGACCATGTCGAGCACCGGAATGCCTTCGGTGATGCAGACGATGAGCGAAATCTCCGCCTGGATCGCCTCGCAGATCGCGTCCGCGGCGCCCGCCGGCGGCACGTAGATCACGCTGGCGTCGCAGTCGGTCTTCTGCTTGGCCTCGGCCACGGTCTCGAACACGGGCAAGCCGAGATGCGTGCTGCCGCCTTTGCCGGGCGAGGTGCCGCCGACCATCCTGGTGCCGTAGGCGATGGCCTGCTCGGAATGAAAGGTGCCGTTCTTGCCGGTGAAGCCCTGGCAGATGACCCTGGTGTTCTTGTCGATGAGGATGCTCATGATGCCCTGGCGCTGCCACGACTCGGGTGTGTTCTGCCCGCAAAGAGCCTTTTAGGGGGAACCGGCGCAACGAGCGCGCCTCCCGGTCCCGGCATCGTTAGCTGCCTTTCACCGCGTTGACGATTTTCTGCGCGGCATCGTCGAGATCGTCGGCCGAGGTCACGTTGAGATTGGATTTCGCGATGATCTCCTTGCCGAGGTCCACATTGGTGCCTTCGAGCCGCACCACCAGCGGCACGTGCAGGCCGACCTCGCGCACCGCCGCGACCACGCCGTCGGCGATCACGTCGCACTTCATGATGCCGCCGAAGATGTTGACCAGGATGCCCTTCACCTTGGGATCGGCGGTGATGATCTTGAACGCGGCCGCCACCTTCTCCTTGCTGGCGCCGCCGCCGACGTCGAGGAAATTCGCGGGCGATTCGCCGTAGAGCTTGATGATGTCCATGGTCGCCATGGCGAGGCCGGCGCCGTTGACCATGCAGCCGATGGTGCCGTCGAGCGCGACGTAGTTGAGGTCGTATTTCGACGCCTCGATCTCCTTCTCGTCCTCCTCACTGAGATCGCGCAGGGCCACGATGTCGGGATGGCGGTAGAGCGCGTTGTCGTCGAAGCCGATCTTGGCGTCGAGGCAGACGAGCTCGCTGCTTTGGGTGACCACCAGCGGATTGATCTCGAGCAGGTTCATATCCTTGGCGGTGAACGCGGCGTAGAGCTTCGCCACCAGCTGTGCCGCCTGCTGAGCGAGGTCGCCGGTGAGCCCGAGCGCCTGCGCCACCAGGCGGCCGTGATACGGCATGATGCCGGTCGCGGGGTCGACCGAGAAGGTGACGATCTTTTCCGGCGTAGCGTGCGCGACCTGCTCGATCTCCATGCCGCCGGCGGTGGAGACCACGAAGGCAACGCGCGACGTCTCGCGGTCGACCAGCGCCGAGAGATAGAACTCGCGGTCGATCGTCGAGCCTTCCTCGATATAGAGGCGGTTCACCTCTTTGCCGTGCGGGCCGGTCTGATGGGTGACCAGCACCGAGCCGAGCAGGCGCTGGGCCTCCCTGCGCACGTCCTCCTTCGACTTCACCACCTTGACGCCGCCGGCCTTGCCGCGCCCGCCGGCATGGATCTGCGCCTTGACGACGAGCACCGGCGTTGCGAGGTCGTTTGCCGCCTTGACCGCCTCCTCGACCGTAAAGGCGGCGTGCCCGCGCGGCACCGGCACGCCGAACTCCCGCAGCACCGCCTTGGCCTGATACTCGTGGATGTTCATGCCGATTTCCCGACCGATGCCATACTCGTCTCGTCGGTCGCTACCGTGTAGCGTGACAGGATGGAAGAATCACTTCCCGAGATGGGGCGCGATCTTCGTGCAGGCGTCGACCAGGCTGGCGACCGCCTCGGCCGATTGCTCGAACATGGTGCGCTCGGCGCCGTTCAATTGGATCTCGACGATGCGCTCGACGCCCTTTGAGCCGATCACGGCGGGTACGCCGACGTAGAGATTCTTGATCCCGTACTCGCCGTTGAGGTAGGCCGCGCAGGGCAGCACGCGCTTCTTGTCCTTGAGAAAGCTCTCCGCCATGGCGATCGCGGATGCCGCCGGCGCATAGTACGCCGAACCGCTCTTGAGCAGGTTGACGATCTCGGCGCCGCCGTCGCGCGTGCGCTGCACGATCTCGTCGAGCCGCGCCTGCGTGGTCCATTTCATCTTGACGAGATCGGGCAACGGAATGCCGGCAACGGTGGAGTAACGGATCAGCGGCACCATGCTGTCGCCGTGACCGCCGAGCACGAAGGCGGTCACGTCCTCGACCGAGACGTTGAACTCGTCGGCGAGGAAAAACCGGAAGCGCGACGAGTCGAGCACGCCCGCCATGCCGACGACCATCTGCTTGGGCAGGCCGCAGGCCTTCTGCAGCGCCCAAACCATGGCGTCGAGCGGATTGGTGATGCAGATCACGAAGGCGCCCGGCGCATATTTCCTGATCCCGGCGCCGACCTGCTCCATCACCTTGAGGTTGATGCCGAGAAGATCGTCGCGGCTCATGCCGGGCTTGCGCGGCACGCCGGCGGTGACGATGCATACGCTGGCGCCGTCGATCGCATCGTAGGAATTGGTGCCGGTGAAATGGACATCGAAGCCGTCGACCGGCGACGACTGCACGAGATCGAGCGCCTTGCCCTGGGGGATGCCTTCGGCGATGTCGAACAGCACGACATCCCCGAGCTCTTTGAGCCCAATGAGATGGGCGAGGGTGCCGCCGATGTGGCCGGCACCGATCAACGCGATCTTGGAACGTGCCATGTGGGGAAAAACCTCGGATCAGGGCGGCGAAGGGCCCGGCGGACGGCCGTCATAGACCTTTTCCGGCCTTTCGTTCAAGCCACCGATCGGCGGGTCACGACGAACGCGGTGCGCGCCTCCTGCCCGCAATGCTGGGAGCAGCGGCAACTGCGACCAAGTCACGCGATTCCGGTTCGGCCGAACGTCCGGTAGTGTCAGCCGCCATCGTGGCCGCCGAGAAGGATTCGAACCATGACGCGGGGGCGCATCCGTGCCGCAATGGCGCTTGCGATCGGCCTTTGTGCCACAGCCGCCGCAGCGCAGACCTATCCGGTAAGGCCGATCAAATTGATCGTGCCCTACACGCCGGGATCGCCGGTCGATGTGCTGGCACGCCTCGTCACGCAACACCTATCCGCGCGCCTTGGCCAGACCATTGTCATCGACAACAGACCCGGCGCCGGCACCACCATCGGGACGAAAATGGCGGCGAGCGCCGAGCCCGATGGCTATACCTTGCTCATCGGCGCCACGAGCTTCATCATCTCATTCTCGCTCTATCAAAATCTCGACTACGATCCACTCAAGAGCTTCACGCCGGTGGCGATGCTGGCGCACAGCCCGCAAGTGCTGGTGATCGCGCCCTCGGTCCCGGCCGGCAGCGTGCAGGAATTCATCGCCTACGCGAAGGCCAACCCGGGCAAGCTCAATTTCGGCTACGGGCTCGGGACCCTGCCGCAGATCCTGGGCGAGACTTTCAAGATCGTCACCGCCACGGACATCGCCAGCATTCCGTACAAGGGTGGCGCGCAGGCCATCACCGACATGCTCGGCGGCCGCATCCAGATGAATTTCGGCACCACGGCTACGCTGCTGCCGCTGATCCGCCAGGGCAGCATCCGGGCGCTGGCGGTCACCACGGACAGGCGCAGCAAGGACTTGCCGGACGTGCCGACCATGATCGAAAGCGGTTTGCCGCAGCTCGCGCTGATCTTCTCGGCCGGCCTGCTCGCGCCCACAGGCACGCCAGCCGAAATCGTCGACAGGCTCAACACCGAGATCAACGAAGCGATGCAGACGCCGGAGCTCGAAGCCAGCATGGCCAAGCTGGGCTTTGAACCGCAACTGTGGTCGCCGCAGGCCTATGCGGCATTCCTCGCGGACGAAGCACGGCGCTGGCCGCCGATCGTGAAGGCCGCCGGCGTGAAACCAGAATGAGGGCGAGGACAAGAGCGGGCGCTGCGTCGCCGATCGTCAGTCATCCTCGCGCGCTGCTCAGGTCTCCACCAGCCCTTCCGTCGACCCCGATGCAACCTCATGGCCGCGCCCGTGCGGCAAGGCCAGATAGGCCTCCGAGCGCATCTCGATCAGGCGCGAGGCGGTGCGTTTGAACTCCTGCGCCTCGAAGCCATCGCTTGCACGGTAAAGCGCGTCGGGTTCGGCCTCGGCCGACGCGACCAGCTTGACGGCGTTGTCGTAGAGCGTATCGATCAGCACGACGAAACGCTTGGCCTCGTTGCGCCGGTCGTAATCCATCACCACGATATGATCGAGCACGATGGTGTGGAATTCGTGCGCGAGCTTGAGATAGTCAGCGGCGGCGAGCGGCTGTTCGCACAGGTCGTGGAACGAGAACCGCGCCACCCCCATGGTCGCCCGCGGCACCCGGATAGTGCGTCCCTTCATCACGAGCTTCTGCTCTTCTCCGGTATGGCCTGCGGTCAGGCGCCGCCATGCGTCGTCGAGCGCGGCCGCTGCAGCGCGATCCGCCGGAACGTACCACACCGGCGCGCCGGCGAGCTTCTCCAGCCGAAAATCGGTGCGGGCGGCGAGCTGCCCGACCTCCATGTGCTGTTCGATGAGCTCGATGAACGGCAGAAACAGCGCGCGGTTGAGGCCATCCTTGTAGAGCTCGCGCGGCGGCACGTTCGAGGTCGCGACCACCACGACGCCGAGTTCGAATAGACGTTTGAACAGCCGGCCGAGAATCATCGCATCGGCGATGTCGGTGACGTGAAATTCGTCGAAGCAGAGCAGCCACGTCTCTTGCGCGATGGCGGCGGCGGCGAGCCCGATCGGATCGCCGCCGTCGGTTTCGCCCATTTTCGCCTTCTGCCGAAACGCATAAACGCGTTCATGCACCTCGGCCATGAATTCGTGGAAGTGGACCCGGCGCTTGCGCACCACGGGTGACGCTGCGAAGAACAGGTCCATCAACATGGTCTTGCCACGACCGACGTCGCCGAAAATGTAGAGTCCCCTGATCGGATCCGCGTCACGCGCGCGTGCTCCGAACAACCAGCCGAGAGACGACGACTTGCGCGCGAGGCGATGCTCGGCAAGCCGCCGTTCGAGTTGCGCGAACTTTTCGACGATCGCCTGCTGGGCGCTGTCGCGTTCGATCTTTCCCGCGGCGACGCGCGTCGCATACTGCACCGAGACGGAAGCCGACATGGACGGTGGATGGGGCGTTGGCGGAGGGATCGATCGTGGGCGGGGCCCGCGATCAAATAGCGGCCCGCGACCACCAGCCGCAAGTCGTGCCGAGATGACCGAACCAGGCGCTGCAGCCCGTTATCGCGGTCGGGCATGCTGCAGAGCACAAAACCATCCGAAAAAGCGCACCCAACGGCAGCCGGCGCATGGCTGCTATGCTGATTTATGGCGGATAATCATGATGTTACCTCAAGCCTTTGCCCCTGGCGCGCCATCCTCCGGGCTATATTGCGTTGCGGTATACGACCCGATTCGGGCTTTGGATCAACCTTGACTAGGAACGCTTGCCCATGCGCGACCCGCTGCCGCCTGGCGGCCTCATCCGCAAACTGTGGATCGGCGAGGCCGAGCCTTACCGCGACCATCTGTTGCGCCTCGACCCCGACAGCCGGCGCAATCGCTTCGCCGGCAGCGTGTCCGATGATTTCGTGCACGACTATGCCGCGCTTTCATTCGGGATGGACGCGCTCATTCACGGGTTCTTCGTCGACGGGACGCTGCGCGGCGCCGCGGAGCTGCGATCGATCGGTGCGCCGATCGCGCGCGAAGCCGAGGCCGCCTTCTCGATCGAGAAGCCTTGGCAAAGCCACGGCATCGGCTCCATGCTGCTCGAGCGTACGCTGCTCGCCGCGCGCAACCGCGGCCTCAAATTCCTGCACATGGCGTGTCTTGCCGACAACAAGCGCATGCAGCAGCTCGCTCGCAAATACGATGCCGAGCTGAGCTTCGACTTTTCCAGCGTCGTGGGAGAGGTGGTCGCGCCGAGGCCGACCCCGCTGTCGTTGCTGCGCGAAATTCTGGCCGACGGCCACGGCTTCGCCACCGCCATGTTCGACGTGCAATCCCGCCTGCTGAAGCCGGTGTGAGCACCGACGGGTGCCAGGCCGCGGGCTGCAAAGCCGTCGTCTTCCCATTGCCTTTCTTTGGTCCGCCGCAGTCGGTTATGCCGCAAGCGGATAGGCCGCCTCGATCACGTAGGGGCCGCCGCCGACCGAGGCGCGCGACGAGAACAGCACGAAGCGCGAGACCCTGAACGGCGGCGAGCGGAAGGGCGCGCGTAGCGCCAAATAGTCCGCAACCTGCCGGTTCGAGGATTCACGCAGCCGCGCGAGCGAAACATGCGGCGTGTATTTGCGTCCCTCGGGCTCCAGCCCGACCCGTTGCATCAATCGCTCGTGCTCGGCCTGCAGCTCCATCAGAGCCTGCGCCGGTCCGAGCGTGGCGACGACCGCGCGCGGTTTGCGCCCGCCGAACGATTTGAGATCCTCCACGCGCAGCTCGAACGCCTCGCGCCGCACGCGGCCCAGCATGGAGGCGACCTCGTGCGCAACCACGTCGTCGACATCGCCGATGAAGCGCAGCGTCACGTGATAGTTGTCGGGATCGATCCAGCGCGCGCCGGGCAGCCCGCCGCGCAACGTGGACAGCGACTGGCCGACATCGGGGGGGATTTCGAGACCGGTGAAAAGGCGGGGCATGGCACGATCGGAATGCTTGGATGGGCCTAATAGATCAACTCGTGGAGATTCGCACGCCTCCGATGGAACGAACCTTCACATGGCACGCTGGTCCCGCACCTGGGCCACCAGCTCTTCGACCTTAGGCAGGATGCGCGCGACGATCGCGTCGACTCCGGCGGCGGTCGGATGGAGTCCGTCGCGCTGATTGAGCCTTTGCTCGGCCGCGACGCCGTCGAGGAAGAACGGATAAAGCAGGAGCCCGTTGCGGGCCGCGAGCTCGGAATAGATGGCTTCGAACTCGCGCCCATAGTCGGTGCCCAGATTGGGCGCAGCCCGCATGCCGGCGAGCAGCACGGCAATGCGCCGCTCACCGAGGCGCCGCACGATCTGCTCAAGCGCCTGGCGCGTGACCTTCGGATCGATACCCCGCAGCATGTCGTTGGCACCGAATTCGACGATGACGGCATCCGTCCCCTCCGGTACCGACCAGTCGAGGCGGGCGAGCCCGCTGGCGGCGGTATCGCCGGAGACCCCGGCATTGGTGACTTCGACCGCGAGGCCCCTGGCTTTGAGCGCCGCTGCAAGCTTTGCCGGGAAGGCGTCCGCGGCAGCTAGGTCCAGCCCGGCGGTGAGCGAGTCACCCAAGGCCACGATCCGCACCGGACGATCGGGCGCGGCCGCCGGCTCGCCCGTCGGCAGCGCGAGCGCCAGCACCGCCGCCATCAGCACGAATGACTGGACCCAGGGGGCCCAACCCCCATATGACCGGAGCGGCGCCCGCCCGGTCTCGACCAGAAGCACCAAAAAGCGACGGAACATGCACGAAACCTCGGGGTCAGGTAGCCCGGCGATCGAACTCAGCGGCGTCAACTTATCGCTCGGTCGGGGAGCGGCCCGTGTCCATATCCTCAAAGACGTCGACCTATATATAGGCCGCGGCCAGGCGATCGGCCTGGTCGGCCCTTCCGGCTCGGGCAAATCGACCTTGCTCATGGTCACGGCCGGGTTGGAACGTGCCGACACCGGCTCGGTCATGGTCGCGGGACAGGCACTCGAAACCCTGAGCGAGGACGCGCTGGCACGCTTCCGCGGGCGCAACGTCGGCATCGTATTCCAGTCCTTCCATCTCATTCCCACCATGACCGCGCTGGAAAACATCGCCGTGCCGCTGGAGCTTGCCGGCATCGACGACGCCCGGGAGCGGGCGGAGGCCGAGCTCGCGGCCGTCGGCTTGAGCGAGCGGCGATACCACTATCCGGCCGAGCTTTCGGGCGGCGAGCAGCAGCGCGTGGCGCTGGCCCGCGCACTCGCGCCCAACCCGGCCATCCTCATCGCCGACGAGCCGACCGGCAACCTCGACGAGAGCACCGGGGCGGAGATCATCGATCTTCTGTTCGCGGGCCATGCGCAGCGCGGCACGACCCTCGTGCTCGTCACTCACGACGCCGCCCTCGCCGCCCGTTGCGAGCGGGTGGTGCGGATGCGCTCCGGCCGAATCGAGAGAACGCCAACGCGCGCGCCAGTGAAGGTGAAGTCGTGAACCGAGCCCGGCGCGCACCGGTGGCGCTGCGTTTCGCGGCGCGCGAACTGCGCGGAGGCTTGCGCGGATTCTACGTGTTCATCGCCTGCATCGCGCTCGGGGTCATGGCCATTGCCGGCGTGGGTTCGGTCGCGTCGGGACTTGCCGACGGGCTAGCGCGCGAAGGCCGCGTGATCCTTGGCGGCGACCTGGCGTTTTCTCTCAGTCTGCGCGAGGCAAGCGCGGACGAGCGTGCGTTTCTCGATCACCGGGGCAGCGTATCGCTCGCCGCTACCATGCGAGCCATGGCGCGCGCGCGGGACGGGCGCACGACCCTGGTCGAACTCAAGGCGGTGGACGCTGCTTATCCGCTTTACGGCGTCGTCGCGCTCGACCCGCAACAGCCCCTCGGGCAAGTGCTGGCGCTGCGCGACGGCGTATTCGGCGCCGCAGCCGACCCCGCTCTGCTCGCGCGACTTAACCTCGAGCCGGGCGCGCATATCACGGTCGGCTCCGCCGCAATCGAAATCCGCGCTGCGCTGGCGTCCGAGCCGGACAAGCTCGCCGGCGGCATCGGCTTCGGCCCACGGCTCCTCATCAGCGAGGCGGCCTTGCGCGCGACCGACCTGCTGCGGCCCGGAAGCATCGTGCGCTGGCATTATCGCCTGCGCCTGCCCGACAACGACGCGACCGATGCAGCGGTGCGTGCCGTCCTCGCTGCGGCGCGAGCCCAATTGCCACAAGCCGGTTGGGAAGCGCGCTCACGGGTCAACGCCTCGCCCGCGCTCGAACGCAATATCGAGCGCTTCACACAATATCTCACATTGGTCGGACTCACCGCGCTGCTGGTCGGAGGGGTCGGCGTCGCGAACGCGATCAAGGGCCATCTCGACCGCCGGCGCGAGGTGATCGCGACGCTGAAGTCGCTGGGCGCGACCGGCTCGCGGGTGTTCGTGATCTATCTGACCCAGGTGCTGGCGCTGGCCGGTCTCGGCGCGCTGCCGGGCCTCGCCGTGGGCGCTGCCCTGCCTTTTCTCATCACCTGGAGCTTCGGCGCCGTGCTCCCTTTGCCGATTGCGCCGGCGCTGCATCCGGGCGGCCTTGTGCTGGCGCTTCTCTATGGGCTGCTGACCGCCGTCGCCTTCGCCGTGTGGCCGCTCGGGCAGGCGCATGACGTGCCGGCCTCGGCGCTGTTCCGTGACCAGGTGGCAGGCGATCGGCGCTGGCCGCGGCAGTCCTACATCGCAGCGACGGTCCTGGTCGGTGGCGCGCTTGCGACCCTCGCGATCGGGTTCGCCTATGACCGACGCATCGCCGGGATCTTCGTTGTCGCCGCGATCGGCGTGTTCGTGCTGCTGCGCCTGGTGGCCGCGCTGCTGATGCTGATCGCACGCCGTCTGCCGCGCGCCCGCACGCCCGTCGTTCGGCTCGCCATTGCCAATCTCTATCGGCCGGACGCCGTCACGCCGAGCGTCGTCCTGTCGCTCGGCCTCGGGCTCGCCCTCCTGGTGACCGTGATCGCGATCGACGGCAATTTGCGCCGGCAGTTCCTGGCGGCGTTGCCGGACAAGGCCCCGTCGTTCTACTTCGTCGATATCCCCTCCGGCGAGGCCGAAAGGTTCGACGCCTTCATTCATGCGCGCGCGCCGCAGGCGACGATCGAGCGCGTGCCCATGCTGCGCGGGCGCATCGTCGCGGCAAACGGCGTTGCCGCCGAAAACTTGAAGCCATCGCCGGATGCCGCATGGGCGCTGCAGAGCGACCGCGGCATCACCTATGGGGAAGAGGTCCCCGCAGGCTCACGCCTGCTCGAGGGACGATGGTGGACGCCGGACTACCAGGGTCCGCCGCTGGTTTCGTTGGAAAGGCGCATTGCGGATGGCCTCGGCCTCAAGCTCGGCGACAACGTGACCGTCAACGTGCTCGGCCGCAATCTAACTGCGACGATCGCCAATCTGCGCGCCGTCGATTGGCAGAGCCTTGGCATCAATTTCGTCATGGTGTTCTCGCCCGGCACCTTCCGCGGGGCGCCGCATAGTCATATCGCCACGCTGACCTATCCCGACGGCAGCACGACCGCGGAGGAGCTCATGCTGTTGAAGGCGGTGGCCGACGCCTTCCCGGCAATCACCACCGTTCGCGTGCGCGAGGCGCTCGATGCGGTCGGCCATATCGTATCGAACTTGGCGCTCGCGATCCGCGGAGCGAGCGTGCTCACCTTGCTGGTGGCGGTGCTGGTGCTGGGCGGTGCGCTCGCGGCCGGCCACCGCCAGCGCGTCTATGACGCGGTCATCCTGAAGACCGTCGGCGCGACGCGGATGCGACTGCTTTCCGCCTATGCGCTCGAATATCTCGCGCTCGGCCTGACCACCGCGCTGTTCGGGGTGGCGGCTGGCTCGGCGGCCGCCGCATTCGTCGTCGTCAGAATCATGAACCTGCCCTTCGTCTGGCTGCCGGGGCCGTCGCTCATGGCCGCCGCCGGCGCCGTCGCCGCAACGGTTGCGCTCGGATTGATCGGCACGTTCACCGCGCTCGGCCAGAAGCCGGCCGCCGTACTGCGTAACCTCTGAATTCGCGGGGTCCGGCAAGCGACAACGCGCCGCGCCCCGCAGTCACGTCGCGCCGGCAATAGGTTGCTAGAATGTAACCTGACAGCTTGATGCCGGGGTCGGCCGGCCTCAACAAATCGCATTTGCGGCATCTGGCGTCGGAACCAATCCCGCACTAGATTCCCCGCATCGGACGCCAGCCGCTCGCCGGCGGGGCGCCATATGATCGGCCCGTGGGCCGCACGAGAGAGAGGGACTTCCATGTCGGATTTCGACCGGAACTACGCGGCTGCCAGACGCGGCGTCGGTGCGGACCGGGCAGTTGCGATCGATCAGGGCCTGCGGGCCTACATGATCCGCGTCTACAACTACATGGCCATGGGCGTCGCGCTCACCGGCATCGTCTCCTGGCTCACGTTCCAGGCGGCGGTCGTCACCAATGCCAATGGCGCGATCGTCGGATTGACCGCGTTCGGGCAGGCGATCTTCAGCGGACCGGCGGTGCTGGTTCTGTTTCTCGGAACGCTCGGGCTGGTATTTCTGATCAGCTGGCGCATCAGCTCGCTGCAGCCATCGACGGCATTCGCGCTGTTCATGCTCTATGCCGCGCTGCTCGGGCTCATGCTGTCGACCGTCTTCCTGACCTATACCGGCGCCTCGATCACCCGGGTGTTCTTCGTCTCGGCCGCCGCCTTCGGTGCGCTGAGCCTCTACGGCTACACCACGCAGCGCGATCTCTCGCCGATCGGATCGTTCCTGATGATGGGCCTGATCGGACTGATCATCGCGATGCTGGTCAACCTTTTCCTCAAGAGCACCGGGCTCGACTTCGTGATTTCCGCGGTCGGCGTGCTGATCTTCGCGGGCCTGACCGCGTGGGACACGCAGCGGATCAAGGAGATGTACGATCCGATGGAGGACGGTACCGTGGTCGGCCGCAAGGCCGTGATGGGCGCGCTCTCGCTCTATCTCGACTTCATCAACCTGTTCTTGTTCATGTTGCGCTTCCTCGGCGACCGTCGCTGAAGCACTGACGCTCAGAACGGAATTGCAGCGCCCCGGCCATCGCCGGGGCGCTGTTTTCGTCGAACGGCGGACAGGGAGCGACAGACCGGCTATTGTTTCAGCCGTCCGCGGTACTGCCCCTCGTAGTCTGCCCGTCGTCCGGCCTCGCTCGTCCGCCCATGATCCCCATCCGCCCCGCTCAACCGCGCGACCTCGCGGTCATCACCAGAATCTATGACCACGCGGTGCGCCATGGCACGGCGTCCTTCGAGATCGAGCCGCCTGACGAAAGCGAAATGGCGCGCCGCTACGAGACGATGCGCGCCGGCGGCTATCCCTATCTGGTGGCCGAACTCGGCGGCGAGATCACGGGGTACGCCTATGCCGGACCCTATCGCGCCCGGCCGGCCTACCACTGGAGCGTCGAGGATTCGATCTATATCGCACCGCAATCGCAGCGCCGCGGGATCGGCCGTGCGCTGCTCCAGCGGCTCATCGTCGACGCCGAAGCCGCCGGCTTCCGGCAAATGATCGCAGTGATCGGCGATTCCGCCAATACCGCTTCGATCGAGCTGCATCGCACGGCCGGTTTCCGCATGGTCGGCACGTTCGAGAACGTTGGATTCAAATTCGATCGGTGGCTCGACAGCGTGTTGATGCAGCGACCGCTCGGAATTGGCGCAAGGGCCGGGCCGTAACCTACGCCACCACGCTCAGCGACCTGTCGATCGCGCCCAACACGCGGTCGAGCTCGTGGCCGCGGCGCACGATCAGCCCGGTCGCCGAGATCACGCTGTAGGCGCCCTGACGCCGCGCGAGCTTGGGACTTTTCTCGATGCGGTAGATGGGAACTTCCGAGGCGCGGCGGAACACGGAGAACACTGCGCGGTCCTTGAGGAAGTCGATGGCGTAGTCGCGCCATTCGCCGGCGGCGACCTTGCGGCCATAGAGGCCGAAAATGCGGTTGAGCTCGCGCCGGTCGAAGGTCACTCGGTTTGCGGGGGCGAGAGGCGAAATGCCAGAGGCCTCGCCCCCATGGAACTCGCTCGGCTCGATATCGCCGTAGTTCATGCGGCGCCTCCTTCCGTGTGACAGATCAACAACAATGATCGCGCCGGATGCCAGAGTCGGCAAGCGAGAAATGGATCGTCGCCATCGCGGCGGCGCTGCTTGCGCCACAGCCGGCGATCCTCACGGATTCGTCAATGGAATCATAATCCTGCCCAATTCTGGTCAAGCACGCGCCAAGCCGGAATGCCAGTGGAGAGACGTTGCCTCGGGGCCCGGTCTGTGGTCGAGCGCCGGATTCTCTAGCCCCCCAGCCCCCCGGCGTTCGGGGCAGATCGGGCCCATTAGATGCAGCGAGTGTGATCCGAAAAGTTGCGGCTCTTTCGGGTTCACCGAGAAAATATCCGCAGCGAAACCGCAGTTAGCGGAAGCAACTTCGCGCGATCCAATAGCCTCGGCCGCGCGGAAAGTCGCGCGCCCAGACTCCGTGGTCAGCGGTAGCCGGCTTACCGAATGGCTGCGAGCGTGGCGCCGAGGATCGTCTTCGGCTTTTCCGCCGTGCCGCTCTGCACCAGGACGGCCGCCTCGTCGATGCCATCGCCCTTGAGGGTCTGCATCGGGATGCTCCACGAATTGCGCTTGCCGTTCCAGTCGCCGAGCTTGATCCAGCGCCGCACGACGTTGTGGTAAGTGATCGCGCGTCCTTTATTCTCGCCGCGTCCGATCGCGATCGTCGCCGCCTTCACCAACCCGAACAGCCAGACCTCGGCGACGGCACGTCCCTCCGCGTCGGGAATCGCCACATCCAGCCGACCGTCGCCGACTGCAAGCGTCACCGGCGGCAACGACATTGCGCCGCTCTTTCGACTCTTGGCGATGGCGAGCTCGATCGCGGCCCTGTCGCTACCGAGGACGTGCAGGCTGCCGTTCACCACCACTTGCGGGGTGTAGACCTGGCCGTCACCGCGCACGTGCGCATAGGCTTTCTGCCGGGCGGTGTTGCGGGGATCGGCGAGCGTGTCCTTCCAGCCGAGATAGTCCCAATAGTCGATCGGCACGCTGATCGGAACGAGCGAGGGATCTGCCGCGAGTTCGCCGAGCAGTTTGTCGGCCGCCGGGCAGGACGAGCAGCCTTGGCTGGTGAACAATTCGATCACGGCGCGCGGCTCGCCTTGCGCGAACGAATGCGGTGCCACAGAAGCGCAGACAACGACGACCGCATAGGCGAGGCAGCAACGCACCATCATCATCCTCCCCGCCCCCGCGGGCCGGGGCGGCTTTCCCCCCTCCGGCCCCGCACTCATAATCAGCCGCGCGATCACCCGCCACTCAATTCGAGGTGAGGCGCAAGCTTGCTGGTTTAGGCCGCCACGAGCTGCCGCAGCACATAGTGCAATATGCCGCCGTGCTTGAAATAGTCGAGCTCGTCGAGCGTATCGATGCGGCAAACGAGCGGGACGCGTTTGAGGCCGCCATCGGAGGCGACGATCTCGGCGATCATGCGCTGGCGCGGCTTGATCTCCCCGTGCAGACCGCGGATCGTCACCTGCTCGTCGCCCTTGAGGCCGAGCGATTGCCAGGACGTGCCTTCCTCGAAGCAAAGCGGCAGCACGCCCATGCCGATGAGGTTGGAGCGGTGGATGCGCTCGAACGATTGGGTGATGACTGCCCGCACGCCGAGCAGGTTGGGTCCCTTCGCCGCCCAGTCGCGCGAGGATCCGCTGCCATATTCCTTGCCGGCGAAGACGACGAGCGGGACCTTTTCGTTCTTGTAGCGCATGGCGGCGTCATAGATCGACATGCGCTGACGCGAAGGATAGTGGACGGTAACGCCTCCTTCGACGCCGGGCACCATCTGGTTCTTGAGGCGGATATTGGCGAAGGTGCCCCGCATCATGACCTCGTGATTGCCGCGCCGCGTGCCATACTGGTTGAAATCGGTCGGTTTCACCTTGTGATCGATGAGGTACCTGCCCGCGGGCGAGTCGATCTTGATCGAGCCCGCCGGCGAGATGTGGTCGGTGGTGATCGAATCGAGCAGCAGGCAGAGCACGCGCGCATCGACGATGTCGGTGAGCGGCGCCGGGTGGCGTCCCATGCCGACGAAATAGGGCGGGTTCTGCACGTAGGTCGATCTCTTGTCCCAGCCGTAGGTCAAGCCGCCTTTGACGTTGATGCGGCGCCAATTGGAGTCGCCCTTGAAGACATCGGCGTATTTTTTCGTGAACATCTGTTTGTTGAT
Organism: uncultured Alphaproteobacteria bacterium; assembly: GCA_963712565.1. Lineage (GTDB taxonomy): Bacteria > Pseudomonadota > Alphaproteobacteria > Rhizobiales > Xanthobacteraceae > VAZQ01. Next base: position 181,745 of record CAVQIP010000024.1, on the reverse strand, counting down.
GGTCTTGCGCACGACGCCGTTGATTTCGCGGCTCGAGGGCCAGATGTCCTTGAGGAAGACCTTCTTGCCCTTCTTGTCGAGACCGAGCGGCTGCTTCAACAGATCGGAATACATCGAGCCCGCGAGCGCATAGGCGACCACCAGCGGCGGCGAGGCCAGATAGTTCGCGCGTACGTCGGCGTTGACGCGGCCTTCGAAGTTGCGATTGCCGGACAGCACCGCGGCGGCGACGAGATCCTTGTCGTTGATCGCCTTGGAAATCTCGGGCGCGAGCGGACCGGAATTGCCGATGCAGGTGGTGCACCCGAAGCCGACGAGGTTGTAGCCGAGCTTGTCGAGGTCCTTCTGCAGCCCCGATTTGTCGAGATATTCGGCGACGACCTGCGAACCCGGTGCCAGCGAGGTCTTCACCCACGGCTTGACGGTCAAGCCCTTGGCCACCGCCTTGCGCGCCAGCAGCCCGGCTCCCACCATCACGTTCGGATTCGACGTATTGGTGCACGAGGTGATCGCGGCAATGACGACGTCGCCATGACCGAGATCGTGCTGTCGGCCCTCGACCGGAACCCGTTTCGGGGAGCCGGCCTTGGAGAAATTCTTGTCCAACGAGGTGGCAAGCGAGGGATGGAGATCGAAGATGTCCTTGCCGCCGTCGCCGCCTTTGTTGAACTCTTTCTCCATCGCCATGGCGAAACCGGCCTTCACCTCTTTGAGTGCGACGCGATCCTGCGGGCGCTTGGGGCCGGCGAGCGAAGGCTCGACCTGCGACAATTCGAGCTTGAGCACGTCGGTGAAGGCGGGGTCGGGCGTCGACTTGCTGCGGTACATGCCCTGCGCCTTGGTATAGGCGGCGACCAGCGCAAGCTGGGCGGCCGGACGGCCGGTATCCGCGAGATATTTCAGCGTATCGTCATCGACCGGAAAGAAGCCGCAGGTCGCGCCGTATTCGGGCGACATGTTGCCGATGGTGGCGCGATCGGCGATCGTGAGATTGGCGAGGCCCGGACCGAAATATTCGACGAACTTGCCGACCACGCCGCGCTTGCGCAGCATCTGGGTGACGGTGAGCACGAGATCGGTCGCGGTTACGCCTTCCTTGAGCTTGCCGGTCAACTTCACGCCGATGACCTCCGGCAGCAGCATCGAATAGGGCTGGCCGAGCATGGCCGCCTCCGCCTCGATACCACCCACGCCCCAGCCGAGCACAGCCAGACCATTGACCATGGTGGTGTGCGAGTCGGTGCCGACCAGCGTGTCCGGAAAGGCCACGTCCATCACCACCGGCTTGCCGTCGATCTTGACCTTGTCCTTCCTCGACCACACCGTCTGCGACAGATATTCGAGATTCACCTGGTGGCAGATGCCGGTGCCGGGCGGCACGACGCGGAAGTTGTCGAATGATTTCTGCGACCATTTGAGGAATTCGTAGCGCTCCCGGTTCTGCCGGTATTCCTCATCGACGTTTTTCTTGACCGCGGTGTTGCTGCCGAAGAACGTGACGGCCACGGAGTGATCGCAAATCAAATCGACCGGAACGAGCGGATTGATCTTCTTGGGGTCGCCGCCGAGCGCCTTCATGGCGTCGCGCATGGCGGCGAGATCGACCACCGCGGGCACGCCGGTGAAATCCTGCATCAATACGCGCGCCGGCCGAAAGGCAATCTCGCGATCGGAGGTCTTGGTCTTGAGCCATTGCGCGACCGCCTGGATGTCCTCCTTGGTGATCGAACGGCCGTCCTCGTTGCGCAGCAGATTCTCCAGCAGCACCTTCATGGAGAAGGGCAGGCGGGAGATGCTCTTGAGACCGTTCTTCTCCGCCGCCGGCAGGCTGTAATAAGCGTAGGTCTTGCTGCCTACTTTGAGGGGTCGGCAGCAGCGGAAACTGTCGATTGACGTCATGGTGATCGGTTCCCATCCAACCGGGAGGGCCAGCGGTTCGACGGTAGGGGATTACCGGAAGCGCTTCCTCGTCATCGGTCGCGAGTTCCGCGCGGGTTGATTAGTGAGCGCGGGACGATGGGCTTATAAGGTCTTTTTTTGCGCCGTTCCAGAAAATCGACAATCGTCAACCACATGGGCACAAAATCATCGGTTCTTTCGCGGCTTTTTCGGACCGCGGCTGCGGCCGGCGCCACGGCTCGCGTGCCCAGGCCGCGGCGGAACGGGGCGGCGCGCGGGCTCGCGCCCGGGGCCGGAAGGTGATGCGGCTGGTCGGCTCCGATCTTGCTTGCGTCAGGGGCGGCCGCGAGGTCTTCCGGGCATTGACCTTTGTGGTCGGCCCGGGCGAAGCGCTGTTGGTGACCGGCCCGAACGGCGCCGGCAAATCCTCTCTGCTTCGCCTGGTCGCGGGCTTGGTGCGACCGCAGCAAGGACGGCTGGCATGCGAGGGCGCCGATGCGGAACTGACCCTCGGCGAGCAGGTGCATTATCTCGGCCATCAGGACGCCCTCAAGCCCGCCCTCTCGGTCGACGAAAACCTCGGCTTCTGGACGAATTTTCTCGGTGGCAGCGCAGCGAAGCGCGAGGTGGCCCTGGCCGCCGTCGGGCTCGACGGGATCGCCCGCCTGCCCGCGATCTATCTCTCCGCCGGGCAGCGGCGGCGCCTCTCGCTTGCGCGCCTGATCGCGGTGGAACGCCCGATCTGGCTGCTCGACGAGCCGACCTCCGCCCTCGATGCCGGCGGTCAAGCCACGCTCGCCGATCTCATGCGCGCGCATCTCGCCGGCGGCGGGCTGATCCTCGCGGCCGCCCATGGTCCGATCGGCCTCGATCGGGTGAAGGAACTGCCCCTGGGAAGGGGCCGATGAGTGCGCCGGCTCGGTGGGGTCTCCTCCCCCTTGTCAGGAGAGGTTGGGGGCGGTTCGGTTGCCTGCCGGCGTCGCCCCCGCGGCGAGAGCCCACGAACCCCACCTCTATCCACTTCCCACTGGGGCGAGAGAAATGGAAGCGGCCGTTGCGGGGCACGACGGGGAGCGCGCCGCCATGACCGCGCTTGCTGCGCTTGTCCTGCGCGACATGCGGCTCGCCGTGCGCGGCGGGGGTGGCGCACTGATCGGCGTGCTGTTCTTTCTCATCGTGGTTACCCTGGTCCCGTTCGCCATCGGCCCCGACCTCGCGCTGCTGGCACGGATCGGGCCGGCGATCCTGTGGCTCGGCGCGCTGCTCGCCAGCCTGCTCGCACTCGACCGGCTCATCGCAATGGACCATGAGGACGGCTCGCTCGACCTGATCCTCACGGCGCGCCTGCCGCTCGAGCTCGCCGTTGCCGGCAAGGCGCTGGCGCACTGGCTCACCACCGGCTTGCCGCTGGTCATCGCCGCCCCGCTGCTGGGTCTGCTTCTCAACCTCGACCCGAAAGCGTCGGGCGCAGTTGCGCTCACCTTGCTTGCGGGGACGCCGGCGCTGACCTTCATCGGCCTGATCGGCGCCGCGCTCACCGTGGCGCTGCGGCGCGGCGGTCTCCTGCTCGCGATCCTGGTCCTGCCATTGACGATCCCGGTCTTGATCTTCGGGGTCGCGGCCTCGAACGCGGCGATGGTCGGGCCGGTCCCATTCGGAGCGCCCTTTAGTATTCTGTGCGCACTCACGCTGGCCAGCCTGGTGATCGGTCCCTTGGCCGCCGCCATCGCGCTGCGGCAGGGGCTGGACTGACGCGAGGCTCGAATGACGCGATCGTGAACGGCGTCGCAGCTGCGGGCTCGTCACATTGCCGCCAGTGTGGGGCACGAATAACGCTTGGGAGCAAATCAAGAGACTTGTGATGACGCTCACCGAACTCGCCAACCCGTCCCGCTTTCGCGCGCTCACCGACCGGGTGTTGCCGTGGCTCGCGGCGGCGACGCTGTTCGCCTTCGTCTTCGGCATCAGCCAGGCCTATCTCGCGCCCGACGATTATCAGCAGGGCGCGACCGTGAAGATCATGTTCATTCACGTCCCGGCCGCTTGGCTCGGCATCTTCGCCTGGATGTTGATGAGCGTGGCCGCGCTCGGCACGCTGGTCTGGCGCCATCCCCTCGCCGATGTTGCCGCCAAGACGGCAGCGCCCATCGGCGCGGCGTTCACGCTGATGTGTCTCGTCACCGGGTCGCTGTGGGGTCGCCCGATGTGGGGAACCTATTGGGTCTGGGACGCGCGGCTCACGTCGGTGCTGGTCCTGTTCCTGATGTATCTCGGGCTGATCGCGCTGTGGCGAACGATCGACGATCCGACCCGGGCAGCCCGGGCGGCGGCGGTGCTCACCCTCGTCGGCGCGATCAATATCCCCATCATCAAGTTCTCGGTGGACTGGTGGAACACGTTGCATCAGCCGGCCTCCGTGCTCCGGCTCGGCGGATCGACCATTCATCCGAGCATTCTCGTGCCGCTGATCATCATGCTCGTCGCATTCACGCTGTTGTTCCTGACGCTGCATCTGGCCGCCATGCGCAACGAGATCATGCGCCGGCGAGTGCGCACCTTGCAGATGATCCAGGCCGACGCCGCGGCGAGAGCGTGACGATGAATCTCGGTCCGCATGCCGCATTCATCGTGACCGCCTATGCCGCCGCGGTCGCAATCGTGGCCGGATTGGTATTGTGGGTCGTGCTCGACCGGCGACATTTGCTCCGCGTGCTCGACGAGTTCGACGCCCAGGGGATCACGCGGCGATCGGAGCGCGCGAACGAGGAGAAGTGGTGAGCGCGGCTGAAAGCAATGGGGCCGAGAAGAATGCGGGCGCGTGGCAGCGCCGGCTGATCGTGCTCGTCCCGCTATTGGCCTTTCTTGCGCTCGCCGGGCTGTTCGTCCTGCGGCTGGGCGCCGGCGACCCTTCGCGCATTCCGTCGGCCTTGATCGGGCATCCCGCGCCGCAAACCGATCTCCCGCCGCTGCCCGGACTCGAGCGCGAGGGCGAGGCCGTGCCCGGGCTCGCCAGCGCGGATTTCAAGAGCAACGTGACGGTGCTCAACGTGTGGGCGTCCTGGTGCGTGCCGTGCCGTGAGGAGGCTCCGTTGCTCATGACGCTGGCGGCCGACCAGCGCGTCCGTGTCGTCGGCATCAACTACAAGGATCAGCCCGACAATGCGCGGCGCTTTCTCGGACGCTATGGCAATCCGTTCATCGCCAACGGGACCGACGGCAACGGCCGCGCGGCGATCGAATGGGGCGTGTACGGGGTGCCCGAGACTTTCGTGGTCGGACGCGACGGACGCATCGCCTATAAGCTGATCGGGCCGATCACACCCGACAATCTCGAGCGCAGCCTGAAGCCGGCGATCGAGAAGGCGCTGGCAGCGCCGTCATCGTAAGCGCATGTCGTCGCCGCGAAAGCGGGAATCCATATTCCAGAGAGCGTAGCTGCGGCACGATGGGTCCCCGCTTTCGCGGGGACGACAATGGGGTTGTGGGGAGCAACGTCCCATCTACTCCTTCACCTCGGGCGCGGCATATTTCGTCAGCAGCGGATATTGCAAAGCGGCAAACAGGAAGGTCAGCGGTACGACGCCGAAGACCTTGAAGCTCACCCAGACGTCGGTCGTCTGGGTGCGCCAGACGATCTCGTTGAGAAGCGCAAGCCCGAAGAAGAACAGCGCCCAGCGCAGCGTCAGCTTGCGCCAGCCCGCCTCGGTGAGATGAAACACCGAATCGAAGACCATCCCGAGCAGCGGCTTGCGGAAAGCGAGGCCCCCGAGCAGCAAGGCACCGAACATGAGATAGATGATCGTGGGCTTGAGCTTGATGAACAACTCGTCGTGCAGGACGAGGGTGAGGGATCCGAACACCAGCACGATAATCGCGGTGACCAGCGGCATGACCGGCAGGTGCCGCGTCAGCGCATAGGAGATCGCGAGCGCGATCACCACCGCGACCATGAACACCGCGGTGGCGACGAAGATGCCGACGCGCGCGCCCACCGCGACATCCTCGGGCAGTATCGGCGCGACCAGCGGCAGGAACAGCGCCGGCCGCGAGTTCGCGAGGAAGAACAGCACCAATGGCCCGAGATCGAGCACAAGCTTGAGAGCGGGATTGAGCTGCGGTTTTTTCGTGTTCATGGTGCGGTGTGTGTGGCGTCGTTGGTTCTATGAGTCATGCGGCTCGACGATTGTCATCATCCGCGCAAGCGAATGATCCAGTATCCGTGAGAGCGACCGGAGACGCGGCGTCCCAGCTCGCAGCCCTACACTTACTGGATGCCTGCTTTCGCGGACATGACAAGTGGAAAATGCAAGGCATGTCGCTTCATTCGATGCCGGCGACCGCCTTGGCGAAATCCTTCGCCGAGAACGGCGCGAGGTCGTCGATCCCTTCGCCCACGCCGATGAAATGCACGGGCAAGCCGAATTTCGCCGCGAGTGCGACCAAAATGCCGCCGCGCGCAGTGCCGTCGAGCTTGGTCATGACCAGCCCGGTCACGCCGGCAATGCTGCGAAACACCTCGACCTGCGAGAGCGCGTTCTGGCCGACCGTGGCGTCAAGCACCAACAGCACGGCGTGCGGCGCGGCGGGATCGACCTTCTTCATCACACGCACCATCTTTTGCAACTCGTCCATCAGCACCGCCTTGTTCTGCAGGCGGCCGGCGGTATCGACGAGCAGCACGTCGATCTCCTCGCCGCGCGCTTCGGTGAGGGCGTCGAAGGCAAGGCCGGCGGCGTCGGCGCCGGCACCGCGCGCGATCACCGCGGCACCGCTGCGCCCGCCCCAGATGTTGAGTTGGTCGATCGCGGCCGCGCGGAAGGTGTCGCCGGCCGCCAGCATCACCGAGCGACCTTCGGCGCGGAATTTGGCGGCGAGCTTGCCGATGGTCGTGGTCTTGCCCGAGCCGTTGACGCCGACGACCAGCACCACGAAGGGCTTTGCTTCGCCGAGCGCGAGCGGCTTCGCCACCGGCGTAAGGACCTTCTCCACTTCGGCGGCGACGACCGCCTTCACCTCTTCGGGCGTGATCGACTGGTCGTAGCGGCCCTCGCCGACCGCCGCGGCAATCTTCGCCGCGCTGTCGACGCCGAGATCGGCACGGATCAGCACCTCCTCGATCTGGTCGAGCATCGCTTGGTCGAGCTTGCGCTTGGCGACGAGATCGGCGACCGCGCCGCCGATCGACGCGGACGTGCGCTTGAGCCCGCCGCTGAGGCGCTGCCACCAGTTTTCCTTTGCGTCCGGGTTGTCGTTCATCGAAGGCTCGTGATAGCGATTTCCACATGACCCCGGAAGAGATAGTAGCTCGCCTGCTCTATCGCGATGGCCTGATGCTGGTGATCGACAAGCCGGCGGGCTTCGCCGTTCACAAGGGGCCGAAGGGGGGCGAGAGCCTCGAGGACTATTTCGGCGCGCTGCGCTTCGGCTTGCCGCGCGCGCCTGCACTTGCGCACCGGCTCGACCGCGACACCTCCGGTTGCCTGGTGCTCGGCCGCCACCGCAAGGCGTTGGCCGAGCTCGGCCGCCTATTCAAGACCGGCCGCGTCGGCAAGACCTATTGGGCGGTGGTGGAGGGCGGACCGCCGCAGGACGAAGGCCGCATCGAGTTGCCGCTCGGCCGCAAGGACGCAACGCGCGGCTGGTGGATGAAGCACGATCCCACCGGCCAGCCTGCGGTCACGACGTGGAAGGTGATGGGACGCATTTCCGCGGTGACGGAACATGAGCTAGCCCCTGTCGCGGCGACAGGCGGCCCCTCCCCGGCTTGTGAGGGAGGGTTAGCGAGGGGGCAAGCATCAGGTCACCGTCTCACCTGGCTGGCGCTCGAGCCGCTGACCGGCCGCACCCATCAGCTGCGCGTGCATTGCGCCGCCATGGGCTGGCCGATCGTCGGCGACAGCGTCTACGGCCATGCCCCGCGCAGCGGCGGGCCCGGCCTGCATTTGCACGCGCGTGAGATCGTGGTGCCGCTCTACAAGAACCGCGCGCCGATCCGCGTCAGCGCGCCGGTGCCGGCGCATATGCGCGAACGGCTCGCCGCATGCGGATGGACGGGCGAGGACTCCACGCGATCGGATGACCGCGCTGCGTTGCATCGGCCGACGTTCAGTACAGCGTCGCCTTGATCCGTTCGGGCGCGGCGCGGTCGTGGGCTTCACCGCCGAGTTTGCCGTCGGTCAATTCGGCGAGAATCATGCCGGCGCTCGGCAGACTTTTACGATCGACGTGACGCGAGGCGTCCCACAGCTTCGAGCGCACGATCGCCTTCGAGCACTGGTAGTAGATGCGATCGACCGAGACGATGAGCACCGCGCGCGGCGTCTTGCCGTTGACCACGAAGCTTTGCGCCAGCGCCGGATCGATCGAGATCGCGGCACGGCCGATCACGCGGATGGTCTCGCCGCAGCCGGGGATGAGGAAAAGCAGCGCGACCCGCGGGTCCTGCAGGATGTTGCGCAGGCTGTCGATGCGGTTGTTGCCGAGCCGGTCGGGAACGAGCAGCGTCTTGTCGTCCTGGACGCGCACAAAGCCGGGGGCGTCGCCGCGCGGAGAGCAATCGAAACCGTCGGGCCCGCCCGACGCGAGCGCGAAGAACGGCGCTGCCTCGATGAAGGCACGGTAGTGCGCCGTGATGCGGTCCGATACCTTGGCGATTGATGGCCCGTACGGCTCGCCATAGATGCGCTCGAGCTGCTCGATGCTGGTGACGAGGTGATCGCGAGATAGCGTTTCGCTCATGTGACCCGTTCCGGTTTCAACAATGCTACCACATCGCCGGTTACGCTGCGAGAAGTTGCCGGCCGTCGTGCCCGGCGACGGCGAGAGCGACGATCACGCCCGGCTCGGTCTGCGTGTTGAGCTTCACTTGCGTGAAATGCTCGGTGCGGGCGAAATCGTTCGATTCGGTGAGCACGCGGTGCGTCACACCCACTTGCGCGTCGAGATGACGGCGCAGCGCCGCCACGCCTTTTTCGCGTAGCCGTCGAGCCCGCTCCTTGACGATGCCGCGCGGCACCTGCGGCATGCGCGCGGCGGGCGTCCCGGGTCGCGGCGAGAACGGAAAGACGTGAAGATGCGTGAGCCCGCATTCGTCGACGAGGGCGAGAGAGCGCGTGAACATGTCTTCGGTCTCGGTCGGGAAGCCGGCGATGATGTCGCCTCCGAAAACGACATCCGGCCGCAACCGCCGCACCTTCTCGCAGAAGGCGACGGCGTCGGCGCGCAGATGGCGGCGCTTCATGCGCTTGAGGACGAGGTCATCGCCGGCCTGCAACGAGAGATGCAGATGCGGCATCAGCCGCGACTCATTCGCCAGTGCATCGAGCAGGTCGTGATCGGCTTCCACCGAGTCGATCGACGACAGCCGTAACCGCTCGAGCTCCGGCACGTGTTTCAAGATCTGCTTCACCAGCAGGCCGAGCTTCGGCGCGCCCGGGAGGTTCGTGCCATAGCCGGTGAGATCGACGCCGGTGAGCACGACCTCGCGATAGCCGCGCTGGCGCAGCCTGCGCACCTGGGCGACCACCTCGCCCATGGCCACCGAGCGCGAATTGCCGCGGCCATACGGAATGATGCAGAAGGTGCAGCGGTGGTCGCAGCCGTTCTGCACCTGTACGAAGGCACGCACCCGACCTTCGAGGCCGTCGACGAGGTGGGCGGCCGTCTCCGTCACGGCCATGATGTCGTTGACCGCGACCTTGTCCTCGGCGGCGAGGCCGAGCGGTGCGCGCGCCAGCACGTCGCGGTGCGCGCGCCAGGCTTGCGCGCTGACCTTCTCCTCGTTGCCCAATACCAACGCGACCTCGGGCATATCGGCAAAGGATTTAGGCTCGGTCTGCGCCGCGCAGCCCGTGACCACGATGCGCACCGCGGGACGCTCGCGCTTGAGCCTGCGAATGGTCTGGCGCGACTGGCGCACCGCCTCCGCCGTCACCGCGCAGGTGTTGACGACGACCGTCTCGACCACGCCTGCCGCCTGTGCCTGGCGGCGGATCACTTCCGCCTCATAGGCGTTGAGCCGGCAGCCGAGGGTGACGACGTCGACGCTCATCCCGTTGCAGCCTCGGCGAACAGCGCGGGATCGAACTTGCCCTCGTACTCGTACGCGACCGGGCCGGTCATCAACACATGATCGTCGCGCTCGCGCCATTCGATCCGGAGGTCGCCGCCCGGGAGCGTCACCGTCACGCTGCGGCCGGTGCGATCGAGGCGCGCCGCGGCGACCGCCGCCGCGCAGGCAGCCGATCCACACGCCTTGGTGAGACCGGCGCCCCGCTCCCAGGTGCGCACCACGACGTGGTCGCGCGAGCGCACTTCGGCGAGCGAAATATTGGCACGCTCCGGGAAGATCGGATGGCGCTCCAATAGCGGCCCGATCCTGCCGAGATCATAGGCGGCGACGTCGTCGACCCAGAAAATCGCGTGCGGGTTGCCCATGCTGACCACGGACGGCGAATGCAGGATCGGCTTGTCGTCCAGCCCGAACTTGAGTTCGATCGCGCGGGTGTCCCGGAATTCCCGCGCGAGCGGGATCTCGTTCCAGGCGAACCGCGGCTTGCCCATGTCGACGGTCGAAACCAACGGCGCGGCGCCCTTCCAGCAGGTCAGCAATCCGGCTCTGGTCTCGAACGTCAATGTGCTCTTGCCGGTTTCCTTGAACAACAGCTCGGCGACGCAACGCATCCCGTTGCCGCAGGCCTCGGCCTCCGAACCGTCGTTGTTGTAGATGCGGACATAGGCGTCGGTGCCGGGCACGCGCGAGGCGTGCAGCGTCATCAGCTGATCGCAGCGGGCGCCGGACGGTTGCGCGGCGGCGCGTGCCTCGGCCGCGCTGATGGCATCTGCCTGCCGGCGCATGTCGACCACGACGATCTCATTGCCGAGACCGTTCATCTTGATGAAATCGTGGTTGGCGAGCGCGCTCATGCCGAGAGCCTGTTCACGCCGCCTTATATGGGCAAAGCAACCCTTTTGGCCAGCGCGCACGAGCCGACGAAGCCCGGACCGAGCGAAGTCCCATCCGCGGCCATGTCACAATAGCGCGGGAAGACGGGCGTAAACGCCCTGATAGCGAGACCCCCCGCATTGCGCTCCGCTTCATGCGGGCTAGAGGCGGGGAGGTGCGCGCTACTGCGAGCCGGCAGCGCCGGCCTGCTCGACCACCTTGCGCCAGCGCACGATCTCCGACTTGACGTAGCGTTGCAGCTCGTCCGGCGGCGGGCTCACCACCGGAACGAGGCCTCGCTCGGCGAAATCCTTTTGGGTGCCGGGCTCGCTCAGGATGGCGCGCAGTTCCCCATTGAGCTTGTTCAGGATCGATGCGGGAATTCCCGCCGGCGCAACCACCATTTGCCAGGACGAAGCGACATAGCCCGGGAGTCCCGATTCCGACAGCGGCGGAATATCGGGCGCCGCCGCGACCCGTTGTGCCGTGGTCACGCCGAGCGCGCGCAGCTGGCCGGACCTGATCAGCGGAAGCGCCGTGCCGAAATCCCCGAACATCAGCGGCACATGCCCGGCGACCACATCGTTGAACGCGGGCGCCAGCCCCTTGTAGGGAACGTGCGTCATCTCGATCCCGGCCATGCTCTTCAACAGCTCCGCGTAGAGATGGCCGGCGCCACCGTGCCCGTTCGAGGCATAGGCGAGGCCGCCAGGCGTTCCTTTCGCGAGCTTGACGAGTTCCTCGACCGACCGCGCCGGCAATGACGGATTGACCACCAGCACGAAGGGAACGTCGGAGAACAGTGCGACCGGCATCAAATCCTTCACCGGGTCATAGGAGAGATGCTTGTAGATGCTGACATTGATCGCCATGGTCGTGCTGGTGGCGAGCAGGATGGTGTGGCCGTCCGGCGCCGACTTCGCCACGAAAGCGGCGGCGATGCTGGTACCCGCGCCCGGTCGGTTCTCGATCACAAACGGCTTGCCGAGGCGCTGCTCCAGCCGTCGCCCGAGCAGTCGGGCCATGGTTTCCGTCCCGCCGCCCGCCGCATAGGGCACGACGAACAGGACCGGCTTGGAGGGGTAATCCTGGGCGGCGGTCCGCGCGGGCAGGACCGCGGCCGCGACGGCCAGCGCCAGAAATAATGCCCGCATGGTGTCCTCGGGCTTCGCGGCGGTGATCGCCGTCGACGGACAGGCTAGCGCAAAGGCCCGCTCGGCAAAAAGCGCCAAAATAACGCTGTTTCCTTGACAGTTTCGGCCTCGGCCGCCATAAGCATCCCGCCGCGGAGCCCTGAGCTCCGCGCTTTAGTTGCGGCCATTAGCGCCGTAAAACTCAAACACCGACTGAAAGAAGCCGGTCCGGAACGATCCGAGCGCCGGAATCGAACACGAGGACGAGAACGATGTTCGCAGTCATCCGAACCGGCGGAAAGCAATACCGAGTTGCCGCCGAGGACGTGCTCAAAGTCGAGAAGGTCAAGGGCGATCCCGGCGAGATCGTCCAGTTCGGCGAGGTTTTGGTGGTGGGCGGCGACAGCGTCACGCTCGGCGCCCCGACCATTGCCGGCGCCACGGTTGCCGCGGAGGTGCTGGAGCAAGGGCGGGGGCCGAAGGTCATCGCCTTCAAGAAGCGACGCCGCAAGAATTCGCGCAGGAAGCGCGGCCATCGGCAGGAATTCACGCTCATCCGCGTGACCGAAATCCTCACCGACGGGGCAAAGCCGACCAAGACCGCCCGGCCAAAGCCCGAGCCGAAACCGGCCGCCGCCAAGACCGCCGCGCCCGAGGCGACCGAACCCGCCGAGAGGAAGGCCCCGAAGGCGAAAGCGAAGCCCAAAGCCGCGAAGAAACCCGCGAAGGCCCCGGCCAAGAAGGCGGACAAGCCGAAATCGGGCGACAAGGGCAAGAAGAAGTGATGATTTCGTCACAAAGTTGGATTACATAACGGGCGACGTAAGGACTTGAGACGATGGCTCACAAAAAAGCAGGCGGATCATCCCGCAACGGCCGCGACTCCAACAGTCAGCGGCTCGGCCTGAAGATTTTCGGCGGCGAGCAGGTGCTCGCGGGCAACATTATCGCGCGCCAACGCGGCACCAAATGGCATCCCGGCTCCAATGTCGGCTTGGCGAAGGATCACACGCTGTTCGCGTTGATCAACGGTCGCGTCGAGTTCCGTACCAAAGCCAAAGGTCGGGTCTTCGTATCGGTTCTCCCGATGACGGAGGCTGCAGCCGAATAGACGGTGGACATATCAGGTCTGCCGGCATCCATCGAACCGGCGGACCCACACGGGTTCCAAGAGGGGAGACGGGATGCCGGCTCCCCTCTTCGCTTGTGAGGAGCCCCTGCGATGACATTGTTGGATCCGAGTGCCTCAGAGGTCGTTGGCGAGAGAAGTATTCCCGTACTCGAGACCGAGCGGCTCAGCTTGCGCGCGCCTCGGTTCGAGGATGCGCGAGCGATTGCGATGCTCGCCAACGACCGCCGGATAGCGGAGAACTTGCTACGCGTCCCGCATCCCTATGCGCTAGCGGATGCGGAAAGCTTCATCACGCGTGCGAATGCAAGTACCGACGAGATCGTATTTTTGATCACCCGGGGTGCCGCGGTGCTCGGCACCTGCGGGATCGGCAAGTTCGACGGCGAAGAGCAAGAGATCGGCTATTGGCTCGGCGTTCCGTTCTGGGGCAGAGGCTATGCCACGGAAGCCGCGCGTGCGGTGATCGACCACGCCTTTGACGATCTCGGCTGCGACGTACTCCTCGGTGGCGCCAGGGTGAGCAACCCTGCCTCGCGCCGGGTGCTGGAGAAGTGCGGCTTTCAGTGGACCGGCGTCGGGCTCTATCGCATCCGCGCTCTGGCCTCGTCCGCCCCTGTCGACCGCTTCCGCCTCGACCGCGGCCTCTGGGCCTCACTCAAGAGCTGGGGAAGAGCGAGCGGGGTGACCTGATGCTGAGCCGGACCGGGATCGACATCCGCACCGCGCGGCTGGTGTTGCGTCTCGTGCGCGCGGGCGATGGCGAACGTCTGTTCGCCCTGTTCGCAGATTGGGAGGTGATCCGCTGGCTCAGCTCGCCGCCCTGGCCCTATACGCGCGCAGACATGCAAAGCTTCATCCGCGAGCGGGCGAAGCCGGCGAGCGAAGATGCCGAGTGCCGTTTCGCGATCACGTTGGAGCGAGAGCCGATCGGCGTCATCGGCGTGCGTATGCGGCCCGCCAGCCATTTGCAGCGCGGTGCCGGTCCCAATATCGGCTATTGGCTGGGACGGCGTTATTGGGGCCGTGGCTACATGACGGAGGCGCTTTACGGCGTCGTCAGCCATCTCTTTTCCACGCTGTCGCACGACGCGATCTATTGCGGCGCCTTCGTGGGAAACGAGGCATCCTTGCGGGTGCAAGAGAAAGTCGGCTTCGTGCGGGACGGTGAAACCATGTTGCGCTCGCGCCCGCGCGGTGGAGAATTTCCCCACGTCAACACGCTGGTGACACGGACCAAGTTCGAATTCGGCTGACCTCGTCGCGGCGAGCAGGCCTCGCGCTACCGCGCCGAAGGGCCAGGGCCCGTCCGTCTACCTGAACGATCTCGAGGGCAACGGCGTCGAGCTCAAAGGTCCGGTCGCGGGTTGAGCGAGTGCGATGGCGCCTTATATTGGAACGGACACAAAGATCGTTGTGAGCGCACCATGATCCTGACGCACTTCGCCCAGTCGACGCGAATGCGCCGGCCCGACCGCGAAAGGTCCGGCCGGAAGGGTTGACGCGCGTCCGATCGCGCGAGGCATGCGCCAGAAACCCGAGCCCTTCCGCCGCGGCGGAAGGGCTTTCGTTTTCGGGGTCCGGCGCCCCCTCACGCGAACGGATGTGCCATGAGCAAGATTCTGATCACCAGCGCTCTGCCTTACATCAACGGCGTCAAGCATCTCGGCAACCTCGTCGGCTCGCTGCTGCCCGCGGACGTGCATGCGCGCTTCCGCCGCCAAATCGGCGACCAGGTGCTGTTCATCTGCGGCACCGACGAGCACGGCACGCCGGCGGAGCTCGGTGCCCTCGCGGCCCGAGACGACGTGCGGCGCTACTGCGATGCGCAGCACGCGATCCAGGCCGACGTCTATCGACGCTTCGGCTTGTCGTTCGATCACTTCGGCCGCTCGTCCTGCCGGCAGAATCACGCGTTGACGCAGCACTTCTACCGCCGCCTCGACGCCGCCGGCCTGATCGAGGAGCGCCCGGTCCGGCAGGTGTGGTCGCCTCTCGACCAGCGCTTCCTGCCCGATCGTTACGTACTCGGTACTTGTCCGCATTGCGGTTTTGAAGACGCGCGCGGCGATCAATGCGACGGCTGCGGGAGCCTGCTTGACCCCATCGATCTGATCCGACCGCGCTCCGCGTTGTCCGGCGACACCGAGTTGGAAACGCGCGAGAGCCGCCATCTCTTCCTGCGTCAGTCCCTGCTGCTCGAACGTCTCCAGGGATGGCTCGGCACGCGCCGGGGCTGGCCGCCATTCGTGGTCTCGCTGGCAGGAAGCTGGCTCACCGCGGACCTGCGGGACCGCTGCATCACACGTGACCTTGCGTGGGGCGTCCCCGTGCCGCGACCGGGCTTCGAGAACAAGGTCTTCTACGTCTGGTTCGACGCGCCGATCGCCTATATCGCGGCCACCCAGGAATGGGCGGAACGGGATTCCACGTGTCGTGACTGGCGCCAATGGTGGTGGCAGGCCGACGACGTTCGCTACATCCAGTTTCTTGGCAAGGACAACGTACCGTTTCACGCCGTGAGCTTCCCGGCGACCCTCCTCGGATCGGGCGAGCCTTGGAAGACCGTCGACGTGATCAAGGGGTTTCACTGGCTCAACTATGAGGGCGGCAAATTCTCCACCAGCCGCCGGCGCGGAATCTTCGCCGATGCCGCGCTGGAAGAGCTTCCTGCCGACCTCTGGCGCTGGTGGCTGATCGCGAATGCGCCCGAGACGTCCGACACGGACTTCACCGTCGGGCGCTTCGCGACCGACGTGAACAAGGACCTCGCCGACGTGTTCGGCAACCTGGTCAACCGTCTCATTCGCTTCACTGCGCGGGCGTTCGACGGCCGCGTACCGAGCGGCGGAACGCCGGGCGAGCGGGAATGGGCGCTGGCGGCCGAGATCGACGCGCGGGTCGCGCGCCTGCGGACGCACCACGAGGCGCTGGAGTTCCGCCAAGCCGCGGCGGAAACGCGCGCCATCTGGGTGCGCGCCAACGCCTATGTGCAAGAGACCGCACCTTGGACGGCAATCAATTCCGATCGCGCGCGCGCCGCGGCGGTCACGCGCACCGCGCTGAATCTGGTGCGCCTCTCGGCGGTGCTCGCCTGGAGCATCGTGCCGGGGCTCGCGCAAAAGGTCTTGTCGGCGCTTGGCCAGGAAACTCCGATCCCGCCCTGGCCCACGCAAGCCGGAAGCGACCTCTTGCTCGATGTGCATGCACGACGCCCGATCGCAGCCATCGAACCGCTGGTCGCGAAGCTCGATGCCGCGGACGTCGCTCGTTTGTCTCACCGCTTCGCAGGCGATGAGCCGAAGAGGTGCTAGCCTGGTTGTTCCGACCGGCGGCGTTTGCTACGGCGGAATTCCCATGCCCTGCGATATCCTGATCCGCGGCGGCCTTTTGTTCGACGGCAGCGGCACCGCCGGCGGGCACGGCGATCTCGCCATCCGCGACGGCCGCATCGCCGCCATCGGAGCGGATCTCGGGGACGCGGCAGGCAAGATCATCGACGCCGCCGGCCTCGCGGTCGCGCCCGGCTTCATCGACATCAAGACCCACTCCGACTTTACCCTGCCGATCAATCCCAAGGCCGAGAGCAAGGTGCGCCAGGGCGTCACCACCGAGATCATCGGCCATTGCGGCTTTTCGGTCGCGCCGACGCTGCCGGGCAAGGTCGAGCTGCTGCGCGACTACCTGAGCCCGAGCGCGCCCTGGCTGCCGTTCGAGGCGACGACGTTCCCGGACTATCTCGACAGCTTTCCCGCCACCGCCGTGAACGCCGGCATGCTGGTGGGCCACAACACCCTGCGTCTCATGGTCATGGGCATGGCGAGCCGATCGCCGACGCAATCCGAACTCGCAGCCATGATCGCCCTGCTGGAGGACGCGCTCGCGGCCGGGGCGCTCGGGCTTTCTTCCGGCCTGTTCACCGCCCCCGGCTCCTATGCCCAGCCGGACGAGATGATCGCGCTCTGCCGCGTGGTCAAGCGCCACAATGCCGGCTACTTCACCCACATTCGCGACGAGTCGAACAAGGTGCTGGAGTCGGTCGCGGAGGCGATCGAGATTGCGGAGCAGTGCCGCGTCCACGTCGAGATCGTGCACTTCAAATGCTCGGGCGTGGACAATTGGGGCAAGGCCGCGCGCGCGCTCGACATGATCGCCGCGGCCAAGGCGCGCGGACTCGACGTCGACTGCGATTCCTATCCCTATGCCGCCGGCAGCAACCCGCTCAAGAACCTCATGCCGCAATGGGTGCAGGCCGGCGGTGTGGAGGCGATGCTGGAGCGGCTCACGCACCAGCCAACGCGCGAGCGCATCCGCGCCGACATCGTCCGCGACGGGCTCAACAATTGGGGTCGCATCCCATCGTGGGATTGCGTGCAGATTTCGATCTCGCCCCACCTGCCGCAGCATGCCGGTCGCACGATCGGCGCGCTCGCGACCGAGCGCGGGGAGGACCCGATCGACACGATCGCCGACTATCTCGTCGCCGACAAGGGCGCAACGCGGGTCCTCGTTACGTCTATTGCGGAAGACGACATCCGCGCCATCGTGCGCTCGCCGCTCGCGCTGGTCGGCTCCGACGGCAACTGCGTCGCGACCTACGGCACCGTGAGCCAGGGCCTGCCGCACCCGCGCTTCTACGGCACCTTCCCCCGCATCATCGGCCATTACGTCGGCGAACTCGGCCTCATCCCGCTCGAGCTCGCCGTGCACAAGATGACGGGAGCGAGCGCGCGGGCGCTTAAATTGCGGGACCGCGGTCTTCTCCGCGAGGGCTATCGCGCCGATGTGACTATCTTCGACCCCGCCGATTTTCGGGATCGCGCCACCTACGCCGATCCGCATCAATATCCGACCGGCGGTCGCACCACCGTGATCGTCAACGGTGTGATCGTGGTCAAGGACGCGACCCATACCGGGGCGCTGCCGGGCAAGGTGCTGCGGCGCGATCGCAACGGCGGTGTCGAATGAGACCGTTGAACACATGGTACTTACCGACACACGATTTGACCGGCTGCGACTAACGACCCATTGACAGCAACGGCGGCGACGACCAGGATTCATACCCGTGCGATCACTCGTCGGGGTGACGCGCACGACAGAACCGAACGGAGGTGCGATGCCCCCGGGTTACTCAAGCCGCGATGACCGCCGCGGCAGCGTTCGGGCCTCGGCGTAGCGGCAACTTCGCGAACGGCGCGTCGGGAGCGGCCTATTGGGCCGCATCAGTGAGGCATGGCCCGCCTTGGCCCCTCCCGGCGAATGCTCCGGAAAACATTCTTCCAAGGCTTTCTCCATAGCTTGGCCCCATTGTCGGAACCCGGCAGTTGCCGCGCGGGGCTCTCGCCTTTTTGCGCGAGCGACCGCATATCTGGGTCATGAAATTCCTTGACGAGGCCAAGGTCTATGTCCGCTCGGGCGACGGCGGGAACGGCTGCGTGTCGTTCCGGCGCGAGAAATTCATCGAGTTCGGCGGCCCGAATGGCGGCGACGGCGGCAAGGGCGGCGACGTGATCGTGGAGGCGGTCGACGGGCTCAATACCCTGATCGATTACCGCTACCAGCAGCACTTCAAGGCCAAGAACGGCCGCGGCGGCATGGGCAAGGACCGCCATGGGGCGAGCGGGGATGACGTCGTGCTCAAGGTGCCGTCCGGCACCCAGGTCTACGAACAGGACGGCGAGACCCTGCTCGCAGACCTCACCGCCGTGGGTCAGCGCGTCCTGCTGGCCCGCGGCGGCAATGGCGGCTTCGGCAACGCCCATTTCAAGACTTCGACCAACCGTGCGCCGCGCCATGCCAATCCGGGCCAACTGGGCGAGGAGCTCACCATCCGTCTTCGCCTCAAGCTCATCGCAGATGCCGGCATCGTCGGGCTGCCCAATGCGGGAAAATCGACCTTTCTCGCCGCGGTGAGCGCGGCGAAGCCCAAGATCGCCGATTATCCCTTCACGACCCTGCACCCGCAGCTCGGCGTGGCCGAGATCGACGGCCGCGAATTCGTGCTTGCCGACATTCCCGGCCTGATCGAGGGCGCACACGAGGGCACCGGCCTGGGCGACCGTTTCCTCGGCCACGTCGAGCGCTGCCGCGTGCTCCTGCATCTCGTCGACGGGACGGCCGCGCACGCCGGCAAGGCCTACGCGACCGTGCGCGCCGAACTCGAAGCCTATGGCCACGGCCTCGACGAGAAACCCGAAGTGGTGGCGCTCAACAAGGCCGATGCGCTGACGCCGGCGCAACGCAAAGCACAGACTGCGCGGCTGCAACGCGCCGCCAAAAAGACGCCGCTCGTCGTCTCGGCCGCGACCGGGGCCGGCGTGCCCGAGCTGTTGCGCGCGCTGTTGGCCGTCATCGACGAGGGTCGCCAGGCGGAGCGGCCGAGGATCAGCTCCCAAGCCTGGCACCCGCACGAGTGACGTCGATCGCCTGTCTGGTCAGCTGCGAACGGTCTTGAGCATGTCCATCAAGCGGCGTGCGTCGACCGGTGCCGCGCTTTTCTGATCGTTGTCGAAATAGACGAAGACGGTGCGGCGCTGGCGCCGCCATTTGGCGACATCGCGCGCCCAGTCACGCAGCGTCGGATAATGATCCTTGTATCGACCTCCGGGCCCGTGTCCGCGCACATAGACGTGGCGCGCGGTCACTTTCCACGGCGACGGCGCATCGTGGTGATCGGAGAGGCAAAGCGATACGTCATGCTCGTGCAGGAGACCGAAGATGCCGTCGTCGTACCAGCTCTTGTGGCGAAACTCGAAGACATAGCGATGGCGGCGCGGCAGCATGTCGAGAAATGAAGCCAGCCGGTCACGGTTCTTGGAAAATTGCGGCGGCAGCTGAAACAGCACCGCGCCGACTTTCGGCGAAAGCGTCTGCAGCCGCGTCTCCATCAACGCGATGGAGTTCGCGCATGTCTCCTTGAGACGCTTCCAATGGGTGATGAACTTCGACGCCTTCCAGGCAAACATGAAATCCTTCGGGGTTTGATCGCGCCAAGTCCGCACCGCCTCCAGTGGCGGCGTACGGTAGAACGAACCATTGATCTCGGCCGTTGGGAATTGGGTAGCGTACCAGACGAGCCAATTCTTCTTCGGCAGGTCCTTGGCATAGAACGGCCCGCGCCAGCCGTCATAGGTCCAGCCCGACGTGCCGATGAACACCTCGCTCATGCTACACCTTGGCACCCACCCGAAGGCACATGCTAAACAACGCCTCGGCGCGACAATGGTTGTCGCGTCGCCGGTCAGCTCATGTCCCGCAAAACCCCTTCGCTCACCGACTTCCGCCGCATCGTGGTCAAGGTCGGCTCCTCGCTCCTGGTCGACCGCGACGGCGGACGATTGCGCCACGATTGGCTTTCGGCGCTGGCCGAGGATGTCGCCAAGCTGCACCGGGAGAAGCGCGACGTGCTCGTGGTCTCGTCCGGGGCCATCGCGCTCGGCCGCGCCGTGCTCAAGCTGCCGGCAGGACCGCTCAAGCTCGAGGATAGCCAGGCCGCCGCCGCCGTCGGCCAGATCGCGCTTGCGCGCACCTGGTCGGAGGTGCTCGGCCGCCACGGAATCACGGCAGGACAGGTGCTGGTCACGCTGCAGGACACCGAGGAGCGCCGGCGCTATCTCAACGCGCGCTCCACAATCGATAAGCTGCTGGAATTCCGGGCGGTCCCGGTGATCAACGAGAACGACACGGTAGCGACCAACGAAATCCGCTATGGCGACAACGACCGCCTGGCCGCGCGCGTCGCCACCATGGCGAGCGCGGATCTGCTCGTACTGCTCTCCGACGTCGACGGGCTCTACGACGCCCCACCGGCCGGTAATGCCGCAGCCAAGCTCGTGCCGCTGGTGGAGCGCATCACGCCCGCGATCGAAGCGATGGCGGGCGCGGCCGGCTCGGACCTCTCGCGCGGCGGCATGCAGACCAAAGTGGAGGCCGGCAAGATCGCGACCGGCGGCGGCACCCATATGGTGATCGCCTCGGGTCGCGTTGCGCATCCGCTCGAGGCCATCGCCGCAGGCACGCGCTGCACCTGGTTCCTCACGCCCGCCAACCCCGTTACTGCGCGCAAGAAATGGATCGCAGGCTCGCTCGAGCCCAAGGGCATTTTGACCATCGATGCCGGTGCGGTCGCCGCCTTGCGCGGCGGAAAGAGCCTGCTGCCGGCGGGCGTGATCCGCGTCGACGGCGTTTTCGCGCGCGGCGACGCGGTCGTCATCCGGGGGCCTGACGGCACCGAGGTTGCCCGCGGCCTCGTCGCCTACGACGCCGAGGACGCCGCCAAGATCAAGGGGCGCTCGTCGGCCGATATCCTCTCGATCCTCGGTTTCAGCGGCCGCACCGAGATGGTGCACCGGGACGATCTGGTGGTGGGGCGGGCCTAGCACGCAACTGCGGCCGCCAACGACCCCCATCCCGTTGAATCGACGGATATGTTTCGGCCCGCGCGTAAAGGCTCGGACACCGATCACCCGCAACGATCACGATTTCGTTATTGCGAGGAAAAGAAGCGCGCCGGGTTCGTCCGAGGGGACAGGTCCGCCAACCCGGCGCTGACGCCAGCCCCGCAAAGGGTAATGCGCCTCAGCAATCAAGCGCGAGCACAGCGGCAAGTTCCAACCGCGTTGCCGTTTTCCCCACGGCGAAGCCAAAAGAAGACCCCGGCGCCCGAAGGGGCCAGGGTCTGTCGCCGGATGGGTGAGGGGTTGGGGGCTGGGGGGCACTCCACCCGGCGTTAACCACTCAACGCCCGGGCGCCCACGCGGTTCCTGCCGGTGAAATTATTTTCGTGCCGGGCCGCGGCGGCGGGCGCGACGGCGCGAGCGCGGCCGATCCGCCAAGTCGACCGGCAATTCGACCTGGCGGCCGTCGGGAAATTCCAAATATCGCAAATGGATGCGAAGAGTTCCCTGGCCGCCGCCGCGGCCCTCGACCACGTAACGCGTGCCGATCGGGAACCGGCTGGGCAGACGATCTGCTGACGAACGCATGGCAGCCCTCCTGGGAACGACCCCGGCCCTCGCACTAATCGCAGATCAGCGCGACGGTTCCGAGACAGAACCGCGACGCGCGCAGATTCCTGTGAATCGCTGTGGACAAGTTCCCCCCGTCCGGAGTCGGCACGCTCGGGGCGGATCGGACATCAGCGGCGCCGGCGATCAGGTACGAGGTGTCTGCTGCCCACGGCTGAAACCGCGACAGGAGACCAGCGCATTCATCGCCTCAAAGATCGAAGCCGTTGTCCTGGGCCAAGACCTTAAGCGACGTCTCGGGTCGGGCGCCGAGATGCTGGATCACCTCGGCAGCGGCCAGTGCTCCGAGCCGCGCCGCCATGCGACAATCGGCACCGCGCGACAGGCCGACCAGGAAACCTGCGGCGAAAAGATCGCCCGCCCCGGTCGCATCGACCACGCGCTCCACCGGGATCGCCGGAACCGCGTCGGTTTGCTCGCGCGTCACGACCAGACAACCCTTTTCGCTGCGCGTGACCACTGCCAGCCCGATGTCGTTGCGCAGCGCGTTAAGTGCGGTGTCGAAGTCGGCGGTCTCGTACAGGCTGTGGAGCTCGCGCTCATTGGCGAACACGAGGTCGACCGTGCGGCTCCGGATGAGATCGAGGAATTCCGCGCGATAACGGTCGACGCAGAACGCATCCGACAGGGTGAGCGCAACATCGCGCTCGGCGCCGTGTGCGATTTTCGCCGCCTTGATGAAGGCCTCCTTCGCGTGCGGCGGATCCCAGAGGTACCCCTCGAGATAGATGATCCGGGCAGCGGCAATGGCGTCGGCATCGATGTCGTTCGGGTGCAGGTCTTGGGCCGCGCCGAGATAGGTATTCATCGTCCGCTCGCCGTCGGGCGTGACCAGCACGTAGCAGCGTGCGGTCGATGGACCGGCGGAGGCGGGCGGTGTCGCGAAGGCGACACCCGCGGCGCGGATATCGTGGGCAAAGACGCGCCCGAGCTCGTCGTCCTTGATCTTGCCGATGAAGGCTGCGCGCGCCCCGAGGCTCGCCACGCCGACGATGGTGTTTGCCGCCGACCCCCCGGACACCTCTACTGCCGGGCCCATGGCGTCGTAAATTCCTGCCGCCCGCGCCTCGTCGATCAGCTGCATGGTGCCCTTGCGCATCTTTTGCTTGGCAAGAAAATCGTCGTCGGTGCGCGCAATGACGTCGACGATCGCGTTGCCAATACCGAGGACGTCGAAGCGAGTTGAGGCCATCGAGAAACTCCCACCCAAAAGGCGCGCGCACTATAGCGGTCGAATCGCTCGAGGCAATTGCGTGCCGGGAACCTCCGCTGTCCTCACCGCAAGGCACTGGGCGAAGCAGGAAAGCGCATGATCCGGTCCCCGCGATTGCCGGCACGCGCTGAGTGCCCGAGCGGCACAGCGATGACATCGCAAGGTGACGTCCGGGTGGACCCACGATTACAATAACCACGGAGGCCATCCTTCATGTCACTCGCGCGCGACGTCACGACCGTCGGCAGCGCAACGCTTGCATCGCGGGCGCTGGGATTCGCGCGCGACGTCGGAATCGCGGGGGTACTGGGGGCAGGCGTCCTTTCCGATGCGTTTTTCGTGGTGCTGCAGATCGTCAACTTCTTCCGACGATTACTGGCCGAGGGCGCACTCAATGCCGCCTTCGTACCGTTGTGGGTGCGGATCCGACAGACTCGGGGCGAGAGCGACGCCTACCGATTCTTCCATCAAGTATTCGGTTCGATGCTGCTCGCCGCCGGCGCACTGGCCGCGATCGGGTTCTGCTCGGCGCCCGCCATCATCGGCCTGCTCGCGCCGGGCTTCGACGGGGAGCGCCATGCATTGGCGGCCGACTACGTCGAGATCGCTGCACCCTACGTCGCGCTCGCCAGCATCGTCGCGGTCGTCGCCGCGGTTCTCAACGCGCAGGGGCGAGTGGTCGCGGTGGCATTGGGCATTGTGACTTTCAACGCCGTCCTTCTCGTGGTCTTGGCATGGATCGTCGCCTTCGATGTCCCGGCCTCACCCGCTGTCGGCGCGGCGCTGACGCATGCAATCGTGTTCGCCGGGATCGCGCAGCTGCTGGTGACCGGCGCCGGCTTGCTGCATCTGCGGCGATTCTCGGCGTTGAGCGGCGCAGTCCGGACAGATGCGCCGCCGAAAGCGGCCGATCGCAATAGCCAGATACGGGGACTGTTCGACTTTTCCGCCGATGCCCGGCGGTTCTTCGCGCTCGCTGGTCCCGGTCTGGTCGCTGCCGGCATTCCGCAACTGAAGCTCATCGTCGGCGCCATGATCGCATCGTCCTCGCAGGCCGCGGTATCGTGGCTCTACTACGCCAACCGCCTTTACGAATTGCCGCTCGGCGTGATCTCGATCGCCCTGGCCGCGGTGCTGGTCCCGGCGATCGCTGCGAGCGCCCGTGCGGCGCACCACGCGGGCGTCGCGGCAGCGCAATCCCGCGGTTTCGAGATCGCACTCGGATTGGCCCTTCCCTCGGCTGTCGCCTTCGCCGTGCTGGCGGAACCCATTTCCGCCGGACTGTTCGAGCGCGGCGCATTCGGCCCGCGCGACACGGCTGCCGTCGCGGCCGCGCTCGCCGCGATCTGCGCCGGCTTGCCCGGACACGCGTTCGAGAAGGTGCTCGGCGCCCTGTCCTTCGCTCACGAGGATACGCGCACGCCGATGCTCGCGGCGCTCGCCGGGCTTGCGACCGCCGCGGTCGCATCGTTTGCGCTGTTTCCCTACTACGGCCATGTGGGCGTGGCCGCTGCCATCGGCGTCTCCGGATGGGTCGGCGCAACGCTGCTCGGCATTATCCTGTGGCGGCGCGGTTGGCTGCGTCTCGACCGCGCCGCGGCCACACGATTACCGCGTATCATCCTCGCGACCGCGATCATGGGGATCGCTATCTTCGCCATGCAGGAATTAGTCGCGTCGCGGTTCGATGCGAGCGGATCGCCGGCGCGGCTCACCGTGGTCGTGGTTCTGGTCGCAACCGGGCTTGCGGTCTATCTTGCCGGCCTCGAGGTGCTGGGCGTCGCGCGCATGCGCCACTTGCTCGCGGCGGTCCGCGCTTCCGGCCAACGGCAGCAATCGCCTCGCCACCACGTTGATTCCTGACTCTCTCCTGACCCCCGATCGCGGCGACGCGGTGCGCCCCTTGCGCCTTTGCTGCCGGTCATGCCATGTGGCGGCGCAATCGAATAGGGTATCGGCATGGCCTTCAAGGAGCGCGTGTTTTCCGGCGTGCAGCCGACCGGCAATCTGCATCTCGGCAACTATCTCGGCGCCATCGTGAAGTTCGTCGCGCTGCAGGCCGATTACGATTGCATCTATTGCGTCGTCGACCTGCACGCGGTCACGGTGTGGCAGGATCCGGCGGAGTTGCCGAAGGCAACGCGCGAGGTCACCGCGGCCTTCATCGCCTGCGGCATCGATCCGCAGAAGCACATCGTGTTCAACCAAAGCCAAGTGGCCGAGCACGCCGAGCTCGCCTGGATATTCAACTGCGTCGCCCGTCTGGGCTGGCTCAACCGCATGACCCAGTTCAAGGAGAAGGCGGGAAAGGATCGCGAGAATGCCTCGGTCGGTCTCTACGCCTACCCGACGCTCATGGCAGCCGACATTCTCGTTTATCGCGCCACCCACGTGCCCGTGGGCGAGGACCAGAAGCAGCATTTGGAGCTCTCGCGCGACATCGCACAGAAATTCAACAACGATTTCGCAAAATCGATCCAGGCGCACGGCTACGGCGACGCCTTCTTCCCGCAGCCCGAGCCGCTGATACAGGGGCCTGCAACACGCGTCATGTCCCTGCGCGACGGGTCGAAGAAAATGTCGAAATCGGACCCGTCGGACCAATCGCGCATCAACTTGACCGACGATGCCGATGCGATCGCCCACAAGATCCGCAGAGCGAAGACCGACCCCGATCCCCTGCCGCACGAGGAAAAGGGACTCCAGCCGCGCCCTGAGGCCGAAAATCTCGTGGGCATTTACGCCGCCCTCGCCGAGCGGAGCAAATCGGATGTCCTCAATGAGTTCGGCGGCGCACAATTCTCCACCTTCAAGGCGGCGCTGGTCGAACTCGCCGTCGCCAAGCTCGGGCCGATCAATGCCGAGATGAAGCGCCTCGTCGCCGACCCCGTCTATATCGACTCGGTGCTCGCCGACGGCGCTGCGCGCGCGCAAGCCATCGCGGCCGATACCATGAAGGCGGTCAAGGATATCGTCGGCTTCGTGCGCCGCTGAAGCGAATCGCAAACCGACCGCCTGCGACGGGCTTGCCCGCCTGCCGGCCTTGTGCCGGCACCGAACGGCATGGCAGATTCCCGAGCTCTGCGACGCAACCGGCGATGCGATCCGGTGGCGGCGGAGGAAGCCGATGAGCAAGAAGCGCCGCAGCTACGAGGCCGGCCACTCGCCGAAATTCCTGGTCGTCATCGACGACTCGCCGGAATGTGACCGTGCGCTTTATTTCGCCAGCCGGCGTGCGCTGCGTATCGGCGCAACCGTGCTGATGCTGCGGGTGATCGAGACCCACGATCGCAATCAACAATGGCTCGGCGTGGCCGACATCATGCGCGCGGAGGCGCACGAAGAGGCGAACGCCGTGCTCGACCGCCATGCCGCACGCTCGTCGAGCATCACCGGTGTCATGCCGCAGCGTGTGATTCGCGAAGGCGAGAAGGCGCAGGAGGTGCTCAATCTCATCGAGGACGACGAGGACATCGCCATCCTCGTGCTCGCCGCGGCAACCGGGAAGGAAGGGCCCGGGCCGCTGGTTTCCAGTATCGGCAAGAACGCAGGCGACTTTCCCATCCCCGTCGCCATCGTGCCCGGCCACCTCAGCGACTCCGAGCTCGATGCGATGTCGTGAGCCGCCTTCCGCGGCGGGACGAAGCGCGCGGTCCCGGCGAGCACACGCTCGACTGCCATGTCCGGCGCAGTATGCCGCGGGCGCGGGGCCAGATATCGGCCCACAGGTTCCTGACCCCCGAATTCTGCCCGCTCGCCGCCAGGCCTCCCCGTATCGGCCTTCGAGAGGGAAAATCCTTGAACTTCCACCCCGCGGCGCCACCTATTACAATGAAGCCACGACACGATCCTCCGCGCAGGCGTTTGATCCCGCGCAGGTGAAGGAGCAAAACCATGTTCATCCAGACCGAGCCGACCCCGAATCCGGCGACGCTCAAGTTCCTGCCCGGTCGGGCCGTGCTTGCCAGCGGCACGCTCGATATCCGCGACAAGGCGGCGGCCAGCCAGTCTCCCCTGGCCGAACGCTTGTTCGGGATCGCCGGCATTTCCGGGGTGTTCTTCGGCTCTGATTTCATCGCCGTCACCAAGACCGACGGCGAATGGCAACAGCTAAAGCCCGCGATTCTCGGCGCCATCATGGAGCACTTCATGTCGGGCGCGCCCATCGTGAGCGGCGACGACACCGCCCCCACGAACGACGAGTTCTTCGAGGCCAAGGATTCGGAGACCGTCGCCACCATCAAGGAGTTGATCGAGGCGCGGGTGCGGCCGGCGGTGGCCAATGACGGCGGCGACATCACCTTCCGCGGCTTCAAAGACGGCGTCGTCTATCTCGACATGAAAGGCGCGTGCTCGGGGTGCCCGTCATCGACCGCGACGCTGCGCCACGGCATCCAGAACCTGTTGCGTCATTACCTGCCTGACGTGGTCGAAGTCAGGCCCATGGGCTGACCTTCTCAATCGACTGGGCCAAGGCTCGTAGGGGCAAATAACCGCGGCGGCGGAAACCTGAGCCTCAATATTTGCTGGATCATCCGCTTTCGCGGATGATGACGGCAAGAGGTGCGTCATGCGCGTCCTTGCCATCGACACCGCGCTCGAAGCTTGCGCGGCAGCCGTGCTCGACACCGACCACGGCGAGATCACCGCAAGCGAAACTCTGTCCATGGTGCGCGGCCATGCCGAGGCCCTGATGCCGCTCGTCGCCCGCGTCATGGGCGCGGCCGGCATCGCATTCGCCGACCTCGATCGCATCGCCGTGACCATCGGCCCCGGCAGCTTCACCGGGCTGCGCGTGGGGATATCGGCGGCGCGCGGCATCGCGCTCGCAGCAGGAAAGCCGGCGATCGGCCTTTCCACCCTCGCCGGCTTCGCGGCGCCGCTGATCGCCGAAGACGACAGCACGAATGTGGTGGCGGCAATCGATGCCCGCCACGACCGCGTCTACCTGCAGGTATTCGGCACCGGCGGACGAACTCTCGTCGCTCCACGCGTCGCGACGCTGCGCGACGCGGTGCGAGCGGCCATTACCGGACCTCCTCGCGTCGTCGGCTCGGCCGCAAATCAGGTGGCGGCAGCGTGGCCGAGGGGGGTCGAGCCGCCCTTGTTGGTCGAGCAGCGCGGCGCACCCGATATCGGCTGGATGGCGCGACTCGGCGCCGCCGCCGCGGACGGCCATGGCCCGCCGAAGCCACTCTACCTGCGCGCGCCCGACGCCCAGCCCCAGCACGCGGCCCGCCTGCCCCGCCGATGAGGGAGATCATCGCCCGCCTGTTTGCGCGCGGCGAGCCCGTGCTGTCGGAGGCCGGGCCGCGCGATGCCCCGGCCCTGGCCGCGCTCCACGGCGCTTGCTTCCACCGCGGATGGAGCGACGGCGAATTCGAGCATTTGCTGGTCGACCGCAATGTCGTCGCCCATCGTGCCACAACCGGAAACAAGCTCGTGGGTTTCATCCTGTCACGGCTGGTCGATGACGAGGCCGAGATCCTGTCGCTCGCAGTCGCCGCCCCGCGGCGCGGGAGAGGACTGGCGCGACGACTGCTCGATCTCAACCTACGCCGGCTCGCGGGCCTCGGCGCGCGCACCGTCTTCCTCGAGGTGGATGAAGGCAACCTGCCTGCGCGCCGGCTCTATCGGCGCGCAGGCTTCCGTGAGGTCGGACGCCGGGAGGGATATTACCCGACGGCCACAGGCGCGGCCGCGCTCATTCTCCGCCGCGATCTGAGCTGACGGGAATCAGTCGCCGGGACGCCGTGATCGGAACGGACCAGCGGCGTTTTCGACCATCAACGACTGCCCGAGCCGGATGGATTCCAACCCCCCGGCCGTGATATTGCGGTCCGACGGAGAAGCGTCGTGAACGCGCCGAAGCCTAGAGACATCGAAGCGCTGTGCACCGCCAAGGGCATGCGCATGACCGAGCAGCGCCGCGTCATTGCACGGGTGTTGGCGGCGGCGGATGATCACCCGGATGTCGAGGAGCTTTACCGGCGTTGCGCCGCGGTCGACGACCGCATCTCGATCTCCACCGTCTACCGGACCGTGAAGCTGTTCGAGGATGCCGGCATCATCGAGCGCCACGATTTCCGCGACGGCCGCGCGCGCTACGAGCAGATGCCCGACAGCCATCACGACCACCTCATTAATCTGCGCACCGGCGAGGTAATCGAGTTCCAGTCGGAAGATATCGAGCGGCTGCAGGGCGAGGTTGCCCGCCGTCTCGGCTATCGCCTGGTCGACCACCGGCTCGAACTCTACGCGGTCCCGCTCGACGACAAACCCAAACGGTGATGTCACGGGCGTGGGTTGATGGCACAGGCGGCCTCGCAGCGCCGTCGGAGAGGGCGAAATGATGAAATCGTGCTGCTTTCTGTCCGCTCTCGCTCTCGCAGTCGGCCTTACCATGGTCGAAGGCGACGCGCAGACCGCGAAGTATCCCGACAAGCCCGTGAAGATTCTCGTCGGTTTTTCCGCCGGCGGCGGCACCGATGTGGTCGCCAGAATTCTGGCCCAGAAAATGTCCGAGACTCTCGGGTCAAACGGTCGTGGTGGAAAATCGCCCGGGCGCGAGCGGTCTCATCGCCGGTGAAGCCGTGGCGAAATCAGCGCCCGACGGATACACGCTGATGATGGGCAGCCAGACGACGTTCGCCGTTGCCCCCGCGCTCTATCGAAAAATGTCGGTCGATCCGGCAAGGGATTTCGCAGGAGTCGCGATGGGCGGCATTTCGCCGCTCGTCCTGGTGGTGCATCCCGCGCTGCCGGCGCATTCGGTCAGCGACGTGATCGCTATGGCCAAGGCCAAGCCGGGCGCGATCAATTTCGGATCGGGTGGACTCGGGACCACGCCGCACATGACCGGCGAGCTGTTCTCGGCGGTCGCCGGCATCAAGATGGCGCATATTGCCTATCGCGGCGAAGCGCCGGCCATCAACGACCTGCTCGGCGGGCAGATACCGCTGATGTTCGCCAACCTGTCTGCGGTCGTCGGCAATGTCCGGGCGGGGCAGCTGCGCGCCCTGGCCGTCACCAGCGCGCAGCGAGCGCCCGCCGCGCCTGAAATCCCGACGGTAGCGGAGGCGGGACTACCGGGCTTCGAAGCGGCGACGTGGTTCGCGCTGGTTGCGCCGGCCGGAACGCCGCGCGACGTACTTTTGCGTATCAACGCCGAGGTAAAGCACGCTCTCGCCCAGCCGGATGTCCAGCAGCGCTTCGCCGATCTCGGCATGACCGCCGAGGACAGCACGCCCGACGGGCTCGATGCCTATGTCAAATCCGAGATCGGCAAGTGGTCGAAGGTGATCAAGGACGCCAACATCCGTGCTCCGGAATAGGCATCGGCGGCAGCCACACCCATTTTCTTTTGGCGCCAAACCGGCTAAGAACTGAGTCTTCGGGGAGCGGCGCAGCGCGCGAGATTCATAAAGTGCATCAAAGAGTTGAAAGCGCGGCGAGAGAGCTTGGGTGCGGCAACTGAGCCGACCAATGAACGCAGCGCGCAAGGTCCATATCAAGTCCTTTGGCTGTCAGATGAACGTCTACGATTCCCATCGTATGGCGGACATGCTCGCGCCCGAAGGCTTCGCCGAGACCGCGCGCGCCGAGGACGCCGATCTTGTCATCCTCAACACCTGCCACATCCGCGAGAAGGCCGCCGACAAGGTTTATTCCGAGCTTGGCCGTATCCGTGTGCTCAAGCAGGCCGCGCAGCGCGAAGGCCGCCGCCTGACGATTGCGGTCGCGGGCTGCGTCGCCCAGGCCGAGGGGGACGAAATCATTCGCCGCGCGCCGGCGGTCGATCTCGTCGTCGGACCGCAGAGCTATCATCGCCTGCCCGCGTTGCTCGCCCGCGCCGAGCGCGAAGGTGCCGTCGTCGACACCGAGTTCCCGCTCGAAGACAAGTTCGACATCCTTGCAGCGCCGAGCCGCGAGGCAACGCGCGCGCGCGGCGTATCCGCGTTCGTCACCGTGCAGGAAGGCTGCGACAAGTTCTGCACGTTTTGTGTCGTGCCCTATACCCGCGGCGTCGAGACATCGCGGCCGGTCATGAAAATCGTCGCCGAGGTCGAGCGTCTAGCCGACGCCGGCGTGCGCGAAATCACGCTGATCGGTCAGAACGTCAATGCCTATCACGGCGAAGGGCCCGACGGCCGGTCCTGGACGCTCGGGCGATTGCTGGAGCGCGTGGCCGAACTGCCGGGGATTGCCCGCCTGCGCTACACCACCAGCCATCCCTGCGACATGGAGGCAAGCCTGATCGCGGCGCATCGCGATCTGCCCAGCCTGATGCCCTATCTGCACCTTCCGGTGCAATCGGGTTCCGATCGCATCCTGGCCGCCATGAACCGCCGCCACACCCGTGCGCGCTATCTCGATGTCGTCGCACGGATGCGCGCCGCGCAGCCGAGCATGGCGTTCTCCTCCGATTTCATCGTCGGCTTCCCCGGCGAGAGCGAGACTGATTTTCGCGCGACGCTGTCGCTGGTCGACGAGGTCGGCTACGCCGGCGCCTTCTCCTTCAAATATTCGCCCCGGCCGGGAACACCGGCAGCGGACATGCCCGATCAGCTTTCGGACGAAGTAAAATCGGAGCGGCTCTACCGCCTGCAGGCGGCCATCGACCGTCATCAGGCCGCCTTTAATGCGCAATGTCTCGGTCGTACCTTCGGCGTCCTGTTCGAAAAGCCGGGACGCCATCCTGGCCAAATCGTCGGACGCTCCCCATATCTCCAGCCGGTTCAGGTCATGGCTTCACCGACGATGCTGGGCAAAATCGCGGCCGCGGCAATCACAGAGGTCAGCAGCAACAGCCTGTTCGGCACCCTGGTCGAAGCGCGCCTGGACGCTGAGCCGATGGCGGCGGAGGGCTGAAACCGTTGCGCTCATCCCGCTCGGACAACGGATCGTTCGTGTCCTCACCCGCCGGCGACAATGCCGCGACCCAGATCGTCCTGGCTTTCGAAGACAACCGGCTCGCGTCGCTGCTGTTCGGCCAGTACGGGCAAAACCTGGCGCTGATCGAGCGCAGGCTCGGCGTGGTCGCCGAGCAGCGCGGCAATCATGTTACCGTCGCGGGCTCACGCGACGGCGTAGAGCGGGCACGGCGCGTGCTGGAAGGGCTCTATGAGCGGCTCAAGCGCGGCGACGAGCTTGTTGCCGGCGACGTAGAAGGCGCGATTCGCCTGGCCATCGCGCAAGGCTCGCTGTTTGACTATGACGCGGCCACTGCGCGCCCGAGCTTCGAGGAGATCAACTTGCGCAAGCGGCCCGTGCGCGCCCGCACAGCGGCGCAGGACGCCTATATCCGCGCGCTCCGTCGTCACGCGCTGGTGTTCGGCACCGGGCCAGCGGGCACCGGCAAGACCTGGCTCGCGGTCGCCCATGCGGTGCAGCTGTTCGAGCGCAAGGAAGTCGACCGCATCATTCTCTCGCGCCCGGCGGTCGAGGCGGGCGAGCGGCTCGGGTTTCTTCCCGGCGACATGCGCGAGAAGGTCGATCCGTATCTGCGCCCGATCTACGATGCGCTTTACGATCTGATGGATGCGCGCATCGTCGAGCGTGCGTTGCAGACCGGCGAGATCGAGATTGCCCCGCTCGCCTTCATGCGCGGACGCACGCTCTCAAACGCTGTCGCCATCCTGGACGAGGCGCAGAATACGACCTCGGTGCAGATGAAGATGTTCCTGACGCGTCTCGGCGAGAACAGCCGTATGATCGTCACCGGCGATCCGAGCCAGGTCGATCTTCCGCCCGGACAAACCTCCGGCCTCGCCGAAGCAACGCGACTCCTGAGGAACGTCGAGGGGATCGGTCACGTCGTCTATACCGCCGAGGACGTCATCCGGCACGAGCTAGTGGCGCGCATCGTTGACGCCTACGACAAGGCGGCGAGCAAGGTCACGCGGGTGCGTGGGCCGCAGGAATGAGTCTTCTGACTCGCTCCATCTCCCCCAGCAGCCGGCGCGAGCGAGGAAGGAAGACGACGTTGGCGCCGGGCCGACCGGACACCCGCCCGCCCGCGCGTTCGCGAAGGCAGACGCCGACCGTCGACATCGTGGTCGTATCCCCGCTCTGGAGGACACGGCGCGGCGTCAGGGCGATGCTGCGGCGGGCGATCGCCGCGGCGGCGTCGGCGGCGCCCAGCCCACGGGGCGAGCTCGCTATCGTGCTAACCGATGACGCAGCGATCCGGGCCCTCAACCGCGCGTGGCGGGCGAAAGACGCCGTGACCAATGTGCTGTCCTTTCCGGCCAAGGAACCGCACCCCGGTCGTGGAACAAGCCGGCTGCTCGGTGATATCGTGATCGCCTACGAGACCACGCAACGCGAAGCGCGCGCCGAGCGCAAACCCTTTGCACATCATCTCGCGCACCTTGTGGTGCACGGGTTTCTTCATCTCGCCGGCCACGACCACCAGACCGACGACGAGGCGGTCGCAATGGAAAGGCTCGAAGCCGCCATCCTCGCCCGGCTCGATGTGCCCGACCCCTACATTACGCGCGGCGCCGATTGATTCCGATGTCCGAGTCCACCCCCCATAGTTCGAGCGAGTCGTCCACCCCGCGCAATCTGCCGGCCTTGGTGCCACAGCCGCGCTCGGTCGCGCGCGAGACCGGCGACGGTTGGTTCAGCTGGGTTCTGCGGGCCGTGTTCGGATGGAAATCGACCACCATCCGCGCGGACCTCAAGGACGTGCTCGAAGACAGCGCCGGCGAAACCGGCTTCTCGCCGGCCGAACGCACCATGCTCAAGAACATCCTCGGATTGCGTGAGCGGCGCATCGTCGATGTCATGGTGCCGCGCGCCGACATCGTCGCCGTGCAGCGCGACATCGCGCTCGGTGATCTCATGAAGGTGTTCGAGAGCGCAGGCCATTCGCGGCTCGTGGTCTATGATGACACCCTCGACGATGCTTTCGGCATGGTTCATATCCGCGATCTTGTCGCGTTCATGACGGTGCGCGCCGCCGCGAGCGCCCAGGCCAATACCCGACGCAAGAAGCCGTTTCCCGCCGGCCTCGACCTCAAAGCCGTCGATCTGTCGATGCCGATGTCGGCGGCAAAAATCATCCGCGAACTTCTTTACGCGCCGCCGTCCATGCCGGTGCTCGACCTGCTCGCCAAGATGCAGACGACTCGCATCCATCTCGCCCTCGTCGTCGATGAATACGGCGGCGCCGATGGCGTGGTGTCGATGGAGGACATCGTGGAGCAGATCGTGGGCGAGATCGCCGACGAGCACGACGAGGATACCCCGCCCGGCGTGATCAGCCAGTCCGACGGCTCGTTCCTGGCCGATGCGCGCGCCAGCCTGGAGGACGTCGCCGCGATCGTTGGCGCCGAATTTGACGTCGGCGAGGTGGCCAAGGAAGTGGATACGCTCGCCGGATATGTTGCGACCCGGATCGGGCGCGTGCCGGTGCGCGGCGAACTGGTGCCCGGCCCCGGCCCGTTCGAACTCGAGATCCTCGACGCCGACCCGCGCCGCGTGAAGAAGTTGCGGATCTACCGCGGCCTCGACCGACCGAACGGCAACAGGCGCGAGGCCCGGCGGCCGACTGCCGCACCGGCCGCCACGCCCCCGAGCGCGCCGGCGGCCTCCCAGCCTGCGAGCAGCGACGAACCGCTTCAGCCTGCCCCCGATCCGGCGCCGTCCAAATCCGCTCGCCGGCCGTGACGTTTGTCCGCCTCGCCCATACGATCGTGCTGGCCGGCGGCTGGTGGCGTATCTTGCTCGCATTCCTTGCCGGCGCGTCGTCGGTGCTGGCGCTGCCGCCGACTGACATCTGGCCGGTCCCCTTCATCACCTTTCCGATCCTGGTCTGGCTCGTCGACGGCGCGGCGGGCGGCCGCCTCGGCGGAGTGCTCGCGGCCGCCTCTGCGGGATGGTGGTTCGGCTTCGGTTATTTCCTCGCCGGCCTGTATTGGGTCGGCCATGCGTTTCTGGTCGACGCCAAGACCTTCGGCTGGTTGCTGCCAATCGCGGTCGTTGCGCTGCCAGCGGCGATGGCGCTCTACACGGCATTGGGCCTCGCGCTGGCGCGCCTGATCTGGACGCGCGGGGCAACCCGAGTGCTGGCGCTCGCGGCGGCGCTCACGCTCGCGGAGTGGCTGCGCGGCCACCTGTTCAGCGGCTTTCCCTGGAACGCCTATGGCTATGCGCTGATCTCGCCGCTCTGGCTCGCGCAGGGCGCGGCGCTCATGGGCATCTGGGGCCTCACCTTTCTCGCCGTCGCGGTCTACGCGTCGCCCGCCGTGCTCGCCGACGACCGCGCCGACACGGCCCGGCCATGGCTGGCTCCGGCGCTGAGCGTCGTTGCGATCGTCGCGCTGGCAATTTACGGGGCGATACGGCTCGCGAACACGCCCACCAGCTATGTCGAGGGCGTGCGTCTCCGCATCATGCAGCCCAACCTGCAGCAGGACGAGAAGTTCAACTATTCGCAGAAGCAGCAGGTGATGAGCCGTTATCTCGCGCTATCGAACCGCCCCAACGGGCCGCAGTCGAGCGGCCTGCGCGACGTAACCCATCTGATCTGGCCGGAATCCGCATTTCCGTTCTTCCTCACGCGCGAAGCGGATGCGCTCGCGCAGATTGCCGACCTGCTTCCACCGGGCACGGTATTGATCACCGGCGCGGTGCGTGCGCCCGAGACCGCGCCCAATACCGTCGTCACGCGCGCCTACAATTCGATCTACGTGATCGGCGACGACGGCTCGATCCTGTCGGTCTACGACAAGGTTCATCTGGTGCCGTTCGGCGAATACTTGCCGTTTCAGAATCTGCTCGAGCGGCTCGGTCTGGTGCAGCTCACCAAGGTGCGCGGCGGCTTCATCCCCGGCGACCGCCGCCGCAACCAGGTGGTGCCGGGGGCACCAAATTTTCTGCCGCTCGTCTGCTACGAAATCATTTTTCCTGGCGACACCGTGCCGCGCAGCGACTGGACGGGCTGGCTCTACGACCATGTCGGCCGCCCTTTCGGCTGGCCATTCGTTGCCGGCAGCACCGAGCGGCCGGGTTGGCTCCTCAACCTGACCAATGACGGATGGTTCGGCGCCAGCGCAGGTCCGTATCAGCACTTTCAACAGGCGCGGATACGAGCGATCGAAGAGGGCCTCCCGCTGGTGCGGGCGGCAAACAGCGGAATTTCAGCAGTGGTCGATCCGCTCGGGCGCATCATCCAGTCGCTTCCATTGGGGACCGAGGGTGTGCTCGATGCGTCGCTGCCACGCCCGGTCGCGCCCACGCCCTACGCCCGCACGGGTGACGGCCCCGCCGGCTTGGCGCTCGCCATCGCCTTCTTGTGGGTGGTACGTGCGCGCCGGCGCCGGCCCCCGCGCTAATGCAGAACAGCTCAGCGTTCCGCACATAGCGCATCTTTTCAATGGCAGGTTGTATAGCCCCGACGGCGCCACAACTTTATCACCACACGTTGCAATTGAAACTAACAGCGAATTGCCTTTTCTGATCAGTCATCTCGTGTAAACTAACAGTTGTAATTGCATTTCAACATATTTTTGCGGTGCTCGATTTCTGCACGGAATGCGATTGCGTTCCGGCCCCGCACCAGGGACATTACGAAAGACAACGGCTGCATAGGAGATCGTTATGGCTGCCGCCAAAAAGGCCCCGAATCCCATCGACAAACACGTCGGCAGCCGGGTGCGCATGCGCCGCATGATGCTCTCCATGAGCCAGGAAAAACTGGGCGATGCGCTCGGCCTCACCTTCCAGCAGGTGCAAAAATACGAGAAGGGCACGAACCGCATCGGGGCGAGCCGGCTGCAGCAAATCTCTCACATTCTGCAGGTTCCGGTAGCGTTCTTCTTCGAAGGCGCGCCCAACTTGCACGGGTCGACGGACGGGATGAAGGAAGCGCCTTCGCCTGCCTATGTCTCGGACTTTCTCGCCACCTCCGAGGGGCTCTCGCTGACCAAGGCGTTTATGCGGATCACGGAGCCCAAGCTCAGGCGACGCATCGTCGATCTCGTCGAGGAGATCGCCGGCGATGATGACGATTAAGCCTCGACGACCCACGACACGGACGGGCTACGCGTTGTTGCGCGGTCGTGCGATGGCCGTCTGCCGGGGTTCGGTATTCCATCGTCCCACCTTGCCCACATCTTGACCCCGTACGGGGACGCTGCAAGAAACGCCCCACGCTCACGGCGGTTGCAATCGATCCTGCGAGGGGGAGTGTCTTCGGTGTCACATAGCAACTACCTGTTCACCAGCGAGTCCGTCTCCGAGGGTCATCCCGACAAGGTTTGCGACCAGATCTCGGATGCGATCCTCGATGCCTTCATCGAGAACGATATCAAGCTCGGTATCGCCGACGACAGCCTGGTGAATACCCGGCTGGGATGCGAGACGCTGTGCACCACGAACAAGATCGTCATCGCCGGTGAGGGCCGTGGTCAGGCCCCGCTGTTCACCAAGTATGGCAGCCACGCGGTGGTCAATCGCGAGATGATCGCGCGGATCGCGCGCGACGTCGTGCGCGACATCGGCTACGAGCAGGATGGCTTTTCCTATCACGGCGCCGATATCGAGGTCCTGCTCCATGGCCAATCGCCGGACATCGCCATGGGTGTCGATGCCAAGAAGAAGAAGGGCGAGGAGCAGGAGGGCGCCGGCGACCAGGGCATGATGTTCGGCTTCGCCTGCACCGAGAGCGAGGTCTACGAGCGCGGCTCGTTCATGCCCGCCCCGATCTACTTCGCGCACAAGATTTTGAAGGTGCTGGCGGAGAAACGCCGCTCCAAACAGCTGTTCGACCTGCAGCCGGATGCGAAGAGCCAAGTGACGGTACAATATGTCGGCGGCAAGCCGATCGGGTGCACCAAGGTCGTGGTGTCTACCCAGCACAACGCCGAAAACCGCAACGGCAAGAAGTATTCACCGGCGATGGTGAAGGACCTGATCAGCGATGCCGTGGCCTCGGCGCTGCCGGAGGGCTGGATGCCGAAACGATCCTCCGACTTTCTGGTCAATCCGACCGGCAATTTCGTCGTCGGAGGCCCCGATGGCGATTGCGGGCTCACGGGCCGCAAGATCATCGTCGACACCTATGGCGGCTACGCGCCGCATGGCGGCGGTGCTTTCTCCGGGAAGGACCCGACCAAAGTCGATCGCTCTGCGGCCTATGCCGCGCGTTATCTCGCCAAGAACGTCGTCGCCGCCGGCATCGCCGAGCGCTGCACGATCCAGATCGCCTATGCGATCGGCGTCGCCGATCCGATGTCGCTGCTGGTCGACACCCATGGCACCGGCAAGGTCGATGAGAAAAAGCTTGAGAAGGCATTGCCCGAAATATTCCGCCTGACGCCGACCAATATCCGCCGCTCGCTCAAATTGAACCGGCCGATCTATCGGCGCACCGCCGCCTACGGGCATTTCGGTCGCGCCCCGGAAAAGGATGGCGGATTCTCCTGGGAGCGAACCGACCTCGCCGATACGCTCAAGCGAGCCATGCGCTGACGCGCGTTGCCGCCGCGACGTCCATTCGTAATGTCATCCTGCATTTGCAGGATTAAGGCCTGCCGGGACGAATGATCCGTCGGCACGACGGTGCGGCCTGGTGCATCGGCGTTCACCGTATGCTCGGTCCGACCCGTGGCGGAGCACGATGGCGAGGCCCGACCCTGGTGATGTCGAGCGACGCGGAACCTAGGCCACCACGCGCGGTCTTCGGCCGTCGCAAGGGCCATCGGTTGCGGCCGCGGCAGGCCGCGTTGTTCGGGACGCTGCTGCCGCGTCTTGCGCTCGATCTCACCACGCCGTCACGCGAGCTTCTCGCCTTGTTTCCCGATCCTGTCGATGAAGTGCGGCTTGAGATCGGCTTCGGCGGTGGCGAACACCTCGTGAGCGAAGCACGGACGCATCCGCGCGTTGGCTTCATCGGCATCGAGCCGTTCGTCAACGGCATGGCCAAGGCCCTGGCGGCCATCGCCGCGGAAAACCTCTCGAACGTTCGGCTCCATCACGGCGACGCCACCGAGGTCGTGGCCTGGCTGCCGCCGGCCTCGCTCGCACGCATCGATCTCATCTATCCAGATCCGTGGCCGAAACGGCGGCATTGGAAGCGACGCTTCGTTCAGGATCGCAGCGTCGCCGCGCTCGCTCGCATCCTGCGGCTGGGGGGCGAGTTCCGTTTCGCCACCGACATCCCGGATTATGCGGCCTGGACGCTCAAGCACTTCATCCGGTCGCCCGACTTCGCATGGAGCGCGCAGCGCGCCGACGACTGGCGGCGGCCGTGGCCGGGCTTTTCCGGGACGCGTTACGAGGCCAAGGCCGAGCGCGAAGGCCGCGTGCCGTGCTACCTGATCTTTCAGCGGACAGGCGACGAACGACGACCTCGGGAGCAAGAACACCCGCTGCACAAACCCTAGAAAGCCTGGGTCATTCGTCCGCCAGGGTCGGTGGTCGATCGGGTGATCGCACCTGCCAGAACCGCGTGACGCGGTGGGCGGTTGCCGGCAACAGCCGATCGAAATCGGCATAAGCAGCATCGAGTGCTTGGCCCGACATTCCCTGGCCGCCCGGCCGAGCCATGATGACTGCTCGGACAATCGGCCAGCCCCAACCGACCGACTTGCAAAGAATGAGAATGGGATCGGGCCGCTCGGCACCCATCAGCCGATCCACCACCTCGATCGGCACCGCGCACAGCGACGACAGCGTGGCAATCGTTTCGGCGTATCGCCCTGTTTTGGCGAAGTCGACGAGGTTCGCCTCGTCGAGCTTGCCCTCCCGGCGTAACGCCTCGATCGCTCGCCGAGCCGCCGCGTAATCGGGCGGCCCAATTGTCGCGCCCACCTCGCTCGAGCCTATCGCCTGCATGGGCCCGACCTCGGACTGGGTCTCGGGCTTGGCCGACGCCAACAGGCGCTGCCGCAGCAGGTCCGTAACCGCGAGCAGGAGGTCGCGGAGCAGCGACGGGGGAATGTCCGGCCGCAACGCAACCTTCTCGGCCAGCACGGCGTCACTTTTGGCCCGCTGGAGCAGCGTGCAAAAGCTGTCATCGGACAGGCGCGCGCCGCGATTCTCGGCAACGCTGCGCATGACCTCGCGCTCGCCGCGGCGAATCAACGTGTTGGTCACGGCTTCCCCGATCCGGGCACGCCTGGAAATGGCGAGCAGATGCGCTTGGCTTTTGAGCCGGGCAATCTCGACCAGATCGACCTCGGCCAGTTGACGGGACCGCTGGAGGATCGGGCCCGCCACCGCGATGGCGTCATCTTGCGCGAGGCGCCGCACCACTTCGACCGGTGCCTGGTCGAGAGGCGCCAGCCGGTGCGACAGCTCGGTGCGCGCCTCCACCTCGATCTCGGCAATCAGCCATGCGAACACCTGATCGAATAGACGGATGTGATCGTCGTTGAACCGGCTCGCGCCGGCGACGAAAAGCCCGGTGATGCGTTTGAGCGTTTTGACCCGCCACTCGGGCGAGCAGCGCCGAATGACCTCTTCCAGTTCCGGAATGGCTGCGGCATCAATGAGCATCGTCGAGTCCCATCGGCACCGCGAGCAAAATCGCAGCGGCGCGCAACGCA
Organism: uncultured Alphaproteobacteria bacterium; assembly: GCA_963712565.1. Taxonomy (GTDB): domain Bacteria; phylum Pseudomonadota; class Alphaproteobacteria; order Rhizobiales; family Xanthobacteraceae; genus VAZQ01. The sequence continues at coordinate 140,843 of CAVQIP010000024.1, read as the reverse complement.
CGCGCATATGGGAAGCGAAAACTAACGGAGGAAGCTGAAGGAAGGGTTAGTTAACCGCGGCTTAGCGGGCGTCAGCGCCCTTGCGCCGAGGCGGCAAATCGCTATATTTGCTGTGTCCAGCTTTTGGATATCTCATAACGATCGGATGTGATCCGGTCGGCTTTTGAGAGTGGGTTCCCCCGGGACCCGCTCTTTTTTGTTACCGAAATCGGGCCATGTGGTTGGTCGAACCGGGGCGACACTTTAACCAGAAGTTGCGGACCGAATAAACGAATGACCCCAGCGATCGACCCGCTACAGGCGGACTCCGAGCCGCGGCTCATCGTTGAGCAGGGCCTCGCTGCCCGGGTGGCCGCCATCGCCGAGCCTGTCCTTGTCGGCATCGGCTACCGTCTCGTCCGGGTGAGGATTTCCGGGCTCGACGGCTGCACCGTGCAGATCATGGCCGAGCGGCCGGACGGATCGATGGCGGTGGAGGATTGCGAGGCGGTATCGCGCGCGCTCTCGCCGGTGCTGGACGTGGCGGATCCGATTGACCGCGCCTATCGGCTCGAGGTGTCCTCGCCCGGCATGGATCGCCCGCTGGTACGGCGCTCGGACTTTGAGCGCTTTGCCGGCCATTGCCTCAAAGTTGAGATGGCGGGCGCGATCGACGGCCGCCGTCGGTTCCGTGGCCTGCTGCTGGGCGTGGAAGGCGCGGCCGCGCGTCTTCGCCGCGAGGATGCCGCCGCAGGCGAAGTCAATGAGATCCTGCTGCCGATCGAAGATATGGCCGAGGCCAAGCTCGTGCTCACCGAGGCGCTGATTGCCGAATCGCTCCGGCGCGGCAAGGCGGCGGAGCGCGCGGCACGGCAACAGGTGGACAACAGCGGACGAGCGGCGGCGGATGTCGACCCGCCGGCGAGCGGCGGTTCTGCCGTCGCCCGTCATCCGTCGTCGCATCGCGCAAACGGGGCGAATGTCGCCCGGAACGAAGGAGAATGACCGATGGCCGTCAGCGCCAACCGGCTCGAACTATTGCAAATCGCCGACGCGGTCGCGCGCGAGAAAGCGATCGACCGCGGCATCGTCATCGCCGCCATGGAGGATGCGATCCAGAAAGCGGCACGCTCGCGCTATGGCAGCGAGACGGAAGTCCGCGCCGAGATCAATCCCAAGACCGGCGAGATGCGACTATCGCGCTTGCTGCTGGTAGTGGATCAGATCGAAAACGACTCGACGCAGATTTCGCTCGAGGATGCGAAAAAGCGCAACCCCGCCGCCCAGGTCGGCGACTACATCGCGGAGGCCCTGCCGCCGCTTGAATACGGCCGCATCGCCGCCCAATCGGCGAAACAGGTGATCGTGCAGAAGGTGCGCGAAGCCGAGCGTGACCGCCAATACCAGGAATACAAGGACCGCATCTCCGACATCGTCAACGGCATCGTGAAGCGGGTCGAATACGGCAACGTGGTCGTCGATCTCGGCCGCGGCGAGGCGATCGTTCGGCGAGACGAGATGTTGCCGCGAGAAACCTTCCGCAACGGCGATCGCATCCGCGCTTTCATCTACGACGTGCGCCGCGAGCCCCGCGGCCCACAGATATTTCTCTCGCGCACTCATCCGCAATTCATGGCCAAGCTGTTCGCGCAGGAAGTGCCGGAAATCTATGACGGCATCGTCGAGGTGAAGGCGGTGGCGCGGGATCCCGGTTCGCGCGCGAAAATCGCGGTGATTTCGCGGGATTCCTCGGTCGATCCGGTCGGCGCCTGTGTCGGCATGCGCGGCTCGCGCGTGCAAGCGGTCGTCAACGAGCTGCAAGGCGAGAAGATCGACATCATTCCGTGGACGGCGGACCCCGCCAACTTCGTGGTCAACGCGTTGGCGCCCGCCGAGGTTGCCAAGGTGGTGCTCGACGAGGACCGCCAGCGCATGGAGGTGGTCGTCCCCGATCAGCAGCTCTCGCTCGCCATCGGCCGGCGCGGGCAGAACGTGCGGCTGGCTTCGCAACTTACCGGCTGGGACATCGACATCGTCACCGAGCAGGAGGAGTCGGAGCACCGGCAGGCGGAATTCGAGAAGCGCACGAAACTGTTCATCGAAGCGCTTAACCTCGACGAGGTGGTCGGCCAACTGCTCGCGTCGGAAGGATTCAATTCGGTCGAGGAGCTTGCGGCGGTCGACGAGAAAGAGATAGCCGGCATCGAGGGCTTCGACGAGGAAACGGCGCGTGAATTGCAGACACGGGCCCGCGACTATCTCGGCCAGCAGGAAGCCGAGCTCGACGCGAAGCGAAAAGAACTCGGCGTCGAGGACGCGCTCAAGGACATTCCCGGCATCACCACGGCCATGCTGGTGAAGTTGGGCGAGAACGAGATCAAGACGGTCGAAGATCTGGCGGGCTGCGCCACCGACGATCTTTTCGGTTGGAGCGAACGCAAGGACAGCGAGACGACGCGCTATCCCGGCATCCTCGACGGGTTCGATCTGTCGCGCGACGATGCCGAAGCGCTGATCATGCAGGCACGCGTCAAGGCAGGCTGGATCAAGGAGGAGGACTTGGCGCCGCCCCCCGATGAGACCGCCGCCGAGGCAACCGCGTCACCGGCATGAGGAGCTCGAACGAGGAATGCCAGGTCGAACGCACGACAATGCACTCGATAGCGGGCCGCGCAAGGGCGCGCCCGCTACCGAGCGGCTGTGTGCCGCGACCGGCGAGGTGAAGCCGCTGGACGAGATGATCCGTTTCGTGATCGCCCCCGACGGCACCGCCGTCGCCGACCTCCGGCGCCGCCTGCCCGGCCGCGGTATCTGGATCACGGCCACGCAGCAAGCACTTCGCGCCGCCATTGCCCGCAAGGCGTTCGCGCGCAGCTTCAAGCGCGAGGTCCGTCTTGCTCCCGATTTCGTGCAGGCGACCGAGCGCATGATCGAGCAGGCCGCGCTCGATGCTCTCGCGATGTGCCACAAGGCCGGAAAGATCGCAGTCGGCTTTGCCGCTGTCGCGACGGCGCTCTCGCGCGCGCGCGTTGTGGTCGTGCTCAATGCCGCCGAGGCCGCCCCCGATGGCGTAAGGAAGCTCGCGGCGGCGCTGCACCGTCGAGAAGATGCGGCGGAAATCTCGGTCATCGATGCCTTTACCTCGGCCCAATTGGATTTGGCATTGGGCCGGTCAAATGTGATACATGCAGCGCTGCTTGCCGGTCCCGAAAGCGACACGTTTCTGGCGCGCACCGCGCGCCTTGACTGTTTCCGGGCCGGCCCGATGCCCCGCTCCGCGGGCCCCGGTCGACACCAATTCCGCAAGTCGGCCGATGCCGGCATGCGGCGCGAGGATGTGACGAAACACGGCGAAAAACCGCAAAATTGGGATGGGAATGGCTGAAACGACCGAAAAAACCGGCGAAAAAAAGCTGAGCGTTGCCCCCAGCAAGCCGTTGAGCCTGAAAGGGCGTGGCGTCGAGCAGGGCGTGGTGCGCCAGAGTTTCAGCCATGGCCGCACCAAAGCGGTCGTCGTGGAAAAGGTGAAAAGCCGGGCACCGGCGAGGGCAAAGGCCGATGCGGCCAGCCCGGTCGCGCCGGCCAAGCGCCCCGCCACCGGCAAGGTCGCTGCCCCCGCGCCGGCCGCGGCAACGGCCCCGTCCGCGGCGCCCCCCGCGCCGAAGCCGTCCGGCGTGGTGCTGCGGACCCTTACCGAGGAGGAGCGCACCGCCCGCGCCCGCGCGCTGGGCGACGCCCGCCTGCGCGAAGCCGAAGAGCGCAAGATCGCCGAAGAGGAAGCGCTGATCCGAAAGTCGCGGGAGACCGCTGAGCGTAGCGAACGCGACGCCGCCGAAGCGCGCAAGGCCGACGAGGAGCGACGTCGCAAGCACGACCTCGAAACCAAACTCAAGGCCGAGCAGGAAGCAAAGAAACGCTTCGGTGAGGACGCCGCCACGACCGCGAGGCCGGGTGGTGCGCGGCCCGCGCTTGAGCCCGACGAGGATGAAGCCCCGCGCCCCCGCCGGGGCCCCGGCGGGGCGCGACCGGCGCCGGCGCCGAAGCCGGCGCGCAGCGGCGCGCAGAAGAACCGCGGACGGCTCACGGTCGTGACCGCGCTCAGCGCCGACGAGGAACGCGAGCGCTCGGTCGCGGCGTTTCGGCGCCGCGTGCAGCGGCTGAAGGGACACGCCGCCGACGAGCCGAAGGAAAAGCTCGTCCGCGAAGTCATCATTCCGGAAACCATCACGATCCAAGAGCTCGCCAACCGCATGGCCGAGCGCGGCGTGGATGTGATCAAGTTGCTGATGAAGCAAGGTCACATGGCGCAGATCAATGACGTGATCGACGCCGATACGGCGCAGCTGCTCGCCGAGGAATTGGGCCACACCGTCAAGCGCGTGGCCGAGTCCGACGTCGAAGAGGGCCTTTTCGATGTCGCCGATGATCCGACTTCGCTCGCGCCGCGCCCCGCGGTCGTGACCGTCATGGGTCACGTCGACCACGGCAAAACCTCGCTGCTCGATGCCATTCGTTCGACGGAGGTGGCGGCTGGCGAAGCGGGCGGCATCACCCAACATATCGGCGCCTACCAGGTGACCGCGCCCTCGGGGAGCAAGATCACCTTTATCGACACGCCGGGCCATGCCGCCTTCACCGCGATGCGCGCGCGCGGCGCCAAGGTAACCGACATCGTGGTGCTCGTGGTCGCCGCCGACGACGGGGTCATGCCGCAGACGGTCGAGGCGATCCACCACGCCAGGGCCGCGAAGGTTCCGATGATCGTGGCTATCAACAAGATCGACCGGCCCGATGCCAAGCCCGAACGCGTGCGCACCGAATTGCTGCAGCACGAAATTCAGGTCGAGTCGCTCGGCGGCCAGGTGCTCGACGTCGAGGTATCCGCGACCAAGAAACTCAACATCGATCGGCTGCTCGAAGCCATCGGCCTGCAGTCGGAAATCCTCGATCTCAAGGCCAACCCGAACCGTGCGGCCGAAGGCACCGTTATCGAAGCCAAGCTCGACCGCGGCCGCGGCCCGGTCGCGACCGTGCTGGTGCAGCGTGGCACGCTGCACGTCGGCGATCTGATCGTGGCCGGCGCCGACTGGGGTCGCGTGCGGGCGCTGGTCTCCGATACCGGTTCCCCGGTGGAGACAGCGGGACCTTCGAGGCCGGTCGAGGTCCTCGGCTTCAACGGCACCCCCGAGGCTGGTGACCGGTTGGCGGTGGTGCAATCGGAGGCGCGCGCCCGCGAGGTCACCGATTATCGTGCCCGCCAGAAGCGCGACAAGATGGCCGCGCGAGCGACCGGCATGCGCGGCTCGCTCGAGCAAATGATGAGTCAGCTCAAAGCCGCCGGCCGGAAGGATTTGGCGCTGATCATCAAAGCCGACGTGCAGGGCTCGCTCGAAGCGATCATCGGTGCGATCGAGAAGCTCGGCACCGACGAAGTCGGCGCGCGGGTGATACACTCCGGCGTCGGCGGCATCACCGAATCCGACGTGACGCTGGCGGAGGCCTCCGGCGTGCCGATCATCGGCTTCAACGTGCGGGCCCACAAGGAGGCGCGGGAAGCGGCCGAGCGCGCCGGCATCGAGATCCGCTACTACAACATCATTTACGACCTCGTGGACGATGTGAAAAAGGCGATGTCCGGCCTGCTTGCGCCGACCGTGCGCGAGACCATGCTCGGCAACGCGACGATCCTGGAGATTTTCAAGGTCTCCAAAGTCGGCAACGTGGCGGGCTGTCGCGTCACCGACGGCGTAGTCGAGCGCGGCGCCAATGTGCGCCTCATCCGCGACAGCGTCGTGGTGCACGAAGGCAAGCTCTCCCAGCTCAAACGCTTCAAGGACGACGCGCGCGAGGTGGTCGCCGGCCAGGAATGCGGCATGGCCTTCGAGAACTATCAAGACATGAAGGTCGGCGATGTCATCGAGTGCTACCGAGTGGAGACGGTGCAACGCTCATTGTGAGTCCAAATCTCACACGCGCGAACCGCTGTTAGCCCGTCATTGCCGGGCTTGACCCTCTTCGAAAAACGACGGCTGCCCCGTGGTCAAACCCGCGGCATGACGAAAAAATTGGACGAGCATGGCCCGCCGACATCATCAGCGCGATTCCGGCACCAGCCGGATGCCCACACAGCGTCAGCTGCGCGTGGGCGAGCTCGTGCGCCATGCGCTCGCGCAGATGCTCACACGCGGGGAGGTGCATGATCCCGTGATCGAGGGTCATCTGATCACGGTGCCGGAGGTTCAGATGACGGCCGATCTGCGCCTCGCCACGATCTACGTGATGCCGCTCGGCGGACGCGACACCGACACGGTGCTCGCCGCGCTCGAGCGCAACAAGCGTTTTCTGCGCGGCGAGATCGCCCGCCATGTCAACCTCAAATTTGCGCCTGAGATCAGGTTTCGGATCGATGAGCGATTCGACGAAGCGGACCGCATCGAGAAGCTTTTGCGAACGCCTGCCGTCCGGCGCGATCTCGACAACAAGGCGGATGACGACAGTTGACCCAGATCAACGCCGAGAAGCCGGACGAGCAGAGCAAGCGCAGGCGCGAGAAGCGCGACGTCCATGGATGGCTCGTGCTCGACAAACCAATCGGCATGACCTCGACTCACGCGGTCAGCGTGGTCAAGCGTCTGTTCCAGGCCAAGCGCGCCGGACACGCCGGGACTCTCGACCCGCTTGCATCGGGGCTCCTGCCGATCGCACTCGGAGAGGCAACCAAGACCGTTCCCTTCGTCATGGACGGGCCGAAGGTCTACCGCTTCACGGTGCGCTGGGGCGAAGAGCGCGACACCGACGATGCCGAGGGCCGCGTCACTCGGACCAGCGCCCAACGCCCGCCCGCGGCAACCGTTCGCGCACTGTTGCCGCGCTTCACCGGCCAAATCATGCAGGTGCCGCCGCGCTTTTCCGCGGTGAAGATCGACGGCGAGCGCGCCTATGACCTCGCCCGCGAGGGCGAAGTGGTGGAGCTCGCACCGCGTCCGGTCGAGATTAATCGCCTCGAAGCGATCGAGACGGCCGATCCCGATCACACCGTGTTCGCCGCCGAGTGCGGCAAGGGAACCTATGTGCGCTCGCTCGCCCGCGACATGGGCCGCGCGCTCGGATGCTTTGGACACGTCGCGGCGCTGCGCCGCACGGCGGTCGGACCCTTCACCGAGGAGGTGGCCACCAGCCTCGAAACGGTGCAACAGACTGCGCAACCGCCCGGCAACGGCGCCGCGATCGGGCGGCCGGTCCTTCTGCCGGTCGAGGCCGCCCTGGCGGCCTTGCCGGCACTGCGGGTGAGCGCTGCCGATGCCGGGCGTCTCACCCGCGGGCAGGCGGTGCTGCTGCGTGGCCGCGACGCGCCGATGCTGGCGGGCTGGGTCTCGGTCTCCGCCCACGGCTCGCTCATCGCCCTGGCAGAGGTCGAGAAAGGCGAATTGCGCCCGCGGCGCATCTTCAATCTGCCGCGTTCCTAGCGGCAAACGGCCCAGCGGCGCCGGAAACACGCAATTTCCGCTGGCGTCCGTTGCCGATTTGCGATATTGCCCCGGTTGCGCGGGCAAACGCCCGCGCGACCTACTTGTGGCGACCGTGCTGGACGACATCCCGGCCCGGCCGTCAACCGTGACCCCTGGCAGGGAAAGGATGACCGATGTCGATAACCGCCGGCCGCAAGGCCGAAGTGATCAAGACCTATGCGACCAAGGCCGGCGACACGGGTTCGCCGGAGGTGCAGGTGGCGATCCTCTCCGAGCGCATCAACAGCCTCACCGAGCATTTCAAGACCCACGTCAAGGACAACCACTCCCGGCGGGGATTGCTCAAGCTCGTGTCCCAGCGTCGCCAACTCCTCGACTACCTCGCCCGAATCGATGCGGCGCGTTACAAGTCGTTGATCGAGCGGCTGGGGATTCGCCGCTGAGGATTTTGCGCGAGGTGTTCGCGCGTTTTGACGGCGGATCGCGACAAATCCGCTGTTCATCCCGGCAGCGAGGCCGCTGCCGATTTGGGAGACGGGTCGAATGATCGCCCGTCCGTTCAATGGAAGGCTCGAAGGCCATGGCAGGATCGCCGGACGCTGCTTCGATTTGCGGCATCGCCGCGGACGGCAGCTTCCCGCCGTCTTGCTCATGGCTTTCGCACCTCCGCAAAAACCATGAAAGACGATCGCAATGTTCGATATCCATCGTGTTGAGCTCGACTGGGGAGGGCGCAAGCTCGTCCTAGAGACCGGCAAAATCGCGCGCCAAGCCGATGGCGCCGTTGTCGCCACTTATGGCGAGTCAAAGGTGCTGGCGACCGTAGTCGCAGCCAAGGAGCCGCGAGAAGGCGTAGACTTCCTGCCGCTCACCGTCGACTATCAGGAGAAGTTTTACGCCGCGGGTCGCATACCTGGCGGTTATTTCAAGCGCGAAGGCCGTCCGACGGAGAAGGAGACGCTGGTCTCGCGGCTGATCGACCGGCCGGTGCGGCCGTTGTTCGCCGAGGGCTGGCGCAACGAAACCCAGGTGATCGTGACGACGCTTTCGCACGATCTCGAGAACGATCCCGACGTTTTGGCAATGATCGCGGCCTCGGCGGCGCTCACCCTCTCGGGAGCACCTTTCATGGGTCCGATCGGCGCCGCGCGCGTCGGCTTCGTCAACAATGAATATGTGCTCAATCCGCTGCTTGACGAAATGGCGGAGAGCCAGCTCGACCTCGTCGTCGCCGGCACCCAGGACGCGGTTCTGATGGTCGAATCGGAAGCGAAAGAGCTGAGCGAAGACGTGATGCTCGGCGCCGTGATGTTCGGCCATCGCCATTTCCAGCCTGTGATCGACGCCATCATCAAGCTGGCGGAAAAGGCCGCGAAAGAGCCCCGCGAGCTGCAAGTGGCGGATAGCTCGGCGCTCGAAAGAGAAATGCTCGGACTGATCGAGCCGGAATTGCGCGCGGCCTACGCGATCCCGAACAAGGCGGAGCGCCACAAGGCGATCGACGCCGCCAAGACGAAAGTCGTTGCGCATTTCTGCCCCGAGGGCGTGGACAATCCGCCCTATACCGAGCAGCAGGTCGCGAGCGTCTTCAAGTCCATCGAAGCCAAGATCGTGCGCTGGAACATCCTCGATAGCGGCCGTCGCATCGACGGCCGCGACGTGAAGACGGTGCGCCCCATCGTCTCGGAGGTCGGCGTGCTGCCGCGCGCGCACGGCTCGGCGCTGTTCACGCGCGGCGAGACGCAGGCGCTGGTGGTGGCTACGCTGGGCACCGGCGAGGATGAGCAGTGGATCGACGCGCTGCACGGAACCTACAAGGAGACGTTCCTCCTGCATTACAACTTCCCGCCGTTCTCGGTCGGCGAGACCGGACGAATGGGAGGCCCGCGCCGCCGGGAAATCGGCCACGGCAAGCTCGCTTGGCGCGCCATCCATCCGATCCTGCCGCTCAGCCACGAGTTCCCGTATACCATCCGGGTGGTGTCGGAGATCACGGAATCGAACGGCTCTTCCTCGATGGCCACCGTGTGCGGCACCTCGCTGGCGCTGATGGATGCGGGCGTCCCGCTCAAGCGCCCGACCGCCGGCATCGCCATGGGCCTCATCCTCGAGGACCAGCGCTACGCCGTGCTTTCCGACATCCTCGGCGACGAAGACCATCTCGGCGACATGGATTTCAAGGTGGCCGGCACCGAACGGGGCGTGACCTCGCTGCAGATGGACATCAAGATCGCCGGCATAACCGAGGAGATCATGCGCGTTGCGCTGGCCCAGGCGAAGGACGGCCGCATCCACATCCTCGGCGAGATGGCGAAGGCGCTGACGTCGGCGCGCGCCGAGCTCGGTGAACACGCACCGCGCATCGAGGTGTTCTCGATCCCGACCGACAAGATCCGCGAGGTCATCGGCACCGGCGGCAAGGTGATCCGCGAGATCGTGGAGAAAACCGGCGCCAAGATCGATATTTCCGACGACGGCACGGTGAAGGTGGCGTCCGCCAATGGCGACGCGATGAAGGCGGCGATCAACTGGATCAAGTCGATCGCCTCCGAGCCCGAAGTCGGTCACATCTACGAAGGAACGGTGGTCAAGGTGATGGATTTCGGCGCCTTCGTGAATTTCTTCGGCGCCAAGGACGGCTTGGTGCATATCAGCCAGCTGGCGCCGCGTCGGGTGCAGAAGGTCACCGATGTCGTCAAGGAAGGCGACAAGGTGAAGGTGAAGCTGCTCGGCTTCGACGAGCGCGGCAAGGTGCGCCTCTCCATGAAGGTCGTCGACCAAGCCACCGGCGAAGACCTCGAAGCCAAGCAGAAGGCCGAAGTTGAGCAGCAGCGCGGCGACCAGCCGCGCGAGGCGGCGATCGGCGGGGAATAGGTCCGACGCGCGTTTTCAAGGAGCGTTGAAGGGGCGGCCGGGAGGCCGCCTCTTCATTGCGACAATGGGCCCTCGCGGCGGCGACCGCCGCACCCAGCAAATCTCGGCAGCGGTGGCGCGCTCAATTCATCCCGTGCCAGCGCCACACGATCAAGATCGCGGCGATGAGACCGAGCGCAGCGACCCCGCTCGCAATCTTGAGCCATTGCACCCGCATGAGCGCGGGCGCGAGGCGCGGATCGGCGATCAGGCGCTTGCGCCGGTCGTCGTCGTGATAGAGCGGATCGCCCATCGCCTACGCCCCATTGCGGGGGTTTCGACCGGCGCCGTGAGCTGCCGCCGGTTTTGCCTTTGCGTCCAACCCGAGGCGCTCAACACCCCGATTACGGAGAATCAGATCCAGCCGGAGAAGATCATCTCGGTGATTCTGCAGCCAGCCAAGCATCTGGCGATCGACGATTACCAGGCCAAGTATCGCGTGCTGTATCGGCTGTAACGCCGCGTCGGGGCGCGGCGTTCGGCGCACTACTGCGCCGCGTCCTTGGCGATGGCGCTCTCGTTCGCCGCGGTCTCATCCTTGAGGGAGGCGGGATGCGGCATCGCGATCACGTTGTAGCCGGAATCCACGAAATGCACGTCACCGGTGACGCCGGTCGAGAGATCCGAGAGCAGATAGAGCGCGGCTCCTCCGATTTCGTCCAGCGTTACGCCACGGCGCAGCGGCGAGTGGCGTTGCTGGAAGGCGAACATCTGCCGGGCATCGCTGATGCCGGCGCCGGCGAGCGTGCGGATCGGTCCGGCGGAGATGGCGTTGACGCGGATGGCTGCCGGCCCGAAATCGACAGCGAGATAGCGCACCGACGCTTCGAGGGCGGCCTTCGCAACGCCCATGACGTTGTAGTTCGGCATCGCCCGCTGCCCGCCATTGTAAGTCAGCGTCAGCATCGCGCCACCGGCCGGCATCAGCGCGGCCGCGCGCTTCGCCACCTCCGTGAAAGAGAAGCAGGAGATGATCATCGTTCGCACGAAGTTCCCGCGCGTGGTGTCGGCGTAACGGCCCTTGAGCTCGTTCTTGTCGGAAAAGGCGATGGCGTGGACGACGAAGTCGAGCGAGCCCCATTTCTCCGCGATCGCGGCGAAAACGGCGTCGAGCGAAGCCTCCTGTTCGACGTCGCACGGCAACAGCAGCGAGGCGCCCACCGACTCGGCCAGCGGCTTGACGCGTCGGCCGAGGGCTTCGCCTTGATAGGTGAAGGCGAGCGTCGCGCCCTGGGCGGCGAGCGTCCGGGCAATGCCCCAGGCGATCGAGTGGTCGTTGGCGACCCCCATGATCAGTCCGCGCTTGTCTTGCATCAGTTGCGTCATGGCGCCCGAACTTATCCTTTTACCCGCCCGACAGGCCGAATTGATACCCGCACGACAGCCCGAATTGACCTTTGTCCACGCCCTCAAGCATCGAGGCGCTTGAGCACCACCGAGGCATTGGTGCCGCCGAAACCGAAGGAATTCGACAGCACGCAGCCGAGCTTCACGTTGTCGCGGCGCTCGCGCACGATCGGCATATCGGCGAAAGCCGGATCGAGATTCTCGATGTTGGCGCTCTCGCAGATGAAGCCGTTATTCATCATCAGCAGCGAGTAGATCGCCTCCTGCGCGCCGGCGGCGCCGAGCGAATGGCCGGTGAGCGATTTGGTAGCCGCGATCGGCGGGCATCGGCCGCCGAAGACTTCGCGAACCGCCTCGATCTCTTTGACATCGCCGATCGGCGTCGAGGTCGCGTGCGGGTTGATGTAATCGACCGGCGCCCGGACGTCCTTGAGCGCCATGCGCATGCAGCGCACCGCCCCCTCGCCCGAGGGCGCCACCATGTCGAAGCCATCGGAGGTAGCGCCATAGCCCGCGACCTCGGCGTAGATGCGGGCGCCCCGCGCCTTGGCGTGTTCGAGCTCCTCCAGCACCAGCACGCCCGCGCCCCCGGCGATGACAAAGCCGTCACGGTCGACGTCATAGGCGCGCGAAGCCTTGTCCGGCGTCTGATTGAAGCCCGAGGACATGGCGCCCATGGCATCGAACAGCACCGAGAGCGTCCAATCGAGCTCCTCGCAGCCGCCGGCGAAGATCACGTCCTGCTTGCCCATCTGGATCACTTCCGTCGCGTTGCCGATACAATGGTTCGACGTGGCGCAGGCCGACGAGATCGAATAATTGACCCCCCTAATCTTGAACCAGGTGGCGAGCGTCGCGGAAGCGGTGGACGACATCGCCTTGGGCACGGCGAACGGTCCGACGCGCTTCGGGCTCTTGTTGCGGGCAGTGTCGGCGGCCTCGACGATGGCGCGCGTCGAAGGCCCGCCCGAGCCCATGATGATGCCCGTCATCTCGTGGGAGACTTCGCCCTCCTCGAGGCCGGCGTCGCGGATCGCCTGCTCCATGGCGACATGGTTCCAGGCTGCCCCGCCGCCGAGGAAGCGCATGGCGCGGCGATCGATCGTCTCCTCCGCGTTGAGGGTGGGCGCGCCGTGCACCTGGCAGCGAAACCCGAGCTCAGCGTACTTGGCGGCGCGCGAAATGCCCGACTTGGCCTCGCGCAGGCTCGCCAGAACTTCCTGGGTGTTGTTGCCGATCGATGAGACGATGCCCATCCCGGTGACGACGACCCGTCTCATGCATGCCTCGTCCGCATCCTGGTCCGCGCGGCGAGCGCGGCCGCCGCCGTCAACCTCCGCTCGGCTGCATCATTTCGTGGCGGAACAAACCGACCTTGAGGTCGATCGCGCGATAGATGATCGAGCCGTCGGCCGACAGCCAGCCGTCGGCGATCCCGAGTACGAGCTTGGTGCGCATGACCCGTTTGATGTCGATGCCGTAGACGACGTTCTTCACGGTCGGCAGGACCTGGCCGGAGAATTTGAGTTCGCCCAGCCCGAGCGCGCGCCCTTTGCCGGGCGCGCCGAGCCAGCCCAGGAAGAACCCGAGCAACTGCCACAACGCATCGAGGCCGAGGCAGCCTGGCATGACTGGGTCACCCTTGAAATGGCAGGGAAAGAACCAGAGATCCGGCTTGAGGTCGAGCACGGCGCGAACCAGGCCTTTGCCATATTCGCCGCCGGCCTCCGCGATTTCGGAAATGCGGTCGAACATGAGCATGGGGGGGAGCGGCAACTGGGCATTGCCCACGCCGAACAATTCGCCCCGCGCGCAAGCCAATAGATCGTCGTATCCGAAGCTGGTGCGCCGGTTCTCCATCCGCATCGCGTCCTTGGTCGCCTGCCCGCTCCCGAAAGCCTGGAAACTCCTAACATAGGCGGCCGAGGGGGCAAAGCCAGCCTCCCCCGCCGGATCGGCCAGATTAGAATTGCCCCAGCTTTATTGCGAGGCAGTTGCATCTTCGGAGCCATATGTTACAAATGCAACAATCTCCGCCGCGGGATTTTTAGAAGGTTCAGAGTGCTCATGACGCCGTCGCGCACCATCGTCGTCACCAACGCCGTCGAGCCGCCCGAGCGGCTCGCAAGCAGCGCGCCGCGGTCGGCGCTCACGGGTTGTCCCTGGCACGACGTGAAGTCCATGCTCCGCGACGTGGGCTTGCGCCCGACCCGCCAGCGCATGGCGCTCGGATGGATCCTGTTCGGCAAGGGCGACCGCCACATCACCGCGGAAATGCTGTACGAGGAGGCCAGCAAGGCCAAGGTGCCGGTGTCGCTCGCCACCGTCTACAACACGCTGCACCAATTCACCGATGTCGGACTATTGCGCCAAGTCGCCGTCGACGGCTCGAAGACCTATTTCGACACCAACGTGTCCCAGCACCACCATTTCTTCGTCGAGGGCGAGAACGACCTGCTCGACATTCCCGACGCCGACGTGGTTGTCGGCCGCACTCCGATTCCACCGGAGGGTTACGAGGTCGCACGCATCGACGTGGTGGTACGGTTGCGCCGCAAGCCGCGCTGACGAGTTCCCTTATCCCCGGGCCGGTCACCGCCAGTCGGTCTATTCAGACTGGCGCGCGGGCAGGCCGTTTCTCCCGCCCTGACCCTTCCGGTTCGGTGCCCGGACAGGCCCGAGTTCCATGGCGGCGCATGGCGCGCGCGGGCCGCGGAGACGGATCACTCCACCTTCTCGTTCGGGTAGACGCCCCAGAGTTGTTCCTGCACCACCCAGCCATCGAAGCCCGGCCCAGCGATGCGGCACCAGCTCCCGGTGCAGCGCTTCACCGCCGCCAGCACGCCGGCCTGCAGTCGTGCGATGACCATGGCATCGGCGGCGCCGGCATCGTAAAGCGGCACGAGCTGGGTCTTGTCCTTGGGCGTGACCACCGCCGTGCGCCGTCCCGACAGCAGCGAGTGGTAGACCCACCCCTCCGATCCTTCCCAATCGCGGATGCGGCGCCAATTATCCGACTCCGCGGTGATCTCCACTGGCAACCCGGCGCGGGTATAAACGAAGGTCACCTCGTGGTCGCGCGTCGGCCCGCCGCGCACATTGACGCGATCAGGCTTGAGGCTGACGAAGCGCGGCACTGGAAGGCCGCTTTTGGACCCGATGCCGACGTCACCTGCGGCACGCGCCGGCGCCACGCAAGTCAGCGTCGCGACCAGGGCGAGCGCGCCTAGCCATGACCGCCGCGCAACCTGCAAACTGTGCTTGGAATTCATCGGGTCACGGCGGCGGAACAAGTTACGGTGGCGATCGAGCGGCAACGGCTGGGCGGTCACCCTCGGTTGCGGGGCGGGCGCTTGTCTTCACAGGTCCATCTGTTAGAGAGGAACCCTGTTAACCGAGGGACTTGTGACCGCGCCCCGTGTCGAGAGCGACGGCAGTGTCGGGCACGGTGGTTAAGGAGACCTGAACGGAGGAGCGTACCCTTGCGCGGGGCGCGGGCGGGCGAGGGTCGGAGCATGGCGAACCGCAAAAAGCCCCTGGTCGTCGTTACACGCAAGCTGCCGGATAGCGTCGAGACCCGTATGCGCGAACTTTTCGACGCGCAGCTCAACCTCGACGATAGGCCCATGAGTCAGTCCGAACTCGCCGAAACGGTGAAGCGCGCCGACGTCCTGGTGCCGACGGTGACGGATCGCATCGACGCCTCCGTGCTGAGCAAGGCCGGCGACAAGCTCAAGCTGATCGCCAATTACGGCAACGGGGTCGACCATATCGATGTCGCGACCGCGCTCAGCCGCGGCATCACCGTGACCAACACGCCCGGCGTCCTTACCGAGGACACCGCGGACATGACGATGGCGCTGATCCTCGCCGTACCCCGCCGTCTCGCCGAGGGCGCCGCTGTGCTGAGCGAGGACAAGCCGTGGAACGGCTGGTCGCCGACCTGGATGCTCGGCCATCGCATCTGGGGCAAGCGCCTGGGCATCATCGGCATGGGCCGGATCGGCCAAGCGGTGGCGCGCCGCGCCCGCGCCTTCGGCCTGCAGATCCACTATCACAACCGCCGCCGCGTGCCGGCAAAGATCGAGGAGGAGCTCACCGCAACCTATTGGGAGAGCCTCGATCAGATGCTCGCCCGCATGGACATCATCTCGGTCAACTGCCCGCACACGCCGGCGACGTACCACTTGCTGTCGGCGCGCCGGCTCAAGCTCATTCGTCCCGAGGCCTATATCGTCAATACCGCGCGCGGCGAGGTCATCGACGAGAACGCGTTGGTGCGCCTGATCACGGCGGGCGACATCGCCGGTGCGGGCCTCGACGTGTTCGAGCACGAGCCGGCGGTGAATCCGAAACTCGTCAAGCTTGCTCGCCTGGGCAAGGTGGTGCTGCTGCCGCATATGGGTTCGGCGACGCTGGAGGGCCGCATCGACATGGGCGAGAAGGTCATCGTCAACATCAAGACCTTCTTGGATGGACACCGACCACCGGACCGAGTGCTGCCCTCGATGCTTTGAGGGCGGCACGGCGATGCGGTGCCGGCAGCGCCGGACATCAGACCTCGGCCGACGACATCCGGGCTATTCCCGGTCACGCAGTCGGGCGCCGGCCGCGCGATCGTTCCCGGCCTTGCTGCGGTTCGCCACAATTTGCTGTATCATGACCGTCCTACAATCCTTGGGAGAGACGCCATGCGTGGTGCTTTGTTGTTGGCAGCCGTGGTCGTCGTCGCCTTGATCGCGCCCGCCCGTGCCGCGGTGCTCGCACCCACCGAAATTCAGGCAACCTTCTTCACCGGCCAGGCCTTCACCTCGTCGACGCCATCGAACATCAAGTTCAAGATGGTGTTCACCGCGGACGGCAAGATGACGCGCGAGCCGGTGGGAACAGCCGGCGCCAAGGGGGAGGGCACCTGGAAGCTCACCAAGGACGGCTTCTGCACGACCTGGAAGGGCTCCAAGGCCAACTGCTTCCGCATCCTCACCGCCGGCGACAACAAGTGGTCGGTGATGAAGGGTACGACCGCGGTGGCGACCTGGACGAAGTGAATTCCGAGACGAGACTGTCGCTGGGCAGGCGCCGCCGCTGACCCCCCGCATCCATTCCGTCTATTGCTGCCGGTGCATTGACAAGTCCCGGATCGTCGGATGTTCGCCTGACAGCGGATTCGACGGATCCCACCCGTAGTGCAGCGTCTCGAAGCGCATGGAGCGGGCGTCGAACATGAGGAGCCGGCCGACGAGGCCCTCGCCGAAGCCGACAATCTCGCGGATCACCTCGAGCGCCATGAGCGAGCCCAGCACGCCGGTGAGCGCGCCGAGGATGCCGGCTTCCGCGCACGCCGGAACGGTGCCCGGCGGGGGTGGCTCGGGAAAAAGACAACGGTAGGTCGGATTGGGCGTGCCGTCTGGCTTGCGCTCGTGCGCGCGGATGGTGGTGAGCGTGCCGTCGAAAACGCCGACGGCGGCGGTGACGAGCGGCGTCTTCGCGAGGAAGCAGGCATCCGACACCAGATAGCGCGTGGCGAAATTGTCGGAGCCGTCGGCGACGATGTCGTAACGGCCGACGAGATCGAGCGCGTTTGATGCGACCATCCGCGCCGCGTGCGTCTCGACCGCCACGTGCGGGTTGAGGCGCCGGATCGCGGTCGCGGCACTCTCGACCTTCGGCTCGCCGATCTCGGGCGTGCCATGGATCACCTGGCGCTGCAGATTCGACAGCGCGACCGTGTCGTCATCGATGATGCCGAGCGCGCCGACCCCCGCCGCGGCCAAATAGAGCAGCGCCGGCGCACCAAGCCCGCCCGCGCCGATCACCAGCACGCGGGCGCGCTTGAGCGCGGCCTGTCCCGGCCCGCCGACTTCGTGCAGGACGATGTGGCGGGCATAACGTTCGAGCTCCTCCGGACTGAGCATGGGCCGTCCTGTTCCTCGGCAGGTTCTACGGCCATCATCCGCGAAAGCAACGGCTTTGCAAATGTCGCGGGCGCAGGCTCGCGATCCTTTGAGCGCGCCCTTTTTCATGCGCTCCGCGCAAACTTGAGATACGAGACGCTGTCCACTGTTGCGGGGGGCGCTTCCATCCCGCATTGGCGCGAATATCACGATCCGCTAGATTCGCCGGTGGAGCAAGTTTGGTCGTGCCGGAGTTGCCATGCGGATCGTGGGTGCCGCCCTCGCTCTTCTGCTCGTCGTGCTGCCGGCCACCGCGCAGATTGACAACCCTGCTTCCCCACCCGGCATCAGGTCAAAGCCGGCGCCGCCCGGCATCAAAGTCCACAAACCAACGCTGCGGCCCGCCGCCGCGCGAATCCGTGCCGCCGCCCGCCAGGGACCCAGCGCGCAGCCATTTGATCCCGCTCGCTCGGCGGCAGGCGACAGCACGACTCGCGTGGCCGCGACGGCCACGAAAAAACGCGTGCCTGCCCCGCCGACGCCGCCCCGCGATACCTCCATGCCGCTGGCCGACCGTATCGCCATCCAGTTCGATCTCGCCTGGTCCGGCGACTACAACGGCCTGATCACCGGCGAGCTCAACGACAAGACCATCGCCGCCATCAAAGCGTTTCAACGCAATCGCAAATTCAAGGAAACCGGCGTGCTCAACACCCAGGAGCGCGCCTTGCTCGCCGCTACCGCGAAGGCGAAACAGGCGCAGGTGGGCTGGAGCATGGTCGACGACGGCGTCACCGGCGCGCGGCTTGGGCTTCCGACCAAGCAGGTACCCCACAAGCGCCAGAATCGCACCGGCACCCATTGGTCGTCGGCGCAAGGGCAGATCCAGGTCGAGACCTTCAAGATCCGGGAGCCCGGCACGACGCTTGCGGCGGTGTACGAGCAGCAGAAAAAAGAACCGTCGACGCGCAAGCTCGAGGTCAATCTCCTGCGCCCGGATTTCTTCATCTTGTCGGGCATGCAGAATCTGAAGAAGTTCTATGTGCGCGCCGAGATCAGGGATGGCGAGGTGCGCGGCATGACCGTGCTCTACGACCAGGCGACCGAAACCATCATGGATCCGGTTGTCGTCGTGATGTCGAGCGCGTTCACGCCGTTTCCCGGCGTCTCCGGCGGCGGACAAATCGGTGCGGCGCCCAAGCGCAAGGTGGAGTACGGCACCGGCATCGTCGTCAGCGCCGCCGGCCATATCGTCACCGACCGCCAGGTAACCGAAGGCTGCAACGTCATCGTGGTGAGCGGATACGGCGACGCCGACCGCCAGGCGGAGGACAAAGCCGCGGATCTCGCGCTCCTGCGGGTCTACGGCGTGCCTGATCTCGCGCCCGCGACCTTCGCCGGCGACGCTGCGAAAGGCTCCGACCTCACGCTGCTCGGCATCGCCGACCCGCAAAGCCAGGGCGGCGGCGGCGCGATCTCGGCGGTGGCCGCGAAGCTCAAGGGCGATTCCGTCGAGCCGGCGCCGCAGCTCGGTTTTTCCGGCGGCGCCGCGCTCGACGGCCAGGGCCGCATCGTCGGCATGGTGGAACTCAAAATGCCGGTCATCGCCGGCGCCGGCAATGCGCCGCCGCAGGCGACGATCGTGCCGGCGCCGACGATCCGCGCGTTCCTCGACGGACAAAAGCTTGCAGCGGCGGGGACTGGAGGGTCCGGCGTCGACACCGCCAGAGCCTCGCTGGTGCGGGTGATTTGCGTGCGCAAATGAGGTGCCGGCGCGGGCTCCTCATTCATGCTTGAAGCGCGGCACCCGCTTCTCCACGAACGCGGCCATGCCTTCCTTCTGATCTTTGGTGGCGAACAGGGCGTGGAACACGCGCCGCTCGAAACGCACGCCCTCGGCCAGCGAGGTCTCGAAGCTGCGGTTGACCGCCTCTTTCGCCGCCAGCACCGACGGCAGCGACATGGCGGCGATCGTCTCGGCGGCTTTCATCGCCTCCTCCATCAGGCTCGCCGCCGGCACGACGCGAGCGACCAGACCCGAGCGCTCGGCCTCGGCCGCATCCATCATGCGGCCGGTCAAGATCAGATCCATGGCCTTCGCCTTCCCGACTGCGCGGGTGAGACGCTGCGTGCCGCCAATGCCGGGAATGACGCCGAGCTTGATCTCGGGTTGGCCGAACCTGGCATTGTCGGCGGCGATGATGATATCGCACATCATGGCGAGCTCGCAGCCGCCGCCGAGCGCGAAGCCCGCAACCGCGGCGATGATCGGCTTGCGCACGCGCGCGAGCCGCTCGTAATCGGCGGCATAGTCGGCGCCAGAAATATCGACATACGACTTGTCCGCCATCTCCTTGATGTCGGCGCCGGCGGCGAAGGCTTTGTCAGAGCCGGTCAACAAGATGCAGCCGATTTTGGTGTCGGCATCGAAGGCCTCGACCGCGGCGAGGATCTCGTCCTTGAGGGCGACGTTGAGCGCATTCAAGGCCTGCGGCCGGTTGAGGCGGATGACGCCGACGCGGCCGCGGGTTTCGACGATGATGGTTTCGGTGCTCATAGCTCTCCTTGGCGTCGGTTCCAGCCGGTCACGGCATGCTGTCATGGCATGTTGCGCGCGGAAAGGGCGTGTAAGATAGCGCAGCAGGGGAGGACCTGATGACACATCGAGATCGACATCCATCGCGCCGTCGGCGCAGGTCTGTAATGCTCGTGACCGCTACCGCTCTCCTCTTCGCCACCGCAGCCGACACGGCACGAGCAGCCGATGATCCGCCCTACACGCTGGCGCGCGAAGGCTTCTTCTACGTCGGCGGCAAGCCCACCACCGTCAATGGCCGTACTTACATAACAGGCCAGATGTACGTGGATTACCGCATCCCGGCGCAGCAGACGCATCCTTATCCCATCATCATGGTCCATGGCGGCACCCGCTCCGCCACCACCTATTTCGGCACGCCCGACGGACGCGAGGGCTGGGCGCAATACTTCGTGCGCCAAGGCTATGCAGTCTACGTGGTGGACCAGCCGGGACGCGGACGCTCGGGCTATCTGGCGCAGCCCTACGGACCTTGGAAGGTGGCCGATGGCGAAGGAGGCCAGCGCCGCTATCTTGCGCAAGCGAAGTTTAAGCTGTGGCCGCAGGCGCACCTGCACACGCAATGGCCAGGCAGCGGCGCGCCGGATGATCCCGTCACCCTGCAGATGATTTCCGGCTACCTGCCGGAGATCGCGGATTTCAGTAAGCAACAGTTTCTCAACCGTGACGCATTGGTAGCGCTGATCGACAAGATCGGTCCGGCCGTCCTGATGGTCCATTCGCAGGCCGGCGCCTTCGCCTGGCCGGTGGCTGATGCGCGCCCTGATCGGGTCAAGGCGATCCTCGCGGTCGAGCCGAACGGGCCGCCGTTCTATCAGGTCGATTTCATCGGCGCGCCCGATTATTTCAAGCAGGGTCCGCTCGCGCTTCCCTATGGGCTGAGCGCGGTGCCGCTGACCTATTCTCCCGCCGTCGCCGACGCCAAGGAACTCGCCGTCGTGCAGCAGGAGCAGGCCGACGGGCCGGATCTCGTGAAGTGCTATCTGCAGAAGGAACCCGCGCGCAAGCTGCCCAACCTGAACATGCCGATCCTAGTGGTGATGTCGGAGGCGTCGTATCATGCCCCCTATGATCACTGCACCGTGAAGTACCTGCAGCAGGCCGGCGCCCAGCCGAGCTTCATGCGGCTCGCCGACCTCGGCATCAAGGGCAACAGCCACGTGATGATGAACGAGAAGAACAACAGGGAGATCGCCGCCGCCATCGCGCAATGGCTCGGCAACACTCTGCCGCGGAAGGAATAGCAGCGCTCTTGCGAACTATCTCTGACACACCGGGCAAAAGAACGTCGAGCGCCCGGTCTGTACCACGCGCTTGATAGTGCCCTTGCAGCCCAGCGTGGGGCACGGCTTGCCCTCGCGGTCATAGACACGGAAGTTGTGCTGGAAGTCACCGAGCTCGCCATCGGTACGGCGGTGATCGCGCAACGAAGACCCGCCCGCCTCGATCGCCGCCTCGAGCACGGCCTTGATGGCGTCGACTAGCGCGTGCGCGCGCTCGTTGGGCAGGCCAGTTCTCGTCGTGATCGTGGATGCCCGCCGCCTGGGGGAGAGCCGCGCGCGGTGGAGCGCCTCGCAGACGTAGATATTGCCGAGCCCGGCGACGATCTTCTGGTCCGACAACGCGGCCTTGAGCGAGGTCTTCTTGCCCTCGCACGCACGCGCCAGCATGGCAGCGTCGAATTCGTTGCCGAGCGGCTCGGGACCAAGCGCCCGCAACAGCGGCTCCTTGTCGAGCTCGGCACGGGGAACGAGCTTCATCATGCCGAAACGGCGCGGATCGTTGAAGGAAATGCGCGCGCCGGACGACATGTGGAACACGACGTGGTCGTGGGCGGCGTTCTTCGAGCGCTCGTGGTAGTAGCCGCCGGGCGTCTTTTCCCTGCGGGCGCCTGCGACCCGGAACGAGCCCGACATGCCGAGATGCATCACCAGCACGTCGCCGGAGGAGAGGTCTGCGAGCAGATATTTGGCGCGCCGGCCAAGCCCCTCGACCCGCTTGCCTTGGAGGCGGGCGACGAAGTCCTTCGGCAGCGGCCAGCGCAGGTCGCCGCGGTGCGCCTCGACCTTGCTGAAGCGCGCGCCCTCCATGACCGGCTGCAGCCCCCGCCGGACGGTCTCGACCTCGGGCAGTTCGGGCATTCGGTCGGCACCTCACAGCGAAGGCAATGCCCGCATGGCCGCGGCACGCCAGTCGGGCCTGTTTGCTCGCCTTGCGTATCGGGGATTCCCGATTGCGGTTAACGCCACGATCGGGCGCGCCTCGTTACCATGCCGGCGAAACGTCACGGCGCAGACATAGCGTCCTCTGGGCTGCCGCGCTATGGTCCTGCCGAAAAAGGACTATTCGCCATGCCGCAAACCGGCGAAATGGCCGATTTCGGCTTCCAGCGCCTGCCGCTCGAGCACAAGCAGGGGCGCGTCGACGACGTTTTTCGCAGCGTGGCGCGCCGTTACGACCTGATGAACGATCTCATGTCGGGCGGGCTGCACCGCGCCTGGAAAGACGCACTCGTCACCGCCGTCGATCCCCCCAAGGACCGGCCTCAGGCCGGCGCGCATGCCGATGCCGGCGCGCGGCCGTTTGCGCTCCTCGACGTCGCCGGCGGCACCGGCGACATCGCCTTCCGGGTGGTCGCGGCGGGCGGGGCGGGCACGCACGCGACGGTCGTCGACATCAATGCCGACATGCTCGGGGTCGGGCGCGCGCGGGCCGCCGAGTGCGGGCTCGATGATGCGATCACGTTCGTCGAAGCCAATGCCGAGAGCCTGCCGTTCGCGGATCGCAGCTACGACGCCGTCACCCTCGCCTTCGGCATCCGCAACGTACCGCGCATCGAGGCGGCGCTCAGCGAAGCCTATCGCGTGCTGCGGCTCGGTGGGCGCTTTTTGTGCCTCGAATTCTCCACCGTCGATGTGCCCGGGCTCGATGCGCTCTACGATTTCTACTCCTTCAACGTGATCCCTGCGCTCGGCCGTGCGGTCGCCGCCGACGCGGAGGCCTATCGCTATCTGGTCGAATCGATCCGCCGCTTCCCGGGTCCGGATGCGTTCGCCGGGATGATGCGGGCGGCCGGTTTTGCCCGCGTGTCGTTCCAGCGCATGACCGGCGGCATCGTCGCGCTGCATTCGGGCTGGCGGTTGTGATTGCCGGTCTCGCCCACCTCGTCCGTCTCGGCCATGCCGGTTTCGTGTTCGCGCGCGAGGGCGTGTTTGCCCTGATCGACACGACGCGCCTGCCGCTGCCGGCGCGCGCCGCGGTGCGGGCCGCGCGGCTGATCGAACGGCCGGCCAGCAGCGTGGCGGCCAACCGCCTCGCCACCGCCCTCACCCGGCTGGGTCCCAGTTATGTAAAGCTCGGCCAGTTCTTGGCGACGCGGCCGGACGTGGTCGGCGTGCCCCTGGCGCGCGACCTCGAAACGCTGCAGGACAAGATGGCGCCGTTCCCGCAAGCGGAGGCCGAAGCCGCGGTGGAGGCCGCTTTGGGCAAGCCGCTGCGCGACCTGTTCGCCGCATTCGGCCCCCCGGTCGCGGCCGCCTCGATCGCACAGGTGCACCGCGCCGAGGTCGCGGCCGAGCGCGGCCGCCGGCCGGTCGCGGTGAAGGTGCTGCGGCCGGGCGTCGAACGCCGCTTCAAGGTCGATCTCGATGCCTTCACCTTCGCCGCCCGCAACGCCGAGACATTGTCCGCGGAAGCGCGGCGCCTGCGCCTCGTCGAGGTGGTCGAAACGCTCAAGCGCTCGGTCGCGATCGAGATGGATCTGCGGTTCGAGGCGGCCGCGCTCTCGGAGATGGCGGAGAATACCAAAAAGGATCCCGATTTCCGCGTGCCCGCCGTGGACTGGGACCGCACCGCGCGCGACGTGCTCACGCTGGAATGGATCGAGGCGACGCCGCTCTCCGACCGCGCGCGGCTCGAGGCCAAGGGCCTCGATCTCAAGCGCCTCGCGCGCGCGGTGATCCAGACCTTCCTGCGGCATGCTTTGCGCGACGGCTTCTTCCACGCCGACATGCATCCCGGCAACCTGTTCGTCGACGATAAAGGCGATCTGGTCGCGGTCGACTTCGGCATCATGGGACGCCTGGGGCCGAAGGAACGACGCTTCCTGGCGGAGATTTTGCTGGGCTTCATTACCCGCGACTATCACCGCACCGCCGAGGTGCATTTCGAGGCCGGCTACGTGCCGCCGCATCATTCGGTCGCAAGTTTTGCGCAAGCAATCCGTGCCATCGGCGAGCCGATCCACAACCGCACCGCGGAAGAAATCTCGATGGCGAAGCTGTTCGCGCTGCTATTCGAGGTCACCGGCCTGTTCGACATGCGCACCCGGCCGGAACTGCTGCTGTTGCAGAAGACGATGGTCGTGGTCGAAGGCGTGGCGCGCGCGCTCGATCCGAAGCTCGACATGTGGACGGTGGCCGAGCCGGTGGTGCGGGAATGGATCGAACGCAATCTCGGCCCCGTGGGCAGGATCGAAGATGCCGCCGAGGGAGCGATGGAGGTCGGCCGTTTCCTCGGCGATGTGCCGGGGCTGCTGTCGCGCGGCGCGGTGCTGGTGGAGCAGCTCGACGCCATCACCCGCGACGGGCTGGTGCTGGCGCCGCAAACGGTGGCGGAGATCGGCCGCGCCGAGGCGCGGCGCAACCGCTGGATCGCGGCGGCGCTGTGGGCCATCGCGGTGCTGCTGGCGGGACTGATCTATCTGCTGGTTCGCCAATGAGAGCTGCCCGATGGCCGATGCCGGGCCTGATGATTGCATTGATTGCACTGCAATCATCGGCTAGTGTCTGAGCGAAGTCGACGACGCCACTTCCATGGCCAGCATCACCATCCGCCAACTCGACGACGCCCTGAAGCGGCGCCTGCGGCTGCGCGCGGCGCGCAATGGCCGCTCGATGGAAGACGAGGCGCGGACCATTCTGCGCCACGCCGCCGCGGAGGATGGCGACGCCGCCGCCACGCCACGCCGACGCGCCAGCGCCAGCGGCGCGCCGGAGCGATCCATGCGCGCGCCGGCCACCGACCCGGCGCCGCTGCCGAAACGCGTTCTCCTGATCGTCGGCGGCGGCATCGCCGCCTATAAATCGCTCGAGCTGATCCGCCGGCTGAAGGAGCGCGGGCTCGGCGTGCGCTGCATCCTCACCGCGGCGGCGCAGGAATTCGTCACGGCGCTGTCGGCCGGCGCACTTTCGGGCGAACGCGCGTTCACGAGCCTGTTCGATCCTGCGACCGAGTTCGACGTTGGCCACATCAGGCTCGCGCGCGAGTCCGATCTCGTCGTGGTCGCACCCGCCACCGCGGACCTCATGGCCAAGATGGCGAACGGTCATGCCGACGATCTCGCCTCCACGGTGCTGCTCGCCACCGATCGCGCCGTGCTGGTGGCGCCGGCGATGAACCCGCACATGTGGGAACATCCGGCCACCCGGCGCAACCTTGCGCGGCTCGCGGACGACGGCGTCGCCATCATCGGGCCGAACACGGGCGAGATGGCGGAGGCGGGCGAAGCCGGCGTCGGACGCATGGCGGAACCGCTGGAAATCGCGGCAAGAGTGGAATCATTGCTCGCCGACGCGGGCGAGACCCGAGCGCTCGCGGGCAAGCGCGTGATCGTCACCTCCGGTCCGACCCATGAGCCGATCGATCCGGTGCGCTACATCGGCAATCGCTCGTCCGGCAAGCAAGGCCATGCCATCGCCGCGGCAGCAGCCGCCGCCGGCGCCGATGTCACGCTGGTATCCGGGCCGGTCGACGTGCCGGATCCGGCCGGCGTCAAGATCGTCAAGGTCGCGACCGCGCGGGAGATGCTCGCGGCGGTGACGAAGGCGCTGCCGGCCGATGTCGCGGTGTTCGCGGCGGCGGTCGCCGACTGGCGCGTGGACAAACCGAATGCGAACAAGATCAAGAAGCGCCCGGGCGCATCGCCAAAGCTCGATCTCGTCGAGAATCCCGACATCCTCGCGACCGTGGCGCACGACGCGCGCGCCCGGCCACGCCTGGTCATCGGCTTTGCAGCCGAGACCGACCACATCGTCGAGCACGCGAAGGCCAAGCTCGCTCGCAAAGGCTGCGACTGGATCGTCGCCAACGATGTTTCGGTCGCGACCGGCGTCATGGGCGGCGATCGCAACACGGTGCATCTCGTGACCGGGCAAGGGGTGGAATCCTGGCCGCCGCAATCGAAACAGGAAGTGGCGCGCGCGCTCGTCGCCCGCATTGCCGAGACGCTTGCCGGAGCGACGCGGTGAGCAAAATCGAAGTCCGGATCATGCGGCTGCCCCACGCCGCCGACCTGCCGCTCCCCGCCTATCAGAGCGAGCACGCGGCCGGACTCGACCTCGTGGCTGCAGTGCCAGCTGGCGCGCCCCTGATCCTCGCGCCGGGTCAGCGCGCGGCAATCCCCACCGGGATCGTGATCGCGATACCTCCAGGCGCCGAAGGGCAGATCAGGCCGCGGTCCGGCCTTGCACTTCGGCATGGCGTGACCGTGCTCAACTCTCCGGGGACCGTGGATGCCGATTATCGCGGCGAAGTGCATGTAATTCTTGCCAATTTCGGCCCGGACCCATTCCAGGTGGAGCGCGGCGCGCGGATTGCGCAATTGGTTATCGCGGCTACATTGCAAGCCGTTATTTGCGAAGTTGCAAATCTTGATGAAACAACGCGCGGGGTTGGGGGTTTTGGTTCTACGGGCACGGGACAGGAAGGGCGGACTAGACGTTAGTTGCCGTAGTAATATAGTACCAACCGCCCCGCGACCTGCATTGCAGATACCCTCATGCCGCTTTTGGCCCGTAAAGGCATTTTGGCGATCGCCGCCGTCATCGATATCGCGCTCCACGCGCGCGGGCGCCCGGTCGCGGCCAAGGCCCTGGCGACGCGCCACCGCCTGCCGCCACGGCATCTCGAGCCGGTGCTGCAGGCGCTGGTGCGTGCGGGCATTCTCCGGGGTATCCGTGGACCGCGCGGCGGCTACGAGCTCGCGCGCGAAGGGCACCGCATCACCGCCGACGACATCTTGCGCGCCGCCGGCACGGCCGACGAGGTCGACGGCGCATCGCTCGCCGAATCCATCCTGCTCAGCAAGGTGGTGATCCCCGCGCTGGGCCAGGCCGAGCACGCGTTCTCCGACGCGCTGGCGCGCATCAATGTCGAAGACTTGGCGCACTCCGCCGAGGGCCTCAGGAAGTCACCCGACGAGCGGTAGCCGCCGGCCGCGTTGAGTCACGCCGACGGCGTTGTGTCCGCGCACGCAGGGCAAGTGCGACTGCACGCGGCTTGAGGAAGGTGAATGTTGCATCCAGAAAATGCTTGGCGCGTCCGGTCGAGGCGCGCTTTGGCGGCCGGCGAGGGCAACCCGAACGGGGACGCTGCGGGAGCGATCACCCCGCCTTGCGGCCATGCTTCATGCTGTCCCACCAGGGACACACGCCGGGCATGAGATTGTAATTGCCCTCGATCACCTGGACGGGCTGGCGCTGGCCGTTTTCGGCAGCCTCGATGCAGAGCAAACGCGACTCTTCCTTCTTCTCCGCCGACATCCAGCGGCGTTCGTGACCCCAGAGGCTCGGGCCGAATTTGCGCTCGAACGGCTTCCAGGTGTTGTCGTCGATCAGCTGGCCGCCCCAGCCGTACTCCACCAGGAAGCCCGACGGATTCCAGGTGTAGAACGAGGTGACATAGTCGCCGGAATGGCGGCCGAGCGTGACCCCGATGCGCTCGGGTTCCCCGAGCGCGAGATCGTAACCTTGGCCCACATCGTCGAAGCTGTAGAGCTCCACCATCATGTGATGCACCATGTTGATGCCGCTCTCGACGAAGGCGATGCTGTGGTGGCGCGGATTGACGTGGAAGAAATAGGCCGGGAACGGACGCAGCCAGTAATCGCTGACCCTGAACTCGAGAACATCCTGATAGAAGCTCATCACATCGGCGATGCGCTCGAAATGCATCACCACGTGGCCCATGCCGAGCGGTCCGGTGCGGAAGCCGGAGATGTTGCGGCCGGGCTTGAAGGGCTCGGCGGTCGTCTCCGCGCCGTGGAAGATTTCGAGCCGGTTGCCGGCGGGATCATTGAGCACGATCAAGTCCTTGACGTGCCGCTCGTCCGCGAGCGCGCGCGAGCCGCGCGCCACCTTGGTGCCGGCGGTCTCGATCCTGGCAGCGATGGCGTCGAGTGCGGAGGCGTCCGCGACCTCCCACCCGAAGAAGCCGATGCCCTGGCCGCCGTCGGCGTCGACCACGAGGCGCTGTTTGCGGTCGTCCATGCGAAAGGCCAAGCTTGATCGGCTCTTGTCGATGCGCTGGAGGCCGAGAAAGCTGGTGCCGTAGCTGGCCCAATCGTCCACATCCTTGGCGCGAACGCCGATATAGCCCAAAGCTTCGATGCCCATGATGCTCCTCGATTGTTGTTTTTCGCCGCGGCGCTTGGCCGCAAAATAGAGGGTTACGGGCGAAACCGCCAGCCGTCGGCTGGGTCGAAACTCTGCGCAATATCCAAGCGGGATATTCGCGCCTGTTGGTCTCGTGCAGAATTCGACCCAACCTGCTCCTGTTTCGCTACGCGCGCGCGGCCGCCTTGGCCGCGAGCTTGCTCTTCAGCCGGGGATAGGCCCGGAACGCATTGTCGGAAAAAATCTTCTTCTTGTCCGCGGCCGAGAGCCCCGGCGCGTTGTCGACGTAACGCTTGGTGTCGTCGAATGGCTTGCCCGTCTGCGGGTCGTCGCCGCGCACCGCTCCCACCATTTCGGAGGCGAACAGGATGTTGTCGATCGGCACCACCTTGGTCAGGAGGTCGATGCCGGGCTGGTGATAGACGCAGGTGTCGAACCAGACGTTGTTCTTCATCATCTCGTCGAGCGGCGGCCGCTTGTTGTTGAGCGCCAAGCCGCGATAACGGCCCCAGTGGAACGGCACCGCGCCGCCGCCATGCGGGATGATCAGCTTCAAGGTCGGAAAATCCTTGAACAGGTCGCCCATGATGAGCTGCATGAACGCCGTGGTGTCGGCATTGATGTAATGCGCGCCGGTGCCGTGAAAGCACGGATTGCACGACGCGCTGACGTGCACCATCGCGGGCACGTCGAGCTCCACCATCTTCTCGTAGAACTTATACCACCAGCGGTCGGTGAGCGGCGGCGCGGTCCAATAGCCGCCCGATGGGTCGGGATTGAGATTGCAGCCGACGAAACCGAATTCCTTCACGCAGCGCTCGAGCTCGCCGATGCAGCTGTCCGGCGACACGCCCGGCGACTGCGGCAACTGGCACACGCCGATGAAATTATCTGGGTAGAGCGTGCAGACGCGATGGATCATCTCGTTGCACAGCTGCGACCAGGCCAGGCTCACGTTGTAATCGCCGATATGGTGGCTCATGCCCATGGCGCGCGGCGAGAAGATCGTGACGTCGGTGCCACGTTCGCGCTGGAGCTTGAGCTGCGCCCCTTCGAGGCTCTCGCGGATCTCGTCGTCGGTGACCTTGAGCGACGCCTTGGAAGGCTGTTTGGAGGGATCCTTGACGTTATCGACCTGCTCCTTGCGCCATCGCAGCAGGTCTTTCGGCTCGGTCGTGTAGTGGCCGTGGCAATCGATGATCATGGCACCGTCGCTGAGGATTGTGGGCAAGGCCCGTGAACGCAAGCCGGATGCCCGGCCCGCAATATGGTCGATGCTACGAACCGCGCTTCACCATTGTCAAACCAACCTTCCGACGGGGCTTGCCCTCGCGCGCCGGGTTTACCCGACCTGTGACGCTTAGTATGACAAACTTTGGCGGGCCCCGAGTTCCGATCCAATCCATGATGTTGCAGCAGATGCAATGGATGGGTGAAAGCTCGTGTGTGGCGGTGGCAGGCGTCGTCGGGCACCATGGGAGGGAAAAAGCATGGCTGATATTCCGCGTTTGAACGGCGTGATCCGCGCCTTGGAGGCCGGCAAGCCGGCATTCACGTCGTTTTGCCAAGCCGATCCCGAGACCGCGATCGCGATGTCCACCGCCAAGTACGACGGCATCGTGTACGAGATGGAGCATAATCCGTGGGACATCAGGGCGCTGCGGGATAGCCTGCAATACATGCTCAACCGCGGCCAGATCGCCGGATCCGGCTCGGTCGCGCCCGGCGTCACGCCGATGGTGCGCATTCCTCCCAACGGTGCCGAAAAGGCCCAGTTTCAAGCCAAGCAGGCACTCGACCTCGGCGCCTACGGCATCGTATGGCCGCACATTTCATCGGTGGACGAAGCCTACAACGCGGTCGCCGCCTGCCGCTATCCGCGCCTGAGGAGTGCGCCGATGTACGAGCCCGCCGGCATCCGCGGCGACGGGCCGACCGCCGCCGTGCGCTATTGGGGGCTGTCCCAGCAGGACTATTACGATCGCGCCGACGTCTGGCCGCTCAATCCGAAAGGCGAGGTGTTCGTGATCCTGATGATGGAGGACACCCGCGGCATCGAGGCCCTGCCGGAAATCTTGAACAAGGTGCCCGGCATCGGCGCGATCCTGATTGGGGAGGGTGATCTGTCCCAGGAGCTCGGTCATCCCCGGCAATACGAACACCCCGAGGTGCTCAAATGGATGGCGCGGGTGGTCGACACCTGCAAGCAGCACAACGTGGTCGTCGGCCACCCCCATGTCGATTCCAACAACGTCGAGCGCATCCTCGGCGAGGGCTACCGCTTCCTGATGGCCGCGCCGGTGCGCAGTTACGCCGCTCTTGATAAAGGTTTGAAGTTGGCGGGACGGGCATAACCGCCGTTCTGCAATCGCGCCGGATCGGGGCGGCGCCCCGCACCGTGGCCGCGCTCGGGGGCGGACGACATCCTCCCGCGGCGGTCTGCATGCGCTCCGCACGGCGGCGACCGAGCGCGTTCACGATCTGGACTCCTTACGGCCGCTTTCCCGTTGGGGGTAAAGTGGTTTGATTCGCGGGCCCGACGGCGGAGGAGGCACCCGTCCCGTGGCCCGCGAGCCGGCGGTCACGCCGCCGGCGCAATGCGGCGATGGGGCAAGCGGGTATGCCGGACACGATCCGGACCACCGTGGAGGGCTTCGGGGCTCATCCGCAGCACGCAGCGCGTTGGCGCGCGCCCATGGCGCGCGCAGGCGGGCGGGCAGCGTCCTTGATGCACTCTGCCGGATACCGTGCCGCTGTCGCCAGCGGTCTGGCGGCGGTGCTGCCGCATGACGCCGCCGCGGCGAGCGGCGGCTACGAAGTCTCGACCTTCGACGCGTATATCGCCGCGCTGCCCTTGCTCGACCGCCACGAGATCGCCGCGCTGGCGCTGATGCTCGGCATTCTCTGTTTTGCCGTGGTGACCGCGATCCTGCTGGTGCGCACGCGCGCCCGCCTGAACGAGGTCGAAGCTTCAGCGCGCGATGACAGCATCGCATCCAAGGCTGCGATCGACCGCGCCCATGCGCTCCTCCGGTCCGAGCCGCAAATCCTCGTGGCATGGACGGCCGGGACCGACGAGCCCGAAATCATCGGCGATCCGAGGCTGGTGACGACTGCCGACGCGCCCCACCGCGTGCTCGCATTCGGGACTTGGCTCGAGCCCGACAGCGCCCGCGACATGGAGCGTTCAATCGATGCTTTGCGCGCTCGCGGCGTGAGCTTTGCCGTGACGGTGACCACACTCGCTGGCCGCATCATGGAAGCCAACGGCCAAATCATCGGCGGACGCGCGATCCTGCGCCTGCGGGAGGTGAGCGGCATCAAGCACGAGTTCGCCGAACTCGCCCGGCGCCATCAGAAGCAGCTCGACGACAGCGCGGCCATGCGGGCGCTGATCGAGGCCCTGCCCGCACCGGTCTGGGTACGCGACGACGCGGGCAAGCTCACATTCGTGAACCAGGCTTACGCCCACGCGGTCGAGGTCAAACACGGCGCGGAGGCGATCGACCGCGGGATCGAGCTGTTCGATCACGTCGGGCGCAGCGAGCTGTTGCGCGCCCATGAAGCAGCCGCGCCCTACGCGGCGCGGCTGCCGGCCGTGGTCGCAGGCCAACGTCGCAACTTCGACGTCATGAGCGCGCCGGCCGGCCGCGGCAGCGCCGGGATCGGCATCGATGCGAGCGAAGCCGAAGCCATGCGCGCCGAGCTCAAACGCATGATGGACGCCCACCGGCGCACCCTCGACCAGCTCGCGACCGGTGTCGCCATCTTCGGATCCAATCAGCGGCTCACCTTCTACAACTCCGCCTATCGTTTGCTCTGGGACCTCGATGCCGGTTTCCTCGACCAGGCGCCGACGGATTCGGCGGTGCTCGATCGGTTGCGCGCCGCGCGCAAGCTCCCGGACGACCAGGATTTCCGACAGTGGAAGAGCGCGCTGTTCGAGGCCTACCGTGCGGTCGAGGCCAAGGAACACATGTGGCATCTGCCGGCCGGCCGCACCCTGCGGGTGGTCACCACGCCCAATCCCGAAGGCGGCGTGATCTATCTCTTCGAGGATGTCACCGAGCGGCTCGATCTCGAACGCCGCTACGACGCCTTGATCCGCGTGCAGGGCGAGACCTTGGACAACCTCACCGAGGCGGTCGCGGTATTCGGCAGCGACGGGCGGCTACGCCTCCACAACCCGGTGTTCGCGCGCATGTGGGGGCTTTCGCCCGACGCGCTTTCCGGGCGGCCGCACATCGAATCGGTCAGCGATAGAACCCTGCCGTTGCACGGCGACCACCCGTTCTGGCGCAGGCTGCAGGCGACGATCACGGCGATCGACAATCGCGAGCCGGCCCTCGGCCGGCTCGAACGCACCGACGGCAACGTGGTCGATTGCGCCACCATCCCGCTGCCGGATGGCGCCACCCTGGTCACTTTCCAGGACGTCACCGACACCGTGAACGTCGAGCGCGCGCTGCGCGAACGGAACGAAGCATTGGAGACGGCGGACAAGCTCAAGATCGATTTCGTTCATCACGTATCCTACGAGTTGCGTTCGCCGCTGACCAACATCATCGGTTTCGCGCATTTCCTCGGCGATCCGGCCACCGGCCCGCTCACCGACAAGCAGCGGGAATACCTCGCCTACATCACGGTCTCGACCAACGCGCTGCTCGCCCTCATCAACAATATCCTCGACCTCGCCAGCATCGATGCCGGTGCCATGACCCTCAACCTCGGTCCCGTGGACATCCGCCACACCATGGAAGCCGCAGCCGAAGGGGTACAGGATCGCCTGGTCAAGAACGGCATCACGCTCGAAATCCGCGCCGCCCCCGACATCGGCGCCTTCGTTGCCGATGAGCGGCGCGTGCGCCAGTCGCTGTTCAATCTGCTGGCCAATGCCGTGGGCTTTTCGCCCGGCGGCGAGATCGTTACCTTTGCCGCCCAGCGACGCAAGGATGCCGTCGTGTTCTCGGTGACCGACCGCGGACCCGGCATCCCGCCCGACGTCCAAGACAAGGTATTCGATTGGTTCGAAACCCATTCCCTCGGCTCGCGTCACCGCGGCACCGGCCTCGGCCTTTCCCTGGTGCGCTCGTTCGTGGAGCTGCATGGGGGGTCGGTGACGCTGGAGTCGGCGGTCGGGCGCGGCACCACCGTCACTTGCGTCTTTCCGCTGGACCAGGCTGCCGAGCGTACGGCGGCGTGAGCTCAGACCGGCATTTTCGTAGAGGTGGGCACGGCAGGTTCGCCCAGGCAATCCAGCGCAGCCCGCATTCTTCGGCAGCGGGCGCAGCACCCGTTTTCGCAGGCGTTGACGAGGCACGAGCGGGACAAGCGGATCTCGCGGCGGTAGCTCCATGGCGTTGCCGCTGAGCACCTCCGCCACGTCGAGCTTTTCGGTGGCGCTGCCCGACGAGCACGCCACCCAACGGCTGGCAATCGACATCGCCAATTCGCTCGAAGCGGGCGACTTCGTCACGCTCTCGGGCGATCTCGGCGCCGGCAAGACCACGTTCGCACGCACGTTGATTCGGTACCTCGCCGGCGACGCCGCGATCGAGGTTCCGAGCCCGACCTTCACGCTGATCCAGAATTACGACTTGCCGCAATTTCCCTTGGTCCATGCCGACCTCTATCGTCTCTCGGGCCCCGCGGAGCTGGCCGAGCTCGGCTTCGACGACCTGCCGCGAGGCGCCGTGGTGCTCCTGGAATGGCCCGACCGCGCCGCTGGGATTTTACCGCCTGATCGGCTCGACATTTCGCTCACGCTTGCGCCCAAGCTCAAGCTCGAATTCCGCCATGCCCGCGTCACCGGCTACGGCTCGTTCGGGCCGCGGGTCGAGCGCATGGCGGCAGCGCGCCAATTCATCGCCGAGAGCGGCTACAGCGAGGCGCTGCGGACGCGGCTGCAAGGCGATGCCTCGACGCGCTCGTATGATCGCCTGACGCTCGGCGGCAAACACGTGATCTTGATGAATTCGCCGCGCCGGCCGGATGGCCCGCCGGTGCGGGCCGGCCAGGCCTATAGCGCTATTGCGCACCTCGCCGACAATGTCGTGCCGTTCGTGGCGATGGCCAACGGACTGCGGCGATACGGCTTCTCGGCGCCCGCGATCCACCACGCCGATCTCGATCACGGACTGCTGATCATCGAGGATCTCGGCGATGCGCGTGTGGTGAGCGGCGATCCGCCTGCGCCGATCCAAGAACGCTACGAGACCGCCGTCGACGCGCTGCTCGCCCTGCACGCGCTGCCGCTGCCCGACGCGCTGCCGGTCACCCCACATGTCGAATATCGCATTCCGCCCTACGACATGAACGCCTTCCTGATCGAAGCCGAGTTGCTGGTGGACTGGTTCCTGCCGCGCCTCGACGCGGCGATCCCCGATACCGAACGCGGCTCGTTCCGGGCGCTCTGGCGCGAGCTGCTGCACCCGGCAATCGATGCGCCACCCACCTGGGTGCTGCGCGACTTCCATTCGCCCAATCTGCTCTGGCTGCCGCGGCGCAGCGAAATCGCCCGCCTCGGCATTCTCGACTTCCAGGACGCCGTGATGGGGCCGCCCGCCTACGATCTCGCCTCGTTGTTGCAAGACGCGCGAGTGGGCATATCCGAACAGACCGAGCTGGCCCTGCTCGGCCGCTATGTGCGCGGCCGCAGCCAAACCGACCCGGACTTCGATCCCGCCCAATTCATCAAGATCTACGTAACGCTGGCTGCGCAACGTGCCAGCAAGGTTCTCGGCATCTTCGCGCGCCTCGACATGCGCGACGGCAAGCCGCAATATTTGCGTCACCTGCCGCGGGTATGGGGATATCTGCAGCGCTCGCTCGGCCATCCTGCGCTGGAGTCGCTCAATGCGTGGTATATTGCCCACGTGCCGTCGTTGAACACTATCTGAGCGCCCCAGGACACAACGGTATCGAGGATAGACGTACCGAGGCAAACCCGCTGATGGCCAAAACTCTCCGATCCCCGACGGCGCCGACCCGCGCCATGGTGCTCGCGGCAGGGCTCGGCACGCGCATGCGGCCGCTCAACGGGCGGCTTCCCAAGCCGCTCGTTGCCGTGGGCGGCAAGGCGCTGATCGATTACGCGCTCGATCGCCTCGCCGAGCAGGGGGTCGAGTGCGCCGTCGTGAACGTGCATCATCTCGCTGATCAGATCGAGCGCCATCTCGCCCAGCGCCGGCGGCCGAAGATCATCATCTCCGACGAGCGGGGCGAGCTTCTCGGCACCGGCGGCGGCGTGGTCAAGGCGCTGCCCCAGCTCGGGGGCGGTCCGTTCTTCCACGTCAATTCCGACACCATCTGGATCGACGGCGTGAAGCCCAATCTCGGTCGGCTCGCCGCCGCCTTCGATCCCGCCCGCATGGACGCGCTGCTGCTGGTCGCGCCCACGGCCTCCAGCATCGGCTACACCGGGCGCGGCGATTTTTCCATGGCGCCCGACGGACGGCTGATGCGGCGTGGCGAACGCGAGGTCGTCCCTTTCGTCTACGCCGGCGCCGCGATCCTCGTGCCGGCCTTTTTTGCCGGCGCCCCCGCGGGACCGTTCTCGATGTCGCCCTTGTTCGACCGGGCGGCCGATGCCGGGCGGCTGTGCGGCCTTCGTCTCGAAGGCGTATGGATGCACGTCGGCACACCCGAGGCGATCAAGGCCGCCGAAGCCGCCATCCGCGCCAGCGCAGCGTAGGCGCGGTTCGTGCCAAAATTTGTGCTTTCATCATCGGCGAAGGCGGATGATTCGGTAATCTGCGCGCCCGCGAAGCAATCGTCCGCGTGGCGTTTACTGGATGCCCGCCTTCCGCCGGCATAACAAATCAATTGCATCATGGTCGTGCGCCCGCGCGTCTTCACCATCCCGCCCTCGGCGCCATTCCTGCCGACGCTGATCCGCGCGCTGATCGGCGGGGCGCTGGTGCCGGGATTTCCCGCCGCGTCGGACCCGCTCGCGCTCACGGGCGCCACGCTCTATCTGCCGACCCGGCGGGCCTGCCGCCTGGCGCGCGATCTCTTCCTCGACGTGACCAAGGCCAGCGCCGCTATCCTGCCGCGCATCATCGCCATCGGCGATGTGGATGAGGACGAGATCGCCTTCGCGCAGGCGGCAACCGGCGCGCTCGCCGCCGACGCGCTCGAGCTGCCGCCGGCGCTCGGTGCGTTCGAGCGACGCATGCTGCTGACCCAACTCGTGCTCAAATGGGCGGCCAGCATCGAGCCCGACAAACAAGGCGAGGCCCCGCTGGTCGCCAACAATCCGGCCTCGGCGCTCGCGCTCGCCGACGATCTCGCGCGCCTCATCGACGACATGATCACGCGCGGCGTGCCGTGGGACCGACTCGATGAGCTCGTGCCCGACGATCTCGACCGCTATTGGCAGCTTACCCTCGAATTCCTGAAGATCGCCCGCGAGGACTGGCCGAAGATCCTGGCCGAGCGCGGGGCGATGGAGCCGGCGTTACGGCGCGACAAGCTGATCAAGGCCGAAGCGGTGCGGCTCGCCGCGCACACCGACGGACCTGTGATTGCCGCGGGCTCGACCGGCTCGATGCCGGCCTCCGCCGAGCTGATCGCCACCATCGCGAAACTGCCCCATGGCGCCGTGGTGCTGCCGGGCCTCGATACCGAGCTCGATCCGGAGTCGTGGGACCTCATCGCCGGCCGGCGGGATGCCGCCGGCCGTGAACTGATCCCGCCCGCGGTCGGACATCCGCAATTTGCTCTGCAGGCGCTGCTGGATCGGATCGGAATCGCACGCGACGCGGTCGTTGCCCTCGGCGAACCTGCCGCGCATGGACGCGAGCGCATCGTGTCGGAAGCACTGCGGCCCGCCACCGCCACGGACCGCTGGCAGCGGCTCGCCGGCTCCGACTTCCCGGCGCGGGTCGACGCCGGGTTCGAAACCTTGTCGGTGGTGGAAGCCGCAAATGCCGGAGAAGAGGCCCTTGCCATCGCGGTTGCGTTGCGCGAGGCGGCCCAGACGACCGGCAAGACCGCCGCCCTAGTCACGCCCGACCGCGGATTGGCCCGCCGCGTGCTCGCGGCGCTGCAACGCTGGCAGATCGCGGTCGACGATTCCGGCGGCGATGCGCTCCCCGACACACCCGCCGGCTTGCTCGCGCGCCTTGCGGCCGACGCGGCTCTCGGGGGGCTCGCCCCGGTTACGCTTCTTGCTTTGCTCAAACATCCGCTCACCCGCCTCGGCGCGGCGGAGGGGGCGAATGCGCGCGCGGTCGCGGCGTTGGAAAGCGCGGTACTGCGCGGTCCGCGTCCGAAGCCAAAAAGTGCCGGCCTTAAGCATGCGCTCGCGGCGTTTGACGACGAACTCACAAAGTTTCGCCGCGGCGAACAATCCGATTTGCATCCATCCGACCCACGCGTCTACCTCAGCCAGGGCGAACTTGTCGCCGCGGCCAAGCTGCTCGAGCAATTCACGGCTGCGATCGCGCCGCTCGAAACCTTATCCAGCGCACCGCAAGCCTTCGCCGAGCTCTCCGCACGGCACTGCGAAGTAGTCGCCGCCTTGAGCAGGGACGAGCACGGCCAGTCCGTTGCCTTCGAAGGTAATGATGGTGTGAAACTGTACGAGGCATTCGACGACATTGCGCGTGGCGCAGCCGGCTTTGCCGTCGCGCCGGCGGACTATACCGAGCTGTTCAAGATCGCGATCGCCGATCGCGTGGCGCGGCGGCGGGAGGTCCCGGGTGTGCGCGTTCGCATCTATGGTCCGCTCGAGGCGCGCCTGCAGCACGTCGATCGCGTTGTCCTCGGCGGCCTGGTCGAGGGGGTCTGGCCGCCGGAGACCCGGCCCGATCCCTGGCTCAGCCGCCCCATGCGCCATGCCCTCGGCCTCGATTTGCCCGAGCGCCGGATCTCGCTCTCCGCGCACGACTTCGCGCAGGCGCTCGGCGCCGACGAGGTGATCCTGGCCTATCCCGCCAAGCTGGCCGGCACGCCGACCGTGACCTCGCGCTTCGTGCAGCGGCTTGCGGCGGTCGCCGGCGAGGAGCGCTGGAACCGCGCGCGCGCGCATGGCGCGAAATATCTCGCCTGGGCGCGGGCGCTGGATCATCCTGCCGAGATCAAGCGCATCGATAAGCCCGCGCCGAGGCCGCCGCGCGCTGCGCGGCCGACGGCGCTGTCCGTCACCGATATCGAGAACTGGCTGCGCGACCCCTACACCATCTATGCCAAGCACATTCTTAAATTGCGCGAGCTCGACCCCGTCGACATGCCGCCCGGCGCGGCCGACCGCGGCATCGTCATCCACGGCGCGCTGAGCGAGTTCACCAAGACCTTTGCGGCCGGACTGCCGGCCGACCCCGCCGCCGCGCTCATCGAGATCGGTGCCAAGCATTTCGCCACCCTCGAAGACTATCCCGAGGCGCGGGCATTCTGGTGGCCGCGCTTCCAGCGCATCGCACATTGGTTCGCGGGCTGGGAGACGAGGCGGCGCGCCTTGGTCAGGACGCTCAAGGCCGAAACGTCAGGCAAGATCGACATCCCGCTCGACGGGCGCGTGTTCACGCTGCGCGCGCGCGCCGATCGCATCGAGCACCTCGCCGGCGGCGGCTACGCCATCCTCGACTACAAGACCGGGCAGGTACCGACCGAAAAGCAGGTGCGCATCGGCGTCTCGCCGCAGCTCACGCTGGAAGCTGCCATCCTGCGCGGCGGCGGATTTGCTGATATTGCGGCCGACGCCTCCCTGACCGAGCTCGTTTACGTCGCGCTGAAGGGCGGCGAACCCGCGGGGGAAGAAATGCCGATCGTATTCAAAGAGGGCGACGCCGACGTTCACGCTGAGCGTGCGCTTGCCAAGCTCAAAGCGGTCGTTGCGCGGTTCGAGCAGGAGCAACAGCCCTATCTGCCGCTGGTGCTGTCGATGTGGAAGAACCGCTACGGCACCTATGACCATCTCGCTCGCGTCAAGGAATGGTCGGTCGGGGGTACCGACGAGGAAGATGCAATGGGCGGTGGCGAATGAACTCCCATCGCATCATTCCGGAGGCGGTGCTGCGGCTACAGATCAAAGCGTCGGATCCGACGGTGTCCGCCTGGGTCGCAGCCAATGCCGGATCGGGCAAGACCCACGTTCTGGCGCAACGCGTGATCCGGCTCCTGCTCGACGGCGTCGAGCCCGATAAAATTCTCTGCATCACATTCACCAAGGCCGCCGCCGCCAATATGGCGAACCGCGTGTTCGACGAGCTGCGGCGCTGGACCGCACTCGACGATGAGGCCCTCGATGCAGCGATCGGGCGAATGTCCAACCTCCGTCCCGACCCGACGCAGCGGGCGCGAGCCCGGCGGCTGTTCGCATTGGCGCTGGAGACCCCCGGCGGGCTCAAGGTGCAGACCATCCACGCCTTCTGCACGCGGCTGTTGCATCAGTTTCCATTCGAGGCGGCGGTCGCCCCGCGGTTCAGCGTGCTCGACGAGGCGGCGGAAGCCCAGCTCCTGAGCGAGAGCAGCCTCGGCGTGTTGCTCGATGCGGCCCTGGCCCCGAATGCCACTCTCGGACGCGCGCTCGCAACGGCTATTGCGGTCGCCGCCGACCGCACGTTCAAGGAGGTGGTCGGCGAAGCCATCCGCAAGCGTGACGTCGTGCGGGGCT
The DNA here is from genome assembly GCA_963712565.1 of uncultured Alphaproteobacteria bacterium. GTDB lineage: Bacteria > Pseudomonadota > Alphaproteobacteria > Rhizobiales > Xanthobacteraceae > VAZQ01. The sequence continues at coordinate 100,635 of CAVQIP010000024.1, read as the reverse complement.
GGATCGAGCACGGTGGCAACGTCGACGCAGCCGTCGCCGTTCTGTGCGGAACGCTCGGAATCAGCGGCGATGACACAATCGAGCGGGTCGAAAACGCGATGACGGACGGCCCGCTGTTCCCGTTCTCGTGCTGGTCGGCCGCTGCCAAGACACTGGCGCAGGGATCGAAGAGCGATCAGGAACAGGCGCGAAGGCTCGCGGACGCAATCGCGACTGCCGGCTCGGAACGCGCCAACAGCTATCTGCAATTTTTTTTCACCGACAAGCTCGAACCGCGCCAGCGACTGATCACCAAGGTGATCGAGACGAGCGATCCCCGGCTCGCCGATCTCCTTCAGCGCGAACGTGAGCGACTGCTGGTGCTGGTAGAGCGCCGCAAGGCCGTCGCCTGCCGCAATCGCACGGCGGCGCTCATCACCATCGCCGATGCCGTTATCTCCCGCTACCGAGCGGCGAAGGATCGGCGCGGGCTCCTCGACTACGACGATCTGATCGACAAGACCCTCACTCTGCTCAGTGAAGACCGCGCCGCCTGGGTACACTACAAGCTCGATCAAGGCATCGACCACGTGCTGATCGACGAGGCTCAGGACACGAGCCCGAAGCAATGGGAGATTGTCCGACTCCTGACGGAGGAGTTTTTTGCGGGCGCAGGCGCCCGCGCCGTCAACCGAACGATTTTCGCGGTCGGCGACGAGAAACAATCGATCTTCTCATTCCAAGGCGCGGCGCCGCGCGAATTCGACGCGATGCGGCGCACCTTCGCGAAGCTTTGCGCGGCGATTGATCGGGATTTGCAATATGTGCCGTTCCGCCATTCGTTCCGTTCGGGTCCCAATCTGCTTGGCGCCATCGACAAAGTGTTCGAACGGCCGGAAGCCTTCAGCGGGCTGTCGGCCGACAAGGTGCCGACAGTGCACGAATGGTTGCCGGATGCGGCGCCGGGCCTCGTCGAAATCTGGGACACCCTCAAGCCGAAGGACAAGCGCGAGATCGAGGCCTGGGATGCGCCATTCGACGAACTGACGGAAAGGAGCCCGCAAGTCCGGCTGGCGGCGAAGATCGCGGCAAACGTCAAGCGTTGGATGAAGCAAGGCACGCGCGCGGGCGACGTGCTGGTGCTGGTGCGCCAGCGCGGAGCGCTGTTCGAGGCGATCATCCGCTCGCTGAAAGATGTCAATGTCCCGGTCGCCGGCGCCGATCGGCTGGTGCTGACCGAGCATATCGCGGTCATGGACTTGATGGTGCTGGCGGATGCGCTGCTCTTGCCCGCCGACGATCTCGCGCTGGCCACCGTACTCAAGTCGCCGCTGTTCGGATTGGACGACGAGGACCTGTTCCAGATTGCCTGGGAGCGCAAGACGTCCCTGCGCACTGCATTGCGGGCGAAGACGAACATGAAGCCGCGCTTCGCCGAGGCGGCCGTCCGGCTCGACCGCTTTGCCCGATGGGCGCGGGAGGACACGCCGTTCGGGTTCTATGCGCGCGTGCTGGGCGCCGAGCGCGGCCGCCAACGCTTTCTTGCGCGCCTCGGTCACGAGGCCGACGACGCGCTCGACGAGTTCCTCAACCGCGCGCTCGACTACGAACGCCGCGAAACGCCATCGCTGCAGGGCTTCGTCGCTTGGCTCCGCGCGGCGCAGGCTGACGTCAAACGCGACATGGAAATCACCCGCGACGAGGTGCGGGTGATGACCGTACATGGCGCCAAAGGCCTGGAGGCCCCGATCGTCATCCTGGCCGACACCACGACTCCGCCCGCGGGGCCGCCGCAGCGTCAGCCGCGGCTCCTCGATTTGACGACGAATGGCGTTGACGCTCCCGACCATTTCGTCTGGGCGGGACCGCGGGCGAACGACGTGTCGCCGGTCGCCGCGGCACGCGAGCGCATGCGGCGCGAGGCCGAAGACGAATATCGGCGGCTGCTCTACGTCGCGATGACGCGCGCCATCGACCGGCTTGTCGTCTGCGGCGCCGAAGGCGAACGCGGCGACCCGAGGGCTGCTGGTGGGACCTGGTGTTCACGGCGCTCCGGCCGGTGTCGGTCGAGGAGCCCGCCGACGACGGTGACGGCAATGTTTGGCGCTATCGCAAAGTGCCGCCCCGCGCGCGCGAGCGCGCGCCCGACACCGCGGTGCGGCCGGTGGATGAACGGCCGTCCTGGCTCGACCGCGACGCGCCCGCCGAGCCGCCATCGGTTCGGCTGCTGTCGCCTGCGAGCGCCTATGACGAGACGGCGCTGGCGCCCGCCGCCGCTGGCGGCGTCGGCCGCGTCGAGCGGGACAAGGCGCGGGCGCGGGGCGTCCTGGTGCATCGGCTGCTGCAGTCGCTGCCGGACATTCCCAGGGCCGCGCGGCTGGAGGCCGCCCGGCGCCACCTTGCCCGAACGGCCGGCGCCTTCAGCGCCGAGGAACGCGAAATCCTGGTGGAACAGGTCCGCAGGGTGCTCGACGACCCGCGCTTCGCACAGCTGTTCCTGCCGGGGAGCCGGGCCGAAATCCCGATCGTCGGCCGCCTCCAGGGCGGTGCTGTCGCCGTGTCCGGGCAGGTGGATCGCCTCGTCGTGACCGACGACTCGGTATTGCTGGCCGACTACAAGACCAATCGTCCCGCCCCCCGGCGATTGGAGGACGTGCCGAAAGCCTATGTCGTCCAGCTTGCGCTTTACCGTGCCGTGCTCGCCCAGCTCTATCCGGACAAGCCTATTCGCGCCGCCCTCGTCTGGACCGATGTGCCTGATCTCATGGAGGTTTCCGCAGCGGCGCTGGATGCCGCGCTGTGCACCGTCACCTCCCCGTGAGGCCGCCTTGACGCTCGGCGGGCGCATTCATAGGTTCGGCATCCTCGACGAGGCGCTTCGCCTCCATCCCAAGGACAACGAGGTATCCCCCCATGGCCGTTGGCAAGGTTTCGGACACCACTTTTGAATCCGAGGTGTTGAAGGCGACTGGCCCGGTCGTGGTGGATTTCTGGGCGGAATGGTGCGGCCCCTGCCGGATGATCGCGCCCGCGCTCGAGGAGATCGCGGGCTCCCTCGGCGCAAAGGTGAAGATCGTCAAGCTCAATGTCGACGAGAATCCGCAGACCGCGGCCAAGTACGGCATCCAGTCGATCCCGACGCTGATGATCTTCAAGGACGGCCAGATGGCCTCGCGCCAGATCGGCGCCGCGCCGAAGCAGAAGCTGGAACAGTGGATCACCACGGCGGTGTGACGCGGTCAACGCGGTAGATAAATTTTTTCACGACGGCCGGCCGAAGTGCCGGCCGTTGGCGTTATGGCCTTGGGCTCGCGCTGAGCAGGCGCGGGCAAGTTTATGCAAAACTGCGCTTGTGCCCGTTTCATTGCCCCTGGCCCGAGTTCCTCATGGTCCTTGCGTTGCGCCCGCCATTCCCGCCGATGGAAGCCCTGTCGGTCGACCAGATCCCCGCCGGCGAGGAATGGCAGTACGAGCCGAAATGGGACGGCTTCCGCTGCCTCGTTTTCCGCGACCGCAACAAGGTCGAGCTGCAATCGAAGTCCGGCCAATCGCTGACGCGCTATTTTCCCGAACTGGTCGAGGCCGTGCGCGGCGTGAAGGCCGCGACGTTCGTGCTCGACGGCGAAATCGTCGTTCCAGTCGACAAAGCGTTTTCCTTTGATGCACTGCTGCAGCGCATCCACCCGGCGCAGAGTCGCGTGCAGAAGCTCGCGACGCAAACGCCGGCGCTGCTCGTCGTGTTCGATCTGCTGGCCGGCGCCGACGGCCAACCGCTGATCGACCGTCCGCTGCTCCAGCGCCGAGGGGCGCTGGAGGCGTTCGCGCGCGAGAGCTTGCGCGGCGTCAAGCGCATCCGGTTATCGCCCGTGACGGGAAGGCTCAGCGAGGCCAAGCGCTGGCTCAAGCGCGTGGGAGCGACGCTCGACGGCATCATCGCCAAGCGACGCGACTTGCCATACCGATCAGGCGATCGCGCCGGCATGCAAAAGGTCAAGAACTATCGCAGCGCTGACTGCGTGGTCGGCGGATTTCGCTACAACGAAGGCAAGCCGGTGGTGGGTTCGCTGCTGCTCGGACTCTATGACGACGCCGGGCTGCTCCATCACGTCGGCTTCACCTCGACGATCAAGCGCGAAGACAAACCGGCGCTCACCCGCAAGCTCGAAAAGCTGATCGCGCCGCCGGGCTTCACCGGCAATGCGCCGGGCGGGCCGAGCCGCTGGTCGACCAAACGGTCGGGCGAGTGGCAGCCGCTCAAGCCCAAGCTGGTGGTCGAGGTCTGCTACGACCATTTCACCGGCGATCGCTTTCGCCACGGCACCAAGCTGATGCGGTGGCGTCCGGATAAATCGCCGAAGCAGTGCACGATGGAACAGGTGAAGCAGAAGAAGGCAGACTTGATGAATCTGCTGAAGTGAGTCGACAGCAAGCGGCTACGCCGGCGGCGTGCCGTTCGCGCCGAGCACCGCGCCCGCGAGATAGAGCGAGCCGGTAATCAGGATGCGCGGCTGCGCCTCGAGCTCGAAGCGGCCGATCGCGGCGAGCGCCGCCTCGAGATCGGTGCTGCTCTGCGCGGGAATGCCGACGGCGCGCGCCGCCGCGGCAATCGCATCGGCGGAAAAGCTTTTGTCCTGCCGGGGGATCGGCACCGCCACGATGCGGCGGGCAAGGCCGGCAAAATTTTTCAAGAAGCTCTCGCAGTCCTTGGTCGAGAGCATGCCCACGATCAGCACGAGTGGGCGCGAAACCCGTTCCTCGAGGTCGGCCAGCGCGTTGGCGATGGCGCGGCCTCCGTCAGCGTTGTGGCCGCCGTCGAGCCAGAGCTCGCTGCCCGATGGCGCGAGCGCCGCGAGCCGCCCCTGCGAAAGACGCTGCATCCGCGCCGGCCAATCGGCCTTGGCGATGCCGATCTCGAACGCCGCCGGCGGAAGCTTCAGGTCACCGACCGCGCGCAGGGCGGCAATGGCGACGCCGGCATTCTCGAACTGATGGCGGCCATAGAGCCTCGGCGCCGGAAGATCGAGCAAGCCGGCGTCATCCTGGTAGACGAGGCGTCCGCGCTCCTCGGTCGCCGTCCAGTCCTCGCCGGCGATCTTGATCGGCGCCTTGATGCGCGCGGCCTGGCGCTCGATCGCGAGCAGCGCGTCGCGCGGCTGCGCCGCCACGATCGCCGGCACGCCTTGCTTGAGGATGCCGGCCTTCTCGGCTGCGATCTTCCCGACGGTATCCCCAAGATGCTCGATATGGTCGAATGACACCGGCGTGATCACGCTGGCAAGCGGGGAATCGACGACGTTGGTCGCATCGAGCCGTCCGCCCATGCCGACTTCGAGCAGGAGCACGTCCGCCGGACTGCGCGCAAAAAGCAGCAGTCCCGCCGCCGTCGTGATCTCGAAGACGGTGATGGGCGCGCCCGCATTGACGCGCTCGCATTCATTGAGCGCATTGCCGAGCTCTTCGTCCGAAGCGAGGCGTCCCTCACCCTCGGCGCCGAGCCGAAAGCGCTCGTTGAATCGTACCAGATGCGGCGAGGTATAGACGTGTACGCGCAGATCCGCCGCCTCCAGGATCGCGCGCATGAATGCAATGGTCGATCCCTTGCCGTTGGTACCAGCGACGTGAATCACCGGCGGCAGCTGTCGCTCCGGATGGCCGAGCGCGTCGAGCAGGCGCCACATCCGATCGAGCGAAAGATCGATCCGCTTCGGATGCAGCGTCATGAGCCGCGCGACGATGGAATCGATGGCGGTCATGCGAGCTCGCTCGAATCACCCTCAATCGCCCTCGCACGAGCGAGGACCATGAACATCGTTCGAGTATATATTGAACCGCCGCGAATCCCGTCTTCCCGCTTGCCGGGAGACGGCGGCGCGACCCATCACCCCTGCGCGGCGACCGGCAGATTGTCGATGGGAGCGGTCGCAGGCGCCTTGGTCAAGAGCCGACACAGATTGGCGAGGGTCGGCCGCAGCTGTCGGCGATGGACCACCATGTCGACCATGCCGTGGTCCTTGAGATATTCCGCCCGTTGAAAGCCGTCGGGCAGCTTCTCGCGGATGGTCTGTTCGATGACGCGCGGGCCGGCAAAGCCGATGAGCGCGCCGGGTTCCGCGATGTGCACGTCCCCCAGCATGGCGTAGGACGCGGTGACGCCGCCGGTGGTCGGGTTGGTGAGCACGACGATGTAGGGCTTTCTCGCCGCGCGCAGCATCTGCACCGCGACGGTGGTGCGGGGGAGCTGCATCAGCGAGAGAATTCCCTCCTGCATGCGCGCGCCGCCGGAGGCCGCGAACATGATGAAAGGCGTCTTCTTGTCGACCGCGGTCTCCAGCCCCTTGATCACCGCCTCGCCTGCCGCCATGCCGAGCGAGCCGCCCATGAAGTCGAAATCCTGCACGCCGATCACCACCGGCAACCCTTCGAGCTTGCCGAAACCGAGCTTGATGGCGTCGTTGGTTCCAGTCTTGCTGCGGGCGTCCTTGAGGCGGTCGGTATAGCGCCGCTCGTCGCGGAACTTGAGCGGATCGAGCGGGACCGCGGGGATCGCGATATCGAACCAGGTTTCGTTGTCGAAGATCGATTTGAGCCGCGCGGCCGCCCCCATGCGCATATGGTAGTTGGAGCCGGGGATCACGAATTGGTTCGCCTCGACGTCCTTGTAAAAGACGAGTTGGCCGGTCTCCGGGCACTTGATCCAAAGATTTTCCGGCGTTTCGCGGCGCACGAAGTAATTGCGGATTTTCGGCCGGACGACGTTTGAGATCCAGTTCATAGGCGGCTGCCCTCGGTCGGTGTCATGCTCGCACGGGCAAATGATGCCAGACGCGATTAGCTTCGCCGGCTTTCCTTCTATATGGCTGGTCGGGACCGGCCTGGCAACCGGGATAGCGCGCGGCAATCCTCAGCGGGAGAGGCGCGCCTTCGGCTTGACCGCGAAGCCGAATGCGCTGTCGCCGTCGAAAAGCGTGGGCGCGTCGCTCGTGCGCGCGCGTTCGATGGTGAGCAGGCGCAGCTTGGTCGTGACGCCGCCGTTGGCAGAAAAGCCGCCGGCCTTGCCACCCGCCGCGAGCACGCGATGGCACGGCACGATGATCGGAAACGGGTTTCGTCCCAGCGCCTGCCCCACCTCCCGCGCCGAGCCGGGTTCGCCCAGCCGCGCCGCGATCTCGCCATAGGGCAGCGTCGCGCCGGGCACGATCGTGCGCGCGACCTCGTAGACGCGGCGGTCGAACCCGGGCACGCCATCCATGTCGAGCGCGACGGCGGAGAGATCGCTCGCCTCTCCGCGCAGGAGCGAAACGATGCCCGCGATCGCGTGCAGCACAGCGGGAGGCGGCGGCGCTTCACCCGCGCCGGGGCAGCGCCGAAGCAGCCGGGCGCGGGTCCTCGCCGCCGTGGCCTCGGGCAGCTGCACGGCGACGATGCCGTGCTCGCCCCACGCGATGGCGCATCGGCCGATGCTCGTATCGAAGAGGGTAAAGCCATGTGCCGTCATGACTGGCTTCCTAACATGCACCATGGCGCCGAGCGTGCCGGATCTTGCTCCGTTTTTTTCTGCGGCAACTCAGCCATGCTCGCAGCGACTGCGGAGCCTGCCGTCATGCCGCCGAGCGTGCACGGCCTGCGGTTATTGGTCTGCGTGTAGTCACGCTCGCGCGGACCGTGTAGGCCTGTCGGCGCGGGCACCGCGCACGCCACGGGCGAGCTCGGCGACAAGGTCGGTCACCACCGTCACCGTCCTGGCCGTCCCCTTGTTGTCCTGGTCGAGGCTCGCCTTGAGCGCATTCACCAGCGCCGATCCGACGACTACGCCGTCGACGCCCGACGCGATCGCCGCCGCCTGGTCGGCGGTGCGCACGCCGAAGCCGACCGCCACCGGCAGCTTGGTGTGGCGCTTGATGCGGGCAACCGCGGCAGTGACCTTGCCGGGATCGGCCGCGGCCGCGCCGGTGATGCCGGTGACCGAGACATAATAGACGAAGCCCGACGTGTTCGCGAGCACGGCAGGCAGGCGCTTGTCGTCGGTCGTGGGCGTCGCGAGCCGGATGAAATTGAGCCCGGCAGCGAGCGCCGGAAGGCATAGTTCCTCGTCCTCTTCCGGCGGCAGATCCACGACGATGAGTCCGTCGACCCCGGCGGACTTCGCGTCGCGCAAGAATTGGTCGACACCGTAGATGTAGATCGGGTTGTAATAGCCCATGAGCACGATCGGCGTGGAATCGTCGGCGGTGCGAAAGGCGCGCACCATGTCGAGCGTCTTCTTCAGCGTCTGCCCCGCCGCGAGCGCGCGCTGCGATGACATCTGGATCGCCGGGCCGTCCGCCATGGGATCGGTGAATGGCATGCCGAGCTCGACCACGTCGGCGCCGGCCGCCGGGAGGGCGCGCAGGATCGCGAGCGACGTCTCAGGGTCGGGGTCGCCGGCGGTGAGAAACGTCACCAGCGCCGCCCGGCCTTGCGCCTTCAGGTCGACGAAGCGCCGATCGATGCGCGTGGTCATGAGCTGCGGACGATTTCGCTCGCTGGTCAACTGGGCAACCCTTTTCGCCGGCGTTCGCGCATCGCGGCCATCCGGACATTGATGGTCCCCAGCATCAATATCACGATCGAACCGACGAACTGCACCCATTCCTTCTTCTCCAGAACGGGGCCGGGCGCGAACAGCCGCACCCGCAGGACATATGCGATATAGGCCAGCGACACGACGATCAAAATCCAGCCGACGATCTTCTGCCGGCTGATCACAGGCCGCTCCCGCGCCCGCCCGTGCCGTCGGTCGTCCGCCTCGCCGCTCCGGATAATCCGCCACGCCGCTCCAGATAATCCGCCACGCTCGTCAAGTCCTTGTCGCCGCGGCCAGACAAGTTGACCACCATCAGATGCTCAGTCGGCCGTTGCGGCGCCAAGTCCATCACCCTCGCCAGCGCATGGGCGGGCTCGAGCGCAGGGATAATGCCTTCGAGCCGCGAGCACAGCTGAAACGCAGCCAGCGCCTCCTCGTCAGTTGCCGAAAGGTATTCGATCCGCCCGATATCGTTGAGCCAGGCATGCTCGGGGCCGATGCCGGGGTAGTCGAGGCCGGCGGAGATCGAGTGCGCCTCGTTGATCTGCCCATCCTCGTTCATGAGCAGATAGGTGCGGTTGCCGTGCAGTACTCCGGGCCGGCCGCCCGCAATCGAGGCGGCGTGCAGTCCGCTCGACAGTCCGTGGCCCGCCGCTTCCACGCCGTAGATTTCGATGGTCGGCTCGTCGAGGAAGGGATGGAACAGCCCCATCGCGTTCGAGCCGCCGCCGATGCAGGCAATGAGCGAATTGGGGAGCCGCCCTTCGGCCTCGAGCATCTGCTCGCGCGTTTCGTTTCCGATGATCGATTGAAAGTCGCGCACCATCATCGGATAGGGGTGCGGCCCCGCCACCGTGCCGATACAGTAGAAGGTGTTGGCCACGTTGGTGACCCAGTCCCGCAGCGCTTCGTTCATCGCGTCCTTGAGCGTCCTCGATCCCGACTCGACCGGACGGACCTCGGCACCCAGGGCCCGCATGCGCAGCACGTTCGGTTTTTGCCGTTCGACGTCGACCACCCCCATATAGACGACGCATTCGAGGCCGAATTTCGCGCACATCGTCGCGGTCGCGACCCCATGCATGCCGGCGCCGGTTTCGGCGATCACGCGCGGCTTGCCCATGCGGCGGGCGAGCAGGATCTGGCCCAACACGTTGTTCACCTTGTGCGCGCCGGTGTGATTGAGGTCCTCGCGCTTGAGATAGATCTTCGCCCCACCCGCGCCGCCCGCGGCGGCGGACGACTCACGCAGATGCGCGGTCATGCGCTCGGCGAAATAGAGCGGGGTCGGCCGTCCGACATAGTCTTTGAGGTAGCCGTTCATCTCCCGGTGGAACCCGGGATCGTTCTTCGCCTGCGCGTAGGCCGCCTCAAGCTCGAGGATCAGCGGCATCAGCGTTTCCGCCACGAAGCGACCGCCGTAGAGGCCGAAATGGCCGCGCTCGTCGGGTCCGGTGCGGAAAGAATTTGGCTGCTGGATGGTCATGCGCTGGTCATCGCCCTGTTCGGCGCCGCGAGCTTGCTCGCCGCATCGCGCGCCGCAATGATGAAGGCACGGATTTTATCGAGGTCCTTGTCGCCTGTCGCGCGTTCGACCCCAGAGGAGACATCGACGGCAGGCGCGGCGGTGATACGCAGCGCCTCCGCGACGTTCTCGGCATCGAGCCCGCCCGAGAGCATGAACGGCACCCTGATCTCGAGGTTCTCGAGCAACCGCCAGTCGAAGCTCTTGCCGAGCCCGCCCGGCCGCGTTGCCGCGCGCTCCGCGCGCGCGTCGAAGATCAGGCGATCAGCCACCTCGTCGTAGAGCCGGATCGGGGCAAGGTCCGCCGCCTCGGCGATCGGCAGCGCCTTCATCACCGGAATCCCGAAGCGGCTGCGCACCTCGATCACCCGCTCCGGCGTCTCCTTGCCGTGGAGCTGCAGCAGGTCGGGCTCGAGTGCCTCGATGCTCGCCGCGAGCTCCTCGTCGCCGGCATCGACCGAGAGCGCGACCTTAAGCGCCCGGCCCCGCACGCGCGCGCCGAGCGCGCGCGCGGCCTGCAATCCGACGTGACGCGGCGAGGGCGGAAAGAACACGAAGCCCACCAGGTCGGCACCCGCCTCGAGCGCTACATCGAGCGCTTCCGGCGTCTTCAGGCCGCAGATTTTGATCAGAAGGGGCATGGCCGCATGGTCCTGCACGGCGCGGTTCTACCGCGCCGCCGCCGGTTTGTCTCGCCTCTGCAGGCTTTTGATATCGAAGGAGGATTTGCGGCGTTAGGCGGCCGGCGGCGGGATGGTGAGCCGCGGCCGGTCGGCGGCGGGCGCCGCGGCGGCGGGAAGCTCGGGGGCACCGGCGCGCCGCCGCAGACGCTCCAGCTCGGCGCGCAGCTCGCGCGCTTGCCCATCGGCAAGCCGCGCGGCGCGGCGCCATTTGCCCTGCCGCAGCCAGGCGGCAATGCCGCCGACCACCACGCCCGCGATCACCAGCAGCAGCATCAGCTGATACAGCGGCAGCGCGCGCGCGAAGGCGGGATGTGCCGGATCGAAGGGGTCGAAGGAAACCACCACAGGCTGGCGGTTCGCCACCGCGAGCGCGATGACGACGACGGCGAGCGGCACCAGGATCAGCGTCGTGACGATCTTTCGGATCATGGACCTTCACTTCCGTCATCGCGACCCGGACGCGGTGCCGCATGAAGCGCGCTGCGCATGCGCGGTCAATCTACCCGGCGCACGCGCGCGACCTCACGCCGCGCTGCTCCCAGGACACGAGATTTGTTGCTCACGCTCCTGGACGGTTGAGCCGCTCGCGCATTTCCTTGCCGGTCTTGAAGAACGGCACGGATTTCTTCTCGACCGAGACGTGGGCGCCGGTGCGCGGGTTGCGCCCGGTCCGGGCCGGCCGGTTCTTGACGGAAAACGCACCGAAGCCGCGCAGCTCGACGCGGTCGCCGCGCGCCATCGCTGCGATGATCTCGCCGAGGATGGCGTTGACGATGTTCTCCACGTCGCGCTGGTAGAGGTGGGGATTTTGCGAAGAGATGCGCTGCACGAGCTCGGATTTGATCATCGGTGCTGCCGTCCCTGGCTTGCGGAACGAACCGTTCCGCCCTCAGTTCGCGGTTGGAGGGTGCCAAAGGGCCAAGAGACCGTCAAGGTTGAGGCGCTCCATCGCCTGCACCGCACCCCATTCCTCCAGGCGCCGCGCGAACGTACCCAGGCCGACCACGTCGAGGGTCGCGACCACCGCCGTATGCAGGAAGGGCAAGTCGCCGAACCGGTCGTGCAGCCGATAGTCGCGCACCGGCGTCTTCGGATCGATGTTCTTTTCCTTCGCCAGCCAGGCGACCGCCGTCTTCTCGTCGCCGAGCTCGTCGACGAGTTTGAGCGCGATCCCCTGGCGTCCGGTGAAGACGCGCCCGTCCGCCACGCGCTCCAAGGTCGCATCGTCGAGCTGCCGGCGCGCCTTCACCATGCCGCGGAACCAGGCGTAGGAGTCGGACACGATCGCCTCGATCGCCGCGCGCGCCTCCGGCGAGGTCGGCTCGAAGCCATTGGGCGCCGCCTTGAGCGGCGATGATTTGATCTCCTCGACCTTGACGCCGAGCGTCTTCAGGAGATCGGTGACGTTGGGATATTGGAACAGCACGCCGATCGAGCCGACCAGCGAGGTGTCGAGCGCGACGATGTGATCGGCCGCGAGCGCGGTGATGTAGCCGCCTGAGGCCGCGAGCCCGTCGACCACGACGACCAGGGGCTTCTGCTCCTTGAGCCGCATCAACGCGTCGTGCAGCTGCTCCGAGCCGGACGTCGTGCCGCCGGGGCTGTTGATATGCACGATCACTGCCCGTGCGCGCGATTTCCCGAGCCGCTCCAGTGCCTCCACTCGTTTCTGATCGCTGCGGATGAGGCCGGTGACGGTGACGCGCGCGATCGATCCGCCCGGCTGCCCCGTCAACAGGCTGGTGCCCGGCACGCGCAACGCAGCGCCCACTGCGACCACGGCGCAGATGGCGAAGAGAATCGCGAATACGCGCCAGTACGTGAGCTTGCGCCGCATCCGGCGACGATCGACGATGGTATCGGCATCGAGCGACATGGCTCGTCTCCCTCGATGAATCGGGCGGGACAGTGCCGCCGTCCGCTGCCACGGTCAATGGCGCGCACGAAGCGGCCGCAATTGTGGCAAATGCGAGAGGAATCAACCCGCTCTCGCCTTCGTGTCCCGGCGGTCCCGGATCGCGCTCCGGCTGCGCCGTCGCGCGTCCGGGACACGAGAGCCGCCCTATTCCTTCTTCTCGGCCGGCTTCTCCGTGGCGCGCTTGAGCGCGGTGCCGAGAATGTCGCCGAGCGTCGCACCCGAATCGGAGGAGCCGTATTGGGCGATGGCCTCCTTCTCCTCCGCTACTTCGAGCGCCTTGATCGATACTTGCACCTTGTGGGCGCGGCGGTCGAACTGGATGATGCGGGCGTCGACCTTCTGCCCGATGGCGAAGCGCTCCGGCCGCTGCTCGCCGCGATCGCGCGCCAGCTCCGAGCGCTTGATGAACGTGGTGAGATCGCTGCCGACGATCTTCACGTCGATGCCGGCCTCCTTCACCTCGGTCACCTCGCAGGTGACCACCGAGCCCTTCTTGAGGTCGCCGGCGGTCTCCATGGGATCGCCTTCGAGCTGCTTGATGCCGAGCGAAATCCGTTCCTTCTCGACATCGACGTCGAGCACCTTGGCCTTGACCTTGTCGCCCTTCTTGTAATCCTCGATTACCTGCTCGCCCGGCCGCTTCCAGTCGAGATCGGAGAGATGGACCATGCCGTCGACATCGCCATCGAGGCCGAGGAAGAGCCCGAACTCGGTCTTGTTCTTGACTTCGCCTTCGATCAGCGAGCCGGGCGGATATTTCTCGACGAAGACCTCCCATGGATTGCGCATCGTTTGCTTGAGGCCCAGCGAAATTCGGCGTTTTACCGGATCGACCTCGAGGATCTGCACGTCCACCTCCTGGGAGGTGGAGACGATCTTGCCGGGATGCACGTTCTTCTTGGTCCACGACATTTCGGAGACGTGAATGAGGCCCTCGATGCCGGGCTCGAGCTCCACGAAGGCGCCGTAATCCGTGATGTTGGTGACGCGGCCCTTGTAGCGCGCTCCCACGGGATATTTCGCTTCGATGCCCTGCCAGGGATCGTCCTGCAGCTGCTTCATGCCGAGCGAAATGCGGTGGGTCTCGTGGTTGATCTTGATGATCTTGACCTTCACCTGCTGGCCGATATTGAGCACCTCGGTCGGATGGTTGACGCGCCGCCAGGCGATATCGGTCACGTGCAGCAGACCGTCGATGCCGCCGAGATCCACGAATGCGCCGTAATCAGTGATGTTCTTGACCACGCCGTCGATGACCTGACCCTCTTCGAGGTTCTGCACCAGTTCCTGGCGCTGCTCGGCCCGCGTTTCCTCCAGCACGGTGCGGCGCGACACCACGATGTTGCCGCGGCGACGATCCATTTTCAGGATTTGGAAGGGCTGGGGCTGGTTCATCAGCGGCGACACGTCGCGGATCGGCCGGATGTCGACCTGGCTGCGCGGCAGAAACGCCACCGCGCCGTCGAGATCGACGGTGAAGCCGCCCTTGACCTGGTTGAAGATGACGCCCTGGACCTTTTCGTTGCTGTTGAACGCCTTTTCGAGCTTGCCCCAGCTCTCCTCGCGGCGAGCCTTGTCGCGGGACAGGACGGCTTCGCCGAGTGCGTTCTCCACCCGCTCCAGATAGACCTCGACCGTATCGCCAACCTTGATGTCGGCCTGCCGGCCCGGCCCCGCGAATTCGCGCAGCGCGACGCGCCCCTCGGTCTTGGCGCCGACGTCGATGACGGCGAGGTCCTTCTCGATCCCGACGACGATGCCCTTGACGACGGCGCCTTCCTGCGGGCTGCCCTGGGTGAAGGACTCTTCGAGCATTTTGGCGAAATCTTCGCGCGACGGGGTGGCGGAACTGGTGGCGGTGGCCATGAACTCTCCTCAATAGCGGTAGGCGCCGGATCGTTGTTGCTGGGGCGTTTCGCGCGCAGGGGCCGAAAGTCCCGCAGACTTTCGGTAACCGCTGGAAGAACAGCGGCCCGGCCCGAGGACCCGGCGATCGAAACGATGGTTCAGGTCCGGCGCGCGCCACCAAAGAAGCGGGGCGGAGCAGGCTCATCCTCCAACGACGGAAACGCGGTCAGCCGCGCTTCCGGCCTGCTCGGACGGCTTCGACAATGTCGATGGCGGCCCGGAACGCGGCGTCTATATCCAAATGCGTGGTATCGAGCAAGTGCGCATCCGGCGCGGCTTTGAGCGGGGCGACCGCGCGCGTGCTGTCGCGCTCGTCGCGGCGCCTGATCTCGGCCAGCACTTCCGCTTCGGCGAAGCTATCTCCCGCCCCCTCCAACTCGAGGGCGCGGCGGCGCGCGCGCACGTCGGGGCTTGCGGTGACGAAGATTTTCACGTCGGCGTCAGGAAAGACCACGGTTCCGATGTCGCGGCCATCGAGCACGGCGCCCGGCGGCGTGCGTCCGAAATTGCGCTGGAACGCGAGCAGCGTGGCACGTACCTCGGGAATCGCCGACACCAGCGAAGCCGCCTCGCCGACCGCCGGGTTCTTGAGCGCGGCCTCGCCGAAACGCGCGGGATCGAGCGCCTCGGCGGCAGCCACCGCGCGGGCGCAATTGCGTGGCGAATGCCCGCCGTCGAGCAGAGTCTTCGCCACCGCGCGGTAGATCAGGCCGGTATCGAGATGCCGCAGGCCATAGTGGACCGCGAGCCGCTTGCCCAGCGTCCCCTTGCCGGAGGCCGCCGGCCCATCGATGGCGATGATCATGAAAGATCGCCCCCGAGCCCGCGCATCATGGCGGCGAAGCCCGGAAAGCTCGTCGCGATGATCGCGGCATCGTCGACCTGGATCGGCTTTTCCGTAGCCAGTCCCATCACCAGGAAGGCCATGGCGATGCGATGATCCATGTGGGTGGCAACCGTGCCGCCGCCGCGGGGGCCCCCCTGGCCGTGCACGATCAGATCGTCGCCCGCGATCTCGGCCTCGACGCCGTTCGCGCGCAGGCCGTCGGCGACCGCAGCCAGCCGGTCGGATTCCTTCACGCGCAATTCCCTCAGCCCGCGCATCACGGTGGTGCCTGCGGCGAAGCTCGCTGCCACGGCCAATACCGGGTATTCGTCGATCATGGACGGCGCGCGCTCGGCCGGCACCTCGACACCACGCAGAGCCCGCGCCCGCACGCGGAAATCCGCCATCTCTTCGCCGCCGTCGCTGCGCACGTCGAGCGCTTCGATGTCGGCGCCCATCTCACGCAATGTCGTGATCAATCCGGTGCGCAGCGGATTGGTCATGACGTCGGTCAGGATCACGTCCGAGCGGGGCACGATCAATGCCGCCACCATCGGGAAGGCGGCCGAGGAGGGATCGGCCGGCACGACCACCGGCGCCGGCGTCAATTCGGGCTCGCCCTGCAGGGTGATCTTGCGACCGGCGGCGCCTTCGGCTTCGACCCTGACATCGGCGCCGAAATGGCGGAGCAGACGCTCGGTGTGATCCCGGCTTGCCTCGCTTTCGATCACGATCGTTTGTCCGGGCGCCGCGAGGCCGGCGAGCAGCACCGCCGACTTGATCTGGGCCGAGGGCACCGGCGTGCGATAGACCACCGGAAGCGGGTCGCGCGCGCCCGCGAGCGTGATCGGCAGACGGCCGCCGTCGCTGGCGCTGACGGCGTGCGCGCCGATCAGCTCGATCGGATCGAGAATCCGTTTCATCGGCCGCTTGCGCAGGCTCGCATCCCCGTCGAAGGTGGCGGTGACCGGGCAGCCCGCGACCGCTCCCATGACCAGACGGCAGCCGGTGCCGGAATTGCCGAAATCGAGCACGCAACGGGGCTCGCGGAAGCCGCCCACGCCGACGCCGTGGACGCGCCACGCGGCTGCGCCGGTGCGCTCGACCGTGGCGCCGAGCGCGCGCATGGCCTTGCTGGTATTGATCACGTCTTCGCCTTCGAGCAGGCCGGAAACGCGCGTCTCTCCCACCGTGAGCGCGCCGAAAATGAGAGCGCGGTGCGAAATCGATTTGTCGCCGGGCACACGCAGGCGGCCCGCGAGCGCACCCGCGCGGCGCGCGGTGAGCGGTGACGGGGCGGGGTGATCCACGGGCGGCCTCGGCGATGTGGAAAGACGTTCTCTAGCACGGGGTCGAAAGGGCGTCATCCGGGGCTGCAATGGGCGCGGGAGCGGCCCGCCGGAAGACGCTGCGGCGCTATTGACACCGGCACCGTGACTCGCCAAGTGAAGCACCTCATTTCAGACCCCGCTCAAGGAACCCGGACCGTGGCGAAACCCGAGCTCGGAACCAAGCGTCTCTGCGGTAATTGCGGCGCCAAATTCTACGACCTCAGCAAGGATCCGATCGTCTGCCCGAAGTGCCAAACCGTCATGGCAGTCGCCGCGGTCAGCGCGCGAGCGCGCCCGGAGCCGGCGGCCGTTGCCCGCGCGGCCGCGCCCGCACCGGAAGAGGAAGTGGTGGCGCCGGAGACCGCCGAGGCCGAATTCGTGTCGCTCGAGGAAGCGGACGCCGAGGCGCAGGGCAAGAAGCCTGCCGAGGGCGAGGCGGCGGAGGGGGCCGAGGAAGAGGTCGAGCTCGAAGACGAGGGCATGGACGACGCCACCTTCATCGAGGAGCAGGA
The DNA here is from genome assembly GCA_963712565.1 of uncultured Alphaproteobacteria bacterium. GTDB lineage: Bacteria > Pseudomonadota > Alphaproteobacteria > Rhizobiales > Xanthobacteraceae > VAZQ01. The sequence goes on along the minus strand of CAVQIP010000024.1, from coordinate 83,390 downwards.
GGAGGGCGACGAGGACGTGACCGACATCATCGGCGACGTCGACGACGAGGAGGAGACCTGAGGGCCAGGAAGGACCGTGTGCATCCGGCCGCTGCGGCAAGCCGCACGCTGGTCAGCGCGCCATTCGCTCGGTACAATTCATTTCAGCTTCGGACGCGATTGTCCCGACCCGCGTCCCGCGTGGGGCCATAGCTCAGTTGGGAGAGCGCTTGAATGGCATTCAAGAGGTCAGGGGTTCGACTCCCCTTGGCTCCACCATTTAATCTACTGATATTGGCGATCATCTCGAAACGCCCGATACATTGAAGCAAATTCGCCCGGACCAAGGCTGCGCTCCCTGAGAGCTGTCGTCGATTCGAGCTTCCATGCCGGAAACCGCAACGATGCGCCGCCCGCCAATGGGCGGGGTCGTTCAAGCCGCAGAACCCGTTTCCAATCCGAGGAGTAGCGACCGAATGCCGGACACGCGCGCGCTCATCAAGCAGCTTCCCAAATGCGAGCTGCACATCCACATCGAGGGCAGCCTGGAGCCGGAGCTGATGTTGGCGCTGGCGCAACGCAACAGCATCCCGCTGCCTTATCCTTCGGTCGAAGCGGCGCGGCAGGCCTATCAGTTCCGCAACCTGCAGGATTTTCTCGATCTCTATTATCGCGGCATGTCGGTCTTGATCACCGAGCAGGATTTCTACGACCTGGCCTGGGCCTATCTCGAACGCGCGCGCGCCGACAATGTCCGCCACGTCGAGATGTTCTTCGATCCGCAGGGACACACCGCCCGCGGCATCCCGTTCGCGACGGTGGTGCAAGGCCTCCACCGCGCCATCGCCGATGCCGCTCGAACGCTGGGCGTGCAGGCGAGCCTGATCATGTGCTTTCTGCGCCATCTCGACGAGGCCGATGCCGAGAGGACGCTCGACTCCGCGCTGGCGTTCCGCGACCGCATCGTCGGCGTCGGGCTCGATTCGTCCGAGACCGGAAATCCGCCGAGCAAGTTCAGGCACGTGTTTCGCCGCGCGCGCGACGCCGGTTTTTTTCTCACCGCCCATGCCGGGGAGGAAGGCCCGCCGAGCTATGTCTGGGAAGCGCTCGACATGCTCGGCGTCGCGCGCATCGATCACGGCAACCGCTCGCTCGAGGATGAAGCCTTGGTCGGGCGGCTCGCCCGCGACCGGGTGCCCGCTGACGGTGTGCCCGCTGTCCAATCTGCGGCTGCGGGTGGTCGAGGACCTCGCGCATCATCCGCTGCGACGAATGCTGGACAAGGGCCTGCGCGCTTGCGTCAATTCCGACGATCCCGCCTATTTCGGCGGCTACGTCAACCAGAACTATCTCGCCGTGTCGCAGGCGTTGGAGCTCGGACGCGACGATATCGCCACCATCGTCCGCAACGGCATCACGGCATCGCTGATGACGACGCCGGAAAAGCAACAGGCCTTGGCCGACGTCGATCGCGTCCTGGCCGACACCGCATGAGCACGGACCGTTGCGCGGCGAGCGGGTCGGGCGTTGCAGCGTCAGACGTAGCGAAGGGTCGTGAGCATTCCTGCTTCGAGGTGGTAGAGCAGGTGGCAATGGAGCACCCAAAGCCCCGGATTGTTGGCGTCGAACGCGACCACGACGCGCCGGCCGGGCGGCACCAGCACGGTATCGCGCACGGCGCCGGCAAAGCGCGTGCCGTCGATCTCCACCACCTGAAACTCGTGGCCGTGCAGATGCATGGGATGCGGCATCGGCGTCTTGTTGACGAAGACGAGCTCGACGCGCTCGCCCGCGGCAAGCGGTAGCGGCGGCACATCCTTGTTCCAGGCGACGTTGTTGATCGACCAGACGTAGCCCGCCATCTGGCCCGTAAGGTTCAAGGTATGGACGCGGTCGGCCTTGCGCGGCGCGAGCGGTTTTACGGCGCGCAGCCGGCGCTCCAGGTCGAGCGTGAGGGCGGGAGAGGCGGTGCCAGCCGCGTCGGGGAGACGCGCGATCGGCGCACGCCCGGCCAGCAGCACGATGCCGGTTTGCTGGCTTTCGCCTTCCAGCAGCGCGAGCACGGGATGCGCCGCCGGCGCAGGAGGAATGGCCAGGCGGATATCGAGCCGCTGCGCCACCGCGATCGGAAACCGTCGCGCCGTCACCGGTGCAACCTCGAATCCGTCCACTGCGATCAACTCGCCGTCGAGCTGACCGAGGTCGACATGAAAGGCGCTCATCGACGAACTGTTGATGATGCGCAGCAGCACGCGGCCGCCGGGCTCCACCTTGACCACGTCGGGATCGGCGAGCGTGCGGTCGTTGGCCAGGAACGCGTCGTATTTCACGTCGTTCAAGTCCGGCTTGGCGGCGCCGCCCATGGTCATGCCGGGAGCCATGGTCCCGCCGGCAGGCCCCATTCCCTGCATCGGCCCGCCCGCCGGAGCAGCGGCGCCGGCCATCGACGGCATGTTGCCGCCCTTCTTGAGCTCGGCGGCGATCTGCTCGGGCGGCGTGAAGCTGAAGTCGGCAAGCATCACGATGACTTCCTGCTGGTCCCCCCGGTCGCGCTGATCGTGGATGATCAGCGGCGCCGCCATCAGCAATTGCTCCTGGAATCCCTGGTGCGAGTGCATCCAGAACGTTCCGCCGAAACGCAGCGGGAAGTCGTAGTCGGCGCTGCCGCCTGGCGGGATCGGCGGTCCCGAAATGCCGGGCACGCCGTCCTGCTGCCACGGCGGCGTGAGGCCGTGCCAGTGGATCAGGCTCGGCTCGTCGATCCGGTTTTCCAGGCGCACGCGGAACCGCTTATCCACCCGCGTCCTGATGCCGAAGGTGCCGTCGGGCTGCCGGACGCCGAAGACGGAGGCGGCCTTGCCGTTCACCTCGATGCCGCGGCGCTCGATCCGCAGCACCGTCGGCGCCCCCTCGCCGGCGCTCGTGCCCGGCGCCGTCTGCGCGCGCGCGTATACGGGCCAGGTGGCCGATGCTGCAACGGCGGACAGTAGGAAGGCGCGGCGGGACAGCATGGTCAGGCCTCCTTCTCCGGCGATGCCACGTTGCGGGGGCCGAGCGGCTTCGAGATTACAATTTGCGCGTGCCGGCGTGAAGTCCGCGCCCCGCGCCGCCGCTCACAACGACCGCATGAGCAACCCGATCGCAACGCCTGCCGCCAGGGCGAGGAACGACAGCAGCGTCATCACCGGCAGCGGCGGCCACGGCGGCGGTCCGGCGCCCATGCTCATGGCGGGGGCGGCGTGCGGCGCGTCATCCATGCCGGCGTGCGCGCCGTGGCCGTGCGTACCGGCGGCCGCACGCGCAGGGCGGACCGTCATCATGCCGTGCTTGAGGTGGTGAGCCACCAGCCACCAGTTCATGGGATAGGCGACGACGAAGCCGACCAGCAGGCCCATCGACATCACGAACCAGAAGCTCGGCGTCGCCGGGTCGGCCGCGGCCGGGATGTGGGCGCGCAGCGTCATCACGGTCGGAACCATTCCCGCCATCAGCAGATTCATCGACAGCAGCTCCGACACGAACGTGCCGGCGAGCGCGCGTCGGTACGAGCCGCCCGCCATGTCGCGCATGAACAGCGCCTGGAAGATCGTCCAGCCGAAGGCAAAGCCCAGTATGTATTCGAGGACCACCTCGGCCAAGCCGGCGATACCGAAGACGCTCGAGAGCACCGCGCCTGCGAGGATGCCGACGCCGTCGCCGGCCACGCAATGCATGGTCGACCCCAGCGCCTGCCGCCAGCGCGCGGCCACGTAGCGCTCGTGCAACCCGGGCAGCGGCTCACGGCATCCGAGCACGTAGAGAAACGCACCGACCACGCCGGTATACGCGGTCAGCAGCACGAAGCCCCATTTGAGCACTGGCGATTCCGGGGTCGTGCGGATATCCACCGCCACGAACAGCAGCGCGGCCGCGGTCAACACGAACCACAGCAGCATCACGCCGTCCAACATCGCGCCCTCCCTTGGCATCAACCTGCCGCGATTCGTTCCGGCCCCAGGTCATCCTATCCTTTTTCGCGTTGGTCGCGACGTCGAGGTGCGCAACCGCACGGCCGCCGAATGCGATATATTGCAGAAGGAAAGCAGGACATCCGAGGACGCGCGAGAGCAGCAGTGAGCCCCGTCGGCGCGGTCAACAGACCTCTCATCGCCCTCACCGGAGCCACCGGCTTCATCGGGCAGCACCTGCTGCGCGAATTGCCCAAGCGCGGCTACCGGCTGCGCGTGCTGCTGCGACGCCCGAGCGTCGTTCCGATGGAGTCCGCGAGCGCCGTCGTCGGCGACCTCGCGCGCCCGCAAAACATGGCGGCGGCGCTCGCCGACGTCGACGCCGTCATTCACTCCGCCGGTATCGCCCACGCCATGTCGGGATTGCCCGAAGACGACTATCGCATGCTCAACACCGAGGCCACGATCGGCCTGGCGCGCGCGGCGCAACGGGCGGGCGCCAAGCGCTTCGTCTTTCTGTCCTCGATCCGCGCGCAATGCGGGCCGACTGCCGACCACGTCCTGACCGAGGAGCTCGCGCCGGAGCCGACCGACGCCTATGGCCGCTCCAAGCTCGCGGCGGAGCAGGGCGTGGCGGAACTCGATCTCGACTGGGTCGCGCTGCGCCTCGTGCTGGTCTACGGCCCGGGCGTGAAGGGCAACATGGCGGAGCTGCTGCGGTTTGCGCGCTCGCCCTATCCGCTGCCGGTCGGCCTGCTGCATGCCCGGCGCTCGCTGCTCGCGCTCGACAATCTGGTGGCCGCCGTCGATACCGTGCTGACCGCGCCGGGGAGGCTGCGCCGGCCGCTGATCGTGGCCGATCCCACGGCGCTGACGATCGCCGAAATGGTCACCGCGTTGCGGCGCGGTCTCGGCCGCAAGGGCGGCCTCATCCCGGTGCCGCCGTCGTTGCTCAAGATGGCGCTGCGCGCGGCGGGACGGGCGGAGATTTACCAACGGCTGGCCGGCTCGCTGGTGGCGGATCCCTCGGCGCTCATGCGGCTCGGCTGGACGCCGCCGGTGGCAACGCCGGACGGGCTCGCGGCGCTCGCCCGCAGCTGAGGACGCGTCAAACGCGCATGCCCGGCCAACCGGCCGGGCATGACTAATCGAAGCTCGCGCCGACGGTCAACGCGTCAGCACGATGAAATCCGTACCTTTCCCCGTTTCCGAGCCAAGCCCCTTGTCGGAGATGATCAACGAGGCGCCGGACGACATCAACGCGGAAATCCGATCGAGCGCATCCTGCGGGATCGTGACGCGACCCAGCGCTTCGGTTGCGTTCGACGGATGAACCGCCGGCGGCGGTGGTTCCGCCTTCTTGCCTCGCTCCGACTTCTTGACCGGTGCCGGTCCGCCGCCGGGCATGGACATCACGGTCCAGCGGAAGCTCGTGTTGTCCTCGTTGATGGCCAAGGCGGTGAAGACATGGGTACCAAGCGGCTGGTCCGGCTGCTCGAAGGTGACCGGCGCATCGAACACCGGGTCGAAGCCCTTGCGCACGAACAGCTTGCCTTCCTTGCGGCTGATGAACACGGAGATCGGACCGGGCTTGAGCGGTTTGACGTCCGCAATGCCGGTGGTTGCCACCGCCTTGACGAAGGAGGCTTTGGCGGCGTCGAACGCCTCGTGTGCCGATTTCACCACTTCCGACGTGGTGACGGCGGACTCGCGCGGCGCGCCAACCGCGTAGGCCATGGCATCGAGCGCGGGGTTGCCGGACTTGATGGCGTCCGTTGCGATGCTGTTGCCGTTGTTGGCGGCGAGCTTGGCGATGTCGGGCGAACTGAACTTGGCCGCATTCCCGGACGCGGCTTCGGGGTTGCCGATCGGTTCGACCGGCGCGGGCCTGAAGGTGAACAAGCGCTCATTCGAGATCGCGACCGGCGTGACGTCGCTGCGGGAAACGATGACGCGGACCCCGAGCTTGGTGATCCCCCACATCTGGCGCGCGAACGACTCGGGCAGCCGGATGCAGCCATGCGACGCCGGTTGGTTCGGGACCACTCCCTGGTGCATGGCCACGCCGGACCAGGTGATCCGCTGCATGAAGTACATCGGGGCGTTGTAGTAGATGTTGGAGCGGTGCCAGCGATCCTTCTGGATGATGCTGAATACTCCGGTCGGGGTTGGATGGCCCGGCACGCCGGTCGAGACCCGCGAATGCGCGATCGGGTGACCATCCGAATAGAGCGTGAGCTGCTGTCGATCGATCGCGATCACGACGGTGAGCACGCCCTTGGCCTTGGCGGCCACGTCCTCGCTTTCCTTGGCCTTGGCCGGACCCCTGTCGCGGGATGCCAGCACCGTGGGTTTCGGCCTGGCCGGGCGTCCGAGGTCAGAGGAGGGTGCCGCGGTCGGCTGCACGTTGAGCGGAAGCGCATCAGCCGAGGTCGCGAGACCGGCGAGCAAGGCGGCGCTCGCGGTCATGGCTAAGAGCGCGTCCCGGTTGCGGAAATAGGCGGAATGGCCCTTCTCGGGCCGCTGAGGCTTGTGCACGAAGGCCCCCCTTTGGTGCCAATGTGACGCGGACCTCCCTATGAGGTCCGAACTGGGCTCAGAGAATTAGTCGCGCGGGGAGGGCAAAAGGTTCGAGCGCCGAAATGCGGAAAATTCGTACGAATTCAAGCCAATACCGCCAAAATCGGGGGCAGGGGTCGGGGACTCAGGCGTCAGGAACCATCGTCCGTGGCGCCCTCGGCGCGCCGCGACCGACCTGGTGGCCCGCCCGCAGCGCATCGAGTGCCCAAGCGCCGGCGCCGTAAGCAAACAGCAGCAGGAGACCACCCGCGATCGCCAAGTCCTTTTCGAAATGCAGGAGCTGGTTGCGATCGCCGAGTTTGCGGTGGAACAGAACCGCCGTCGCCACGCAGAAGCCCGCGAGCAGGAGCGCGGCGGCACGCGCGTAATATCCGAGCAAGACCAGAACTCCGCAACCGAGCTCGAGCGCAATGGCAAGCGGCAGGAGCTTGCCGGGCACGCCGAACACCTGCGTGTAGGCAAGCGCGGCCGAATAGGCCGTGAGCTTGCTCCAGGCCTCGTGCAGGAACAGCGCGGAAAGGAGGAGGCGGCCGGCGAGCGCCGCCGCCTCCGTGAACGGATGTGACATCGGCCGGGCTCAGTTGACCTTGGCGCTGGCGCGGGCGAGCGCCCGTTCAAGGTCGGCAAGCTCCTCGCAGCCGCCGGGACACAGCTTCTGCAACAGCGCGACGTTCTGCTTGGCCTTGTCGATCTCGCCGGTCTCGACGTAGAGCTCGCCCAGATATTCCAGTGCGCCCTTGTGCTCGGGGTCGAAGTCGAGGGCCTTGCGGTAGAACGTGTAGGCCTGTTTGTAGTCTCCGGTTTTGCGCAGGCTGAAACCCATCAGGTTGTAGACGTCCGCGTGCTGATGCGTCTCCAGCAGAGGCGTGAGCTCCGCCAGCGCCGCCTTGAAATCCTTGGCCTTGATCTTGGCGCGCACCGACGTGAGGTCGGGCGCGTCGCGGGAGCTGACGACATCGACGGCGAGCGCGCCGGTTGCAGCGACCGGCGTCGCGGCGAGCAGCAGCGAAAGCCAAAGCGCGGACGTTCTCATTGTGATCTCCATGTCATTGCGTCACGAGGCCCACCGAAGTTCGTTTCTCACGCCTTCATCACGGTCAGCGCGTAGCCGGCACCGTCCTTTGCGATCGTGCCCGCACCCGGGAACGGAAAGTGGTAGCCGCAGATCATGATCTTGTCGGCGATCACGCGGTCGAGCAGCTTGCGGCGAGACGCTTCCGCCATCGCCGCGTCCTGATCATACTGGCCATGCCAGCCCGGATTGGCCACCACCAGCGCCGGCACATAGGCCGTGTCGTTCGAGATCATCAGCGCCTGCGAGCCCGAGGAGAGATGGAACGCGCGGTGGCCGGGGGTGTGGCCCGGTGCACTGACGAAACGGATGCCGGGAGCGACTTCCGGCTCGCCGGCCACCTGGCGAATGTTCTTCCAGGCTCGGAAACACGGCCTGTATGCGCCGCGCCAATCCTTTCCTCGCTTCGGGCAGACGGTCGATCACCGCCGGATCGGTCCAGAATTTGTATTCCACGTCCGAAATGACGATCTCGGCGTCGGGGAAGACGGGCTTGTTGGTCGCCTTTTCCATCAGCCCGAAAATGTGATCGGGATGGCAATGCGAAATCAGAATGGTGTCGATCTCGGCGGGATCGATGCCGGCCGCCTTCATGTTGGCCATCATCTTGCCGGCGGTCGGCTGCACCTGCCCGCCCGTGCCGCTGTCGCACAGAATGGTCTTGCCGCCATTCCTGACCACCACCACGGTGAACGGGATCGAGACGAAATCGGCCGGCAATCCCGCCTTCACCATCGCCGCCTTGACGTCTTCGACCGAGGCATTGGCGATGAAGGCCGGATCGTGCGGCTTTTCCCAAATCCCGTCGTAGAGCGCGGTGATCTCGGCCGCGCCGACCTTGTAGCGCACGAATCCTTTGGCGGGATCCGGCGTCTTCTGCGCCACGGCCGGCGATACCGCCAAACGGGCACTAAGGCCGAGCGCGGCCGCAAGGCCGGCGGAAATCACGACATCGCGACGCGACATGTTGAGCATGGTCTGTCTCCCTCGAAAAATCCCAAGGCGTGGACGCAGGCGCGGCCCGCGCTGACGGGAGCAAGACTCGCGATGGGAATTGTTTATTCCCGGCCAAAGCTGTTTGTCGGCGCGGAGAAGGATGGGCGCGTTCACCCAGGCCGTGCTAAGCCGATCGGCGCCGAGGGCCCATCCGCAAGAGAACAGCGACCCGGCGTTTCCGCCGTCTGATCACTGATTGTTGATTTCCGCTTCTGAAATTAGCGCGACACCTGCTCGACGCTCGGGCGCACGAACACGAACACGACGGTGCTGGGGATCACGAGCTCGGGACGAGCCTGACCACCCAAGAGCGACAGTCTTGCGCCGCCGTTCGCGAGCGTGAAATCCACGAGCTCCCCGCGATAGGTGCGGTGCGGCTTCATGGCGACGTGAAGAAATTCGCCCACGGGCTGATTCAAATATTGCAGCCGCAATTGCGGTCCGACCTCCGCCGGGCAGAGCTCGAGACCGATCCGAACGGCGCGAGCGTGAATATCGGCAAGCGCTGCGCCTTGCGGGCCGAAGCCAAGTTCGGCGACAGAAAGCACCACCAGGTTCAGCGTCATGGGCGTGTCGCCGAAAGTGAACGCCGGCCGGCCGAGAATTTCATCGGCGGAGTCGCCGACGGCGATATTGGCGTCATCGAGCGCGTTGCGAACCGCATCGACGCCGCGATACTGGCCGAGCGTGACCGTCCTCCAGGTCGGAAGCTCCGCCGCCGTCTTGATGGCCGGCGTCGATGCCTGGCCGAAGGCCGGGGAGGCGAATGCCATCACGGCAACGGTGAAAAGCGCTGCGACGACCTTGACCGGCATGGCTCGCGCCTTCTCTGATCGCACAACCCGACAAGCTGCTGCTGTCCCGGATGCGAAACTACGCGCAGTCCGGCATGCCCTGTGTGAGTTAGCTCACAGGAATCGGTTTTCCTGATCTTCGGAAGTCAGCCGAGCGACCTCACGGGCGGCGCGGTCCGGTACGGCGTCGACGGATGTCGCCCCCGCTTCCGTGGCGGAGCGGTGCTGCTGCTTGCCGGCGCGGCGCACGCCGTTCCATCTGATGATGGATCCAGCGTCATCATTGCCAGTGCGTCGGCCGCTCCCTAGAGTATGAACGTTGACTGGATCTCAACCGCGCAGGGGGTTGGCCATGGTCAAACGGACGACGCATCGCAGCTCCAAAGGCACCAAGCTCTATGCCGTTCGCGACAAGAAGGGCCGCTTCAAGGACATCCAGACCTATAAGCGGGCGCATGGGCAGGATATCAAGCGCAAGAGCAAGGCAGAGCGGGCGAAGGAGCGATAGGGCAGCGACGCGGAGGTTAGTCGCCCTCGCCCTCGGGACTTGACGCGTCGTCACATCGGCTTGAAGGCGCGGTCGAGCTCGACGTCGATCAGCAGCGCGCCGCCGCCGTTGAGCCCTTGCGCCACGAGGTCGGTCGCTTCGGGCACGGTCTTCGCGCGCTCGGCCTTGATGCCGAGCGAACGCGCCAGCGATACGAAATCGATCTTGGGGTCGACCAGCTCCATGCCCACATAGCTGTCGGCCTGCTCGGCGAGCCCGCGCATGTTGTGCAGGCGCTGCTTGAGAATGCGATAGGAAGTATTGTTCAAGATCACGAACACCGCATCGATGCGATAGCGCGCGGCGGTCCAAAGGCCCTGACAGGTATACATCGCGCTGCCGTCGCCGATGAGCCCCAGCACCGGCCGATGCGGCAAGGCGAGCTTGACCCCGATCGTCGCCGGCAAGCCCCAGCCGATGCCGCCGCCGCGCAGGCCGAAATAGCTCTGCGGGTCGTCGCTGCGGATGAGCTGGCGGATCCCAGGCGCCGACGACAGCGCTTCCTCGATGACGACGGCGTCCTTCGGCAGCATTTCGCCGATCGCATTGAGCAGCGCCAGCGGTTGCACCGGCGTCGCACCCGCGAGCGAGCGCGCTTTCGCCTTGAGTGCCTCGCGTTCGGCGGCGATCGCGGCGCTGGCGCTGGCGAGCCGTTCGCGCGCGGCGCCGCGCGCGCCGCTGGTCATGCGCGCGCGAATGGCGGCGGTGATGTCGGGCAGCGTACCCTTCGGATCGCCGAGAATGGCGACCGCCGGCGGGTAGTTCTTGCCGAGCTCCCAGGGATCGACATCGAGATGGATGAGCTTGATGCCGGGCGGCATGGGGTCGACGTCGGAAGGCAGCGACAGCGTGAACAGATCGCCGCCGACGGAGAACAGCACGTCGTACTGGTCGAGCACCTTGCGCACGTCGGGCGCTAGCCGGACCATGGAGCCGCGAAACAGCGGGTGCGAGGCGGGAAACGACGCCGTGCTCGGCACGAACTCGGTATAGACCGGCGCGCCCACGAGCTCCGCGAGCTCGACGAGTTCGGCATGGGCGCGGCTGTGCGCCACCGCGTCGCCGGCCATGATCACCGGACGCTTGGCGTCCGCGAGCAGGGCCGCCGCCGCCTCCACCGCCGCTTGATCGCCGCGCAGCCGCGGCGCCACCCGCGTGGGCGCGAGCAGGTCGATGTCGCCATCGGCGCGCAGGATATCTCCGGGCAGCGACAGGAACACCGGCCCGGTCGGCGGCGCCATCGCCGTCTTGGCGGCGCGATGCACGAGCCGCGGCAGATCCGCCAGGCGGTGCACCTCCGACGCCCATTTCACCAGCGGGCGCGCGATGGTCGGAAGATCCGCCCACAGAATGGGCTCGGTCGCGTTGAAGCTCTGCTCGTGCTGGCCGGCGGTGACGAGAATGGGTGAGCCCGCCTTCTGCGCGTCGTAGAGCATGCCCATGGCGTTTCCCAGGCCGGGGGTGACGTGAAGATTGACCACGGCGAGCTTGCCCGAAGCCTGCGCATAGCCGTCCGCCATCGCCATGACGGCCGCCTCCTGCAGGCCCAGGATGTAACGCAGCTCATTCTCGGTCGCGAACGCATCCATCAGCGGCAATTCGGTGGTGCCAGGATTGCCGAACATGATCTCGACGCCTTCCTGCTTCAGCAGATCGAGGAAGGCGCGCTTTCCAGACATGACGGGCAAAGAAATCCTCCGAATGTTGGGATGGAGAAAGCGGTCTATCACGACGCACCGCTGCGTTGCCGAATGCGCCTTCGACAAACCTCAGTGGCCGAACAGATAGTGGCAGCTCCGGTCGGCGGGGTCATGCGCCATGATGCGATCGTAAAGCCCGCCCGCTTCGCTCACCAGCGCATCGACGTCCTCCGGCAGCAAAAAACCGCGACCGACGACGTCGACTGCGGCCGACCGCACCCTCGCCTCGTAGGCGGCGCGGTCGGAGTATCGCGCCTGCAGCGACGCCCGCGAATCGCCCGATGCTTGCCGCTCCGCCTCGGTGCGCGCGAACGGCACGAACGAGCCGTCCCAGCGGCCGGTGGCCCAGGGAAATCCGGCGGCGTCGGTACGCGTGTTGAAGCCGGTGCGGGTGCCGAGCGGCGCCCGCAGCTCCGGCAGCGCGATGCCGCCCTGATCGAGCCCGTCCGCGTCCGGCCTGGGCACCAGCGTCCCGAACGGCTTGCCCATGCGCGGCGGCACCCGATCGGCGATACGCTCGGTTTCGAACCGGGAGCCGAGATCAAGACGCGGCGGCCGCAGGTTGCTTTCGGGCAGACGGAAATCGGGAATGCGCGGAAAGCTCTCCTTGTAGGCGGCTATCGTGATCAGCGTGCCGTCGGCGATGCGCGGATAAGCGCTCGGCGGCGGCTCGATCTCGTCACGGACCCACCGGTCGAGCGCGATGAGCAGCGCGCGCATGACACGGTAGTGGTTGAGCGTGTTGACGCAGTTGGCGAAGATGCCGCGCTCGCGCAGAGCTCCGACATAGTGCTGGGCGCCGGCAATGTGGTAGATGCGCGCCTCCGGCGCCGGCGCCAGGTCGCGCTCGCCCGCGGGATCCGTCGTGATCAGCGAGGCGGCCCGATTCCAGTATTCCGACGAGTTGTTCACGTAGAACAGCTTCGGCACCGCGCCGAGCGCGCGCGCACGATCCAAAACCGAGCCTTCGGCGCCGGTCACGGGATCGCGCGCCGTGACCGTCGCGAATGGGAAGAAGTCGGTTGGATAGATGTGATCTTCGAGCACGCTGAAATGTCGCGTCGGCATGGCGAAGCGATAATCGAAGCCGCCCTTGCCGCCGCCAGCGACGTGGATGAACGCGCCGTCGAAGACCGCCCGGCCGGCCTCGTCCACATGCAGGCCCCGCAGCAGCATGGTCTGGATCAAGCGCCCGGACTGCGAGATGCCGAAGATCAGACGCTTCTGCGGCGCAGGCGCTCCCGCCAACGGATTATCCCGCAGATACGACATGAGATCGCGGATCCCCGCCATTCCGACCGCGACGACGGTCGGATCGCGCGCACTGTAGGCGAGTTGATAGATCCGCCCGGGCTTGAATCCGCCCGCGAGCATGATTTCGGTCGCGGCCGCGCCGTCTTTCGACGCAACGAACGACCAGGCGGAACGGGGAATCGGCCGCCGCTCGCCATCCGGCCGATCGCGTTCGGTGAGGACCGCATCGGGCGCCCCCTCGCTCGCCAACGGATAGGCAGTGCCGAGGAGGCCGGTGAAGCGGGCCACGGCGCGGGGCGCGTTCACGATCAGCTCGTAGGCGACCGTCCCCGTGATCGGCGCGCCCGCTTCGGTGGCGATCGGAGCATGCAGCACCAGCCGACCGTCGCCGGGCGCCGCGGCGACGTCGGCGGCCCATGCCGACCACACCAGCGTGAAGCCTTGCCGGAACAAGAAGCCGTTGCCGGCATCGGCGACCGTTGCCGGATCGTTGCTGAACGAGGCCTCGTCGAGCTGGCGCAAAATGCCGATATTTCCGCGGTTGTTCACCTCGTAGAGAAGCGTGCCGTTGCGACGAGCGAAGTCGGTTGGTCGCAACACCAGGAATTCGGCACTGAATTCGACCAGCCCGCGCGCATTGCGCGGCGCCCGTTTGAGGTCGGCGACCGGCGCATTGGCGGCGGCGTCGGGGTCGAGCGCGAAGAACGCGCGGCCGCGCAACTTTTCGTATGTGCCCGCCGAACCGAATTCGGCGCCGGCCGCGAAGGCCTCGCGGCTGAGGATCTCGATCCGCTCGACCCGCGCCGCAGCCGGCGCGGGGAGACAGACCGCGGCCAACAGCAGTCCTGCGATGATGCGGCGGCGCATGATCCGATCTCCCGTCGAGAACGCTGGGGGTCAGTGCAACGTGTCGCGCGATCATAGAGTGGCGGCGTTTTGGACGCGATAGCTCGACCGCCCTTGCCACCGCTTGCGGGAATGAGCGGATCACCCCGGCGGCCATCGTGCTTCGTACTGGTTGGCGCGGAGCGCGCCGGCGCCGGGCACATCATTGCGCGATTGCGGGTGTCGGCGCCGCCATTCCCCGGGCGACACGAAGGCTCCCACCCATATGCCGCGCTTGGCGGCCTCCGCCTCGTGCTGCGCCGATCGGTAATTGCTGCCATCGCCGTACGCCAGCGCCCAGCCCTGCCGCACCATCCAGGCGTTGACGTCGGAACCCTCGGGAACGAAGCAGATCGCGAGGATACGATGGTAGCGGTCGAGACCGCTCGGCTCGCACCTCAACTCGCGGGCGCCGATATGGCGTCGCAGTTCCTGGGCGGCCGCCTTTCCGCACGGCCATGTCTGTCCCCGGGCGTCGGCGCATGTTTGATCGGACTCGGGGGCGTCGATTCCTTGCAAGCGAATACGTGCCCCGGATATCTCGATGCTGTCGCCGTCGAGCACCCGCGCCCGGCCGATCAGTGGTGATGGTGGCGGCTTGGACGTCGAGGATCGGTAAGCGTAGAAGCCGATCAATCCGACCAGAAACACCAAAGCGACGAGCAGCCCCCTTTGGCTGCGGCCGGTTCGGTATCGTCTCGCGCCCGATCGGTTTGCCCCTGAAGCCATCGATCACGCCGTCGGTTCACTCGCCTCGGTCCCGCCGAATTGACCGGTCGATTGTACGCGAGCGCGTGGGCTATGCGCGCGATCTTGCCTCGTGCAGTGCAACACTAACCACGGCCTCGCAAAGAAACGATGCAGCGGCGATGTCGCGCAAACCGGTCACAATATTTTGCCCGATTCTCGGTTGAAGCTCGGCCCGCGAGTCGTCCCGGGGGCGGGATTATGCATGCAATGGGCAGGTGGGCGGGGACGCTGGCGGTTGCCGCGCTGGCTTCGGTCGGCTCGGCCGGCAATTTTTCAACGCCCGCCTCGGCGCAAGCACAGCGATCGGACGAGGCAAAGGAACCCGCGCAGTCGACCTTGACCGGCGACTGGGGCGGGCTGCGGCCCTATCTCGAGCGCAAAGGTCTCGTCTTCACCCTCAATTACACCAACGATTTTTTGTCGAATGTCCGGGGCGGCATCGCACCCGGCACCGTCGGAATCGGCGCCTTTCAACCGCAGCTGGACGTCGATCTGCAGAAGCTCCTGGGCTGGCAGGGCGGCCATCTTCACATCCACGGCCTCGTCACCCACGGGCCCTTCTTCAGTCAGACCTATCTCGGCAACATCCTGGCGGTCTCGAACCTCGAAGCCGGACCAGTCGCGCGGCTCTATTCGCTTTGGTACGAACAGAACGCCTTTAATGACCGCCTTTCCGTGCGGTTTGGTCTGATGTCGGCGGACAGCCAGTTCCTGCAGAGCAAGACCGCCGCGAATTTCATCAACAACGGCATCAGCTGGCCGACTTTTCTCGCCGCCAATCTTCCTGCCGGCGGGCCAGCCTATCCGCTCCCGGACCCCGGCGTTCGCGTCCGCATCAAACCCACCGAGGACACGGCGTTTCAGGCCGCGGTGTTCAGCGGCGATCCCAGCGGCGGCGACGGCTCCAATCAGAATCTGCCGCTTCCGACCGGCACTGTTTTCAGCTTCCGCGGCGGCGTCTTCGTCATCGCGGAAGCGAGCTATCTGCCCAACCAGGGCAAGGACGCCAAGGGGCTTCCGGGCGCTTACCGGATCGGCGCGTGGTATCACACCAGTCCGCGTTTCGGCGATCAGCGCTTCGACAATACCGGCCAATCGCTGGCGAGCCCGACGTCCACCGGCATTCCGCTCGATCACACCGGCGATCACGGCATCTACGGCGTGATCGATCAGATGATCTATCGCGTCCCCGGCACCGACGACCAAGGCCTGTCGGCATTTTTTCGCGCCGGCGGCGTCCCCAACGATCGCAATCTGATCAGCTTCTACGCCGACGGGGGCCTGCTCTACAAAGGCCTCGTGCCCCGCCGGCCGGACGACAAGATCGGAATCGCTGGCGCCTACGCGCGCGTCGGCGACAATGCGCGCGGGCTCGATCAAGATACGGGATTGTTCGGAAACTTCTTCTATCCGGTGCGCAGCGGCGAAACCATGGTCGAGATGATGTATCAGGCGCAGCTCGCTCCGTGGTGGATGCTGCAGCCGGAAGTGCAATACATCATCCGCCCGGGCGGCGGTGTCCTCAACAGCGACGGAAGCTTGCGGCCGAATGCGTGGGTGATCGCGGTTCGCTCATCGCTCAATTTCTAGGCCGCTTGCCGCCGCTTCCGGACGTTGCATCACCAGAACGTTTTCGCTCGCCCAGCTCCGCCGCTGGCTATAGTTCCCGGGCGTGACAAACCGGCAGCGCCTCAATAGATAGGACCCCGGCGCATGCGGCCGCCACGCCGCGCGAGGAAAACGCATGCCATCCCGGCTCCGAAGGCTGCCGACCGCCGCGATGCTCGTATTGCTGCCGCTCGCGACCGCGCCGCCGATCGCGGCGCAACCCGATATCCTTGCCGGCAAGTCCGTCCAGATGATCATCGGCTTCGGGCCGGGCGGCGGCTACGACCTCTGGGGCCGCACCGTCGGCCGTCATATCGGCAAGCATCTGCCCGGCAATCCGAGCGTCATCCCGCAGAACATGCCCGGGGCGGGCAGCTACACCGCCGCCAGCTACATCTTCAATATCGCCCCCAAGGACGGCACCGTGCTCGGCATCATCGCCCGTGATGCAGCGCTGGGGCCGCTCTCCGGCGCGGCCGGCGCCCGCTTCGACCCGACCAAGCTCTCGTGGATCGGAACCCCGACGAAGGAGACAAATGTCTGCATCGCCTATCATGCCGCGCAGGTCAAAACGGTGCAGGACCTGTTCGAGCGGCAATTGATCGTGGGCGACACCGGCCCCGGCACCGGCACCCGCTCCTATCCCAAGGCGCTCAACGAGTTGCTCGGAATGAAGTTCAAGCTGGTCGGCGGATTCCCCGCTTCGTCCGACGTCTTTCTGGCGATGGAGCGGGGCGAGGTGGAAGGCATCTGTGAGAGCCTCGACAGCATCAAGGTCCGCCGCCCCGACTGGATTCCCACCAAGAAGATTTCGATCCTGTTTCAAGGCGGCGCCGAACCCAACCCCGAACTCAAGGACATCCCTTTCGTGCTCGATCTCGCGCGTACCGGCGAACAGAAACAGGCGATCGAGTTTCTCTATGCCGGCCAGGGTATTGGGCGTCCCTTCGTCGCGCCGCCGGATCTGCCCGCCGACCGGCTGAAGATGCTGCGCGAGGCGTTCAACGCGACCATGACGGATGCGGATTTCGTCGCCGAGGTGAAGCGCTCCAAGCTCGATCTCGAGCCGGAAGACGGTCAGCATCTCGCGGCACTAATCATGAAAATCTACGCGACGCCCAAGCCCATCGTGGATCGGATCACCAGCCTGATCAAATAGCAGGGGTTGTCGGAGCGGCGCCGCTGCGGGATTGCGGCCTAAGAGTGTGGCGCGCATCGCCGCCAGCGCGGACGCACTTGTAGTCCGCATGGAGTGGTCCGGGTTTTTCGGGTGCGGCGACACTGCCCCGCATTCCACTGTCGCTCCTTGCGGGCTACTTGCCTCACGTGATCCGATATTTCTCGACCGCCTTGCGGTCCCAGCTGAGCCCATTGCCCGGTCGCTGCGGCACCAGCGCAAATCCATCGACGATCGCGAGCGGCGCTTCGACGATCTTGTCGGCCCAATCGACGTATTCGAGGAAGTGGGCGGTGGGCGTCGCCGCAAGCAGGTGCGCGCTCACCTCGGGAAAGAGGTGCGACGACATCTCGACGCGGTGGGTGGCAGCGAGCGCCGCGGCGCGCAGCCAGCCGGTGACCCCGCCGATGCGCTCGAGGTCGGGCATGACGTAATCGGCGGCGCCGGCCGCGAGCGCCGCGGCCATGGCCGAGCTTTCGGAAAAATTCTCTCCGATCTGGATCGGCGTCTTGAGCTCGCGCGCAAGCCTCGCGTTTCCGGCGTAATCGTCGTGGCGGATCGGCTCTTCCAGCCAATAGATGCCTTCGCCATCGAGCATGCGGCCGCGTTCGAGCGCCTGGGCGAGGCTGAGCGCCTGGTTGTAATCGACCATCACCGCGATCTCGGCGCCGACGCGCTTCTTCACCGCACGCAAGGCGGCGAGATCGTCGCCGAGGGTCGGATAACCGAGCCGGAGCTTGATCGCGCGAAAGCCGCCGGCAAGGAGCTTTTCCGCCTCGTCGGCCACCCGTTTCGGCGTCATCAGCCCGAGGCCGCAGGAGTTGTAGGCGCGAATGCGCTTTGGGCCGCTGCCGACAAGTGCCGCCAGCGGCATGCCGGCGGCGATCGCCAGCGCATCCCAGGCCGCCACGTCGAGCCCCGCCATCGCCATGCGCACGATGCCTTGCACCCCGATGAGCGCGAAGCGCTCGGCGAGCTTGCTCCAGAGATCGGCGGGCGCAACGCGCTCGCCCTTCACGACGTGCTCCACCTCCTCCAGGATTTTCGCAATCGCCGGGACCGCCGCCGGAAAATAGCACCAGAGATAGGAGCGGCCGGTCACGCCCTCCGCGGTCTCGAGGTCGATGAGGAGGAGCGGGGCCTTGGTGATCATGCCGCGGCTGGTGCCCAGCGCATAGGTCATCGGCACCTCGACCCCGACGGAACGGATTGCACGCAGCGTGAGGAGCGGCGGTTTTGGCGGCATGGGTCGAAATCCTAATCGGGTCGGCCGCGTGCGCAAGCCGGCGTGGCGCGCCGGTGCTGGCAAGCGCCGGCGAGTCCGCGCATAGTTGGATTGCGGATCGTCGTCAGTTCGGAGGAACCATGCAGGGAAAGATCACGCTCGAAGATCATTTCGCGACCGAGGCCACGCTCGGCGATTCCCAGCTGTTCGGTGCGCATGTGTGGTCGGAATTGGGACCCCGCCTCGTCGACTTCCAGGACAAGCGGCTGCGCCTGATGGATGCCGCTGGTATCGAGACCATGATCGTGTCGCTCAATGCCCCGGCGATCCAGGGCATCCACGAGGTCAAACGGGCGGTGGAGGTGGCGCGCGAGGCGAACGACGTATTGGCGCGGGAAATTGCGAGGCGCCGGGACCGGTTCGCCGGGGTGGCGGCGCTGCCGATGCAGGACCCGGAAAGCGCGACGGCGGAGTTGCAACGCTGCATCGAGGATCTCGGTTTCAAGGGCGCGCTGGTCAACGGCTTCTCGCAGGCGGGATCGCCCGACACCGCCGTGTACTACGACCTGCCGCAATACCGGCCGTTCTGGCGTTTGGTCGAACGCCTCGACGTTCCCTTCTATCTGCATCCGCGCAATCCCCTGCCGGGCGCGATCCGCGGCTACGAGGGCCATGCCTGGCTGATGGGGCCGACCTGGGCGTTCGCGGCCGAGACCGCCGTGCACGCGCTGCGGCTGATCGGCAGTGGATTGTTCGACGAGTTTCCGCGCCTGCAGATCATTCTCGGCCACCTCGGCGAGGGGCTGCCGTACTATTTGTGGCGTATCGACAACCGGAACGCCTGGATGAAGGCCGCGCACAAATACGCCGCGCGCAAACCGGTGGCCGATTATTTCCGCGCCAATTTCCATCTCACGACCTCCGGCCACTACAGCACCCCCGCGCTGATCGACGCCGTGGCGGAAATCGGCGCAGACCGCGTGATGTTCTCGGTCGACTACCCGTTCGAGGACATGAGCGACGCCGCGGACTGGTTCGACAATGCCCAGATCGACGAGGCCGACCGCCACCGGATCGGGCGTACCAATGCGATCAAGCTGTTCAAGCTGAGGGGGGCGTGAGCCGGACACATCGGCGCGCTGCTCGCGATCCGACCACCAGTGCGGCCCTCCAGCGCGCTGCAACGATGCTGACGGCTACAGGTCAGTGTCCGCCGGCGCCGGTTCGGTGCGGCCCTCGGCGTGCAAGATCAGAACGTCGCGCACCGCGCGGTTCATCGGCGTCGGCACGCCGACCTCGGCGCCGAGATCGACCACTCCGCCGGAGAGCCAGCGCACTTCGAGCGGCTTGCCGCCCTGGAGATCGTGATGCATCGACGTCGTCATTTCCGGCGGCCAGCCGTCGAAGAACGGGATGCGCTGCTCGGCATAGTCCGCGGGCAGCGCGACGCTATGCGCGCGACCGACGGCAACCACCTCACGCGCGAGGTCGAGCAGGAACTGTCGCGTGAGGGGGTGCGCGCGGATCGGCCCGATGGTCGCCCGCATGGCGGTGGTCGCACCGGACATGGCGACTAGCACGACGTATTTCTCCCAGATCGAGCGGCGGACGTCGTCGCTGATCTCGGCATTGATGCCGCCGCGCTTGCACGCCTCGTAGAACCTCTCGACGCGCGCCGAACGACGGCCGTCGTATTCTCCGAACACCAGCCGTTGCAGCGGACCGGTCTGCACGATCACGCCCGGCCGACCGATACTGGTCCCGACATAGGCGACGCCGCCCATGAGCGCCTTGTCGCCGAAGATCGGCCGTAGCATGTCGTCCTTCTGCACCCCGTTCTGGAACGAGATGACGCCGGTCTCGGGCCGCATGATCGGCAGCAGCTGGCGTGCGGCGCTCTCGGTGTCCCAGAGCTTGACGCAAAACATCACCAGATCGACCGGGCCGATGGTCATGGGATCGTCGGTGACGTTGACCTCGGGCAGCAGGATCGGCTCGCTCCCGCCCTCGACCGCGAGGCCGCGCTCGCGCATGGCGGCAAGATGCGCCCCGCGCGCAACGAAATGAACGTCGGCGCCACCCTTGACCAGCCGCGCGCCGAAATATCCGCCGACGCCGCCCGACCCCATGACCGCGATGCGCAACCTGCACTCCTTTGATCGCCCTACCAGCGTCAGGACCAATACTGTGCCCGCGCCCAGGGCTCAATCTCGCTGGCCGGCGGGCCGCTTCGCGCGGCGAAGGCCCGGCTCCCGACGCGGTTCTCGAGCGTTCTTGAAGCCTTAACCGGAAATCCCCATATTGGACGCGACCGGCCGGCGGGTGACAACGCCGGTGGGTCGAGGGGGCGCCGCAAGGGCCTCGTCAAAGTCGCTTACGAGGGCTTTGAGACCATGTCCCGGGTTCCTTCTCTGTCCAGTCCGTTCCTGCTCGGATTCGACGAGATCGAGCGTGCGCTCGACCGCGTCGCCAAAGCGGCCGACGGCTATCCGCCCTACAATATCGAGCGGATCGCGCGCCAAAACGGCCAGCCCGAGCGCCTGCGGATCACGCTGGCGGTCGCCGGTTTTACCCGCGATCAACTCGACGTGACGGTCGAGGAGAGCCAGCTCGTCATCCGCGGGCGGCAGCAGGACGACAAGGAGCACCACTACCTCCACCGCGGCATCGCCGCGCGCCAGTTCCAGCGCACCTTCGTGCTGGCGGACGGCATGGAGGTCTTGGGCGCGGACTTGAAAAACGGGCTGTTGTCCATCGATCTCGCCCGCCCGGAGCCGGAACGGATCGTGAAGACCATCAGCATCACGGACAGTGATTGAACCCGAACAGGGCTCGACGCGTTGAGTGGAAAGGAGTCGAGTGCCATGACCAACAACAACATCACCTCCCGAGAACCGATGATCTCACCCGAAGCGCTTGCGCTTCTTGGCGGCGGCAAGATCGCCTATGTGAAGATGATTCGCTCCGAGGACGTGCAGAAGCAATTCCCGCAGGCTCCCCAGCTTGCACCGGGTACGTTGCTCTATGCCCTGCACGCGGCCGACGGCACGCCGATCATGCTGACCGACAGCCGCGAGGCGGCAATCGCCAACGCTTGGAGCCAGGAGCTCGAGACCGTCAGCGTGCATTGACGGGGGTCCGGTCTGCCGACCGGAGCGGTTTAGGGCCGACTGTGTGTTCTGGGACACAGCAGAAACCCGTGTATTGACGGCCCTCCACGTCGCTCCGGGGAGATTTGGCCTTACTGTGTGATCCAGAACACAGCCACAGCGTCCGAACTGAACGATACTGCATCCGCGCGCGACGAAAGCGCGCGAGGAGCACGTGTCATGTTCGAACCTTCCGCGATGCACCGCACGGCGACGTCGGCCGAGGCATCAACGACATCGGGCGAGAGCCGTCTCGGCTATATCAAGGCGATCCGCTCGGAAGAGGTTGCGTTTCTTTGCGCGGAGGCGCCGCTGCTCCCGCCCGGTTACCGCGTTTTCGTCCTGCACGCGGCGGACGGCACCCCGATCCTGCTTGCCGACAGCCACGAAGCGGCGCTGGCGGACGCAGCGCATCATCAGATCGAAACCGTCAGCCTGCACTGACTACGCGGCACTCGCCGACGGCATCGCCAATACCGCATAGAGCGCTTCGGCGTCGCGTGAATCGCGCAATTTGCGCGTAACATCGGCATCGCGCAGCAGCCGTGCGACGCGCGCCAGCGCCTTGAGATGATCGGCGCCGGCGGTTTCCGGCGCGAGCAGCAGAAACACCAGATCGACCGGCTGGCCGTCGAGCGCCTCGAAATCGACCGGCCGCTCCAGTCGCGCGAACAGTCCGAACAGCTTATTCAGCTTAGGCAGTTTGCCGTGCGGAATGGCGATGCCGTTGCCGACGCCGGTGGACCCAAGCTTCTCGCGCTGCTGCAGAATCTCCAGGATCGTGCGCTCGCTTTGCCCGCAGAGGTCGGCGGCCTTGGATGCCAGCTCCTGCAAGATCTGCTTTTTGCTGTTGACCTTCAGCGCCGGAATGATGGCATTGGGCGCGACGAGATCGGTGAGCAGCAT
Organism: uncultured Alphaproteobacteria bacterium; assembly: GCA_963712565.1. Classification (GTDB taxonomy): domain Bacteria; phylum Pseudomonadota; class Alphaproteobacteria; order Rhizobiales; family Xanthobacteraceae; genus VAZQ01. The sequence continues at coordinate 60,821 of CAVQIP010000024.1, read as the reverse complement.
GGACCTTTTTTCCAGAAATCTGGGAGCTCAGCAGGGCCGGGCGTCGCAAAGGCGGCGGACCATAGGTACCCCCCGATGGCCCGTCAATGGGCGTCCGTTTCGATGGTCGGGGGATCGATCCAGCCGATGTGACCATCCGCGCGGCGGTAAACCAGATTGACGCGGCCATGTCCAGCATGGCGGAAGACGATCACCGGCAGGCCGGTCATGTCGAGTTGCATCACCGCTTCGCTGACCGAGAGGCGTCTCAAAGCCGTGGTTGATTCGGCGATGATGACCGGGTTCCACTCCGTTATCTCCTCATCCTCGTCGTGCGCGGGTGCCGCAATGACGTAGCTCGGTGCGTCGATTGCGCCGCGGTCAAGTGCGGGGTGTTTGAATCCGCGGCCGTCGAGCTGCGCCTGATGATCTTTGAGACGACGTTTGTAGCGGCGCAGCCGCTTTTCGATACGCAAGGCCGCCTGATCGGCGCTGGCATAGGCGTCGGCTGCAACCGCGTCGGCTTCGAGCACGATCCCCGAATCGAGATGAACCACGCACTCGGTGCGGAAACCAAACCCCTCCTTGCCAACGGTGACATGGCCTGAAAACCCGCCGTCGAAATACTTCGCCATGGCTTCCGCCACGCGTTGATTGACGCGCGCGCGCAACGCCTCGCCGACATCGATATTCTTGCCCGAGACGCGAAATGGCATGATCGACCTCCGATGACCGCTGGTCGCCGATCCCGGCCGCGCTTACGAACCGGCTTGCACCGTCCATCTCACCAGGCGCGTTCCCGCGAAGTGAGGCCGGTTCGTCGCGGAAGCCGCGTCACCACAATAACATGGAGCGACCGGGAACATGATCGCGAAAAGTCGCAGCCATTTCGGGGGAAAGTCGCGGCCGAATTAACCTCCCTGGGCACCAAATCGCGGTTCAATTACCAAGCGATTTCGCCCCTCCCCGGTGTGCGTCAGGACGCTGGGCCCGACGACGTCTGTTTCTCCCGCCGCCGCTGCACCGACGAGGCGATCCGCATCGCCTCGCGATATTTCGCGACCGTGCGGCGGGCAATGTCGATTCCCGCCTCGCGCAGCTTCTCCACGATAGTATCGTCCGACAGCACGCGCTCGGGACTTTCTGCGTCGATCAACTGCTTGATCCGGTAGCGCACCGCTTCGGCGGAATGGGCCGCTCCTCCGTCCGCCGCTGCGATCGCCGAGGTGAAGAAATACTTCAGCTCGAAGATGCCGCGGTTGGTCGCCATGTATTTGTTGGCGGTGACGCGCGAGACGGTGGATTCGTGCATGCCGATCGCATCGGCGATGGTCTTGAGGTTGAGCGGGCGCAGATGTTGGACGCCGTGGGCGAAAAAAGCGTCCTGCTGGCGCACGATCTCGGTCGATACTTTCAAGATGGTTTTGGCACGCTGGTCGAGCGCGCGGATGAGCCAGGTCGCAGTCTGCAGGCAGTCGGCGAGATAGGTCTTGTCCTTCTCGTTGGTCGCCGTCCTGGCAACTTCGCCATGGTAGCGCTGATTGACCAGCACCTTGGGCAGGGTGTCGGAATTGAGCTCGACCAAGAAGCTGCCATTCGGTCCCGGGCGCACGAACACGTCCGGCACGATCGGCTGCACCAGGGTCGATCCGAAGGCAAGACCGGGCTTGGGGTTGAGCTGGCGAATTTCAGCGATCATGTCGGCCAAGTCCTCCTCGCCCACGCCGCAGAGCCGGCGCAAGGCCGCGAGGTCGCGCTTGGCAAGCAGATCAAGATGAGCAACGAGCGCCTGCATCGCGGGATCGAAGCGATCGCGCTCCTTGAGCTGAATCGCCAGGCATTCCTCGAGCGTGCGCGCGCATACGCCGGGAGGATCGAAACCCTGCAGGATCGCGAGCACGGCACCGACCTCGGCGGGCGGCGCACCGAGCCGCTCGCCGACCAGCCCGAGATCGCCGCTGAGATAGCCGGCCTCGTCGACCAGATCGATGAGATATTGTCCGATCATGCGCCGCGCGGGATCGACCACCGCGAGCGCGAGTTGCTCGGCGAGATGGTCGGCGAGCGTGGTCTCGACCGGAACAAAGGCCTCGAGATTGTAGCCGCCGTCGTCTCGACCGCCGGTGCCAGTCGCGGCCCATTCGGAATATCCGGCCGGCGCCTCGCCGTTCGAGCGCGAGGTCGCGGCATCGGCGTCGATGGGCGCAGTGTCATCAAGGTCGGCACCAGGGCGCTCGCGCGCTGCCCGGTCGTTTCCATCCCGGCCCGGCGCCCGATCCGCACCGGCGGCGTCGGGAGCAGGCGACATGTCGTCGGTGGATCGCGGTTCGCCCTCGTTTTCCCCGACGCGCTCCAGCAACGGATTGCGTTCGAGCTCCCCCTCCACATAGGCGGCGAGGTCCAGATTGGAGAACTGCAGCAGCTTGATGGCCTGCATCAGCTGCGGCGTCATCACCAGCGCGTGGCTCTGGCGAATCTCAAGTCGTTGGGTCAGCGCCATGTCGTCCGTAAATCAGCACGCCTTCAATCGCGGCTCTGATCGGCATTTCAATCCGACCGCGCGCGACATCAATTTGGTCCAATTCTTGCTTATCCGGTTCTTGAACCGGTGTATACCGGCTCCCCGCTGTCGTCTTCAGGGACGGCGCAGGCTGGCTAGAATAGCGGGGAGAACGGGCCGCAGAGCGGCGCGCCGCCGTCCGGAGCACCGCCCGCTTGCGGCGTCCCCGGCGCCGACACGCCGCAACCCACGCTGTAGGCGCGGTTGGTATCACTATACGGGTGAGCTTGCCGGGCATGACGATCTGGCGTCTCTGAGGTTCGCTACACGTTTTTTTCGTCTATTGACATAGTCCTCTACTAGAAGTAGAAGTCGCTACAGCTTCGCTCTGTCTCGCTATCGGCCATCGAACTCGCTCGCGGGCACGCATGGTAGAGCGCAACCTACAGTCAGCACCGCATCGCAAACTAACCGACTGGGACCCCGCGTCTCAGGCGTCGCGAACATGCATGGTGCCGGCAGTCGACAGACGGCGGCGCGCTCGCTCGACCTAACGCGCGACTCGATAGGCAGTTACTTCGTTCCCTGTGCCACCGGTGTCCGGTCGCACAAAGGAGGATGTATGAGCCTCACCGAAACCGAAACCGTATTTGCCAGCGTTCATGAGAACGGGCTGAACGATCTCCTGACCGCGTATTGTTCGGATCGCCCTCGCGTACTCGTCTACGGGTCACCGTCGTTCGTGCCAACGACGACCGTGGCCGAGACCAGCATGCCGGCGATCCCCTTCCCGGGCGTGCCGGGAGGCATCCAATGGCGCGTGACGCTGTCGATCCCGCGCATCGATCTATTCAAGCAGACGGCGACGCTGCCTCCGGAGCTCACGCTGAAGCCGGGCGAATTCAGCGCCACGCTCGGCGTCGAGCTCTGCCTCGATTGCCGCCGCCTCAAGATCGATCCGCGGCCGCCGCGCGGCAAACGTGGAGAGGGCAAGGATGATCCGAGGAAGGACGATCGCCATCCGCCTGCGGAACTCACCTGCTGCAAGCTGGAGGTTTTCGCGGTCGGCCATATCGAACACGTGATGGCATCTACCGGCGAGGACGCCATCGCGCTCGCCGTCGATGCCGTCGAGATCGTCGATATCGCACCGACCGAGGTGGAGGCCGTTCTGGAATGCCTCCTCTTCATGATCCTGCAGGCGGTGTTGGCCGACATCCGCCTGCCGCTGCGCGCGCTCAGAGCGGGTGCGTTCCAGCTCTCGCTCGTGGTCGGCCCGCTGATCGAAGACGACCAGATCAAGGTGCGAGGTAACGTCTAGAGCAGGGCGGGGAGGATTCTCATGGCCGAAATCACTGCAGCGCTGGACGAACAAGGCGCCAACAAGCTGCTGGACACCGCCGTCGCGGCGATCGGGCCCCAGTCGAAGAGCGGCTCCGGCAATCTGGGTCCGTTCCTAGCCAATTACAGCATTACGGGAACACTCACCAATGGCGACGTCGATCTCCTTCCGCCGGATACGATCAGGATCGTCGACCTCCGGCTCGATTGGGATCTCGATCTGAGCTTCGGCATCGATCTCAGCTCCATCCTTCCGGATTTCTGCCTGCCCCAGGTCTGCATCGACATCCCCTGCGTCGGGACCGTGTGCACGCCGAAGATCTGCATCGACTGGCCGACCATTACCGTACCGGTCTCGTTCGGCGACTTCGTCAAAATGACGGCCGACTTCCAGCTCGACATCAGCCTCAGCGGCGGCCAGTGGAAGGTGCAGATCAAGGTGCTGGGCGTCCCCAACCTTTCAGTTCGGCGCGACGACCGCGTTGCTGCTTGCAGCCATCGCAGCGGCGGTCACGCCGATCCTGCTGGCCATTCCTTTCATCGGCCCGTTCCTCGCAATCGCCGTCGACGCGATCCTGCTTGCGATCGGAATCGCCGGCGTGACTGGTTTCCTCGGGCCGATCATCACGCCGTTCGTGAGCGGCCTGAAGATCCCGATCTACCAGCAGCCCCAGCAGTTCCAGGTGCTGCCTGCCGCGGGGCCGGTCGATCCCAAGGTCGACATCACCATCGATCTCGTCGCCGCCGCCGTCGCCCATAACGGAACGGAGGACGAGCTCGTCCTGACGGCCGACATCTCTCCGTAACGGGCCAAGGAGGCGCCCCATGCTCGACACCCTCGACAGCCGCGCCTTGCGGCGCACCGACTGCTACGGCCAGCGTTTCATGAAGACGGGGACCTTCCGCTACCACGTCCTGCCCATCCATGGGCACAATGTGACGGATGATGTGCCGTTCTCCGTTCAGGTCGTGGAGCCGGCCAAGAAACCGCAGCAGATGAAACAGCACACGGTGCGGGTGCGGGCCGAACGCGGCAAGTTCCGCGTCGACCAGGCCGATTTGGTGATCGAGGCGGGCGACATGGTGGTGTGGAACTGTCCCGACGCCGCGCCGACCGCCTACCTGGTTGCGGGCGACAAGGAGTTCTTCGCCAGTCAGCGCCTCGTCAATGAATGTGGCTACAGCCACGCATTCGCGGCCGCCGGCGAATATCGCTGGGTGGATGCATTCGGCAGCGCGCTCGCCGGCGTTGTGCGCGTGCAGGATCCTGTCTGCAGGAACGACGCCGAGTTCCAACGCTGGCATCAATTGCTGAGCAAGGGCACCGTAGTGATGATCGATGCCGGCAAAGCGCAGCCGCAGGAGGTCGAGATCGTGACCGGGCAAACCATATTCTTTGCCGTCGTGAAGGGGCCCGGAATTTCGATAACCGATGAGCGACTTCTGGTCCGACAGGATGGCAAGGACACCGCGCCCAAAGGGAATTCCGCGCCGGGCCGGCCGCAGAGGAAGTGAGCCGGCACTGCAAGTCGGGCAGGCCCGACTCGCAGTGACAAGCCCGGCCATGACGTCCAAACGCGTGGTTCGATGTGAACCGAAAACGCGCTAGATGCGGAATTCCTCGCCGAGATAGAGGCGACGGACCTCGGGATCGTTCACGATGTCGTCCTTGCGGCCTTCCATCAGCACCTGGCCGGAATAAATGATGTAAGAACGGTCGGTGAGATCGAGCGTTTCGCGGACATTGTGGTCGGTGATGAGCACGCCGATGCCGCGGTTGGTCAGGCGGCGGACGAGCCGCTGGATCTCGACCACGGCTTTGGGATCGATGCCGGCGAACGGCTCGTCCAGCAACATGTAGTTCGGCCGGCTCGCGAGCGCGCGGGCGATCTCGACGCGCCGGCGCTCTCCGCCCGACAGCGCGATCGAGGGCGTCTTGCGATGGCGGGTGATCTCGAACTCCTCGAGCAGCGCATTGAGATCGGCCTCGCGCCGACGGCGGTCGGGCTCCACCACTTCGAGCACCGCGCGGATATTGTCCTCGACATTGAGACCGCGAAAGATTGATGCTTCCTGCGGCAAATAGCCGATTCCGAGCCGCGCGCGCTGGTACATCGGCAGATGAGTGACCTCGTGGCCGTCAAGCTCGATCTGGCCGCGTTCGGCCTTGATCAGGCCGGTGATCATGTAGAACGCAGTGGTCTTGCCGGCGCCGTTCGGCCCCAGCAGGCCGACCGCTTCGCCGCGCCGCACGTACAGGCTGACCCCGTTGACCACTTTGCGCCCGCCGTAGCTCTTTTCGAGGCCGTGCGCGGCGAGGTAACCCTGGGCAGCTTCCTGCCGGGCTCCCGCCGGTTCGCGCCGCGTGCGCGGCTTGGTTGGAGACAGCTTCGCGGCCTTGCTGCGGGCGGATGGGATTGGCCCACCCAGCGCCGTCAGGTCCATGTCCTGCCAACCGCCATTCGCCGCCGGTCGGCGGCGTCGCGGCGCGCGACGGTGTTGGAACAGCGCGAGGATGTTGAGCACGCCGCTGCCTCGAGGTCCCCGGTTCAACTGCGTCGTCCGCTTTCGGTGCCGAACAGAGCCGATTGGAGGGGGCCGAACCGGATTGTCAACCCCACGACACGATTGCGGCCCCGGTCTTGCCGATCAAGGATTTGACGGGGCCGCCGATTGTCAGGCCGCAAGCCGCTTTCGATCCCTTCGGTCGCGATAGCCGGCTCCGGCGGCCGCCCGCTGCGGCACTGACGGTCCGCCATGCAAGCAGCCGTCATTTCTTCTCGGGAGGATTTCGCGGACCCGATTGAAATAGGCCCTCGACCCGGCCCTGATCCATCTTCGATACGCCGCTGTTGAGGTCGACCACCAAGCGCTGGCCCCGCAGGATATCCGCCCCGCGCGTCACGACGACGTTTCCGACGAGGGTCACGGTATTCTCGCGCATGTTGAAGGTCGCGGCGTCTCCGGTGGCGTTTTGATCCTTTTGAACGACAACGACACTGCCTTTGGCCTCGATCCGGCGGATTTGCCGGTCACCCCCCGGCCCCGGATCGGCCGCCTTCACCGCGCGCGCACCGGTCTCCTCCTCGTAGAAGACCGTGAGCAACTTGCAACGCATTTCAGTGTCGCCTTGAATCACGTGCACGTCGCCGCTGAAGGTCGCCATCTTATCTTTCTCGCGCAGCTCCAGCGCCGCCGCCCGGATCTTCACCGGCTCATCGCGGTTCTGCGAGAAACCCTGCAGCGCATTCGGCGGACCCTGATTTTTCTGCGCGGTCGCATCGGATGACCAGACCGCCACCGTCGCCGCAATCACCGTCACGGCGACGAGCTCGCCCCAATGTCTCGTGGCCCAAGCGCTCATGGCTTGCGTGCCTCGCCGCCGGCGCCGGTGGTCGCGCTGTCCAACAGCAGGGTGACGGACACCCCGCGCTCGAACCGCATGAGGTCACCGGATTCGGTGACCTCCATCCGGTTGGCGTTGATGGTCCAGCTCGCCGTCTTCACCTCCACCGGCTTGTCGGAAACGATCTTGCCGGCCTTAACGTCCAGCACCGCCTCGTTGAGGAAGGCCTGGTAGCCGCTCGACGACGTCACCACGATGTCCTGGCTCAGCGTGAGCTGCTCGGTCTTGGCGTTGTACAGTCCGTCCTTCGCGGTCGTTTCGAAAGTGACGTTGTCCTTCATCTCCATGGTGGCATGGACACCGTGCAGTTCGACCATGTCGGGCTTGGTGAGATCCTGGGCGGCGGCCCGGGCGACCATGTCGTAGCGCCGGTTGTCGCGGGTAAAGCCGGCGAGGCGAGGCTGCTGCATCATGATCTTGGTGCCGGAAACCACCAGCGATCCGAGGTCGACGGGCACCCCGGAGAGCACGCGCAACGGCTTGAGCAGGACGCTAAACGCTACCCCTCCGGCCAAGGCAACGACCACACCGACCGGGACGGCCACCCGCAGGATGCGGACGTACCGGCTGTGGCGCACGGCGGCGCGGAATACCCGATCGCTGTCGGCGCGGCCGAAGCGCGCAAAGACGCGCGGCCCGCCTTGGTCGGAGTCGGATACGGCGGTCAAAGAGTTCATCCCCGAGCCCATCCGCCCGAACCAGAATCGGGCGATCCCCACCGCGATATTAGCCTCTTTGGCCCCCCATAGTCGCTCCCAAATATGGCCCGGGCGCGGCACGGCAATACCGAAAACGGCCAGGAAAACCCCGGAAACCATGCTTTTTCAAGGAAATACCGCAGACAAGTCACCCGATCCGGACGACCCCGCAATATCGTGGAAAATCCCTACGAATGAGCAAAGATATCTTCGCCGCCCCAGCCGGCGAGATCGAGCCGCACCCGGTCCGGCAGGAAACGGAAACAGGCCGCTGCCAGCTCCGCGCGTCCCTCGCGGACCAGCATGGCGTCGAGCTTCTCCTTGAGGCCGTGCAGATACAGCACGTCGGAGGCCGCGTAGGCGACCTGCGCGTCGGTGAGCGCCTCGGCGCCCCAATCCGAGAGCTGTTGCTGCTTCGACAGGTCGACGCCCAGCACTTCGCGCACGAGGTCCTTGAGACCATGCTTGTCGGTGTAGGTGCGGGCGAGCCGCGAAGCGATCTTGGTGCAATAGACCGGGGCGGGCATGACGCCCAACCGCTTCTGCAGCACACCGAGATCGAAGCGGGCGAAATGAAAGATCTTCAGCGTCGTGGCGTCGGCGAGAAGTTTCGTCAGGTTAGGCGCGTCGCTCGCGCCCGCCGGGATTTGAACCACGTCGGCAGAGCCGTCGCCCGGGGACAGCTGCACCACGCACAACCGATCGCGCGCGGGATCGAGCCCCATGGTCTCGGTGTCGATCGCCACCGCGCCGCCGCGGTAATGCGAGAGATCGGACAGATCGCCGCGGTGCAAGCGGATGGTCATGACGGCTCACGAACCGGCGATGCGACGAATTTGGTGCCCAGGAGAGGACTCGAACCTCCACGCCTCGCGGCGCTAGTACCTGAAACTAGTGCGTCTACCAATTCCGCCACCTGGGCTTTGCGGCGATAGGTACGGAGCGGGCTTGTGGTTGTCAAATGGCCGCTCGCTCGGCTGGTCGAAGCGGCCAAGCGCTCTGTACAGCATCGGATCGATCCTGTATTCGGCGATCGACCGGACCCGGGTGCGTATGACCGCCATTCCCCTCGAAACGCTCGTCACCGTCTTCGGCGGCTCGGGCTTTCTCGGCCGCCATGTCGTGCGCGCGCTGGCCAAGATCGGCTACCGCATTCGCGTCGCCGTCCGTCGCCCCGAGCTTGCCGGCTTTCTGCAGCCGCTCGGCCGGGTCGGCCAGATCCATGCCGTGCAGGCTAATCTGCGCCATCCGGCCTCGGTCGAGACGGCCGCGCGCAATGCCGATGTGGTGATCAATCTGGTCGGCATCCTGTTTGAGCGCGGGCCGCAAAAATTCGACGCGGTACAGAGCTTGGGTGCCGAGGCGGTCGCGCGTGCCGCGGCGGCTTGCGGCGCGCGCATGGTCCACGTCTCGGCCATCGGCGCTGACGAAAGATCGTCTTCGCACTATGCCCGCTCGAAAGCCGTGGGCGAGCAACTCGTGCTTGCCGCCATGCCGTCGGCCGTCATCCTGCGGCCCTCGGTGGTGTTCGGCCCCGAAGACGACTTCTTCAACAAGTTCGCGGCTATTGCGCGTTTCTCCCCGGCGCTTCCGCTGGTCGGCGGCGGCCATACCCGCTTCCAACCGATCTTCGCCGGCGATGTCGCGAGCGCCGTGGTCGCCGCGGTCGAAGGCCGCGCCGCGGAGGGCCGCGCTTACGAGCTTGGCGGTCCGGAAGTGAAGAGTTTCAAGGAACTCATGCAATTCATGCTTGCGACCATCGAGCGCCGACGCATCTTGGTGCCGATCCCATTCCCGCTCGCCAAGTTCCAGGCCGCCTTCCTCCAACTCATGCCCAAGCCGCTGTTGACGACCGACCAAGTCGAGCTTCTGCGGAGCGATGTCGTCGTCTCCGAGGCGGCCAAGCGGGAAGGACGCACGCTCGAGGCGCTCGGCATTGATCCGACCGCCATGGCCGTCATCGTCCCGTTCTACTTGTGGCGGTTCCGCAGGGCCGGCCAGTTCCAGAGAACGGCGATCGATCGTCAGTGAGTGAGAACGAAAGAAGCAGTTGCGAGCAGTTCCGATGACCGATCCGCTGGCGAGCGACTGCTGACCGCCCGATCATGGCCCTCGTCACCAATATCGAGGATCTGCGGCGGATCGCCCAGCGGAAAATCCCACGCGCGATTTATGACTATGTGGAGCGCGGGTCGTACGACGAGCTCACGCTGAACGCCAACCGTGACGAGCTCGATGCCATCCGCCTGCGCCAGCGCGTGCTGATCGACGTGTCCGAGGTGTCGCTGGCGACATCGATGCTGGGCGAGAGGGTGTCGATGCCGCTCGCCATCGCACCCACCGGGCTCACCGGTCTCGTCCACGGCGATGGCGAGATGCTGGCCGCGCGCGCTGCCGAAGCCGCCGGCACCAAATTCTGCCTGTCCACCATGTCGATCTGCTCGATCGAGGATGTGCAGAGCGCGGTGACCCAGCCGTTCTGGTTCCAGCTCTACATGTTCCGCGACCGCGGTTTCAGCCGATCGGTGATCGAGCGAGCCCGCGCCGCCAAGTGCTCCGCCCTCTTCGTCACGGTCGATCTGCCCATGCGCGGCCAGCGCCACGCCGACATCAAGAACGGCCTGACCGTTCCTCCGCGGCTGACCGCGCGCAATGCCTGGGACATCGCCACCAAGCCGGCTTGGCTGATCAAGGTGCTGCTTGGCCGGCGCAAGACCTTCGGCAACGTCGAAGCCTATCTCAAGGGTCGCGTCGGCATAGAGAAGGCCGGGGCCTGGTCGAACCAGAACTTCGACCGCTCGCTGAACTGGCGCGACATCGAATGGGTCCGCGGCCTGTGGCCGGGCAAGCTCGTGCTCAAGGGCGTGCTCGACGTCGAGGATGCCAAGACCGCCGCCGGCGCCGGCGTCGACGGCATCGTGGTGTCCAATCACGGCGGCCGCCAGCTCGACGGCGCGCATGCCACGATCACGGTCTTGCCCGAGATCGCGAGCGCCGTCGGCGACCGCATCGAGGTGCTGTTCGATGGCGGCATCCGCTCCGGGCAGGACGTGCTCAAAGCCCTCGGGCGCGGCGCCCACGGCTGCCTGATCGGCCGCGCCTATCTGTACGGTCTGGCGGCAAACGGCGAAGCCGGCGTGCGTCAGGCACTCGAGATCATTCGCGCTGAGCTCGAGGTGGCCATGACCCTGACCGGAGTGCGCGACGTGCGCGCCGTCACGAGCAAGGTGATCGCCTGACGTTCAGCGCATCCCGGCATCAGTACCCCAGCGCCAGCGCGATCAGACCGAGCGATCCGACCACGACGCGCCACCAGGCGAACAGCGCAAACCCGTGGCGCTGCACGTAGCCAAGAAACGTCTTCACCACGATCCAGGCGCACACGAACGACACCGCGAAGCCGAACGCCACGAGGATCGCATTGTCCATGCTCATCTGGCCGCGGCTTTTGAAGAGGTCGTAAGCAAACGCGCCGGCCATGGTCGGCATCGCGAGCCAGAACGAGAATTCCGCCGCCGACCGCCGGTCGGCGCCCAGCAGCATGGCGGCAACGATGGTGGCGCCCGCGCGCGAGACGCCCGGGATCATGGATACGCATTGCGCCAAGCCGATGATGAAATACATCGGCAGCGAATACTTCGTGGCGTCGCGGTAGCGCGTCTCGAGGTTCATGTGGTCGACCCACAGCAGAACGGCGCCGCCGACGATCAGGGTGAAGCAGACGATCCAGACGTTGAACAGCACCGACTTGATGAAATCGTGGGCGAGCGCACCGACCACCGCCGCCGGCAGGAATGCGATCAGCACACCGATCACGAAGCGCCGCGCCGCCGGATCGCTGAACATTCCGAGCGCGATCTGCCAGATGCGCAAGAAGTAGATCGACAACAGCGCCAGGATCGCGCCGAACTGGATCAGCACCGCGAAGGTCTTGCCGAAATCGTCATCATCGAAACCGAAGAACTGCTGGACCAGAAGCAGGTGTCCGGTCGAGGACACCGGAAGGAATTCGGTCAGGCCCTCGACGACGCCGAGGACGAAGGCCTTGAAAAGATCGAATGCCATGTCGGGCTCCGCGGGCGGACAGGGAGGCAAGGCGCCGCATGCGAGCGGCGGGAGGTCGGGGAAATGCGCTTTTCCCGCATCATTAACCCGGGAGCAACGGGGAAGGGCGAACATTGCACAGGTTGCTCCCCACCGCCCTCTACCCAAAGGCAGCGGGGCAACCTAACGTGACCGCCGCCGCGCGGTCCGCGCCGCAACATCGCCGCAATTCTTAAGGCCGCATGCTGACGCTGTTTCATCACCCGTTCTGCCCGCACTCGCGTTTCGTACGCCTCGCGCTCGGCGAATACGGCATCCCCGTGCGAACAGTCGAGGAGCGGGTTTGGGAGCGCCGCCAGGAGTTCCTCGTTCTCAACCCCGCCTGCGCCACTCCAGTGCTGGTGGAGGAAGGCCGTCCCGCCGTTCCGGGCGCGGCGATCATCGCCGAATATCTCGACGAGACCCGGGGGGTGGAGCTCGGCGAGCAGCGGCTCATGCCGCGCGAGCCCGGGCCGCGGGTCGAAGTGCGCCGACTCCTGAGCTGGTTCAACGACAAGTTCTTTGCCGAGGTCAGCGGACCGCTCACCATGGAACGCCTGTACAAGCACCAGATGCCGGCGAGTGCCGGCGGCGGCTCGCCCGACACCGAGGCGATCCGTGCGGCGCGCCACAACATGCGCTATCATTTGGCCTATATCGGCTGGCTGGTGCGCACGCGCGATTGGCTCGCGGGCCAACGCATGAGCTACGCCGATCTCGCCGCGGCCGCCCACCTGTCGGCGGCCGACTATCTGGGCGACGTGCCATGGAACGAAGACGAGGCCGCGAAGACGTGGTACGCGCAAGTAAAATCGCGACCGTCGTTCCGTCCGATCCTGGCCGAGACGCTGGCGGGCATTCCGCCCTCGAAGACCTACGCCGACCTCGACTTCTGAGCGACCCGGCAGCGCTCAAGGCGGCGCTGGCGGAAGCTGCGCGCCGGCACGGCTTCGACGCGGTCGGGGTCACGCGGCCGGACGCGATCCCCCAAGCGCTGGAGCGGCTGCAGCATTTCCTGGCCGCAGGCGCTCACGGCGACATGCATTGGATGGAAGCCAACGCGGCGCGGCGCGGCGATCCGCGCGCGCTGTGGCCGCGGGTGCGCTCCGTGATCATGCTCGGGCTCAATTACGGCCCGGATCGCGATCCGTTGGCGATCTTGCGCCGGCGGGATCGTGGCGCGGTCTCGGTCTATGCGCAGGGCGGCGACTACCACGACATCATCAAGCCGCGGCTCAAGGCGCTGGCTCGCTGGCTGACGGCGCAAGCCGGCGGCGAGGTGAAGGTGTTTGTCGATACCGCGGCGGTGATGGAAAAGCCGCTCGCCGCCGCGGCCGGTCTGGGCTGGCAGGGCAAGCATACCAATTTGCTGTCGCGCCAATTCGGCTCGTGGTTGTTCCTCGGTGCGATCTTCACCACGCTCGACCTGCCGCCGGACGAGCCGGAAACCGATCGCTGCGGCAGCTGTCGTGCCTGCATGGATGTCTGCCCGACGGCGGCGTTTCCCGCGCCTTATCGGCTCGATGCGCGCCGCTGCATCTCCTATCTCACGATCGAGCACAAGGGACCGATTCCGCGTGAGCTGCGGGCCGCGATTGGCAACCGCATCTATGGCTGCGATGATTGCTTGGCGGTCTGTCCGTGGAACAAGTTCGCCCAGGCCGGCCACGAGATGAAGCTCAAGGCGCGGCATGAGCTGCAGGCTCCTCGCCTCGCCGATCTCGCCGCCCTCGACGACGCCGCGTTCCGAACGATGTTCTCGAAGTCGCCGGTCAAACGTACGGGACGCGATCGCTTCGTACGCAACGTGGCGATCGCGATCGGCAATTCCGGCGATGCGACGCTCGCGCCCGCGGCGCTGCGGCTGTTGGCCGATGCCTCCCCCTTGGTGCGCGGCGCGGCGGTGTGGGCGCTCAGCTGCCTGCTTCCGCCCGAACGGTTCGCCGCCCTCGCCACGGCGCGCCGTCCCCAGGAGCGCGAACGTGCTGTCGCAGAGGAATGGGCGGCGGCGCTCGCGGCAACGGCGGCTTGATGGCGACCCTCGTTTGTCTCGGGCTCGGCTACTGCGCCCGGCACTATGTCGGCGAATTCGGCGCGCGTTTCGACCGCGTCGTGGGGACGACGCGCAGCGCGGAACGGGCGGACGCGCTTGGCCGCGACGGCATCGGCGGCCGCCCCGTCGCGATGCTGCTATTCGATGGTGTGTCGGCGTCGCACCAGCTTGTCGCGGCAATCTTGCAAGCCGACGCGCTGCTGATCTCGGCAGCACCGGCCGAAGGGCGTGATCCCGTGCTCGCGACCCTCGACGACGAGATCGCACGGGCGCCGCGGCTGCGATCCGTGGTCTACCTGTCGAGTCTCGGCGTCTACGGTGATAGCGGCGGAGCCTGGATCGACGAGCGCGCGGAAGTCATCGCGGCGGGCGCCCGCCGCGGCAGCGCGCGGGTCGAAGCGGAACTGGCTTGGCAGGCGCTCGGGGCGCGACGGAATACGCTAGTCGCGATCCTGCGACTCGGCGGCATCTATGGGCCGGGACAGAACGGAATGGTGAGGCTCCTGCGCGGCACCGTCCATCGCATCGCGAAGCCCGGCCATGTCTCGAACCGGATCCATGTCTACGACATCGCGCAGGCGATCGAGGCGGCATTCGCACGGCGTGCCGATGGGGTGTTCAACGTCGTGGACGACGAGCCGGCACCGCCGAGCGACCAGATCGCGTTCGCGGCGCACTTGCTCGCAATCGATCCGCCGCCGGAAATTCCCTATGCGCAGGCCAGCAAGTCGGTGCCGCCTTTCGCATTGAGCTTCTACGACGGCTGCATCCGCGCCCGCAACGACAAGCTCAAGACCGTGCTCGGCGTGAAGCTGCGCTATCCGACCTATCGCGACGGGCTACGCGCGCTCTACCAGGCCGGCGATCACCGCGCTGCCGGCTAGCCGATCGCTCCGGATTTGAATTGCGGTTTTGCTCCGGACATCGGTCCGCCGCATGACGCTATCCGGCCTGCCTTGCATGGTTCGGTCACATTCGAAACATGTTCGTCGAGAATGAGACAGGATGGCGGGACATCACGGAGGCTGTCATGACCATCACCGTCTTCATCCGCTATCAACTCGACCCCTTCCAGCGCGATGCCTTCGAAGACTACGCCCGCCGCTGGCTTACCGTCATTCCGAAGTGCGGCGGAAATCTCGTCGGCTACTGGATGCCGCACGAAGGCACCGACAACATCGCTTACGGGCTGATCTCGTTTGACAGCCTCGCCGCCTACGAAGCCTACAGGGCGCGTCTCAAGAGCGATCCCGAGGGCGCCGCCAATTTCCGCTTTGCACAGGAGCGGCGCTTCGTGCTGAGTGAGGAGCGCACGTTCCTGCGACCCGTGACGTGAGCCGCCATTTCGACCAAAGCTGCCGGTTGGCCACCAGTCTGCATGCTGGAGGAACTTCAAATGATCGCTGTCATCTTCGAGGTCTGGCCGAACCCGGGGCACAAGCAACGATATCTCGACCTCGCTGCCGAGCTGCGCCCGCTGCTGAACACGATCGACGGCTTCATCTCGATCGAACGGTTCGAGAGCCTTTATGAGCCCGGCAAGATGCTCTCGCTCTCGTTCTTCCGTGACGAAGCGGCGGTGAGCGCATGGAGGAATCTCGCAGCCCATCGGTCCGCGCAGGCCATCGGGCGCGCGGAAGTATTTTCCAACTATCGATTGCGCATTGCCGGCGTGGTCAGAGACTACGGCATGTCCGACCGCGCGCAGGTGCCGGCCGACAGCCGTTCGCAGCACGGTTGACGGCCAGGTGGCTCAAAACTCAGCGACCGCCGCGAGCAGCCGTTCGATGTCCTCGGGACGCGACAGACGATGGTCGCCGTCCTTCACCAGCGTGAGCACGACATCGTCGCGGGCAAAGCGAGCAGTCAATTCGACCGCGTGCTGCCACGGCACATCGGGATCCTGCACGCCCTGCAAAATCCGCACCGGACAGCCGGTCTCGATCATGTCATTGAGCAGGAGATGCCGGCGCCCCTCTTCGATCAGGCCGCGGGTAATCTGATAGGGCTCCTCGGAATATTGCGAGGGCCGCGCCCAGACGCCGGTTTGCTCGATCTCGCGCTTGCCTTCCGGCGGGAAGCGCTTCCACATCAGCTCCTCGGTGAAGTCGACCGCCGGCGCGATCAACACCAGCCCCGCTACGCTTGCTGCAGCCTGACTGCGCTGCGCCAGCTCGCGCGTGAGCAGAAGCGCCAGCCATCCGCCCATGGACGAGCCGATGACGACCTGCGGGCCGCGGCAGAAGGCCTCGAACACCGCCAGGCTCTCTTCCAGCCACCGGCCGATCGTACCATCGATGAAATTGCCTCCCGACTCGCCGTGGCCGGAATAATCGAAACGCGTCACAGCCCGGCCATGGTTCTGCGCCCATAGATCGAGCGCCTGGGCTTTCGTGCCCTGCATGTCGGACTTGAATCCGCCGAGCCAGAACAGGCCGGGTGCAACCCCTTCGCGGCACCGGACGGCGATGCGCCGGGCCGCAATACCGGTTCCAACGTCCAAGAATTTCAGGCAAAGATCGCTCATCTGGGGTGTCCGGGCTTGACGGCACGTTTACATCGGGTGCAGCGGGCCTCGGGGTGCTTTCGCCGCATGCCACCATTCAACACAAGATCGCCCGACCGGAAATAGGCCGGTGCGGCTCGAGGGAACGAGCGCCGTGAGCAACGATCCGGACGCAACGCACGCTCATCCGCGCACGTTGGCCGGCGCGACCGTACTGCAGATCGTGGCGGCGTTGCGCGATGAGCCCAATGCCCGCGCCGCGGTCAACGTCGCCTCCGCGCTGCTGCAATCGGGCGCGCGGGCGCTGGTCGCAGCCGAGGACGGGCCGCTCGCCTCGGAGCTCCAGGGCTTCGGCGGCGAGTGGGTTCCACTCGTGAACGCCAGCATCGATCCGTTCAAGCTCAGGCGCAGTATCCGCACCCTGGAGCGCCTGATCGCCTCCGAGCGGGTCGACATCGTGCACGCGCAAAGCATCGGCGGCGCTTGGATCGCCAGCATGGCAGCGGCGCAGATCGCGGTCTGGCTGGTGACAACGCTGCCGGACGTGCCCGCGGCCGGCCTGCGCGCCTACTGGGCGGGAGCGCTCGCGCGCGGCGATCGGGTGATCGCGCCTTCGAACTTCGCCGCCGTGCCGGTCATGGCACGCTACGATCTGGCGCCCGAGCGGGTGGTGGTCATTCCACGCAGCATCGATCTGGCCGCGGTCGATCCTGCGGCCGTGGATGCTGCGCGTGTCGAGGCTCTGCGCAAGGCGTGGCGAATTCCGCAAGCCGCGCGCATCCTGCTCGTTCCCGGACGTGTCGCGCCCTGGAATGGTCAACTCATTCTGCCCGCCGTCGCGCGCGCCCTTCTCGACAGCGGGGTGCGCGGCTTCGTCTTCGTGCTGGCGGGCGAAAATCGCAGCCATCGCAAATATGCGCGCTCGATCGCCAAGGACGCGCAGGCCAAGGGGGTCCAGGCCTTGGTGCGACTGACCGGGCACTGCCGCGACATGCCGGCAGCGTTCGCCGCTGCCGATACGGTGGTCGTGCCGGCGATCGAGCCGCCAGTGCTCGGCCGAGTGGTGGCACAGGCGCAAGCCATGGGCCGGCCGGTCGTCACCTCCGACATCGGTGTCTTGCCGGAGCATGTGGTGACGCCGCCGGAAATGCCGGAAGAGGTGCGCACGGGATGGCTGGCGAAGGCAGGCGATGCGATGGAATTCGCGCATGCGGTCAACGCTGCCTTCTCCCTCGATGACACCGCCTACCGCATGATGTCCGCCCGCGCCCGGCAATTTGCGGAATACATGTTTTCTCCGCACAGCGCCGCAGCCGCGACGCTGGACGTCTACACGTCGCTGTTGGAGCGTGACGTCTAGTAACGCGCCGGTCGCGCATGCGCAGCACGCGAGCCGAGAATGACCGTGCTCACTTCGTGGCCGTGCCGAAGTCATCGAAATGGCCGCGAATCGGACCGAATAGCCGTTGACTTATGAGCGGTTTGTCCTGATTCTTTGCGGGCCTGCGGCAGCAGGCACGTTGCAACAACGTGAGGAGAGCAGAGCCATTCGTCGCCCGATGAGACCCGCGCAGCCCGCCCCGAAGGACGGCCCGCGCATCAATGAGGAGATCCGTGTTCGCGAAGTCCAATTGATCGACCAGACCGGCCACAATCATGGGCCCGTTGATATCCAGATCGCTTTGGACAAGGCCCAGGAGGCCGGGCTTGATCTCGTCGAGATCGCTCCCAATTCGTCCCCGCCCGTCTGCAAAATTCTCGATTACGGGAAATATAAATACCAGGCGCAGAAGAAGGCGGCGGAAGCCCGCAAGAAACAGAAGGTGGTCGAGGTCAAGGAGATCAAGCTCCGGCCGATGATCGATGACCACGATTACGACGTGAAGATGCGCTCGATGCAGCGCTTTTTCGAAGAAGGCGACAAGGTGAAAGTCACGCTGCGCTTCCGCGGGCGCGAGATGGCGCACCAGGAACTGGGCTACCAGCTGCTCAATCGCGTCAAGGACGATACCTCCAAAGTCGCCAAGGTCGAGCAGGAGCCGCGCTTCGAAGGCCGTCAGGTGGTGATGGTACTGGCACCCCGCTGACCGCGGCGAATGATCGCAAAGCACGAGCAATCGTCGGCGCGGTCGTTGTCATTCCTTCTGCTGCCCCGGCACGAGCTTCGACAGGATCGTGGCGCCAGCCAAGTTTACGCGGCCGGTGTAAGCTTGGCTGCGACCGGTCCGCGTCGCTAATTCGTTTGCCGATCTGCGCGCGGGCCGGCCGAGTCTCGGGCGGCCTGGTCCAAGCTGTCGCCGGGCAAGGCCATGCCGCCGCGGCCGGAGGTCTCATCGCGCCAGGGGTCGCGGTAGCTGCGGTCGCCGGGAGCGGCAGCAGCGCCCTCGGCACGAGGGTCGGTTGCGCCGCCGGAGAGGGACTGGCAGACGAGGAGGATCGCCCCCACCAGGACGAAGCTGAGATCGGTGCGCCAGGATTCCCACATGAGTGCCTTCCGCCTGCGCTCGCGCGTGCCAGCGAGTTCATGGCTTCATGCAACTCCGAGGCCACGGGGATGGTTCCGACGCCGTTCCCTGGTCGGACGCGCCTAGCAGGGACCGATTCGGCTGATGAATCCGGGTCCTGGTTGTATTCCAGCGCGGCCTCTGCCATAACCCCGCCCCTCCGCCGCCCGGCCGAAAGGGCTGCCGTGGCGACGGCGAAGTGCACAATCAGCACGCTCGAACGAGCAAAATCCGGCCAGCCGGGCCCCTGCCCATGGCTGCAGCCGCAAAGGAGAGCCAAATGCCCAAGCTCAAGACCAAATCCGGCGCCAAGAAGCGCTTCAAGGTGACCGGCGGCGGGAAAGTGCTCTATCAGCAATCCCGCAAGCGCCACGGCATGATCAAGCGGACCAAGAAGCAGATCCGCCAACTGCGCGGCACCAACGTGCTGTTCAAGACCGACGGCGACAAAATCAAAAAATACTACTTGCCCAACGACTGATCGCCTTGCGCCGCCGCCGGCGGCGGTCCGCACCGAACCACGTCACCTGTCAGGAGATCAGTCATGGCACGCGTCAAGCGCGGCGTCACCGGGCACGCCAAGCACAAGAAAGTCCTCAAGGCCGCCAAGGGTTATTACGGCCGCCGTAAGAATACCATTCGCATCGCCAAGCAGGCGGTAGAGAAGGCGAACCAATACGCCTACCGCGATCGCAAGCGCCGCAAGCGCACGTTTCGGGCGCTTTGGATCCAACGCCTCAATGCGGCGGTGCGTCCCTTCGGCCTGACCTACAGCCGGTTCATCGACGGCCTCGGCAAGGCCGGACTTCTGGTTGACCGCAAGGTGCTATCCGATCTCGCGATCCGCGAGCCCGCGGCCTTCGCGGCGATCGTCGAGAAGGCCAAAGCCGCGATCGCGGCTTGAGAACTGGAGGACGGAGGACAGACGACGTGCGGATTGTCTTTGCCGGCAGCCCTCGTGCGTCGTCTGTCCTCCGAACGCGGCGATGATTGATCCCGGCTATGTCCGGCGCCTGGCGCGCTACAATCGCTGGCAGAACGACAACCTCTATGGCGTCGCCGATACCCTGTCGGATGCCGAGCGGCGGCGCGAGCGCGGCGCGTTCTTCGGCTCCATCCACGCGACGCTCAACCATCTGCTGTGGGCGGACCGCATCTGGATGAGCCGCCTCGCCGGTACGCCCCGTCCGACGGGCGGCATTCCCGAATCGGTCTCGCTTCATGGCGACTGGAATGAGCTCAAGCGCGAGCGGGCGGCCTTCGATCGGACCATGCTCGATTGGGCAGAACGACTCGACGACGCCGCGCTCGCCGGCGAGCTCACTTGGTATTCCGCCGCGGTCAAGGCCGAGAGACGTCAGCCGAAATGGCTTCTGGTCACGCACATGTTCAATCACCAGACCCATCATCGCGGCCAGGTGCATTGCATGCTGACACAGGCGGGCGGCAAGCCCGGCGACACGGACTTGCCGTTCATGCCGACGTAACCACCGGGCGGGCTCGGCCCGCCGGGGACAAGACCATGCAGGATCTCAAGGCCGAACTGCTGCGCGGATTGTGGTACGTAGCGCTCGTGGGCGCGGACGTGCGCCGCGGGCGGGTCGTGCACAAGACCCTGCTGGGGGAGCCCGTCCTGATCGGCCGCGCCCGCGACGGCGCGGTCTTCGCGCTGCGCGACATCTGCCCGCACCGCGGCATCCCGCTGCATTACGGCCGCTTCGACGGCGAGACCATCACCTGCTGCTACCACGGCTGGCGCTTCGACCGCAGCGGCACCTGCATCGAGATTCCCTCGCTGCGGGAGGGTCAGGAGATCGATCTCGCCAAAATTCGCTGCGGGGTCTATCCCTGCATCGAGCAGCAAGGCCTGGTGTGGGTCTATTTCCCTGCTGCGGACCAAGCACCCGCCACGACCGCGCCGACGCAGCCGCCGCGCGTGCCGATCTTTTCCGACGAGGCGCGGCCTGTGGCCGCGATCATGCAGCCGTTCCCGTGCTCGACCGACCACGCCGCCTTCGGCCTCATGGATCCGACCCATGCCGGATTCGTGCACACGTCGTGGTGGTTCAAGCATCAAGCGACCAAGCTGCGCCCGAAGGAAAAGCAGTTCGAGCCGATCGAGCTCGGCTGGCGGATGGTGCGCCATCCGTTGCCGCCGCAGAATCTGGTCTACAAGCTGCTCGGGCGCCGCGTCGAAACCGAGATTTCCTATCAGCTGCCCGGGCTGCGCATCGAGGAGGTGCACGGCGACCGCCACGCCGTTGTCGGTCTCACCGCGATCACGCCGATCACCGACGAGACCACCGAGGTCCACCAGATCTTCTGGGCCTCGCCGGGCTGGATGGCGTCGCTGGCGCCGCTGATCAAGCCGTTCATGCACACCTTCCTCGATCAGGACCGGCAAGTCGTGGTGAAGCAGCGCGAGGGCCTGCTCCACAAGCCGCGGCTGATGCTGATCAACGACGCCGATACGCAGGCGCGCTGGTGGATGCGCGTCAAGGACGAATGGATCGCGGCGCAGGCGCAAGGGCGGGCCTTCGTCAATCCGCTCGAAGCCAAGACCCTGCGCTGGCGCAGCTGAGCGAGCCGATGACCGACCTGCTCGCACTCGAAACCGAAATTCTCAGCGCCATCTCGGCCGCCGGTGACGAGAGCGCGCTCGAAGCCGTGCGCGTTTCCGCGCTCGGCCGCAACGGCTCGGTGTCCGCGCTCTTGAAGACGCTGGGCCCGATGACGCCCGAAGCGCGCAAGCAGCAGGGACCGCTGATCAACGGCCTCAAAGAGCGCGTCACCGCCGCGCTCGCCGCCCGCAAGGATGCGCTCAAGGATCTGGCGCTCGACCAGCGGCTCAACACCGAGACCGTGGACGTCACGCTGCCGGTGCGCGAGCCTCCGGCCGAGATCGGCCGCGTCCATCCGATCAGCCAGGTCGTGGACGAGCTGACCGCGATCTTCGCCGACATGGGTTTCGCGATCGCCGAAGGCCCCGACATCGAGACCGACGACTTGAATTTCACCAAGCTCAACTTCCCCGAGGACCATCCGGCCCGCGACATGCACGACACGTTCTACTTCAACCCGAAGCCGGACGGCTCGCGGCTCCTGCTGCGCACGCATACCTCGCCGGTGCAGATCAGGACCATGCTGGCGCAGAAGCCGCCGATCCGCGTGATCATTCCCGGTCGCACCTATCGCAGCGACAGCGACCAGACCCATACGCCCATGTTCCACCAGGTCGAAGGGCTCGTCATCGACAAGAGCTCTCACCTCGGTCATCTGAAATGGATCCTGGAGGAATTCTGCAAGGCGTTCTTCGAGGTAGATCGGGTCAAGATGCGCTTTCGCCCGTCGTACTTTCCGTTCACCGAGCCTTCGCTCGAGGTCGACATCCAGTGCCGGCGCGACAAGGGCGAGGTCAGGTTCGGCGAGGGCGACGATTGGATGGAAATTCTCGGCTGCGGCATGGTGCATCCGAACGTGCTGCGCAATTGCGGGCTCGATCCCGACGAATATCAGGGCTTCGCCTGGGGCCTTGGGATCGACCGCATCGCCATGCTCAAATACGGCATGCCGGATCTGCGCGCCTTCTTCGAGGCCGACGCGCGCTGGCTCGCGCATTACGGCTTCCGTCCGCTCGACTTCCCGACGCTCGCGGGCGGCCTGAGCGCATGACTGTCGCATCCCGATGATGAAATTCACCCTCGCCTGGCTCAAGGAGCATCTCGACACCGACGCGCCGCTCAAGGCGATCGTCGACAAGCTCACCATGATCGGGCTCGAGGTCGAGAGCGTCACGGATCGTGGCACGCTGCTCGCGCCATTCACGATCGCGCGGGTGGTCTCGGCCGAGCAGCATCCCAATGCCGACCGCCTGCGCGTCTGCATGGTCGATACCGGTTCCGGCGACCCGGTGCAGGTCGTATGCGGCGCCCCCAACGCGCGCGCCGGCATGAAGGGCGTGTTCGTGCCGCCCGGGGCTTTCATCCCGGGCAAGAGCATCACGCTCGGCGTCGGCAAGATCCGCGGCGTCGAGAGCCGCGGCATGCTGGTCTCCGAGTTCGAGCTGCAACTCTCCGACGATCACGAAGGCATCATCGAGCTGCCCGACGACGCGCCGGTGGGCGCCAATTACGCGCGCTGGGCCAGGCTCGACGATCCCGTGATCGAGATCAACCTCACCCCCAACCGCGCCGATTGCACCGGCGTCCACGGCATCGCGCGCGATCTCGCCGCCGCCGGGATCGGCAAGCTGAAGGACACGACAGTCAAGCCGATCGCGGGGCGGTTCCCGTGTCCGGTCAAGGTGACGCTCGACTTCGGCACGACGCCCTCGCTCTGCCCGGCTTTCGCGTTGCGGCTCGTGCGCGGCGTGACCAACGGCGCATCGCCCGCATGGCTGCAGCGCCGGCTCATCGCGATCGGGCTGCGCCCCATCAACGCGCTCGTCGACATCACCAATTTCATCACCTACGACCGTGGCCGCCCGCTGCACGTGTTCGACGCCGCCAAGGTGCACGGCGATCTCACGGTCCGGCGCGCGCGCGACGGCGAAAGCCTGCTCGCGCTCGACGGCAAGCGCTACGCGCTCGACCAGACGATGTGCGTCATCGCCGACGCGAACGGAGTGGAATCGCTGGCCGGGATCATGGGCGGCGAGGCCACGGGCTGCTCGCCAACCACGACCGACGTGCTGATCGAGTCCGCGCTCTGGATCCCCGCCAACATTGCGCAGACCGGCCGCAAGCTCGGCATCAATTCGGACGCGCGCTACCGCTTCGAGCGCGGCGTCGATCCCGCGTTCATGCTGCCGGGTCTTGAGCTCGCGACCGCGATAGTGCGCGATATCTGCGGCGGCGCACCGTCGGAGATCGTGATCGCCGGCAAGCCGGAGTCGCCCGCGCGCGTGATCGACTTTCCGCTCGGCGAAGTCCCGCGGCTCGCCGGTCTCGAGGTCGCGCTGCCCGAAGTCAAGCGCGTGCTCGGTGCGCTCGGCTTCGCCGTCGCCGGCGACGGCGCGAGCATGAAGGTCGCGGTGCCGTCGTGGCGGGCAGACGTGCACGACAAAGCCGATATCGTGGAGGAGATCGTGCGCATCCTGGGCGTCGATCGCATCCCTTCGACCCCCTTCGACCGCGGCGAGGCCCCGCGCAAGCCGGTGCTCACGCCCATCCAGACACGTACCCGCAAGGCCAGGCGCGCGCTCGCTGCGCGCGGCATGGTCGAGGCGGTGACCTGGTCGTTCATTGCCAAACCGCAGGCCGCGCTGTTCGGCGGCGGGAACCCCGAGCTTGCGCTCGCCAACCCCATCGCGTCCGACCTTTCCGACATGCGGCCGAGTCTCGTTCCCGGCCTCGTCGCTGCCGCCCAGAACAACGCCGACCGCGGGCTTGCCAACGTGGCGCTGTTCGAGGTCGGACAGATCTTCCGCGGCGACCGCCCGGAGGACCAGCTAACCGCGGCCGGCGGCGTGCGTCGCGTGCTGGCGAAAGCGACCGGCATCGGCCGCCATTGGTCTGCCCCCGTGGCCGAGGTCGACGCCTTTGACGCCAAAGGCGACGCGCTCGCGGTGCTCGCCGCCGCCGGCACGCCGGCGCCGGCGTTGCAGGTCGTGCCGGGCGCGCCGGCCTGGTACCACCCCGGCCGCTCGGGCACGATCCAGATCGGACCACAGAACATTCTCGGCCATTTCGGCGAGCTGCATCCGCGTGCGCTCGAAGCGCTCGACGCCGAGGGCCCGCTGGTCGCCTTCGAGGTCATTCTGGAAAAAATTCCCGAGCCGAAGGCGAAGGCGACGCGGGCGAAGCCGGTGCTGGAGCTGCCCCCCTTCCAGCCGGTGGAGCGCGATTTCGCCTTCGTGGTCGACCGCGCGGTGAAGGCAGCCGATATCCTGCGCGCGACCCAGAACGTCGATCGCAGGTTGATCGCCGACGTGACGGTGTTTGACGTCTACGAGGGCAAGGGGATCGAGCCGGGGAAGAAGTCGGTCGCGATCGCCGTCACGTTGCAGCCGCGGGAAAAGACCATGACCGACGAGGAGATCGAAGCGGTCGCCGCCAAGATCGTGGCCGAGGTCGGCAAGCGGACGGGTGGGGTTTTGCGGGCGTGAGCCCGGTTGCGGATGCCACGCAGACTTGCGTCAATCCGCGTGCGTGCGCCGCATCGCGTCGGGAACGCGATGCATGAGATCGACGTAGGCAAATCCGTCCCGCTCCACCGTCCCGCCGACCACCACGACGGGAATTGTACCTTGCAACATGGGGCCCGCCGCCACGAAGGAGTGAAACTCGCCCCTCTCGCCGCAGGGATCGACCGTCGCGGGGAAGTCGGCCAGTGTCGCGTGGTCGAAGCGGCGGCCGGCGAAGTCCCTGGAGAGCTGCTTGCGATCGACGCAGACGAGGTGGGCTTCGACGCCGGCGTCGATCATCTCGCGCGCGAGCGCCGCGGTGGGTCGTCCCCACAGCGGAAAGACCGGCGTGATACCGCTACCCTTGAGCTTGTCTTCGCGATAGGCGCGGACGTCTTGGAGAAAGAGATCGCCGAAGATCATATGGCTGATGCCGGCGGCGGTCGCAGCCGCAGTGGCGGCCGCCATCCGTGCCTCGTAAATCTCGTTCGAGCAGGGATACGGGATCGATACGAGCGTCGGCTGCAGGCCAGCGGCAACGAGTTGCGTCTTGAGCAATTCCTCGCGCACGCCATGAATGCTGACCCGTCCGAAGGTCTCGGTGACCGTGGTCAGCGCTCCGACCACGTCGTAGTCACCCGCGCGCCGCACCTCGTGCAGCGCCCAGGCGCTGTCCTTCCCGCTCGACCAGGCGATCAGCGCCTTGGGCCGGCTCATCAGCGCCTGCCGCCGAGTAGCTTGACCACCGCATCGGCCGCGCGCTCGCCCGATTCCCAGGCGCCGTTGACGGTTCCCCAGAGCGTCTCGTGCGTGGCCTCGCCGGCCAGAAAGATGCGGCCGCCGAGCGGCTCCGTCAGCACCTTGCGCGCGGACTGGGCACCGGGCGCGGCGGCAGACGAGGCCCCGAGCACCCACGGCTCGTTGTTCCAGCGCGTGGCGTGGCGGCGCTTGACCACTTTTTTCAGGTCGCTGCCGTAGAGGCCGCCGAGCCAGCCGATCGCAAAATCGATCATCGCCGCCTCGCCCTTGCCGCTGAGCTCACGTCCGAAATTACCTCCCACGTCGATCATGCAAATCGTCGAGCCGGACATGTTGCCGAAGATCGCCGCGGTTTCCCTGCTCTCGCTTTTCTCGAACATGAATTCGTCGGCCCGCAGCCCGAGCGGATTGCCGGTCAATTCCAGCGCCACGTGATCGTGGCTGCCGAGCCTGAGCTTGGCGACGGCGTCGAGATGGCGCTTGGGCAGACCGGGCTCGAGCCTGATCTTTCCGGCGGCGAGAACATTGGTCGAGACCGTGAGGATGACCGCGCCCGTTCTGAACTGACCTTTGCCCGTATCGACCTCGATGCGCGCGCGGCTCCACCATTCGATCGCCTTCACCGGCGTTGCCAGCAGCAGCGGGAGCCCGGCCGCGAGTTTCGCCAGCAGCGCGCCGTATCCCTGGCGACAGAACGCGCTGTTGTCGCGCCCGACCGCACGGGACAGATCGACGGTCGATACCTCAGACAATTCCTTGCCGCATCCGTAGGGGCCCAGCACGAATTCGATGGTGGGACGCCATTCGCCGAGATCCTTGGGCAGCACTTGCGCGCAGGCGACGTCGCTCTTGCGCGCCGCATCGGCAATGGCGGTGTTCGCGCGCACGAGGCCGGCGAGAAAATCCTCCATCTCGCCCTCGCGCGCGTAGCGCCGGCCGATGCGCACGCGCTGGCCGGGCGGCACCGGATAGATTTCAAGGCCGGACTGGACAGCAAGCTTGGGCAACGGATTGATGTCGGCGGCATAAATCCAGTGCGCGCCGCGATCGTAGGGCACGCCGAAGGTCTTGGTATCGGTGATGCAACGGCCGCCGACTTCGTCCGCAGCCTCGATCAGGACATAACGCTTGCCCGCCGCCGCAAGGCGGCGCGCGGCGGCGATGCCGGCGGCGCCGGCGCCCACGATCACGACGTCGACCCAGCCCGAGCGCGGCACCTCGGGCGTGGGCGCCGGGCGCGGCGCTGCGAGCGCAGGGCCCGCGGCCACGGCGGCGGCGGAGGCGAGAAAAGACCGGCGGCTGAAGCGTTTCATGACATGCAGGGGTGTTGCAGGCTTGCGAGGTCTACCATGGAAAGCGCGAGCCGCGCGCCAAATCTTTCGCCGCACTTGCCGTACCGCGAGCGCGGTGCCTTATTCAAAACGCGAAGGTGCGGATTCGCACTCTCGCTCGGCGGAACGCAGGCGACATTGCCTGGCCGGCATGACGGAGGAGGGACGTAGGACGATGATGCTCGACGCTGCGGTGAAGGCGCTCGCTCAGATGTTCTCGCCGCCGTTCCGCGCGGTGCTGTTGAAATCCTCCGGACTCGCGCTCGCCCTGATCGTCGTCATCGGGATCGGGCTGCACCAGCTGCTGGCATGGCTCGCGACCGGCGGCGCGAACTGGGCCGAGGGCGTATTCGGCGCCGGCGCCCACGCGCCGCTGTCGATCCTCGCCTGGGTGATTTCAGTCGCCGCCGGCCTCGGTCTCATCGTTGGGTCGATCTTCCTGATGCCGGCGGTAACCGCGCTGGTCGGGAGCTTCTTCGTCGACGAGATCGCGCTCGCGGTGGAGCGCACGCACTACCCTGACGAGCCGGCCGGCATCTCTCTTCCGCTGGTGTATTCCCTGGTAGAAGGCGTGAAGACGGCGTTGCTCGCAGTCCTGGTCTATCTCATCGCGGTGCCCTTCCTGCTCGTCGCCGGCTTCGGCGCCGTCATCTTCTTCCTCGCCACCGCCTATTTGCTCGGCCGCGAATATTTCGAGCTGGCAGCGCTGCGCTACCACGGCGTCGGCGAGGCGAAACGGCTGCGCAAAACGTACCGGACCAGGGTCTTTCTCGCCGGCATGTTCATCGCGGCTTTCGTATCGATTCCGATCGTCAATCTCGCCACACCGCTGTTCGGCATGGCTTTCATGGTGCATGTGGTCCGCAGAGTGGGGCACGGACGATAGATCGCACGCGACAAGGACCGCGCGCTGTATCGTCGTCCGTTCTACGTCACTTGGCTTCCAGCTTGGTGACGGCGACCGCCACGGTGCCGTCGGCCTCCGCGATCACGCGCAGCATCTTGGCGTCGAACGCAATGCCGACCAGGCGCAGGCCGGTGACGGCAGCCTCGACACGAACGCCGTCGGCGCTCTTGCGGAAGTCGGAGATCGCCGCCTCGATGCTCTTGCGGGCATTTGCCGCGAGCGGCACGAGGTCGATCACGGCGTTCTCCGCCAACGCTTTTTCCAGATACGGCACCGCGGCGCGCGCCGCCGCGCCCAACAGTCCGAAGGCGGCCTCCGATTCGACGTCGAGCGCGACCTCGTCGAGGCGGAGCATCTGCCGGGACGGGTCGAGCACCGGACGACCCCACACATGGATCGTGGCCTCGGCGCCGAGACCGAACCAGCTTTTGTTCTCATTGGCTTTGACGCGCAGCGAGATCAACAACCGGTCGCCGGATGCCGCCAGGTTCACGCCCTGAATGGTAGCGGCGAACGCGCTGCTCTTGTCGTCGGGAAAGGTTTTTCCCTTCAGTTGCGCCGTGAGCAGCCGGTTGACTTCGGTGAACGGGATATCGATCGGCACGGCGATATTGACCCGCCCCTGCTCGATCTGCGGGACGAGTTCCAATTGTGCCGGGAACGGGCAGTCCGGCTTGGTCTCGTTCGGGACGATCCGCGTCTCGGCCTGCACGCCGATGGTGAGCGTAACCGCGGATTCGCTGATGCGGGGCTGCGCCGCAAAGGCCCGCGTCGGGCGCAGTTCCAGCCACAGATTGGGCATGCCAGCCGCCGCAGCCCCGAGCGCGATCGAGCGGCACATCTTGGTCCATTCCCGCCGCGCCGCGACTTCCAGGAACGGATCGTCGCGCAGGCGGGCCTGCAGCGCCGCCATCTGTTCGTTGACGGTACGATCGAGCAGCGGCTTGACTTCGTTCGATACGCTCAGCTTGACCCCGAGGATCGATAGCGACGCATCGGCGATCGCGACTTGCGCAGTGAGATTTGGCTCTATCCGCCACGCCGGCAGCAGAGTCGGGCGCGACACGACCGTGACGTTGCCGCGAATATCGGCGCGCTGATCGAGTGTCTTTCCCGTCAGGTTCTGCATCCCCTGCCCGAAATTGCCGCCGAGCAGGCCGCCGAGCGCGCCCGCGAGGTTGCCCGCTTGATTGGAAACCTCACCGGTCGCCCGGAACGTTCCGGTCAGCGTCGTCGATACCGCCAGTCCGTCCGGCCGGCCGCTGACAGCGAGCGGGCCGCGCGCGACCGTCCAGCCGATCTCGGCGTTGGAGAGCAATTGCGACAACGGGTTGTCACGCTTGCCGGTAAGGTTGCGTGGCGCCGCTGTCTCCATGGCGTCGCGGATCGCGGCAACCGAGATGGCGGCCGGCGTCACGATCACCGAGTTGCGGGCGACCGGCGCCAACGGCGGCACTTCGACCAGCGCCGGCCGCCGGTTCTGCGCGCCCGGCCAAAGCCAGTTGAACGCAAACAACGCGCCACCGAACGCGACCACGACGATCAAGGCGCCGATGGCGATCCTGCCCCACGACCAATGCATGCCGACGGTCCCTCGCGATGCCAGCGGAATTTAGTTGAACGTCGATCGTGGTGCCAGCAAGGCAACAACGTCACGTGATCGCCCACGTAGGCAGCCGATTTAATATTCTCCGCTTTACTGGCGGCACTACGGGTGCTGCGCCCCGCCAGCGGTCGGCTAGTGCCGGATGCCCCCTTTGCGCGGGCATGCCGCTCAGTACCGAGGCCTCACCGGTTCCGGCGGAACCGTCTTCCCCGGCCACTTGCAGAGATCGGCGATCAGGCATCGCTCGCACAGCGGACGGCGCGCCAGGCAGACATAGCGCCCGTGCAGGATCAGCCAATGGTGGGCGTGGCGGCGGTATTTTGCCGGCACCACCCGTTCGAGCTTCATCTCGACCTCGAATGGCGTTTTGCCGGTCGCCATGCCGGTCCGGTTGCCCACGCGGAAGATGTGGGTATCGACCGCAATCGTCGGTTCGCCGAAAGCGATGTTGAGCACCACATTCGCGGTCTTGCGGCCGACGCCGGGCAGCGCCTCCAGCGCCTCGCGCGTGCGCGGGACCTCGCCGCCGTGCTCATCCATGATCCTTTTCGACAAGGCGACGACGTTTTTCGCCTTGGTACGGAAGAGGCCGATGGTCTTGATCAGCTCCTGCACGCGCTCTTCCCCGAGCGCGGCCATCTTGTCCGGCGTATCGGCGGCCTTGAACAGCGCGGGCGTCGCCTTGTTGACGCCGGCATCGGTCGCTTGCGCCGAAAGCACCACCGCGATCAGAAGCGTGAACGGGTTGATGTGCTCGAGCTCACCCTTGGGCTCCGGGCGGGCGGCCTGGAAGCGGCGGAACGCTTCCTCGACTTCGGCGGTCGTCATTTGCGGCAGCGCGCCGGCGGCGGCCTTCCTGTCAGCAGCCCCGCGCTTGGCCGGGCCTTTGACCTGCGAAGCCCGGCGCGGGCGGGCCAGCCGCCGGCTCTGTGCCGTGCGGCGAGGGGCCTTGCGGGCCACTCTGCGAGGTGTCTTGCGGGCCATGATTTCGGTATAGTCAGCGCCATGTCGCCTAACAACGACTCGATCCGAGAACCCACGATTTTTTCCGCGGTCCTCACTCCGCACCGTTCCCTCGGCCGCAAGGGATTCGTGCTGCTGATGCTGGTGCTGGGCGGCATCAGCTTTGCGACCGGGGTGGTGTTCTTGCTGGCCGGCGCTTGGCCGGTATTCGGGTTTTGCGGCCTCGACGTTCTGCTGATCTATTGGGCGTTCAAGGTGAGCTACCGCCGCGCCCGCGCCTACGAGCAGGTCACCGTCACGCCCTCCGAGCTCACGGTGCGCAAGGTGAGCCACCGCGGCCGGATCAGCGAATGGACGCTGAACCCGCTTTGGGTGCGGCTCGACCGCGTCGTGCACGCGGAGTTCGGCATCGAGCGGCTGTTCCTGGTCTCGCACGGACGGCGGCTTGCGATCGCAGGCTTCCTCGGGCCGGACGAGAAAGAAAGCTTCGCGCACGCGCTCGCTGCCGCGCTCGGCGAGGCGAAGCGCGGCCCGACCCGGACGGTATTCGATTAGCCGCCCGGGCAAATCGGGCATGGGTGCCAGCCCGGATGGGGCCTTGAACGCATGACGCGCGTCCATGGTCTGCAGGACGAGCGTGCACGCCCGCGAGGACGCGCTATGGCGAAATCCGCCAACCAGGCCGCGCCGGAAGATCGCCCCGCATTCCGCCCCGCTTCATGCGGGCGACGACGCCGCCGCTAGCGCGTATTTTCCGCCACGTTCAAGGCCGGCATTGACGCCCGCGCGAAGTCGCCCTTGCGATAGGCGGCAAGGGTTTCCGCGTTTTGCCGGTCCATGAAGTCGGCGAGCCTGGCATAGGTCACGCAGCGCACCTCAGGCAGACCGCAGACGCGCCGCGCGAACGATTTGAGCGCCTCGTTGTAGGCCCCGCCCTGATAGTTCATGAAATGATGTCCGATGTGCAGCGGCGCGCGGTTGCCGGCGTAATTGGTCTTGAAATAGTGGAGGTAGGTTTGCAGCGTCTGTTCGCGCGCGGCTTCATAGCGGCGCGGATCGTTGGCGGCGCGGGCCTGGGCCACGAAGAAATTGTAATCCATCGACAACGTGCCCCGGCCCGAGCCCTGGATTCTCAGCATGGCCAAATTGAACCGCCAAAGCGCGTCGATCTTCTCCGGCCAGGCATCGGCATAACCGACGCCGCTGGTGTCGTAGCGGAAGCCGCCGGCCTTGAGCGCGCCATACAGCCCTGCGCCCTTGGCCAGATAGGGCGCGCGAAAGCCGACCACGTCCGCGGCGGCAAATGCGAATTTGGATTCGGCGAGCCCGTTGTTCGGGCCGACATTCTTCAGGATATCGCCGAACGAGCGAAATTCCCTCTCCCAATCGCCGGCCGACCAGGTGGCGCCGTTGAAATGGCCGACCGCGTGCGAAGCGATCTCGTGGCCGCTGCGGTGAAGATCGTTCACGTATTCGACGCGCCTGCGAACCTGCTCGGGCGAACCGCCGAAGTTGATGCGGGAATAGCCGCGGCGCTGATGTGGACCTTCGTAGAGGTGCCGATTGACGTCGGCGATGAAATTGCTTCCGCTGACAAAAAAGGTGAAGTGAACGCGGTCGCCGTCGCGGTTCTGCTCGGCGGCGAAGTCGGTGAGCTCCTGCCAGCGCTCGAGCTCGGTGCAATTGTCGAACGCCATGACGATGAATTGCGGCGGGCGATCGACGCCGGCGTGTCCCGGCGCAAGCGCACCGAACGCGGCGAGCATCGCTGCCGCGGCAATGAAGGTCCGCGCGGTCAATTCAGCCCCCCGACCAGAAGTGACAGCGATTCGAGTTTATCACATCGGGAGGTCGAAACGATTGTCGCCGCCAGGCGCAACCGACGCTCAGGAGCAAAAATCGCATCGGTGTGACAGGAAAAGCACGCTGCCCGACGCGGCCTGTGCTTTGATGACGCGCTTCCGGCTGCGGTTGACGATGAGGCTGCAATCCCACACAACCATCCGCAAACCGACGCTCGATGGTCGCAGGCGGCCGCCCATTCACCATCGCTGACGAGGGACAGAGGACGTAGGGATGCAGAAGCGTCGTCCCGTGATGCTGGTCGTGCTCGATGGCTGGGGCTGGCGCGAGGAGGCAACCGACAACGCCATCCGCCAGGCCCGCACGCCGAGTTTCGACCGTCTGTGGGCGAACTGTCCGCACGCGCTCCTGCGCACCTCGGGCAAGGACGTCGGCCTGCCGCCGGGGCAGATGGGCAATTCCGAGGTCGGACATCTCAACATCGGCGCCGGCCGTCTGGTCATGCAGGATCTGCCCCGCATCAATGCAGCGGTTTCCAGCGGCGAGATCGAAAGCGCGCCGGCGCTGCAGAGCCTGATCGAACGCCTGCGCGGCAGCGGCGGCACCTGCCACCTCATGGGCTTGATGTCGCCCGGCGGCGTGCACTCGCATCAGGATCAGGCTGCCGCGCTCGCGCGGATTCTCGCCGGCGCCGCCGTGCCGACGGCCGTGCACGCCTTTACCGACGGCCGCGACACGCCGCCGCGCTCGGCCGGCGAGGATATTGCGCGTCTTATTGCAGCGCTGCCGCGATCCGTTGCGGTCACGACGGTGAGCGGTCGGTACTACGCCATGGATCGCGACAGACGTTGGGATCGGGTGGCCAAGGCCTATCAGGCGATCGCGGAGGCCGAAGGGCCGCGCTTTCCCGATGCCGGCGCGGTGATCGCCGACGCCTATGCGCACGACATCGGCGACGAGTTCGTGGTGCCGGCGGTGATCGGCGGCTATCGCGGCATGCGCGACGGCGACGGCGTGCTCTGCTTCAACTTCCGCGCCGACCGCGTGCGCGAGATTCTCGCCGCCTTGCTCGATCCGGCCTTTGCCGGCTTTCCGCGCCGGCGCAGCATTCGCTTCGCCGCCGCGACCGGCATGACCCAATACAGCGAGCAACTCGATGCGCTGCTGCAGACCATCTTCCCGCCGCAGAGCCTGGCGCACGTTCTGGGCGAGGTCGTCGCCGAGGCCGGCCGCACGCAGCTGCGCATGGCCGAGACGGAAAAGTATCCGCACGTCACCTATTTCCTCAACGGCGGGGAGGAAAAGCGCTATCGCGGCGAGGAACGCATCATGGTTCCCTCGCCCAAGGTTGCGACCTACGATCTGCAGCCCGAGATGTCGGCGCCTGAATTGACGGACAAGGCGGTGGAGGCGATCGGGTCGGGCAAATACGACCTCATCGTGCTGAACTACGCCAATCCCGACATGGTCGGCCACACCGGCAGCCTCAGCGCGGCGATCAAGGCGGTCGAGACCGTGGATACCGGCCTTGGCCGCATCGCCGAGGCGATCGCGCGCGCCGGCGGCGCTTTGCTGGTCACCGCCGACCACGGCAATTGCGAAATGATGCGCGATCCCGACAGCGGCGGGCCGCACACCGCGCACACCACCAATCCGGTGCCGGTCCTGGTGAC
The DNA here is from genome assembly GCA_963712565.1 of uncultured Alphaproteobacteria bacterium. Classification (GTDB taxonomy): domain Bacteria; phylum Pseudomonadota; class Alphaproteobacteria; order Rhizobiales; family Xanthobacteraceae; genus VAZQ01. Next base: position 26,585 of record CAVQIP010000024.1, on the reverse strand, counting down.
CGGCGGCGGCGACGTCTCGTTGGTGGATGGGCGCCTCGCCGACATCGCGCCGACCCTGCTCGAATTGATGGGGCTGGCGACGCCGGCCGAGATGACCGGCCGCTCGCTGCTGCGCCGCCTTCGATCGGGCGATCAGATATCGCGCAAGCCCAGCACGTCGGCCATCGAATAGAGCCCGGGCTTCTGCCCGCGCGCCCACAGCGCGGCGCGCACCGCGCCGCGGGCGAAAATCATGCGGTCCTCGGCCCGGTGCACGAGCTCGATCCGCTCGGCCGGACCGGCAAAGATCACGGTGTGATCGCCCACCACCGAGCCGCCCCGCAGCGCGGCAAAGCCGATATCGCCGGCGCAGCGCGCGCCGGTCACGCCGTCGCGGCCGCGCACCGAACGCTGGTCGAGCTCGACGCCGCGGCCCTCGGCCGCCGCGCGACCAAGCATCAGCGCGGTGCCCGACGGCGCGTCGACCTTCTTGTTGTGGTGCATCTCCAGGATCTCGACGTCGAAGCTCTCATCCAGCGTCTTCGCCACGCGCTTGACCAGCGCCGCCAGCAAGTTGACGCCCATGCTCATGTTGCCGGACTTGACGATCACCGCGCGCTTGGCCGCTTCCGCGATCAGCCTGTCGTTCTCGCCCGTGAGCCCGGTGGTACCGATGACATGGACGCGCCCGGTCCGCGCCGTGAGCTCGGCGAAGGCGACGGTGGCGGCGGGCACGGTGAAGTCGAGGAGGCCGTCGGCGCCGGCGAGCAGCGGCTCGACATCGGCGGCGACGGCGACGCCGTTCTTGCCCAGCCCGGCGAGCTCGCCGGCGTCGCGGCCGATCACCGCCGAGCCGGGCGCCTCCACCGCGCCCGCGAGCACCGCGCCATCGATCGCCGCGATGGCATGGATCAGCGTGCGCCCCATGCGCCCGCCGGCGCCGGCCACGATCAGCCGCATATCTGACATTGTTTCTCTCCCGGCCGCGTGGCGGGATATAACGGGGCGGCGCTGGGAAGGAAAGTCAAAGCACCGGCCAAAGCCATCGCGCCGCTCGGCATCGAGCGGCGCGGCGTTTGACCCGCAAACTCGTCACGACTGCGGTCCGTCATAGCCCTCGACGATGATGAGATCGGCCTCGGCCTTGCCTTTGCGCAGCGCGGCCGCCGCCTGGTAATCGGGCGAGCGATAGCAATCGCGCGCCGCCTGATAGCTCGGGAATTCGAGCACCACGGTGCGCGCGCGGACCTTGCCCTCCACCACCTCGCGCGTGCCGCCGCGCACCAGGAAGCGTCCGCCGAACTTGCCGAACGGGCCCATGTCGGCGGCCATGTAGGCCTTGTAGCCCTCGGGATCGCTGATATCGACGTGGCCGATCCAGTAGCCCTTGCGCGCCGCGGCCGCGGGCACGCCCGCTGGCTGTTCCGGCTGGACGCCGTCGTAGCCTTCGGCGATGACGAAATCGCAGGTCGCGTGCGGCAGCCGCAGCGGCCTTGCGCGCTGGTACTCGGGCGAGCGGTAGCAGGCGAGCGCGGTGGCGTAGTCGGGAAATTCGCGCAGCACGTTGCGGGAGCGGCCGCGGCCTTCCACCACCTCGCAGGCCCCGCCCCGCACCAGCACGTGGCCGTGAAATTTGCGGTGCGCCGGCGGCGTCGCGGCCATGTAGGCCTTGTAGCCCTCGGGATCGCTCACATCGAGATGCGGAATCCAGTAACCCTTGGCCATATCGGCCTCCCTGTCACGGCCGCCCGCTCGTGCTGGCGCCGGCGATTTCAGCGACGATCGCCTCGGCGGCGGCTTTCGGATCGGCCGCCGCGATGATCGGACGGCCGACCACGAGATGATCGGCGCCGGCGGCGATCGCGGCTGACGGCGTCATGATGCGCTTCTGGTCGCCGGCCGCGCTGCCGGCCGGGCGGATGCCCGGTGTCACCAGCACCATGCCGGCGCCGATGATCGGGCGCAGCGAGGCCGCCTCCTCGCCCGAACAGACCAGGCCATCGACGCCGATGTCGCGCGCCTGTGCCGCGCGCTCGGCGACCAGTTCGGATACGGTGAAATCATAGCCGGCGGCGGCGAGATCGGCGTCGTCGTAGGAGGTGAGCACGGTGACGGCGAGCAGGCGCAACGCCGAGCCTCTGCGCGCATCGACCGCGGCGTGCATGGTCTGCGGATAGGCGTGCACCGTGAGAAACGATGCGCCCAGGCGCGCGACGCTTTCGACGCCCTTCGCAACGGTGTTGCCGATATCGTGCAGCTTGAGATCGAGGAAGACGCGCTTGCCCGCGCTCGCGAGCACGCGCGCGAAGTCGATTCCCCCCGCGAAGGCCAGCTGATAGCCGATCTTGTAGAACGACACTGTTTCGCCCAGCCGCGCAACCAGCGCCTCCGCGTCGACAATCGCGGGAACATCGAGCGCGACGATCAACCGTTCGCGAGGATCAAGCGTCATGGCCACCTCCGCGGTCGTGTCCCGCCATCCAGCTTGCGGTCAGCCCGCGGCTCAAACAACATCGGCCGCGGACTTGCGACGACGCTCGCTGCCGGCCCGGATGCGAAGTCCGCTCTTCCACCGTCTTGCCTCATGCCAACCGCTCGGCGACATCGACGAGCTTGCGCACCACGACCTTGAGCTCGTCGGACGCGCGCGCATCCCTGAGCTCATCCATCTCGTCGAAGGCCTGCTCGGCATTCGGCACCGTTACCTGCTCCGCGATCACCAACGCGCCGCAGCCGACCGCCAGCACCTGACGCAGCGCCAACAAGGAATGCGTCGCGCCGGAACGGCCGGGCGACGCGCCGCCGAGCGCAAACACGCGGTTCTGGTAGGCGGCGAGCGGCGGATCGCCGCGCTCGCGCACGGCCGATACCCAATCGATGGTGTTCTTGATCAGCGGCGTGATCGAGGCGTTGTATTCCGGACTGGCGATGAACACGCCGTGGTGCGCGGACATCAGCTGCTTGAGCTTGACGGCGTTGGGCGGCGGCCCGGACTCCTCGGCGGTATCGGCGTCGTAGATCGGCAACGGATAGTCGGCGAGCGAGATGCGGGTGACGTCGGCGTCCGCCAGGGTCAATTCCTTGCTCGCGAGCGCGGCCAGACGCACATTGTGCGACCTCGCCCGCAGCGAGCCGGGGATGACCAGGATTTTCGGGACCGCCATGACGGACGCCAGCGGATGGACCACGGATACAGGACGACATCATACGCGCGGTCGCCTTGTCTGTCCGCGCCGTCAGTCCCTGCGATATACCCACACCCGCGCCGGCGGGATGTTCATCCAAATCCGCTCGGACGCTTCCGCGCTCACGCGATCGAGCCGCTTCGGAATCGGCGGCACCGCATTGTAGGTGAACTGGACGAAGGGCGCGCCCGGCGACATCAAGCCGAAAGCTTCGAAAAGCAGGCGCAGACGCATCTGCAGCGGCTTGGTGAAGAGCGGCAGCCCGGAGACCACTCCGGCCGCCGGTTGGGTCAGCACACCGGCCAGCAGACGCTTGAGGCCATAGGCATCGCCCTGCACCACCGTGGCGGCAGGGTAGCGCGCGCGCAGCAACCGGCAAAAGGTCGGATCGAACTCGACCAGGACGAGGCGCGCGGGATCGACGCCTTGCGCGAGCAGCGCTTCGGTGACCGGCCCGGTGCCCGGGCCAAGCTCGACGATGGGACCAGGCCGGCGCGGCTCGATATAGCCCGCCATGGTGCGGGCGAGCGCGCGCCCCGAGGGCGTCACCGCCCCGATCGCCAGCGGCTTCTCGATCCAGGACCGAATAAAGCGCACTTCGTCGTCGAGGCGAATGCCGTTCTTCTGCTCGAGCCGACGAATCTGCGTTTCGATCTTCTTCTTCTGCGTTTCGAACGTCAGCCCGAACTTCTTCTTATGATTCTCGAACTGCTGCTCGATCTTCCTTTCGAGCGCGCCTTTTCTCTGTTCGAAGCGTTCGAGGTGCCGTTCGATTTCCCGTTCGAACGCGCCCTGCTTCAATTCGAGCAGCCGCTTCTGTTGCTCGAACTTCTTCTCGAGGCGCTGCAGGGCTGGAAGCGGCATCTGGGGCTAACGCTGCGGAATGCCTACGGATTTGGACGCTTAACCGGTAAAGCGGGCGGACACGGGGGTCAAGCGCAAATTCCCTCAAGCGGAGCCGGAACGCCCCAGGAACTCTTTCACCTTGCCGAAGAATCCCGTCGATTCCGGGTGGGTATCCTTGGACGACAGCCGCTCGAATTCGTTCAGCAGCTCGCGCTGTCGCTTGCTCAGTTTTTGCGGCGTCTCGACCAGCACCTGAATGTACATATCGCCGGTTTGCTTCGAGCGCAGCACCGGCATGCCCTTGCCCTGCAGGCGGAAGCGGCGCCCCGATTGGGTGCCTTCCGGCACCTTCACGCGGCTGTTGTTGCCGTCGATGGTCGGCACCTCGACGTCGCCGCCCAGCGCCGCCAGCACCATGGAGATCGGCACCCGGCAGTGCAGGTCGGCGCCCTCGCGCTGGAAGAACGGATGTGAGCCGATGGAGAGGAAAATGTAGAGGTCGCCGGCGGGCCCGCCGCGCACGCCCGCCTCGCCCTCGCCCGCGAGTCGGATGCGCGTGCCGTCCTCGACGCCGGCGGGAATGTTGACCGAGAGCGTGCGCTCGCGCGTCACCCGCCCGGAACCGGAGCAGGACGGACAGGGATTGTCGATCACCTGGCCGCGGCCCTGGCAGGCCGGGCAGGTCCGCTCCAGCGTGAAGAAGCCCTGGGCGTGGCGGATGCGGCCTTGGCCGGCGCAGGTTGGACAGGCCTTGGGCCTGGTGCCGGTCTTGGCACCGGAGCCGGAACAGGCTTCGCAGGTCACCGAGGTCGGGATGCGCACCTGCGCGGTCTTGCCGACGATAGGCCTCCTCCAGGCTGATTTCCATATTGTAGCGCAAATCCGCGCCGCGCTCGCGGCCGCTGCCGCGTCCGCGCCGGCCGCCGGCCATGCCGAACAGGTCATCGAAGATGTCGGCGAAAGCCGAGGCCACGTCGCCGAAGCCGCCGGGGCCGCCGGGACCGGCGCTGCGCTCGAAGGCGGCATGGCCGAAACGGTCATAGGCCGCGCGCTTGTCCGGATCCTTCAGGACCTCGTAGGCTTCGTTGATCTCCTTGAAACGGATCTCGCAGTTCTTGTCGCCCGGGTTGCGATCGGGATGCCATTTCATCGCGAGCTTGCGGAAGGCGGATTTCAACTCGCTGTCGGCGGCGGTGCGCTCGACCTCGAGAACCTCGTAGTAGCAGCGCTTAGCCATGCCCGCGTCCACCCCCGTCATGCCCGCCGCAGCGTCATCGCCGGCTTGTGCCTGGTCACTCATGGCGCTCCATAAACATCATGGCATTTACAAAAAGACACACCCCCGGGGTCGACCTCCGGGGGTGTCGATTCGAATCGCCGCCAGCATGGCAACCGCCTCGCCGACGTTATGCCGATTTCTTGTTCTTCTTGTCGTCGTCGACCTCGGTGAATTCCGCGTCGACGACGTCCTCGTTCTTGCCGCCCGCGCCGTCGCCGCCGGAGCCATCGCCGCCAGGACCGCTTGCAGCCGCAGCGCCTTCCTGCGCCTGCTTGTACATCGCCTCGCCGAGCTTCATCGAGGCTTGCGCCAGCGCATTGGTCTTGGCCGTGATCGCGGCGGCATCGCTGCCCTTGAGCGCCTCCTTGAGGTCGGCCATCGCGTTCTCGATCGCCCGCCGCTCGCCTTCACCGACCTTCGCGCCATGCTCGGCCAGCGCCTTCTCGGTGGCATGGACCAGAGCCTCGGCGTGGTTCTTGGCCTCGACCTCGGCCTTGCGCTTCTTGTCCTCCTCGGCGTGCGATTCCGCGTCCTTGACCATGCGCTGGATGTCCGCCTCGGACAGGCCGCCCGACGCCTGAATGCGGATCTGCTGCTCCTTGCCGGTGCCCTTGTCCTTGGCGTGCACGTTGACGATGCCGTTGGCGTCGATGTCGAAGGTCACCTCGATCTGCGGCACGCCGCGCGGGGCCGGTGGCAGCCCGACCAGATCGAACTGTCCCAGCAGCTTGTTGTCGGATGCCATCTCGCGCTCGCCCTGGAACACGCGGATGGTCACCGCGCTCTGATTGTCCTCGGCGGTCGAGAACACCTGGCTCTTCTTGGTCGGGATCGTGGTGTTGCGGTCGATGAGCCGCGTAAACACGCCGCCGAGCGTCTCGATGCCGAGCGAGAGCGGCGTGACGTCGAGCAGGAGCACGTCCTTGACGTCACCCTGCAGCACGCCGGCCTGGATCGCCGCGCCGACCGCCACGACCTCGTCGGGGTTGACGCCCTTGTGCGGCTCCTTGCCGAACAGCTGCTTGACGACCTCCTGCACCTTCGGCATGCGCGTCATGCCGCCGACCAGGACGACCTCGTTGATCTCGGCCGCGGACAGGCCGGCATCCTTGAGCGCCTGCCGGCAGGGCTCGACGGTCTTCTGCACGAGATCATCCACCAACGCCTCGAACTTGGCGCGGGTGAGCTTCATGGTCAGGTGCTTGGGACCCGATGCGTCGGCCGTGATGAACGGCAGGTTGACCTCGGTCTGGGTGGTGGAGGAGAGCTCGATCTTGGCCTTCTCCGCGGCTTCCTTCAGCCGCTGCAGCGCGAGCTTGTCGCGGCGCAGATCGATGCCTTGCTCCTTCTGGAACTCGTCGGCGAGATAATTGACGAGGCGCATGTCGAAATCTTCGCCGCCCAGGAAGGTGTCGCCGTTGGTCGACTTCACCTCGAACACGCCGTCGCCGATTTCCAGGATCGAAATGTCGAAAGTGCCGCCGCCGAGGTCGTAGACCGCGATGGTGCCGGTCTTCTGCTTGTCGAGGCCGTAGGCCAGCGCGGCCGCGGTCGGCTCGTTGATGATGCGTAACACTTCGAGGCCGGCGATCTTGCCGGCGTCCTTGGTGGCCTGGCGCTGGGCGTCGTTGAAATAGGCGGGAACGGTGATGACGGCCTGCTCGACCTTCTGGCCGAGATAGGCCTCCGCCGTCTCTTTCATCTTCTGCAGGATGAAGGCGGAAATCTGCGAGGGCGAATAGGTCTTGCCTTCGATCTCGACCCAGGCGTCGCCGTTCGAGGCGCGCACGATCTTGTAGGGGACGAGCTTCTTGTCCTTGTCCACCATCGGGTCGTCGTAGCGGCGGCCGATCAGGCGCTTGACCGCGAAGATGGTGCGTTCGGGATTGGTGACGGCCTGGCGCTTGGCCGGCTGTCCGACCAGCCGTTCGCCGTCATCGGTGAAAGCCACGATCGAGGGCGTGGTGCGCATGCCCTCCGCATTTTCGATAACCTTCGGCGTCTTGCCTTCCATCACGGCGACGCACGAATTGGTGGTGCCGAGGTCGATGCCGATGACCTTGCCCATGTTCCCGCTTCCTCTCTTTTGCGGCAGGCCGGCCGGGTCCTTTCGGCACCCGAACGGGGAGAACCCGCGAGACCCGCGGCCCCCATCCGACCCCCTTAATACCCATCGATGCCGCCCCCTGCGGCGTCTTGGCTCATATAGGAGGGCGGGTTTGGGCCGCAAGACATATGATCACGGATTCGCGAGCCGTGGGGCTCGACCGCCGGCGCGGCCCTGTTTGACAAGCTCCGACCGGCACGGACGATAGCGACATGAGCGCCTCACCCCCGCTGTCCGGCTTGCGCATGGTGCCGGCCTATCTCGATCGCCCGGCCCAGGAGGCGCTGCTGGCCGCGCTGCGCACGGTGTTTGCGCGCGCGCCGCTCTACACCGCGCGCATGCCGAAGAGCGGCAAGCCGCTGTCCGTGCGCATGACCAATTGCGGCCCGCTCGGCTGGGTCAGCGATGAAGCCGGCTACCGTTACCAGCCGCTGCATCCGCAGACCGGCGCGCCGTGGCCGCCGATGCCCGACCTGGTGATCGAGGCCTGGCAGGCGCTCGCGGGCTATCCGCACGCCCCCGAAAGCTGTCTCATCAACTACTACGGGCCCGCGGCCAAGATGGGGCTGCACCAGGACCGGGACGAGCGCGACTTCGCGGCGCCCGTGCTCTCGCTCTCGCTCGGCGACAGCTGCTTGTTCAGGATCGGCGGAACGAAGCGCAGCGATCCGACCCGCACCATCCGCCTCGCCTCCGGCGACGCCTTGGTGCTCGGCGGCGAGGCGCGCCTCGCCTTTCACGGCGTGGACCGGATCGTGCCCGGCACCTCGACCCTGTTGCCGGAGGGCGGGCGGATCAACCTCACGCTGCGCCGGGTGACGTTGCCGGAGTGACCCGGTCGTGCCCCGCATGCGGCTACAGCGCGAAGCATGGCGAAACGGCGCACCGCTGGTCGGGACCGCCGAGAGCGCAACGGGAAAGACGGCGCCCGCCGCCTTGTCGCCCATTTTTGCGGTCCAATAGGCCGGTCCAATAGGCAGCGCTTGGCGTCGCGTCGAACCTCACCCGATCGGGAAACCGTCACATGCCTTTTGCCCGCAGCGGGCGTCATCGACTTGTTGCAAAATGAACGTGCCGTGCGACTCGCCGTTCTCGCTGCTGCCGATCCCACCGCTTTGCCGCGATTCGCACCGGCGCTGATCACGGCTTTGCGAACGACGGCGCCCGCGTCCGCTGTATTTTCGGCGGCCCAATCGCAGTAATATGATGGTTCCCATGGCATCGTTCCGCTGGCCCCTCGTCATCTTCCTTGCGCTCGCCCTCGGCGCTGCGTCTGCGCGCGCGGCCGATCCTGCCTATCCGCCCGGATCCCGCATCGGGCTCGCGCCGCCGGCCGGACTGGCGCCGAGCAAGAATTTCTTCGGCTATGAGGATCCCGACCACAAAGTGGCCGTCATCTTGGTCGCGCTTCCGACCCAGGCCTACGCGGACCTGGACAGGTCCGTCACCGCCGACGCGCTCAAACGCCAGGGCGTGACGCTCGAATCGCGTGAAGCGGTGCCGCTGTCCACCGGCAAGGCGTTCCTGGTCATCGGGCACCAGGAGATCGACAACACCAAAATTCGCAAATGGATCCTGGTGGCGTCCTCACCTGCTCTGACCGCGCTCGTCACCGTGCAGATGCCGGAGGAGGCCAAGGCTTTCTACCCCGACGCCGCCATCCGCGCGGCGCTGGCAACGCTGGTCATCCGCAACACCGTTCCGATCGAGGAACAGCTCTCGCTCCTGCCGTTCAAGATCGGCGAGCTCGCCGGATTTCGGATCGGAGGGGTCGTCCCGGGGCGCGCGGTGATGTTGAGCGATGCCGCGGTCGCACCGGGCTCGCCGGAGGGCATCATGGAGCCTCACATCTTCGTCGCCATCGCCCCCGGCGCGCCCGCGCAAAGCTCCGAGCGCGACGCTTTCGCCCGCGACGTCTTCGCCACCATTCCCAACCTCAAGGATGTCCGATTCGTCAGCTCCGAGCCGCTGCGGATCGGCGGCCAGCAGGGCCACCAGATTCTCGCCAACGCCAAAGATGCAGCGGGCGGCTCCGAGCTGACGGTGGTGCAATGGCTCCGCTTCGGCGGCAGCGCCTACATGCAAATGATCGGGATCGCGCGCATGGCAGCCTGGACAGGCGCCTACCCGCGCTTCCGCTCCGTACGCGACGGCATCGAGCCGCGCTGACCGCCGGTCGCGTTCCCTTGCCGGCCTGCGGGTAGCGGGAGCGCGCGCGATCACGTCCAGAACTGGCGCGATGCGATCCGCGCGCCTTCCGCCATGGCCGCCATCTTCGCCCACACCACCTCGGGATCGACCGCGGCCTGTCCGACCCAAGTGCCGTAGCCGCAATCGCTGCCGGCGATGACGTTGTCGCGGCCGACGAGGCGCGCGTAGCGCCCGATGCGCTGGGCGATCAATTCCGGATGCTCGATGAAATTCGACTTGGATTCGATGACGCCGGGAATGAGCACCTTGCCCGCGGGCAGCTTGACGCGCTCGAACAGCGCCCATTCGTGGCCGTGGCGCGGGTTGGCCGCCTCGAACGAGATCGCGCTCGGCCGCGCGGCGAATACGATGTCGATGATGTCGGCGAGCGGCACGTCGCAGTGGTGCGGACCTTCGTAGTTGCCCCAGCACAGATGCATGCGCAGCCGCTCCGGCGCGATGTTGGCGAGCGCGTGGTTGAGCGCTTCGACGTGCATCCCCGCCCGCTTGCGGAATTCGTCGAGGCTGAGCTGCGCGTATTGGATGTGCCGTCCCATGGCGAGATCGGGGCAGTCGATCTGCAGCACGATGCCAGCGCTGGTGACCGCCTCGTATTCATGACGCATCGCCTCGGCGATGGCGAACAGATACGCTTCCTGGCTCGGGTAGTGATCGTTGCGGAAGAAGAGCGAGACGACACCGGGAGACGCCGCGCTCATGAAGGCGTCGGTTCGCCCGACGGCGGCGAGCGCGGCCGCGAGATTGTCGACGTCGGTCTTCGCCGCATCGGGGTCGCGAACGCTGATCGCCGCGTTACAGGCCGGCGTCTTGCGTCGCGAGCGCCCGGGGTCGCCGAAGACGCGCTTGGCAAGATTGGGGAATTCGGCGAGATCCTGGTAGACGAAGGTGTTGCCGCTGCCGCCGAAGCCGGCGAGCCGGTCCTTGACGTAGGTGGCGTAGCTCGGTTTCGACATCTCGCCGTCGTTGACGAGGTCGATGCCGGCATCGACCTGCCGCTTGACCACCTCGGCCACCGCCGCGCGCACGCGCGCCGCCAGCGCCGCGGGCTCCACCGGCACCCCCTCCTCCTTGGCGTACATCATGCGGATGAGGTCGTCGGGCCGCGGCAGGCTGCCGGTATGGGTCGTCAGGAAACGGTCGCTGCTGCGGATCATCGTCGGTCCCTTCGACTTGTTGCCACGCCGACGCGCCGGACGAAAGCCCGGGCTGCCGCGCTGCCGAGGGTCGAGGACGGCGCTTGCCGTCACAGCCGATTCGGTCGATTTGAGTTGGCGCGAGTCGATGCGGCAGCAGTGCGCGGCGCAGATGGCTCGCCGCCGGCGTCAGCTCGTGCCTTGCGGGCTCCGGGTCGAGGCGTTGTCGTTCGCCGGCCCCTCCGCCGCCGGCGGCTTCGGACCGCCTTTGGCCACCGCCACCAGCGCCGGCCGCAGCACGCGTTCGCCGATCATGTAGCCCGGCTGCACCACCTGGGCGACGCGTGCCCGCGGGCCGCGACGCATCCGCTATCTCGAACATCGCCTGGTGCAGGTTGGGATCGAATTTCTCGCCCAGCGGCTCGAATTTCTTCACCCCGTGCTTCTCCAGCACCTTCGAGAGCTCACGCTCGGTCAGCTCGACGCCGTCGAGCAGCGCCTTGGTGCCGGCGTCCGCCTTCTCCCGCAGTTCCGCGTCGAGCGCAGCGAGCGCACGGTCCATGTTGTCGGCGACGGCGACGATATCGCGCGCGAAGGCGGAGATGCCGTAGAGGCGCGTGTCGGCGATCTCGCGCTCGGTCCGCCGGCGCAGATTCTCCATTTCGGCGAGCACGCGCAGCAGCTTGTCCTTGTATTCGGCGGCGACGCGGGCGAGATCGGCCGGGTCGATGGGCTGTTCGGCCGGCTGCGCGGAGAGTTCCGGGGTCTCGGGCTCGCCCCCCGCGTCGACGGACGGGCGGGCGTTCGGGTCCGTCATCACATTGTTCCCCATTGGCGTCGGTCGCCCCCCGATATCAGGGCTGGGGCACGAAAAATCAACCCACAACGGTCGATTGCACAGGTCCCGACCGCGGCGCCTACGCGCCGATGAGCTTGCTCACGACCTTGGCGGTGTAATCCACCATCGGGATGACGCGCGCGTAATTGAGCCGGGTCGGGCCGATCACGCCGATCACGCCGACGATGCGGCCGGCCCCGTCGCGGTAGGGAGCGACGATGGTGGAGGAGCCGGACAACGAGAACAGCTTGTTTTCCGAGCCGATGAAGATGCGGGCGCCGTCCGCGTGCTCGGCCCGGCCGAGCAAATCCAACACGCCGCGCTTGGTCTCGAGGTCGTCGAACAAGAGCCGCACCCGCTCGAGATCCTCGACCGCCTTGAGGTCGTCGAGCAGGTGCGCCGCGCCGCGCACGATCAGCTTGCGCTCGTCGCTTTCCCCGCCCGACCAGCTCGCAAGCCCGGCGGCGACGATCTTCTGCGTGAGCTGATCGAGCGCGGCCTTGCCGGCGGTGAGCGCCCGCTCCAGTTCGGTTTTGGCCTCGGCCAGCGTGCGGCCGCGGACATGCGCATTGAGGAAGTTCGCCGCCTCGGTCAGCGACGACACCGGCAGCCCGGCCGGAACGCCGATGATGCGGTTCTCCACCTGGCCGTCGTCCGCGACCAGAATGACCAGCGCGCGCTCGGGCTCGAGCCGCACGAATTCGATGTGCTTGAGGCGCAGGTTCGATTTGGCAGCCAGCACCACGCCGGCGGCGCGCGTGAGGTCGGACAGCATGCCGGAGGCTTCGCTCAGCACCGCCTCCATGGACTTGCCGGCGGCGGCGACCTTGGCCTCCATTTCGCGGCGGTCGGCTTCGCCGAGATCGCCGATCTCCATCAGCGCATCGACGAAGAACCGCAGTCCGGTCTCGGTCGGCAGCCGGCCGGCGGACGTGTGCGGGGCGTAGATGAGGCCAAGCTGCTCCAGGTCCGACATCACGTTGCGCACCGACGCGGGCGATAGCGGGGTCGTGATCAGGCGGGAAATGTTGCGCGAGCCCACCGGCTCGCCGGTGGCGAGATAACTCTCCACGATCTGGCGGAAAATGTCGCGCGAGCGCTCGTTGAGCTGGGCGAGGCTCACCTGGGTCGCGCCGATCGGGACGTCGTGGGACAAGGATCCCTCCGTTTCAACGCGACGAAATTGTCCCTTCCGGCAGCCGAGCGCAAGCCTGCCCGGCTTTGCCCTCGCGGTGGCTGCTGGTAGCCTATGCATCCAACAATTATTCGGTCGCGGGAGGAGAGGATGTCGAAGTTGCGGGAATTTCTAGCCGCCGCGGTCGCGGCCCTTGCTTTCGTTTCCCAGCTCGGCGGCGGCGCACGCGCGCAAACCGTGATCGAGGAATGGAGCGCCGCCAAGCTTCCTGCGCCGCCCGCGCTCAAATCAGCGACCATCGTTCCGGGCGAGACGGCCTTGCTGGTGATGGATTTCACCAACCAGACCTGCACCGAGCAGCGCCGCCCGCGTTGCGCGCGCTCGGTCGGGAAGGTGCTCAAGCTCGTGACGCAAGCGCGCGCCAAGGGCGCCTTCATCGTCTACAGCGTCGCGGTGCCGGGTTCGGTCGCAACCGACATTCTCAAGGAGCTCACGCCCGCAGCGGGCGAGCCGGTGCTGCCGCCGTTGGGACCGGACAAGTTCATCGGCAGCGAGCTCGAGAAGACCCTCAAGGACAAGGGCATCAAGACCGTGGTGGCCATGGGCACGCAGGCGCAGACCTCGGTGTTGCATACGGCGGGCGCCGCCGCGCTGCGCGGATTCAAGGTCATCGTTCCGGTGGACGGTATGTCCGCCGATGACGTCTTTCCCGAGCTCTACACCGCCTGGCACCTCGCCACCGCCGCACGCATCGGCCCGCAGGTGACGCTGACCAGGTTCGACATGATTGGGTTTTGACATTTCCGATAGCGAGCGGACCGGGGTCGCGCAGATTTGCTATGCTCGGCCGCCGCAGGTCAAGCCGGCAGGGAGGAACAACGCATGCAGATACTGCCTCGCATTCTCGTCGCCTGCGGCATGATGCTGCTCGGCACGGCGGCGAACACGCAGACCAATACTCAAGCCGACGTTCAAGCCTATCCCAGCAAGCCGATCACGATCATCGTCCCATTCGGCCCCGGCAGCGCCACCGACACCATTGCCCGCATCATCGGCCAGCATCTTTCGGCCGCGCTCAACCAGACGGTCGTGATCGAGGACAAGCCGGGAGCGAACGGCGCCATCGCGGCCGCCTATGTCGCGCGCGCGGCCCCGGACGGCTACACCCTGTTGCTGAGCACCAACAGTCCGCATTCGGCGGCGCCGACCCTCAACAAGACCGTCGCCTATGACCCGGTGAAGGACTTCGCGCCGATCTCGCGGGCCGGAAGCTACACGCTGATGCTGGTGCTCAATCCGCAGGTTCCAGCCAAGACCATTCCCGAGCTGATCGCCTATGCCAAGGCCAATCCCGGCCAGCTGTCGTTCGCCAGCGGCAATACCTCGGGCGTGGTTGCGGGCGAGACGCTCAAGAGCTGGGCCGGCATCAACATCGTGCACGTCCCTTACCGCAGCGTGCCGCCGGCCCTCAACGACGTGCTCGGCGGGCGGGTGTCGATGATGTTCGCCGACCTCACCACCGGGGTGCCGCACGTCAAGGCCAAGGCGCTACGCGCTTTGGCGGTGACGCGGATGCAGCGCAGCAAGCTGATTCCCGAGCTTCCCACCCTGCACGAGGCGGGCGTTACGAACTTCGACATGGATTCCTGGGCCGCCATGTTCGCGCCGGCCAACACGCCGCCCCAGATCGTGACGCGGCTCAACCGCGAACTGCGCAAGATCATCGACAATCCGGAGATCAACGCGAAGTTGGCCGACATGGGCTTCGAGGCGTTCTCGAGCTCGCCCGAGGAACTCGGCGACTTCGTCAAGGTCCAGCTCGTCAAATGGACCAAGATGATCAAGGACGCCGGGATCCAGCCGGAGTAAGCGTCGCCTCTTGTCGGTCGCGGCGCTCGCCCCTACAAGCTTGCCCGGTACGCCGACGCCGAGCAGGAGAGTGAGCATGCGGCCGAGCCGCCGACAGCCCGACGAGCTGCGCGCCGTATCGCTCGAGCGCGGCGTGGTGAAATACGCCGAAGGCTCCTGCTTCGTGAAGTTCGGCGACACCCACGTGCTGGTGACGGCGACGCTCGAGGACCGGCTGCCGCCATGGCTCAAGGGCCAGGCGCGCGGCTGGGTCACCGCCGAATACGGCATGCTGCCGCGCGCCACCTCGGAACGGACGCGCCGCGAGGCGTCGGCCGGCAAGCAGAGCGGCCGCACCATCGAGATCCAGCGGCTGATCGGCCGCAGCCTGCGCGCGGTGCTCGATCTGCCCGCGCTCGGCGAGCGGCAGATCACGGTGGATTGCGACGTGATCCAGGCCGACGGCGGCACCCGCACCGCGGCGATTACCGGCGCCTGGGTCGCGCTGCACGATTGCCTCACCTGGATGAAGACGCGCGAGATGGTGACGGCGGAACCGCTGCGCGACCACGTCGCCGCCATCTCCTGCGGCATCTGCAACGGCACGCCGGTGCTCGACCTCGACTACGCCGAGGATTCGGAGGCCGACACCGACGCCAATTTCGTCATGACCGGCGCCGGACGGATCGTCGAGGTGCAAGGCACGGCGGAGAAAATTCCCTTCACCGAGGAGCAGTTCCTCAACCTGCTGGCGCTCGCGCGCAAGGGCGTGATGAAGCTGGTCGACCTGCAGAAGATGGCGGTGATGTGAGCGCGCGCCCGGCGACGCCGACCATGACCCCGAGCGGCGCCGCGCATCGCCAGATCGCCGGCCGCCTGGTGATCGCCACGCACAATGCGGGCAAGCTGCGCGAGCTGCGCGAGCTGCTCATGCCGTACGGCGTCGAAGCGGTGGCGGCGGGTGAACTCGGCCTGTCCGAGCCGGAAGAGACCGGCGCGAGCTTTCGGGAGAACGCTCGCATCAAGGCGCGCGCGGCGGCCGAGGCGTCCGGCTTGCCGGCTTTCGCCGATGATTCCGGACTGGCCGTCGATGCGCTCGGCGGCGATCCCGGCGTCTATTCCGCGCGCTGGGCCGGTCCCGGACAAGGATTTCAGCGCGCCATGCAGACGGTGGAAGACGAATTGCGCGCGCGCGGCGCACGAACGTCCGACCAACGCAAGGCGCATTTCGTCTGCGCGCTCTGCGTCGCCTGGCCGGACGGACACGTCGAGGACTTCGAGGCCAAGGTCGACGGTACGCTCGTTTGGCCGCCGCGCGGCGACAAAGGCTTCGGCTACGACCCGATGTTTCTGCCCGACGGCCATGCCCGCACCTTCGGCGAGATGGGCGGCGAGGAGAAGCACGGCCTGCCGCCGCGGGGCAGGGGCCTCTCGCACCGGGCGCGCGCGTTCCTCAAGCTCGCGGAGGCTTGCCTTGGCGCGCGCTGACCGCAACGGCGCCGAGGCGTTCGGCGTCTACGTGCACTGGCCGTTCTGCCTGTCGAAATGCCCGTACTGCGACTTCAACAGCCACGTGCGCCATGCCGGCGTCGACGAGGCCCGCTTCGCGCGCGCCTTCGCCGCCGAGATTGCCGCGACCGCGGCGCGCGTGCCCGGGCGCACCGTTTCGACCATCTTTCTCGGCGGCGGCACGCCCTCGCTGATGCAGCCCGCGACCGTCGGCGCGATCCTCGACGCGATCGCGCGCCACTGGCGCGTCGCAGCCGAGGTCGAAGTGACGCTCGAAGCCAATCCGACCAGCGTCGAGGCCACGCGCTTTCGCGGCTTCCGCACGGCCGGCGTCAATCGCGTCTCGCTCGGCGTGCAGGCGCTGGACGACGCGGCGCTCAAGGAGCTCGGACGGCTGCATTCGGCCGAGGAGGCGCTCGCCGCCGTCGCGGTCGCGCGCGCGATCTTCGATCGCTACTCGTTCGACCTGATCTATGCGCGTCCCGGCCAGACGCCGCAGGCGTGGGCGGCGGAGCTCGCACGCGCCCTCGCGCAAGCCGGCGAGCACCTGTCGCTCTATCAGCTCACCATCGAGCAGGACACGCCGTTTGCGGCGCTGCATGCGGCGGGCAAGCTCGTCGTCCCCGACGACGATGCCGCCCGTACGCTCTACGACACGACGCAGGAGATCTGCGCCGGCGCGGGGCTGCCCGCCTACGAGATTTCCAATCACGCGCGGCCGGGGGCCGAATGCCGGCACAACCTGGTCTACTGGCGCGCGCAGGAATACGCCGGCATCGGGCCGGGCGCGCACGGCCGGCTCGATCTGGCGAGCAGCCGCCACGCCACCGCCACCGAGAAACGGCCGGAGGCGTGGCTGATGCGGGTGGAAGCGCTCGGGCACGGCGTCGTCACCGACGAGGCGCTGACCAGCGAGCAGATGGCGGACGAATTCCTGCTGATGGGCCTGCGGCTCGCCGAAGGGGTCGATCCGGCGCGCTATGCGGGGCTTGCCGGCCGGCCGCTCGATCCGCGGCGCGTCGCGCGCCTGCGCGAGCAGGGCGCGGTCGAGCTCACGGCGAACGGAATGCTGCGGGTGACGCTCGCGGGCTTTCCCGTGCTCGACGCCGTGGTCGCCGACCTCGCGGCCTGACCCCGTCCTTACGTCCCCGACCCGCCAAAGCCCTTGGGCGGCGGGCTGATGATCTGACCGCCGGTCGACGACACCCGCAAGACCGCAAGCCCGCGCTGGTTGGTGCCGTCCGGACGAAAGCGAAACAGCCCGTCGATGCCGGTGAAGCCCGAGGTATTGGTCAGCACCGTCTCCGAGAAACGCTGCTTGCCCTGGGTCTTGACCAGCGCCGCGACCAGCGCGACGGCGTCGTAGGCAAGCGAGGCGGTACGCACGGGATCCTGGCCGTAGCGGCTGCGGTACCGCGCCGGAGAAATTGCGAAAGCCGGTCGAGTCGGGCCCCGCGTACCACGCGCCCTCGAGCTGAGGATTGGAGAAGATCTGCGCGTCTTCCCACAAGCCGGTGCCGAGCAGCTGCACGCGTTTGGTGTCGATGCCGCTGGCAATCAATGTCTGTATCACGGAGGGCGCGGAATCCGCCCCGTCCGGGATGAAAATGGCGTCGGCGCCGCCCGCCGCCTGCGCGACGTTGCGCACTGGGCCCTGCATTTGCCCGCGGTCGAGCGGATAGCGCTCGAGCGCGACGACGCGCCCGCCCCGGCGCGCCACCACCTGCTTGAAGGCCGCCTCGACCACGCTGCCATAGGCATTGTCCGGGACGAGCGCGGCGAACGACCGTCGGCCCTGCCCCGCGGCATAGCCGATGATGCGATCGACGTCGGACTCCGGCAGGAAACTCAGGAGATAGACGCCGCGCGCCGCGACGTTGGAGTCGGTCGAGAACGCGATCACCGGCACTCCGCGGGAGCGCGCCACCCGCCCGACCGGGCCGACCGTGAGCGCAAACAGCGGTCCCAGGATGATCTCGGCGCCTTCGTCGAGCGCCTGTTGCGCCGCCTGTTGCGCGCCGGGCGCGCTGCCGCCGTCGTCCTTCACCAAGAGTTGGATGTCGGGATTGTTGAATTCCGCCAGCGCCATCTCGGCGGCGTTGCGCATGGATTGCGCCGCCACCGCCGCGTTGCCGCTCCCGGACAGCGGCAGGATCAGCCCGGCCTTGACCGTGCCTTCGCCGATATTGGTCGAGGGCTGCGACGGCGCGCCCGGCGAAGACCCCGGCGCCAACTCGCCCAAATTCCCGGAGCAGCCGGCGAGCACGGCGATGGCGGCCAGGGCGGCCAGCCACGGGCAGGACGCGCGCGCAGGCCGACGACGCCAAGCCTGCAATGCTCGCAACATGGGGGCCGGTCTCCGCGCGACGACCGATAATGTCGGCGCCAGTCCACGCCTGCAATCGGGCATTTTCTCGGTGAATGGTTAACCAAATGAAAAGGATAATGATTTTTTACGCCGCCCATGACGGGGCGAGGTCGCGCCGCTACAGTAAGGCTTATGATGACGAGCGCTCCCGCGCATTCGGCGGCCCGGGCGCCCCGCGAGCGGGCGACGCGAGGCTATGTGCTCAACGGCCAGGCGGCGGTCGCGCCGCCGCTCGCCGCCGGCCTGCATCTGGTCGCCACCCCGATCGGCAATCTGCGCGACATCACCGTGCGGGCGCTCGAGGTCCTGGCCGCGGCCGACGTGATCGCCTGCGAGGACACGCGCGTGACCCGCAAGCTGCTCGACCATTACGGCATCGCCACCCCGCTCACTCCCTATCATGAGCACAATGCCGCCGCCGCGCGGCCGAAGCTCTTGGCCCGGCTCGCCGAAGGCGCCGCCATCGCGCTCGTCTCCGACGCCGGGACCCCGCTCGTTTCCGATCCCGGCTACAAGCTGGTGCGCGCGGCGCGCGCGCAGGGCGCCACCGTGACCGCGGTGCCGGGAGCCTCGGCGGTGCTGGCGGCGCTGACCTTGAGCGCGCTGCCGACCGACCGGTTCTTCTTCGAGGGATTCCTGCCGGCGAAGGAAGGCCAGCGGCGCGCGCGCATCGCCGCGCTCAAGCGCATTCCGGCAACGCTCGTTCTGTTCGAGACCGGGCCGCGCATCGCGGCCACCCTGGCTGAGCTTGCCGCCGGGCTCGGTCCGCGCGAGGCCGCGCTCTGCCGCGAGCTCACCAAGCTCTACGAGGAGGTGCGCCGCGGCGATCTCGTGAGCCTCGCGCGCGACACCGCGGAGGCCGGCGAGCCGCGCGGCGAGATCGCGATCGTGATCGCACCTCCCGATCCGCGGGAGGAGTTGGCCGCGATCGATCTCGACGCGCTGCTGCGCCCGGCGCTCGATCGCCTCTCGGTCAAGCAAGCCGTCGCCGAAATCGCCGCCGTCACCGGCCGGTCGCGCCGCGAGGTCTATCAGCGCGCGCTGGCGCTCAGCGAGGACCGCGACCATGGCCGATGAGCGCAGCACCGGGCCGACGCCGGCTCCTGGCCCACAGCCGCGCCCGGGTCCGCGTCCCGAGCGCCAGATCGCGTTTCGCACCGGCATTTCGGCCGAGAGCCGGGCGGCGGCCTTTCTCATCGCCAAGGGTTTTCGCATCCTGGCGCGGCGCTGGCGCAGCCCGGTCGGTGAAATCGACATCGTCGCCCGCCGCCGCGGCCTGCTGCTGTTCGTCGAGGTCAAGGCGCGCGCGAACCTGGACGACGCCGCCTGGTCGGTCACCGAACGGCAACGCGGGCGCATCGCCGCGGCGGCCGAGGCCTGGCTGGCGCGCTATCCCGACCATCGCATCCGCGATATCCGCTTCGACGCCATGCTGGTGGCGCCGGGCCGAATTCCGCGCCATATCACCGCCGCGTTCGATGCCAGCCGCTGAGGCTGCTCCGGGGGATCGATGAGCCTGAACGTCGCCGTGCAGATGGATCCGATCGAGCGGATCAACATCAAAGGCGATTCCACCTTCGCGCTGCTGTTGGAAGCGCAGCGCCGCGGCCATGCCGTCGCCTATTACACCCCGGACCGGCTGGCGTTGCGCGGCGCCGAGGTGTTCGCGACGGTGCAGCCGCTCAAGGTGCGCGACCGGGAGGGCGACCATTTCACCCTCGGCGCGCCGCGGCGCGCCGACCTCGCCGCGTTCGACGTGGTCCTGCTGCGACAGGACCCGCCGTTCGACCTCGCCTATATCACCACTACCCATCTGCTCGAGCGCATCCATCCCAAGACGCTGGTGGTCAACGACCCCGCCGAGGTGCGCAACGCCCCGGAAAAAATGTTCGTGATGGAATTTCCCGACCTGATGCCGCCGACGCTGATCACCCGCGACCTCGCCGAGATCAAGGCGTTCCGTGCCGAGCACGGCGACATCGTGATGAAGCCGCTCTACGGCAAGGGCGGCGAGGCGGTGTTTCGGCTGGCGCGGGAGGATCTCAATTTCGGCTCGCTCTACGACCTCTTCGCCGTGACCTTCCGCGAGCAATGGGTAGTGCAGAAATTTCTTCCCGCCGTGAAGGACGGCGACAAGCGCATCATCCTGGTCGACGGCGAATTCGCCGGCGCGGTCAACCGCGTGCCGGCGCCCGACGATCTTCGCTCCAACATGGTGCGCGGCGGCACGCCGAAGGAGACCGAGCTGTCCGCGCGCGAGCGCGAGATTTGCGCCCGCATCGGACCGTCGCTCGCCGCGCGCGGGCTCATCTTCGTCGGCATCGACGTGATCGACGGCTATCTCACCGAGATCAACGTCACCTCGCCGACCGGCATCCGCGCGGTGAAGAATTTCGGCGGGCCCGACGCGGCGGCGATGATCTGGGACAAGATCGAGGCCAAGCGGCGAGGATGAGCAGCGCGGCATTCTATTTCGTCGGCGGGGCTCGTTCCAATGCGCGCCGATCCCAGTGCGCGGTGTCGGCGCAGGCCTCGTAGCTGCTCTGCAGGAATTGCAGCAGCACATCGTCCGGCGCGACCGCCGTGCGCACCGCGTCGTACGGCAAAATGAATTGCCCGAGATCCTTGTTGTAGGCGCCGGGCGGCGGCACCGGCGCTGCGGCGAAACCTTCGGGCTCGGGATAGGCATAGGCGTAGAATGCCGGGTAGCCGAGCCCGCCGTTGCCCGGCCAGAAGCCGCAACTGCTGACCTCGTGCGAATAGGCTTCGCGCATCACCCAGTCCGCGAGGTGCGGGGTGTGGCCCGAGAGCGGCGGCGCGGTGCGGCCGGAAAAGCGCGTCACCGCGAGATCGAAGCTGCCCCAGAAGAAATGCACGGGGCTGCATTTGCCCTGGAAGCGTCCGCGGAAAACATTCAGCACCCGGTCGGCTTGCACCAGCTGGCGCCAGAACCGCTGTGCCGCCTCGCGATCGTAGGCGGCGTGCTCGCGATCGCGCTCGAACGGAACGGCGTCTTCGATTTCCGACGGCATGGTCCAGATCCGGACGTCGACATCGAGCGCATGCAGGCGCTTCATGACCTCGGCGTAAAAATCAGCGACCGAGCACGGCGCCAAGGCGAACCATTCGCTCCGTCCGTCGCTCATTCGCAGCGTCAACCGGTGCGCGAGAAAGTCGAAGTCGATCTGCACGTACCGGCCCCGATACGGCATCGCCGACGTGCTCAGTCCGCTGGCGGTGACGTAGAGCGTGACTTGCCACCAGTGGTTCACCATGGGCGCGAGCGCGAGCCGGACCTTGCCGATCACCTGCGTCCACAGGTGCAAGGTCGCGCAAGTGTCCTTCCACTCGTCGAAGGCGAGCTGCGGCCAGACATTCGCTGCGGCCGCGCCGCCGGCTGGAGAGTTGCTCGCAGACATCTTCGTGCTCCTGCCGCGATCGGCTGCGCCCTCGGCGTCCTCTGCGCTCCCGGCCGGCAGGACGTCGTCAGCGCCGTCCCGGCGGCGCCGCGCTGGAGAGTGCTCGCAGACATCTTCGTGTCCTGCCGCGATCGGCTGCGCCCTCGGCGTCCTCTGCGCTCCCGGCCGTGCAGGACGTCGTCAGCCCGTCCCGCGCCCGCGCCTTGCTCCGCCTTGAGCCGCGCCACCGCGGCGCGGATCGGCGCGAACGGGCCGTATTTGTGCTGCTGCTCGGAAAGGCCGTCGGCATAGGGACCGTAGGGCGTGTCGACCGGCTTCTCCAACCGGTCGGGAAAATCCTTGTCGAGCCCGGCTTTGCGCGGCCGCGGTTGCGAGATCATGTAGGCCGCGATGTCCCAGGCCTGCTCCGGGCTGAGCTGCGGGTTCAGGTAGTCGGCGCCGTGCGGCATGTTGAAGTGGATGAAGTTCGCCGCCGTGATCAGCCGCGCCATGCCGGCGCCGTCGTTGAAGCTGTCGCTGCCCCAGAGCGGCGGCACCATGTAGCCGAGATCGGTGGTGGGCAGGCTGCGGCGGATGCCGCCGCCGCTGGGGGCATGACAGACCGCGCAGGCCTTGGCGTAGCCGGCCTCGCCGCGAACGGGATCGGCGGCGCGATCGAGCTCGGCCATCTTGCCGACGCCGAGCCCGGGCAGGCGCTGCCCCGGCGGCACGCCGGTCGACAGGAACTTGATGTAGGCGACCAGCGCCTGCATTTCCGGCGCGTCGTCCGGCAGCGGCCGCCCGTTCATGCTGCGCGTCATGCAGGAATTGAGGCGATCCTCGATGCTGATGTCCGCGCCGCGGCGCGCGCTGTAGAGCGGGAACTCGCCGTAGAGGCCGAACAGGGGAATGCCGAACTTCTTGGTCCCGGCTTGCAGATGGCAATTACCGCAGGCGAGGTTGTTGCCGGCGAAGCGCTTGGCGGGGTCGGCGACTTCGGGGCCGATATGGGCGTAGGTGGCGGTGACGAGATCGCGCCCGCGCCGCACCATCTGGCCGTTGGCGTCGTTCGGCAGCGCGCCGATCTCCGGCACGGTCCAGATCGGCGCGCTCGCGGCAGGCTGCTGCGCGGAGCCGGTCGTCACGCCGAATCCGATGCAAGAACCGAGCAACCACAGCGACGCCGAAACAACCACGCGGATGGCGCTGCGCGGCATTGCACAATTTACTCGCATCCGATGGGCGTCCTTTATCGGCCGAAGCAATCGCGGTCGGAGGGCCGAAGCTTGCGGTCTTCTATCACATGCATGCGGCCGCGGCGTTGCCATTGCGGCATACGAGGCCGCGCATTGAAGATGTCTTGTGTGTTGCCCAAACGCGACAGGCGCGCGCCTCGGTCAGGTGTATGATTACGCGACAACGGGCCGGGGGGAGCGATGAAACATCTCTTTCTTGCGAGCGTGACGCTCGCGGCGACGATCGCAGGATCGGCAATGGCGGCGGACATGCCGATCAAGGCGCCGCCTCCTGCACCGGTGGCGTATTACGATTGGTCCGGCGCCTATGTCGGCTTCAACGTCGGCGGCGCGTGGTACGACGTTACGCATCACTTCACCACGCCGGGCGCGATCACGCCCGACGTCACCACCCGCGACAGCGACGGCATCTACGGCTTCCACGCCGGCGCGCAGTGGCAGTGGGGCGCCTGGGTCGTCGGCGTGGAAGCGGCGCTGAGCGGATGCTTCCGTGAGTGCCGCAGCACCAGCGGCGTCCTGCCCGTGGCCCAGGGCTTCGAGCCCAATGTGTTCGGCGAGCACAAGATCACCAACCTGTTCACGGCGGGTCCGCGGCTGGGCTATGCCTTCGACCGCTGGATGATCTTCGCGACCGGCGGTTGGGCGTCGGCCAACCTCAAGAACGCCCATTGCTCGGCGCTCACCAATCTCTGCGACGGGCCTGGCTCGGGCGGCAACGGCGCGTCGCGCAACAACAACGGCTGGTACGCGGGCGGCGGCTTCGACTACCTGGTGCACAAGGGCGCGCTCGTCGACGTGCTGCTCGGGGTCGAGTATCAGCACTTCGAGGTCAGCGCCGAGCCGGCGTTCTGCCTCAATCCGGGCTGCGCCGTCCTCTCGGTGCGCGACTTCAGCTTGAGCGCCGCGGGCGACCTCGTCCGCGCGCGGCTGACCATCAAGACCCAGGGCTACGGCTTTTTGTGGGGCGGACCCGCAGGGACTTATTGAGCAATCCCGCGCGCGCGTCGGCCTGAGCGCTCGAGCTTCATGCGTTCGTGCCCTGATTGTTGCAAACGACTTCAGCGGGCTGCTATTCGAGACACAACTCGCTTGGCGAGGGCCGTCTCAAGCAGCCTGCGGCGCGTCGCCTGCCGGAGTTGAGGGTGCGTCGCTGTCCGCCCGGGATCGCGGTGCATCGATTTACCGGTTTTCCTCATGGCTCGCTTCGGCTGCGTTCTTGACGAGCGCAGCGAGAAGCGGGGGCAGGGGCCCCGGCACGCCCAACGCCATGTATTCGGCCCGCAGGCCTCGCCCGATCCCGAGCAGCCAGTCACCTAGTCCCCATGAGGCCAGGAAGGTGTGGACCCGTTGTGTGAGCTTGAACCCACTCATCGCGCCCAAGCCGCCAACGTCAATCATGACCACATCGGCCCGGATGTCGGGCTTCTGCATCAGAAGCAAGGCTTCGTCCGAGCTCGCTGCTTCAAGCACTCGATAGCCGCAGTGGCGAAGGTAGTCAGAGACGGGCATTCCGACGAGCGCGCCATCTTTCATCGCGCCGATCATCCGCATGTCCGAAATGACTACGCCGACATCAGGAGCAGATTTGAATAGCAAAAAGGCTGAATGTGCAGTCGCCGCCTCAAGGACTTGAAAGCCTTCTGAACGCAGGGCATCGGCGACCATCATGCGGAGCAAGACATCGTCTTCTACAACGACGACTTTTGGCCGCCGCTCGTCGTCCTCAACGATGACTTTTGGCCGCTGTTCGAACCAGCTTTCCGGCTCAACCTCGCTGATCACCCGCGCTCTCCTGCACCCACGGAGTTTCCACGCTCTCAAAAAAAGCCCCCAGGGACCGTTGGGTTCCGCTGCGTCACACATCTTTTTTGGCGGCCTGCGCGCCGCGGACGCTCGCTGGCGACTCGTCTGTTCTCTAATTGTTCTTGCCGTGCCGTGGTTTCCGCTACGCCTCCCCCTGACGAGCAGGGGCAGGCATGGTCCAGCGCGTCGCGACAGTGGCGTTCGAGGGCATCGAGGCCCGCGCCGTCGATGTCCAGGTGCAGGTGGCGCCGGGGCTGCCGGCGTTCAACGTCGTCGGCCTGCCCGACAAGGCGGTGTCGGAGGCGCGCGAGCGGGTGCGCGCGGCGCTGGTCGCCTCCGGGCTCGCGCTGCCGGCGCGGCGCATCACCGTCAACCTCGCGCCCGCCGACCTGCCGAAGGAAGGCAGCCATTACGATCTGCCGATCGCGCTCGGGCTGATGGCGGCGATCGGCGCCATCCCGGCGGACGCGCTCGCGGGCTTCACCGTGCTGGGCGAGCTCGGGCTCGACGGCTCGATCGCCGCGGTCGCCGGCGTGCTGCCGGCCGCGATCGGCGCCAATGCCCGCGGCGAAGGCCTGATCTGTCCCGCCGCCTGCGGCGCCGAAGCCGCCTGGGCGAGCCCCGACATGGAGATCATCGCCGCCGCCTCGCTCATCCAGCTCGCCAATCATTTCCGCGGCAGCCAGGTGCTCGCCCGCCCGCAGCCGAAGATCCGCGAGGCCGGTGACAGCCTCGTCGATCTCAAGGACATCAAGGGCCAGGAGAGCGCCAAGCGCGCGCTCGAAGTCGCCGCCGCCGGCGGCCACAACCTGCTGCTGGTCGGCCCGCCCGGCGCCGGCAAGTCGATGCTGGCGGCGCGGCTGCCGACCATCCTGCCGCCGCTGACGCCGGCGGAGCTGCTGGAAGTATCGATGATCGCCTCGGTCGCCGGCGAGATCGAGGGCGGCGCGCTGACCAACCGCCGGCCATTCCGCGCGCCGCATCATTCCGCCAGCATGCCGGCGCTGGTGGGCGGCGGCCTGCGCGCGCGGCCGGGCGAAGCCTCGCTCGCCCACCACGGCGTGCTGTTCCTCGACGAGCTGCCCGAGTTCCAGCCGCAGGTGCTCGATTCGCTGCGCCAGCCGCTCGAGATCGGCGAGGTCGCGATCGCGCGCGCCAACCATCGCGTGACCTATCCCGCGCGGTTCATGCTGGTCGCCGCCATGAACCCCTGCCGCTGCGGGCGCGCCGACGAGCCGGGCTTTGCCTGCAAGCGCGCCCCCAACGCGCGCTGCGCCGCCGACTATCAGGGGCGGCTGTCGGGTCCGCTGATCGACCGCATCGACCTGCGCGTCGAGGTGCCGGCGGTGACCGCCGCCGACCTCATCCTGCCGCCGCCGGCGGAAGGCAGCCGCGAGGTGGCGGCGCGCGTCGCGCGCGCCCGCGCGCGCCAGGCCGAGCGCTACGCCGCAGCCGGCCTGCCGCAGCTGCGCACCAACGCCGCCGCGCACGGGCCGCTGCTCGAAGAGGTGGCGCGGCCGGACGGCAGCGGGCTTGCGCTGTTGCGCGAGGCCGCCGACGCCATGCGGCTCTCGGCGCGCGGCTATCACCGCGTGCTGCGGCTGGCGCGCACGCTCGCCGACCTCGACGGCGCCGACAGGGTTTCCCGCGTGCATCTCGCCGAGGCGCTGTCCTACCGCGCGCTCGCCGA